>CAZALE010000004.1:143139-220240 GCA_964486055.1 uncultured Blastocatellaceae bacterium
AGCAGGAAAAACCCCAACCGACTAATAAGCAAAAACCTGATAAACCTTAGAAAACCTTGTCTGACGGATCATAGAGAGTAAATATTCGGAATTAGATAAAGTGTATCTTTCCGAAAATCAAAGAAAACCTGATCTTCTCGAGCAGAATTGTTTATGTACAATCCGACCAAGTAAAAACCTTCTGATCACAAACACTCTATGACCATAAGCTAACTTTACTCTGCAGGCTTCAAATCATCGGTAAGACTACTCGATATTGAAATATCGGGCTTCAGGGTGATGGACTATTATGGCAGATGTTGATTGCTCCGGGTTTAATTGAAATTCTTCAGTAAGTTGCACACCTATTCTTTCCGGCTGCAGAAGCTCAAAGATCTTCGCTTGGTCCTCTAAGTTCGGACACGCAGGATAACCAAAGCTGAAACGTGCTCCGCGATAGCCTTGTTTAAAGAGCTTCTCTATATCTTCAGCATCTTCGTCCGCTATTCCAAGCTCTTCACGAATACGCTTATGCCAAAACTCAGCTAGTGCCTCAGTAGCCTCTACAGAAAGCCCATGAAACAAGAGATACTCTGTGTAATTATCTGATTCAAACAACTTAGCAGAATACTCCGAAGCTTTCTGCCCCATCGTCACGAGATGAAAAGCTACAACATCAATTCTTCCACTATCCTTTGGAGCGAAAAAGTCAGCTATACATAAATTCTGACTCCCACGCTGAGTCACGGGCTGACGTGGGAATGTAAAGCGTAACCACTCAGTCTTTTCATCCTCTCTGTAAATTATCAAATCATTTCCTTCGGATTGACATGGAAAATATCCATAAACCAACTTTGCCTCAAGTAGTTTATCTCTGATCGCAAGCGCCTTTAATTCGTTAAATTTTGGATATACCTCTTTCTGTAAAAACTGTTCGTATTCCTCTGTTGTGCGACGACCTTGCTTGAATTGCCATTGGCCTTTAAAGAGAGCAGTTTTGTTTATAAAAGCAAAAACTTTATTTAGGTCCTTTACGTGAACTACCTTGGAACCATAGAAAGGGGCTTTGGGTATTGGCACATCAATGGAAACATTGGATCGTTTCGTGTGCGTTGTATCATGTTTTGTCTTCGAGGAAAGATGCCTGATTTTCTTCCCGATTTTTGCCTCTTCAGCCAAAAGCTCTTGCCTACCATTGCTCTTTATTTGTGCTTTGGCTCTGTCAGATTTTTGTCCTGTAATTTCATCCATTGCATGCAAGCCATCAAAAGCATCACGCGCATAAAACAACCTTCCCTTGTAGAGCGGAATTAGCTCTTCCTCAACATATTTCCTATTTAGAGCAGCCCCACCTAAAATTACTGGCACTGTAATCCCTCTCTCATTCATTATCTCTAGATTGTCTCGCATTATCAGCGTTGATTTCACTAATAAGCCACTCATTCCTATTGCATCAGCTTTGTGCTCTTCATAAGCCTTTAAAATCTCCTCTATGGGCTGTTTAATTCCAAGATTTATGACTCGATAACCATTGTTAGTCAAGATTATATCGACCAAATTCTTACCAATATCATGTACATCGCCCTTTACAGTGGCAAGCACCATGGTTCCTTTACAAACACCCTCCACTTTCTCCATGAAAGGCTCGAGAAACTTAACAGCTACTTTCATTACTTCAGCTGATTGTAGAACAAACGGTAGTTGCATTTTCCCTGATCCAAACAGATCACCGACAACCCTCATGCCGTCTAGTAGAATATTGTTTATGATGTCCAACGGAGAGTATTTCTCGAGCGCCTTTTTAAGATTCTCTTCCAATCCGATCTTCTCGCCATCGATTATGTGTCGCTTTAACTTCTCCTCGAGCGTTAAGTTTTGTGTATCAGCCTTTATTGATTTAGTGCTTTTTCCTTCAAAAAGTTTTGTGAACTCCGCTAGGGGATCGTAGAGGCATATGTCACCTTCGAATCTGCGCCTGTCGTAAATCAAATCGAGCGCGACTTCTATTTCATGTTCATTGAAACGACTCAAGGGCAGAATTTTTGAGGCGTTTACAATTGCTGAATTCATGCCAGCTTGAACACACTCATGAAGAAAAACAGAGTTCAAAACAATGCGCGCTGCTGGATTCAGACCAAAAGAGATATTGGAAATGCCTAAGATTATATTCACATCAGCAAAATTTTGGCGAATAAGCTTTATAGCCTTGATTGTCTCAGCTGCATTTTTTCTGTCTTCTTCAATTCCGGTTGAAATTGGCAGGGCTAGTGGATCGAAAAATATATCATAAGGCTTGATTCCATACTCCGTCGCTTGTTTATATGCACGAAGAGCTATCGCAAATTTTCTTTCTGCAGTTCTCGCCATTCCTTCTTCATCGATAGTTCCGATTACAACGCCCGCACCGTATGTCTTCGCTAACTCAAGAACTTTGAAGAATCTGGGCTCTCCATCTTCATAATTAGTGGAGTTTAGTATGCATTTCCCTCCAGCGAGTTTTAGACCCGCCTCCATTTTTTGCCATTCCGTCGAGTCAAGCATTAAGGGAATCTTTATGTTCGTAACCAATCTGGAAACGAGCTCGTGCATATCCTTGACGCCATCACGTCCGACAAAATCCACGTTCACATCCAAAACATGAGCTCCCTCACGCTCCTGTTCCTTGGCTAATTGAACCAGACCATCCCAATCTTCTGCTTGAAGTAAGTCTCTCATCTTCTTAGAGCCAGAGGCATTGACTCTTTCTCCAACTATCAAAAATGAGTTGTCCTGAACATAAGGTTGAGATATGTAAATCGATGAGGCAGCCGGCACAAACCTTGGACTTCTAGGCTTCGGGGAGATAGATTGCATTCTTTCTACCACTAATTTCAAATGAGCTGGGGTAGTTCCACAACACCCGCCAACGACATTCGCACCAAAATCTTTTGCAAAATGCTCAATCTTTTTCGCGAAATTTTCGGGCGTTTCTGTGTAGAATTGTTTACCATCACGCACTTCTGGCAATCCAGCATTTGGAAGAACAGAAACCGGAAAAGGAGAATTCTCGCAGAGATATTTTACATTTTCAGTCATTTGATCAGGTCCTGTTCCACAATTCATACCAATTACGTCTATCTGAAATGGCTCAAGCGCTGTTAAAGCAGCAGATATCTCCGTGCCATTCAACATTGTCCCGAACGTTTCAATGGTGACCTGCACTATTACGGGTATGCGTACACGTCTTTTTTCAAAAAACTCAAAAATGGCGGCAAGGGCAGCTTTTGTCTGCAATATATCTTGACAAGTCTCGATAATGAACATATCAGCCCCGCCGTCAAATAATCCCCAAATCTGATCCCTATAAGCTTGCTTTAACTGATCATAGGATATGTGACCTAGAGTAGGTAGCTTTGTGCCTGGACCTATAGAACCCGCTACAAATCGTGGATGAGACTTTGTTGAAAATTCGTCAGCTAGACGCTTTGCTAATTCGGTTGCTTTTTTATTTATCTCATAAGTTTTATCAGCAATGCCAAACTCGCTTAATACGACTCCATTCGCACCAAAAGTATTCGTCTCTATGACATCGCATCCAACTTCCAAAAATCCTACATGAACTTTTTCTATTGCTTCCGGCTTCGTGTATATCAGATTTTCCGAACAATTTTCGAATTGTGGGCCACCCCAATCTTCAATAGATAAATTCTGCCCTTGGAGATTGCTCCCCATGGCTCCGTCGAAAACGACTATTTTTTCCTTCAAAAATTCTAAAAAATCTTTTTTCATAAAATTTCTCTAAAAAAATTGCGCCAAACAGGCGCGCATTCGTTTTCGACTTGACTTGCGGCTGTTTAGCGGTTTGTTTTACGTGGTCGCAAGTTGCCTTAAATCACCACGTTCAAAATAGATTGAATCACCTAAGCCTCAAAAAATCAAGTTTTGTTTAATTTACGCTACTACATTTAGAGATTAATTGCTCGTCCTAGTGCCCAATTTTTATCATCAGTCAACTTAACGCAACATTCTAAACCTCTAGGCTAGCTTAATTTAATTTTAAGTTTTATGCTCTGCACGTTTAGCTTGTCAGGGCTTCGCTGACGATCTTTCGCACTCAATAAAATATATGGTAACTTTAGTGGTGTAGGAGAGAAAAATGAGAGTCACGTTTTTATTTCTCATCGCTTTACTCTTATCAAGTTGTAATCAGAAGGCCAATCAGACTGTTTCAAACGAAAATCCATCGGCAAAACGATATGAACTACACGGAAAAGTCATATCCGTAGACAAAATAAATAAGAAAGCTGAAATAGAGCATGAGGAAATACCGGGTTTTATGCCTAAAATGACGATGACTTTTCCAATTCATGCTGATTGGGTTTGGGAAGACTTAGTTCCTGGCGTAGAAATAAAAGCCGATCTGGTCGTAGACGAAAATGCAAAAGACCCATATTGGCTTGAAAATTTGATGATCATAGCTACGAATTTGAAGGATTTACCTCCGCCACCTACTAGAAATGACGTAGCTCAGATTGGGAAAGAAGTGCCTGATTTTCAACTGACAAATCAAGACGGCAAGAAAATATCACTGCGAGACTTCCGAGGAAAGGCACTAGCGATAACCTTCATATACTCGCGATGCCCACTTACGGATTATTGTGTCAAGATGTCTGTGAACTTTAGTGATTTGAATAATAAACTTTTAAATTCAGAATATCGGGACAAAGTTAGATTGTTGACCATCTCCTTTGATCCAGCTTACGATACCCCTGAAAAATTGAAGGCCTATGGGATTGGCTACATGGGTAAAGGCAGTAAGCCTGATTTCACAGTATGGCAACTAGCCGTCGGGCCTGAGAAAGAAATTAGAAAAATAGCTGATTTCTTTGGTCTAAGATATGAAGTGGATCAAAACGATAAGACTCAATTTAATCACTCACTTCGAACAGCCGTAATCACGCCCGATGGAAAAGTTAAAAAAGTCTTTACCGGCAACGATTGGACTGTGGCACAACTAGAAAAAGAGTTATTAGAAGCGCTGCAATAAAGATCACCTCTGCTAGGCTTCTCTGCATAATAGAGTGCCTCAGAAACACATTAGCAAGCTGTGATAACAAAGCCGAATCTGGCGGCTTTCTTCACAAAGTACTGACGATTTTGATATCCACTAAAGCAAAACGAATTACTTGTATTTTATCGGTCAATCCGATAAGTTCCAATAAGCTGTCCTTCTGCCAATATGTGACTCTGAATCGCCTTTATTAATTCCTCTTTACGCGCTCCTGACTTCAGGTTTACATAAGAATCTAAGGCATAAATTTTGAAGAAATAACGATGTGCTTTTCCAGGAGGAGGGCAAGGACCACCATATCCTATCTGCTCAAAATCATTAAGACCTTGCTTAACTCCATTCAAAACCACCTCAGATTTTGGTATGTTCTCGCTGAGTTTATTTACTTCACCAGGAATATTATAAATAACCCAATGTACCCATATTCCAGAAGGTGCATCAGGATCTTCGCTTATTAAAGCAAAACTTTTCGTCCCTTCTGGGGCAGATCCCCAATTCAGTGGCGGCGATACATCCTCTCCTTCACATGTATACTTCTTCGGAATGGCCGCTCCATCAGCAAACGCTGGACTGCCGATCTGCATAGTTCTTACTTTGCTCTTCTCAGCAAGCTCCTTGGACGCTTCCTCAACCTTCATATTCTGATTACAATTCAAAGCCATAAGAGGTAAAAGAACAATCAAACAAACAGAAGTCGTCTTTCCACTTAACAAACTTAGAAACTTGATTTTTACCTTCATAAATAAACCTCCACACGAAGTTTTTAAAATTCTCTCAATTCCATATTTTCCTACCTTATCGCAAACAGGAAAATCGACCTCTACCTCAAAAGTTCAACCTCGAAATCCCTACAGTTTAATCAATTTCGTGCTGTGCCGAGAATTCAATCAAATCTGTATTAATTCGCTTGGTGCGGCTTGCTGAATGAATATTCATTCAGGTATAATTTCGGAAAAAGGAAAGGAGCTCAAAAGGTTATGGAAGCAAAAATGGAAAAGGAATTCATAAAAGGCGGAGCGTTCTTGATAGAGAATGTTTCTGATCTATGTACGCCGGAGGATTTGACGGAAGAGCAACGAATGATTGGCGAGACGACACGTAGTTTCGTTGACAATGAGGTAATACCGCAAATCCCGGAAATGGAGAAGCATAATTGGCAAGTGGCGCGTGATTTATTACGCAAGGCAGGAGAGCTTGGGCTTTTGGGGGCCACAATTCCTGAGGAATACGGAGGATTAGGGCTAGATCAAACGACAGGAGTCGTAATAGCCGAGAACATCGGCCGTAGTGGAGGATTCGGAACGACTTTCGGAGCACAAACCTCCATTGGGCTTTTGCCTATTTTGTATTTCGGGTCGGAGGAGCTGAAGAAGACATGGATTCCCAAAATAGTCTCTGGTGAGGTAGTATCTGCTTATTGCCTTTCAGAGGCCGGGAGTGGTTCTGATGCCTTAGGAGCTAAGTGCCATGCTAGGTTATCTGAGGACGGGAGGGAATACATCCTAAACGGCGAAAAAATGTGGATTTCAAATGGAGGATTTGCGGATATCTACATTGTTTTCGCAAAGGTGAATGGAGAACGCGAAAAGTTTTCAGCCTTCCTGGTGGAGCGAAGTGAAAACTGTAGACCTGGTGCTGAAGAACATAAAATGGGTATAAAATCTAGTTCAACTACTCCACTGATTTTATCAGATGCGCGAGTGCCGGTGGAAAATTTGCTTGGTAATATCGGAGATGGAGCAAAAATTGCTTTCAACATTTTGAATGTTGGCAGATTCAAATTAGGAGCTTCGGCGACAGGCGGAGCAAAACTAGCTCTTCATCAATCCATTCGCTATGCGAATGAACGTCATCAGTTTGGCAAACCCATATCGTCATTCGGTGCTATAAAACACAAATTGGCTGAGATGGCAATTAGAACGTGGGTTTCCGAAAGCATCACATATAGAACCGTAGGAATGATCGACGCTCTGATAGGTGACGGGGCCGACAATGAGAAGAAAATGAGATCCATAGAGGAATATGCCGTAGAGAGTTCGATAAATAAGGTATTCTGCTCAGAGGCACTGGACTATGTGGTTGATGAAATGGTGCAAATCTACGGTGGCTATGGCTACTCTGCTGATTATCCAGCTGAAAAAGCCTATCGCGACGCGCGCATAAGCCGTATATATGAGGGCACTAACGAAATAAATCGTATGCTGATACCCGGAATGTTGATGAAACGCGCACTAAAGGGACAGCTCGATTTGATACCTGCAGCTAAAGCTCTACAAGATGAGATCATGAACCCGAGCCTTTCATTTGACGAAGATGATGGTTTGTTGGCAAATGAAACTAGGCTATCAAAAAATGCGAAAAAAGTTGCGCTGATGATATTAGGCACTGCGGCTCAAAAATACATGGCCGATCTACAAAATCAGCAAGAAATCCTCTTGAACTGCGCAGATATAATCATGAACGCATACGCTATGGAAACTGCTGTGCTTAGAGCGAAGAAAAACGCTTCGCGCGGCATGGATGCCTCTAAGCAGATAGACATGGCAAGCGTTTTTTGTAACGATGCCATGCAGAAAATTGAGATGATCGCAAGAAATACCATCGCCGCGATGGCAGAGGGCGACGAAATGAAAATGTTGCTGGTGGCATTAAAACGTTTCACCAAAAACTCAGCACCAGTGAATACTATCGCTGCTCGCCAGCGTATTGCAAATGCGCTCATATCAGCGAATGCATACATATTCTAAACCAATCACTAATCAGGCGCTTTATCACGCCGATATCAATCTATTGCATGGAGAGAGCCAAAATTAATCTCTCCATGCAAGCTGAAAAAGCTGGTTAGGTTTATTAGTGATGAGAAAATTGTGACGCTACCAATCGAAATTTAAGGATGCCTCGTATATCGCAATAAACTCTGTATCAGTGGAAAATGCCGCAAATCGATTCTAGATCGCAAGTCCGCTCGGACAAAAGTTTTTTAGACTGCAAATTTTAACTTCGAAAGAGAGTTTTAGTAGGCGATACTTACAGGATTATCACTTGCGCTGATTAGTTATTCGATAATAGCTACGATTTCGGATGAGTTCTCGTATATTCCTCGATCAATTTTTCCATTGAAACTTGAGTATAAATTTGAGTCGTAGAGAGCCTTGCATGTCCGAGAAGCTCCTGAATTGCCCGCAAATCAGCCCCTTTATCCAGTAGGTGAGTCGCAAAAGTATGCCTGAGTGAGTGTGGTGAGATGGAATGTAAGTCAGCACACTGTTTGATGTATTTCTCCACCATCCTACCCACCGAACGCGTTGTAATTCTTGTTCCTTGATAATTCAAAAAAACTGCTTGCTCATCTCGTTTGCTGGGTGGACAGTTAGCCAAAAATTTTGGTCTTGCCTCAACCAAATAGAGCATCAATGCTTGAGCAGCATATTCACCAAAGGGGACCACTCGTTGTTTTCTCCTCTTACCAGTTACCCGAACTACTTTTTCACGAAAATCAATATCACGAAGATTTAAATTAACCAATTCACTAACTCTGACACCGGTCGCATATAAAAACTCTAGAATTGCACGATCTCGCTTACCTAAGTCTGTCGAGAGATCTGGCATTTCTATAAACTTGGTTACTTCCTCAACCGACAAAGTCGTTGGAAGTTTTTGTTCAATCCGCGGTCTCGAGACTAATCTGGCGGGATTTACTTCCAAAACGCCTTCTCTTATTAAAAATTGAAAAAAAGTTCTAAGGCTTGCTAATTTACGTGCTATTGATGTTTTTTTCTTATCTTGAGCATACAGATGTGCCATCCATTCTCTGATTGTCAAATGATCAATATCACCTACTTTAATTTCGTTACCTTTGCCGACATGGATCAGATAATCCCGGAATTGCCCTAAATCAATAGCATAGTTGCGCAAAGTATGCTGGCTGGCATTCCTCTCGTATCGTAGATGTTCAAAAAACTGCTTCAAATATTCTTCCAGCATATCAAAATGATTTTACTGCAACTAGGGCTCACAGAGCACAAAATTAAACCTTTCCGAGAATGAGAGCTGAATTTTTCGAACCAAATCCTATGCAATTACACAATGCAAGTCGAACTTTATGCTCTCTTGCCCTCTGTGGGACATAATCCAGATCGCATTCTTCATCTGGTTCTTCAAGATTAATTGTCGGAGGAATTATATTCTCGTTCAAAGCGAGAAGGGTAGCAGCAACACCCGCAGCACCAGAGGCTCCTTGAGGATGTCCTATCTGAGACTTCGTGGCACTCATCGGTATCTCATAAGCACGTTTTCCGAAGGCTATCTTTATTGCTTTCGTTTCTATTCGGTCATTCAATCTCGTTGAAGTCCCATGCAGATTTATGTAATCTATTTCATCAGCAGAAACTCCGGCATCCTGCAAGGCAAGCATCATGGCTCTTGCTGGCTCCACTCCATTTTCCTCTAACCTGACACGATGATAAGCATCACAAGTCGAACCATAGCCTAAAACTTCTGCATAAACCTTTGCCTTGCGGCTGATCGCACTCTCTAAGCTTTCGAGAACAAAAATCCAAGACCCTTCACCTAATACCATTCCAGAACGTTTTTTATCAAATGGCCTCGAAGCACGTGCTGGGTCTTCATTCCAATCACATGCTAAAACATTCATTAGCTCAAATCCCTTAAGAATACCCAATGCTAATGGAGCATCTACTCCTCCAGCTATCATGAAGTCTTGTTTACCTAACGCGATATGCCATGAAGCATAAGCGAGGGCGTCTGTGGAAGATGTACAACCTGTAGATATAACGTGCGAAACCCCGTGTAACTTGAAAACCATCGAGAGCTCTGAAGATAAAGTGCCATGAGTTGATGAAGCGATCGTGTAAACACTGGCTTTTTGCGCCTCTCCTCTCAACCAATAAATGTATTGTTGCTCAGTAAAAGCTAAACCGCCTCCACCAGTCCCGATACTTACACCGAAGCGACGACGCTCCTCTAAGGAAAGATTGCTAGGATCAATGTTGGCATCCGCAAGCGCTTGACGAGCTGCAGCTAATGCCAGCGGTACTGTTCTGGGAACATGTTTTTTATCTTTTGGATTTAACTGAGATTCCCAATCAAAATTCTTGATCTCACCTGCTATTTTTACCGAAGCCTCTGAGGTGTCAAAGCTTTCAATCCTGCTAATCCCACTCTTACCACTTTTAAGAGCAGCCCAAAATTCATCTTTTCCGATGCCTATAGGGGTAACACATCCTAAACCAGTTATGACAACCCGCCGAGGCACTCTGTTTTCCGCAAACATTCCTTCAATTCTTTCCAAGTAGGATTTCTTCTATGATCTCCGAAAATTCGTAAAAGCCTTTCCTGTTTCTAATCCACTCGCAAGCTAACATAGCACCCAGCGCAAACCCATCACGCGACCTTGCCGAATGAGATAATTCAATGATATCAGCTAAGCCATCAAAACCAACCGTGTGAGTTCCAGGAATCTCGCCAGCCCTGGTTGACGTAATTGAAAAGTCTCTGTCTATATGACTTCTAATGATTTTTTGCAGTTTTAATGCAGTCCCGCTAGGGGCATCACGCTTGTGTGAATGGTGCCGCTCTTCTATGAAAACATCATAATCAGGAAATCTTGAAAAAAGTCTAGAGGCAAAATCAACTATTTTGTAAAAGAGATTGACGCCTACTGAAAAATTAGCTCCAAACACTAGGCTTCCATCAGCCTCGATAACCATTTTTTTTACATCATCCAATTCGGCTAACCAGCCGGTCGTTCCCTCAACGATTGGCACTGCGGCTTTCAAAGATGCTTGCACATTACGACGCACGGCCTCTGCTACTGAAAAATCAATAACCACTTCAGCTATGCTGAGCTTTTCCGCTAGCTCTTCGACAGAAAGAGCAGTGTCAGCCTTCGAAATAATCACAGAAATCTCATGGCCTTTACTGATGGCTAACTTTTCAATTGTTTTGCCCATCGCACCATATCCAATTAGAGCTATTTTCATAGTTTTTTTATCAGCTCCTTTGCAAGTTTCTCATAAAGCTGCACTGCTTGTACTAGGTCAGCTTTTGAAACAAACTCGTTTTCCGTATGAGCCACTAAGATCGAGCCCGGCCCTAAAAGCAGTGGCTGTCCCCAATTCGTCAAATGTGGTATATCAGTCGTAAAGCGTACGACCTTGTGTGTAAATCCATCGATTTGCAACATCTTTACTGGCCTGGCTACCGTTAATATTTCTATTTCCCCACGCCCACAAATCGCAGATTCTAGTATACTGAGCACTTGCCGTTCATCTGTTGTAAGCCTTATATGTAATCCAGCTTCAGCGTACGGTGCGATTATGTTCGTTTTTAGTCCACCCGATATAGTCCCTATGTTCAAAGTAGTTTCCCCGAAAAATGAATCGCTGGGCAACGGCGTCTTACGAATATCTGCTAAGATATCCAGCAATTTTTCGATTGCAGATTCCCCTTGCTCTGGATAAGCAGAATGCGCAGCCTTTCCCCAGGTCTTAATCAGAAGCCTAAGAGAGCCTTTTGAACCAATAGCCAAATCGTTATCAGTAGGCTCACCATTAATCAAATATCTACATTTTTTGGCTATTGGATGTTTATTTGCTGCCTTTGCTCCCATCGAGGATTGCTCCTCGTCCACCGTAAAAAGTAACCCTAGATTAGTTACACCTTGCTCACGCAAATTCTCAGCAGCCTGGATTTGTGAGGCGATTATACCCTTTGCATCGCAAGCCCCACGTCCGTAAATTTTCTCATCATCCTCTGATGGCTCAATGAATGGTGGAACAGTATCCATGTGAGTCGAGAAAAAAATCGACGGTGAATCATTCAAGTAAGCTATTACATTATTTCTACCTTTAGAGACCGGCTGCAGCTCAACCTGCCATCCCAATTCTTGCAAATAATCCCTAAGAAAAAATCCTATCTGCTCTTCCTGACCAGAGATCGAAGGGATGCGCATTAAATTTAGAGTAAGCGCAAAAAGATTCATCTTAAGTAATCCTCCAGTCTTGTCGATGCGTCAGTTTTTTCATCTCTATATTTGACTATGATTGGAGCATAAATGGATAAACCATGTTCTTTTCCAAACTCGCTTTTGACTGCTCTTGAACCTTGTATAACAACAGCTCCCTCTGGGATTTCCAATGGTTTATCAGCTCCTTCAGATCTGTAAATCCTCTGCTTAACCAAGTCAAAAACTGGTGTTGAGCTGGTTAAAACCACGCCGGATGCTATGACCGCCTGCTTGCGAACGATCACACCTTCATATATACCAGCATTTCCCCCTATTAAACAGTCATCTTCGATGATTACTGGATTAGCATTAACTGGTTCAAGTACCCCTCCGATTTGTGCTGCTGCCGATACATGAACTCTTTTGCCTATCTGCGCACAGCTACCAACTAATGCATGCGAATCTATCATCGTTGCTTCATCAACATAAGCTCCAACATTTATGTAACAGGGCGGCATTAAGACAACATTTTGGGCGAGGTATGCTCCATCTCTGATCGTCGTTCCACCCGGCACTATCCTGATTTTTTCCTCTAAGAGCACTGGACGTAATGGATAAGTTTCCTTATCAAAAAATACAAATGTCTCTGTGTCCTTTGACATTTTCACCATTTTACCCATTCGAAAGCCAAGCAAGATTCCCTGTTTAACCCAAACGTTGACTTGCCATCTCCCTTGGGAATCTTTTTCGGCAGCTCGAATCTTACCCTCTCTTAATGCAATTCTAAATTCCTCAAAAATTTCTCTGTCCGAATGAGTGAACTCCGTTTTATTGATTAGCGCTTCTATTTTTTCTCTCAGGCTCATAAGAAAATCATCGAGAAAATACGCTTAAAAATCAAAGTTTCAATTCGACGATGGTTGCTCCTTCGCCACCTTGCCCCTTATTAGCCAATGAAAACCTTTCAACATGTGGATGATTTTTAAGAAACTGATGAACAGCTCGCCTCAGAGAGCCAGTACCTATGCCGTGTATTATCCTAACTTTTCTCAGACCTTGCATGTAAGATCGATCTAAAAATCTGTCTATCTCATCCTCAGCTTCCAATGTAGTTTTACCTATTAAGTTTAGCTCTGCCAAGTCATAATTTGGCTGAAACTCTAAAGGGACGGTACTAGACGACACTTTCTCCTTTTGAGCTTCAATCACTGCTTGCAAATTCTCTACGCTTTCTTTCTTTCGCATTGAGCCTATTAAAACCCATGCACTATCTCCTTCTATCTTTTCCACCTTACCAATCAAATCCAAAGGCTTTACTAAAACTTTCATCCCAGGCTCAATTTTCACCTCAGAGGCTATCGAACTATCAGATCTTGTCCCCTCTTTAGAATCCTCAAGCTCCAACTTGGCAAGACGTTTCATCCAAGCTTTCTTGGTCGCAAGCTCCCTTTCTAACTTAGCTTTTAAATTTTTTTCCTTGACAGTGTCCATGAAAGATCGAGCTTCTCGGTCAAATAAACTTATTTTTTCCTTTAAAAGTTCCTCAAGCCTCTGACGAAATTTAATTTCTCTGTGCCTAGCCTCTTTCTCGATTGCCTCGTATTTCTCAGCTGTTGCTTTGCGTTCTTCCTCAAGTGCTATTTGTAGATCCTCTACTTGCCTGATCTCATTGCGCAACTTTATCAAGTAGTCATTGATTTGTTGGGCTGAAGTCTTCATTATTTGCTTTGCTACTTCGATTATTTCATCTGGTAAACCGAACCTTTTGGCAATCTGTATGCCACTAGAGGTTCCAGCAAACCCGATCAGCAAACGATACGTAGGAGCTAGAGTTTTCTCATCAAATTCCACACATGCATTTAACACATGTTCATTCGTTGAAGCGTATGTTTTAAGCTCTAGATAATGTGTGGATGCTATCACCTGAGCATTGTATCTGCGGTAAAAGTGATCAACTATTGCTACGCCAAGTGCTGCGCCTTCTTCAGGATCAGTTCCTGTCCCCACTTCATCGAGTAACACCAAGGACGGATACCTGCACTGTCCGAGCATCTCAACAATGTTTGATATGTGGGAAGTAAAAGTCGAAAGACTTGCTGAGATCGATTGTTTGTCTCCGATATCTGCAAGAATAGATTTATAGAGTGGTATCTCAGCTCTTGACGCTGTAACTGGCAGACCTGATAAGGCCATCAGAGATAAAATCCCAGTAGTTTTCAGCACAACCGTCTTACCACCTGCATTCGCACCAGAAACCACCATGACAGGTTTATCCTTGGTCAACTCAAAAGATATCGGAATAACATGCTTTCCGGCTCGCTTCAGAGAATCCTCAAGTAATGGATGCCGTGCTTGTTCGAGCAAAAGCCTTTCGTCGGCACTTATCTTCGGAATTATTGCCTCAAAATCTTTTAAAAATCCAACTTTTGCTTTTATAAGGTCAAATTCACCGATAATTTCAACCGCCTTTTCTACAGCGTATATCTCAGCTCGAAATAAGCTGGTCAAATCAAAGAGAATGCGCCGTATCTCCTCTGCTTCCTTTTCCTTCAAGAGCTGAAACTCATTGTTTGGTTGAACTGCTTCTAGTGGCTCGATGAAAATGGTAGCTCCAGAGGACGAAAAACCGTGAGCAACGCCGGGAATCTTACCTCGAAAATCTGCCTTTACCGGTATCACGAACCTTTCATTTCTTTGCGTTAAGATTTCATCCTGAATAGCCTCACTAGCCTTATGCATCACGCGCTCTAATAATTTGGTCAGACGTTGTCGCATCACTTGAATCTCGCGCCTTATCCTCAGCAACTCAGGTGAGGCATTATCCTCAATTTCACCACCAGGCTTTAAAATTTTCCTGACTCTCTCTACAGGACCTAAGATTGAACCGGGCAAAGTTTTAAGCTTATTCCATAATGTAGGCACTTCATCCTTAAAATCTTCTATCTCTCTACGTAAACTGAATGCCTGACTACATAAATTCGCTAGTTCCAATAACTGACTTGAATCTAGAGAGGCATTGCTTATTCGCAATATTGCCAGGGTTTCATGTGGATCGAAAATATCAGAAAATTGCCAACTGACCTGTCTATGCTCGAGTAAATGTAATGCTTCCTCGAGCGCCCTCAAGGAACTCTCGAGCTGCGATTTATCTTCAATTGGTTTTAATGCTTTTACGAGAGTCTTGCCCAGCGAAGTAGATGCATAACGCTCTACCAGGCTGAGCAGTTCCATGTATTCTAAAGCATCCAGAGAAAATGACTTCATGAAACTCAACTAAGGAAACGTTTTTTAACTTCTGGAGTAGCTAAAATGCAGCTTTTTGTAAACAGTCTATGTCTATTTTTGGCAAACAGCTTATAGACATAGTCTCTAAAAGCCGATGGGATAAGGCTAAAGATAAACAAAAGTGACCAAGGAAACCCTAAACTTTTGAGTATTCTCAATACGGCAGTCGAATAAACATGAGCCCTGTCGTTTTCGATAAAAATTACAGATTCAATCGTCGAAACTGAAAATTCATTTTTCAATCTTTTTCCAGATTCAGAATTACTATTAGCAAAAAGAAAAATTTCTTTACTATCCCTGGCGATTAAAAAATTGACAAATCTGTTGCAGAAGTTGCAATCACCATCGAAAACAACTATCTTTTTCTCTGATCCCATAAACTAAAGTTTAACTGATTGATTGAAATTGATGAAAGTAAAAAATTTTCTGTAACTTTCAAAGGACTTTTTTGTCTACTTTTTATTAAAAACTGAAACCTTTCTACAAAAACAATGCGTACAAACAGTTCTGTAATCTCTGAATTCAGGAAAGCCTTATGAAAAAGAGAATTTTTCTTTTGTTGTGTGTTTGTTTGTCATATCTGAGTTTATCAGTCAAAGCACAATCTAATGCCTTTGCGATTACAGATGTGAGAGTAGTAACTGTCTCTGGTACGATAATTGAACGCGGAACAGTTGTCATCCGGGATGGTCTGATCGAAGCCGTCGGAGAAAATGTTAAACCTCCTGCTGATGCATCAGTCATAGATGGAAAGGGATTAACAATCTACCCTGGATTTTTCGATACAAATACCTCATTAGGAATAGCAAGACCAACCGCCTCACCATCACCAACTCCAGGAGCATCGATACCTATAATCCCTCAATCTGTACCCCAACAGCCATCAGCTTCAAATTACCCAGCCGGTTTACGCCCAGATTTAGACGTCGTTGAACAACTAAGAGCAGGCGATGCTCAGTTTGAGTCTCAGCGTAACAATGGCATCACCACTGTCGTCACCGTTCCAAGAGATGGAATCTTTAATGGTCAATCTGCGATCATAAATTTAGCTGGCGATACGGTTTCAGCAATGATAATTAAATCGCCATTCGCTCAGCACATAACGTTTCGTACGCTTCAGGGTGGAGTTTATCCAACATCCCTTCTTGGCACCTTTTCAGCGCTAAGACAGATGTTTTTGGATGCTAAAAGACTTCAGGAATGGAAGAAAATATACGAATCAAATCCGCGAGGTGTAAAACGTCCAGAAGAAGATAAATCGCTCGAGGCTCTCTTCCCGGTAATTGAAGGAAAAATGCCCGTCGTCTTCAATGCTAATACGGAGATAGAAATAATCAGAGCACTAAATCTAGCAAAAGAATTCAATCTTAGAGCTATAATTGCCGGAGGACACGAGGCCTGGAAAGCTGTAGACAGGCTAAAGACTCAAAATGTACCGGTGCTCTTATCTCTAAATTTTCCAAAACGAACCTCTGCTGCTTCCGATGAAGCAGATCCGGAACCACTGGAAACCTTACGTTTTAGAGCTGAAACACTCAAATGTGCCGGAAGATTAGAAAAAGCTGGCATTAAATTCGCATTTCAATCTGGAGGTATTCAAAATTACGCCGATATCTGGGCAAACCTCAATCGCGCTATAGAAAACGGTCTGAGTAAGGAAATGGCAATAAAAGCGCTCACCCTCAATGCTGCAGAAATTTTAGGCGTTGCCGATAGACTCGGATCCATTGAACCGGGAAAGATTGCCAACTTAGTCGTCGTCCGAGGTGACTTGTTTGGAAAAGATCGTAACATTACTCATGTATTCATCGATGGCAAGGTATTCGAAATAAAACAACAAAAAGAGGAAAAACGCCCTTCTGGTCAATCAGCTCTCACTCTAGCCATAAACCTAACCGGAGTTTGGAACTTAAATATAGAGGCGATGGGACAGACAATCCCAGCGACTTTAAATCTAACTCAACAAGGCAACACTTTGACGGGTACTTTTCAAACTTCTATCACGGGCACTTCAACAATAAAAGAAGGCCGAGTCAACGCCGATACCTTCAGCTTTTCGCTCGAAGTCACTCTAGGTGGCACTCCGACTGAGGTAACCTTTAACGGTAAACTCAGCGGTAATCAAATCAGTGGATCAATCCAATCACAACAAGGCGTTTTTTCGTTCTCTGGAACGAAAACCCCTTAAAACAAGGTTCACATTTTAGGAGAGGAATTATGAGAAAAGTAATAGTCTGCTTGCTTATAGGATTTCTGAACATCTACTTTCCTAAGCTAATTCTCGCTCAAAACACCAATCAAGTTTTGATACGCAATGCAACTGTAATGACCGCATCCAAGGGCACACTACAAAATACGGATATCCTTATTGAAAATGGCAAGATAACGCGCATTGGTAAGAATTTGAAAGCTTCTGCGAACGCAAAAATCATCGATGCTAGTGGTAAATACGTTACACCAGGTATTATCGACTGCCATTCACACACGATGATAGACGCAGTCAATGAATTTTCCTACTCTGTAACCTCGATGACTAACATCAGAGATGTTCTCAATCCAAAAGAAATTGCAATATACAGGGCACTAGCCGGTGGTGTTACTGCAGCTTTAATACTTCATGGGTCAGCAAATGCAATAGGTGGACAATCCGTAACGGTAAAATTCAAGTATGGTCGCCCCGTGGATGAATTCATAATCCCTGATGCGCCACCAGGAATAAAATTCGCGCTCGGTGAAAACCCCAAAAGATCGAATTTTCCGCCCCTGCCAGGACAAACTCCCCGTTATCCGCGCACACGTATGGGAGTCATGGAAGTTATCAGAGATGCTTTTATACGAGCCCGCGAGTACAAACAAGCATGGGACGATTATAAAGCTGGTAAAACTAAAATCCCTCCAAGAGTTGATCTCGAATTGCAGCCTCTTGTTGAAGTTCTCGAAGGTAAAAGATTGGTGCATGCCCATGGTTATCGCTCCGACGAACATCTGAACTTGATGTTACTGGCTGAGGAATTTGGATTTAGAGTAGGCACTCTGCAACATGCTTTGGAAGCCTACAAAATAGCTCCGGAGATTGCTAAACATGGTGCCGGCGCTTCCATATTTGTTGATAACTGGTCTTTCAAAATCGAATCCTATGATGCAATACCCTATAACGCCTACATATTATGGAAAAACGGGGTTGTAGTCTCGATAAACTCAGATTCAGATGAGAGAATGCGGCGATTGAATCTTGATGCAGCTAAAGTTATGAAATACGGAGGGGTTCCGGAGGAAGAAGCTCTAAAAATGATAACCCTCAATCCTGCGAAACAACTCGGCATTGACAAGCGCACTGGTTCAATTGAAATTGGAAAAGATGCAGACTTGGTCATATGGAGTGGCCATCCATTCAGTCCATACTCTTATGTTGAAAAAACAATGATTGAAGGAGAAATTTATTTCGACCGCCAACAAGATCTCGCCAAGAGAACCGAAATGGAAAAAGAGCGTCAGGAATTGGAAAAATTAGATATAAACAAGGCTCCCGGTAGCGGTGGAACACCTCCCCGCATCCCATCCGAGTTCAGAAAAGATCATCACGACGATTCCGACGAAATGCCTTATCTAAAAAATGATGATGGAGGTGATAAGTGATGAGTAGGATTCTAAATATCATCATATGCTTTCTTTTATGCTTCTCATACACCATCGCCCAAAGCGATGGATCTCAACAAAATCTTCTGGGCGCGAGCGGTAGTTTTGCAATAACTAATGTGCGAATATTTACCGTCTCAGGCTCAGTTATAGAAAAAGGAACCGTAGTAATAGAGAAGGGGAAAATCTCCAAAATTAGCGAAGGGATCTCTGTTCCTGCAAATATTCAAAAGACCATCGATGGGACCGGCCTTTCAGTCTATCCTGGTTTGATAGATGCTGCAACAAATTTAGGTCTATCAGAAATACCATTAGGCGCTAATGGAACCGTAGACGTATCAGAGGTAGGAGAAAATAATGCCAATGCAAAAGCAATAATCGGCATCAATCCTCATTCTTCACATGTAAATGTAGCAAGAGTCAATGGCATAACTACGGTTCTTTCGATGCCAACCGGTGGCCTCATTTCAGGACAAGCAGCAGTTATAAACTGCTGGGGATCGACGCAAGCCGACATGGCAATCATCCCTGTTTTTGGTTTAGTTGTAAATTTTCCACGAGTCTCACTGTTTGCTAGTCAAAACCAACCGCAAATTGATTTAAATGAAGCCATACGCCGTAGAGATCAACAACTCGAAAACTTGAGAAAAATTTTCAAAGATGCACAAGCTTACGCAAAAGCCAAAGAAGCTTATGCGATTGATAAAACTTTACCGCCACCCAAAACTGATCTTAAACTAGAAGCGCTCATCCCATACATCCGTGGTGAAAAACCCGTGATTTTCTCCGCCGAGCGCGAAAAAGATATTCGTGCGGTGGCTAAATTTATCGAAGAATTTAAATTAAAAGGAATAATCCTTGGTGGCCAGGAAGCCTGGAAAGCCGCTGATGTTCTAGTCAAGCAAAACATACCTGTCATCTACACAAATATTTATCGTCTACCGGTTCGTGATGATGATCCTTATGATTATCTTTTTGAAGCACCTGCAAAGATGCTCAGAGCCGGGATCAAATTCGCCATAGCAACAAACGACTCTGGTGCAATGGTACGAGACCTACCATATCATGCAGGTATAGCAGCTGCTTTCGGCTTACCAAAAGAGGAAGCACTCAAGGCTGTAACTCTCTACCCAGCTCAAATATTGGGCATTGAAGATAGGCTTGGATCACTCGATGTCGGAAAAATCGCAAATCTAGTGGTTACAGATGGTGATATTCTCGATCCGCGCACAAACGTGAAATATCTCTTCATTCAGGGAAGACTCATGCCTTTAACCAGCCGACACACCGAACTATTCGAGAGATTCAAAGATAGAAAACTCGAAAAATGATAAAAAACAAAGGAGCAGAACTCTCTGCTCCTTTACAATTTCTACTATCACAAAAATCAGTTACCAAATAGATGAAGTCCCTCGCTTCACTTAATTGAACAAACCTTTTGATGAAATCTGATCGATGATTGATAGGATTTTAATCAGCTCAAACGGTTTTCGACATTTTCTCCATTTCTGGCTTCCAACGAAGTATTGGCCTTCGAGCGGCCGTGGCTTCATCCAATCTTCCGATACGTGTGCTGTGAGGAGCATCTATGACTAATTGAGGATTCTCCTCAGCTTCTTTAGCTATCGATTTCATCGCATCGATGAATGCATCTAAGTCCTGTCTCCCTACTGATTCTGTCGGCTCGATTAACATAGCTCCATCTACTATCAATGGGAAATAGATTGTCATCGGATGAAATCCATAATCAATGAGCCTTTTTGCTATGTCTATCGTATGTACTCCCTTCTTTGCCTGTCTTTTATCAGAAAATACAACTTCATGCATGCAATCAGAGGCGAAAGGCCTCTCGAAATGACCTGATAGATTATGTGCAATGTAGCGAGCATTCAGGACAGCAGCTTCTGTTGCTTCACGCAGTCCTTCATCTCCGTGTGTGTATATGTAGGAAAGAGCTCTAATCATTACGCCAAAATTACCATAGAAGGCTTTAATCCGGCCTATTGAATCTGGACGATCGAAGTCTAGCTTGAAGGAGTCATTTTCTTTAATGATGCGGGGCACAGGTAAGAAAGGCTCTAGTTCAGCAGAGCAACAGCAAGGTCCAGCACCTGGACCTCCTCCACCATGAGGCGTAGAAAAGGTTTTATGCAGGTTAAGGTGTATTACATCAACACCCATGTCTCCCGGTCTAGCTACACCAACCAAAGCATTCATATTTGCTCCATCCATGTAAACTAAGCCACCTGCATCGTGAATGATTTGACAAATCTCCTGAATGTTTTTTTCGAAAATGCCAACCGTATTTGGATTAGTTAGCATCAAGCCTGCTATTCCACCCTCAGAACAGAGGCTTTTCAGATGCTCAATATCAGTTAGCCCCTCGGAGGTTGACTTCACTGTTTTGACAGTAAAACCAGCCATTTGAGCGGATGCTGGATTAGTGCCGTGAGCTGAATCCGGTATGAGCATGATGCGACGATTTCTTGATTCTTCACCATCACGCTTATCAAGGAAAGCTCTTATCAAAAGAACACCCGTCAACTCTCCATGCGCCCCAGCTGCTGGTTGTAGAGAAACCCCTGGTAAACCTGTGATTTCAGCTAAAGCCTCTTGCAATCTGTACATTAATTCCAAAGCCCCTTGAGCTTCCTCTGAGGCCACCAATGGATGTAAATCAGCAAAGCCATTTATTCTTGCTACTTTTTCATTCAGACGGGAGTTATACTTCATTGTGCAACTACCCAGTGGATACATTCCCAAATCGATTGAGTAATTCCAAGTGGACATACGAGTGAAGTGCCTAACCACATCGACTTCACTAACCTCGGGAAATCCTTCCAAATCATCATTTCTGCGAAGCTCAGCTGGGATTATTTCATCCAAACTTACTTCGGTAACGTCCAGTTTTGGTAGCCGATATCCAATTCTACCTTTCTGAGAGCGTTCAAATATCAAAGCTTCATTCTGCGTCGGATGCTGTCTGACCTTCTTTATGCTCATATATACAACTCTAAGCTCGGCTGATTTGGCTTAATGAATCGATTAATTGATCAATCTGTTCTTTGGTATTTAACTCGGTTACACAGACTAAAAACTCGGTTTGATTCTCTGGGAAGTATCGAGAAAGAGGCAGTCCTGCAATTATGCCTTTCTCAATTCTTAGCCTATCCAAAAGATCTGCGGCATCGCCGTCAAAACGCACCACGAACTCATTGAATGTAGGAGATGAAAAGGCAATCTCAAAACCTTCCAATTGCGATATTCTAAACTTTGCATAATTTGCCTTCTGAACATTCTGATATGCAACTTCCTGAAGTCCTCGCCTTCCCATCGTCTCCATGTAGATAGTTGTTGCTAAAGCAATTAAACCTTGATTTGTACAGATGTTGGAAGTAGCTTTTTCTCTTCTTATGTGCTGCTCACGAGTAGCTAAAGTTAGCACAAAGCCTCTGTTGCCATTTTTGTCGTAGGCAATGCCTGCGAGCCGGCCTGGCATTTGACGTACAAATTTCTCACGAGTGGCGAAAAATCCGACATGAGGACCACCAAAACATGCTGGAACACCGAAAGATTGGCCTTCAGCTACAACAATATCAGCTTCGCATTCACCGGGTGGCTTCAAAAGTCCAAACGATATCGCCTCCGTTACAACGACGACAAAAAGTCCGCCTGCCGAATGAATTTTCTCAGCCAGAGACTTAAGTTCTTCTATACATCCAAAAAAGTTGGGAGACTGAACAACCAGACAGGCCGTATCCTGGGTTAGATTTTCTGATAGATGCTTCTCCGATATTCTACCGGTTTGAGTATCAAAATCTATTAGCTCAATCTTCGTGTCGTTATACTGGGTGTAGGTTCTGGCTACTTCAATATACTCAGGATGGACAGTTTTAGCGATTAAAACCTTGTTTCGACGCGTGATGCGCTGAGACATTAAGATAGCCTCAGCCATGGCTGTCGAACCATCATACATAGAGGCATTTGCCACCTCCATACCGGTTAGCTGACACACGAGTGTTTGAAACTCAAAAATGTATTGCAAGGTGCCTTGAGAAACTTCAGGCTGATACGGTGTGTAGCTGGTGAAAAATTCGCTGCGCTGAATCAAATAATCCACGATAGTCGGGCTATAGTGCGAATAAACGCCCGCTCCGAGGAATGAAATCTTATTAGCTGCGAGATTTTTGGCAGCCAAAGATTCCATTAACGAGATTACTTCGGTTTCAGCTAATGGTTTGCTTATTCTTAAAGGACGATTAAGTCTTATTTCGGGCGGTATTGAACGAAATAGGTCATCTACCTCTATGCCTATGCTCTTTAACATCTCTGCCCGTTCTTCGGGCGAATTAGGGATATATCTCATCTTTTTGTTTCTTAAGTGTTGTTATTCAAGTATTCTTCGTATTCACTTGCGGTCATCAGCGAATCCAGCTCCGTAGAATCGCTGATTTTTAATTTGACCATCCATGCCTGACCATAAGGATCTTTATTGACAACCTCAGGAGACTCATTCAATTCTTGATTGATCTCAATGACTTCTCCGGAGACAGGCGTAAAAACCTCAGACACAGCCTTTACAGACTCAACGGAACCACAAGGATCATGCGCATTAAAAACCTCCCCAACTCTAGGTAACTCAACATAAACAATATCGCCTAGTGATTGCTGTGCATAATCGGTTATGCCAATTGTTGCTATGTTTCCCTCGATTAAAACCCATTCATGGTCTTTAGAATAGCGTAGATTCTCAGGTATGTTCATAACTTATTAACGAATCAGGATTTAGGTCTTTTATAAAAAGGCGTTGGAACGATCAGTGCCTTAAATCGTTTGCCTCTAACGTCAATTTTAATCTCTTGTCCGACTTTTGCAAACTCGATTTGAACGAAAGCCAAACCTATGTTTTTTTTCAGGAAGGGAGCTGGCGAACCAGACGTCACATATCCGACCTTATTATCATCAACATAAACTTCAAAATGATCTCTTGCAATCGCTTTTTCAATCATTTCAAAGCCGACGATTTTTCTAGTAATACCATTCTGTTTTTGAGCCAACAACGCTTCTTTTCCTATAAAATCGCCTTTATCAAATTTGCAGACCCACGACAAATTAGCCTCCAACGGAGAGATCGAATCATCGAGTTCATTACCATAAAGGGACATGCCCGCTTCTAATCTGAGTGTATTTCTGGCTGCTAATCCACATGGAAGTATTCCATCAGGCATGCCATAATTCCCTTCCTCCAACAGTTTTTTCCAAATGCCTTCAGCTTCCTCCCACTGAGCATAAATTTCAAAGCCATCTTCTCCTGTGTAACCAGTACGTGAAATTATAGAATCAATACCTGCTACCTGCCCACTAACAAAATGGTAGTACTTAATTTCAGAAAGCTCAGTAGCAGTTAATTTTTGTAATATCTGCGAAGCCTTAGGCCCTTGAATAGCGACTTGGCAAAATTTATGACTTACGTTGCTCAGACTTACGTCGAAGTCGTCCTTATGGGAATTTATCCACATCCAGTCCTTCTCAGTGGTTGCGGCGTTAACCACGAGTAAAAATTTTTCAGAGTTAAAGCGGTAAACTAAAAGGTCATCGACTACTCCTCCTGCGTCGTTTGTCATGAGCGTATACTGGGCTTGTCCATCAGTAAGCCTTCTAACATCGTTTGTAGTTACATAATTGATGAAAGAAATGGCATCTTTACCTTCAACCCAAAATTCCCCCATGTGAGATACATCAAATAAGCCAGCAACATGCCTGGTGCGCATGTGTTCCTCTATCGTTCCAGCAGGATACTGAACTGGCATTTCCCAACCAGCAAAATCAACCATCCTTGCCCCTAGGCTTTTATGTAATTCATTTAACGGTGTTGTTTTCAGCGTTCCCATAAATAAATAAAATGATGCCTCCTTAACTTTGGACAAATAGTCGATGTTAATTCAGGTAAATTACTTTTTCGGAGCAGTAGGCTGAGCTTTCAACCGCTCATTTGCTTCGAGGACCTGCTGACAATATTCAATAGCTGAAAGCATCGTGCCTTGTCTCTTTTGATCATTGTCTTTTTTGAGTAAAATCTCGAGCTGGGCGTTAAACTCCTTACATCCATCTGCAAGAATCCTCAAGGATGAAAATATCAGAGGATTCTTAGAATCCCTCTCGGCCACGTCTTCAATTTTATCTATTGCCTCCGAGATTATTCTTGGAATATCGCTCGAAATGTCCAATTCATCTCCAGACGGTAAACCAAACGACTCAACCTCTTTTTCCGAAAGTCTCTTGCTCATTAAAAGAGCAATACGCCTTTTTACAGCGTCTACATAAATTTTGGTCCTCTTATCAAGTTGCTGATTCATTCGAATCAACTCAGTTTCCTTATCAGTCAAGTAATCTCTGGCTTGAGCTAGGGCACCACCATGTGCTAGCAAACTAACAAAAACGAATAACAATATCAACATAAATTCTATTCTCATAAAATTTCGTGATATTCACCTAATGCAAAACCTAAACTGGCATCTTGATCAGCCGAGTTATGTCTATCCGGTGGCATCCAAAAGCATAGGCTCTATAGTTTTACTGCGTGCCTCTCTGACAAAACGGATAAGTTTCTGAACATGCCATCCATAACGATAAGGGATCTCTCTTCTTATAAGTTCCAATCTTGGGGTCTGTTTGCGAAGTGCAATCTCAAAATCCTTTATTGCGTTGAAAAATCGACCGTCTTGTTTGTCATATTTTTCAAATAATTTAAGCATGTACTCTATCAAAGCTTGATATGTTCCAAGCTGATCAAGAGTAGCTCTATAGTTTTGCTGATTGGCAAAGTCCTCAGCGCTTTTTAGTTTTTCCTCTAGTAATTTCAGAGACGTCTCAACCTGCCTTCTTATATTTTTTTCCGTATCAATCTGCTTCTTATCCTCAGCTAAGAGTAGTTTTGCTGGAGGTGGGGCTACGTCTAAAGGTTCCTCATCCTGCGCTATAGCTTTCTGACTCGAGAATAACAGAGCGACTAGAACAACCCGCAAAACAGCTTGAACCTTGATATCGATCACTTTCCCTCTATCTTTTTCTTTAAAACCGGTAATCGAAACTTTACACTTTCGATCTCTAATTTATGCTTTTGAGGATCAGCCAATCGCAAAAAAGTTTCATAGCTTATGATAGCCTTAACATAATCTCTTAGATTATCATCGATGACACCTAAGAAATAATAAATTACCGGAGATTGTGGATTTTTTTCAGCAAGCCATACATATTCTTTTCGCGCCTCTCTATATTTCTTCATCTGAAACAACGCAACAGCAAGATTCGCATGTGCCGTATAATTTTCAGGCGTCTTTATGATTACTTTCTGCAGTATGTCTATTGCTTTTTCGTATTCTTTAGCTTGAACCAAAGCAGAAGCATACGAGGTAGCAGCTAGTTCAGGTTGTTTTTCAAAATATCTCCTGCAATACTCAACTGACTTAGATGGATCAGACCTTCTTGTCAAAAGACAAAGCTTACTTATTATTTCTACGTTATCTTTTTCATTCTCCAATTGTTTTTCCAAAGATGTAACATCCGTCGAACCTTGGAGCTCAATCAATCGTTTCGCTCTTTTAACCTCTGGATGAAGAGGATCTAACTTTTCCAGTATCCTGAGAGCTCCAGAAATATCTCCATCTGCAGCCAAAGAACGTGCCAATAAAATGCTTCCGTCTATATAATTCGGATACATTTTGACCAAATTTTCTGCATCTGTTACCGCAGACGTAAAATCCCCCTCTAAAAGAGCTATCTCGATCTTCTCTGATAAGGCAGAAAAGTGTTTTGGATTGAAACTTAATGCTTGCTGGATACTACTTTTAGCAGAGTCTTTGTCTCCAAGTCGTCTTTCTAAGGCTGCCCGCAGCGCCCAGATCGAAGCATTAGAACTAGCTTTTTGAGAAATTGCTCTTATGTTTTCATAGATATTCTTTAGACTTTCCAAAGATGCATTAGAATCTTGTAACCGTATTTCAGCTAATAGAATGTAGGCGAGATTATTAGAATCATCGATTTTCAGAGCTTTTGCGATCAACTCTTCTGCCTCAGCGTAACTTCTCTTGCTTACCAGAACAGACGCGAGAGTGACCATCGGCAAAGACCAATCAGGGCGAAGCTCCAACACTTTTCTCAGACCAGTCTCTGCGTCGTCCAATTTGCCTAGATCTATTAAGGCAGCAGCCCTCTGGTATTCAGCCTCAGGAAAATCAGGGAGAAGCCTTAGTGCCTCCTCATAAAGTTCGATGGCTTTTTTATAATCACCTTTTTCATGTGCATCTTGCCCCAAGTTAAAAATTGCTATCGGGTCAGATTCTTGTGCTTTCAAGATTTGCACTGAGAACAAAAGAAAGGTAATTATAAAAGCAACACGAAACTTGAATTTCATAATCTGAAAGAATTTTATCATAGCTATCGAATCAGAAATAAGCAGCATTTCGTTAACTTGCAGGCGAATCCAGCCGAGTGTTAAGATTGAGCGTTTGGACTTTAAGATGCTTTCACTCCCAAAAATCGATAGAAAAATAGAACTAAAAGAGAAAAGGCTACGACAGATTTTAAGAGAAATGAAAAAAGTCATAGTGGCCTACTCCGGAGGAGTCGATAGCTCTTACCTTGCCTACGTGGCAACTGAGGTGCTGGGAAAAAATGCTCTCTGCATAATGGGCGTGTCTCCAAGTGTATCTCAGTATCAAAAGTCTCAAGCCGAAGCAATTGCTAAAAATTTCAATTTCAATTACCAAACGATAGTAACCAACGAGCTTGAAAATCCGAATTATCAGCAAAACCCAGTAAATCGTTGCTACTTTTGCAAGACAGAGCTTTACGATAAACTGCTTAAGATTGCCAAAGAGCTAGGCATTGAATTTGTCGTAGATGGCTCAAATGTTGAGGACTTATCAGATTATCGACCGGGAAAACAAGCAGCATTGGAAAAAGGTATTAGAAGTCCTTTAATCGAAGCTGACTTAACAAAATCAGAGATAAGAGCACTTAGCAAGAGGATTGGATTACCGACTTGGAATACTCCATCCAGCCCTTGCTTATCATCTAGAATAGCTTATGGAGTCCCTGTTACTATCGAAAGACTAAATAAAGTGGAAAAAGCAGAGGATATACTGAGATCTTTAGGAATAAAAGAATTTAGAGTCAGAGTCCATTCGGATCTAGCAAGAATAGAAATTGCACGTTCAGAACTTGAAAAGATCTTAAGACTTGATATTTTCGATTATCTGGCACAAAATTTTCGAAAGCTAGGTTTTAGATATGTAACTTTAGACTTAGAAGGTTACAGAAGCGGTTCAATGAACCCTAAAACTCTTTAGTAGAAAGGAAAATCAAGGAAAATGAGAGCAAATCCAATGGCAGATGAAATGCGTCGTTTCAAAGGAACTGACGAAAAAAATCCGTTCGATGCGATGATAGAAAGATTCGATCGAGCTGCACAAATTTTAGGACTCGATCCAGATCTCTATGCTGTAATGAGAGTCCCAAGTAGAGAGATCAAAATATACATACCGGTGAAAATGGACTCAGGGCGTATAGAGGTTTTTGAAGGGTATCGCGTTCAACACAATTTCGCACGTGGTCCTGCAAAAGGTGGAATTCGTTATGCTCCCGATGTCACTCTCGACGAAGTCAAAGCGCTAGCCGCTTGGATGACCTGGAAATGTGCTGTGGTCAATGTCCCATTTGGGGGAGCAAAAGGCGGTATAGTTTGTGATCCACGACAAATGTCTGAAGGCGAACTGGAAAGGCTTACCAGAAGATATGCCGCAGAATTAATAGATTTCATCGGACCAGATAGAGATGTACCCGCACCAGATATGAATACAGACGAGCAAATAATGGCATGGATAATGGATACCTACTCAATGCACGCAAGACACACCGTGACCGCGATAGTTACAGGTAAACCCGTCGCTCTCGGAGGATCGCTTGGGAGAAGAGAGGCTACAGGTAGAGGATTAATGTTTTGTATTGACGAGGCTATAAAAAGATTCGGTTTAACTCCAGAGAAAACTAGAGTGGTAGTTCAAGGAGCCGGAAATGTTGGTGGAATCGGGGCAAAACTCATGCACGAAAAAGGCTATAAGGTAATAGCCATATCTGAAATCAATGGTGGAGTTTATAACCCAAATGGCCTTGACATTCCATCGGCTCTAGAATACTTACGCAACAAGAAAACCTTCGAAGGATATCCGAATGCCGAATACATAACAAATCAAGAGCTACTGGAACTCGAATGCGATGTTCTAGCACCTTGCGCCACTGAAAATCAAATAACATCCCAAAATGCCCATAGAGTTAACTGCAAAATTCTTGCTGAAGGAGCTAATGGACCTACAACACCAAAAGCAGATAAAGTTTTGTATGAGAAAGGTGTTTTCGTTATACCGGACATCCTTGCCAATGCTGGTGGCGTCACAGTTTCTTATTTTGAGTGGGTACAAGACAGAATGGGCTATTTCTGGCGTGAAGATGAAGTTAATGAAAGACTAAAGGATAAAATGGTAGCAAGCTTCAACGAATTGTGCCAATTTGCTGAAAAACATAAAGTCGATACCAGAACAGCAGCTTACATGCTGGCCATCGATAGAGTGGCATACGATACAAAGATGCGAGGCATATATGCCTAAATTTATTGAACGATTATTTCTCGAACTAGTAAAAAACACTTGATTTTGAAATAAATATGATGTATCTTTTACCAGCAATCATCATTCGGTGTTTGACTTTTTGAGCCTGGTGGCTTATAAATGCAAGAGGATTTCTAATTGATTTTTGTCAATTAACCGTCGGAAAGTCTTAAGGCTTACCGACAATTTTTAATTTTTATTAAACTTTTAAGGTATTTTGAAATTTTTTTGGCGGAGGAATGTGATGAGACTCGCGAGAAAAGCATTTTTAGTATTGACACTTGCGACGTTGGCGCTGTTAGTTACAGTGTCGGCGCAAACGCCGAGATCAGAAAATGATCCGCGTAATACTGCTCCTACAGTGGGCACAGGAGGCCCAGTAGGAGGACCAACAGGACTTTTTACTGTCTACGATGGGCAAACTTTGAGAAAAGGTGAATACACCTTCAGCGCAGCCTATAGCAATTTTGACCGTGACCCTGGTAACGCTGATTTCACCGAAGTGCCCATCAGTTTCCAAATAGGTTTAAACGACTATCTTGAGCTATTTTTTAATACTGATGCCTACCGTGGAATTAAGGTAAATTCACCGAGAAATCTCTCTGGGTTTTACTTGCCTAACTCGAGAGTAAGAGTAGGCCTCGTTTTTGTCAGTCCACCAGCCATAGTTCTGGCTCCTCAAGGGCCAGGAACCAGCAGCTTTCCTAATCAGGGAATATTTAGACCACAAAACAATCAACCATTTGTTCCATATCCGTATACAGGAGGTTCTGCGGGTACTTTTGGTTACAATATACCCTTTCCTCCTGGACCCATCTTCGGTTTTCCAGCAGGAACATTTCCGACTCTAGGGCCACCTAGAGCAGGCAGTGGCAACGGAGCTGACTTATTCCCAGGCGTTGGAGCACCTGTGGGAGGTATCTTACCAGGGTTAGTCCTATCAACGGTCTGCATTGTCAGCTCAGGCTGCAATGATTTCACCCAAGCTCCTGTAGTCTTTACTAATGCTCCTTCATATCTGCCTGATGCACCGTTTATTAACAGGACATACGGTGAATCAGCTTTTAACACCTTTACGGTTGGCGGGAAACTAAGATTTACCGGACCTAATAATCCTGTAGGGTTCGGAATCGTCGCATACTACCGCTTCTATGCTGATAAAGCTACTGATCCGGGTGGATTTAATCAGCTTCAGCGTGGTTCAAGCCCAGGTGGAAATAGAGGAGATCTTGGCTTGGTGCTTTTTGCTGATGCACGCTTGCGTAAATGGATAAACGTCTCAGCTAACCTTGGTTATAACCTGAATAGCAGCGTAAAAGGTGATTTTGGAGGGACTAAATTCACCATCCTAGATCGCCCAGATGAATTGCTAGCTGCTGTCGGATTAGACTTTCCTGTAAATCGTTATTTCCAGCCGATTTTAGAATTTAGAGCTTTGAAGTATGTCGGCGGCAGGACTCCAAATGCTTTTGAACAAGATCCAATTGATGGAATAGCTGGAGCAAGATTCTTCCCTGCACGTTGGCTGAGCATAGGCGCTGCTTACAGATATAACTTCAATCAACAAGACGCTGGTTTTGTCCGTGACTCTGTGTCTTCCTTTTCGGTTAACATAGCAGGTAGAACAGGTACTAGTACCACAACTTTCAGAGGCACTATACCTGGCTTTAATCCGTCAAGCGATGCTCACGGATTTATATTCCAAGGAACCATCGGTAGAAGAAATAAACGTGGATCTACTCCACCTGAAAATAAACCACCTGACGTGACAGCTGTAGAATTAAGTAAAAATGTGGTAACTCTACCATGTCCTCCTGGCTTCCGTCCTAAAGAAGGGCAAACTGGCTGTGGAGAGCAAACTGTTGATATAAGAACTACGGCTGTTGATCCAGAAAATGATGTTTTAACATACAACTACACTGTCTCTGGAGGAAGAATCGTTGGTCAAGGTGCTAATGTGACATGGGACTTAAGTGGAGTACGGCCCGGTACGTATACTGTCACCGTAGGTGTAGATGACGGCTGTGGGGTTTGCGGTAAAACCATGACAAAAACCATAGAGGTTAAAGAATGTGCCTGCGAAAAGATCTGTGAATGCCCATCATCTATAACGGTTAGCGGTGGTGGAGTAGTTAGACCAGGCGAAGAATTGACATTCACAGCTAATGTAGTCGGCGGTACTCAAGAAAACATAACTTATGAATGGACTGTAAGCCAAGGCACTATAGTAAGTGGTCAAGGAACACCAGTAATCAGAGTCAGTACTGAAGGCCTCGAAAAGACAAACGTGACCGCCAGAGTGACAATTGGTGGCCTATGTCCAAATTGTCCAAATACAGCTGAAGAAACTGGCTCAGTTGGTGAAAAGCCGGGTATCAGGCCATTTGATGAATTTGGACCACTACCTAATGATGAAGTCAGAGGTAAACTCGATAACTTCTTCGTTGCTTTGCGTAACGATCCTACAGCCACTGGATACATCGTCATAGATGGTCCAAAGAAAGACGCAGACAAGCGAGAAGCTCTTATTAGGAATCACATAAGGTTCCGTAAATTCGACGAAAAACGTATCACAATTGTTCGTGGTGATACAACTGCGACTACAGTCTACACCAGGCTATACGTAATCCCAGCAGGCAGATCGATTAATGAAATAACCAAGTAAATCAGTCTGTCCAGATATGCTAAAAGCGGTGGTTTGACAAACCACCGCTTTTTGTTGCTACCCTAAGATTGCCATCCACCAAAAATAATGCAAAAATTCTAATACTAAGACTTCAATACCATTGAAGAAGACAACAATCTTCTAGGTTATTTCACCAAAAGTTTTGGAGCAAAAGTTTTGGAGGCAAATATGCTAAGAAGTTCAGTAGTATTAATATTAGTTTCAATTCTGGTTCAAGGGGCAATCTTGCAAACTTTTGCGCGCTACCCCAACCTCGAAACCGATTCTAAAGTTTTTGGACGGCAGTATGTAGTAGGCCCTGAAGGAGGAGACGTTCGCTCCATTGCAGTTGACCCCAGAAATCCAGACCGTCTCTACATAAGCACACTTGATGGCCAGATATACACTTCAGCAGATGCTGGGAAGACCTGGAAATTTTTAGTAAATTTCGGAATTCCTTTACTAATAATTGATGATCTAATGGTTGATGTAGAAGATTCCAATATAATCTATGCTTCTGGTCACCGTCACAAAGAGCCAGGAGGATTTTTTAAGTCCACTGATGGTGGCTTAACTTGGAAAGCATCTGATGATCTGAAGAATGAAGCCATCCACGCTATGGTTCAATCAACCCTCGATCCTAATATAATCATCGTTGGTGGTGTTAACGGAATATTTATTTCTAGAAATCGTGGGAAAGATTTCAAGAAGATCGATTCTCCAACTGCACCACGTGATATTAATTCATTAGCCATCGATCCAACGGACACAAACATAATCTATGCAGGTACAACCTGGAGACCTTATAAAACCACGGATGGAGGACAAACCTGGCGCCTAATCAAGCAAGGCTTAATTGATGATTCCGATGTATTTGCAATTGAAATTGATGATAGAGATCCAAATCACGTTATAGCTTCAGCTTGTAGTGGGATTTATGAATCTTTCAATAAAGGTGAGAACTGGAAAAAAATTCAGGGCATTCCTTCAACCTCCCGACGCACACGTGATATAAAAATAAATCCAGCCAGACCTGAGTCCTATTACGCTGCTACCACAGAAGGATTTTGGGTCAGTGACACCGCAGGTAAATCATGGAGAATGACCACTTCTCGTGACTTAGAAGTTAACTCCATAGCAGTCCATCGGAATAAACCCGATAGGATTTTCATAGCTACTAATAACTACGGAGTTTTGGTCTCGAATGATGGTGGGAAAAATTTCACTCCTACTAATGGCAACTTCACAAGCCGCTTCACTCTTTCAATAGTAGCTGATAATGAAAAACCAAATCGCCTATATGCCATAACGCGTAATACGGCTACGGGTGGAGGATTTTTGTTCATAAGCGAAAATGCCGGTAACTCTTGGTATCCATCAATGAAGGGTTTAGTAGCCAACAGAATAGAGCCAAGAACTATATTTCAAAGTCGCTTAAATCCAGGCCTGATTTATTTAGGAACCAATGTTGGATTATTCAAGTCGCAAGATAGAGGTAATTCTTGGTCTGAGGTTACTCCATCAAAACCACCAATAAGACCCCGATCAAGACGTACAAAGGGCAGAAAATCAACGCCTGTTGTAACTACTAAATCCACTGATAAAATTCAAAAACTCACGGATCAGATAAACATTCTGGTTGGTACAGTCGAAAACGGTAAAGAAATAATTTTAGCTGGAACAGATAGCGGACTCTACAAAACAGATAACGTTGCAAACGGATGGGAGAAGGTTTATTTGAGTGAAAAAATAGAAGATAGAATATATGCTCTTACAATCTCGCCGAATGATTCAAAAACTATTTGGGTTGGCACGGCATCGTCAGGGGTTTTCGTTTCAAGAGATGGAGGTGAGACCTGGGAACACGTGAAAGATATACCTAAAAATCTTCTTGTAGGATCTATAGTCGTAAATCCATCGCGTCCAGAATACGTTTATGTAGGAACCAAACTGACCTTCTTCCTGTCTCGTGATGGCGGAAAAACTTGGATAAGAAGAGGAGGCAATCTTCCGATCGGAGACTATAGAAGCATAATTGTCAATCCGAATGATCCGAATGAAGTCCTGGTCGCTAGTGCGATGGAGAAAAATGGCGGAATTTACAGATCTACTGATGCCGGTATTACATGGAAAAGATTAGATCCTAAAGATGCTAATTTACCTAGTCAACGTTACTGGTCGATGATATTTAATCCTTCTAATCCAAATGAACTTCTGGTCGGTACTCATTCATCTGGAGTATACAAAATAGAACTCTTGACCCCCACTGCAAATACAAAAGATTCATCAGATAAAACTGGCAATTAATTCGACTGGGCGTCTTTTCATTAAAAAGGCGCCCATGAATTTATAATTATCCTTCCCTTCCTTTGATCGCTCATCATCGAATCTTATAATTTGGTTTTAAGGATACGCAAATGAACGAAGAAAATTGTGGAGTATCAACACAATCTTTTGAAATTGAGGATATACCTTTTTCAAAGATTCCCTCCCATTCTAGGATTTTCTTAGAATACCAGCAGAATCCGATTGCGCTGAAAAAGTTTTACCCATCTGCGGTATCATCTCATACCGAGATCCAGCAAAACGTAGAAAGCGTACTACAAAACTATGAGGTTAATAGAGACCTACTTTGCGAAGCCCTGAGAGACATTAACGAAAGATTTGGAGTCAGTGAGAAAGTCTTCTCTAACATTTCACTTTTAAATCATGAAGACTGCGTTGCTGTCGTTACCGGTCAGCAAGCAGGTTTATTTACCGGTCCACTCTATTCAATCTACAAGGCATTGACGGCCATAAAACTCTCTGAATGCTTGAGAATGCGAGGCATGAAGGCAGTACCAGTCTTTTGGATTGCAACTGAAGATCATGACTTCGCAGAAGTATCCTCCGCTTTTATCATGAACAATAAAGGCAGGCTGACTCAACTAAAAAATGAACCTGAGGGATGTTACGAGGGATTACCCGTCGGCCTTGTAAAATTGGACGAATCAATAAAGCAAACTATTGAAACCCTTTTTGATGAATTACCAAAGACAGATTTTACAGACGATCTGCAAGATTTAATCCAGACTTGTTGGATACAAGGCATAAGCTATGGTGAGGCGTTTGGCCGCATGATGAATAGACTCTTCGGTAACTACGGATTGATTTTGCTTTGCCCAATGAATAGAGTCCTTAAGCAACTCGCCTCACCAATTTATGCAAAGGCCGTTGAGAAATCCGATGAAATAGTAAAATCCTTACTGATAAGAGACCAGGAATTGCTTACTCAAGGCTTTCATAATCAAGTTGTAATTCCTGAGAATTATTTCCCAATCTTTTGGCAATCTGGAGATGGAAAAAGACACGCTCTTAAGAAGATGGAGGAAAATAAATACCAAACGAAAGATTCTGAACAGATCTTCACTAAATCCGATATCCTTGATCTTATAAAAAGTGAGCCCTTTAGATTTAGTCCCAGTGTAGTCCTCAGACCCGTCGTTCAGGATTATCTTCTGCCAACGGTTTGTTACTTTGGGGGAGCTGCAGAGATAGCTTATTTCGCTCAAGCTGAAAGAATTTACTCTGTACTACATCGCCCAGTGACCACTATTCTTCACCGCCAAAGTTTCACGTTTGTAACTTCCAAACAACGACGAATACTTAAGAAATACGATCTAGAGTTTCAAAATCTTTTTACAGGTCTTGATGAAATTCTCTCAATAGTGATCGAAAAACATATATCTCCAGACGTAAGTCGTCTATTTGCAGAGGCAGAAGAGGAGATAAATTTACAACTCAATCGACTAGATCAAGAATTCAGTAAAATAGATCCCTCTTTAGCAGAAAATTTGGCGAAGAGAAGAAGGAAAATTATGTATCACATTTCAGCTCTAAGGCGAAAATATCATTACATTCAAGCTCAAAAACATCAAATCATCACTCGACGATTAGAGTACCTGTTTGACTCACTCCTACCACTCAAACATCTTCAAGAGAGAACTCTGAACGTGTGTACTTTCCTTAATTCTTATGGATTGAGTTTTATCGATATGATTTATTCGATTATAGACCTTGAAAATCGTGATCATAGAGTCATTTATCTTGACTGATATGAGTTTTAGCTCGACTTTGATAAACTAGTACTGAGAAAGTTATCAGAAGCGAGAGGATTGGTTATGCAGATAATCTTAGCAGAGGAATACGGTTTTTGTTTTGGAGTAGAGCGGGCAGTTCAAATGGTTGAAAAGGCACTACAGGAAGGCGAAACTGTAAGGACCTTAGGCCCCCTAATTCATAATGAGGCAGAAATAAAGAGGCTGGAAAGTGAAGGAGTTAGAACAATTTCAGCACCAGTGCAAATACAAAGAGGCGAGACTGCAGTAATAAGAGCACATGGCGTGCCCCCGGAAGTCGAAGCCGAATTAAAAGAAAAAGCCTCCAAGGTAATAGATGCTACATGCCCATTTGTTACAAGAGTTCAAAGACTTGCGGCTAGAGCCGCAGCCCAAGATCGTCATGTAGTCGTGGTAGGTAATCCTGATCACCCAGAGATGATAGGAGTGAAGGGCTATGCTCCCAATCATGCTTTCGTCGTTAGAGATGCTTCTGAGGTTGCTAATTTACCAAAATTAAGAAAACCATTGGTCGTATCCCAAACTACGATAAAAGCTAAGACCTTCTACGAAACAGCAGAGGCAGTAAAATCAAAGACAGATGATGAGTTAGAAGTTATAAACACAATTTGTTCAGCTACGAGGGACAGGCAGGATGCAGCAAGAGAATTAGCTGAGCAGGTAGAGGCTATATATGTTATCGGTGGTAAACACTCATCAAATAGTAGAAAGTTATTGGCAGTCTGTCAAGAAAAATGCGAGAAAAGTTTTCTCATAGAAACTGAAGAGGAAATTAATCCTGATGATTTAAGAGGGGTAGAAAAAGTCGGGGTGACCGCTGGAGCTTCAACCCCAGACTGGTTAATTCAAAGAGTTATAAAAAGATTAGAAGAAATTGGTAAACAACTAGAAAAAAGCTCTTAGATTCTGAAAAAACTAAACGAAAGACTAAAAATCAGGCTCCCTTGGGGAGCCTGACTTTTAGAGGAGGGCTTTTTTGGAATCAAGCTACTGATTCCATTTTGGTAAAGAGATTGCTTGGTTTAGGTATACCCCAAATTCGGTATTCGGTTTAACCTCAGCTTCTTCACCTTTAGTTAATTTCTCCCCCATGAAACCAGCACCAGCTCCGACAATACCACCTATCAAGGCTCCTTTTCCTCCACCTATGGCGGCTCCTATTATTGCTCCGCCAGCACTGCCACCTCCTATAAATATAACCTTACGATGCTTCATTCTATCGCCACGCACAGTACCTTCCTCATCACTCTTACCATCTTTCGATGTTAAACTTGTAAGAGAACCATTAATCGCTCGCACTCTTCCATTAGGTAATCTGACAGAAACAAACGTCACATCGATCGTGCCTGGCTTCCCGCCTTTTTTCGCTGGACTGACGGCATCAACTCTTCCTGTTATAACGCTACCTACAGGTATTACCAAAACCCCTGTATTGGAATAAACTGGCTCTATCACATTTACAGTAAATCTGTCTCCAACTTCAGATGTCTTAGAGCTTAATGTATCATTCATTCTAACCCTTATAACAGTTCCAGCATTTACTCTATGGTAAACCAATCTCGTGGAAGTAGATTTTCTGTGTGTCGACTTTCTCTTCTGAGCATATACTTCGACCACCAGGGAAACTCCGATTAGCATCAAAGTTAGCACCAATAAACTGACAAATCTTCTCATAAAACTAAACCTCTCTTTCATAAGTTTTCCTTAACAGTATCTCAAAAAGATCTGAAAATCAAGGAAATTGACAACGTTATGAAGATATTTCTCAGGACGTAGTTGCTAAAAATTTGCCTCTGAATTTGGAATAGATGTTGATTGAGAATTTATAGACACTACAAGATCTTTTTCGAGTGGATTGGAGGTGAGAGGAAATGTTACATCCGGCGGCTTTGCTTTTCATTTTGAATCTAATGGATGCTTTGTTGACGATTCTCTGGATCCGGCAAGAAATAGCTCCCGAAGCAAATAGACTGATGGGGTTATTGATAGAAGCTGGTGAGCTAAAATTCTTATTCGTAAAACTAGCAATCGGATTGATAGCCTCCATTATCCTGTGGCGCTGGGAAAAGCTAAAGCTAGCTCGTTATGGATTACTACTAGCTCTTACGATCTACCTTTTCGTCATAATCATCCACTTCGCCATAGCCATAATCGCAATAAATGTTATCTGATTTCCTTTCATTATCTCAATTCACTTCTTTAACGATGAAAAAGCGTGCTATATTGTTTCTAAGGTTGAAAAACACAACTACATAAAGATCTTGGACATCGAAAGAAATTATGACAAAGAGACGCTATGAATTATCAGTAAAGCAAATTCTACTTGTAGCCTTTTCGTCCGCTTTGATCGCTGTAATCATAACTGCTTGTTTGAATGATTTCAAGGATGTAAATACCGGAACAATACAAACCGAAAATGCTTTAGCTGAAATCAATACAGAAACCCCAATACCAGGAGTTTCAGATCCATCGAAAGTTAGTGACGAACAAAATAACATCGAAGTCTATCGTGCTGTAGCTCCTGGAGTAGTATCGATTAAGACAAGTGCTAAATTTGAGGATTTCTTCGGTCAAGAGTTCGAAGAGGAAAGTGGTAGCGGATCTGGATCTGTAATCGATAAACAAGGCCACATCTTAACGAATTATCACGTGATTGAGGGAGCTTCCAAACTGAGCGTAAGTTTTGGGGGAGAGAAAATTTATCCTGCCAAAGTTGTAGGCGGTGATCCTGATACGGATCTGGCAGTTATTAAGATTGATGCTCCTGCATCGGAGTTAACGGTGGTTGAATTTGGCGACTCTGATAAATTGGTGGTAGGCCAAAAAGTATTAGCCATAGGAAATCCGTTTGGTCTAGATCGCACTCTTACTACGGGTGTAATCTCAGCACTTCAAAGACCAATTCGAGCTAGAAATGGTCGTCCAATTGATGCTGCTATCCAGACAGATGCATCGATAAACCCCGGTAACTCTGGAGGTCCGTTATTAGATAAATATGGCAGGATGATCGGAATAAATTCGCAAATACTCACTCCTGCTGGTGGCTCAGTAGGCGTCGGTTTTGCGATTCCAGTAAATACAGCGAAAAGAGTAGTACCTCAACTAATACAATTCGGAGAGGTGAGACGGCCCAAGCTCGGTGCAGCCGTCCGAAGCGTCGCAGAGCTGGCTCAAAGAGGGTATCGTTTACCAGTCGAAGATGGTTTAGTAATATTACAAGTTCTGCCGGGCGGCTCGGCTAGCCTAGCGGGACTACGTGGCGTAACGCCAGAAGGTTATTTAGGTGATATTATTCTTTCAATCGATGGGCAGAAGATGACAAACCTTGATGACTTATACAGATTTCTGGATAAAAAGCAAATTGGAGACATCGTGCAAGTACAGGTTTATCGCGATGGAAAAGTGGCAACACTGTCAATGAAATTAGTAGCACTGCCTACGATCCAAAACAGAAGATTTTGAACCTTGCTTGGAGAATGGAACCGAAACTCAAAGATTTTTACCATGACGGTTTTGGCTGGATTTGCAAGCACTGCGAGCGAGAATTGAAAGAGGCTGAAACTAACTCTCGTTCACGACTGATGAGTGAAGGCGAGGCCGAGAGCAAAAATCCAATATTTTCCAGCGTGGGGTTAGCTAAATGGCTAGACCCAGCCAGAACCATTTTGATGTGTCCAAGATGTGGAATAACTGAATCAACAGAGAAAATATAGAATCGCAAATGAAAATTCTCGATGTTGGGTGTGGTAAGAACAAGTACGAGGGAGCAATTGGATTAGATAACAACCCAAAAACTTCAGCCGATATAATACACGATTTGGGCAAGTTCCCCTATCCATTCCCAGATAACGAGTTTGACATGATAGTTTCCCGACATGTGATTGAACATGTACCGGATGTAATGAGCTTTGTAAGTGAGCTTTATCGGATTACAAGACCTGGCGGCGTAATAAAGATAGTAACCCCTCATTATACAAACCCCGATTGGGCGAATGACCCAACTCACCGCAATCATTTCAATTCTTATTCATTCAACGCATTCACCGATAAGAGAGTCTTTGACTTCTATACTGAAGTGAAACTAAAGCCTCTAAAGGTTTACGTTTCATTGTTAAATCTATGGCGAATTCTCGGTTTAGAGTTCATCGTAAATCTGGATCAAAAAAATCCAAAATTTCGGTTCACTAGGAAGTTTTGGGAACATTATTTGAGTTTTATTTTTCGAGGTAAGGAACTGTATTTTGAATTCGAAGTTATAAAATAGGCAAACGCACAAATCTTCTCTAGCATCTTTCGTTCAGCCAAAGTATAGTTTTAAATTAAGAAAGCGAGGTTTAGATATGAAAAGAATATTTTTGTTTTTAGTAAGTTTCATCATTCTGCAGTCCGGTACATTAGCACAACAAAAATCGGACCTGGCTGCCTTAATACCTGACTCTCAGGATATTATCCTCTTAAATCTCAATGCTAACAGGATTTTAAACGAAGTGATTCCACAAGTCTTTGAAAACGATAAAAATCAGCTTCTTCAAATAAATCAAAAGATAGCCGAAATTAAATCAATTTCGGGGATTGATCTTTATCAAATCCAAAAAGTCTCTATCGGTGCACAAATAAGTAAGACTCAAAACCCGGAAACTATAATTCTTCTTCAGACCAATCAACAGGCACAGGATATCATCTCATCATTAAAAATTTTCTTCTCCGGTAAATATAGAGAAGAGACTGTGAATGACCAGAAGCTTTATATTATTTCAACAAAAGAGCTTCTGGAAAAAGCAAAAAAAGATAAGACTACACAAAGCATCCTCAATTTCTTATTAGGCGAGCTGGGGGAAAAATCCGATGAGATGGCCATTACAGCAATTTCATCGAATGTCCTGGCCATTGGTTCACCATCTTTTGTAAAACTCACGCTTACACAAAAGTCCCAAGATAAAAAGATCAACAACTTAAAAATTCAATCAAATGCGCTGGCTGCAATTCAGCTTAAAAACCCAGCCGGTATATTTGAGACCATGAATTTAATCGACGACGATGAATTTGGAAGGGCACTATCCTCGATTCAAGAGATTTCTGGATGGTTAGACCTGATGAATGGAAAATTTATTCTCTCCCTTGAAGCAAGAACACCTGATGAGAAACAGTCGCAAACAATAAAGGAAACTCTTCTAACCTTTCAATCGATGTTTCAATCAGTAATCGGTGCTTTGAATGGAAAGAATACTCAAATCTATGCTCGAATGCTAAATAATCTTAAAATAAATAATCAGACCAATGTGGTCAACCTGGCTCTCGAGGTTCCGAAAGACGACGTAAAACTTTTACTCATGAAGTCTGAGCCGGGTAAATCATCATCGCAGAAAAAGTAAAATGCATATGAAATATTCGGCTTTGCCGTCATACGTTTTACTTGTATTCCTTGCTTTTCTATTGACGGAGGCGACGGCTCAGAAACCATTATCTAGAATGAGAGTCGTCGCTACACCAACTCCAACCGTAGCCCCCACACCAACGACAACCTCCACACCACGACCAGCGACAACCTCAAAGCCAGAAATAAAACCAACTCAGTACTACCAACCTCAAATTCAGACACTCGATGAATTACAGACTAAAATCCGACAAATTCTTCAAAGAGAGTCTCTAAAACGCTCAAGAATAGGAATAAAAATCCTATCACTGGATACGGGAAAGACGCTATTCGAGGAAGACGCTGAGAAATTCTTCATGCCTGCATCAAACATGAAAAATTTTACTGTAGCAGCTGCCTTAGAAAAATTAACCCCTAACTTTACCTTTATTACAAGCGTTTACGCCACTGAGAAGCCAGATTCTCAGGGGATTTTGAAAGGTGATTTAATAATCTATGGCCGTGGAGATCCAACGATTGCCTATGGCATTGACAACAAAGATGAAATTAAAGGCCTGGAAAAACTCGTTGAGAGAATCATTGCAACCGGCATAAAAAAGATAGAAGGTAATATCATCGGTGACGAGAGTTTTTTTACGGGGACTGCGGTTCCTTATACTTGGGAATGGGAGGACTTGCAGTGGTATTATGGGGCTCCGATATCAGCCCTAACAATCAACGATAATGCTGCGAAAATATTAATAACCCCCGCAAATAAAGTAGGAGCTCCCGCCATAATCCAGCTCCTGCCACCAGAAAGCGGTCTTGTGATCGTTAATAATACCGAAACTAGTGAGGAAAATTTACCCAGAAAAATAGCAATAAATCGAAAGCTCGGCACCAACGTCTTGATAATCTCCGGCTCAATAGCCAAAAATGCTAAGCCTTTTGAATCATTCGTTTCTATTCCCAATCCAGCGATGACCTTTGTATCTATTCTGAGAGCATTGCTAGAAAAACATGGTGTAGTCATAAAAGGTAGAACAGAGGTATTGGACAGTGAAGCCCGTAAAAGTAATCCTTTGCCAAAAAATATTGTGGAAATTGCGCGACTTGAGTCTCCTCCTCTCAGCTTAATCGCTCAAAAGACAATGAAACCCAGTCAAAATCTATACACAGAGCTGATTCTGAGAGCAATGGGTGAAAATATTTTACTCGAGGATTACAAACCAGAATGGAATAGCGCAGATAAAGGCATTGCGATAGTTGATAAGTTTTTGAATGAGATAGGAGTATCCCCTGGAAGCGTCTTAATGTATGATGGTTCTGGGTTGTCACGTCATAATTTGGTTACTCCAAACGCAATAGCGACACTATATTCATTCATGGCAAATAAAAGTAAATCTAGCAAACAATGGCTGGAAAGTTTAACGGTGGCAGGTGTTGACGGTACTCTAAGCTCGCGGTTTAAGGGGACACTCGCAGAACGAAATGTTCGAGGTAAGACCGGAACGATAAATCAAGTCTCATCTTTAAGCGGATACGTCAATTCTATATCTGGCGAGAAACTTGCATTTTCAATAATAATAAATAATGCACCGGATCAATCTATAAGAGTTTCGACAATCGATGAGATAGTTCTGCTATTAACAAATTTTGCTGGGAAGACAAATTAAAAAATGAAGCAAATGAGCTTTTGTAAGTTCCAAGGATTTGGAAACGATTATCTTGTCCTCGAGAATGCAGATCTTCCCATGGATGTGGAAGAATTTGCCAGACGAATATGCGATCGCCACTTTGGAGTTGGTGCTGACGGAATATCAGTATTAGAACCTCCGTCTGTAAGTAAAGCAAATTATAAATGCAGAATTTTCAATCCTGATGGTAGCCAAGCAACATTTTCCGGAAACGGTACACGCGCTGCAGCTGCTTATCTTTATTTTAAGAATTACTGGCAACAACCAACTTTATCGTTGGAAACGCTCAGCGGGATAAAATCTTTTCAAATCTTAAAGCGAGAGGGAAAAACCTTCTGGTTTAAGACAACCCTAGGTAAGCCATCACAAATGCAAAAATTAACTCTCGATATTCTCGATCAACAAGTTAAGGCTGACTTTATCGACGTAGGTAATCCAGTATGCGTTATTTTCAGCGAAAGATTCGATCTTCCATGGAAAAAAATAGGTGAGCAAATTGAATATCATCCAATGTTTCCCTCACGCACCAATGTCGTGTTCGTTAAACCAGTAAACGAAAATGAAATCGAAATACGAATCTGGGAAAGAGGCGTAGGAGAAACCAGCTCCTCCGGAACATGCTCGATAGCTGCAGCAGTTTCATACCTAAATAATCATAATCGCCGCGGAGAAATTGCAGTAAAGGCCGTCGGTGGTACAACCATCGCTTCTTGGGATGATGATGACTTAATGTGCATAACTGGAAAGGTTGATTTAGTCTGCTGTGGCGTATTCTTTGATTAAAAACGCTTGGGCAAAATCCACAAATAACGCAGCTAATAAAATTTTACAGTTGTTAACTTCAAGGCCTAATAGCAAATTGAACCGCTATTTTCAACGAGGAGGCTCCACACCACCTGCTTCGTAAATTTTCCTGTCTTTCCACGTAACTCCCTTACCTGTTACAATTTTCACCGTTGAATTTAAAAGTATCATCATGAACAGTAGTAAGCCTACGGGAGTAAGCAAAGCATATAAAGGATTTCCCTTCCATCTTAGATGAATAACCACAAACGTAATCACTTGCATCGCATAAACTAAAAAGAACATGTACGCCAGTGTCTTGTAAGACATAAACCAAAAAATAAATGCCAAAAAAATAGGCAAAACACCTAAGAAGAAAATCGCAAAAGAGCCCAGAATGGCTCTATGTACTGAGAATCTTAATCCGGAAAATAAGTTTTTCGTGAACCCTTCCCATATTTCCTTTAAACTCGAGTACATCCGCGTCTCAATCAAATTTGGAGCATATTCAATTCGAAACCTGTATCCTCTCTTTTTTAGAATTTCTGCCATTCTTAAATCCTCAGCTACCTCATTTTTTACAACAGTGAATCCATCTAAGCACTCAAGAACAGATCGACGAAAAAGAAAGAAATTTCCTACACCCATCGCCTCCTTTCTTTTTGGATCGTTAACTCGATTTGGAGGCATAGCAAGGAAACAGAACCAGCCAAATATTGGCATGAAAAGGGTCTCCCAGAAAGAACCATGATTTACTTTAGGAATCAAAGTGAGAGCATCTAATTCTTTTTCGATCGCAAATGCCACTGCCGTCTTTAAGGCATTTTTTGCAAATATGATGTCTGCATCTGTGGCTAAAATCCAATCACCACTAGCCTGCTGAAATCCTTGCTGAAGAGCGAATGGCTTGCCCAGCCAACCAAACTCCGTCTCCCTACCTTTTATTAACTTTAATTTCGGATTATCACTCGCAATTTCGGCTAATATTTCCCATGTTGCATCAGTTGAGCGATCGTCAATTGCTACTACCTCAAAATCTTCATAGTCCTGTAAGAGCATCGAAGATATGCTCTTACTCAAAACTCTGTTAGCCTCATTGCGGGCGGGAACTATGATTGAAATCTTTCCAGAGTGCTTAGGTGATGAATTAGTCGGCTCAAGAGGCTTTTGAATAAATAAAGTCCATGAGGTCCAGACTAGAGCAAAAATCCATAAAATCAGTGTTAAAAACGAAAAAATAAACAAAATGATTTCCATATTCTTTATCAAAAAAAAGCCGACTCCTGCGAAAGGAAATCGGCTTTTAGATTAATTTTGTACAAAGCAATCTATCTAGCTTTGTTAACGACGGTTAATTTTATTAGCCTTTTACCAAAGCGTGTTGCTTCTGAACACTTTGGAACCCAAATATCGATCTTATTGCCTTTTACTTTGCTACCCGTGTCAGCGACAATGTATGTCCCAGTATAAGATCCAGCGTCTATTTGAACTACTGACCCTAAGGGTAATACACGCGGATCGGCCGCGATGATTCCTTTTCTAACATGTCTGCCTGAAGCAGTTTTACCTTTTAAGCAATATGCCGTGGCAGTAAAAGTCCGGCTTGCTGCTTTATCAAACAACATTGATTTTTTCTCTTCTGATCTCAAGTCAGATTTGCTCTCGTCCCTCAAATCAATATCTGATTTAGAGGAACTCATAACTTCATCAGCACTTGCTATGGTAGCTTTTTCAGAAACCTGCGGTTGAACATGCGAAAAACTCACGATGACCCCCGCGAGGGCTAGAAAAAAGCTTTTTCGAGCAAGAGTTCTCATTACTTTTCTCTCCTTGTAAATTGATACACCTACTCTTTTTCGGTGTACATAAAACATTTTTAGAATACCATAGAAAGACAAGGCCTGTCTACCATAGCATCTAAGCGCTTGATTTCAGATAACTTACAAACACAACGTTGAATTTTCTGCTAGCTCATCTTGGAAATAGGCTCGATTTTTTCTATAGTTTTTTCGGGAATAAATTTTTATGGACAGACGTTTTAGTGAACGATACGTGGTAGCTTTTCCGGTAAGGGTCGAATGGAAGGAAGACGGGAAAGAAATAATTGAAGAGGGACTCACTGAGAACATAGGATTGACAGGTACGCTAGTTTATTTACCAAAACGACTTCCAGAAGTAGGTAGTGAAGTTAACCTGGTAGTCACCGAGCATCCTAAGTATATCGTCAAAGTGTCAGCTTCAGTCTTGCGAGTTGAACGCAATGTAGCTCGTCCTACTTGTGCTCTACTTTTGAATGAAATTACTCCAGATTGGGAGGAGAAAGTTTGGAAGCATGCAGCTCGTATCGCATCGACAGATTCAATAGAAACAGAAGACGATGAATAGGTAATAATCAATACAAAGGCTTTAGCTCACCAACGAAATACGACCAATTAAAACATCATTGTGAATAGATGGATTCTATTATTTGCTTGTATTTTTCATCTATGACTCGCCTTTTGACTTTGAGAGTAGGCGTTAACTCGCCGCCCTCGACCGTGAATTCATTTTCCAATAGCGCTATCTTCTTTATTTTTTCGTATTTCGATAAATCGCTCGTCAAAGAGTCTACTTCAGATTGCATGAAGCTGATTATTTCCGGATTACGACACAGGTCAGCATTGGTCTTAAAGCTTATGCCATTGGATTTAGCGTATAGTTTTAATGCATCAAAATTGGGAACAATCAAAGCTGCTGGAAATTTTCTCTCGCTTCCTATTACAACTACCTGATTTACATACATAGAACCCTTTATTTTCTGCTCTATTGGAGCTGGAGCGATATATTTTCCTCCAGATGTCTTGAACAGTTCTTTTTTTCGATCAGTAACCTTTAAAAAACCATCTGCATCCAACTCGCCGATATCGCCAGTCTTGAACCAACCATCTGGAGTAAAAGCTTCTTCAGTGGCCTGTGGTTTTTTATAATATCCGATCATTACGTTTGGTCCGATGACTTCGATTTCTCCATCCGAAGCTATGCGAACTTTTACATTACGAATTGGACGCCCAACCGTCCCCAGTCTGCATTCTAGGGGATTATTGGACGAAATGACAGGCGAGGTCTCTGTCAATCCATAACCCTGCATTATCTTGACGCCTGCACCATTGAAAATAAGATATATTTCATCTGATAATGCAGCTCCGCCAGTTATACAATAACGCAACCGCCCGCCGAAGAAAGCTCGAAATTTGGAAAATACTAATTTATCAGCAACTCTATGCTTTATTTTCAAAACGAAGGGCACAGGCTGATTGAACTCTTTCCTCAATGCGTATTCTTTTGCTGTAACAATAGCCCATTCAAAAATTTTAGATTTCAGCCGGCTTTCTGAGGCAGCCCTCTCCTTAGCCTTCAGGTAAACTTTTTCAAAGATTCTCGGTACACCTACAAAAATGGTAGGACGAACCTCTTGTAAATTCTCAGGCACCTTCTCTATTGCCTCTGCATAATAAACTGACATGCCATTTAGAATGTAACCATACATCGCTGTGCGTTCGAAAACGTGTGAAAGCGGCAAAACCGACAAAGGTATATCTTGATCTGATACATCAAATTTTTCTATCGCATCAATTACATTAGAAACTATGTTATAGTGGGAAAGCATGACCCCCTTTGGCTCTCCTGTTGTCCCAGAAGTATATATCAAGGTAGCGACGTCATCAGGTTCTACAGCTTTTTCAAGGATAGATATCAAATCTGGGCTGCCCTCCCTTAACAACTCGCCTTTCTTTTCCAATTCATCTATGGATAAGGATTTATCCACATCAATCCCTTCCGTATCAAAAAAAATGAGTTTTTCAACCGTAGGACAATCTACTAAAATATCAGCTATTCTCTCGTACGCTGCTTTATCTTGTATAAATAAAACTCTAACCTCTGCGTCATTAAGGATATAACGAACTGAACTTGGAGCAAGTGTCGTATAAATCGGGACATCAATAAATCCAGCTAACTGACATCCAGCATCGGTCAATGTCCACGCAGGTGAATTTGCTGCTAATATCGCAACACGATCCCCTTTACGAAGGCCCAGTGAGTGAAGACCAAGGGCTATTTTCTCTGCTTTAGCAATCATTTGAGCTGATGAAATACTCTTCCAAACCCCTTTGGATTTGTAATTCAAAGCATCTGGCTTTGGATGTCTTGTCGCGGCTTGACGAAATAACTCTCCTAACGTTCTAGGTTCATTTTCGAAAAGCGGAACTCTCTCCACTTTTGCTCTTCTCGTATCGTTCATAATCACTGTCTTACCCCTGACGATTTAAGACACCATTGAAAAACACTGAAATAACCGTTTCTGACATGGGCGCTAGTGGATAATTTTTCTTAGATAAAATCCAATTGGTGACCATCTCATCTAAAGCGCCAAATAAAATTTTCGCGCATACCGTCGGATTCAAATCAGATCGAAATATACCCTTCTGCTGCCCTTCAATGAAAGCCTCCTTAATTATGTTTAAGTATTCAGCGAAGGCAGTGGTAGAAAACTCCTCCATGAACTTTGTCGAACCCCTCAGCTCTACTTGAAAAACAACAGCCAAATCCCTATCTTTACCCAGCTTCTCTAAATGTAATTTCGCTATTTTTCTCAGCTTATCGGCCGGGTCATCAGTCTTTTCTAACTCCTTTTTCGCCTCAGCTATGAAAATACTCATAGCATGCTGAAAAATCGAATGCAGGATGTCATCCTTATTCTTGAAGTACAAATAAACCGTCCCATCAGCAACTCCAGCTTGTCGCGCAATATCCGATACCTTCGAGTTAAAATAACCATTTTCAGAAAATACCTTAATGGCTGCCCTCAAAATAGCATCTCGCTTTATTCCTGCTGAGCTTTTATTAATTACCTCGTTAGATCTAAGTTCTTTCCTCATATAATTTGAATGAGCAATCATTCAGTTTTCATAAAAACTACAAAAATTGGAGAGAAAAATCAAGCTTTCTAGTTTGTATTAAATAAAAAAATTATGAGCTTGCCAACAAAATTTCGACTTTTTTAGATGGCAAGCTCCTTTTTGGTATTTCCTAAAGATTAGACTTCGACGATATCAATCTGAGCTTTTTGAAGTCTACCTGAATAGTCAATGTAGATGGCTTTCCATTCTGAGAAAATGTCAAGAACCTGAGTTCCAGCTTCGCGATGTCCATTACCGGTTGCTTTTGTCCCACCAAAAGGCAGATGCACTTCTGCACCGATTGTTGCAGAGTTAACGTAGCAAATACCAGTATATAGCTCTTGGAGTGCGTAAAAAGCTTTATTTACGTCTTGAGTATAAATGGCAGATGAGAGCCCATATTTTACTCCATTTACAATCTCTATTGCTTCATCTAAAGTGGAGAAAGGAATTACAGCAGTGACTGGACCGAAAATTTCCTCTTGTTCAATTCGCATCCCTGGAGCTACATCAATAAAGACAGTAGGTTCGATGAAATAGCCCTTAGCATAATCGCCTGTGGTCAGACGATTGCCTCCACAAACAAGCTTTGCCTTGTCATGATTCTTTCCTATCTCTATGTAGCTGAGAATCTTCTCCACTGCTTGTTGATTTATAACTGGCCCCACATCAGTTGACGGATCTAATCCATTACCAACTTTCAATCTGCGTGCTCTATCAACGAACTTTTCGACAAACTCATTGTATATGCTCTTGTGAACAAGTAATCTGGACGATGCGGTACACCTCTGGCCACTGGTACCAAAAGCTCCCCACAAACAGCCTTCAATAGCATTATCAATAGCCGCGTCATCCATTATGATGATTGCATTTTTCCCTCCCATCTCGAGGCTAACAATCTTATTTTGCCTTGCACACTCCTCAGCAATCACTTTTCCTGTGTCTGTGGAGCCCGTAAAGGAAATTAACCTGACAGCCTCGTTACTGACCAAAGCTTTTCCAGGCTCCGCGTCTCCGTTCACCAAATTGACAACCCCTGGTGGAACTCCAGCCTCTTCGCAAGCTTTGATCAAGTTAACTGCTGATAGAGGCACATCTTCACCCGATTTTAACACTACAGTATTTCCACAGATGAGTGCTGGCATTAATTTCCATGATGGAATTGCCATCGGAAAATTGAATGGTGTTATTAACCCACAGATTCCAACAGGTTGCCTTACACACATTGCAGCCTTGTTGGGCATCTCAGCTGGAGTGGTAAAGCCATGTAGACGCCTTCCCTCACCAGCTGCAAAATATGTGCAATCGATGGCCTCTTGAACATCTCCGCCCGCTTCCTTTAAGACTTTACCCATTTCACGTGTCATCTGCTGAGCATATAGATCTTTGTTACGGCGTAGGATTTCACCTAATCTAAATAGAATCTCGGCCCTACGCGGTGCTGGAGTTCTACGCCAACGCACCGCCGCCTCTGCCGCAGCAGCAACTGCTCGATTAACATCCTCAGCATTAGACTTAGGAAATATTCCTATGACCTCGCTCGTATCAGCAGGATTTATATTCTCAAACCATTCACCCGAAGATGATTCTACCCATTCTCCACCAATGTAATTGTAATACCTTTGTGCTGAACTCTGTGCTTTCATCTTTTAACTCACTCCTTAACTATCTTATGGTAAATTGAACAATTCTCTTTTGTACCGATTGTGTTCTGCGATTGTAACTGGCTACATGCAAAACCACAGGATCACCCGGCTTTAATTCACCAGCAATCTGATTAAAGGACTTCACATCTGAGACTTGTTTTCTGTTTATTCTCTGAATAAGATCACCACGCATGATAAGATCAGAATTCGTGGAGTATCTCAAATCATTTAGAAAACTCGATGGATCTATATCTTTAACTAAAACCCCTTTTTCTCCCTCTAGATTGTAACTTTTAGCCAGAGAGGGATTTAAGTCTACTAAAACGAGTCCAAATGAAGAACTGTCAGTTTTCTTGGGCATGTTACTTTCGGTTATTGTTTTGTTTGTTGGGCGCTCGGCTAATTTCAAATTAACGACCTTTCTCTCCAAAATATCGCCATTCTCGCGCAAAAATACGATATTAACGTCTCTGTCAGGTCCGGCTAATGCAACTTTCATTATCAAGTCATGCGCATTCTGCACCTTCTCACCATTAAACTCCGTGATTACATCCCCCACTTGCAAACCAGCTCTACCCGCCGGACTCTGCTTGTCTGCAATATTTGTGATAATAGCTCCTTTTGCTTCGTCCAAACCGTATACTTTCGCAAATTCATTTCTGACCGAATCAAGATTTACGCCCAGATATCCTCTCCTTACTCTCCCATATTGAACGATTTGACGATATACAAACAGAGCTTCTTTAGAAGGAAGCGCAAAGCTAACGCCACTGAAATTACCCGTCACGGTGGCAATCTGTGAGTTGACGCCAATAACCTCACCGTCCATGTTTACTAACGGGCCACCCGAGTTGCCTCTATTCACTGCAGCATCGGTTTGAATAAATCTCTGAAAAGGGGATGAAAAAGGAGTTTCGCGTTGCACTTGAGAGATTATTCCAGCCGTTGCGGATTGCTCTAAACCAAAAGGTGATCCTATTGCCAATACCCATTCTCCTAATTGAACAGCATCAGAATCACCAAAGGCTATCGTGGGTAGCTCCTTATTGGCATCTATTTTTAAAACAGCTATGTCAGTCTCCTCGTCTACACCAACTATAGAGGCTTGATATTCCTCTCCATTTTCTAAGCCGACCATTACTCTAACAGCATCCTCTACTACGTGAAAATTGGTTATTATGTAGCCACTCTTATCGATTATGAAGCCACTACCAACACCATAATTAGCCCGACGTGGTAACTGGTCTTGATAAGATCTTTCCTCCGACGGAGAATCTTTTGGAGTTTCAGCAAAGGTGATTTCGGATGCCATTCTGTATCTAGCTCTAACACTTACCACTGCTGGCTCTACTTTTTTTATAACGGCAGAAAAAGCAGCTGAAAGCTCTTTGGTCGTTTTAATCGAATCATCAGCCCCAGAGTGCCTAAAAGCTAGAATAATGAGTAAGCTGAAAAATCCGATGAGTATTATAAGTGAAGTCAATTTAAACCCGCTTGTGAAATTGATTGACATAACACGAAGATTCCTTTCTGATTTAGTATACCAGATATAAAATGATCAGACTTTATACCCATCGCCTCATATGAGCAAACCTGACTCACATCGAGAGTAGAATTTTCAAAGCTCCTTTTTTCGAAGCTGCCTCAAAAGCCTCAATTCCCTTATCAAGCGAAAATATCTCAGAGATTAGTTCTCTCACTTTGATCTTACCTTTTTTCAAAATTTCCAGAGCCGGTGCGAACTTTCCGCATCTGGAACCTATGATTGAAATCTCGTCCACGACGGCCCTCCACATCTCTACTGGCGTTTCACCATGAAATGTAGATTTCAAAACTATGAAGCCCTTAGGCTGCACTATATCCATAGCCATTTGCATTCCCGTTCTGTTGCCGCTAGCTTCAACGACAACATCAAAAAGCCTTCCATATTTTTGCGCTTTTTCGATCAATGCAGTCTCTATGCCATGCCTTTTAGCGATTGCAAGTTTGTGTTGATGCTTACCGATTAAAGTAACGTTGTTGCTCTTTAATGACAAAACCATCGCCGATAGTAAGCCAAGCTTGCCATCACCTATGACTGCAACCTTCATGTTTGGATGAATCTCTATCCTCTCGGTTATGGCATAGGCCGCAGCCAATGGTTCGACGAAAACGGCTTCTTCGTCGGTGATCGTCTCAGGAACCTCGAGCAGATTTAGCGTTGGTAAGCTTACAAACTCCGCATGTGCTCCATCTCTACCATGAATTCCTAGAACAGTCCTGCGAGGACAATGCCTTGAGTCACCAGCCTTACAAAGAAAACAAACTCCACATCCGACATTTATTTCCCCAACTACTCTCTTGCCAATCCATGAAACTTCGGCGCATTTCTCAACTATTCCTACAAATTCATGGCCTAGAATCCCTACGAATCCAGCATAACCCCGCACTATCTCTAAATCCGTATTACAAATGCCCGATTTTAAAACTCGGATTACTGCCTCTGCATCATTAATCCGAAAGTTAACCTCTTTTAACCTTAATTTTTTCCCATCGAAGTGAAGCGCTTTCATAGAACGTTTTCTATTACAAACTTCATAAAGCCTTTCAAGTCCATCGGATAGATTGGGACAGGAAAGCTTCTACTTAAAGCATCAAAGCTCATTCCATCGAGAAAGATCGGTTCATCTGATTTGATTGTGTGAAGAGGGATAACGGCAAAGTTACCATAAACTTTATTTTTTACCGATAAAAAGTCGCGGCCTGTTAGCAATCCGGCTACAGCGACATCACCTCCAAAATAACTATTTGGAACAGCCATAACCTTGAGATCCGTGCTTAAAAGTGAATTCAGCTCAGCTATTTGCTCCGCGAGAATCGGAGCGAACATTTCACCAGTCAAAATGCTACCAGATAGGTTCTTTTCTTTTGCTATCGGCAGTTTATTAATCTTTGGTGTTGGAAAATTAGCCAATTTATGAGTTCTGACGCTTTCCTTAGCTATTCTGTCTATTTCCGAGAAATCTGATTTTTGTAGCTTTTTTAGAAATTTCTCAAAGCTGTCTAGGAAGCTTCTGACCATTCCAACTCCATCTTCTATCTGGGGATAATTACCGTAATGACGCCGAGAAGGTATTTGTTTTCCAGCCTTTATGTATATCTCGTCGGCAAGAAATGCAAACGTTACGCCCAACTCTCTTCGAAATCTTTTTTGGAGAATTGTGACTTGCCTTATAGTGCTCCGACAAAATTCTGAAGTAACACGCGTCAAGCGCTTATCAGTATTGTAACGCGTTAGCGCGACCGGCACGATAGCAACTGAAATAACCTTCGGATAGAGTTTTGCTAAATCCAACAACGTCTTTTCTAATATCTTCCCATCGTTTATGTTGGGGCATAAAACTATCTGGGCGTGGATTTGAATACCATTATCAAGCAAAAATTTTAATTTGTCCGAGATATCAGCACGCTTTTCATCAACTCCTAACAGATAAGCGCGTGTTTTAAGATCCGTAGCATGAATTGATACATACTGAGGCGTTAGTCTCTGCTCAACTATTCTCCTGATTTCATCGGGAGTCACTGAGGTAAGCGTAGTGTAATTTCCATAAAGAAATGAGAGTCTTATATCTTCATCTCTTACGAATAAGCTTGGCCTTGCATCGGCTGGATTACCCTTACAAAAGCAAAAAATACAATCATTGGCACATTGACGAGGAATGATTTGCTCAAAACTTAAACCGAGATCTTCATGCTCATCTCGCTCGATCTCTACTTCCCAGGTCTCACCATTTCTTTTCTTAACCACTAAGGTCAGATAGGTCTCTCCAGAGGTTTGGAAGCGAAAATCTAGGTAATCTCTAACGATGTGTCCATTAACCCTTACAATCCTGTCTTTTGCCTCTAAACCTATCTCGGCAGCTATGCTATTGGGCTCGACTTCAGTAATCATTACGCCAGGTCGTCTGACTTGTGTGACGGCAGGTGTGACAGCAAATTCATACATCTTTCATTCTACACTTCTGAAAAAATCTTTTTTATGAAAAAAGCCGACTCGTGGCTTCGAGTCGGCTTACTATTAGAAAACTGCACTTTACTGAACTATCTTAAACTTGGCTGATGCCTCCAGAGGTTTATTGTTAGTATTCACTCTATCACGAATGAGGATCTTTATTTCGTAATCTCCGAGCGGCAATTGTGTGGTCGGTAGCAATTTAGCTATCGTTAACCTTTGACCATAATCGCTCAAATCATTCCAGTCTTCCTTTTGTCTAAACATCTCTTTACCTTCCTTTAAGATCACGTATTCAACATCCACAGCTGGGCGGAGTGTCGTTTGGTCAATACCAGCATTGTATATATGCATGTAAATTCCTACGTCTTGCCCTTTCTTAAATTCCCCAGACAAATTTGGCACAACCTTTTCCTTACCGATTACAAACATTCCGCCTATGTCTTGCTCTGTAGTGTATCTCAACTTGGAAGCAAGTATAAGAGTTGATGTAGAAAGCTTATCTGGTTCATACTTAGGCACCTCAAATCCTATGCTTCTAATTCCTCTACTGCCACTTGCAACATCGCGAACTATTACATCGATTTTGTATCTCCCAGGCGCAAGCGTCATAGCTTTTTGATAAATGGACTTTCGTTCTTTCATCTCAGCTAGCTCTTGAGGTGAAGCGCTTGTGGTAACTGAATCCTCGAATATGCCTGATCTCTTGCCACTTACGGCCGTTATGCGGCCAAATATATTCATCTTGGCTGTGGGTAATCCGCCTTCTTCCTCAAACGTTAGCTCTCGATTATCAGTTTGAATCGTGAAAGTCGTTATGACTTGATTGTCTGATTGACGGAAAAAGTCTATTCTCACGTCAAAATCTAAAGGATTAGTGTCTATGATTGGAGAATCCAAACTAGCCTGAAGATCCGTAAATTTCACTTGAGGAGGACGCTGCAAGGCCGTTAGTATTTCTAATCGCCGAAATGGCATATCTTGCTCACGCATAAAGGTATTGTTTGAATTGTATCGCCCCGCTATTCTATCTGCTTTATCTGCTAAGCCAAGTTCCTCCGCTAAGGTAAGCCCAGCTCCGGGAACCATCAATAGTGCATCTTTTTCATATGGACTACGGGCTATCCTGTATTCTCCAGTTCCTGTTGGATCAACAAATTCAATCTCGATCCCGCTACCAACTCCCTCTATGTGACGATAAAACCATATTTCAAATGGATAGGTCGTTGTAGTGCCTCCACCTTCCCAACTTGGACGATTGTAAGTACCGCCTGCTGGATAAGACTCTATCGAATCAGGCTTTCCAAACATTATATAGATTCTGCCTCTATCTGTTTTCCATCCGGGAATTCCAGAAGTGAAGTGCTCATTGGCGTAAGCTATTCTTTCGTAGTATTCCTCTCTAAATTCATTTTCTTCTGTGTCAGGGTTCGGATCACGCCTTCTCCAAAAGTTCTCTATGAAGTTTTCTCTTTCTTCATCCGTCTCAAGCGCTAAGAAAGCTTTTTTCTCCTCTGGAGTAATTATGTATGCCACATCCTTGTTAAGCCAGTCCTTATAAACTTTGGACATTTCTTTCTTCACTTTTCGAGGTTTTTGAGTAACGTCTTGTGGCTGATCGTTCCCTTGCCCGAATAAACTAATACAGAAAATGACTGAAATTATTACTGCCAACAGTGCTCTGTTCACAACTTCACCTCCAGAATTTAGTCCTTGCTACATTTTATTTCGATTTTTCAATACGTTCAAGATGCAAGGTTAAAACGAAAAAGTTGCTTTAATCAGCTCGGATTAGTTTGACGCTTTCTCCCAAAAAACCAGGCTACAAATATAGAAACGACGTATAAAATAATCATAGGCAAGGCAAACAACAACATGTTAGGTATATCCCCTGTAGGTGAGACGACCGCGGCTACAATCAGTATTACGATAACTGCAACTCTCCAACTTTCGACTAACATCCTTGCATTTACAAGCCCAATCCTAGCGAGCACATACGTTATTGCAGGCATTTGGAATATTATGCCCATGGCAAGCATTATGAGAGTTATGAAATCAAAATAATCACTGGCACGTAGCATTAAACGAAAATCCTCACCCAAGAATAGTAAATACTTGACCGCAGGAGGAAATAAAACATAATAAGCAAACGCCGCTCCAACCACAAATGAAATACTAGAGAGAAAGATCAGCGGAGTTACATAAGCTCTCTCATGTTTATATAGTGCAGGTGAAACAAACGCCCATATTTGGTAGAGTACGAATGGAATCGAAAGAGCTATCGCTGTATACAAAGAAACCGTTACGTACAGTGTAAAGGGTTCAACCGCAGTTGTTACAATCATTCTCTCTTCAAGACTCGAATCATCTTGACTACTTTCAAACTCTATGGGCAATCTAACTCCTTTCGGTATAATTGCTCCTGCAGAGAGAATAGGCTCTTCTGTAAATATCCCGATCTTGTCATTATTGTCTCTAGCTACCTTTACTAATACGGCAGCACCGGCGGGTATTAGAACACCACCGATTCTCGTAGTTTTATCAAAGATATAAACTCCTTTGTCACCTTCCTGTAGATTTGAAATGGATAAAATTTTCTCCTCTCCACTTAATCCCTGAACATTGATCTCCCTCTGCTGAGCCTCTCTTAGGGCCTGCTTAACTGGAATGGATAAAAAATTGTAAATTCTATCAGAAAAAAACCAACAGACAAAAAAAGATATCCCAATAAATAAGATCGAATATATTAAACGGCGGCGCAGCTCCTCTAAATGTTCTAGAAAGCTCATCTGCGCCCCTAATTCCTCTTCTCTATCCATAAATCTCTATAACCAATATTGCTTTCGATTTTCCGGTTGCACTTTAGGCTCAATTTCATTATTATCCTCTAAGCTTATATTGGATTCCGCCGAGCTATTAAATGTGTTATCGGATATGAAATTTGAGTCACTAGCAGATCGAGATATTAAGCTTTTATCAACACCTTGACTTTGAGCAGTATCTTCAAATTTAACGGCGTACCTTTCCTCTGCTATGATAAGATTTTCGTCGAAATTTTTTTTAAAAAACTCTCTTTCTCTTTCCTCTAACTCTATTTCTTGCTCCCAAGCTCTTCTAAATTCCTGCCCAGCCTTCTTCAAATCTGCAATTGTCTTACCTACTTTCCTGGCGAGCTCAGGTAACCTTTTTGGGCCAAAAAAGATTAATGCAAGAGTCCCGATTAGAATAATCTCTTGCCATCCTAACGACTCACCTATGAATATAAAAAGCGCCACAGTGATCAGTATGACAAAATACTGTGAATAAATAAAGCATTGAAGAATCCAATAAATCGACTACCGAAACGCCCTTTAACCTCGATGTACGCTTTAACACTTCATCAATCTTTGATATATGTTATCAAGCTCTGAAGAAGCGTAATACTCTATCTCAATCTTACCACCATTATTTTTTCTATCAGGTATTATCCTCACTCGAGTCCCTAAGTGACGACTAAGTTTCATCTCTGCTGCTTTCAAATTCGCATCTTTCTGCACAGCATCTTTATGAGTCCGCGGTTCCCGATTAGATGCCTTTTTTGCCAACTTCTCAGCTTCCCTGACCGATAGCTTCTCATCTATTATTTTTCTCGCCAGATCCCATTGCGAAGTCTCATCGTTTATCGTCAACAAGGCTTTCGCATGACCGACTGATAGCTTGCCCTCCTCTATTAAGGCTTGGATTGCAACTGACAACTTTAAAAGTCTTAGATGCGTAGCAATGACCGTGCGATCTTTCCCAACTCTCTTAGCTATACTTTCCTGAGTAAAACCAAATTTATCGATTAGTTTTCTATAAGCCCTAGCCTCTTCCATCGGATTTAACTCTTCTCTTTGAATGTTCTCTACCAATGCCATTTCTAAAAGCTTTTCATCCGATACATCTCTGATAATGGCTGGGATTTTCCGCAGACCAGCGATCTGTGCTGCTCTCCAACGTCTCTCCCCAGCGATTATTTGATATCTTTCCCCTAATCTTCTGACTACAATCGGTTGAACTACACCATTTTCCTTTATCGATTGTGCTAACTCCTCTAACTCTCTTTGACCAAATCTTACTCTAGGTTGTTCAGAGTTGGGATCAATGAGATCAATATCAATCTCTAGGAGCGCTTCCCGATCAATATTTGAAAAATTATCGCCTAATAATGCACTCAAACCTCTACCTAACGCTTTTCTAGTCATGATTCAATATCTCCTTTGCCAGTTGAATGTAACTTTCAGCTCCTCTCGATTTGATATCATAAAGTATTATCGGCTTTCCATAACTCGGAGCCTCTGCTAACCTCACGTTGCGTGGTATCACAGTTCTAAAGACTTGCCTACCATAAAAATCCCTCAAGTCTTTGGCAACAGCAGCAGAGAGATTAGTTCTCTCATCATACATCGTGAGCAACAGGCCTTCAATTACTAATTGTGGATTTAAGGCTCTCCTGAGCCTAGCTAAAGTATCAAACAGCTCCGTTATTCCCTCCAGTGCGAAATATTCACACTGAATTGGCACTAATAATGAGTCAGCAGCAGTTAAACTATTTACCGTTAGTAAACCCAGCGACGGCGGACAATCAACTATTATAAAATCGTAGCTTTCTTTCACCTGACTCAATATCTTCTTAAGGACGAACTCACGTCCCTGAACATCTACTAATTCAACCTCTGCCCCAGCAAGATTTTTATCAGAGGGCAGTACCCAAAGCAGTGGCAGCTCTGTGGGATAAATAGCATCCTCCAATCTTGCTTTTCCTACAATCACATCATATAAGGACTTTCTTCGCTCCAGCCTGGAAAACCCACATCCTGAAGTAGCATTCGCTTGCGGATCCGAGTCCACAAGTAAGACCCTCCTCTCCTCGATTGCAAGACTTGCTGCCAGATTTATTGCAGTTGTAGTCTTACCAACTCCTCCCTTTTGATTTGCTATCGCAATTATTCTGCCCATTTCAGCAAAAACTAGCAATAAAATATCATAAAACTCTCTTTGCTAAAATACTCAGATTCTTGATTTTGATATTGATTTAGTGCGGTCATTTACAAATTCAAGGTTAAAGCGGAAAGCAAATTGTGTTACGTGACACAACTAGCTACCTGTGATTAAACTAGTGTTCTTTCTTTTTTAATGGCCAGTAAATGAACCAAAACCGTTGAGATTGCTGCAGGGGTTAAACCATTTATCTTTCTGAGCTGACCAAACGTTTGTGGTTTTACGCGATTTATCCTTTCTAACATTTCTCTCGATAAACCTGAAATCTTATTGAAATCAAAATTCTCAGGGATTTTCAGATTATCATGTTGATATACCCTCTCATATGCCGCCATCTGATTTTCTATATAACCTTTGTACAAAATGTCAGCCATCGCAGATTCTAGATCCTTCAGTGAGGCTTCAGATCTTATTGGCTCAGGTAATAGTTTGTAGATTAGCTCGATAGTAACCCCCTGTCTCTGAAATAGCTGTGCCAGAGAAATTGAATCGCCTAAATCACAATTAAGTAGTTGCGATAGTGAGGCATATTCAATTGATGAGCGCTTAAATCTTGTATTCTCAAGTGTCTTATGTAATTGTGCGATTAAATTTCGACGGCGGTTAAATCTTTCCCAATCATCATCACCTATTAATCCCAGGTCACGCCCCTTAGGCATTAATCTGCGATCAGCATTATCGTGCCTCAGCCAAAGTCTTGCTTCCGCTCTTGAGGTAAAAATCCTATAAGGCTCATCAACTCCATCGCGTATTAAATCATCGATCAAAACTCCTATGTAAGCTTCATCTCTTCTCAACTGAAATGTTCCTCTACCAAGAACTTGAAGGGCAGCATTGATTCCAGCGATGAGCCCTTGACATGCAGCTTCCTCATAACCAGTAGTGCCGTTGATTTGACCAGCAAAGAAGAGACCTTTTATTTTGATCGTTTCCATTGTCGGCTTTATTTGCCTCGGGTCAACAAAATCATACTCTATGGCGTATCCAGGCCTTATTATCTTGACTTCTTCCATTCCAGGAATCATTCTGACAAGTTCCTGCTGAAGCTCTGCTGGTAACGAAGTTGAAAATCCGTTTAGATAAACTTCGTTAGTATTATGACCTTCAGGTTCCAAAAATAGTTGATGTCGATTTTTATCAGCAAATTTTACAACTTTATCCTCGATCGAGGGACAGTAACGAGGACCTATGCCCTTTATTTTGCCTGAGTACAGAGGCGAGAGATGTAAATTCTCTCTTATTTTTTGATGCAAAGCCTCTGTAGTGTATCCGATGTAACAAGTTATCTGAGGCTGTTCAATTTTATCCGTAGAAAACGAAAACGCTACTGGATCTTCATCGGCAGGTTGAGGTTCGAAAGCATCCCAGTTTATTGTTCTTCCATCCAGCCTCGGAGGAGTACCGGTTTTCAATCTGCCAACCGGAAAACCTAATCTTCTTAAACTTTCAGCCAGCTCTATGGAAGCTGGTTCACCAGCTCTACCAGCGGTGTATGTTTTTTTTCCGGTATGGATGGTACCGTTAAGAAAAGTTCCCGTTGCCACCACAACAGATTTTGCTCCTATTCTACGGGTATCTTGAAGTTCTACTCCGATTATTCTATCATCCTTTAAGATGAAATCGACTACCACTCCCTGCCTTAGATGTAAGTTCGATATTCCCTCAAGGGTACGTCTCATTTCTAATCTATACAAACTCCTATCGGCTTGCGCGCGGGGACTTCGAACCGCTGGTCCCCTTGATCTATTCAACAAGCGAAACTGTATACCAGTTCGATCAATGACACGTCCCATCACTCCACCTAAAGCGTCAATCTCTCTAACTAAATGTCCTTTGGCGATACCTCCGATAGCTGGATTACAGGACATCTGGCCTATAAGGTCTAGATTTATTGTTACTAAAGCTGTTTGGGCTCCTAGTCTTGCCGCTGCCGCTGCCGCTTCACAACCAGCATGTCCTGCACCGATCACAACTACATCGAACACTTCATCAAACATATGAACCTCTAACTGAAAATTATAGCAGTAATTTACTAAAGAATCGTAAACCTACACTTTGTGTATGCGCATTGCTTAAATTCTAACTTTTCAGCAGAGAACCTAGTTGCCTAAGATTTTCCGTCTGAAAATATTGTAAATCTTTTCTACTTCCTCGACCTTCAGGATTTTTGCGGAAAAGAAGAAGACCATGATGCCTAAGGCTATGGGCAAAAATGCTTCTAAAATTTTGTAGAAAAGATTTGCTGCTTCTAATTTTGTGTGGAGAAAAACATAGGTTAGCCAGCAGCAAACCGACATCAGAAGTGAGGAGATCAGTATTCGCAGAAAGGATGAGGTTATCTTCCTGCCGTTCAGCCTCTTGATTTTATATCTCATCACGATGAATAGAATTAAAAAATTAACTAAGGCTACACTGGAAGTTGAGAGGGCGACACCCACGTGGGCAAGTCCATAAGGATTTCTTTCAGAGACAGCGAAGTCGGCTAGAAAATTCCTAAATGAATAGGAGGTTATTGCATTCACTAAAATGGAAAGTAAGGCCACGATCATAGGAATCTTGGCATCATTCAAGGCATAAAAAGCGGGCGACAAAACCTTTATAGCGGCATATCCCGTTAATCCTATGGCATATCCAGTTAGTGCCCATGCAGTCATCGGCACATCCGCTTCAGTAAATGCTCCACCATGAGAGTAAAGCAACCTTATTATCGGTTCACCCAGAACTATTAATCCGCATGCTGATGGCAACGTCATTAAAAAAACTAGACCGAGCGACTCTGCAAGGGTATTTCGGAAATCCCCAATTTTCCCTTCGCTAGCTAATCTGGAGAGCACTGGGACCGAGGCAGTGCCGACAGCAACACCAAAAAGACCTATAGGAAATTGCATAAGTCTAAAAGCATATTGTAGCCATGAGACTCCTCCTTCGATTCCCGAGACAAAGAACGTGTTGACCATAACGTTTATTTGAACCGCACTGGTGCCAATAATGGCTGGAGTCATTAATTTCATAACTCTCTTGACTCCCTCATCGGTAAAGCTGATAGTTGCTGAAAATCTGAATCCCACTTTCAGAAGCGAAGGAACCTGCATGAGAAATTGAGCAGCTCCACCTATTAAAGTTCCTATTGCCATTCCAATTATTGCCCACTGGGCCCGCTCAGACGGGACAAGGTTCTTATCGATGGATTTCTCCCATCCGCCTCCCGATAGCCAATAAGCGAATGCCAATCCTAAAACTATAGAGACGATGTTGAAAACTGTGGAAGCAGAGGCCGGGACGCCAAAAATTCCCTTTGTGTTGAGCACTCCCATTGCGACAGCGGCTAAAGCAACAAATAAAATGAAAGGAAACATTATTTGCGTGAGGGTGGTTGCTAGTGCAGCTTTCTCTGCCGAAAATCCATCCGCAATTAAATTGACAAACTTATCTGAGAAGATAATACCAATAATTGTTATAACACTTAAGACTACAGCTAGAGCATTCATCACCAGAGCTGCTAATCGCCATGCCTCTTTCTCCGTTTTGTTAATCTGATAATCCGTAAAAACCTTTACAAACGCAGCAGATAGAGCCCCCTCGGCAAATAAATCCCTTAGAACATTGGGAATACGAAATGCTACCTGATAAGCGTCATTTAAAAATCCAGCTCCAAAATAATAAGCAAATACTTGTTCTCTAACCAAACCCATTATTCTAGAAAACATTACGGCAATAGAGACAATACCTGCGGAGCGTGCTACACTTTTTTGCGTAGTTGACTTTTCCTTGTTTTTCTCTTCGATATTTTTCAATGCATTTTCATTCATACACTAAAAACCCTCAAAAAGCCCGAGGAGTCAGAGCTAAAAATTATTTCATAGATCATCATCATCAGCAAAAATTAAAAGCCGTAGGATGCCTACGGCTTTTAGTTTGTGATAGTCAAATTGTGTAGTTAATTACCCATCAAGGATGAATTACCGAGAGATAAGTCTTTGGGCAATATTATCTGAGTTTTTGCAAGTCTCTGAAGCATTCCCATTGAAGAATAGCCGAGATTTGCTGGGCCTCCAAGTTCATTTTGAACAGCATGAATGTAGGCATCCTGAAGCCTACGAAATCGTGCTACACTTCCACGCTGATTGAAAATAACGAACAGCAGTTTTCCACCCATCCTTGTTTGTATCTCACCTGTAAGTGAGCTAACTCCACCATCGGTATTACCCAGCGTTCCAGTTTTTCCGACAATACTACCAACAGAATAAATATCATTAAATCTGTGTTGCAAAGTTCCTGGATCAATCCCAGCAACGGGCATTACATCAGCGAAAGTCATTCCATATCTGAAAAGCTCAGCTCGAAATACTCTGAGGAGTTTCATCATGGCTCTGGGAGTAACTCTATTTATGCCCAATCCACTAGAGGTTTGAATGTAAAACTCGTTAGCTCCTACTCCAGTATCTCGCTGCACGATACTAGCAACCACGTAAGCCCCACCCAAAACGTCCCCTAATCTTTCTGCTACGAAATTATGCGAAAAACACATCATGAATTTCACGATTTCTCGCAAAGGGGCTGATTCATGAATCATCAACAAACTCGCATTTCTGGGGACTTCTGCGACGTATGCTCTTCCTGTGATGTAAACACTCGGTGTAGAGGGTGAATTATTTCTGCCCGAGTAGTATAGGTGATCAAGCCATGCTTGTGTAGCCGTTGCACTCCTACGACTCGCATCTAACGTTGAGTGTAAAATATTCGCAGAGCTCTGGGCAGATGACACATATGCTATTGAAAACTTGTCACTCACAATCAAATCGCCTCTGACCTCTCTTATCCCTAGTTTATTCAAGGTTTCAGCAATTGACACTGCATGCTGAAAATGAAACATTGGATCACGACCAGTTACGTATAGATTTCCGAGAAGTACGCCATTAGAGGAGTCTATTTTTCCATCAGTAAACACGTATGTAGGAAAGCGATAGTCAGGCCCAAACGACTTTAAGATGGCATAAGCTGTCGCAATTTTAACATTTGAGGCAGGATTCAATGGTGTGTCAGCATTAACCTCTCTTATGACCTTACCATCTAGAGTCTCGACTAATATTCCCGTTTGACCGGGAAATGAAATGTCTAAGCTGGAAAAGGTCGGGACATCGACGGTGTTTGAAGAGTTCTCAATCGAAGATCTACCATTATTTATGCTAGAGGGCGTTGCGATACTAGTCTTTTTTACAAGCGGTGTCGGAGTCGGTTTTATTTCTATAGGCTGTAGAAATGGAGGCGGTCCATTCTGTGCCACCCCATTTTCTAATAGCGCCAAGATAAACAATAAAAGTAAAATTACATTCTTATAAGTCCTAAGCATATTTATCCTCCGATTTACGCTTGGTATTTAAAGTCTGGCTGCCCTTCCCTCGAAGGGAAGACTCGTCAATTATAGCACGGCATCTTTGCGTTTTGCCAAGCGTATTGTCAATTCATCTGCCAAAACTGACGATATTTTAGATGACGTTTTGCTGAAATGGTCAACCAGCTTTCGTAATTTATTATGTCACCAATCAGTAAAACTTATCAATATTTTTTAGGGAGCGAAGCAACTTAAAAGTTGAGTATATGATTAGTCCGACAAGAAGTGATATCAGGAGATTGATTAACTCTCTTGAATCTATGGTAGTTAATAGAGCAATTATTAATACGATAGATAAAAGAGAGATCACGACGCCAAATTTTAATTTGAACTGCGGCTCCGGAACATCTTTCCTTTGGCGGAGTATTATCAGCGAAACACAGGTGATAGCATACACTACCAACCTGGTAACCGTTGCCATTGTGAGAGCAGAGAGGAAAGAAGATTGAATGGTTAGAATCAAGATAGGTAGTGAGGTTAATATTATCGATATGTAAGGAGTTTGAAATTTTTTATGAGTTTTTGCAAGAATGTCAGGTAGTGATTCATCTTCCTCAGCCATTGCAAATGGGAGTCTCGAAGCTGCCAAAAATCCACCGTTTAAATTACCGAGTATGGAGATTACTGCTCCCAGAGCTATGAAAAAACCTCCTGAGCTACCCATGAAAACAGAAGCAGCATCGGCAAGCGGTCGTTCAGAACTTGCTAATCCAGGAAATGTACCTATCGCCACGAATTGTACTGATGTGAATATAAGAGTGCAGATTAAGAGTGAAGTAAGCAAAGCTCTAGGTAGATCTCTTTCGGGATTTTTCGTTTCTCCTGCTGGTATTGCTGCTGATTCAAATCCAACGTAAGCATAAAGTAAAAGTAAAATAGTAGCTGCCAATGCTTCATTAGTCGGTATTTGATCAAATGAGAAATTTTCCAATTTTACAAAGAAAAAACCGAATAATATGAAAAAGGCTAAAGGGAGTAATTTGCCTATTGTAAAAATATTGGTTATCCATACTGATTCCCGAATTCCTAGTATGTTAACCAAAGTGAGTAGAGAGACAATTGAAACTATCAAAAGAATCCTCGTACTGCCAACATTTATTCCTTGAACGAAAAAAGCAAGGTAAGCTAGGAGCAAATTACAATTCGCAGCGAATGTGGTCACACGCACCAACCAATAAAGCCAGCCGACTTCAAATGCAATCATGGGATTAAAAGCTTTTAGGGCATAAACATACATTCCGCCTGTTTGGCGAAATCTACTTGAAACTTCAGCAAAACATAGCACTATAAGGGCTATGAATACTGCACAAACTAGAAATAATGGCAAACTCCAAGCAGAAGTTTTTTCGAAAGCTTTTGATGGGAGGCCAAAAATGCCGGCACCTATTATGGTGTTAATCGCTATGGAGACGAGACTCCAGAAGCCTATCTCTCGTCTCAACTTCTCCTGTTTCATCTGAACTCCGATAGCCAATAGGCGATCAACTTGTAGACTTGAAAGTTGTAGACCAAACCTATGTGTGTACCATTGACTTCAAAATTTTGCTTTGGATCTCTGGTTAAGCATGCTCTCCAATCCACTATCCCATCTGATTTTGTATAAATAGCCATCCTACGCACTTTATCTGATGGAAATATCTCTAATGCCTTGACTGCAGGACAATTGCAATATCCCGTGTAACACTCTGGAAAAACGTTTTTGTCCTCCTTGGAAAAAATTCTCTTCCGGATTTTCTCAGCGATCCTTATAATTTCAGGATGAGAGCGTACACCTCTGAATGGCGATGCTAGAGTAATTACAGACTCAATTAGCTCTGGAGCTTGAGCGGCGAGGGATCGAGAGAGCACTCCTCCTAAACTGTGTCCTATTAGATGAACTCTGCCTTTTGTATCCTCATGAGCTCTTTGCACAGTTTCTTTTAGTTTTGTCACGAGCTTGTTAACACAATCTGCATTCCATCCTATCCCGGAAAAGTAAGGTCTGTAACCTATGCGCGAGAGCCATAGATAAAGCTCATATAAATAAAAATCGGAACCCAAAAATCCTGGTACAAGAATAACGGCAGCCCCATTTCCACTCGGAACACCAAGACCATAATAAACAGGTGATAGATGCAATAAAATCCAATCCAGACCGACAAGGGATTCAAAGTATATGGGCAGGGAACTTTCCCTTATTTCCTTATCAAATCCATCTATCTGCTGAATTCCTCTGCTTATCATCGACTCGCTCCATTTACGAGATGAGCTGCTTGAACTCATCGAGCGTAGAATCCAAAATCTCTCGGAAACTTTCAACATCCGGCATTGCTTGCAAATCGGAGGAAAGACCGAAATAAAGTTTTTTATCGTAACTCAAAATGGCACACCCCAATCCTAACCGATAGCCTATCGGCACATAAGGATATTGATCAATCATCTTTCTACCTGCAAGATAAAGAGGCACTTGAGGTCCTGGAACGTTAGTGGCAACCATATTGAAAGGAGGGAAAGGTAAATCAGCAACAGCACCTATGGCAGCTTGTAACGCGGGTGGTATGCTTGCATATGCTGCTCCAAACATCATTAAAAGCTCGGCCAGGTGGGTTTGCTTCATCTTTGACATTTTTTGGTGTACATAATTGAAGAGATCTCTTAAATCAGAGATGTCTAAGGGTATTTCTACGGGTAAAAATGATATTAGATTTCCTAGCGAGCCTCGCTCTTCTTTCTGCCTTAAACTCACTGGAACCATGAACCGGACGGTTTTGCCTCCAACCGCATGGCCAGAGCGTTGAGTATAATTTGAGACTGCTTTAGCTAGAACCGTTAGGACTACATCATTCACCGTACCACCAAGATGATCTCGGATTTTCCTGGCTTCCGTAAACGAAAACTCGGTCCAATCAACCAACCTCTCACCAGAGCATGCACGATTAAAGGGAAGAATAGACGGAGGCGCCGTCAGAGCTGGGATTAGATCTACAATATCGGGCAAAGATCTAAGATTTTCCGGCTTGGCAAACGTAGACGCTAAATATAAAACACCACCTTGAAGCGCCATTAAATTTTTCAGAGATTCCTCGATTGTACCGAAAAGTAACTCTATAATTTTCTCCTCCGGAGTTTTTTTATCCTGAACGGCAAGCGGTATGATTTTGGGTTTTTCTGCATTGGGTGTTATGTCGAAGATTACCTTCATCAGATCAACCCCAGAAATTCCATCAGCCATGCAATGATGAACCTTTGCAATCATTGCAGATTTGTTATTCTCAAAATCTTCAACTAAGTACAACTCCCAGAGAGGTTTGGTTCTATCCATTAGTTCAGACATTATCTCGCCCGCCAGCTTCCGCAGATCTTCTCTACCGAAGCGTCCTTTCTGCTTTACCCTGAAAATATGTTTTTTTATGTCGAAATTTGAATCATACTCCCAGAAAGGATGAGAAATATTGAATGGGTCAGGAGCCAAACGTTGTAGGTATCGAGGAATAAGTGGGAGTCGCTCTTGTATGTGATTGACTAAATCTCTGTATGTTAATTTGGGTTCAAAAATGCACACAGCCCCGATATTCATCGGGCATTCCCTGCGTTCTAGATAAAGAAATGCTGCATCAAGCGAGGAAAGTCTTGTTTTCAGATTTTTTACCATCATTTACTTAAATCTCACCGGCTTGCACTAGAGAAGCTTTGTAAACCCGCTTGCATCAAAGAAGCCTTGTAAACATGATAAACTCGGCACCTCTTGACGCGATTATCAGCGAGTTACTTCGTCTTCTTTAGCAATGAAAATGCCTTCCTGCTCATCTCAAAACGTTTCGTTAAACCCTCTGATGTCGTATGACATGGCGACCAAATCATGTGTGTGATCTTTTAGGTCAATCACATAGTCTCCAAGGAGCGCTTCTATTCTAAAGCCCATCCTTTCAAAGACGGCTATGGCGCTTTTCTGCTCTGCTGCCATTCTCGCAACAATTTTCATGAGTCCAGATGATTTAGCCTTCACAAATATCTCATTGGCTAAAAGGCTTCCAATACCTCTGCCGCGGAAACTCGGTGAGACTAGCAAAATAATTTCTCCTAGATGTCTGGTCCAAATTTGCTCTGTCCTTAGCAAAGTCCCATGCCCAACTATTTTTCCGTCAACTTCAGCTAAGATCGTGTCCCAAAGCCCTGACTTTACCCATCTGATCCAACTCTCGACAACATTTTCCTTTGTAATGTCGAATGAAAGAAACAGTAGATCTTCCTCAGGTAAAGCACGAGCAAACTCTAAAATGTTTTCTTTATCGTTGTCAGCGATGCGGCGTAAGGTCAAAGAGCCGCCTGCAACTTGAATGGTGCGTGGATAGACAATATCACTCATGGTTGAATTCAGCTTGGAAAAGTTTAGCTTGAGTAAACAGATAAATGCAAATCAGCAAGTGCCTGAATCATTTCGTCATGGATCAATCCATTAGTAGCTAGTATGGGAGACTTGTAAATGTTAAAGGACGAGCCATCGTAATGAGTCACCATACCACCGGCCTCACTCACAAGCAGAAAGCCAGCTGCAACATCCCAGGGGTTAAGACCCTCTTCCCAAAATCCGTCAAATCGCCCACATGCAACATAGGCTAAATCAATCGCCGCAGAACCGTCCCGTCTTACCCCTCTAGCCCTAAATAGAAGCTTCAAAAGATTCTTCACTACGCTTTCTCGCTTAGCAAAATCATATGGGAAACCCGTAACAATTAGGGAATCAGAGAGATTTTCTGTCCTAGATACAGAGATTTTTTTACCGTTAAGTGTTGCTCCCTGCCCTCTCTCTGCAGCAAATATTTCATCTCTTGTCGGATCATAGGTTACTCCAATCACTATCTCACCTTTATGCTCTAATGCTATCGTTACTGCAAAGCAAGGATACCCATGGGCAAAATTAGTCGTCCCATCCAATGGATCGATTATCCATTTCCAAAGACGATCTCCATCTGTGGCTACATTCTCACCGGATTCTTCAGCCAAAATTACATGTTTGGGGTAATGAGTTTTTATACGTTCAACTATCAGCTTCTCTGAGGCTAGATCTGCCTCTGTCACGAGGTTTATATCACCCTTCTTTGAAACATCTAGCTTCTTTCCGAATTTTTCTAATAGCACTTTTCCGGCAGATACTGCCGTCTCAATAGCAAAATTTATCATTTCGTTTTTTCCTGCTCTTTCAAAAGTTTTTCAGCTAATCTTAAAAAATCAAAAATCTGCGAATCCCAATAAGTCCATGTATGAGCGCCAGGAAGATGCCTATATTCATGCTTGACTTTCTTCTCAACCAGAAGCGTCATGAACTCTTGATTTTCTCTGAATAAAAAATCTTCTGTTCCGCAGTCCAGATAAATAAACGGTAATTGACTTAACTGATCACTTGAAAGCCCGCGGAGAATTGCAAAAATATCATTGTTCCTACGAACAGGGCTTTCTGAATCACCGAAAGCTCGTTTTACGGTCTCAGCTATCCATCCATACATCTTGTCGGTATCGGCAGTTGCTATGCCTAAAGCACCACTAAAAGATCCTACAAAACCGAATTTTTCGGGATACTTTAAACCAAATTTTATAGCGCCATATCCTCCCATTGAAAGTCCCGCTATGATTCTATGTTTTCTATCACTCAACGTTCGAAATTTTTTATCGATCTCCGGTATTAGTTCTTTTACTATGTAGGTTTCGTAAAAAGCTCTCGGTTGTGTTCCGGTATCAACATACCAACCGTTCTCTCCCTCTACCATTACAATTAAAAAATTATGCTCAGTTGCGTATTGAAGTAAATTGGTTTTTTCAGTCCAATTTTTATAATTACCTGAGAGTCCATGAAGCAGATAAATCACGGAATATCGTTTTTCATTAGATTTAAAATAATCCGTAGGATAAACAACACGGTATGGCATCACGCGCCCCATTAATTCACTCTGAAGCTTAAAATCCTCAAATTTAGCTTGTGGGATTTGCCCAAAAGCCCATGCCGAAAATAAAAAAACGAATTTGATGAGCAAAAATCTCTTAACTTTCATCCTGAATCGTACCATCATGAGTTCGTTTTAAAACGTCCACCAAAAAATTCTGTGCTTTCTCCTAAATAAGTTTATTCTAAAGCCTCGGCGAATTCTATAAAATCCTCAAGGATTTTTGAGAAGTTTTTACAGTTCAGTTATTTTTATGGGTCTTTTAGGAATTAGGTTGCTGATTATTCTCTATGCTACGAAGTCTTTGACGAGCCTTCTTGGCTCTTCTTACAGTTTTGTATCGAAGATTTGATTCAGCCCAATCTTTAACTTGTTTAAGGGGATGCCACTCAAATTTTTCAAGAGGGAGCACCTCACTAGAAGCATTATGCAGCTTCATAGTCGCAATCGCGACGATGAAAATTACTAGGTTAAATATGATGCCAACAGAGATGACAAGCCAACCAGGCGCCAAACCCACAGATGAACGCTCTAGAAAAACTTCTATCGGATCAATCCTGGGATCATTGTATGCGATGGGATAGGGATGCAAGTAAATTTTTAATGTCCAACTTAGTGCCAATAGGACAAAGATCCATATGTAGTTTCTACGGAGCCTTCTACCGATGGCTTCCCATTCGCTAATGGTAAAGTGCGGAGATAGCAAATCAGCCGATAGATGATCCGCCCATTCTCTATCTGGCGGTATGGCTTGATTTGAAAGCATTGGAGCAAAATATCCTGTTTCTAGGATTCTTACCCGATTTGCCCAAACTTCGTAGTATCTGTAGCGTCGGGCTTCCATGAGCATGAATATTGCAACGAGGATCGTATTTATTGGTATTACGAAGTGGGGATTATCCGGTGAACTAAATACGAAGGAAAGAGTCGCACCTGTCGTAATTACGGCCCAGTTTGTGGTTGTATCTAATCGTGTCCGCCAAACGTTAGAGCGTTGAATTTCGCCTCTATAAAAATGAACCATCGCCGTATTGAACTCAGATGGCGATAGCTTCTGAACTATTTTTGTAGGTTGTAACTTTGATTTACTGCTTCTGAGCCTGACCTCTTCTGCTAGGGATCGAATTGAAGGACTAGTTTGACTTATATGCAGCTCTTCGTCGTCCGGGAATTCTATATCTTCTTTCATTTTTCAACCTCTCACCGTCCTTTAGTTTATCACTTAATCATGCCCTCTCAAAGATTTTTATCAAGTTTTTTTGTTGAAATGCGTCCGGATATCGTTTACCGAAAAATCATCAAGACGAGGTTATCCTTGAGCGCTAAAGATCACTCGATGCCACCTCAAAAAACTTCTGACACTCTGCGCTGTGTCTATCATCTCTTTTACATACCCAGTCTGAAAGTAGATAATTCTTTGATCAAACCATATCAGCTTGATTATTGGATTATACGAGACCAACTCTTCCTCTTTAGGTAATGGCTTTACTCCAGAATTATTGTCGCCGTAACCGCTCTCTTCATTAGAGATTTTTTCCTTCAGCTGAGCCTCGTATTTTTCTGAAGCAAGTAGTAAGTGATTTTTTAATGGGATTGAGGCTTGCGTTGGATTATCACCGAAAGCATCGTATATGCGAACCTCTGTATCGAAAGCTGCAGCAACTTTGGATGAATCCGGGGACCATACAGGTAGCACTTTTGTTTTGCGATCATCTAAAAGCCTTACTCGACCATTTCTCTCTATGATCCTAGGTCTTCCCGAGGGAATAAATATCTCAGCTTTCCTCTGCGCTTCTAGCCGCTCCAGTTCCCACTCCCTCCAAGTTAAAGCCAGTGCTAAGATCGCCTCACTGTTAGGAGACCATGCTATGTAAAAATGTATTAGCCCTTCATTTTGAGTAAGTGGTTTGAGATTGTTTCCGTCACTATCACAAATGTAAACTTGCTCAGTGCGAAAAACTGGTGTAGGTTCTGCAGGATTCTGAGGAATTGAGCTTGAGACAGTATTTGCACCAGAGAGGCTTGTATCAGGGGGATTACCTTCGGCTTGATTAACTGCGTTACTAATTTCAGGTGCCGGAACTACCTTTTGCTCGATCTGATCGGACGCGGTAAATAATCGAGCCGTCCCAGTAAAAGCAATGTTCTTAGAATCTGGCGACCAGGCAACTGTATCCGGAAAATACACGACCGCTAGACCATCAGGCGTTATTGTTTTCAATAAACTCCCGTCGGAAGAATATAAGTCTAATCTGTACTGCTTTTCTGCATCTTGCGGGCGATGATATAAAGCTAAAACGCGTCTTCCATCAGGCGAAACAAAAGTTTCATCCAAGACTTCTTGTGGCCTGTTTCTTTCAAAGTCCTCTTTTACAGCTGGGAAAAACTGTTCTGCTTGCCCAAGCTTAGCACTAGATTTTCTTTCCTGCAACTTATCATCACCAATTGAAGGAGCAGGAACATCTGCCTCAAATCTAAAGCCAAGCTTTACGGCAGGAACGTTTTGTAAAAGGCTCGTTTTAGAGTAGTCTCGCTCCTGCTGAGTCCTTTGACACGCGCTTGGTAAGAAAATTATAAGTAAAGTGAGAAAGAGCTTTCCTCTAATCATTACACAAAAGTTAGTTAATCAAATTTTCTCCAAAATAATTTCGATATAATGTTTGCTGTCGTTCGTTTGGTTTTTCAATCGGGACTATTCTGTATTTTCCGGGAGGACGAGAACCTAAAGTTATATCCAAGTCAATCAATCTATCGAATCTGAAAACAGTTAATTTAATCTTATCACCCGGCTTTTTCTCAGACAGATAATCCTGCAAGAATTGCTGGGATGCCCTGTATCCATCTATCGCCACTATCTGATCGCCAGCGTTAAGCCCATGCTCGTAAGCAGGTGTACCAGCAGGTACATTCGTAACGTTCAACCTTTCACCCTGTTGAGATAAATTCCCGCCCATGAAGGCCTCAGCATCCCTGCTAGACTTAACCAATTTCAATCCGAATTCATTCAGAATCGAATCATAATCAAGCTCATCTTTTCCGCGCACATATTTTGCAAAAAAATCTTCCAGGCTCTTGCCGGCCATTACTTCACAAATTCGCTGATAATCCTCAGAAGTGTAGTTCTTACCTTTCTTATAAAACTCATTATAGAGATAGACGAAAACATCGTCCAAGGATTTTTCTCCATTGGACGAAGCTCTTATCTTCAAGTCTAGAAGAAAATTTACTATTTCTCCCTTATCATAATACGAAATCTGGTTATTTATCGAATTTTCATCCTGACGATAATACTTTATCCAGGCGTCAAAGCTTGCTTCCTCCAGACTGGTTTGAAATCTTCCCGGCCTGGATTGTAACGCCTCTATTTGCTGAGCTCTCCCTTCAAGGAATTGTTTCGGTGATATAAAACCAGCCCTTAATAGTATTACGTTTTCATAATAGGATGTAGCCCCCTCTGCTACCCATAGTAGCTTTGTATAATTCTCATTCGAATAGTCAAATGGCCCTAGCGCGTCTGGACGTATTCTCTTCACATTCCATGCATGAAAATGCTCGTGCGCAACAAGCGATAAGAAATCAATGTATCGAGAGGCAGGTTTAAAACCAAATCGATCCCACTGCAGAGCAGTGGAATTAAGATGTTCAAGCCCTCCCCTGCCCCGTAAATTCAGAATGAAAAGATAATTCTTATAAGGCAATTCACCGAAAATCTTGACCGACTCTTCGACTATCTTAGCTGAATCTTTAGCGATTTTTTTTAAGTCGTAATTGCCTTCTCCCGTAACAACCCATCTATGAGGAACTCCTCTAACTTCGAAACTTATCTCTTTGAAGTCACTCACCTCGAATGGAGAATCATAGAGAATATCAAAATTCTCCGCGTAGAATGTGTTAATCTCTCCCTGAACAGATGGCAGCGCTGTAGCAACTTTCCAATTACCATAAGGAATGACTCTAACCTTTGCCGGAGCACTTAAAAATCCTTTCGGATGCAACAGCAATGCTGAATTATTCCAAAAAGCATGTTCAGAATTTAGTTCATTAGTGCGTACGGTTAATTCGTTAGCGTATACTTTGTATCTTACAAAAAATTCTCTCACGCCCTCTGTATCTACTTGCCATGTGTTTTTGTTAACTTTTCGCCATGGTAAAGGTTTTCCCTGTCTGTCTTCAGCATTGAAATCTTGAACATGGCGAGCATACTCACGTATCAGATAACTACCAGGCGTCCATACCGGCATTATCAGATCTAATTTGGATGGCATTTTGCCATGAAAAACCCTCATCTCGACCTCTAGCAGATGAGTCCAGGGTTTAGACATCGATATAACGAACTCTATGTCTGGCAGGTTATTTCCTTTTACCTGAAGTCCCTTAGTGTAAGCCCCCTGTGCATCAACCTTCTCGTGCATAACAAACATCGTAATCAAAATAAGAAATAAGTAAAAACCCTTTTTCATCTTTTTATGCTGCCTCTACGATGTGATAACTTCTTTTGTGTTATCTTACTATAAAACTTAGGACTCATTCACTCTAGCAAATAATGAAAATGGAAAATCATACTGCAGGAGAATCCAAAGAAAAGTTTTTGACAAAACCTCTTTTGATAATCTTTCTAACGGTCTTAATCGATCTTATAGGCTTTGGAATCGTCATACCTTTACTTACCTTTTATGCAGAGGAATTCAACGCCACACCTCTCGACATAGGCTTACTAGTCGCATCTTATTCCCTGATGCAATTCATCTTCGCACCAATCATCGGTAGTCTTTCCGATAGATATGGGCGGCGACCAGTCCTATTCTTCAGTATAATTGGCTCAGGAATTGGATACCTAATGTTAGGGCTCGCCAATTCCCTGTGGATGATATACGCAAGCAGGATCTTAGGAGGTATAACCGCAGGCAATCTGTCTACAGCTCAAGCTTACATAGCCGACATAACAACTCGGGAAACTAGAGCCAAAGGAATGGGATTATTCGGTATGGCTTTCGGCCTCGGTTTTATTCTAGGACCTGCAATAGCAGGTTTCCTGAGCAAATTCGGACACGCTGTTCCCTTTCTTTTTGCGTCTGCGTTAAGCTTTTCAAACGCTATACTCTTGTTCTTTATTCTTCCAGAGTCTATCAAACCAAATACCGTTTTGCATGAGCGAAAAAGTCGATTAGCGGAGATTATTTCCGCCTTGAAGGACAGGAAATTTTCAACCATCACCATGGAGTATTTTCTCTTGGTAACAGCCTTCTCCATTATGACCACTTCATTCGCTTACTACACTATGACCAATTTTGGCTATAACGCCTCTGAAACCGGGTATCTGCTGGGCTATGTTGGATTTGTAGCTGTTGTAACCCAAGGTTTCTTACTGGGAAAACTCGCAAATGAATACGGAGAGGAAAAACTCGTTTCTATAGGAGCACTAATTCTTGCCTTGAGTCTAATCGCAGTTCCTCTCGTTTCAAGAGAGTCTGGCGGTTTAATTGCATTACTGATAGGCACGGCTCTATTCTCCTTCGGTAATTCAATCGCATCACCTTCTTTGAACAGCCTAGCTTCAAAAATGGCCAGAGATGATGAGCAGGGTAAGGTCCTCGGAATAATGCAGTCAGCCGCCAGCTTAGCTAGAGTCATCGGTCCTTTTATCTGTGGTATATTATTAAACAACAACCTGGGCAAGGTTGATGCCTTTACCTTAAAACGTACCTTCTGGACTGCCTCAGCCATTATGATAACTACATTTATTGTTTCGCTATACTATTCGCTTTTGCGAAAAACAACTTAGTTTCGTCCGTCTTTTCATCTTATTTTATTTTCATTAAAGTATAACTTGGGCTGCATCACTAGCGAACGGTAGCCCTTAATTTATCAAACGCCTTTTGGACAAAAAGCAGTTCTTTTATTTTCACTATTTCTCTTATTTTTTTCTGCGTAATTCTCTCTTTTCTGCCTCTTGCTCTGCTCTTGCCTCATCTTTTTTCTTCCCTGAGAGAAATTCCCTGAA
>CAZALE010000005.1:0-74208 GCA_964486055.1 uncultured Blastocatellaceae bacterium
AAGGCGGAAGAACTGTAGGCGCCGGTACCGTTACAGAAATTATTGAGTAGGGTTTCAAGTAGGTAGATGATATGCCAAGAGAAAACATAATACTACAGTGTGTTGACTGCAAGCAAAGGAATTACGTCACGACCAAGAATCGCAAGACTACCCCTGAGCGTCTTGAATTAAGGAAATATTGTCCTCATTGCCGTCAACACAAAGTACATAGAGAGACGAAATGATAACGCAGGGGCATAGTGTTAACGGCTAGCACGAAGGTCTCCAAAACCTTAAGTCCGGGTTCGAATCCTGGTGCCCCTGCCAGATCATAAAAACCAGATCATAAAAATTAGGAGAAAGTGAAGTGCCAGAGGTTGTCGAAGCAGTAAAAGAAAAGAAGGGAAAGGTAGGCCAGTTTATCCGTGAGACTCGGGAAGAATTAGAGAAGGTTTCCTTCCCTTCAGCGAATGACGTGAGAGGTACCACCTTGATTGTCATAATAAACGTGATATTTTTCGCTGTCTTTTTATTTTTGATTGATAGATTCTGGACATATGTTTTAGATGGTTTCACTTGGTTAGTAAATCGGATTGTAGGTGCTTTGTAATGAGAAAATGGTTTTTGATACACACATACTCTGGGCACGAAAATAAAGTTTTCGAGAGCTTGAATGCAAGGATTCGCGATCTTAACTTGCAGGATAGAGTGCTTCAAGTGCTAGTGCCTAAGGAAAAAGTAGTGGAAATGAAGGGCAACAAAGAAGTTGTCTCGGAACGAATGTTATATCCTGGCTACGTTTTGGTTGAGATAGAGTGCGATGAAAAGGGCAAGATTCCCGATAACGTTTTTCATGCAATAAGGTCTACTCCAAAAGTTACTGGTTTTGTCGGAGGCAAAAATCCGGTTCCACTGACGCAAGAAGAAGTTGATCGAATTGTTCATAACGTTGCTATAGCCTCTGAGAAGCCGAAACCGAAATATTCCTACAGTGTTGGCGAGGTTGTAAGGATAAAGTCAGGACCTTTTTCGAGTTTCGTAGGAAAAGTAGAAGAGGTAAATGAAGAGAAAACAAGTTTGAAAGTTACCGTTACGATTTTTGGAAGATCGACTCCGGTGGAGTTAAGTTTTCTAGATGTTGAAAAGGTTACTTTTGCTGAAGAAGATTAAGTTTTATGGCTAAGAAGATAGTAGGATACATAAAATTACAGATTCCTGCAGGAAAAGCTAATCCTGCTCCACCGATTGGCCCTGCACTTGGCCAACACGGTGTTAATATCATGGAATTCTGTAAAGCTTTCAACGCAAAAACACAGAATGAAGACCCGGACATGAAAATTCCGGTTGTCATAACAGTATACTCAGATCGTTCCTTCACGTTTGAGACAAAGACTCCACCTGCAGCTGATTTACTCAGAAAAGCTGCAGGGATTGAAAAGGGGTCTGGAAAACCAAATCGCGAAAAAGTCGGAAAAATCACGCGAGCGCAGCTCGAGGAGATCGCAAAGAAAAAGTTGCCAGATTTAAACACTAAAAATCTTGAAGCTGCGATTCGTACTATAGAAGGAACAGCTAAAAATATGGGTTTAATCATTGAGGATTAAATCCAAAATTAGGGAGAATTGCTTCTGCAATTCGTCAGAACCTAAGGAGGCAAAATGGCAAAAAGAGGAAAAAAATACCTAGCAGCATTAGAAAAAATAGAAAAAGGTAAGAAATACAACCTTCAGGAAGCAATAAGCAAAGTAAAAGAGATTGCATTTGCAAAGTTTGATGAGACGGTTGAGCTCACCATGTGGCTTGGTGTAGATCCAAGGAAGGCTGATCAGATGGTGAGAGGTACGGTCGTATTACCAAATGGTCTTGGTGGAAAAGAAAAAATAGTTGTTGTGGTTACTCAAGGCGAGAAATTAAAGGAAGCTGAGGAAGCCGGCGCTGACTTTGTCGGCGGAGATGACATTATACAGAAAATCAAAGATGGCTGGCTTGAGTTTGATTCTTTAATTGCCACTCCGGATATGATGGGCAAAGTTGGTCAGCTGGGTAAAATTTTAGGTCCTCGCGGTTTGATGCCTAATCCAAAGACGGGGACCGTCACAATGGATGTCAAAACAGCCGTTAAAGAGACTAAAGCTGGGAAGATAGAGTATAGAGTTGATAAAACAGGCGTCATACATGCGCCAGTAGGAAAGGTTTCCTTTGATGTCGATAAGCTTGAGGAAAATGCAAAAACTCTCATCGAGGCTGTTATTAAGGCTAAACCAGCAACGGCTAAAGGCCGTTACATAAAAAAAGTCAACCTCTCGGCTACAATGAGCCCCGGTGTGTTGGTTGACGAATCTAAACTTTTATAAAGGAGTTAGGTAGAGATGAAGACCAGAGCACAAAAGCAAGAAATGTTAAAGGCCCTCACGGAACAATTTCAAAAGTCCAAGTCTGCGATGGTTGTAAGTTTTAATCGTGTGACCGTTGCAAAGGACCAAGAGTTCCGCAATCAATTAAGGGACATAGGTGCAAAATATCAGGTAGTCAAAAATACCTTAGCTCGACTTGCCGTGAAGGGCACGCCTTTTGAGCCTATAAGTGATTATTTCAAGGGCGTAACGGCTGTTGCCTGGACCGAAAATGATCCAGTAACTCTGTCTAAGGCGGTTTCAAAGTTTATTAAAAGCAACTCTGATTTATTCGAATTCAAGGTGGGATTTGTAGATGGTAAGATGCTCGACTTCAAACAAGTTGAGCAAATCGCAAATCTACCATCTAAGGAAGAATTGATAGCGAGATTGTTATTCATCTTGAAGTCCCCGGCACAGCGTCTAGCTTCTGTAATAAACGCTGTTCCTCGCAATCTAGTGGTTGTGATAAAGCAGATAGGGGACAAGAAAGAACAGCAATAAAAGGTTTCATGAGCCGTAAAACCGAGGAAACGAGCAAAGCGATGAGTCAGGGGTCGCTTTTACGGCTCGGGTTCTCTTAGTTGGGGATGCAACCATCTAAGAGACCTCTGAGGGTTCTAACGGCTCAGATTAATGAAAAGTTAAGAACCCTAAATAAGGAGAAAGATATGGCAGTTACTAAAGAAGAAGTTATCGAATATCTAAAGAGCATGAGCCTTTTAGAGGCGAGTGAGTTAGTAAAGGAATTGGAAGAAGTCTTTGGCGTATCTGCCGCAGCTGCCGCGCCTGTGATGGTTGCAGCCGCACCAGGTGCAGTAGCAGCGGGAGATGGTGGCGCTGAGGCTGCAGCAGAAAAAGATTCGTTCGACGTAATTCTACAAGCTGCTGGCAACGACAAGATCAAGGTCATAAAGGTGGTTCGCGAAATCACTGGCCTTGGCTTGAAAGAAGCCAAAGACTTAGTCGATGGAGCTCCTAAGGTTCTCAAAGAGGGAGTTTCCAAAGAAGAAGCTGAAAGCATCAAATCAAAGTTAACCGAAGTTGGTGCTACGGTTGAATTAAAGTAAACTGACTGTTAGAATAAATAGAGCAAGTCAATTCTGTAAATTTAACGGAATTGACTTGCGTTGTTAGCCTTAAAGGCTAATTGAAAATTAACCAGCGGTTGGTCCCTCTTGCATGGCACCTAAGGTGCTGATTTCTAAGCTTCGCTCAAGAAGCTTCGGAGAGACAAAGCGCGATGTTTTAAGACGACAAAGTTACTTTGTCGGAAATCGAAAGAAATTTGAGTGTCTTTTCGGGCACAAAGAAAGTTAAGTCTTGATTATCGCTACTTTTAAGCGGTTGGGGATTTTTTATCCTAAACCGCTTATCGTGGTTTTACTCTAAGCTTCCGAAACAAACTCCATAATTTAAAGAAGGTTCTATGATTGTAAATCCGCTTCAAGATCCAAAAGACAACAGACAAAAAAATATCGAACAAGCACCAGAGAGAATTGATTTTTCTAAAATAAAAACAAATGTGCCAATTCCTAATCTAATAGAAGTCCAGAGAGACTCTTATAATCGTTTTCTGCAGATGGATTTGCTTCCGGAGGAGCGTAAAAATATTGGCCTTCAGGCGGTTTTTAAATCTATCTTTCCGATCTCTGACTATAGAGGCGCTGCAGAGCTGGATTTTGTTGAGTATCAAGTTGGCAATTGGCAATGTAAGTGTGGAAAGTTGGAAGGTTTAAGTTATCTGCGTGATAACTGTAAAAATTGCGGTGCTAAGATAAAGGTTGATCCATTCAGTCGAATGGAGGTCTTATGCGAGAGATGTGGAACATTTACTGCTGTGAAACCCACTCTTTGTAGTAACTGTGGTGAACCAGTTAGCCTTAAGCACAAGCATGATGAGAAAGAGTGTAAGGAAAGAGGGATGACTTATAGCGTTCCTCTGAAGGTGAAATTAAGGCTCACAGTTTTTGATAAAGATCTTGAAACAGGGAAAGATTCGGTAAGGGAGATCAAGGAGGAGGAAGTATTTTTCGGTGAGATACCGCTGATGACCGAAAATGGTACTTTTATCATAAATGGAACTGAGAGAGTAGTAGTATCGCAATTACATCGATCACCTGGTGTATTTTTCAAAATAGAGGATGGTGTTTACGTAGGAAAAATAATTCCATACAGAGGCTCTTGGGTAGAGTTCGAATTTGATCAGAAAAATATTCTTCAATCGAAGTTAGGTAAAAAGAAAATGATATCCACGCTATTTCTGAGGGCTTTGGGAATTTGGTTAAAGCGTGGCGAAGATCTAAAAAAACTGCCCGAAGACGCGATTGAAGAAGTCATAAAAGACGTTACATTTACCGATACAGAGATTCTCGAGCTATTTTATCCTAGTGATGAAATTCGTCTCGAAAATGGAAAGTTTTTTGTTAAGGTCAAACCCAGCGGAAAAACTAATCTTGTTGGGATGCATGCAGCATCTGAGATAAAAGTAAAAGATGAGGTGCTTGTTCGGGCAGGTAAAAGAATAAGCGAATCTGCTATTAGGAAGATAAGAGAAGCGGGTGTAGAAGAAATAGAAGTAGAGTCGAATAGTTTACGTGGAGCATACGCAATAGCGGACGTAATAGATGAAGAGAGTGGAGAGGTTTTGCTGGAAGCTAATGAAGAAATATCACCCTCGAAATTGCAGGAAATCATCGAGAGTGGAGTTAATACCATTCGAGTTTTCTTCCCAGAGGACGATGAGATAGGAAGCATAGTTTCTCAAACCTTGAAAAAGGATAACATAAAGAAACCTGTAGATGCGCTTTTAGAAATTCACCGCAAGCTTCGTCCGGGTGATCCGCCGACAATCATCGGAGCGTATAAGTTGTTGAATGGAGGTTTCTTTGATCCCAGAAGGTTCGATCTTTCCAGAGTTGGAAGACTCAAGTTCAACATAAAGATGGGCAGGGATGAGCATGATAAGTTACAGGAGGAAGGTTATCAAACTCTAGAGCCACAGGATTTCTTCGATGTGGCCAAGTACCTATTGAGAATGAAATCTGATCCTGATAATCATCCTCAGGACGATATAGATCACTTGGGTAATCGTCGCGTAAGGTCTGTCGGTGAACTTTTGGAAGAACGGTTTCGTCTCGGCTTAGAGCGCATGGAAAAGGTTATTAGGGAAAAAATGTCTATTCAGCAAGACCTGTATACGACGATGCCAAGAGACTTAATAAATGCTAAGCCGGTTGCTTCAGCGGTCAAGGAGTTCTTTGGCTCATCTCAGTTGAGTCAATTCATGGATCAGACTAATCCTCTCTCTGAAATTACTCATAAGAGAAGGCTCTCTGCGCTTGGACCCGGTGGGTTATCTCGTGAACGTGCGGGTTTTGAGGTTCGAGACGTACATCCGACTCACTATGGTCGTATTTGTCCGATTGAAACTCCTGAAGGTCCTAACATAGGTCTAATTTCATCTCTGTCCTGTTATGCCAGAATAAATGAATTCGGGTTCATTGAGGCTCCCTATAGAAAAGTAGAAAATGGCCGTGTCATTGAGTATGTAAGAATACTCAAGAGCGGTGACACGAAGTTTAAACCGAAAGATCATGTACCTCTTGAGGAAGTAGAAAAAGAAAATAGGAAAGTAGCTGAAAAAGGCGGCGCTTTGGCCGAATATGAACCTTATCCTTTCTACTTAGCCGCCTGGGAAGAGGATAAATACATAATAGGTCAAGCTAATATTGAGCTAGACGAAAATGGCTACATCGTAAATGAGCAAAACATAGCGAGGAAGAAAGGCGAGTTTATAACAGCTCATAGAGATGAAATTCAGTTTATTGACGTATCACCGAAACAGTTAGTTTCAGTTGCGGCCTCTCTGATTCCATTTTTGGAAAATGATGACGCAAACCGTGCATTAATGGGATCAAACATGCAGCGGCAAGCCGTTCCACTCTTGCGTGCTGAGTCTCCTTACGTGGGAACTGGGATGGAAAAAATAGCTGCTCATGATTCCGGAGCAGTCGTCGTAGCTAAACGCGATGGTGTGGTGGATTATGTTGATTCTGAAAGAATCATAATAAAAGCAGATCACAAGGTTGATGGTACTATCTCACGTGAGGTAACCGCAGATATCTACTCATTGGTTAAATTTAAACGCTCTAATCAAAACACATGTGTTAATCAAAGACCTATAGTCAGGGTTGGCCAGAGAGTTGAAAAAGGGCAAGTAATTGCTGATGGTCCATGCACTGACAGAGGTGAACTAGCATTGGGACGGAATGTTCTAGTAGCTTTCATGCCGTGGCGTGGTTACAACTTTGAGGACGCAATACTAGTTTCTGAGCGCTTGGTCAAGGAAGATTATTACACTTCAATCCACATAGAAGAATTAGAGATTGAGGCCAGAGACACTAAACTTGGCCCTGAGGAAATAACTCGTGACATTCCAAATGTTTCTGAATCTGCGTTAAGGGATTTAGATGAATCAGGCATTATTCGAATCGGCGCATACGTAAAACCTGGCTCTATTCTAGTGGGTAAGGTGACTCCGAAGGGAGAAACCCAATTGACTCCTGAGGAAAAACTGTTAAGGGCCATCTTTGGCGAAAAGGCTGGAGACGTTAAGGATGCATCGTTGACTTGTCCCCCCGGTATAGAGGGAACTGTAGTAGATGTCAAGGTTTTCACTAGGAAAGGACAAGAGAAGGATAGACGCTCCCTCACAATTGAAGAACAAGAAGAATTGGCGCTGCGGCGCGACCTGGAAGATGAAGTCAGAATACTCGAAGAGCAGAGAAACGAGAGAATTTATGATCTTTTCGAAGGTAGAAAATTAGCTGAGGATTTGAAGAGTGGAGGTGAGATCCTCATCCCGAAAAATGTGAAAATCACCCGAGATATGCTCAAGGGTATTGACATAAAGTTGCTAAAGAAAGCAAAAATTGCTGGTGGTAACATTGATGTTGCTGCGGAAATAAAAGAGTATGAAAGACGGACTGAGCGTCAAATTCAGATATTGACTGATATTTACGAAGAGAAAATCACCAAGATAAAGCAAGGAGATGAGTTGCCTCCCGGTGTAATAAAAATGGTTAAAGTCTATATAGCCATGAAAAGAAAGCTGTCGGTTGGTGACAAGATGGCTGGTAGGCACGGTAACAAGGGCGTTATAGCTAGAATTTTGCCCGAGGAGGATATGCCATATTTACCTGATGGAACTCCGGTCGATATAGTTTTGAACCCGTTAGGTGTGCCTAGTCGAATGAATGTCGGGCAAATTCTAGAGACACATCTTGGTTGGGCCGCAAGAGTATTAGGACTCTACTTTGCTAGTCCAGTATTCGATGGAGCAAGTGAGGAAGAAATCAAGAAATACATAAGGATGGCAAATGATAGGTTTGATGAATTGGGACTTCCACATGCTGTTGGCCCATCTGGTAAAACAAGACTTTATGATGGTTTGACTGGAGAGCCATTCGAACAGAAGGTGACAGTTGGTTACATATATATGATGAAACTGTCTCACCTGGTTGACGATAAGATTCACGCCCGTTCAATTGGACCTTACTCGTTAATTACCCAACAACCACTTGGAGGTAAAGCTCAGTTTGGTGGTCAGCGTTTTGGGGAAATGGAAGTATGGGCGCTCGAAGCTTACGGGGCAGCTCATATACTCCAAGAACTATTGACTTGTAAATCGGACGACGTAGTCGGAAGATCTAAGGTTTACGAGTCAATAGTAAAAGGCGACATAGATTTCCAACCCGGAATTCCAGAATCGTTCAATGTTCTGGTGCGAGAATTACAAGGACTCTGTTTGGATATCGAACTGATCGAAAAAGTAAGTCCGGAGGAAATCGAAGCTAGCACAGGTGAAGTCATAAACGTTGGTACAGGGGATTAATCCCTAAAAATTTTTAAATTTTGAGGAGAGAAGATGTTGCAGCAAAGACAGGAAAAAAACAAGTTGACTCCGAATTTTGAAGCGATAAGGATTAGCCTGGCATCGCCAGAGAAAATTCGTTCATGGTCCTACGGCGAAGTAACCAAACCCGAAACGATAAATTATCGTACCTTTAAGCCAGAGCGAGATGGTCTTTTCTGTGCAAAGATATTTGGCCCCATCTCTGACTGGGAATGTTTGTGCGGTAAATACAAAAGAATGAAACATCGCGGCGTTATCTGCGATAAATGCGGAGTAGAAGTTACTCAATCTAAGGTCCGTCGTGAGAGGATGGGACACATAGAGCTCGCCAGTCCTTGCTCGCATGTCTGGTTCTTCAAGGGCTTACCGTCTCGCATTGGGCATCTGCTTGATATATCTTTGAGGGACCTAGAAAAAATCTTGTACTTTGAAAACTATGTGGTTATTGATCCAGGTGATGTGCCAGGTTTGAAGGAAAAGCAATTGCTGACAGAGGAAGAATATAGAAGCTTAATGCGTGAGTATCCACGAGCCTTTGTTGCCAAGATGGGAGCTGAGGCAATCAAGGAATTGCTGATGAAAATAGATGTAGCTCAGCTAGTTGATGAGCTACGTCATAAGATGAAGGAGGAAGTTTCGTATCAGAAAAAACTCAGATATGCTAAGAGGTTAAAGGTTGCAAGTGCGTTTCTTAAATCGGGTAACAAGCCGGAATGGATGATTTTAGACGTTATACCAGTTATTCCGCCGGAACTGCGCCCATTAGTTCCGTTAGATGGCGGTAGATTTGCAACTTCCGATTTAAATGATTTGTATAGGCGCGTCATTAACAGAAATAATCGTTTAAAGAAGCTAATCGAACTAAAAGCCCCCGAGGTAATCATAAGAAACGAGAAGCGCATGCTTCAAGAGGCCGTTGATGCTTTATTTGATAATGGTAAGAGGGGAAGAATTTTAAGAGGGGCGAATAATAGGCCGCTGAAATCGCTATCTGGTTCACTTAAAGGAAAGCAAGGTAGATTTCGTCAGAATTTGCTTGGAAAACGTGTCGATTACTCAGGTAGATCAGTCATAGTTGTAGGTCCTGAGTTAAAGCTACATCAATGCGGATTGCCTAAGAAAATGGCGCTGGAGCTTTTCAAGCCATTTATTTATCACAGGTTAGAACTAGAGGGATATGCTACGACTATAAAGCAAGCCCGTGAGATGGTCGAAAAACAAGATCCGGTTGTGTGGGATATACTCGAAGAAGTTATTAAAGAGCACCCTGTATTGTTAAATCGTGCTCCGACACTCCATAGGTTGGGCATTCAAGCGTTTGAGCCAGTTTTGGTTGAGGGAAAAGCTATAAAGATTCATCCACTGGTCTGTACTGCTTTCAATGCTGACTTTGATGGTGACCAAATGGCTGTTCATATACCTCTGTCACCAGAGGCGCAGATAGAGGCTCGGGTGCTAATGCTATCATCAGAGAATTTGCTCTCACCTGCGAATGGTCAGCCCATTGCAGTACCTACACAAGATATCGTGTTAGGTTGTTACTACATGACTAGGCCGAGAAATGGGCTAAGGGGAGAAAACAAGTACTTTAACTCGATAGATGAGGTACTAATGGCTTTTGATGCGAGGGTCGTGGAGACTCAAACAAAGATAAAGCTACGAATAAAGGGGGACCTGATCGATCTAGAAAAAGAGCACAATCCTCAAGATGTAATGCGTGCTCATGTTCAGAAAGATGTCAACAGAGTAATAGACACCACTGTAGGAAGAGTCATTTTCAATGAAAAGCTCTCAAGGTACAATCTGCCATTCATTAACGGAACTTTGAAGAAAAAAGGACTACAATCATTGGTTAATTTTGCCTACCTGCGTTTAGGTCAGGAGAAGACAGTGGCTCTATTGGATGATCTGAAAGCATTGGGCTTTCTTTATGCCACTAAATCGGGTGTTTCAATTGGCATAGATGACATGGTAACGCCGCCGAACAAGAAAGAGATAATAGACAGAGCGTATCAAGAAGTAGCGAAACTGCAGAAGCAATACGAAGAAGCTACTATCACGAACTTGGAGCGCGTCAATAAGGTCACTGCCATATGGTCTGAGGTTACTGATGAGGTTGCTCGTGAGATGTTCAAGGCGATGGATGAGAGGGAGAAAGCCAGAAATGAACTTAATCCAATCCTCATGATGGCGGATTCCGGGGCTAGAGGTTCCGAAGCTCAAATCCGTCAGCTGGCTGGTATGCGAGGATTGATGGCTAAACCCTCAGGAGAAATTATCGAGACTCCCATAGTTGCTAATTTCCGAGAGGGATTGAACGTATTACAGTACTTTATTTCAACTCACGGTGCAAGAAAAGGTTTGGCTGACACAGCGCTAAAAACAGCCGACTCTGGATATTTGACCCGCCGATTGGTCGATGTTGCTCAAGATGTCATTGTATCTGAGTATGACTGTGGGACGCTCAAGGGGATTCTTGCCGAGGCTATAATACGCAATGGTGAAGAAGTAGAATCACTGCGAGATCGCATAATAGGAAGAACTGCATTGGAAGATATAGTTGATCCTGTCGATGGAGCTATAATCGTTAAAGCAAATCAAGAGATCGACGAAGATTTAGCTCAAAGAGTTCAGCTATCAGGATTGAAATCAGTCAAGATTAGATCGGTTCTTACGTGTCGGACGAGGAGGGGAGTTTGTGTTAAGTGTTACGGTAGGAATCTTGCTACTGGTAAGACCGTTGAAATTGGAGAAGCCATTGGTATTATCGCGGCCCAGAGTATCGGAGAGCCGGGCACTCAGCTAACCATGAGAACTTTTCACGTCGGTGGGACAGCTCAACTTGAACATGAAACTAAACACGTCGCCTCAATCGACGGAACTGTCAAGTATTCGGATGATTTGAAGGTCATTGTCAATAGAGAAGGTGAGAAAATAGCGATTCGTCGACAAGCTGATTTGATGATAATTGATCCTCGTGGTCGTGAAGTTGCGCGCTATCAGATTGTTTATGGAGCTCATGTAAAGGTTGAGAATGGTCAACAAGTGCAAGAAGGAGATGTTTTGGCCACTTGGGATCCTTACACATTTGCCATACTCACGGAAGTTTCTGGTCGTGTTCATTATCAGGATATAGTTCTGGGTAAGACCGTAGATGAGGATATCGACAAGGTCACAGGTCTAAAGCGTTTAGTAGTTAAGGATTCAGACGAGAAATATCAACCTCGCATAGAGATTCGCGATGCCAACAATAAGCTAGTTCGTACTTATCCAATGCCTATAAAGGCTAACTTGATGGTGGAGGAAGGTGTAGAAGTTGAGGCTGGTGACATCATAGCTAAGATCCCAAGGGAAACTCGTAGAACCAAAGATATTGTTGGTGGCTTACCAAGAGTTGTTGAGCTTTTTGAAGCTCGTCGTCCAGCTGAAACTGCAGTCATGAGCGAGATTGATGGTGTAGTCAAAGAAATTCAGATGACTAAGGGTAAGAGAAAAATAGTGATAGTGGGAGATGATGGGAGTGAGCGCGAATACGACATTCCACGTGGTAAGCATGTAAACGTTCAGGAAGGCGATCGTGTGAAAGCTGGAGAGCCACTAATGGATGGTCCACTAAATCCACACGATATCTTAAGAGTTCTCGGCATCGAAAAGCTGCAGGAATATCTTGTGAATGAGATACAAGAGGTATATCGTTTGCAAGGAGTCAACATTAATGACAAGCACATTGAGGTAATTGTTCGTCAAATGCTTCGATGGGTGAAGATAAAAGATGTTGGCGATACTGACTTCCTGATTGAAGAACAAGTAGATCGTTTTCGTTTCGAGGATGAAAACAGACGGGTAATAGAAAAAGGTGGCAGACCTGCGACTGCTGAACCTATGCTGCTCGGTATAACTAAAGCTTCGCTATCAACTGACTCTTTCATTTCTGCGGCATCATTCCAGGAGACCACAAGAGTTTTGACAGAGGCTGCTGTTTCAGGAAGAGTAGATTATCTACGTGGACTGAAAGAAAATGTAATAATGGGACGTCTGATTCCAGCAGGCACAGGAATGAAGCGTTACAGAAACGTTAGAATTGCGGATGACCCAACCATGGATAAGAAGAAACCAGATGAGTATGATGAACTGTTGCAGACTGTCTACAAAGAAGCTCTCTTAGTCCGATCCTCTGATGATGTCATGCAGGAACTCGAATCATTTGATGAAGATAAAGAATCAGACGTGGACGAATTAGAAGCGATGGAGGAGATGGAAGAAATTTATAATGTGCCTGATAACCTAGAAAATCTTGATGGCGAAGACTATGATTTCTAATTAAGCTGTAACTTCAGATCAACCTAAAAGAGAGCCATTTTTCTCTGGCTCTCTTTTATTTTTTCGAGGATTCATTACTTTTATCTTTGACAACCCTTGTAAAGTTGAGCGAATCTTTATCTAGTCATGCTAGGTAGAATTTACAAATTACTAATTATCATACTGATGCCGGCTGCAGTGTTAGATATTAATGTTTGCTACTCTCAGAGCGATAAAGCGACAAGACCTCGAATTGTTATTACTGACTCTACCAGAGACTCTCGTGATATTGAGAAAACGCAATCAGATCCTTCGGAAGCTTCATCTAGTAGGCCTCAGGTCATAATTAGAGATATACGAAATGAAAAAATACCTTCCTCGCAATCGGACCCGTCTTCTTCACCCACAAAGATTGTGCCTGTGCAGTCTGAAAAATCTAACTTTACGATAAGCAATGAGCAGTCATCAAAATGGGATCTACTCACGATAAAAAGTAAAATAGCCGAGGCAAAAAGACTTTTGCAATCGAAGCCACTTTTGACGTCTTTGTTGGACAGCTCAAAAGTTGATACTAGCGTTGTTCGGCTAGCTTATTATGACAAAAAGAGGAACAGAATAGATTATGTTACGATTTCCAAATCTCTTTTTCTTAAAGGAGGTGCAGAATTTCCGGCCTCTAGCTCTGACGGTAACATGGTGATAATTCGTGTAATTCGTGGTAATGGAGTTAACACTCCGGTTACCATCTGGGAGGATGGTGAGTTTCATGTTCCTTTAGTTGTTCAATATCCAATTGAGAGGGGAGGATTTCATCGTGAGACTGCTTATTACGTTTCAACTCATCCAGGACTTGTAACACCAGAGATTGTACAGATAGGAAAGATATATGTTCGTAACCTAGTAGATGCTGCCCGTTCGTCGTTAAAGGAAAAAGGAATTTTCGTATCAAAAGAGCTAGCGAATATAGCCGAGAGGCTGATAGTTGTAGAACATGTTGATCATTACAGATTCCGTAACGAATATCACCTCAACATTTTCAATGACATATATGCACTTTGTGCTCTCAATGAGGGACAGACTTATGCTTATGCCATTAGCTCTGCTGGTGCCGGGGGCCTTGTCCAAATGATTCCGTCGACATATGCGATTGTCAGAAATCGCTTTTACAATGTGGGATTGATACCAGATTTTGTTGATGGAATGAGAAATCATCTTAATGCTGTGAAGGCGATGTTACTGTACATGAAGATGGTTTGGGAAGACTTGTTGATGAACGATGTCGTTTACCAGGCTCTGCAGAGCGGAATAGCCACTCAAAAAGAGCTAATCGCAGCTGGATACAACTCAAATCCAGCCAGACTACCGCTTTATATTCAGCGCGGCGGTGCAAACTGGAGAGAGCTAATACCCGCTGAGACCAAAATCTATCTCGAAATTTACCGGTCCATGGAATTATTTGTTCCATTAGAGCCTAGAAAGGAGTAATGATCATCCTGAGCTTCTTTCACTCTGACTGCGTTTGCGATAAGTATTCTTTCTGGATATTTATTTTACTAACTGTGTAAAAGAGGCTGCTGATGAGTTGAGGTTCTATGTTCTGTGCGGGATTAGCTGATCAAGAAAATTGTGAGCTAGAGAAACAGCTGATAACTTAAAGGAAAAGACAAACACTTATGCCCTTGTTATGTGTTTCAATTGAAAAACCATCAGATTTTTTTGGGATTGAAGCTTGAAGGAATTCGCGCTTTACTCTATCAACCATTTTGGGTCAATAGATTTTATTAGGCTAACCATTTGTTAGCATGCGATCAATGATTTCATATGTTTTTTTGATAGCTAATTCTAGTTTTTCCGGATCAGTGCCTCCGCCTTCGGCCATGTCATCTCTACCACCACCACGTCCTGAAACTATCGGGGCAATCTCATTTACTAATTTACCTGCTTTTATCCTATCCGTAAGATCAGAAGATACTCTAACCACGAACGAGACTTTTCCATCATCCTTCTTAGCTAAAACTACAACTCCTGACTTAAGTTTTGATAATAGATTATCCGATAGATGTCTCATCCCGCTTTTGTCCAAGCCATCGATCACTTTGGCGAGAACTTTAACACCTGCAATCTCCTTTGCCTCGTCTCCATTGTTCTGAATGCTCGCTCCTGTAGCAATTTTTAATTTTAGCTCCTCATTCTCTCTTTTTAGTCGTTTTATTTCTTCCTGTAGTTTTTCTATCGCAGATGCTAGCTGGTCTCGCTGAGTTTTTAATATGGAAAGAGATTTTTCGATTATTTTTTCATCTTCTCTGAATCTTTCAAACGCATCGAAGCCAGTTATTGCCCGAAGCCTACGCACCCCTGAAGCGATGGCCTCATCGGAGATTATTTTGAATGCTCCTATATCTCCTGTGGCCCTGACGTGAGTGCCACCACATAGCTCCTTGGAAAAAGTGCCGTCTCCAACGCTAAGAACCCTAACTTGAGATCCATATTTCTCGCCAAATAAAGCTACAGCACCTGACCTCATTGCATTTTCAAGGTCCATAATGTCAGTTTTAACTGGCTCATTTTTCAGGATGTAATAATTCACCAGATCCTCTATTTCTTGAATTTCTTCTTCCGTAAGAGGTTGATAATGTGTGTAGTCGAAACGGAGATAGTTTGGAGCTACTACTGAGCCTGCTTGTTTTACATGAGAGCCAAGAACCTCTTTTAATGCGGCGTGAACTAAATGTGTTGCCGTATGATTACGACGTGTCGCATCTCTACGCTCTTCGTCGACGATTGCTGTTAAAGTATCACCAACTCCAACTTTACCCTTTATCACCCTCGATTTATGTAATATCAAACCTTGTATCGGGGCAAATGTATCAACAACCTCTATCTTTGTGTTTTGATTTACTAGAATCCCCGTGTCACCGACCTGCCCGCCGGCTTCGGCATAAAAAGGGGTTTCATTTAGAATTATTAAGCCCTCTTCCCCTTGATTTAATCTCTCTACTTGTCTTTCGTTCTTTATTATTGCAGTAACAAGGCAATTCTCTAGTTTCGTTGTCTCGTACCCACGAAAAATGGTTGCTGGAATCTTTTCGGCTACATCTTGATACACTGGGTTTATTATGGATTTTCGTTCGGTTTTTCCTACCTCGCTTTGTTTTTGAATTTCTTGCAGAGCCCTTTCAAATTCAGAGTTGAAAGCCTCTTCGCTTATGTCTATGCCCTTTTCTACCATCTTGACTCTAATAAGGTCGCGGGGCGTTCCGAAGGTATCGTATAAGCGTGCCAACTCGTAAAAGTCTAGTGTTTTATTTTCCGAGAATATTTCATTAAGTTTTTCAAGCCCAACCGTCAAGGTCTTGCCGAATCTCTCTTCTTCCAGTCTTGTCATTTTCAGTATGAAATCTCTTTGAGTTTCGAGTTCTGGATAAGCATCTTTCATCAGATCGACCACAAAGTCGCATACTTTGAATAAAAAGGGTTTTGTCACATCGAGATGTTCACGAGCTTGGTAAATGGCTCGTCGCATTATTTTTCTCAGCACATAGTTTCTACCCTCATTGCCCGGTAAGATTCCATCAGCTATTGCGAATGCTGTAGCGCGTGCATGATCTGCAATGACTCTCATTGCAAAGCCCTCGATGCTGTCAGGTAAGTAAGTTTTACCGACCAACTGGGAGGTAAAATCTATGATTGGTTTTATCAGATCCGTATCGTAATTAGATTTGACTCCTTGAAGGACGGCGGTGATTCTTTCTAGTCCCATCCCGGTATCAACAGATGGAGCTGGTAGAGGCCTTAATTCAAAAACTCCTTTCGCCACCTCAACCCTTTCGAACTGCATGAATACAAGATTCCATATTTCTATCGTGGTATCGCCTTGCGGAGCATTTACCAAATCTGCACGATTTTTCTCCGGATTCTCTGGTTCATCACCCATGTAGTAATGAATTTCTGAGCATGGACCGCAAGGTCCAGTCTCTCCCATTTGCCAAAAATTGTCTTTTCTTCCGAAACCAAGAATTCGTTCTTTTGGGGCTCCTACCTCCTCCCATAATTTTCTGGCTTCTTCGTCTGCGGGTATCTCATCATCACCTGCGAAAACGGTAAACCATAACCGATTTTTGTCTAGTTTTAGTTCATTAACTAAGAAATCCCAGGCGTATTGAATAGCCTCTTTTTTAAAATAATCGCCAAATGAGAAGTTCCCCAGCATTTCGAAGAAGGTATGATGACGTGCCGTTCTACCAACCTCGTCTAAATCGTTATGTTTGCCGCCCGCGCGTATACACTTTTGTGCGGTTACTGCTCGCTTATAATCCCTTTTTTCGAGCCCTGTGAATACATCTTTAAACTGATTCATACCGGCGTTTGTGAATAACAACGTTGGATCATTTGCCGGTAGAAGTGGGGATGAGTGAACTATTTTATGCCCATGCTTCTCAAAGTACTTTAGAAATCTGGTTCTTATTTCATTTCCACTGATCATAAGTGCAAAATTAATTTTATCACGAAATGAGGCAGAGATTCTTTATTAGGGAGTTGTTTTCTGATTGGGGTTAGGGATTATGGTTTGCGGATTTATTGCGGCGGTTGCACTGCCTCGAAACAAAGGAGTGAAAACCCATTTTGAATGATTTTCGATGCCGTAATAAGCAATGATTGATTTTGATGTGCTTTTGCTTACCACGCCGATGAAGGGGCGATTTTCCGTAGTAAGCTCGTTATAACCAGGATCAGTCTCATCTGCTGAGGCTTCTTTTTCTTCATCAGTTTTGGTGTCTATGCTAGTTAGAAATACTCCGACTTGATTAACCATGGTCGGGTGTACATTTTCTGAGGATGGTAGAGCTCCTCCCATGTAGTTTTGTACTCTTCTGGCAAAGTTTTTAAGCACTGGGCTATTAATTTCGACCAGTAGCCATTTTCCATCCTCGCTTAGTGGATCTATTGCTGCAGATGGCCGTAGAATCTGACGTTTTTTAGTACCATCAGGTAGTCCATCTAATAGATCATCTATTGAACTTGGCAGACGCGTTCCTTGATAAAAATTTACATATTGGCGAATAGCCTCTGCTACTTCCTCACCCCGGCGTATTGCCTCAATCTCCTTTTCACGTTGAACTTCGCGTTGGATGCTCGGAGCAACAGCTAGTAGTAAAATGGCAATTAATGTCATCATTGCCATTAAAGTTATAGTCGTATAACCTCTCTCATCTATTGCCATCTTCGTCATCCTCATCGTCTGATTTTTCCTGTTTTTTCTTTTGATTAGGTGGTACGTAGCGAGGAATGTTTGGCGGAATACCAGGAATAACCTCTTGCTGTGGTGGATTTGGAACTGTAACTGGCGGTGCAATGAACGCATCTGGTGGAAAGCCAGGCGGAACTTCATTTCTGCGAGTAGGATTAGTCTCAGTGGATTGAGTGAGTGGTAGACGATGACGAAAACCTAGTTCTACATCTTCGAGTACTACCTCTTTTGAGGATATGCTAACAACGCGAAATCGATTTCCTACGATATCGCCTAGTCTAGCACCAAATGGAGTTTGATCTTGCTGCTGAAAGTACGCAGTGTCATTATTATAGCTTCTACGTGCTATAAGTCCTATGTACTTGAATTGTGGGACTGGAGCCGGTTGAACTGTAAGGCTCACTGGCAATGAATATAGTTTTCCATCTACAGAACGTACCTCTATTTGCTTAGTTCCTTCAGTAGCTAAGAGTGCTGAAGGGATATCAGCGATGAGTTTTTGAGGACCTACAAAAATCGTAGGAAGTTGGCTTCCATTCCAAAAAATGTAGGTTGAGGGGGTAAAATTTCCACCATTCACCTCAAGTTTTAATGATCGAGTGCCGACATATACGCTTTGTGGATTGATGAAGGTAATTACAAGAGGTGGTGTAGGCGTTGGCTTCGGAGTTGGCATTTCGGGCGTTGGAGTTGGTTGGTACGGGGTAGGTGGTGGAGGCTCATAAAATGCGAATATATTACGTCCGGCCTCTGGTGCAAGAAAAGCTGATGGATTATAGTTTACCGGAGTTGTCAACCACTCGGATTCGATATCTGATTGATTCACTATTTGTGAGGATTGCTCCAAAGACGTAGTTTGAGATTGAGAAGAGTTGAGCGATGCAGATGAAGTGTTCCGGGGAGTCATCGGCTGCGATCTTTTACTAATCAATATCCCGCCAAATGTGTATATTAAAGAGGCAATGGCTAAGACACCAAGCACTATCGCAGCGATTATCTTTTTCTTTTCCGCCTCAGATTTATTAGCAAAGATTCTCATTATATCTCCCTTCATTTTAGCATCTGTACTCCCCGTCTGAAATATGAAACCAGCTCGATTTTGAGGCTCACGGTTTCGCCGATTAGCTTGCCTTTTGGCTTATCAAATTTTTGCCCGAGGAGTTGTTTCTGCTCTGATGTAATGGCTCTTGAGATTTGGTTGATTTCACCAGGTCTACTAAATGGCTGATTTATGTAGGCCTGATTAGATTGATTATTAGACACTTCAGCAATCTGGCTAGATTCACCAGTGCCTGTCTGAGATGGTTGCAGCTCAATAGATGTGATTATAAGAAACTGATCACCAGCCTCGATGTCTCTGATGAAACGACGAAGATTTTGATAGGAGCCCTCTACTGTCATGGTTATATAGATTCCGGGGAAGATATTTTGGAATCGTGCTCTGCCGCGTTCATCAGTTTGAGATTGCTGCATTTTTATTTCCAGTGGAGAATACTCAGGCCCAGAGGTGTTTACCAAGTTGTAGATAGACATCAAGTAGTTTAATCGCTGATAAATCGAGCTTTTTCCAATATCAGCTACTGGTAGAAACCTAGATTCAAAATCTTCCACACTCTTTATTAAACTGCTGACCTGATTTTCCGTAGACGTGAAGTTACGGTATTTTTGACTTTCGCTGTCTAATTCTCTCTGCAGCTGGTCTCGCAAGGCTATGTTTTTTTTCAGATCGGATTCGGTCGGCAAAGTTACCAGGACATAGAATAGTATTGAGCAGACGAAGCAGAATACTGCAAATCCGATAACTAAGATTTCAGCCGAGCCAAATGCCCCATTATTTATCCTGCGCTGCAGTTTTTTATCTTCCCGCATTATCCTGTGCCTTTCTTGCCATCTCAGAATTTGCCGAATATGCAAATGGCTGATTGTAAATCACGAATAGTTTATACTCGCTGAACGTAAAATAATCTTTTTTCTGAAGGCTTTGTGATCTTAATTCAGCACGAAAATTTCCTGAGGAGTTCATTGCTTCGATCATGTTCATCACGCTCTGGTAATCACGACTAAGAACACTTAGCTCTAGCTCAGCTTGAGTGCGATCGGCTCGACGAACTACATTTTCCACACTTATTCTCGATACACTGATTCCAGCAGGCATGATGCTTTCTAGATCGCTTAACAGCCTGGACCAACCAAAATTTTTTTGCGCCACTAATTTATGAGCAGCTATGAGCAACGCTCTCTGCTCAGGCGTTAAAGTTTGCTTAACTTGTTCATTTTTTGCTCTGTAGTCTTCTAGCTGAGCTCGCATTTCTTTGATTTGTTTTTGCAATAGCTCGTCGTTTCTTTTCGCTTCTTGATAACGAGATAGAGTAAAAGCGAATATGAATGCTGTACATATTAGCAAAAAAGAGGCAAATAAGATTGGCACTCGTCTATTTCTAAAGGGATAACTCGCAAGATTTAGTTTTTCTATCATTGCTCGTATTTTTTTAGTTTTCTCTCAAAAGTTTACCATGATTTTAAATTAAAAACTCTCTATCCCGGTAGTCTATGAATTTTTCACGTAAAAAGCGAATTTAGGTTGCGTTTTCCATATAATCTATTACTACTCCCCGATCGCTTTGATCGCAGAATGTTGGAATTTAAGTTTTGATTATCAAGTTCTTGTTAAAGAAAGGGGCAGCGCCTAATTAAATATCAAGTAACTTTTCATTTACAGGCTTCTGCCCTCATGTTTTGATTTTAAGCGCCAGCACCGTGACACTTTTTGTATTTTTTACCTGATCCGCAGAAGCAGGGATCATTTGGTTTTATCTTAGGTTGTTCGCGCACGAAGGGAGTGTGTTTTTTAGCTTCCTCTCCGGCAGCCGCTACGCCTTCATAGGCAGTTGTGTAAGCCATGGCTGAAGCTCTTCTTCTTGCTCTCTGCCGCTCAAGTCTTCTAAGTTGTTCTAACTCTTCCTCTTCGTCTCTAGCCACTATTTCTAGGTTGAAAAGTGACTTAACGGTGTTTATGTCAATTCGGTCGAGCATTTCCTGGAACATTTCGAAACTTTGTTTTTTGAATTCAACTAATGGATCTTTTTGGCCATAGCCAACTAACCCAATTCCTTGCCTAAGATGATCTATCGAGAGCAGATGATCTTTCCATTGTGAATCTATGATGTTAAGCATTATGTATCTTTCATAAGCTCTCATTGTCTCGGCGCCAATAATTTTTTCTTTCTCTTCATAGTTTGCATAAGCCTTTTTCCAGATTGCCTCTTCAATTTCGGCTGGAGTCATGCGTTCAAAATCAACACCAGCGTCTGTCACAGGATCGACAGCATAGATACTATTGATCTCTGCAATATAGGTTTCGATATCCCAATTGTGGCGTGGAGATTTTGGATTGAGAAACATTTCCGTCAGGTCATGTAAGAGATCTTTTGCGACACCATGTTCACCGACGAGATATTCGCGATGATCCTTTTCAAACAGTAACTGGCGCCTTAATCCATAGATTGTTTCTCTCTGACGGTTCATTACATCGTCATATTTAAGAACATACTTTCTAGCTTCAAAGTTTCTGGCTTCTACGGCTTTCTGGGCTCTTTCAATTTGCTTGGAGACTGTTTTCGATTCGATAGCGACGCCTTTCTCCATCCCTAGCCATTTCATCATCGAACGAACTTTATCTCCAGCAAAGATTCGCATTAAGTCATCTTCCAAAGAGATAATGAAGCGCGAGCTACCAGGATCACCTTGTCGGCCAGCGCGTCCACGAAGCTGATTATCTATACGCCTTGATTCATGTCTCTCGGTTCCTAAGATATGCAAACCACCTAGCGCTACTACTTCCTTATGTTCTTCTTCTACTATTTTCTTTGCCTTTCGTAGAGCTTCTTCGTATTGCTCTGGTGTTGCCTCATCTGGATTTATCTCTTCTCTTTTAAGAAACTCTCGTGCTAGAAATTCAGGATTACCGCCAAGTAATATGTCAGTACCGCGTCCGGCCATGTTAGTAGCTATTGTTACAGCTCCTTTGCGTCCTGCTTGTGCCACAATTTCAGCTTCTCTCGCATGGTACTTAGCGTTTAATACATTATGAGGTATCCCTAACTCTTTTAGCCTTTTGGATATCAACTCGGAATTTTCTACGGATACTGTACCAACCAGTATGGGTTGACCTTTCCTGTATTTTTCCTTGATTTCCTCGATAACGGCGTCCCATTTTTCCTCGAGAGTTCTATAGATAACATCTGGATAGTCCTTTCGGATCATCGGCTTGTTTGTTGGGATGACTATTACATCAAGGTTGTAAACGGTTGCAAATTCTTCAGCCTCAGTTTCTGCAGTACCCGTCATCCCCGCAAGTTTCTCGTACATTCTGAAATAATTTTGAAGTGTGATGGTTGCTAAAGTTTGATTTTCTCTCTCGATTTTGACGCCTTCTTTGGCTTCAACTGCTTGATGTAATCCATCTGACCAACGTCTGCCATACATTAATCTTCCTGTAAAATCGTCTACTATTATGACCTCGCCATCCTGCACAACATAGTGATGATCTCGTTTGTAGAGTGTGTGAGCCTTCAATGCTTGCTCGACACAATGCAGCATTTCCATATTGGCGGGATCATACAAATTCTGAATACCTAACAGCTTTTCAACCTTTGCGATTCCTTGCTCAGTTAAAACAGCAGTATGATTTTTTTCGTCAACTATGTAATCTCCCGTCGTTTTCTTGGTTTCTTCATCCATGTGGCCGCGGATTAACTTTGGGATTATGTCGTTTGCGATATAGTATTTGTCAGTTGCCTCTTCGGAGGGGCCAGATATGATCAAGGGGGTTCTAGCTTCATCGATCAAAATCGAGTCAACTTCGTCTACTATTGCATAATAATGTCCGCGTTGGACAAGAGATTCAACATCGAATTTCATGTTGTCTCTGAGGTAGTCGAAGCCAAACTCATTGTTAGTGCCATATGTTATGTCGCACGCGTAGGCTTGCTTGCGTTCTACATCGTCCATGTGGTTTTGAATGCAACCAACCGTAAGTCCTAGAAATCGATAGATTTTACCCATCCATTCAGCGTCACGCGAGGCTAGGTAATCGTTGACGGTCACTACATGAACTCCGCGTCCAGTAAGCGCATTAAGGTAGCTTGGCAGAGTAGCAACCAAGGTCTTACCTTCACCTGTTTTCATTTCTGCTATTCTGCCTTGATGTAAAGCAATTCCTCCGATGAGTTGCACATCAAAGTGCCTCATCCCTGTGGTGCGTCGTGAAGCCTCACGTACCACGGCGAACGCCTCAGGTAATATTTCATTCAGCACCTCTTGCTCACGAATTCTTCTTCTTTCCGGATCATCTATGCCCTCTAACTCTCGGGCTATTCTATCCTTGAATTCGAAGGTCTTAGCGCGTAATTGCTCATCGGAGAGCTTCTGCATGTGTGGCTCTAATTCGTTTATTCGCTGAATGGTCGGTTGGACCGCCTTCAAAAATCTTTCACTTGTCGAACCGAAAATTTTCTTGAAAATCTTGTCTACTATTGGATTAACTGGCATATCTTTTCTCCATTTTTTGTTTTGAGATAACTCAAAACGATCGAATTGTGTGAATGAATTTGTATATGTTTTTTAGAGATTTGATTTGTTTTGAATTTTGGTAAGAATCTGTTCGATGCAGGCACGCGGCAAACAAGTTATGACCAATACTTGATTATCTTTGGAGATAGCCTTGGTATTTTCATATATGATTTTTTGGATTTCGTTTGCGGAAGATAGAGCTAAAAGACGCTGATTTATGTAATCTGCTGAGACAGCGGCTTGTGTTTCTGATTTCTTTGAATATTGAAGATGGAGGCTGAGACCTTCATCATTGAAAGTTACTCGTATACGATTTTCCTTACAGTTTTCTTTCTCGCTGTGCTCGGCAAAGTCGTTGAGGCCTGCTTTTATTCTCTTGTAAAGGTTAGTAAGTGCCTCCGAGAGAAGAGTTTTCTCGCCTGCTATCAAAGAACTCGAAGCCTGTCTGAGGCAAAACTTTTCCCAGCTTTCTATCTCCTGGTTATTTTCTTTTACCTTTATGTCTTTAATCTCTTGAAGGAAGGTTAAAATTGCATCGCAGAGATCTTTATCTAAAAATGCAAGGAATTTTTCATCTCTTTCGTCAGCTATAATCTGAAAATCTTGTTCGTTAAGTGCATACACAGTTGGTGAAGTCCCAGCTAGAAGCAAACTCAGATAGACGGACAATGTTGTAAGGAAAATAAAATTGGTTTTTTTCATCTTCATTTAACTATCTCTTTGCCAAGGGTCTCTGGGATTTCACTGTTAGATTTTTTCAGTTTTTCTTGTAGACTCCGTAAATTCTTTTCAATCAACTCAACTTTTTCATTGTTAGGCAATAAAAAGTTAACAATAAAGAGTTTGCCTTGCGTCGACAGCTCAGCTTTATTTATTAGTTTAGCTTCATCGGATTCTGGATTCATGTTCAGCAATGCACCTTTTATGGCGAAGTTAACACTACTTTGAATTGCGCTAGCTTTATTGGGTGTTTCTGCCTCGGCGATTACAATCGCTTGCAGATTATCTTTATCCTGAGAGAATTTTATTGTTACGTTTCGGACTCCAGCATTATAAAGTGTCAGTAAAAGCTGGGAGTCGCTAAAGGCAGATATTGCTTCTTTAGCTACTTCTACCATTTTAGGATCACTACCAGGTTTAACAACCATTGATGACTTAGCAAATTTCCCAAATTCATTCAATGTGGCTTTAATCTCTATCTCAAATGGTGCATTTAAGTCAATTTCTTTATTCAATATTGCTTGGCCGTATTTTATACCGAAGTCTTCTAGTGGTTTTTTATTGAATAACTTTTGTTGCTCGATTTGCGCTGAAGTATTGCTGTTATTTGCGATCGGATTCACATTTATTGGCTGATTATTATTCTGATTGTTGTTTGCGATTGGATTTTGGTTTGTTGATAAGTTAGCATTTGTTGATAAGTTAGCGATTGGTACGTTTGCGTTTATGTTCTTGTCTGCTATGGAGTCGTTTGATGACAACATGCGGTTTGGAAATCGTCGCCATTTAGGAAATTTTGGGCCCGTCTTCGGTTCATCTACATTGTAAGGTGCAGGAAGATTCCCAATTACTGGGTTCGGATTCGGAGTCGGTAAGGTTTGAGGTTTAAGAAGATCTAACTGTGATGATGGCTCATTGAAAGTAGGCAAATTATTCGTATCAGAATTTGAGGAGAATCCACTGCTTGATAGATTCAGTGAAGAATTAGGATCATATTGACGGACAAGATCAAAATATCCAGGCGGATAATTGAATTGATCGCTTACATCTACAAACGTTACTTCTTGTGGTTCCTCTGGTATCTCGGTTTTTTCATAGTCACGCGAAGAAAATTCCGTGTCTGTACCGAGAAGGTTGCTTGCCGTGTAGACTGTTTCTAAAACTTGGCAAACTTTGTTAATGTATGGGCTATCGCACGCCTTAGCCCCAAACAGATCTACTTGTGAAACGGTTATTAATGCCAATGAGTGAATAATTACTGAGGCGATTATAGCTCTATAGAACTTGTCTGAAAGCGCCCATCCTTTAATCTCATAATTTTGTAAAGGTAAATCAGTATCAAATTCATTAAAACTTTCTTGAATTTCGTTTTGTAGAAGCCATTGATTCATAAGCAAATTAGACGCAACGAAAAGTCAGTAGGTTGCGAAATCAAATAATACCATAAAGTTCAATATTTTTCGATTGTTGTTTCAATCAAATAGACGGTAAAATTTTCTTTATGCCAGGGTTTGGAAAAAAGCAGCGTGGCTTTCATAAAAACACCTCACTTAAAAAACTTGCTGGAGAGATGAAAGGCAGGCAGCTTGCTATCGAGACCTTATACTCAAAGGCGCAGATGAAAGCTTTGAAGAAGCTTTTGGAGGGCATTGGCACGCCTGAGCCAACGGCTTTCAAGCCTGATGAGTTTCAGCTTGAGGCTCTAGAGGCTATAGAGCACTCTGATGTTTTGGTGACAGCGCCTACTGGTAGTGGAAAAACCTGGATAGCACGAGAGGAGATAAAGCGGTTGCTTAATCAAGGTAAGAGGGCTTGGTATACGACACCACTTAAAGCTCTCACCAATTCCAAGTATATTGAGTTTTGTGAAGAGTTTGGCGCTGAAAACGTAGGGATTTTAACAGGTGATCGAAAAGAAAATGTTAGAGCTCCGTTGATCGTCGGCACTACTGAGATTTACAGAAATCAGCTCTTTGATGCATTGAGGCAAGGCGAAAATGTTCGTGCAGATTTTTTGATTTTGGATGAGGCACATTATCTTTCGGATGAGGATCGTGGTCACGTTTGGGAAGAAGCCATAATATTGACACCTTCGAGGATCCGAATCTTATTGCTTTCTGCAACGATCGGAAATCCTGAGGAATTTGCAAGTTGGATCGAAGAGGTACGAGGAACCAAAGTCCGAATAGTAACAGCTCAAAAACGCCCTGTAGAATTGAGAGCCGCCTTTTTGGCTCCAAATCTCGCTCTAATGCCTTTATTTAACGAAAGAGAAAAACTTAATCAGGATATATTCGCTTTCTCGTATTACTCTCGCGAGCCGCTTAGATTACCTGAAATCCCGCCGCCTCGGATAATAGCGGCTTTAAGAGAATATAATTTATTGCCTGCGATAATTTTCATGCCTACGAGGAGACGTTGTGATGAGGCTGCACTCGAAGTTTTTCATAGGAGAACTAATTCAGATAGAGAGAAAAAGAGTCTCAGGCGTGAGTTTGTAAAAAACTTTGAAGAACAGTATCCAGAGGTGAAAGATCACAAACATAGGAATCTTGTGATCCAGGCTGGTGTCGGTTCACATCATGCGGGTCATCTCCCGGCTTGGAAGCTACTTATTGAAAAGATGATGTCTGCAGGTTTATTGGAGGCGATTTTTGCCACTTCTACAGTAGCTGCTGGAGTTGATTTTCCGGCGAGGACTGTTGTCATATCCAACGCTGACATGAGGAGTAATGAAGGTTGGCGTCCGCTGCAGGCTAATGAACTCCAACAAATGACGGGTCGCGCTGGTAGGAGAGGTAAGGACAAAGTAGGGTTCGTGGTTCTTGTGCCATCAAATTTCCAAAATCCCTCTCGCATTGCCTCGCTATTGAAATCTGATCCAGATCCCCTGCAAAGCAAGTTTCGCGCAACTTATTCATCCCTTCTTAACTTATTAGATGCATATGGGAGTTTCTGGCAGGTTCGGCAAATAGCTGAAAAAAGTTTCGCCTTTCGTGATACCGCAAAAAAGATCGCATTGCTTGAGATGCGACTAGAAGATAAAATCACCGAACTGGATAGAGCGATAAAAGCAGCAAAGCTAGATGGATTGACTGTTGATGACGTATGTGGTTATGAGAGATTGGTTGCTGCGCGCGACAAATTGATAGCAAAATCGCCTAATAACCTGATAACTGAGAGATTAAGTTGGTTGAAACAACATGTCCGACCAGGTCGTATTGTTTCCAAAAAATCAGGTGTTAAAAAGTTAAAATTGGTTTTGAGTGTGGCTGGAGATGACGTCGTGGCGATTGGAGAAGATGGTAGAGGTGCTATATTGCCACTACATAAGATAAAACAGGTCTTTGAAAAAACTTATCCGCTCAGTGCTGAGGGCATACTACGAGCATTTGATGAGACAATCAGCGGGGAAAATCCATTGGTTCAGCGCCCAGATAATAGCAATTTAGAGTCTACAATCGACGATGCACTTTGCTTGATTGATAAATTATTGGAGAAAATTTCAAACAAAGGCGGCGAAAGCAATAAAAAGACTACTCGTTTTTTATGGGAACAGATACCTCATGCTTCGTTCATTGAGACGACTCGTAATGCAATAGAAGAGCTGAAGAATGAGATCTGGGAACCATTTGAGAGAAGGGCCAGAGTATTGAGTGAGCTTGGGTATCTGGATTTTGAAGCTGAGAAAGTGACGGAAATTGGAAAATGGCTTGCAGATCTAAGAGTTGACAGACCATTATTAATCGGTGAGGCTCTGCGTAACATTGATTTTGAATCCGTTCGAGTAGAAAATTTTGCTGCATTCATAGCTGCTTTAACGGCTGATAGGGACAGAAACTTTGGTGAGCTGAAGCTCTCAAGAGATTCACTTGAGTTACTGGCTAAGCTTGAAGAGGTGATCTATGAAGTATCAAAGATTGAATACAAGCATGATGTGCCATCCGAGAGAGAAATAAATTTTTCGGCTGCCGCAGCCGTTGAAGAATGGGCTAGGGGAATAAGTTGGAAAAAACTAGTAAATAGTACTAAAGCTGAAGAGGGAGACCTGATAAGGCTTTTTTCCAGGACTGGTGAGGTATTGCTCCAAATAGCTGGCTTGAAGCATTCGAGTCCAAAAATTGCCGAAATAGCACTTTTTGCAGCGGAGACAGTGTTACGCGAGCCGGTAAGATAAAAGCTATAACATTTGCGATTAAATTTGGCAGTGATGTTTATGAACAAGATCAGAATTTTGCCTGAAAACTTAGTTAATCAGATCGCAGCAGGGGAGGTTGTAGAAAGGCCGGCTTCGGTGGTAAAGGAGCTTATTGAAAATTCGCTGGATGCTGGAGCTAGGCAAATTCGGGTTGAGGTGGAAAGCGGGGGGAAGAAATTAATCAAAGTAGCTGATGATGGGTGTGGAATGAGCAAAGACGATGCGGTGCTTGCCTTTGAAAGACATGCAACTTCGAAAATAAGTAAATTAGAGGATTTGTCGGCAATCAACACCTTAGGATTTCGTGGTGAGGCTCTCAGTTCTATTGCTTCTGTGGCGCGTGTAGAATTGGTAACAAAACTAGAGGAGGAGTTAGCCGCTACTCGGGTGCAAGTCGAGGGAGGAAAAATAATAGAGGTCATAAAGGCTGCGAGGCCACGTGGCACTACAGTGCTTGTAAAAGACTTATTTTTCAATACTCCGGCGCGACGAAAGTTCATGCGGTCAGAGGCGACTGAAAATTATCATCTCACCGCTGTAGTTCAACATTACGCGCTAGCATACCCTCAGGTTGCCTTTTTCTTCATTAATAATGGACGAGAGATTTTCAACCTGCCTCCGACGAAAGACTTAAGAGAACGCATTTTCCAAATATTTGGTGCTCAATTAGTTGAGAATTTGCTTGCAGTTTCTGGAGGGGACGAGTTTTTAGCTCAGATACATGGCTTTGTGTCTGCACCGCATGAGCGACGTTCAACTCGCCAAGATCAGTTTTTCTTTGTCAATGGTAGATTCGTTCGAGATAAAGTAATTGCAAGTGGAGTAGCCGAGGCTTTTCGCTCTATTTTACCATCTGACGCCTATCCTGTTGTGTTTTTATTTTTACAGGTGCCGCCTGAGGAAGTAGATGTGAATGTTCATCCGGCAAAGACTGAAGTAAGATTCCGTCGTAAGGAAGCAATACGTGAAGCGATAACAGACTCAATAAGACGAGCGTTAAAATCTCATGCGCCCGCAGATGTAAGAATCATCAGAGATGACAGAGTTCAAACATCAGCAGATAATCCACAGTACTCATTTATGGATAAAAGCAAAAAAATAAGTGCTCTCGAATTTCAGAAATTGATAGACTTCTTTTCCCCTATCCCGTCCTCAGAAGAATCAAAATCGGAGACGTCTGTAGCTTCGGATTCTTCATCTGCTCTAGAAAAAGTTGATTTGAGGCATATGCTGGATGATTTTTCTGCTGCATCTCGCACTAGTTTGAGTCAAGAGCAGGAGGTTGCCGCAAAAAATGAAGGCATGCAGCATGCTGATTTGTCCATTGTTGAAAATGTGTACTCATTTGATTTCGAAAAACAAGCACAGGCTACACCTTCGACATTACCAGAACCGGAGATGATCGAACAACAAGTAGCAGAGGATGAATCTAAAGCCGATTTTCCATTGCCGTCCGCTGCAAAATTTCTGAAGGTGCCAGATCTTGATACGATTAATAAGTCACGTATAAAGCCAATTTATCAAATCAGAGAAAGTTACATCGTTGCTATCGATGAAAAAGGTTTGTTGTTAATTGATCAGCATGTTGCTCATGAGCGTATATTATTTGATAAATTTCGGAGGGCTGAAGAGATACGAGAAATAAAGACTCAGAATTTGCTCATTCCAGAGACAGTGGATTTAACCTTGGCTGAGTCCCAGATTTTTGATCAAATTGAGCCAGAGCTGGAAAAACAAGGTTTCCGGATAATGAAGCTATCTGGGCGAACTATCGCGATAAAAGGCATACCGGCGGATCTTCCTCCTTCCGAAGCTAGAGCTTTATTGATTGAAATCTTAAACTCAGCAAAAGATGGGGAATTTATAAATGCGCCGGCTGCTTTGAAAGATGAAATAGCCGCAAGGCTTGCATGTCGTGCAGCAGTTAAAGTTAATACCAAGTTAACTGAGGAGCAGATGCAGTGGTTAATTGATAATTTGCTTGAAACCTCTTCACCTAACACTTGTCCACATGGAAGACCTATAATTCTCAGATTAAGTATAAAAGACATCGAAAGAGGCTTTCATAGAAAGTGAATCGAGAGCAAATGCTTTCCAGGGTTGAGACGGAAAAACTCTGGGACATCATAATAATTGGAGGCGGCTGTAGCGGGGTTGGATGTGCAGTAGATGCAGCATCCAGAGGGTTTAGGGTCTTATTGTTAGAAGCCTCAGATTTTGGTAAGGGTACATCCTCTCGTTCCACAAAATTGATTCATGGAGGCGTTCGGTACCTGAAAAGTGGTCAAATAAGCTTAGTCAAGGAAGCGCTCAAAGAGCGAGAGATTTTAATCAGCAATGCTCCTCATGTCATAAGAAATCTTTCATTTTTGGTTCCATGCAAGAATTTTTTCGAAGTTGCGTTCTACGGTGCTGGGCTGTGCATTTATGATTTACTGGCACTCTCTACGAGATTTAAAAATGTTAGCTTCATTTCTTATCCCAATTTGATGAGAGAATTTTCGCCTTTAAGATCTAATCAATTCATTGGTGGATGGCTTTATGAAGATGCACAATTTGACGATGCAAGATTATTGATTAATTTAGTGCGCACGGCTGTTGATAACGGAGCAGTGGTGGTTAATTACTGTAGAGTATTTACTCTGATAAAAAATGCTAATGGGATTGTCGAAGGAGTGGAATTCGTAGATGAGGAATCCGGTAAGCTGTTCTCAGCGAGAGGAAAGGTTGTTATCAATGCTACCGGTGTTTTTTGCGATCAGATTCGTAGAATGTCAAATCCTCGATTGGATGATATCGTAATGCCAAGTCAAGGCATTCATCTGGTCCTGAGAAAATCCTTTTGTCCAATCGATTCAGCGATTTTAATACCGAAAACTCATGATAAAAGAGTAATTTTTTTAATCCCGTGGAATGGCAGGATTCTTGTAGGCACGACAGACACTCCTATTCAAAGAATAGAGATTGAGCCGATGGCTCTTCATGAGGAAATTCAATATCTTCTCACGACTCTAGAGCAATACCTGAAAAAAGTGCCTGCTACAGAGGATATACTCAGCATGTTTGCAGGAATAAGGCCATTAGTTAAGCAAGGCGATAAGCACACATCACAGATGTCCCGGGATTTTCTTATTGAAGTAGATAAAAACAAGCTCATCACTTTAACAGGTGGTAAATGGACAACTTATCGCCTCATGGCTCATAAAACGATCGACTTTGCAATAAAAATCGGTAATTTGCCATTTAAGGAATCAAGGACCCAACAGCTTAAGATCCACGGTTGGCAAAATACGAGCTCTATTTATGGCTCCGATATCGATGGTATATCAAAACTCATTAGTTCAGATGACTGTTTGGCTGAAAAATTAAGTAAAGACTTGCCTTATACTAAGGCGGAGATAATTTGGGCAGTAAGATATGAAATGGCTAGAAACATAGAGGACGTTTTGTGTAGAAGGACAAGAGCATTGTTTTTAGATAGCAGAGCGACATTAGAGATAGCTCCAAAGGTTGCAAGATTAATGGCTAAAGAATTGGGTAAAGCAGCTACATGGGAACTAGATCAAATCTCGAAATTTCAACAAATAGCTAAAAGATTTTTGGTTCAGAAAATATAGACTTTGATTCTCGTTCAGTTTACTACCGCAACCCCCGGTTACCATGTTTCATCAATTGAATTATGCTCAGAGCAATAATTACCGTTCTTTTAATAAGCTTCATAACGGCAAGCGCACAGGATAAGAAAATGGAGGCTGATGCATCTGAGAGAATCCTTGTAGAGGAGGTCCAAATTAATTTCTCAGCTACAAACACGACAGGCGAATTTGTGAAAGACGTAAAATTAGATGATTTTGTCATTTTAGAAAATGGCAGACTACATCAACCAGTAAGCCTAAGATACTTGCCTGCTAATGTGCTGATTCTGATTGATGTTGGTAGCGACATCTCATATGCAAAAAGGAGAAAAATCTCAGCTGAAGTAGCTGAAAATCTGATAAGACATTTGCGCAATGAAGACCTAATAGCAGTTATGCAGTACACAGATAAGATTGAAGTTATTTGTAATTGGACCTCAGATAAAAGTTTGCTGCTCTCGAAAATTAATGAGAATAACCTTGCCTTGGGTAAAAAATCTGCCTTTTATTCAGCATTGATAGAAGCGGTGAAATTTTTTGAAACAGCTAAAGGCAACAAACACCTGGTGATAATAACAGATGGAGTTGATAGTTTTGATAATAAAGAAACTGAACTCATGGCTATCAGAGCTCTTTTGTCGTCAGATATTAACGTGCATGTTGTTAGTTGGAGTAAACTTCAGTGCAGAACGATCGAAGAGCTTCTGAAAACCACGCCTAACATAAGGAAAATTGACTTGCCACCGGGCGCAGAACCACCAGTAAGAGGCGCAACCCCAACTGTATCCATAAAAACAGTAAACCTGGACAGGGAATTAGTAAAAAAAAGAAAAGAAGATATCCAGCGTCTTAAGCGAAGTGAGAAACTATTGACAGCGATAAGTGAGGATACAAACGGAGAAATTTTTCTTCCCGACTCAGAGGCAGAAATGATAGAAAAAATGTCGCAACTAGCACTAAATATTGATTCTCAGTATACTGCAACTTATATTCCTAAAAAATCACTCTCTGAAGCTAAAATTGGTGAAGTTAGACTAATCGAGGTTTCTTCGAGGCGAACGGGACTTATCATTCAAGGCAAAAGAAAATTAATCATTGGTGAGAATTTAAAACCGTAGCCTTATTTTTCCCTGCAAGCATGCAAGCGGTAGCAGATAAGAACTATTTTTCACAGGAATTATTTCTATTGACACCAGAGTATCAGGTTTTTTAAGAAGAGTTCTTTTTGCGTACGAGCACGCCAGATTGTGTGTAGCTTTAGAGAGTTTGAGGACTCATGAATATCTCCATCCAAAATTAAATGACTTCATGTCTCTCTTAGTTCGCGCCATGATCATTAGCGATTGAGAGAATCTGAATCTACGTGCAATCATGAATAAAGATTATCTCTTCATTTGACAAAATATTAGAATTAGAATTATTCTAATAATTGAATAAGCCATGAGTAAGTTTATCATCATAAACAAGCGAGGGCTTATCAAATTTTGCTAATGGGACGACTAGCAGGGAAAAATTTAGGTCTGACTCGTCAGAGAGAAGTTGTGCTCAGGGTCATAAGGCAAGCAGATCGGCATCTGACGGCAAATGAAGTTTATGATGAGGCTAAGCAGATTTTGCCTACGATAAGTTTCGCAACTGTTTACAATTCGTTGCGATTCTTGAAAGATGCCGGTTATATTGCTGAGATAAGATTTGGAAATGGAGCGAGTCGCTTCGATAAAAAGATCGATCGGCACGATCATGCCTTATGCGTAAAGTGTGGAAAGTTGATAGATATTGAACTAGATTTTCCAGATGACTTTATACAAATAGCATCGAGACTCTCTGGCTTCAGACCTGAATCTTTTGAATTTACCTTGCATGGGGTTTGTCCTGAATGCAATGAATAATTTTAACTAAAAATATACATGGAGGAATAAATAGAAAATATGACAGTTGCGACATCCAAAGCAGTTGAAGTAAAACCTGAAATTCAGTTGGCTAAAGTTGGAAAACCAGCTCCTGACTTCGATCTCCCTTCTACAAAGAATCTGGAGACTCTGTCGGAGAACGTTAAACTATCAGATTACAAAGGTAAATGGTTAATTTTGCTATTTTACCCACTTGATTTTACATTTGTTTGTCCGACGGAGTTAACTGCATTTTCGGATAGAATCGAGGAGCTTAACGCTGTAGGGGCAGAAGTACTTGGTATCTCAACCGATTCAGTCTTCTCACATCGGGCATGGCTGAAGACACCGCGTGACCAGAACGGAATTGAAGGTTTGAAATTCCCGCTGGCTTCTGACGTTGGTGGAAGGCTTGCCGCAAAGTACAACATCTTGGTTGAAGAAAAGATGGTAGCTTTGCGGGGACTTTTCATCATCGATCCAGAGGGAATTCTGAGGTACGCGGTTGTTCATGATTTGAACATTGGACGATCGGTTGATGAAACACTTCGAGTTCTGCAGGCGTTGCAGACCGGAGGTCTCTGTGGAGCCGACTGGAGACCAGGTCAGGAGACATTAAAAGTCTAAAACACTTGAGGGTTATATCCACAAGGTATCGGCAATTAAATCCTTGGGAGTAACCCTCAAATTTTCATGTGAGGTAATTGATTATGATGAAATTAGGTGATCCGATGCCTTCGTTGAAAGGTGCAACCGATTGGCTGAATTTGAGGGATGAACTCAACATTGAAGAATATCTAAAGAATAGCCCTACTTTAATTTATTTCTGGGCTGTAAGTTGTGGAATTTGCAAGGATAACTTCCCAAAGCTCAGAGAACTGAAGAAAAAATATGAACCCCATGGATTGAGGGTCATTGCTATACATATGCCAAGATATGAGGCAGACACTGATATAGAGAGAGTAAAGCAGACTATCAGAGAGTTTGGCATCGATGAAATATGCGCTATTGACAATCTACACAAATTGAGAGAAGCGTTTCGTAACGAACAAGGATGGGTCCCGGTTTACTATCTCTTCGATTCAGAAGGAAAGCTTAAAACCAGGGCCGCTGGGGAGTATGGGGTGAGTATTTTGAATGGTGCCTTGGAGAAAATATTTCCGAATGAGGCAAGGCAAATGAGCGCATAGTAAAAGGTTTTAGCATTAATAGAAAGAGGGCGGCTCTAAGCCGCCTTCTTTATTTGTTACGCCCCTCTTAATTTTAATAGGCTGATAGAGGGGCAGGAGCTGGCAAATCCGTACTAAGTCCGAATGCCTGAATTTGAATCTGATTATTCGAGCTTTTCAGTATGTACCAATTACCGTCTGCTTGGCGGAAGACAGCAATATCAGTTTTTCCATCTCCATCAAAATCGCCTGGTGTCGGTATGTCTGAGCTAAGCCCCCATGAGATGGCTGAAAAAGTGCCATTGGAACTACGCAAAATATACCAATAACCGTCTGATGGTCGGAAAACGGCAATATCAGCTTTTCCGTCTGCATCATAATCCGCTGGCAATGGTTTATCACCATTAACTCCGAAGGTTATCACTTTGAGCGTATTAGTTGAGCTTTGGATTATATACCAGACACCATTTGATGGTCTCCAAACTGCGATATCAGCTTTACCGTCTCCATCAAAGTCGGCTGCTAGCGGTTTATCTCCATCAGCTCCAAATTGGACAGTTACGAAAGCTCCATCAGAACTTCGTGTTATGTACCAGAATCCATTAGATGGTCGCCAAACAGCTAGATCAGCTTTTCCATCTCCATCGAAATCAGCTGGAATAGGGGTATCGGATGAAAGTCCGAAGTTATATGAAGTAAAACCGGCTTGTGATCGTAGTAAATACCATATACCATTTCGATATACAGCAAAATCGGCTTTTCCATCACCGTCGTAGTCGGCTGTTACTACTTTATCTCCGTTAAGACCGAATTGAGTGCTGCTGAATGAATTATTTTGGCTGGCGAGGTAGTACCATGTTCCGTTAGATGGTCGCCATACTGAAATATCTGTTCTGCCATCACCGTCAAAATCAGCAACTTGATTACTACGAGTTGCGTTAAATACAACCAGAGCGAAGTGCTGGTCGGTAGGATCAGAGTTGCCAAGTATGCCGTTTCCATTCAGTGCAGCTGCGGATATCTGAATAGTGAATGGCGTGCCAGCAGCGATACCAGCAGGCAGAAATACATTCTCAACATTATTTCGATTGTCGTAAGACCCACCAGTGACAGAAACTCCTCCAGAGAATACATTGCCTTTATATGTTTGACTACCAATAGTCACCGTCAAATCTAAGTCATTCACTAGTGCTGGATCGGTTGTGCCAGGTGGATCGGTCCAAACGAGAGTTACTCGGAAGGGCTTACTCGAGTTCGCAACGAAGCCTTTCATCGTATAGACTTGCCCTACATCAGTGAATCCAACGCTCTGATCTACGTATCTAATTGGCACACCAGTGTTTAAGACGTTTTTCATATTTATTCTTCCCCATCCCTCTGCTCCATTTGGTATTGGGGCGCTCGTTCCAACACCATTCATGTCAACGGTACCGTTTATTAGAGCTGCCTTTATGAGAGCCGGAGAAGGATTCTGTCCTGCGTTAGTATTTTTCCAGTATTCTGTAAATAGGGCTGCAGCCCCGGCAACCTGAGGAGCAGCATGCGAAGTTCCAATGCTCCAGGCATGAATACCATCTGGTAGAGTTTGACTCACACTACTACCATCTCCAGCAAAACTTCCTGTTATAACAGTGCCGGGTGCAGTTATGTCTGGTTTTATTCTTGTATCAGCTGCAGGCCCACGACTTGACGAGCTGTTTAAGTCATCTATGTTATTAGCAGAAGATGAAATCTCAGTGCGGATGTTTTCTGAGTTTGCCACTGCTATAACATTTTTAGCTACTTTTGGACGCGTCAATCCTGATGTTCCTGAATTACCTGCAGAAAAAACCCAAAGGATAGGATCTATTGTGCTAGCCGTCGAAGCGTCCTGCGCTAAACTATCATAGATCGATGCAAGTGAATCATAAGCATTTCCGTTAGTTCCTGATCCCCAACTATTGTTTGATATAGTTCCTTTTATGCCATTGACTCCAAAGGTTGAGACAGTGTCATTAGCAGTTTGTTGGTAGCTCCCGGTATAACCAGGTTTCAGGAAAGGAATGTTGATGATATTAGCTTTTGGAGCGACTCCCAAACCGTAGTTATAGTTTAGTGGATCTAAAATCGATGGAAATGGAGTGCTTCCAGCTATTATGCTGGCATTTATGTGACCATGACCGCCGCTAGCTCCCGCAGTGGCTCCACTCAAAGCGTTTACGGTATTATTAGCAGTTATGTAATAACCGCCATTACCTGGTATTGAGACACCATCATCAACAACAGATACAGTAACATTTTGCCCGCTGACTCCAAATTGAACCTGAGGATTATAGCCGGGAGGACTTAGTTGCGTTTGTGATAGGTAATTACCGGCGACTATCTGAGCAGCTCTTTCATCCTCTGGTTGAGGTGGAATAAAAGCTTCGATTGAGAAGACATCTCTCAGAGTTGCGATTTTTTCAACTTCTGAAAGTGGGACCTCAACCCTTGCATAGTTGAAGAAATTATTTGGTATCTGAAATGATTCTTCGATTTTTGCAGAGGCTATTGACTCGATCTGCTTCAGAACGGCTCTGAGATCTGCTCTAGAAAATACAGCGATTTCAAGTTTAACCCTATCTGAGTTTACCTCAATTGGCGTTATGTTCTCTGGTATTGTAGCTTCTGAACGTGCAAATTGAAGTTGTGCTCGGAGGACTCTAGAGATTCTATCTTCGGGCAGGTATCTACCCACCCACCTAACTCTGTAATGCTGAGCAATCTTATATATTTGATTGGAATCGGCGTAAACGAAGAAGGCATTGTTGGGAACGTACTGGATGATCTGTGTCCCGATGCTTTTTAGATCTTCGAGCCATTTGTCTTGCACTGGTGAGATGAATTGAACGATATAATAATCTTTCTCTGCAGTGTTGCTCTCTACCAGGTTATGGGTAGGGTCTCGCAAAGGCTCAAACTTAGACCCGGGTAGATGTATCTCTGTTTCGATTTTATTCTTGTCGACGAATTCAGTCAGTTCATCATCGGCTGAGCTCATGGCAATCACAAACTGACCGTAATCTTCGACGATTAAAGTTCTCGAGCTTAGTTTATCTTTGGCATCAGAGTTCCTGGTGTTTATTTGCCAGAGAATTTTATTTAAGTCAGTAGCTGACAGTTTTACCACATCTGCTTTGAAAGGGCCCGAAGAGCTCGATTTATGTTTTCTTGTCGCGAAAATACTTATGAAATTTGCTAGTAAAAGTGTTATCAACAAGGCTGAAACGCTTTGCGCAATAACCTCTCCGATTTTTTATTCATGAATTTCTCTCCCCACGTATTTTTTAATTAGCTTTGACATGCCATGAGATACACTCGAGTCCAGCTGTTTATCCAAAAGTAACTCTCTATGCTTTCGGTGGCATGTTTTCGAGCTATCTAATTGTATAAGCAAATGTTTGTTTCTTTCAAGCACAGAGCTAGTGAAAAATTTTAATTTGGTGATAAGATGTTTTTTATGCCGGTGACTCAGAGAAATCTTGGTTTTGGCGCATTGCGAGTAGGAATATTTGTTGCGGTGGCACTCTTGGCGTTGGCGTTTTTGATAATCAATTCGTCTGGAGATTTTAATCCATTTGAGAAAAGGATGCGTTTAAGGGCTAGGTTTGTAAACGCCGATGGATTAAGACCAGGAGCAGAAGTACAGCTCGCTGGAATACTGATAGGTAGGGTTGAAGATGTCAGATTTTTACCGCCCGATGATACTGATACTGCTAAGGTCGAGGCTATAATGAATATTTCGGCTGAAGTAGATGGCCGTCCCATAACTGAGAGAATTCGTTCAGATTCAACCGCACAACTAATCGCAACCAGTGTGCTAGCAAACGATAAAATAATAAACATAACTCCTGGCACTGCGAAAGGTGAGCCAATAGGGGAAGATTACATACTTGATTCAAGCACTGCCATTTCGATAAATCAATTAACTCAGACTGGAAACGATTTGCTTAATCAGATCAACAAATTAGCGATACCTGTAAATGAAATACTAAACAAGGCTAATCGTGGGGAAGGGACTTTAGGTAGAGTGATTAATGACGAATCGCTCTATAAAAATCTTGACACTACGATAAGTGAGACGCGTATCACAATGTTGAAGCTTCAGCGGACCTTGGATCAAATAAACGAAGGAAAAGGAAGCGCGGGTAGATTACTAAATGACCCTCTGCTCTATGAAAACTTAAACAAAACTGTGATGCAACTCGAGGCGATATCGAGAGATTTAAGAGATGGTAAAGGCACAGCCGGGAGATTGCTAAATGATGAAGCTCTTTATAACAATGCAAATACAGCAATAGAAGAATTGCGTGTTTCTGCTCAGAAACTTGGTAAAGTGGCGGATAACTTAGATAGGTTATTGGTGGAGCTAAATGAAGGTAAGGGTACGGCAGGAAAGCTCTTAAAAGATCCGCAATTGTACGAAGATTTGAGAGAGTCAGTGGCTAAATTAAATTTTATACTTTCTGACGTTAAGGACGGCAAGGGGACTGTTGGCAAGCTTTTCACTGATGAGACTCTGTACTTCAACCTCAATCAGACGGCAGCCAATATCAATCAATTCTCTAGCGAAGGCACTAAGTTACTTAATGACTTTAGGCAAAATCCGAAGAAATTCCTGACTATAAAACTGAAAATATTCTAAGGAAGTTTGCACAATGAGTCTCAAGTTGGAGAAAGTTTCAAAGAGATACCTTGATAAGTGGATTTTACGAGACCTGAATTTAGAGGTAAACCGCGGTGAAATTTGCGGTTTAATTGGTTATCCTGCTTCGGGTAAAACCACAATACTAAACATAATCGCAGGCTTTGTTAAGGATTTTACAGGAAAGATCTCGTTTGAGGATGGGATAATCGAGTCTGTAGAATTTCTAAATTTCCACCAAATGCAAGATGAATCAAATCTCAAGAGGTTCTTAGGGTTTGGAAAAAAGGAACTTCCTCTGTCCTATAGCGAAAAAAGAACAAAAGAATTTCAATCTGTATTGGATAAAGCCAATCAAGTTTTGCTTTTAGATGATCCATTTGCTGGTCTTAATGACTACTTGCGTTCTGAGTTAATCCAGAAACTCAAAGACGTGACCAAGGAGAGAAACTTGGCAGTTCTATTAGCAACGAATGACAGTGGCGACATATTTGAAGCATGCGATAAAGTGGCTATCTTGGATAAAGGGGAAATAATTCAGATTGGCACACCTCGCGAGGTGTATGAAAATCCTGAATATGTAGCAGCCGCTCGTTTGTTAGGTTATTGCAACCTGATAGAGGCAAGAAGAATTACATTTTCTACCGAAGAAATACCAGAATTTCAAACAGTGCAGGGTTCTCACAAAATTCGAGCAGATAAGGTTCAAAGAAGAAGGCTGGGTGCAATAACTCAAACGGTTTTCTTAGCAATAAGACCAGAGAACGTCTGTATCAACTTTGGTGCTTCTTTTCCAGAGGATAACTTGCTAAGAGCCAAAGTAACACAGGTGAACTTTAAAGGTGAAACAACTCGAGTTTCTTTAGATGCTAGCGGATTAAGGTTACAGTCTACGGTTTTAAGATTAGTAGGATTATCCGTAGGAGATGAATGCATGATAGGCTTGCCACCTAATCGCATCTCAATCCTGAGAAATTAAAAGATCCTTCGGGCGTTTGATCATCATGTAATTCGGAAAAATAATCTCAGTGTTATTGAAAACTTAGGTTTTCTTCCTTTCATCCGAACAGGCATTTAATCTAAAAGGGTGATCCAACCCAGAGGAAAACATCGAGCAGGTGAATTTTAAGGTATGTTTGTTTTACGTTGTCTTCAGATGAAGTAAGCCAAAATCGGAGTGCGGTTTAGGTTCATTTTTGGGAGCACAGGCAATTTCTTTTCGTCATATTAATTGAATTCTACAGAGGTTTTAATGGTTGGGGGTTTCTGTGATAATCTTATTCACAGTTTATCTTAAAAAACGCATAAATGGAGAATAACGAGAGAAAAGTATGGTTGGAAGAAATAAGGTAACGATAGTAGGTGCAGGAAACGTTGGTGCGACAGCAGCTCATTGGATTGCAAGTAAGGAATTAGCTGATGTCGTTTTAGTAGACATTGTAGAGGGTGTTCCACAAGGGAAAGCCCTCGATCTCTCACAGGCTGCCCCAATCGATGGTTTTGATGTCAGAGTTGTAGGGTCGAATAGTTATGAAGAAACTGCAAATTCTGACATAGTTATCATCACGGCAGGTCAGCCGAGAAAACCTGGCATGAGTCGAGATGATTTGCTGAAGATAAATGCGGAGATAGTTGGGAATGTTACAGACCAAATAGTCAAATACTCACCTAATTGTTTCATCATAGTAGTTTCCAATCCGCTTGACGCTATGACTCAATTAGCATGGCGAAGATCTGGTTTTCCGAAAAACCGGGTTATGGGTATGGCAGGGGTTTTAGATTCTGCTCGCATGCGCCATTTTATTGCCGAGGAACTTAATGTTTCAGTGGAAAATGTCACTGCATTTGTTCTGGGCGGTCACGGAGACACCATGGTACCTCTGCCTAGATATTCAACTGTTGCCGGGATACCTGTTACTGAATTGATACCCAAAGAACGTTTAGACGAGATAGTAAAGCGCACTGCAAATGGCGGTGCTGAAATAGTCAATCTACTTAAGACTGGTTCGGCTTACTATGCCCCGTCTTTAGCAGCTGTCGAGATGGCTGAGGCAATTCTGAAAGATAAAAAGAAGATTTTACCGTGCGCTGTTTATCTAGAGGGTGAATATGGAATAAACAATCTTTTTGTCGGTGTTCCTGTTAAGCTTGGTAAGAATGGTGTAGAGCAAATAATCGAGATCAGTCTTACCAACGAAGAAAGAGCTGCTCTTCATAAATCAGCTGCTGCAGTGCAAGAGCTAGTTAATATTCTTGGAATCTAACTTGAGTCAGTCTTAAAAAAATCAGATTATTTATCTGGATGGTGCATTAGTTATTTTGAGCATGGTTAAGGCAAATCATTAAGTGACCCCTTAGCCATGCTCATGTGACATTTCGATAAAAAAAGTAGATAATTATAAGCGCTTGTTTTTATTTGGGTATGGGCGGGGCTAGTTTCATGAGGCGGATAATTCTGCGAAACTTGATGAATGTCGCAGCACTCATTTCGATTACCGTAATGGTATATTCTCAAAATGAATTACAAGCAGAGTCTCAACAAGGGCTCTGGTGGTATTTGTTAGTTTTTTTGTTTTTATTTGGTGCGATGGGTTCGATAATATGGGCGATAGTTCTTAAGAGAAGTGTTCAGCAGGAGAGAGCAAGTAAGAAGGAAAATCCACAATTCAAGAGAGCGGAAGAATTTAATCCTAAAGTTGCTCCAAAGGAGCCTAAAAAAGAGATTTTTTTTGAGGCTAAGAGACAACCAGTAGTGAGTTTAATAGATACTCTTCCTCTTTTACCAGTATTTCTCGCAAAGAGTCTCCCTATCCCAAAGCCTTTGACACCATTGCCTGTATCAAATGACGAAGGTTTGCTTAGTGCGATTGAGGAGCTAGAGGCGACTGATGCAGATGAAGAATTAAGATTGTTGTCATTAAAAGTGCTAGCTGCCTTTCGCACTAGAAATGCAGTAGATGCCTTATCAAAACTTATTCAAAATGATCAGTCCGATGAGATAAAAATAAAGGCGATTCAGATATTGACTGAATTTAATCACGAATCAGTATTTGAGCCGATTCTTTTGGCATGTGCTGATATTTCTAAAAGAGTGAGGACTTTTGCCGTTCAAGCTCTGTCGAAGTTGAATATCGAACGAAGCGACGCATGGATGAGAATTGTGGAATCTGATGATCCGGAAAGACTTCGCTTGTGTGCTTTAGCTGCAATCGAAAGCGGATTTGCTGAGAGAGTTTTTGATAGATTACTTAGCAAAGATACGAAACAAGCTAACGAGGCAATGGCATTATTGGCCTTACTGATAAAAGCGGATGAGACTACGATCGTCTTTCGGCGTTTAGCAGAAGAGAAAAATCAGATTTTGCAAAAAGCAATTTTAAAAGTTATAAGGCTTACTAGTAGCGACAATGCGCTTGGTGGGCTTTATTTAATGCTAGAAAGAGGTGATGTCTCCGATGAGGTTAAAAAAGAAATTGATGAAATAATCGAGAGTATCACTATGAATAGAAGTTAGCCTGAATGAGTAACATCTCAAGTTCTTTATTATTCTTACGTAAACACCTAGATCAGTTGTTGATTCTCAATGCCTAGCAGATAATATCGCACTTGATCATTCCTTTATGGAATTCCCTCATGTTTTAATGAGCGTGAACCAAGAGTTAGAAGGAGCAATCTTTGTTCCTAAAGCCGATGCTTTTGACGAGCGTTCCAGTATTTATCAACGCTATTGCCTGCTACGTGAAATTTTATGTATAACGGTTAACTTAATTTAGTTTTTTCTTGGATACGAATTGAGTCGCAAAAGCCGCAAGTCATAAAATAATAATTTTAGAGATCAATCAGAATGGAATTTCGTTTAGTATCAGATAATAAACCTGCTGGGGATCAGCCTCAGGCCATTAGCAAACTGGTCGAGGGATTGAGAAATGGTGTTAGGGATCAAGTTTTACTCGGTATTACTGGTTCTGGAAAGACATTTACGATTGCACATGTTATAGCTGAGGTGCAACGACCTACCTTGGTCATAGCTCACAATAAAACGCTTGCAGCTCAGTTGTATCAAGAGTTCAGAAATTTTTTCCCGTACAATGCAGTTGAATATTTCGTTTCCTATTATGATTATTATCAACCCGAGGCTTATATTCCCTCTACTGATACGTACATAGAGAAAGAAGCGACAATAAATGATGAAATAGATCGCTTGAGGCTTTCTGCAACTCGTGCGTTATTTGAGCGACGAGATGTTATAGTAGTTGCCTCTGTTTCATGCATATATGGATTGGGTGATCCGGATGCATATTTTGGAATGATAACTTTCGTTGAGCCGGGTCAAAGAATAGAAAGAGAGCAGCTTCTGAAAAAGCTAGTAGAGTTACAATACGAAAGGACTAACTGGGACTTTGTTCGAGGGACTTTTCGCGTTCGTGGGGATGTAGTAGAGATTTTCCCGTCTTATCAGGATGACGCTTACAGAATTGAATTTTGGGGAGATGAGATAGATGCTATCTACACAGTAGATCCATTGCTTGGGGAAGTTAAGCACAAACACGAATCGAGAGTACCTATCTATCCGAAAACGCATTATGTGATGTCGAAGGAAACCATTAAAAGAGCCATTAAGTCGATAAGAGAAGAACTAGAATGGTGGGAAGCAGAGTTAATAAAACAAGGTAAGACTCTGGAGGCTCAGCGATTAAGGCAACGAACACTCTACGATTTAGAGATGATAAAAGAGATGGGATTCTGTCGCGGTATTGAGAATTACTCTAGACATTTGACAGGTAAAAAACCCGGAGAACCGCCCCCTACTTTGTTAGATTATTTACCAAAAGATGCATTGATTGTAATTGACGAATCTCATCAGACCGTGCCTCAGCTAGGAGCGATGTATCGTGGTGATCAATCGCGTAAACAAACTTTAGTAGACTATGGATTTCGCCTCCCTAGTGCGAAAGACAATCGTCCGCTCAATTTTGAGGAATTTGAGGCTAGACGTGGTCAAACCATATTTGTCTCTGCAACGCCAGGTGATTATGAATTGCGATTAACTGCAGGAGAGGTTGTAGAACAGATAATACGTCCGACAGGGCTATTGGATCCTGAAATAGAAGTTCGTCCAGTGCAAGGACAGATTGATGATTTGCTGAATGAAATTCGAATCCGTATTGAGCGAAATGAGAGAGTTTTGGTAACGACGTTGACAAAACGCATGGCAGAAAGTTTGGCAGAATACTTTGCAGAAGTAGGGATAAAGGTTACTTATTTGCATTCTGACATAGATACGCTTGAGAGAGTCAAAATTCTGCGTGATTTAAGGCGCGGAGAACACGATGTGTTGGTGGGTATAAACCTACTACGTGAAGGATTAGATCTTCCAGAGGTATCTTTAGTGGCGATTCTAGATGCAGATAAGGAAGGTTTCCTACGATCCGAAAGATCTCTGATACAAACCATTGGGCGAGCTGCACGCAACGTAAATGGAAAGGTTATCCTGTATGCCGACACAATCACCGATTCAATGCGTCGTGCAATTGAGGAGACGCGCCGCCGCCGGAGCTTGCAGCAAGAATATAATCGAGAGCATAACATCACACCAAAAACCATAGTAAAGTCTATCGAATCTACTCTTGTAACCGCTTATGAGGCAGACTATTTTAAGGTTCCGAAAGAAACAGATGATCTAGAAGATTACCGTCCTGAAAATCTTGAGAAGAAAATTGCAAGTTTGGAAGCAGAGATGAGGAAAGCTGCGAAGGAAATGAAATTTGAGAAAGCAGCAGAGTTGCGCGATCGAATAAAATATTTGAAAGGGAAACTATTAGAGGTAGCCTGAGATTATGTTGAGAGAGCTTGAACACAATCTTGTGTTTTCTAATATTATCCATCGACCTCTCAGAACTGCAGTTAGTATCTTTGGCATATCTATCGGCGTTTTGTTGATTGTCTTCACTGTAGGGCTATCCAATGGGACAATGCGAGAAAGAGCTAGACGAGAAGCTAATACAGGTGCAGAGATCATTTTCCGTGCTTCTGGGGCGATTGGATTAAGTGGCTCTGAGTCATTCCGCTTGAGGATTTCCTTAGCAGATGAATTAGGAAAGGTTGAAGGAGTGAATAAGGTCGTTCCCATAGGACAAATTTCTGTATCTGCTGAAGATAGTAATGTTGGTAGCAGATTGATTGATGGGATCAATTTCGCCGAATATGCTGAAATAGCAGGCTTAAGAGTGATAGAAGGCAGGGCTATTGCAGACTCAGGTGACGAAGTTATGATTGATACAGGATTTCAGCAGCAAAAGCGATACAAAATTGGAGATACAATGAGACTTTGGGAACGACCATTCAAAATTGTTGGAACTTTTGAGCCAGCCGCCGGTGCGAGAGTTAAAATCCCTCTATCAACTATGCAAGAACAACTTGGTGGTGAGGGTAAATGTACGTCATTTTTAATCTCAATAAGAAATGGTTATACTGTTGAGCAAGTAGCAGATAAACTTCATGAGGCCTTCCCGGATAATCAGATTCTTCTAGCCAGAGACTTGGAAGAGCTTTACATGTCCAGCATCCCACAACTGAATGTGTTTTTAGATGTCGTAATTGGTATCGCAGCTATTATATCGATGCTGGTAATTTTACTGACTATGTATACAACTGTGACCGAGAGAACGAGGCAGATAGGCATCATGAAGTCATTGGGAATGTCTAAACTTCACATAGCAATGACAATAACAAAAGAAGCTGCATTGATAAGCTTTTTAGGGGTTAGTTTAGGCATAGCTCTCAGTTACTTACTGAAGTTCTTTGTTACCTCGACAATGACTCTTGAAGTAGAAATAAGTCCAAGCCTTTTACTTTTAACGATACTAGTCGGAATAATTGGCGGCACAATCGGAGCTCTCTATCCGGCCATTAAGGCTGCCAGCGTTGATCCAGTCGAAGCTTTGAATTACGAATGAGCGGCTTTAGACTCTGTAGATGATCACTCTGGCTCATGGTTATAATTTCTGCAATGTTTGGGGATTAATATGAGTAAAATGTTGGTTGTCTTTACCACAGTGCCTAACAGAGAAGAGGGGGAAACACTTGCAAGAAAAATAGTCGAACAGAGGTTAGCGGCTTGCGTGCAAGTCTTACCACAAATGACATCGTTTTATTTCTGGCAAGGCGAGATACAAAAAGACTCAGAGCATTTAATTCTGATAAAAACACTACCAGAAAAATATAAAGATCTTCAGGATTTCATAATCAAGAATCATAGCTACAGCGTGCCAGAAATCATAGCCCTGTCTGTTCAAGATGCCTTCCAGGGCTATCTTGAATGGGCCAAGGATTATTTGCTGTAGATCGCAAAGAAAACTCGAGCTAAGATCAGTCACAGGATTTATCACTTGCATGTAAATCTGGTCTATAGCAAGGCCCAATTATTCCAGCTTAAACATATAACTTGTGAAACACCGAGAGTTCATCGCTATTTTAAGTGCAAATAGCTATTCTATTTTCTTTCCTAAGAGACCTTTTATTCAGACTTTAAGTGTTGGCTATTTTGTAATTCCCAGAGAAGCATGTGTTTTAATGTGGCGTTATAAGCGGCAAAGTAAGAGATGCAGAAGCCCGGAAAACCATCCAAGAATCCGAGTTTTAAAAAGTAGGTTCGAATGAAGGCCGTGGGTCCAGCAGTAACAATTTTAAGTATGGAAGTTTTTCTTCCGTTTTCAAACATTTGCTGCGCTGCAAGTGGGGCATAACGTTCGGTTGTCATTCTACTATGATGAGCTAGACTTTCGACGGTGTAATGCAGGATATCACCTCGTAACTTTTTAACGCTAGAGTTGGGTTGCATCTGTACGGATTCGTGGATGATGAAATCCTTCCATCTACCCTTATTTCGGTTAAACAGCCTTATTTGCCAATCAGGATACCAACCGCAATGACGAATAGGACGATTCATGTATATAGCAAGCCGACTTATTCTATAAGCATCTGCCGATGGCCCACTGCTTTTTAAGAATAAAATTTCTTCTTGAAGTTTTGTTGATATTTCCTCATCTGCATCCAAGCTTAATATCCAATCGTTACTAGCTTTCTCTACGGCAAATTGCTTTTGAGCCCCAAAACCCAGCCATTTTTGAACAATCACCTTTGCCCCGAGTTCGCTGGCAATTTCTCTTGTCCTATCGGTGCTCTCAGAATCTACTACGAGTATTTCGTCAGCCCATCTTACGGAATTAATCGCACGGCTTATATTTTTTTGTTCGTTGAAGGTTATTATGCAGGCTGAGATTTTCATTTTTCCATAAGGAGCTGAATGGCCTTTTCTATCACGAAATTAGTTTTTTGTAAAGCATTTACTGCGTCTTTCTCCGATACGGAAGCTTTCTGCATTACTATAGCCACACGTAAATCCCCGACAGTTTCTAACAGCGCTTTAGCTTGCTTTTCGTTCAGATGAGTTTCAGCCATTAAGATCCTTATGGAACGGTCCTTTAGCTTGCTATTTTTTGGCTGAACATTTGTCATCCGATTGCCTTTCACGTATCCCAGGCGGATCATTGAAACGGTAGAAATCATGTTAAGGATCATTTTCTGAGCAGTTCCAGCTTTCATCCTCGTTGAACCCGCTATGACTTCAGGACCTACTACGACGACAATCGGCATTTCAGCTGCTCTCGTGATAGGAGAGTCTGGTACGCAGGTTATACACGATGTGAAGCAGCCAATTTCTCTGGCGTATTCAAGAGCTCCAATTGTATAGGGTGTTCTTCCTGAGGCAGCGAGACCTATTACTGCATCTATGGATTTCAGACCTTTATTTCGTAGATCCCTGGCTCCAGCTTCTGCATCATCCTCTGATGCTTCAGTTGCTTTGTATAAAGCTTCATATCCACCTGCAATGATACCTTGAATCAGTTCTGGTGACACACCGTAGGTTGGTGGTATTTCACTTGCATCTAGAACACCAAGTCTGCCACTTGTGCCAGTGCCAACATAGAAAAGTCTGCCGCCGTTTTTTAGGCGTTCTACCACACAGTCGATTACTTGTGCTGTCTGTACCAGGGCTTTCTCGACAGCTTTGGCCACTTTTTTGTCCTCTGAGTTAATTAGCTTTACGGCCTCTAGTGTCGTTACTTTATCTATATTTCGAGTCCTAGGATTTTCCTGTTCCGTTATTGGTAGCTGCATTTTTCTTGAAATTCTCCAACGCCATGATTGCCGCTGCCTTAGCGGGTGTAAACTGTGGTTTTGTTATATAAGCCTTGGGAGCAATTTTGTGCACGAAAGCTAAAAACGGATCGATTATCAAATTGCCAGCATTAAAGATTCCACCGACTGTTCCTATTGGAAACTTCTGTTTTTCCATGCGTAACTTTCGAATCACAGCACTTGCGGCTATAGCTAACTCTTCAGCTGCCTCTTTCAGAATCTGAATGGCTACTTGATCGCCATTTTTTGCGGTTTCAATCACACATCGTGCGAATCCTGCTATCTTTGCATTGTCTACCTGAGGTGCATATATGGCTACTGATAAATCCTCTAATCTACCGGCTCGAAAATATTCTACGGCTGCTTCACTTAAAGCAGTCGGAATACCTCGTCCATCAGATGCTTTTGCGATGGCCTGTAAGGCTCGCCTTGCTATGCCAGCTCCTCCACCTTCATCACCAGCTAGTGGCCCCCAGCCCCCAGCAGAAAATTTCTCTCCCTTGGAATTTTGCCCTATGCAAACCGAGCCAGTGCCTGCAATGACCACTAAGCCTCGCTTGCCTAATGTTGTTCCATATAAGGCTATTTCAGCATCCGTCAGAACTTCTACATTTTTTATCCTGAATTTCTGAATTATTAGCTTGCGAATCAACTGTCTCAGGTCTTCTCTTCTCACTCCGGCCAAACCGCACTCGATTGAGACTATATCGCTACGACTTCTATTAGCATTGTCGCACGCAAGGTCCACTGCAGCAAAGATATTACTCAAAGCTTTATCTATTCCGACTCTAAGAGGATTTGAAGCGCCAGATATAGCTTCCCCGATAACTGCTTTTTCAGTATTTATCAAGATCGCCTGTGTTTTCGTCCCTCCACCGTCGATTCCTAGGTATAGATGGTGTTTGTTCTTTAATTTGAGGCTTCTTCTTTGAAATACTTCGCCCTTGACACTCATTCCATCTTCACGTTCAGTAGCCATTCCATCGCCTTCTGAATTTCATTTTAGCTAAATTTTATTTATAATGAAAGCTAAAAGATTTTATTTTAATGATAACTTTTGCTAATGATAAATTTTGATTTAAAATTTCCTCTTGACAAGAGGGGATGATTTCAGTTAAGCAAAAGAAAGCACGATTCATATGGAGATAAGACAATTAAGAGCTTTTATGGCAATAGCGGAAGCAAAGACTTTCACTGCCGGTGCAAGGCGTGTCAATGTCACACAGGCGGCGATATCAATGCAAATTAGGCAATTGGAGGAAGAAGTAGGTCTTCCATTGTTCACTAGGACGCCAAGACGTGTGATATTAACGGAGGCTGGGGAGAAATTACTTGAGCGAGCAAGGAAGATCTTACACGAACATGATGCAGCATTAGAGGAGCTGGCAGAGCTTCGAGGTGCTGAACATGGCAGATTGCGCATAGGTTCTTCCTCTTCCTCTTTCGTAGCTGAACAGCTCCCAGAAATTTTGCAGAAACTGAGGCAGAAGTTTCCGAAGGCTGACATAACAGTCTTTTCAGGCACTAGTGATGTGCTGACTCAAAAGTTGCTTAATGGAGAAATAGACATTGCGTTTGTTTCAATGCCGATAGATAATCCTAACATTCAAACCGAATTACTTTTCAGCGATGAGATAGTAGCCATAGCTCATCCTTCGCATCCGTTAGCAAAGAGGCGTGTTATAACGGTAGCTGAACTAGCGAATGAACCCCTGATTTTAGGTGAGAAAGGTGGCAATACGAGGAGGTTGCTAGACGAATTTTTCAGCCAGGTTGGAGTAAAGCCAAACGTTGTAATGGAACTTTCCAGACAATCTGCAATCAATCGGATGGTTGAAGAGAACATGGGGGTAGGTATTGCAGGAGCAAAAAGCGTTGCTAAGGAAGTTGCTGAAGGGAGGTTAGTAACGTGGTTGATCGAGGGAGCTAGCATGAACTGGGAGTTAGGATTGGCGCAATTGCGAGGTGGTTATACATCTCCCATAGCCAATGAATTTAAAAAACTTTGTAGAGAGAGCTTCGAACGAAAAGAGAGGGAGTTATTAGAGAGAGGAGTCGGCACGCATCACAGAAGATGAGAATCAGGACGTTAATCGCTCTGCTGCTATTTCTGTTTTTTAATTGTTCGGCTCAGGAACTTCCGGTCGTTTCACCGAAAAGTGTGGGGATTCGTCCTGAGCTTCTTCAGTTAATAGACGAGACCGTAGATAAAGAAATTAAGGCTGGTAATTTGCCTGGTGCTGTGGTTTTAGTTGGTAGACGAGGAAAGATTGTCTATAGAAAAGCCTTCGGTAATCGCTCAATCCTTCCTGTTACGGAAAGAATGACAGTTGATACCATTTTCGACGTGGCCTCGCTTACAAAACCCGTAGCCACGGCTACTTCCATAATGATTTTAATTGAACGTGGAAAACTGCGGTTGAGTGATACTGTTGGGAACTTCATTCCAGAGATAAAAGATGAGGAAGCTAAAAAGGTTACGATCTATCAGCTTTTGACACACACATCTGGTTATGCGGCCGACTTCGATTTGTCAAAAAAATGGAGTGGTTATGATCAGATGCTCAAACAGCTCTACGATGAAAAACTGAAGTTTCCTAGAGGAAGCAAGTTTGTCTATTCTGATATAGGTTTTATCGTGCTTGGCGAGATAATCAGGAGAATCGCGGAAAAAGATGGCTGTAAATCAAATTGTTTCGAACGTTTTGTTTATGAGAATGTTTTTAGGCCATTAGGCATGCGGGATTCATACTTTTTCCGCAAGGATGACCTGAAAAAACCAATAGAAAGAATTGCCCCGACCGAAATGATAAAAGGTCAGCAAAGTTATTTAGGCGGAAAGTTTGAAGGAGATGATTCTGAAGGTAGAAAGATTCTTCGTGGAGAGGTTCATGACCCGACGGCATCTAGGATGGGAGGAGTCGCAGGTCATGCAGGCCTTTTTTCTACAGCAGACGATTTGGCTAAATTCTGCCAAATGATCCTTAATGGAGGTACTTTGAACGGCTATAGAATTTTAAGCCCTTTGACTATTATGAAATGGATTCAGCCTCAGGTTGTGACGGAGTCTGGTGCGACTCGTGGACTGGGATGGGACATTAATTCTAGTTTTTCGTCGAATAGAGGCGATATTTTTCCATTAGGATCTTTCGGCCATACTGGTTTTACTGGGACCAGCATATGGATCGACCCCGTAAGTGAGACATTCGTCATATTCTTATCCAACCGCGTACATCCCGATGGCAAGGGCAATGTAACTCCTTTAAGAGCAAAAGTGTCAAATATAGTGGCTGCTGCCATCGAGGACATCTCGATTGAAAAAATAAAGCAAATGCAAAGTGCTTACTTTGCATCTGTTGCAGCGCAAGGTCAAACCTTTTCTGTTCGTGAACAAAGGATAGAGCAATCTGCAAGAACTAATCTGGTGTTAAATGGCATAGACGTTTTGCAGAGGCAAGATTTTAAGCCGCTTGAAGGTTTGAGAATCGGACTTGTTACCAATCAAACTGGCAGAAATCTAGGTGGCAAATCCTCTATCGATGTTTTGTTTGAAGCAAAGAATTTAAAATTGGTAGCTTTGTTTTCTCCTGAGCATGGCATTCGTGGAGAATTAGACCAGGAGAAGATTCCGGACACCATAGATGAAAAAACCGGAGTTCCAATTTACTCTCTGTACTCCGATACACGACGTCCTAAACCTGAACAACTCAAAGACCTAGATGCCATAGTGTTTGATATTCAAGACATAGGAACTCGCTTTTATACTTATATATCGACGCTTTTATACGTTTTAGAAGAAGCTGCTAAGGCAGGCAAGAAGGTATTCGTGCTCGATCGTCCAAATCCAATTAACGGTGTTGATGTAGACGGCCCTGTAGCAGATGAAGATAAACTTTCTTTCGTCGTGCCGCATGTGATGCCGATTCGTCATGGGATGACAATCGGAGAAATAGCCATGATGTTCAACTCAGAAAGGAAAATTGGGGCCCAGCTTCAAGTAATAAAAATGCAAGGTTGGAAACGCTCTATGTGGTTCGACGAAACATCTCAGATGTGGATAAATCCATCACCAAATATGCGAAGCCTCACTCAAGCAACGCTCTACCCAGGAATCGGACTGTTGGAAACCACAAATCTCTCTGTAGGTAGAGGAACAGACTCTCCGTTTGAAATAATAGGAGCTCCGTGGATTGATGCAATCAAACTCGCCTCTTATCTAAATCAAAAGAACCTGCCAGGTGTGAGATTCGTTCCAGTTCAGTTCACACCGAAGTCTTCTGTTTTTAAAGATGAGAAATGTAATGGAGTTAGATTAATCATCGTAGATCGAAAAATTTTTCGTCCAGTTAGAGTTGGTATTGAAATAGCAGTTGCCCTAAGGAAGCTCTTCCCATCAGAGTGGAAAATAGATAACTACAATAGACTTTTGGCTAATGAGGAAACCCTCCAGAAAATTAAACTCGCGGAACCAGCTGAGGAAATAGAGAAATCATGGCAAAAAAAATTATCTGATTTTCAGAGGATTCGGGCATTGTACTTGCTATATGGCGATGAATGAACCTAGCGATCTTTGAAATCATCTGCAAAAAAATTTTTAAACCATACAAAATAAATGACTTTGTGTTGTTATTGAAGATAGTTTTGTGTTAATAGTTATAACGAAAAATTGGAGATATTTACGAAAATTTAAGCAATTTTGATGGATAATTTCCAAAATTTTGGAAGCAAGGAGGAAGTAAAGATGAAAAAGCAGCTTTTTGCAGGTTTAGTTTTGTTGCTAATAGCAGCTTTCGTCATAATGGCACAGGAGCTTACAGGGACGATTGTAGGTATTGTGCGAGATAATGCGGGAGCTGTTATTCCTGGTGCTACTGTTACAATAAGGGATCAACAAAAAGGCCGCTCTGTAGTTCGTGTTGTGACTACTAATCAAGACGGTGAATTTATTGCTCCGAATCTGCCAGTCGGTGTTTATGAAATCACCTTTGAGGCAGCAAACTTCAAGAAGACAGTTCAGACTGATGTTAAATTAGACATTGGTCAACGTCGAACGCTAGAGGTTACGCTAGAGGCGGGGAAAATTGAGGAGGTTGTAACTGTTGAAGCTGATCCTGTAGCAGTCGATTTACAATCTCCTACCAGCTCTACGCTGATAACTGGTGATCAAGTACGTGAGTTATCGATAAATAACCGTAATTTCGTTCAATTGATAACACTTGCGCCAGGTGTTTCGTCCAATCTTGCAGATCAGGTTTACGTAGGGACTACAAATCCTGAGGGGCAAGCGAACACGGTGCAGATATCTGTAAATGGTGCTAGATCTAGCCAAAACACATTTACTGTAGATGGGGCAGACATAACTGATCGTGGATCTAATCTGACCATCCAAGCCTATCCTAGTGTAGACTCTATAGGCGAATTCAGAGTTTTGAGAGCTTTGTATCCAGCTGAGTCAGGAAGGAGTGGTGGTGGGCAGGTTAATGTGATAACTAGAAGTGGAACTGATAGATTCAGTGGTACTCTCTTTGAATTTGTCAGGAATGAAAAATTCAATGCAAATTCATTCTTTAATAATCAGACAGCTCCATTTGGTAGAACACCTGATGGAAAAGCGAAGAGGGCACCATTTAGATACAATAATTTTGGATGGACGATAGGTGGTCCTGTTTACTTTTTTAATTTTGGTGAAAAGGACCCAGATGCCGGATTTTTCACGAGATACAAGAAGACATATTTCTTTTTCTCTCAAGAGTGGCGTCGCGACTTACGTTATCCAACTTTAACCTCAACTGTGCCAGATGCTAATTTGAGACAGGGTGTTTTTCCCATCAATATTTGCTTAGCAGCCACTGGTTCGACCTGTACGAGCGTGCTCCCTGCAGGGACTCAGTTGACAAGCATAAATCCTGTAGCACGGCAATACCTGGATTTCATATACAAAAAGATGCCATTGCCAAACTCGGCAACTAGTCCTTATTTGTTGATTGACACTGCAGTGAACAAGTCGAACTTCCGTCAGGAAATTTTAAAAATAGATGTTCGGCCAACGAATAAATTCGCTGCCTTTTATCGCTTTCAGAACGATACAATTCCAACGATTGACGTCAATGCGCTTTTCTCATCTGGTTCTGGTATACCAGGAGTCTCGACAACAAGCACAAATTCGCCCGGAAGAGCACATACGTTTCAAGCTACTTATGCTGCCAGGCCAACCTTTATAGTTGAAGGGAGGTACTCTTACTCCTATGGTGCGATTATTAGTGAAAATATTGGATTGATCGCACGTAAGAACTCGCCCATCAATGTTCCACTACCTTATCCTGTAACAATTGATCGAGTGCCGAACATAACAGGCAATGGATTTAGTGGTATTACCGGTTTTGGTAACTACGATAACTTCTCAGATAAACATATCTGGGAAGGTAGCATCACTTGGATAATTGGCAAGCATACTTTTAAGTTTGGTGGACTTTTTTCAAAGTACAGAAAACATGAAAATGCTCTAGGTGGTGTTAACAATGGTGCTTTTACTACTTTTAACACCCCAGGAGCTTCGACTCTCGTTTTAGCGCCAGGTGTTTCGGCGACTACTCTTTCGCAGAATCTACAGAGATTTGCCAATTTCCTACTAGGCACTAACGTTACATTTACTCAGGCCAAATTCGATTTGACCGCTGATCTAAGACAGAGAAATTTTGAGTTTTATGCACAAGATGAGTGGAGATATCTGCGTAATCTTACGCTTTATTATGGTGTGAGATACTCGTTTTTTGGTGCTCCATGGGATAGGAATGGCTTTTTGACGAATTTCGATCCTTCTCTTTACACAAGAGCAAATGCGCCTCTGGTCGCCGGCAATGGAAATAGAGTAGCTGGCAGTGGGAATTTTTGTAATGGGTTGATCTACAACAGTCAGAATAGACCCACAACTTTACCACCGGATTGTAGCCCCTCTCCCTCACCATATGGCAAATATGTCATAGATACTCCTCGACTCAATTTCGCCCCACGGGTTGGTTTGGCCTGGGACCCATTCGGTAAAGGTAAGACTTCGATCAGGACGGGCTATGGCATCTATCATGAACAGATTCTAAATGGCATTTTCTTGCAGAATATTGGTGCTAATCCTCCATATCAGGAGACGATTTCAGTCTCTGGTGTAAGATTAGATCAACCGGTGCCTCCTGGTGGCCCCTTGCCAATTGTGGCATCTGCTGCTGCACAGACTTTACGTGCCGTTCAGCCTAAATGGGAGACACCGTATATGCAACATTGGTCTCTGGATGTCCAACAACTGTTGACAAAGAAAACGCTTATAAGCGTGGGTTACTATGGTTCTAAAGGCACTAACCTGATAGGCATAGTGGATATAAATCTTCTACCTCCGGGATTTGCTACCACACAGCTTTGTGCTGTAGGAACTTCTACAACTCCGACGACTCCGTGCCAGAATCCCGGAACTGCGTTTACAAGCTCGACGCAAGAGTTAATACTAGATCAAATAAGACCGTATCGAGGCTATCGTGCCATCAACATGATACAACCTCGATTTGATTCTAATTACCACAGCTTACAAGTTTCTGCGACACATCGCTTCAATAAGGGTTCCCAAGTTCAACTTGCCTATACTTTTTCGAAGAACTTAACCAATAACCAAACCGATCGCTCGACAGCTCCGCAAAATCCATACGATATAAGATCTGAATGGGGCAGAGCTGCCTTAGATAGACGCCACATATTAACCATAAATTACGTTTACGAGCTTCCTTTCTATAGAACTCAGAAGGGATTTGTAGGTAAGCTACTTGGAGGTTGGCAGACATCAGGCATAATTTCGTATTGGACTGGAATTCCATTCACCCCTGTTATTGCCGCTGGCATTTATGATCCAGCTGGTATAGGATTCTTAGGACCATCTGCTTCTGGAGCTCGTCCAAATCAGTTCGGAAATCCCAATCAAGGTGGAGCGAGAAATCAGCAACAGTTCTTTAATACTGCGGCTTTCCAGACAGCGTTTCCTACCACAGGTATTGCGAACGTTCCTGGCTCGGCTGGAAGAGGAGTCATCTTTGGCCCAAATCTCTTCCGCGTAGATTTCACCTTGATGAAAAACATTAAATTCACTGAGAAAATGCGTTTACAACTGCGTGGTGAGGCTTTTAACGTATTAAACCGCACGAACTTTTCAGGATTAAATGTTACGGCCTCTTCCACATCATTTGGGCAAGTTACTGCCACACGTGATCCAAGAGTGATTCAACTCGGTGCTAAGTTTTACTGGTAATTTGAGATAAAAAACAAAACCCGCGTCTTGCAGTTAAGCAAGCGCGGGTTTTTATTTAAATATGTGAATGTATGGCTGAATGTCTAATTCTCAAGAATGTTTTATCAATTGAACACGGCAGACTGATTTCTGTTCGTATTGATAATGGCATCATTCAAAGGATAACTACTGATGAATTGATCGATTTCCCTGCGCGCTGCATTGACTGCGATGGGTATAAAATAATTCCAGGTTTCATAGATATCCATAATCATGGGGCGATGGGAATCGATGTAAATGAGGCTGATGTTGATGGACTATTGAAAATATCGCAATTTTTATCCTCTAAAGGGGTGACTGGGTGGTTACCGACGATAGTACCAGATGATTCTAGTAGATATGCGAAGATTATCGATGCGATAGAGCAAGCAATGAAGCTGCAGGACTATAGATCAGCAGCACGGATTCTCGGCGTGCACTATGAGGGTATATTTGCTAATCAACAAATGTGTGGTGCGTTGCGTCCTCAATTTTTTAGGGTATTTACTGGCGGTGAGTTAGAGGATCTTCCCACTCTGCAAGGAGGAATTCATCTCATGACACTGGCACCAGAAATCCAGGGAGGGATAGAGCTGATTCAGGAGTTGCGTAAAAGAAATTGGGTTATTTGTATAGGGCACACAAGGGCGGGTGTTGAAACGCTAGAAATGGCTTTTCAGAATGGTGTTAGGCACCTCACTCATTTTTTCAATGCCATGACTGGAATACATCACAGAGAAATTGGAGTTGCTGGTTGGGGATTGATAAAAGATGAGATTAGCTTTGACATAATCGCCGATGGGGTTCATGTGCATCCGGAGATATTGAAATTTGTTTGTCGGATGAAGTCCTCAGACAAAGTCGCGCTGATAAGCGATTCAGTAGCTCCTACAGGCTTAGGTGACGGAGAATTTCAGCTTTGGGGTGAGAGAATATATGTCAAAGAAAATCGCACTCAAAACGAACGTGGTAGCATAGCTGGAAGTGTAATTACCATGATGGAAGCTTTTAAGAACATGATTTCATTAGGGTTTCCTGAAAGTGAAGTTTGTAAAATGGCTAGCCTGAATCCGGCTAAGTTGCTGCGAATAGAGAGCTTGTATGGTTCTATTCAAGAAGGTAAACGTGCAGATTTGGTCGTGTTGAGTGAAGATTATCGTCCAATTTATACGATCGTAGGTGGAAGAATAGTATTCGAAGCATAGTATTCGAAGCATAGTATTTGACATCAGAACAAGAATTTTTCATGGGTTGATGCTATCAGAGTAACTGAACTACCACCCAATCGTTTTGCATACGCGCATTTATAAGTTTAGCCCATATGTTTGGATCATAAGAGTGATTGCTTGTAAACGCTAGTAAATATCAAACGTTTGGCTGCATATAATTGGGTGCGATCAACCTTGTAGGCGAGGTCAACATGAACATCTCGTCTCTTCAGTTTTTTGTTGGGTAATGATACCCTTTTGCTATGGTCGTTGTTGAAACTCGGATAGAAGATTTGAAAATAATAAATCGAGGCAAGGTAAGGGATGTTTATGAGATCGATCAAGATCGCCTCTTAATGGTTGCTACAGACAGAATCTCAGCATTTGACTCTATAATTCCAACGCCTATCCCCAGAAAAGGCGAAATTTTAACGGCTATTTCAGTGTTTTGGTTTAATTTCCTCGCCGATATAGTCCCCAATCACCTTATAACAGCTGATTTCGATGAGATGCCGATGGCAGTTAGACAAAGAGAAGAATTAAGGGGACGCTCGATGATAGTCAAGCGATTGAAGATTTTCCAGGTGGAATGCGTAGTGCGTGGATACTTAGCTGGCTCAGGATGGAAGGACTACGTTGCCACTGGTTCCGTTTGTGGGCACAAACTACCAGAGGGCCTAAAAGAATCAGAAAAGTTACCTACTCCAATTTTTACTCCTGCCACTAAGTCATTCAATGGGCATGACCAAAACATAACAGAGGGGGAATTTGTCAGAATTGTTGGGTCTGATTATGCTAATGAGTTAAAGAGGCTCTCGTTAGAGATTTATATGAAGGCGTCAGATCATGCAGCAGCGAGAGGAATCATTATAGCTGATACGAAATTCGAGTTTGGGCTCGATAATTCAGGAAATATAGTTTTGGCGGATGAAGTCCTTACTCCGGATTCCTCACGCTTTTGGTCAGCAAGTGAATACAAAGTAGGAATTTCGCCTCCGTCATTTGACAAGCAGTTTGTGCGAAACTATCTTGAATCTATCGGTTGGGATAAAAAACCACCGGCTCCCGAGTTGCCGCCTGAAATAGTTCAGGCTACAACTGAAAGGTACCTTAAAGCCTATGAAATTCTGACAAAGGTTTAAACACGTCAACCTATTTTCAATTCACCAGAATTCAATGATGCAAATACGCGAAAAAATGGAAGATCTGATAAAAGAGATGCTCGATGGCAGGATAATGCTTGCCGAAGCTATTTCAGAGTTTGAAAAACTATACATTCAAAAGGCATTGGATAGATACCAGCAGATTTCAAAAGCCGCCCATGCCCTAGGAATTCATCGCAATACACTCTCGAAAAAAATAGCCCTCTATCAAAATCAGTCTAAGAAATGATCTTGGTTAGTAACTTTGAAACTAAACAATTGAATAAAGGAAGTACCTTGAAATAGAATTAGTTTCGGCCCCTCACTCATAAACTCTAGCTACAAGACCATTTAAACTTATTTTGAAATATTAGCCGAAGCTGAAAAATTATTGTGTTAGAGACAACATCGCGTGCCATAATTAATTTATGGTTTTATATGCTCAATTAGATACGAGAGAAAAAGTAAATGTTGTGTGGTTCAAAAGAGACCTTCGCTTGACTGACCATGAGCCTTTGAGAGTTGCCATTGAAGACGGATTACCATTATTGATGGTATACATATTTGAGCCATCTCTTTTGACTGCTGCCTATTCCGATGACAGGCATTGGAGATTCGTACTGGAGTCATTGGACGATATAAATAATCGTCTATTGCGGTATCATTCAAAGGTTTATGTGTTTCATGGAGAGGTTAAGGATGTTTTTTCTGCTTTATTGCAGTACTACGACATAAAAAATGTATATTCGCATCAAGAGACCGGCACTTGGCTTACCTTTCAAAGAGACATTCAAATCAAAAAATTTTTTAAGGATGTTGGCATAAGATGGAAAGAGTTTCAAAACAATGCGGTGATTAGGGGCTTACAAAACAGGGAGAATTGGGAGGCGAGGAGGTTGGAGTTCTTGTCGGCACCGCTTCAAAATCCTTCTTTGGAAAGAATAAAATCTATTGAGATAAAAACCGATATTTTGCAGATGTTTTCTGCTGATCGATTTATTGAAACACTCGGTTCAAATAACAAAATGCAAAAGGGTGGGGAAACGAAGGCCTTAGATGTTTTGAATTCCTTTTTGAAGAGCAGACACAAGGGATATTTAAGAAATATTTCCAAGCCTAATGAGAGCCGGCAACATTGCAGTCGATTGTCGCCCTACTTGTCGTGGGGAAATTTATCTGTAAGACAGGTCTACCATGCCGTTCGCAATCATTATTCGAAGACGCCAAATAAAAGAGATTTGCAGGCGTTCGAATCTCGTTTGGCCTGGCACTGCCATTTCATTCAAAAATTTGAAACCGAGCCGGAGTATGAGTTTAAAAACATAAATGCTGCGTTTGACAACATTCGTTTAACCAAAAATGACGAATATTTTAATGCATGGAAAGAGGGATTAACCGGTTATCCGTTGGTCGATGCGTGCATGCGTTGTGTTAAGGAGACGGGATACATAAACTTTAGGATGCGGGCCATGTTGATATCGTTTTTAACACATCATCTTTGGCTTGATTGGCGTGAGGGTGCTGATTTTTTGGCAAAGCAATTTTTAGATTTTGAACCGGGCATACATTTTCCGCAGGTGCAAATGCAAGCTGGCACTACCGGTATCAATACCATCAGAATATACAATCCAGTCAAGCAAGCCATGGAGAACGACTCGCAAGCGGAGTTCATCAAGGAATGGGTACCAGAATTGTCAAATCTCCCGCCATCGCTCGCCATACAGCCCTGGAAGATAACTCCCATGGAAGAAGCAATATATAACTTCAAGTATGGAGTGGATTATCCTCGAAGAATCGTCGATTGTGAGGAAACCTATCGGCACGCCAGCAAAATTTTGTGGGATATCAAGAGATCCGAAGAATCTAAAATCGAAGCTAAGAAAATTTTACAAAGGCATGTCAAGTCGCGTTGATTATTATTCGTAAGCATCATGCAAATAAGTTTTTGGCTAATAGAGAAAAGCATGCAATTACTTTTAAATAAAAACTATCAGTTTTTATCCTGTCCGCCTTTGTCGGATATGATGGTAGAGCCCATTTGGTATTTTGGTTAGCGATGAGGATTGCGAATTTCGAACGATTTTTCTTATTCTCTCCGCGCAGGTTTTTAATACTTTTAATTTTTCGGTAAACTTTTTTCGTGCAAGAAAGAACGTTATATTCTCCTTTAGCGGATAATCCACCGTGGAGTATTGGGGCAGCACTTTTAGTTTGGCTTTTCAGTGTAGTTCTGATAGTCATCTCGCCACAGATTTTTCTGTTGTATTACGCTAATACAAAAAATCTACACATAGTTAGTTCTGAGGCTGCGTTGGATCTGATGAAGAATGATCCGATGGCGATGGTATTAAGCCTGATTGCAATTTTACCGGCTCATGTAATTACTCTCTCGATTAGTTGGGCTGTGGCAACTGAGCTTGGTAAGTATTCTTTTAGGGAAACTCTTGGCTTATGGTTAGGTAGGATCAAATTGTCACAAATACTGCTGATGGTGATTTTTTTTAACGTTTTCGCAACTACTATGTTGTATTTATTTCCGGAACCAGAGAATGAATTCATGAAGCTGCTTCGTAGTTCGCCCAAGGCATTGTATATAACCGCCGTCTTAGCAGTCTCAACGGCTCCAATAGTGGAAGAGATTGTTTATCGAGGTATTTTGTATGGTGCATTTCAAAAAAAATTTGGTGTGCTAGTTAGCATCACTTTGGTGAGCACTTTGTTCACTTTAGTACATGTTCCACAGTATTACCCAAGCATATTAACGATCATTATGATTTTCCTGTTGAGTTTCATGTTAACTACGATAAGAGCATACTCAGGCGCTTTACTGCCTTGTATCATAGTTCATTTTATTCACAATGCTATACAAGCAGCAGTTTTGGTTCTACAGAGCTTTTCCACGAGTAACTAGGTAACGGCGCCCCCATCAATGATGACGACCTCTCCATTCATGAAGGAATTTCTGTCACTAACTAGAAATGCAGCAAATTCCGCAAGTTCAAAAGGGTTGCCCATTCTACCTTTTGAAACCCAAAATTCATGCATTTCAAGAAGACGTTTCGGTAAGGCGTGGGCGAGTTCCGTGTCGAATATTCCTGCTGCTATCGCATTTACGGTGACCCCGAAATTAGCGGCTTCTCGTGCAAGACATTTAGTAAAGCCTATCATTGCAGCTTTAGAGGTTGCGTAGTGAACTGAAGTTGGCAAAGAGCGTATGGCCCCGACAGAGGTTATGTTTAAGATTGCCCCTACTCGCTCACGTATCATTTGCTTATAGAATGGTTTAGTTACTGCAAAGAGGCTATTTACGTTTGTATCTATTACCCAATCCCAAGACTTATCTGTAGTGGTTGCAAAGCTATCGGCTTTGTTGACCGCGGCATTATTAACTAACACGTTTATGGCTCCCCAAGCTTCCTTAATTTCCCTAGCGATGCGTTTCATCCCCACTCTATCAGTAACTGAGACTTTAAAGGCCATGGCACGGCGACCATAGGATTCTATCTTTGCTTTAACTTTGGCTGCTAAATCATCTGAGGAATGATAGTTAAAGGCTACATCTGCACCCTCTCTAGCAAAAACCTCACATATGGCTGCTCCGATTCCTCGGGTGCCCCCGGTAACAAAAGCTCGTTTCCCTTCTAAAAGCAGGCTCAAAACCCTCTCATCTCCCTTGAGAATTTTTTCAAAATCATTAGGTTAATTCAAATAAAGAAAAAGTCAAATTTAGATAAGTAAGCTTGTGAAAATAAGGTTATTTTGCTCGCTGCAACCTAAAGCTTTCGTTTTGTGAACTAAGATTTTTCTAGCATTGCTGATTTTTTCAGTATTACTTTTCTGCCCCTAACCTCGATTTTATTTTCGGCAATTAATTTTAGTGCTTCTACGTAGATTTTATGCTCTTGTTCAAGAATTCTGGCGGATAGGCTCTCAGGTGTATCGTCATCTTTTACTTCTACGGCTTTCTGTAAGATTATTGGCCCGTGATCTAATTTTTCATCTACAAAATGAACGGTACAACCAGAGACTTTAACTCCGTACTCGATTGCTTGTTTTTGTGCGTCCAATCCTGGAAAAGCTGGTAGCAGGCTGGGATGAATATTGACAATGCGGTTCGGATAAGCCTCTATGAATTTTTTCGATAGAAGTCTCATGTAACCTGCTAAGCACACGACCTCTACTTTACGTTTACGCAGCTCTGTAACTATCTTTTCATCATGCTCCTCACGATTTAATCCTTTACGCTCTATTATCAGAGTTTCGATGCCGCATAACTTGGCTTTTTCTATGCCTGCTGCGTTTGGTTTATCGCTTATCACTACTGAAACTTTTGCATTTGGTATCTCGCCATTCTCTACCGCCTTAATTATCGCGAGCATGTTTGATCCGCGGCCGGAAATCAAAATACCTATGTTCATCCCCACTTTATTGCATTATCTCCTTGATTGCGTTTTCGAAAATTGAGAGCTTTTTTCTGGTGCGCTTTACGATATCAGCCTCTTCAGTATAGTCTTGCAATAGGAGCCACAGATCAACCTCTAACTGAACTTTTCTGACAATCAACTTGCCAAGCGCTATGGTTAACTTCGACGCATTATTTGGATTTGTCGCGAGAAGACGATTCAATTCTTGATTGAGTTTTTCTATTTCATAGCGTATCTGCTGAATTTTGGGATACTTATCCGTGTAAGATACCGAAAGGTCCTCTAAGGTAGACTCGAGTTCAACTTTCCGTAGAAGCACCTCTGCGTATGCTGGCGAGGATTTTATTGGATTTTCTTTTTGTTCCTTTTGAACTATTTGTTTTGACTGTGAAAAGGCTGATGTGGAAAGTAGCAAAATGCATGTGATCATTGATAAGAGCAGTAAACTTAGATTTTTCATAGGTGTAACCTCCTTAAGATTAAACATTACAAGTTCCTGCTGGTGCGCATTCCGAGAAAGCATCACAAGAGGTAATTTCTAAATCAGTTTCCGCTTCAATACGCCCATCTCCGTATGTTTTTTGTTGTTGAAGAGTCTCAAAGTAGATTGTTATATTGTCAAGGATTTCTTGAGCTGATTGTGAGTGATAGAGTTTCTGGCGGAATTGAGCACCTCCTATTAGGCCCTTTGTAAATTGACCAGCGAGCTGTTTCATTTTACCTAAAGCTGCGAATTCAGGCATTTCTTCACATAACATCTCAAAGAACTCTAGAAGAACTGCTTTTTTCTCTTCTAAAGTTGGCTGATAAGGTTCTCTACCCTCTAATACGTCTTGAAACTGTCTGAAAATCCAAGGATTTTGCATTGCCCCGCGTCCTATCAAGATGCCATCGACACCAGATTCTTGCCATTTTCTAAGTCCATACTCTATTGTTGTTATGTCTCCATTACCAGATACGGGGATTGAGACTGCTTCTTTAACTTTTCTAATCACATCCCAATTAGCTAAGCCCTTATATCCCTGCTCTCTCGTGCGCCCATGGACTGCAATATGTTCTACTCCACAATCTTCTGCTAATTTCGCCACTTCTACGGCATTTATCTCTGCATCGCTGTAGCCTATGCGCATTTTTAGAGTTAGCGGAATGGAAATAGCTTTTCTGACAGTTTTCAGTATTTGCTCGAGCCTGGGTAAATCACGCAACAAAGCACTACCGCCACCATGGCGGACCACCTTGGGTGCGGGACAGCCGCAGTTTATGTCAACTATGTCGGCTCCGACTTCTTCGATCATCTGTGCTGCCATTGCCATCCTCTCGGGTTGGGCCCCAAATATCTGTATGGCAATAGGACGTTCAAACTCGTCAAATTTCATCTGACGCCAAGATTTTGGATTACTTCGCGTTAGTCCCTCTACAGAAATAAATTCTGAAACCACTAAACCTACACCGCCACGCCTTTTTATGAGCCTTCGAAAAGTATAGTCTGTAACTCCTGCCATCGGTGACAGAATCAAGGGCGGATTGATCTCTATGTTACGAATCTTGAAAGGCTTCATCTCTTGAACCAATTACTTAGATTAGCATATTTTCTGGCAAGACGATTATCGAAAGATGTCAGCAGGTTTTGAAAATTGATAATATTAGCTGACTAGGCATTAATAGAATTTCGTATAGGCAAAAGGCACTTATGTGCAGTTGATCCGATGAAATCTAATTTTAATGAATTAGAAGACAGACTCTGAGCCTAACCTCATACGAGCTTAGGGATATGCGGTTAATATCTTTGCTCACTAATCAAGAAACCACAGGCCGCTGCTATGAGTAAGCCTGTTATCCTCATATGTTCGTGTGAGTCAGAGTTATAAAAAAAGAGTAAAATTGAAAAATCAGCCAGGCCTTTTTATACTACAAAAGACCTGGCTGAGGCTTAGGCTTGATTATGGGCTTCGACTAGCCACAAGAGTTTATCAATCGATCTAGAGATTTCTGTAAAGATATCTGAAGTATCTGCATCACCTAGCTCTGCTGTTTCATCTATATTTCTCCGCACTTTTGCGCCAAAATCTGCTAGAGCAGATGAGAGCGCCTCTACATGGGCACTACCCTCAAATATTTCATGTGGATACTCATTTAAAGATGATTTTTGCGCAGCCACACGAACTGTACCTAATGCAGTGCCGCCTAATGCGGTAATTCTCTCAGCAAGAGTATCCACATGAGCCTCGATCTCCGTGGCTACTTGATCGAAAAGCTCATGTAAGGCTATAAAGCTCATACCCTTTACGTTCCAGTGAGCCTGCTTTGCCTGCGATTTAAGATCAATCGCATCAGCTAAGCGTTGATTTAAGATTTCAATAACTTTTTCTCTTTTACCTTTCGGTAAGTCGATTTTTGTTTTATGCATACTTTTTCCCTCCAATTTAGAATTATTCTAATTTTAAATTATTTCAAAGTCAAGCATTAAAACACAATACTTGTCATTTATCTTGAATAGCTTTGCACATATGGAGTTTAGCTCACAAGTTTGGTTTAACTTTTTAATGCTGCTGTTTTTGAATGTTTTATTTGCATGATCAAGGATTTCTAAATTAGGCTCACTTGAGCGAGCGGTTAGAATGGATTTTCTTGGAGAGTTGAGTTGTTGTTACATTTGGTGACTTGCTTGGGAGTGATGTGTTCTACTGAGAGATTTTAATTTGAGTATCTAGAAAAGCTAAAATATTTTTGTGTTGGTATTAGGCATAGAAACTTCTTGTGATGAGACTGCCGCGGCTGTCGTTCGTGACGGGAAATCAATATTATCATCGATAATTTCCTCTCAGGTAGAGCTTCATAAACCTTACGGAGGGGTGGTGCCAGAGTTGGCATCTAGAGAGCACCTCGAAAGGATTGAGCCAATAGTGAATGAAGCAATTTCTCGTTCCGATGTTACGTTAGATGATATTGATGCAATAGCCGTTACTCAAGGTCCAGGTTTGATTGGATCTTTATTGGTCGGAGTTTGTTTTGCCAAGGCACTCGCATTTTCTGCCTCAAAGCCGTTTATAGGGGTTAATCACATTGAAGGCCATGTATTTTCCGTTGTTTTCGATAATCCACCTATTGAATATCCAGCACTTGCTTTAATTGTCTCCGGGGGGCATACCAATCTATTCTTTATTCCTGAGGCTGGGAAGTATAAGTTAGTTGCGAGGACGAGGGATGATGCAGCGGGAGAGGCATTTGATAAAGTAGCCAAGATGCTTGGATTAGGGTATCCCGGTGGCCCGATTATCGAAAGATTAGCATCGGAAGGCGACCCTCATAGCATTAAATTTTCTGTTCCAAAAATCACCGATGGGAGACCAGACTTCAGCTTCAGTGGTTTGAAAACGGCTGTTGCGCGATACATAAAGGAAAAAGGGATAGAACCTGCTAAAGATGGGCAGGTATCAGAGGAAATAAAGAATCTGTGCGCAAGTTTTCAGTTAACTGCAATCAGGTCACTCGTCCTACCAATGGAGAAGATGGCTCTACAACTTAAGCCAAATACTTTGATCGTTGCAGGTGGCGTAGCTTGTAACATGCTTTTAAGGGAAGCCTCTGCTAAAGTAGCCCAAAAAATGAGCATACCGATTTATTTTCCGTCGAAGCATTTATCAACCGATAATGCAGCTATGATAGCTGCTGCGGGAACATTTCATCTCGAGCGTGGCGAAAGGTCAGATCTCTCCATGACAGCAAATCCAATGATGCGTCTTCAAAATCTTGAAGTCGAGGACGAAGCATTAAAGAAGAGAGTACGTTACAGGATCTGACAGTTCTTTCATCAATTTTGTTTTTATCCTGCCGATACGGACTCTACTTTTTTGTATCTTCTGGGATAGAGAGGGAACCTCTCAGCAAGCTCAGCCACTTCTTTTCTCACACGAGACTTTAATTCTTCAGAGTTCGGTTCTCTGATCACGGCTGCTATCATTTGTGCAATCTGTTTCATTTCTGGCTCTTTCATACCCCGGGTCGTGAGCGCTGGAGTCCCTAGTCTAATGCCTGATGCGATGAACGGCTTGTTAGGATCAAAAGGTATCGTATTTTTGTTGACAGTAATGTTGACTTCTTCTAGTGCTTTTTCGGCTTCTTTACCGGTTATTCCTTTTCCATTCAAGAACACGTCTACCAATAGAAGATGGTTGTCAGTTCCGCCTGAAACTAATCTTAATCCTTGTTCTCTCAGTTCCTGTGCCAGTGCTTGAGCATTAGCAAGAATTTGTTGTTGATACTGCTTGAAGTCGTCTCGTAAGGCTTCACCAAAAGCCACGGCTTTGCCGGCTATTATGTGAACAAGAGGGCCACCTTGAACACCCGGGAATACGGCTCGGTCTATATCTTTTGCGAACTCTTCTTTGCATAAGATCAAGCCGCCGCGCGGTCCTCGAAGGGTTTTGTGTGTAGTTGTAGTTACGAATTCACAATGAGGAACCGGAGAGGGATGTAAACCTGTAGCCACCAGACCTGCTATGTGTGCTATGTCAGCCATGATTTTTGCCCCGACTGAGTGGGCTATATCGCTTATCCTCTTGAAATCGATGACTCTTGGATAAGCGGAGGCACCACATATTATCAATTTTGGTTTATGCTGCTCAGCTAACTTTTGGAGTTCTTCATAGTCGATTTGCTCGGTTTCGCGATTAACGCCATATTCGATTATTTTGTAGTACATCCCTGAGAAATTCAGGGGGTGTCCATGTGTTAGGTGACCTCCGTGAGACAGGTTCATTCCTAAAATCGTATCACCGGGTTGCAGAGTGGCTAGAAAGACTGCCATGTTCGCTTGCGCCCCCGAATGAGGTTGGACATTAGCGTGTTCTGCTCCGAATAGTTGTTTAGCTCTATCGATAGCAGTTTGCTCCACTATATCAACAAATTCGCACCCACCGTAGTAACGCTTTTTAGGATAGCCCTCGGCGTATTTGTTTGTAAAAACTGATCCCATCGCCTCTAGAACTGCTTCAGAAACGAAATTCTCCGAGGCTATCATCTCAAGACCGTTCGCTTGCCGTCTTACTTCGTTATCAATTGCAGAACTTATCACGGGATCTACTTCATTTAAACTTGAATTAAAAAAGCTATTCATAATGATTCTCCTACTGTTGTTCTTCGAGTTGCTTTATTTTCTCTATTCTTTTAGCATGTCTTCCGCCTTCAAATTTCGTCTCAAACCAAGCCTTTAGTATTTTGTGGATTTCTTCCTCTGATAAAACTCTCGCTCCGATGGCTAGAACGTTTGCATTATTATGCTGGCGTGCAAGGCGGGCTGTTTCCTCATTCCATGCCTGTGCTGCTCTTATCCCCTTGATTTTATTGGCAGCTATTGCGATGCCGATACCCGATCCACAAATTACTATTCCTTCATCAGCTTCTCCTGCTGCCACTTTTTTGCCAACAGCAGCTCCAAAATCCGGATAATCCACTGGCTCGGGTGAGTAAGTGCCTAAATCCTCGTACTCAATTCCCATTTCATCCAGTACTCTTTTGATTTTCTCCTTAGTCTCGTAGCCAGCATGATCAGCGCCAATCGCTATCTTCACAACCTATCTCCTTTCTAGAGTCAAGCATAGCACATATAGAAAGTGGCAATAAATGTATAGTTATCTGAAAAATTTATTCATGCTCGCTGAAAATTTGCGATGTAATTTTAAAAAATTGATAAAAGCCGATTACTGAACCAAGTATTATTCCGGCCACGATGCCAATAGGTTTGCTTTCCAGTAGTGTATCAACGATCCATCCGATTATCATCATAAAAACTATTGAGGTTACTAATCCAATGGCCGCACTCCATGCTAATCCACCTTCTCTTATGGTCCGACCTAAGCCCGAATCCTCTGCATGATTTTCATTGGTGGTAGACTCGAGAAATGAAAGTGAAGGAGCATCTTTTTTCAACCCTCTCGCCCGAATGATCTTATCGTGTGATGTGGGTAAGTGAGGCTCTATCTCTGCTGTAAAATCTTCATTTTTTTCTGATTTTTCATCGACAATCTCGGCATTAGAACTACTGACTTCATCTGTCACGGCAGAGGAAATGGAGGCAGATGAGTTAATGGAATCAGTTAGCTTGTCTTCCTCTAAGGATGAAACAGTGTAGTCTTCTTGAATTTCCTGCAACTTTTCAATTTGAGCCTTTATTGATTCCAGCGATTCCGTATCCTTAGATTTTTGATTTTCCTCTTCTAAATCGAAGATAGGCATCCTTATTCTCCGCAAGTTTTCCCAATTTATTAACTCATTATACTCTGACTGAGATCGCAAGTATAAGCGCTTTGTTTAGTTATTTGAACGTATGATTTTCAACGTTAAAGAATCGAGACTTCTTATTGATAATTGATAGTATCTTTAAACGAAACAAGGGGCGAAAAGGGCAAAAAAGAACGCTCGGCTTTTACCGAGCGCGCTCTCCGTGGAAAGGCTTTCGAGGAGGGGGAGAGTGGTTTTCTTTCCACGATCAATTTTCAATATCAGCTTATTGACTTCATGTTGAGAAAAACTTGAGGATGGTTGAGAAAGGCTTGAGTTGTACGGATAAACTTTTATCGAGCAATCAGGCTTTATCTGAAGGTTATAGTTAGCGAATGCTTGCAAATTCACCGAGTGCTATTAATCAAGTGATGCTAGTTGTACTTAAACCTTCAGGCGGTTACCAGAAAGCGTTGTCAAGATCAATAATTTTTCACTTTTATTGGCAACGATAGAAAGTTTTAAAGCTTACGGTTATCAATGTTGAAGTGATGACAGCTGCCTAGTATGTTAGAATCCTTTCGGAGGCTATGAGTTTTAATGAAGCTTTTATATCTTTTTCGACGAATAAGGGCTTTCGTAATACGTGATTTTCAACTGGCGCTTTCTTATCGTGCTGAGTTTTTTATAAGGGTTGTTTGGATCTTAGGAGTAACAACTACGTTTTATTTTATTTCACGCATCTTTGCCGGTTTCCCACTAGCACAATACGAGCAATGGCGAGATCCGCTGGCCGCATGGCTTACCGGAATGGCCATGCTTAATTATTTTTTAGTTGGTTTTTCAAGTCTCGCAAATGCTATTAGACAGGAACAAATGCAAGGAACTCTGGAGAGTATTCTGGTAACCCCGATAAATGTTCCTACAGTTATCCTATCGAGCTCTGCATGGGCTTATGTAGAAGCGACTTTTTACTCTTTTTTGTATCTCTTTTTCGGATGGTTCTTTTTTAACGTCGAGTATAAGGGCAACTTTTTATTGGCTTTGATGTTCATGATCCTTACCACCTTGGTTCTGGCGTGTATTGGTATTTTATCCGCTAGTTTTACGATGGTGTTCAAGCGCGGTGATCCTTTCGCGATTATATTGGGTGCCGGGACAGCGCTATTTTCCGGAGTCTTTTATCCAAAGGAGATGCTTCAAGAAACTTTGGGTACTACTGGCGGTAAAGCTCTGTCTTACGTAAATCCCTCAACTCACGGGCTAGACGCAATAAGAGGGATTCTAATTCAAGGGAAAAGTTTTGAGCAAGTAAGTGATGAATTCATTATATTGGTTTGTTTTCTAGCATTACTTTTACCTTTTTCGATATGGATTTTTAGTCTAGCCATCAAAAAGGCTAAACAGGAGGGAAGCCTTATTCAGTATTGAGGCGATTGCGATTTTGATCTCTATAGAATATTATCAGAAACGGAGCCTAAGTTTATGAAAACGGAACAGATATTGTCGAAAGCAAAAGAAGAATTAAAGCGCTGGGAAGAGGAGACATTAAAGCCTGCGCTTGAGAAAATGCCAGAGAGAAAAGAGAGATTCGAGGGTGTAAGTCTTGAGCCTGTAAAGCGCCTCTACACTGAAGCAGATCTTGAAGATATCAGTGAAATAGGTTTTCCCGGGGAATATCCGTATAGGCGCGGAATTCATCCGACCGGGTATCGAGGAAAACTCTGGACGATGCGCCAATTTGCTGGATTCTCTACTCCAGAAGAAACAAATAAGAGATTCAAGTACCTCTTATCGCAGGGACAGACAGGGTTATCAGTAGCTTATGATCTTCCTACGTTGATGGGCATAGATGCTGATTCTCCTCTGGCTGAGGGTGAAGTCGGGAAGTGCGGTGTTGCCGTTTCATCATTTGCAGATTTCGAAATTTTGTTTGATGGTATACACCTGGAGAATGTCACAGTTTCTCAGACGATAAACGCGCCGGCGTGGATATTTCTTGCTTTTTACGTGGCTTTAGCCGAAAAACAAGGAGCGGACTTTAAGAAAATCTCTGGCACACTACAGAATGATATTCTTAAAGAGTATATAGCGCAGAAAGAATGGATCTACCCGATACGTCCTGCGATGAAGCTAGTCATCGATACTTTTGAGTTTTGCTCAAAGTATCTGCCGAAATATAATCCTATATCCGTTTCTGGTTACCACATTCGAGAGGCCGGTGCGACTGCACTTCAGGAATTAGCTTTTACACTACGTGATGGAGTCGAATATGTAGAGTACGGGATTCAGAGAGGCCTCAATGTAGACGATTTTGCCCCCAGAATCTCATTTTTCTTTAATGCCCATAATGACTTTTTCGAGGAAATAGCAAAATACCGCGCTGCCAGGGTTATTTGGGCGAAAACAATGAAAGAGCGCTTTGGCGCTCAAAATCCTCGCTCGATGCAGTTAAGATTCCATACTCAAACTGCAGGTGTATCGCTAACGGTGCAACAGCCTTTGAACAACATTGCACGTGTTGCAATCCAGGCGCTGGCCGCAGTTTTAGGTGGCACTCAAAGCTTACACACCGATGCTTATGATGAAGCGCTAGCGCTACCTACTGATCTAGCCGCGCTGATTGCTCTGAGAACTCAACAAATAATCGCCGAAGAGACCGGCGTTGCAAATACGGTTGATCCACTAGGAGGCTCTTACTATGTTGAGGCGTTAACTGAAAAAATGATAAAGGGCTGTTTTGATTATTTTGATCGAATCGATGGATTCGGAGGAATGATAGAGGCAATAGAAGCGGGTTTCCCGCAAAAAGAGATACAGGAATCAGCCTACCAATATCAAAAAGCGTTAGAAAGAGGCGATCAAGTCATTGTAGGAGTAAATAAATATGTAATGGAGGAAGAGCCACAAAAGGTTGAGATTTTACAGATTGATGAGTCTGTACGAGATCGCCAAATAGAAAGATTGCAGCAAATAAAATCATTGAGAGACAAAGGTGCGGTAGCTATTTGCCTGGACAAATTGAAAATGGCAGCTAAAAGAGATGAAAATCTGATGCCGCTTACGATTGAAGCTGTCAAAGCTTATGCGACCGTTGAAGAGATTTGCTCCGCATTGCGTGATGTCTATGGCGTCTATGAAGAGCCGCTTTTTTAAATCTTTCAGACCTTTAAGGCTTGCTACTTTTGAATGAGATTCAGGTATGCAGGTCTATGAGGGATTAATCGGCAAGAATAGCTAGAAACGTTCAGTAACGCCCGAGTTTATGATAAAACACAAACGAAGAAAGTTGTTTAGAAGGGAGTAGACAAGATGTTGAAACCAACAATTGTTGCGATACCGATCTTTGCTTTATTAATTGCTGTAGAATTTTTCCTTGCTCTACGTAAAGAAAAAGACTATGACCGTAAAGATTTGTGGACAAACATAGCCTTAGGATTAGGGAGTGTTTTTTTCGGCTTAATTTTCAGCGTTTTTCATGCTTTCATTTATGATATTTTTTACTCATATGCTCCTCATAAAATGCCCATGGATACGGCATGGGCATGGATAATTTTAATGTTTGCTGATGATTTCTGCTACTATTGGTTTCATCGATTTAGCCATGAGATCAGATTCTTATGGAATTTTCACGTCGTTCATCACTCATCTAATCAATTCAACCTGAGCGTAGCCGTCCGACAGAGTTGGTTCAGCGGAGTGGCGCATTGGATTTTTTACTTGCCTCTTGCAGTAGCTGGATTCCCTTTTTGGGCTTATACGACAATGCATGGACTGAATCTTATCTATCAGTTTTGGATCCATACGAAGTATATCAAGAAGCTGCCATCATGGTTTGAATTTATTTTCAATACACCGTCGCATCATAGGGTACATCACGGTGTTAATAATCCTTATCTAGATAAGAATTACGCAGGTATTTTTATCATATGGGATCGATTGTTCGGCACGTTCGTGCAGGAACAAGAAGAACCACGCTACGGGATTCTAAAACCCATCCATAGTTACAATTGGCTTTGGATAAATACTCA
>CAZALE010000005.1:74308-104353 GCA_964486055.1 uncultured Blastocatellaceae bacterium
TTTCATCGCAAGTCAGACTTCTTAGACTGCTGCGAAATACTTAAGTTTGGGATATCCGATTCAATCTGCACTTTCCCTTGCTTCAAACTTAGTTTCCCATTTGGCCATAGGCCGTAGAACTCCTGGTATTCTCCCGAAGAAATCTCCTCTGGTAAATGGATTTTGTGGAATTTCAAAAATCTCAAAGCTGAGTGGCTCAGGGGTTTTAAGATGAATTTGAGTTTCTGGAATGTGCGTGCTTATGTAAACTTCGACAAAGAAGCGTCCTTCATTGAAGAAATTGCCATTCAACCACGCGGTTGTTACGTAAGTGCCTTTTTCTCTAAGCTTTGTTCTCCAATCTCCAGCCACGTCCTGTATCACGAAGATGTTTAGCCAGTCTTGTGTAAAGAAATGAAAGTTAGGGATTAAAATTTTGCCATCTTGAAGAACATCATACGTAATCTCTATGCCAATAGGTTCGTTTATCGGAAGGCTGGCAACGGTCTGGCGATTATGATTGATAATACGAGCTTTTCTAAGTCTAACGCTTTCAGACTGTGGAGCTGAGGCTTCTTCATCCCATGATTTTTCAGCGCAGTTATTTAGCCCAGAATTCAGGTAAAGCTCGACCATTTCTTTTGCATCTCCCTCGGCTATCATCTGGCCTTTCTCCAGAACCACGGCACGTTTGCAGAGTCTTGTTATCGCCGACATGTTATGTGAGACGAATAGAATTGTGTTTCCTTGATTCATTATTTCCTGCATTTTATCCAGACACTTATGCTGAAAATCGACATCGCCCACGGCCAATACTTCGTCCAAGAGTAAGATATCTGACTCCAGGTGCGCAGCGACCGAGAAAGCTAAGCGCATGAACATTCCTGAAGAGTAAAACTTAACTGGCTCATCTATGAATTTTTCCATCTCGGCAAATGATACGATAGCATCGAGCTTTTTCTCTATCTCTTTTCGTTTCATGCCGAGGATAGCACCGCTAAGGAAGATATTTTCTCTGCCCGAAAGCTCTTGATGAAAGCCTGTGCCGACTTCTAGGAGGCTACCGACTCGTCCTTTGATTTTGACTATTCCAGATGTTGGTTTAGTGATTCTAGAAAGGATTTTTAGAAGAGTAGACTTACCGGCGCCGTTGTGGCCTATTATCCCCAGAGTTTCACCCGCATAAACTTTGAAATTTATGTTTTTTAATGCCCAAATGAAGTGTTCTTTGTTGGGCTCGGATGAACCTCTTTTCCTAAAAATATTGGAGAAAGCATCTCTGAGGGTGCTCCAGTTTTGAGCGCTATGCAGAGCATATTTTTTTGATAGGTTCTCGACTTCAATGACGATCGACATAACTTTTAGATAATATCTGCAAAGGAATCTTCTAATTTTGAGAAAACATATAAGGAAGTTATGAATGTTATAATGGTTAGAATTATTGAGAAAATGAGCGCGGTAAAGTTGATTTCAAGATCGAATAGTGAGCTGCGAATCGTTTCGAAAGACCCAGTCAGTGGATTCAGATACCATAAAATTCTCCATTTTTCTGGGAGAAAGTTTACAGAGTAGAACACCGGCGTGATAAACATCATTAATTGAAGTAAGAAAGGTAACGCGTGCTTTACGTCTCTGTATAAAACGTTCAGGGCAGAAAGTAATAAGCCAATGCTTATCGTGAAGAGTATTATCAATGCAATGCAAATCGGCAACAGTAGAATCTTCCATGAAGGCAAGCCTTTAAAGCTAATTACCGCGATCAATAGAATTATCAGTGTAATAAGTAAATCAAGCGCAGTTGAGAGAGCGGAAGCAAGTGGCATCAAGATGCGTGGAAAATACACCTTTGTAACTAGCTCTTTATGCTGGATGAAACAATTAGCACTCAGATTGATTGCGGTGCTTACAGAACTCCAAAATGAAAATCCCGAGAATGCGAATAGCCAGTACGGGACTTTTTCAAGAAAATCCTGAGCATAGCGGCTTAGAATCAGACTAAATATAAGAGTAATCATCAATGGTTGTATCAAAACCCATCCAAATCCAATCAAAGTTTGTTTATATCGGACCTTTAGGTCACGCCAAATCAAAAAATATAGCAGTTCGCGGTGTCGCCAGAGTTCTCTCAAGTTCGATACTAGATCAAATCTCTCTGCTCTAATTTCAACGAATGAACTCATCTCAAAACATCCACTCAAAAATTACGGTTTAAGGCTATATTGTAAGCCCTCGACAGAATTTCACATAATGAGCTACCAATCTTGGTCAATGCTTTCAGATACTCAAAGAATTGCAATAACTCCATGCTGAAACTAAAATTTACATTATGTTGATTGTGAGAAAAGCACTCATACTTACGATTAGCTTGACGGCTATTTTCAGCGCTTGCTCTACTCAACAAGTGGTTAACTCAGAGAATAAAACTGCTAAGCTACAAATTAGCAGAGAGCAGACTCCAGCAAAAGATGATATAGCAGAGTTAAATTCAATCGTCTTACTTCCAAATGTTCCGGAAGAAGTAATCTGGAGGGAGGAAGTTGACGGTAAGAACCACAAAAAGCTTGTGGCTGTTATGCGATTCTCTCAGGAAGATGAAAAGAATATAATAGAAAAGGCCAGGAGGTATCGTGAACCAGAAAGCGCTGAAGTTTCCGCAGAGGATTGGTTTCCACCGGAATTATCTGCACAAACAGAACTTGCAGGTGATGAGACTTTAAAGGGAATAAGCTATAGCGCAAAGGATTTCATCCAATTACCTTATACGAGCGGCAGATTAGTGAAGATATCGAATTCCGATTACTTCGTTTTAGAACTTTCGACCGAGTAGCTCTTATGGGAAATCTAATAGGAACAGTCAAAGGACCAGGTGAAAACCCGAATGAGTATGTATTCATAACAAAGGATAATGAGCATACGCGTATTGGAGAATTTGTGTTTTATGAGACTGAGATAAAAGGTTGTAAGCAGAACATAATTGGTAATATAACTAATCGGGCTTTATTGGATCACTTACCTCATCCTTTTTTTGACGACCCAAATATTAAACCCGCAGAAATTGCTTCGTTAATAGGAATGCAACAGCAGGAACTTTACGAGGTAACGGTCGAGAACATCGGCTACTTCGATCATTCATTGAAAGATTTCATAAACCCTAGAATTCAACCAAATCCAGGAGACTCAGTATATTTAGTGCCTTCCGAAATGCTAGCCGATGTCATATCGATGAAAAAAGGAGGTGAGGAAGGATCAGCATATCTAGGAACTTTATTGATAAGAGATGATGAGGTGCCGGTGGTGCTTGCAGCAGAGGAGTTTACCTCTACGCATTTAGCGATATTAGCATCCACCGGTTCTGGAAAATCGTACACGGCTGGCGTGCTTATCGAAGAACTGATGGCACCTCAAAATAAAGCTGCGGTTTTGATAGTTGACCCGCATAATGAGTATCACACGTTGACTGATATTCAGAAAGCTTCGGAGTTTACTGAAGATTCGTATAGGCCTAAGGTAAAGATTTTTCAGCCAAGCAGCATAAAAGTCAGACTTTCATCTCTCACAGAGGCTGACATAAAATACTTACTTCCCGAGGGCGCATCTGAAAAAATGCATGCATTGCTATCTCAGGCCTTTCGGAGTTTAAAAGAGAGATTGAGGGCTCAAAATCAAAGCTTTAACTATTCTTGGGAAGATCTTTATGACGAGGTAGATCGGCTCAAGACGGATAGCAATCTTTCATCCATCGAGGGACTAAAATGGAGGATTCAAGCGCGTTTCGGGCGGTCTAATAGTATTTTTTCTGCGACTGAGCATATAGGGCTACGAGAGCTATTTGAACCTGGTCAATGTACTGTTCTTCAGCTCTTCGGGATCGAAAAAACAGAGCAGCAGGTAATAGTCGCAACAATCCTCAGAAGGGTAAATCAAGCTAGGATGAGCACTACACGAGGACTAGCTAGAACTGAAGATGAATACTTACCCTATCCGGTTTTTATATTGTTAGAGGAAGCGCATATTTTTGCACCTGCTAGTAAGAATGCTGTTTCTACTGATATTTTGAAGCAGATTTTGTCAGAGGGTAGAAAGTTTGGTATAGGAATTGGTTTAATTTCGCAAAGGCCAGGTAAGGTTGATCAGGATGTATTGTCCCAGTGCATGACACAGATAATCATGAGGGTGGTTAATCCAGTAGATCAAGCTACGATTGCAGAGTCTATCGAATGTGTTGGAAGAAGCCTTTTGAATCAGCTTCCTTCGTTATCTAAAGGGCAAGCTATCATATCAGGGGCAAGTTTAAATTTACCGGTAATGTGTCGCATTCGGAAACGCATTACTCCTCATGGTGGAGAGAATCCCAATTCTCCAGCTGAGTGGAGAAAATGGTTCTCCGAAGAGTCAATTCGTAGAAGAAGACAAAATCAAGCACCTTACCTAGGGAAAAGCAGTTCTGACCCAGACGAGATCGTTGGGGGCATACCAGTCTAAAGATGGAGAAAGTTCAAATAATACCACTTGGCGGCGTAGGCGAATTCGGCATGAACTGCATGGGAATTCGCTATTCTGAGGAGATGATCTTAATTGATGCAGGCATGGGATTCCCAGAGGAAACGCCATTTGGAGTGGATTTCTCAATCCCTGATTTTGGCTTTCTACAAGAATATCGGAATGAACTTAAGGCACTGATCTTAACTCATGGACATGAGGATCACATCGGAGCACTGCCTTTTTTGCTTGAGAAATTTCCAATACCCGTTTATGGCTCCAGATTTACCTTAGCTTTGGCGGAAAAACGTCTACAAGAAAAAAATATTCTCGATAAGGCTGATTTACGAATGGTTGAGCCTAATGATTTGGTGGAGATCGGCAGCTTCAAAATAGAATTTCTACATGCCTCACACTCTTTGGTGGATTGCTTTTCTTTAGCGATTCAAACTCCTGTCGGAGTCATAATTCACAGCGGTGATTACAAAATTGATGAAACGCCTGTGATCGGTAGGCCTTATGACCTCGTTACGCTCAAAAAATACGGTGACGCGGGTGTATTAGCGTTACTCTCGGATTCTACGAATGCAACTGTCCCAGGCAGGACTCCATCAGAGAGAGCCGTAATACCGGCTCTCAGGGAAATCTTCGCTCAAGCTGAAGGTCGAATAATAATTTCTACCTTTTCATCCTCTATTCACAGAATTCAGATAATCTTCCAGCTTGCGCATGAGTTTGGCAAGAAGGTTTGCGTTTTAGGGCGTTCTATGCAAACTAACGTAGAAATTGCAGAGAGACTCGGGCTTTTACAAATTCCTTACGAGACTTTGATTAGCATCAGCGAGTCGCGTAGCTTATATGATGATGAGATCGTATACCTGGTGACCGGCTCTCAAGGGGAGACTCGGGCAGTTCTCTGGCAAATGGCGACTGCTAATTATAAGGGGCTGAAGGTTGAAAGGGGTGATACCGTAATTCTCTCTGCAAGGATAATCCCTGGAAATGAAAAGGCTATATCGCGCTTGATTGGCCATTTGTATAAAAGAGGAGCCAACATTATCGAAGAGAAACGACGGTTGATTCATGTATCAGGGCATGCATCTCAGGAAGATATAAGAATTCTGATCGAAACTGCTAGACCGAGGTTCTTGATACCAATTCATGGTGAGCATAGAATGCTCTTTCGACAAGAGGAATTCGTCAAAAACCATCTAGGATTTGATCCAGAGAGAATAATACTCATAGAAAATGGGGACATTTTAGAGCTCGATCACTCGAGAGCTTCCGTTATTGCTCATCGGGAGTTAGAGAAAACTTTTATTGATGAAGAGGGGGCTAGTGAAATCTGTTACGATATAGTTAGAGAACGAAAGAAATTAGCTTATGGTGGTGTAATAACAATTGTTTTAGTGATTGACAAAGAGACGAACTCATTAAAACTAGAACCACAGATAAGCTTACAAGGCGTCGCGGGTATAAATCACAATAACGGCACAATGGAGGAGATCAAAGAACACGTCGTGAAAGTGGTTCATAACTTGTCACAAAGTAGATCCCTAGTCAAGTCCGTTTTGATTGAGGCTCTGAATTCAGAGCTGAGGAGATTCTTTCAGCGAGAAGCTGGTTCTAAACCAATAATCATGCCAACGATAATAGAAGTGTAATAATAATCGTGCTGCAGACCTACAATCGAGCCACTCACTCAAGGCAGATCTGCTATTGAACTCTAGAAAGATTTAAAAGCATTTCATAGATCCTCAGTGGTCAAGTGGTAGTTATTTATCTTTATCAGTCCGCTTTAAATTGCGTATGTACTTTACAAGTGAGTTTATTTGATCCTCGCTCAGCTTGTTTTCAAAAGATGGCATAGAACCTGGCCCTTCTTTTATCGCATCTGCTATATCCTGATCACTTACCTTCTCTTGCCATTTTTTGTCAGTTAAATCGCGAGCTTTTAATAGCTTCCCACGAAAATTTCTGGCTTTTCCGTCGCTTCCATGACATTTCGCACAATGCATTTTAAATAGTTGCGCAGCGTCCTTTTGGTTTTCAGAGGCAAGCTGCCTCGAGCGATAAGCTAGAGACTCAAGACCAAAAAGCGATACGAACAATATGCAGACCACTAGAATTGATAACTTAAGTGAATACATTTTTCATCTCCTCTCGGTCTTAATCTTTAATTCTCTAATTGGTAATTTTAGAACTTTCTGTTTACCAATGCCTGAAAAACAGATGAAACTTTTAATTTTGTTCAAGCATTTTTCTGGATGAGTTAAGTGAGTTGATTCGAGCCAGTAAGGGTAGTTTTATGTAAATTCTCAGCTAAGATCTCTTCGCTCTATCATGCCTAGCTTAAAATAGAGTCAACATCGCAAATTTTAATGATGTAGTGCGCGCTGTTTACTATTCTGGCCGGAGCCTTGAGTATTTGCTTGCACTATGTAAGAATCAGCTTATAAAGCGATCAATGTATAGTTCTGGAAATTTTTAAATTAGAGGATCTCCCCAATGAATTTAAAATTGACTTTTCTATTTGCACTAATGATTGTATTTTTTGGCCTAGTCTTTTCGGCTGATTTCTTAAGCACATTTGCGGATGAGAAAAAACCGATTTCTCCTGTAGAAGCCATAAGGCAGATTGGCAAGCCGAGTGTGATAGTGCAGATGAAAGTGAAGAAGGCAAAAGATAGGCTCAGTAATCGTGGCATTGTATATTTGGACTCTGAAGAGGATTTTAATGATCCTAATAATCTTGGAATTGCAATATCGGCCCAGGCAGCTGAAAAATATAAACAAAAGGGTATAAGCAATTTAGCTGATTACTTTCAGGGCAAGGTTATAAGAGTCAGTGGTTGTGTGATGAGATTTGAAAGTAGGCCTTATTTACCGGTATTCGATCCCCAGCAAATAAAAATCGTTAAGGAGGAGTAGAAAAGATGTCCAAAATATTCGCTTTGATAATTGCAAGTTTTTTGTTTACGCATCAAGTCTTGCCTATTGATTTGAGCGAGGAGATTAACAAAGCTGTAGAGAAAATAATGCCGAAAGTCATAGAATGGCGCAGGCATATTCATCAATATCCTGAGCTCTCCAATAGAGAATATAAAACTGCGAAATTTGTAGAGGAACATTTGCGTCGATTGGGATTAGAAATCAGGACTGGTATAGCTCATACCGGTGTGATAGGAATTTTACGAGGAGGTCAACCTGGTCCCACTATTGGATTACGAGCGGATATGGATGCTTTGCCTGTTAAGGAGCGAGTTAATCTTCCGTTTGCATCCAAGGAAACCGCAGAGTATAACGGTCAGATAGTCCCAGTAATGCATGCTTGTGGACATGATACGCATGTTGCAATTCTCTTAGGCACCGCCGAGGTTCTTTCAAGCATGAGGGATAAAATAAAGGGGACTATAGTTTTTATCTTTCAGCCGGCCGAGGAGGGAGCGCCGGTAGGTGAAGAGGGTGGAGCAGCTTTAATGGTCAAACAAGGTGTTATGGATAATCCTAAAATTGACGCAATTTTCGGACTGCATATTAACTCGCAAACTGAGATTGGCAAGATAAAGTACAAGTCTGGTGCTGTAATGGCTTCATCTGATTGGTTTTGGATTAAAGTAAAAGGTAAACAGACTCATGGCTCTCAACCATGGAACGGTATAGATCCGATTGCAGTGGCTTCACAGATAATCAATGGTTTACAGATGATAGTCTCCAGACAATCAGAACTTACTAAAGCACCAGTCGTGATAACCGTCGGTAAGATAAACGCTGGAATTAGGGAGAACATTATTCCTGAGGAGTTGACCATGTCGGGAACCATAAGAACTCTAGATTCCCAGATGCAGAAGGATGTCCATGAAAAAATCCGTCTAACTGCCACGAAAATAGCCGAAAGCTTTGGCGCTACCGCTGAAGTTTCAATTGAAACCAAAACACTTGTAACTTACAATCCACCTGATTTAGTACAGAAAGTTTTGCCATCGCTTGAAAAAGCAGCGGGTAAGGAAAACGTGGTTGAAACGGAGTGGACAACAGGTGCTGAGGATTTTTCTTTTTACGGCACTAAGGCTCCTGCATTCTTTTTCTTCATAGGAGGCATGCCGAAAGGACAAGATCCGAAAAAGGCACCAGCACATCATACACCAGATTTTTACATAGATGATTCTCGGCTCGATGTTGGAATAAAAGCCTTCTGCAACATAGTCTTCGATATGGCACAACAACTCAAACCGCAGAACTGAGAATTTAATTACTTTTTTGAAGTTCAATTATTAAAAAGCTCTGGCAGGGGGGAGCGTGCTCGGCTTACTAATTGGCGTAAATATAAAATTAGAGTGAGCTTTCTCGTCACAGTGCTTAAAGAAATGCTAAACTGAAATCACAAAAACTACAATAATGGAGGAGCAAAAGTAATGAGGAGAAGAGAAGCCATAACTTCCATGTTAGCCATAGGAGCTGGTGTTTTAACTGCTGGTTCTGCTTTTTTTAATGCAGAGGCCCAAAGCTCTACGTCATCACCTTATAAATTCACAACTTATACACCATTGACCTACAATTTTGACGGTCTAAAAGGTCTAGATAAGGAGATGCTCGAACAGCATTATACGCTTTACAAAGGTTACGTGACTAATGTTAACAAGGCCCAATCCGTGATGATGGAGATGCTCTCGGCGGGAAAAGCAGATACAACAGAATTTTCTGAGGTGCGACGCCGTATCAGCTTTGAATATGCTGGTATGAGATTGCATGAATATTATTTTGAGATGTTAAAACCCGATGGATCTGCAATTGATGAAAAACTTAAAAAAGCTGTATCGGCATTTTGGGGAACATGGGAGAACTGGGTTGCTGATATAACCAGAACCGCAATGATGAGAGGTATTGGTTGGGCAATTCTCTATTATGATCCGGTCAGCAAGGGGCTACAGAATTTTTGGATAGATGATCATGAAAACGGTAATCCACCCGGTTTTCAGCCTGTATTTGTGCTAGACGTCTGGGAACATGCATACGTAAAACAATTCGGATCGACTGGTCGCAGGGCCTACATTGATGCGTTGATGAAAAATGTTGATTGGTCCGTCGTAGCTAAAAGATTACCCTAAAGATTGTGAAGCAATCATTAATGTAACTTGCTGAGGTAGATTCTTACTTGACTTCAAGGGGATACGTGTACAAATTTCGTGTTCAAGAAGGTTAGTAGATTAAGGATCCGGGTCATTGCTAATACGAGTTAATCGAATCATTTTTTATCTTTTAGTGTCTGGATCCAAAATTTTCTGCAACTTTTCATTTTTAGTTAGAATCTCTAGCACTGCGGAAGTCTATTAAGCGAGAGGAGATGAAAAAATGAAAAAAGCATTCGGAACATCGTTAATTCTTTCTTCATTGCTGTTTTTAGCAGCTTGTCCCACGAGAACTAGCATAGGGGAAATAACCGCTAACCCCTCGAGGTTCGAAGGGAAGGAAGTGGTTGTTGCAGGGAACGTAGAAAATAGCTTCGGTGTATCTGCGTCTATTTTTAAAGGTGCCAGTGGCGGGGTATATAAGCTAAATGACGGGACGGGAGATATATGGGTCTTGGCTAAGGAAGGAGTTCCTGCTAAAGGCGCAAAGGTTGGCGTCAAAGGTAAGATACAAACCGGAATCACAATAAACGGCAAAAATTATGGTCTTGCACTCGTAGAGGAAGATCGAAAATTCAAAAGATAGAGTAAAGTTTTAGACAATTAAGGCCCGAAAAGAAGGCGCTTTGAGGCGCCTTCTTTATTATCAGAAAACTTTGCGTTTCGTCGCGATTTATATCAGGTAAGGACTCAATTTATATTTTTTCAAATATTCCAGCTGCTCCCATCCCGCCACCTACACACATTGTTACCATTCCATATCTAGCATTTCGACGATGCATTTCCATTAAAAGTGTCGCGGTTAATTTAGCCCCTGTGCAGCCGAGTGGGTGCCCCAACGCTATCGCTCCACCATTTACATTTATTCGCTCAGGGTTCAATTCTAGTAGTTTGATGACTGCCAGGCTTTGAACAGCAAAAGCCTCATTCAATTCAATCAAATCTATATCATCCAGTTTGAGACTTGCTAATTTTAGAGCTTTAGGGATTGCGAAAACAGGGCCGACACCCATTTCTTCAGGCAAGCATCCAGCCGTCGCGTAGGAAACAAATCTGGCTAGCGGCTTAAGGCCGAGTTTTTCAGCTTTTTCAGCCGACATTATCACGCATGCAGCTGCACCGTCAGACATCTGTGATGAGTTGCCAGCAGTCACAGTGCCTTTAGCATGAAATACGGGTTTTAGCTTAGCTAAACTTTCCATCGACGTATCGTAGCGAACCCCTTCGTCGGTATCGAATATAACTTCTTTTCTTCTCACTCGCCCTTTTTCATCCAGTTCATCGACGAATACCTTTATTGGTACAATCTCATCCTTAAATTTTCCCGCTTGAATTGCAGATGCTGCCTTTTGATGTGATCTTAGAGAGAATTCGTCAGCCTGTTCTCGGCTTATAGCATATTTGCGTGCTAGGTTCTCTGCGGTTAATCCCATGTTCAAGTAATAATCAGGGTATGTTTCGACGAGGGTTGGGTTAGGTCTGAATGTATTTCCTCCCATAGGTATCATCGACATCGTTTCTAGGCCACCGGCCACTATAACGTCAGCAGCACCTGTTCGTATCCGATCTGCAGCAATCGCTATTGTCTGAAGACCAGATGAGCAGTAGCGATTAACTGTCATGGCAGACGTTTCAACTGGTAGACCCGCCAATATTGCTGCAGTTCTAGCAACATTCATCCCTTGTTGTGCCTCTGGAAATGCACATCCCATTATTACATCGTCAATCTCACGCGGATCTAAGCCACTTACTCGATTAACTGCTTCTTTTATTGCAGCCGCCGCTAAGTCGTCGGGACGCGTATTTCTCAAAGTACCTTTTGGGGCTTTGCCCACTGCAGTTCTTACAGCCGATACTATAACTGCTTCTTTCATAACTTAACTCCTTTTTGTATGTACTGGTTTATCTGATTGTATCGAAAGCATGAAATTAAATGGTCATTAACGAGGCCACAAGCCTGCATGAAAGCATAGCAGACTGTTGGTCCAACAAAACTGAAACCTTGTTGTTTCATGTCCTTACTCATTTGTTTTGAAATCTCGGTATATGCTGGGATTTGTGAAAGCTCACCCCAGGCATTGATTATTGGTTTTTGATCGACAAACTGCCAGATATAACTGGCAAATGAGCCGCATTTCTCAACTATGCGCAGAAATGCCCTAGCATTTTGGACAGCTGATCTGATTTTCAAAGAATTTCTTATTATTTGTGGATTAGCTAGCAGCATTTCAATTCTTCTATCGTCATATGAAGCGATTTCATAAGGATTAAAATCATCAAACGCCTCTCTGATCGCTTCACGTTTGCTGAGTACTATTGCCCACGAAATACCGGCTTGCATCGTTTCCAGCACTAAGAGTTCGAATAGCTTTATGTCGTCGTATAAAGGAACACCCCATTCCTTATCGTGATATTCAATTTCTAGTTTACTCTTAGCCCAATTACAGCGAATTACATCCATGTAGTACCTGATTAGTTTCTTAATGGTTTACCATTTTTGAGCATGTAAGCTATTCTTTCCTGCGTTTTTCTTTCTCCGCACAAGGACAGGAAGCCTTCGCGCTCTAGGTCGAGTAAATATTCCTCTGAGACATAAGTCTGGTGATTTAACTCACCACCGCATAGGACTTTAGCTATTTTTCTGCCGATTAATTCATCGTGTTCGGAGATATAACCGCCACGCTTCATCATATGTAGAGCGACCTTAAATGCAGATAGAGCAGATTCGCCAAGCGCTAAACATTCTTTCGGTTGTGGTTGAACATAGTATTCAGCCATATGCAAGACTTGTCTTTTAGCATCTGCGATCAGTCTATCGGAATTCATAGAAATGCCATCTGATGGACGCAGAAAGCCAAATTGACGTGCTTCCTGTGCAGATGTAGAAACCTTGCCCATGCCGATTAATTCAAATACTTTTTTCAGGAAAACTAGCGGATCTGCATCTGGGGTTTTTTGAGCTAATTCCATCGCTCGTAATGTCATTTCTTTAGTTCCGCCGCCTGCGGGTAATAGTCCGACGCCTACTTCCACAAGCCCCATGTAAGTTTCTGCTGCTGCTTGCACATAATCACCATGCAGAGCAATTTCACAACCACCGCCGAGAGTCAATCCGAATGGAGCGACGACAACAGGTTTTGATGAGTAGCGAAGCCGCATGTTGACTTGCTGAAAAGTTCTTACCATCAAATCTATCTCATCCCATTCTTCCTCTTGAGCAGCCAGCAAAAGCATCATCAAGTTAGCTCCGGCCGAAAAGTTCTCGCCCTGATTACCTACTACTAAGCCGAGAAAATTCCTCTCTACTTCATCAACGGCGAACTTCATCATCTGCATTGTATCGCCACCGATGGCATTCATCTTAGAATGAAACTCTAGGCAAGCTACTCCATCGCCTAAATCTATGAGACTTGCTGCCGAGTTTTTCTTAATGACTGCAGTTCTCTCCTTTATGGACTTAAGGATTATGACTCCCTCACGCTCCGCAATCGGCTTATATCCGCCATTTACTAAATCATAAAAGTAGGTCTTGCCATTTTCGTGACGATAGAAGCTCTCTGCACCTGATTGGAGCATCTGCTGAACATTGCGTGGCACTGGCTGGCCTTCTTTTTGCATTCTTTCAACAGATTCCCTTACTCCAACTGCATCCCAGCTTTCAAATACTCCTATGTCCCAACCAAATCCCCATTTCATTGCGTTGTCGATTTCGACTATGGTATCAGCAATTTCTGGTATACGATTAGCTGCGTAGCGAAAGACTCTGGATGTCGTCTTCCACAAAAACTCAGCAACTTTGTCTTCACCCCAGATAAGCATTTTCAGGCGTTTCGGCAGTTCATCTATCTGTTTCGCGGCCTCAAGCGAGGCAAACTTAGTTTTCTGTTGAGGCTTGTATTCGAATGTGTTTAAATCGAGTTCTAAGATTTGAGTTTTTCCTTCCTCATCCTTTATTTTTTTGTAAAATCCTCCGCCGGTTTTGTCACCGAGTAATTTTCTTTCGAGCATCTTCTCGATTATCTCCGGCAATAGAAAAACATCTCTATCCTCATCGTCTGGAACTGCTGGGTATAGATTTCTGTTTACATGAGCGAGAACATCGAGTCCCACGAGATCTGAAGTGCGAAAAGTAGCACTTTTCGCATGGCCTATCGCCTTTCCAGTAATTTGGTCAACTTCCGTAGGAGTAAGCCCCATGCGTAACATTTCGTGTATCGTGACCATCATTCCAAATGTACCGATACGATTGGCTATAAAGTTAGGACGGTCTTTGGCTGGAACTACACCTTTACCTAGTCTTTTATCTAAAAATTCGGAGACCTCTTTTACGATTTTCTGATCAGTGTCAGGTGTAGGAATGACCTCAACTAACTTCATGTAGCGTGGCGGATTGAAAAAATGAATGCCTAAAAAATGTTTTTTGAATTCGCTAGAGAATGGCTCCGCGATTTTGCCAATTGGGATCCCGCTCGTGTTTGATGCAATTACAGAATTTGAATGGCGATATTTTTCGACTTCACCGAATATCTTATGTTTGATCTCTAGATTTTCAACGACTGCCTCAATCACTAAATCACATTCGGCAATCTTCGGCATATCATCATCGAAATTGCCTAACTTTATGAGCTTGGCATTTTCCTCGAGCATTAGTGGCGCTGGTTTTAATTTTTTAGCTGCTTCAAATAAAGACTTTACTATTCGGTTTCTTACCTCTGGTGAATCTAAAGTTAAGCCTTTAGATTTTTCCTCATCAGTTAATTCTCTAGGAACAATATCCAAAAGTATCACCGGAATACCTGCATTTGCTAAATGAGCTGCTATAGCTGAACCCATCGTACCTGCACCTAAAACTGCGGCTTTTCTCACTTGTAACATAAACCTTATTCCTCTCTTGCTTTTTGTCGAATTATATCTGAATGAGTATTCATTCAGCAAGTTAGAAAAATAAGATTTGTTGGGATTAATTAAGAAGATTTTTTTTGTTTTGTTTGCTGAGGAAATTCTGGTATTTTTGGTCCTGCGCCTATCTGCTTAACTTCGTCTCTAATGATTTTTATTAATTCTGCTTTGATTTTAGATTTTAATTTGGGATTGGTATTTTTTAGTTCATGTTCGAGACTGAGTAGTGTTTTTTGCCAAGATGACTCTAGCTCATCAGCGCAATGGGAGATTTTAGTTATTTCATAAGGTATGGCCACTTCGTTTATGCCCAGACGCGCAAAGATTTGCAGGTATCGAGCGGTGGATAGATCCGGACAGGATAATCTTAATTTGCCAACCTTCAATTCAATGCCCAAGAGCGTATGTTGAATTTCCGTTTTGTTTTCTTTCTCCGGTATTGGCATTTTGTAAGATCTTGTTCTTAGAGGGCGGATTTTATTTTTGTAGATTTCTGTGAACCATTCTGAAGCCAGTTGCTCTTTTATTTTATCGGCAAGCTTCATAATACAAAGTTTATCTCACTCGATAGCTGAGTATGAATTTTTTTGTTACATCCTTTTTGTTAACTTTTCCGTCAGAGAAAATCAACTTGCTATCGGTTACAATTAATTTTTAGGAAGGGCGCCGGAAGATCTAAATAATAGCTTGACATCAACGATCAAAAACGGATAAAAGAAGTAAAGGCTTTAAGATGCAGAGTAGTAAGAGGTTGAAGATTTCTATTCCCAGCAAGATAGAAGCGATAGACGAAGTGGTGAATAAAGCCATAGATTTTGCTATTTCCCTGGGATTTGATGAAGAAGCAGTTTACGCGATTGATATGGCAGTGCGGGAGGCTGTAGCAAATGCCGTCAAACATGGCAACTTATTGGACGAAACTAAGAAGGTGGAGGTGACTATCACGAAGTTGGTCAAAGGTTTGGAGGTCAAGGTAAGAGATTTTGGCAATGGCTTTGACGTAGATAAAGTGCCTGATCCGACGAGACCAGAGAATTTGTTGAAGAATTGTGGGCGTGGGATTCTATTCATGCGGAATTTTATGGAAGAAGTTGAATGGATCAAACATTCAAGAGGTGGAACGGTAGTCAGAATGTGTAAACTCTTCAAACAGTCGAAGAGTAAAAATCTTTAACCACTTTGCTTCATACTGATTGTAGCTTACAATTTAGTATTCGCTTTATTTTCCGATAAATTAAAACTTAGTTAAAAGGGAGATAAAAACATGTCAGAACTTAAAATAGCAGAGAGACAAGCAGGAGACGTAACGATTCTCGATCTTGAAGGTAAAATAACGATTGGAGAAGGAAGTGTTGCTTTACGCACCGCCGTTAGACATCTTCTCAGTGAAGGAAAAAAGAAAATTCTATTGAATCTTGGTGGTGTTAGTTATATTGATTCAAGTGGAATAGGAGAATTGGTATCCAGTTTCACTACCGTTAGTAAAGAAGGTGGAAGTCTCAAATTATTGAATCTTACTCAAAAGGTTCAAGATCTTTTGGCAATTACGAAATTATTAACCGTATTCGATGTTTACGAGAATGAAGATGAGGCCTTGGCGAGTTTCTAGATTTTTACTTGAATTGTCACAAAAAAGCGTTGGGATCATAATCCCTTCGCTTTTTTTATTGCTCCTTTGTTGCATTTCATATTCGCAAGCAGGTGTTAAACGCAGTGAGCAGCAACCATTAGATTTGACGAGATACGGAGTCCGAATCGAACCGGATAGACGCTTGATTGTCCTGATGGCCTGCCTGGAATTTTCAGGTCTTGAAAATAATCTAACCCCACAAGGAGAGAATTTCAGAAAACGCATCCGTGAAGATTTATCTTCGCTAAATCCTGAACTCAAACAAAAAATTCAGATCTTTATAAGTGGTTACAAGAGAAGGCATCCTGATCAGACGCCAGAGCAGATAACAGCATCTTTCATTTCTCTGGCTTATGCCCTCTCGCCTGTCCCAGAATTACAAGATCCTCAGAGGACAGTGGATTTGCCCGCTGATTTGCTCGAAGTTTTGGATTTCTCGCCGCTTGTGCGTGAATTTTATCGTCGCTCTGCAATAGCTGCAAAACTAGAGGAATATTACAAGATTTATCAGCAAGAGGGCGATAAGATGCGTTCCTCTGCTTCTATAATGGTGCGAGATTTATTGGAATATTTAAACACGAGACCTCAAACAAATTTCATAGAGAAAATAAAGGTTGAGACAAAAGATGCGAAGGGGAAAACCACTCTGCAAAAAATAGAGACAAGAGAACGAGAGCGCAGGTTCTTCATAGTACCGGAATTGCTTGCCCCCGTTGGCACAATAAACTTTAGAAACATTGGCGATGATTATTATGTTATAGTGCCGCCAGATACTAATCTGAGCTTGTCTGAGGCACGACGTGCATTTTTGCGCTTCGTATTCGATCCTTTGATTTTCCAGAATTCAAAAGACATAAATGGTTTTAGGGAGCAAATAAAGGGTTTGCTTGATGAGCGCAGGAAAATTAATCCTGAGATTTCGGCTGATATATTTCTTGCAGTCTCGCGCTCAATAGCAGCGGCAGCCGATGCCAGGCAGATAGAATTCTCTAAGGCAAAAATAGCAACGCTTGAGGCGCGTAAGAAGCTTGAGCAAGCTAAAACGGATGATGAAAGACGCGCCATTGTGGCAGAACTGAATAAGACGAAATCAGAGCTGGCAGATGAGACTGCTCTGTTGCTGTCAGAAGCTTATGAAAAGGGTGCCGTGTTAGCATTTCATTTCGCTGAGCAGCTAAAGGGTGTTGAGGACTCAGGTTTTGATGTGTCAGCAGCGTTTCGGGATATGATACTCTCGATAAATTTTGCTCGTGAGAGGCAGAGATTAACAGAGACTGCTGAGGCTCGGAAAAGAGCCTTAGAGAGAAGGGAACAAAGAAAAGCAAAGCAAATGCCGGCAAAAGAACTCTCAGCTCGCGAGAAAGCCTTGGCGGAAAAATTGCTGCAAGTTGAGGAGCTGATCAAAAAGAAGGAATTTGAAAAGGCTGATGAGTTTTTATCAAATTTGATGCAAGATTATCCGGGCGATCCACGTATTTTTTATGCAAGAGGCAGAGTTGCTAGCTTATATGCTGAGTTGACATTTGACGAAACATTACGAGATGAACGTCTCGGAAAAGCTGCGGCTAATTATAGAAATGCAATTTTACAAGCGACATCTGATACAGATCCGATCTTATTGCAAAGGGCGCATGTTGCATTAGCTAGGATATTGGAATTTAATGATCAAATTGAAGCAGCGTTGAGAGAATATGAGGAGGCCATTAAATTAGGAAACGTTGATGAAAAAGCCTATAACGAGGCGCTAGCTGGAAAAGAGAGATTACAGAGGAAACCTTAGGTTTATTGACTAACGTATACGCTCGATGGAGTGCTTATGGGTATTAAAGTTGTTAGGGTCGTACTAATAGGATCATTACTGTTATGCGTTACTTCGATGTTTGCGTGGGACGAAGTAGGTCATAAAACAACGGCTTATATTGCTTGGCAATCGATGTCCCCGAAAGCTCGCGAACAAGCAATCAGAATTCTTCTTGCCGCACCAGAAGATTCGCATTTAAGTGTATTTTTTCAAAAATATGACTCGCGACCTTTAGAGGTAAGGCAAATAGAATTTTTTATGATGGCATCCATCTGGCCGGATATCGTGCGAGATAAAAACTTTCCCATGCGATATCAGAAGTACAACAAGCCTGAGTGGCATTATTTTGACAAATTCTGGAAATTCGAAGGGAACAGTATCAAATTGCTCCCTAAACCTGATTCATCCGAAGGTGGAAAAGCTCTGGAAAAGTTATTCGAGTTCGAGCGGATACTCAAGGACCAAAATATTGCTGATTCTGAGAAAGCAATAGCTTTAGCGTGGTTTTTACATGTAGCAGGCGATATCCATCAACCATTACACAATTCAGCTCGTGTTAGTTCAGGGACTCCTAATGGCGATCAAGGTGGTAATCTTTTTTTATTGACTCCGAAAAATACTCCAAAAGAAAAACAAGATAATCTACACTGGTTTTGGGATTCAATTATTGTCAGAAGCATACCGCGTGGTGATTCCTGTGATCTGACTTTCATAGGCGATCTAGCACGTAACCTCATGAAAAAATATCCTTTGGAACAGCTAAAAGGTAGTTTGTATTTAGGGAAATATGAAAAGTGGCATGAGGAGGCCTTCGAGATTGCTACTAAGGAAGTATTTTCAGAGACATTGAAGCCATATGAATCGCCATCAGAGGAGTATCGTAAAAAAGCATTGGAAATCTCTGAAAAACAGATTACATTAGCAGGCTACAGAATAGGCTCAGTGCTTAATGAAATTCTCAATTAAATGTATTATTTTTTTGACTCGATGAATTGGCGCGAATTCTATAATCTTTTCGAGAGTGAACAAGAGAGAATCATTGAGGCAATAAAAGATTTTGTAAATATCGAATCTCCCTCACTCGATATTGAGGCAAGCCGACAGGTAGCTGACTTCTTGGCGGGGGCAATAGAGAATTTAGATTGCGTTGAGAGCATAGAGCGAGTAGAGACTAAAACTGGGCAACATTTGATAATCAGAGCTTTTCAATCGCAAACATCGAAATCTCTTTTGGTCGTTGGTCATACCGATACGGTTCACCCTCGTGGCGCAAGTCGGCTAAATCCGACCAGAATAGAGAATGGCAGACTTTATGGGTGTGGTGTTTTCGACATGAAAGCAAATTGCATTCTGATCATAGAAGCGCTTAAGGCGATTAAGCAAAAATCTAATGAGAAACCTCCATTGCCCATAACGATCTTTTTTTCTTGCGATGAGGAAGTTGGGAGCATTACTGGTAGGGAGCTAGTAGAAAGTGAGGCTGCCAAAGCAGAACTTTGTTTGGTTTGTGAGCCCTCTGCGAATGGTAAAGCGAAAACTGGTAGGAAAGGAACAGCAGCGTACATTTTAAAAGCTCATGGGATACCAGCTCACGCAGGACTTGAGGCGGAGCGGGGAGCTTCTGCCATCTTAGAAATTGCACATCAGATTAAAAGAATCCATGAGCTGAACGATAAACAAACAGGCACTACAGCAATTGTTTGCCAGGTAAAGGGAGGCACTGCACCGAATGTAGTGCCAGCAGAAGCAGAGTGTAGCATTGATGTTCGTTTTACTACGCTCTCAGAGGCGCAAAAAATAGATGAGAAAATTAGAACCCTCAAACCATTAGATGAACGAGTTAGGTTGGAGATACTTGGAGGTATAAATCGTCCGCCATTGGAGAGAAATGAAAAAGTTTTAGGATTTTATGAGCACGCAAAGAAACTAGCTGCACTGATGAATTATGAGCTTGGAGAGACTCAGGTTGGAGGTGCCTCTGATGGCAATTTTGTGGCAGCATTGGGAGTGCCAGTGTTAGATGGATTAGGTGTAAGAGGAGATGGAGCCCATACGCTCGAAGAATTTATATGTTTAGATGATCTTAGCTATCGTGCTACGCTCCTATCAATGTTGATGCTAAAACCATTTTGATCATGATGAAAATAGCGACGTGGAATGTAAATTCAATTTTGATAAGACTCGAGCAGGTAATTAAATGGCTTGCGCAAACGGACACCGATGTCCTTTGCATTCAAGAAACTAAATGCCCTGATGATAAGTTTCCAGCGGCTGAGATAAAAATGTATGGTTATAACTCAGCTTTCCTTGGTGAGAAATCTTATAACGGGGTGGCCATTCTCTCAAAACATCCCATAGAGAATGTGCGATATAACATGCCAGATGATGATGAAAATGCAGCTAAGAGGCTTATATCGGCTAAAATACTCGGTGTCGATATCATCAACGTTTACGTCCCAAATGGCACTGAGCTTTGGTCTGATAAATATCATTTTAAGTTGGACTGGCTGCTGAGATTAAGAAAGTTTTTAGACTCAAATTTCGATAAAGGAAAAGATGTATTGCTCTGTGGAGATTTTAATGTGGCAAGTGATGAGAGAGATGTCTGGAGTGTTGAGGCATGGGAGGGGAAGTTACATTTCTCTAAGCCAGAGAGAGCCGCTATTGAGCATGTGCGAAAATGGGGATTTGTTGACCTTTATCGAAAAATCAACGGAGACAAGAAGGAATTTTCTTGGTGGAACTATAGAGAAGCAGGATTTTTAAAAAACCAAGGCTTGAGAATAGATTTCATATGGGCATCAGAGAGTTTGGCTTCAAGATGCGGTAATTGCTGGATTGATAAAAATCCGAGAGGTTGGGAAAGGCCGTCTGATCATGCCCCAGTCGTTGCGGAATTCCATCGCTGAGTCCTTATGAAAATAGACATTCATACGCATATATTACCCAGAGATCTTCCTAGATGGGCTGATAAATTCGGTTATGGTGGATTCATTTTGATCGAACACCACAAGCCAGGATGCGCTAGGTTAATCAGAGATGATGGTAGTTTTTTTCGAGAAATTGAAGAAAATTGTTGGTCGCCGGAAAAGCGTCTGCAGGAATGTGAGCAGCAAAATGTATCGGTACAAGTAATTTCTACAGTGCCTGTCATGTTTTGCTATTGGGCAAAGGCAGAGCACACCTTACAAATGGCTGAGTTTTTGAATGATGAAATTGCAAAAGTTGTGCATAAGTACCCGAAACGATTTGTGGGCTTAGGGACGGTTCCCATGCAGGATGTACAATTAGCCATCAAAGAGCTTGAAAGATGCAAGAGAATCGGTCTTCGTGGAGTTGAGATCGGTACAAACGTCAATCAGCAAAACCTTGGAGAGCCTTATTTTTTTGAGTTCTTCGCAGCCTGCGAGGAATTGGAGATGGCGGTATTCGTTCATCCTTGGGAGATGATGGGTGAGGAATATATACAAAAATACTGGTTGCCCTGGCTCATAGGAATGCCAGCTGAAACAGCGCGTGCCATTTGCTCGCTTATATTTTCCGGGACTCTGGAGCGTTTGCCAAAGCTTAGAATATGTTTTGCACACGGGGGTGGGTCTTTCCCGGCTAATATCGGGAGGATAGAACATGGATTTTTAGTAAGACCAGATTTGTGTGCTGTCGATAATCATAGAAATCCAAAAGACTACGTAAAAAGAATTTACTATGATTCTCTAGTGCATTCACCAGAAATGTTGGATTATCTGATTAAGTTGGTGGGAGCAGATAGGATAGCATTGGGGACTGACTATCCATTTCCATTAGGTGAGACGCCAGCAGGTAAATTGATAGAATCAATGCCATATCCAGAAGAGATAAAATCAAAATTACTTTGTGAGACTGCTCTCTCATGGTTAAACCTTAAAAGAGAATTTTTTATTTAGTACTACTTTGTTAATCTTTAATTTTTGATTTTTCTAATTTTGGGGATTAGGACTATGCAGGATAAAAAGATGAGAGTTGAGACGGATTCAATGGGAGAGATACATGTCCCAGCAGATGTTTACTGGGGAGCACAAACTCAAAGAAGCCTTCATCATTTCAACATAGGCTACGATGTAATGCCACGTGAGATGATAAGAGCGTTTGGGATCTTAAAAAAGGCGTGCGCTCTTGTAAATTTCGAACTTGGCAAGCTCCCTGAAGAGAAAATGCGCTTGATAGTGCAGGCAGCAGATGAAGTAATAGAGGGAAAACTTGATGCGAACTTTCCTCTGAGAGTTTGGCAGACTGGTTCTGGCACTCAAACGAATATGAATGTTAATGAGGTGATCTCAAATCGTGCCATAGAGATCGCTGGAGGGGTTCTAGGTAGTAAAAAACCTATTCATCCCAATGACGATGTAAACATGTCACAGTCTTCCAATGATACGTTCCCGACTGCGATGTATATTGCAGCCGCAGAGCAAATGAATAAACTGATTCCGAAAGTTAGATGGCTATCGGAGACAATAAAAGAGAAGGCCGAGCGGTTCAAGGATGTTGTAAAGATTGGGCGTACGCATCTTCAGGATGCCACGCCTCTTACCGTTGGACAAGAGTTCAGCGGATGGGCTAACCTCTTAGATCGCAATGTTCACAGAATAGAACAGGCTTTAGACGGTTTGTATGATTTAGCGATCGGGGGTACAGCCGTAGGCACTGGCCTGAATTCCCATCCAGAATTTGCTGAAAGAGTGGCTAAAAAGATTGCTGAGCTGACTGGTTTACCATTTCGCTCTCATCCAAATAAATTCGCAGCATTATCGGCTCATGATGAGCTTGTCTTTGCCTCGGGAGCCCTGAAAACTTTGGCTTGTAGTTTGATGAAGATAGCTAACGACATACGATGGTTAGCTTCTGGTCCTAGATGTGGCATTGGAGAATTGATCATACCTGAAAATGAGCCTGGTTCCTCTATAATGCCCGGTAAAGTTAATCCTACTCAATGTGAAGCCCTTACCATGGTGGCTGTTCAAGTTTTCGGCAACGATTCAGCAATAACGTTTGCCGGCTCACAGGGTAACTTTGAGTTAAACGTTTTCAAGCCAGTTATGATTCATAACTTCCTACATTCGGTAAGATTATTGCATGATTCGATTAATAGTTTTGTTGAGTTTTGTGCTGTAGGAATAGAAATAAATCGCGAGAGAATAGACAAATATGTAAGAGAGTCTCTCATGCTCGTAACCGCATTGAATCCTCATATAGGCTATGACAATGCTGCAAAGATCGCTAAAAATGCATATAAAAAAGGCATCACGTTGCGAGAGTCCGCTATAGAGCTCGGGATTTTAGATGGAGAAACATTTGATAAATTAGTGAAACCTGAGGAAATGGTGCATCCTTGAATTCATCTGAGTCCACCATGTCAAATACAAAGATGAATTGATGTACGGATATTTCCAGGTTTAAATATGTATTGCAGATAGACCCGGAATTTTTGCGCAAAAGAAAAAGGGCTCGCTCTGAATAAGAGCGGAGCCCTTTTAAGGTTTGAAAAGCATTACATTCCTGGAACTTGCTCGCCTTTTTCTTCGGGAACTTCAGAAATTAATGCTTCGGTTGTGAGCATCAAGCCAGCGATGGAAGCTGCATTCTGAAGAGCTGTTCTAGTGACTTTGGCAGGATCAATGACTCCTGCTTGGACAAGGTCTTCAAATTCTTCGGTTGCTGCATTGAAGCCGAATGTATCACTATCAGCTTCGCGCACTTTTTCGGCTATTATAGCGCCTTCCTTACCAGCATTAGCTGCGATTTGGCGCAATGGTTCTTCCAAAGCACGCTTGATGATGTTTACGCCGATTTGTTCATCTTGATCTTCAAGTTTTAAGTTCTCAAGGACTTTTGCTGCACGTATGAAGGTGACACCACCACCAGCAACTATGCCTTCTTCGACAGCGGCACGAGTTGCATGCATTGCGTCTTCAACTCTTGCCTTCTTTTCTTTCATTTCAGTTTCAGTAGCTGCACCAACCTTTATGACAGCTACTCCACCAACTAGCTTGGCAAGACGTTCTTGCAACTTTTCACGATCATAGTCGGAGGTGGTTTCCTCTATTTGAGTACGTATCGTCTTCACTCGTGCTTGGATAGCCTCAGGAGATCCAGCACCTTCAACTATGGTTGTATTTTCCTTATCAACCGTAATTTTCTTCGCCCTTCCTAAGTCATCGAGCGTAACATTTTCAAGTTTTACTCCTAAATCTTCGCTTATGACCTTGCCGCCGGTTAGAATGGCTATGTCTTCAAGCATTGCCTTACGGCGATCTCCAAATCCAGGAGCTTTGACAGCGCATACACTCAGTGTGCCACGTAGCTTGTTGACAACGAGTGTAGCCAAAGCTTCTCCCTCTACATCCTCCGCAATGATTAAAAGAGGCTTACCGGCGCGAGCTACTTGCTCAAGTATCGGTAGCAGGTCTTTCATGGAAGAAATCTTCTTTTCATGAATGAGAATGAAAGCATCTTCTAAAACGGCTTCCATCCTCTCAGGATCGGTCACAAAGTATGGTGAGAGATATCCACGATCGAACTGCATTCCTTCGACAACCTCGAGCGAGGTTTCCATGGACTTGGATTCTTCAACTGTTATGACACCATCCTTCCCAACTTTATCCATGGCCTCGGCTATAATCCTACCGATGGTTTTATCCCCGTTTGCGGAGATCGTACCGACTTGAGCAATAGCTTCACCAGAAACAGGCTTAGATAAACGTTTGATTTCTTCGACTACTTTTTCAACTGCTTTATCAATGCCACGCTTCAAAGCCATCGGATTTGCACCGGCAGCGACTGTTCTTAGCCCCTCTTTGAAAATGCATTGAGCCAAGACAGTTGCAGTCGTTGTTCCATCGCCAGCTACATCAGATGTCTTAGAAGCGACTTCACGAACCATTTGAGCACCCATGTTTTCCAATGGGTCCTTTAACTCTATTTCTTTAGCGACTGTTACACCATCCTTGGTTATTACAGGGCTACCAAATTTCTTTTCAATAACTACATTGCGACCTTTCGGTCCTAATGTAACTTTTACAGCATCTGCAAGTTGATTTACTCCTCTTAAAATTGCTGCTCTCGAATCTTCACCATGAACTACTTGTTTTGCCATAGTCCCTTATCTCCTTTCTTATAAATTTTTTATTTTAATTTTTAGCAGTAGCACCGGCACGTTCAATGATGCCGAGAATTTCGTCTTCACGCATTATCAAAAATTCTTCACCATCGATCTTGATCTCTGAGCCACTGTATTTGCCAAAAAGAATTCTGTCTCCTTCTTTTACATCTAGCGGTTGACGAGTTCCGTCTTCTTTATACTTACCAGCTCCAACCGCTACTACTTCCCCTTCTTGGGGCTTTTCTTTAGCTGTGTCGGGAATATATATCCCACCGGCAGTTTTTTCTATCTTTTCTTCTATCCTTTTTACTAAAACTCTGTCATGAAGTGGTCTTATCTTCACGCCCATCTTTCCTTCTCTCCTTTTATATGATTTTCTTCAGGCTAATTTTAGCACTTTCTGCCTGAGAGTGCTAATATACAAAAACAGAGTTTAATTTGTCAAGTCTGCAATCATAAGTTTAGAATACCTAGAGCAGAAAATTTGATAGAGACATTGTTAGGTTATTATGTTTTTATCGCAGATAAACATTTATCCCATCAAGTCGATGCAAGGTATAAGTTTAAAAGAGGCTCAATTTGAAAGTCTGGGACTAAGGTTTGATCGGAGATGGATGTTGGTTGATAGTAATTTGCGCTTTATGACACAAAGAGAGTATCCGCAGTTAGCTGCGTTTCAGATCTCGATTTTAGATAAGGAGTTAGGAGTTTTTGCTTTTGGAGAATATTTAAGTATTCCGCTGGAGCCCTCGGATGAGCATCGTCTTTCGGTAAATATTTGGGAGAGCCATGTCGAGGCCTTAGTTTATGAAAATCATATAAATGAGTGGTTTAGCAACCTACTAGGCATAGAATGTAAGTTAGTCAAAATAGCTGGTAGAAGGCAAGTTGACTCGAATTATGCCGTAAGTAGCGAGGACGTAGTTTCGTTTGCTGACGGATACCCATTTTTGCTGACCAACCAAGCCTCCCTGAAGAGCTTAAATAATTATCTGAGTGTGCCGATTGAGATGAGTCGTTTTCGTCCTAATCTCGTAATCAGCGGTGCATTTCCATTTGCAGAGGATGATTGGAAGAAAATAAAGATCGGAGAATATGTTTTCCATGTTGTGAAACCATGTTCTAGGTGTATTGTAACCACAATTGATCAGCGGACTGGAAGAAAAATGGGAGAGGAGCCTTTGAAGACTCTAAATAAGATTCGATCTTTTGTAATTGGAGGTAAGCGTAAAGTGCTTTTTGGCCAAAATCTAATAGCTGATCAGAGAAGTGGGAGCCTGAAAGTAGGAGATTTAGTTGAAGTTATAGAGGAGAAGTAGCGCTTGTAGCTACTAGAGTGCAACACGGCTGTCTAGCTTTCCTTTCGTCATTTTTCAATTACTGGTTATTTCAGCAATTAAAATTTTTCTCGTTTGGTCATTTGTATCAAGGTGAAAGATCCTTGTAGATATGTTAAGTTCCTATGCGTGATTTATCGTAAATTAGAAGTAATCTCATGACAGAAAAAGAAATAGTTGAAAGACTCCTCATAGCTAAGAATGAAAAGGAGTTTAGAGAGGTACTCCAGAAACATTGCGGGTCGGCCTTAGCTTTGGCACGAGAACTGAGGGCTCTGTGTTATGACTTTTGGGTCAGTGATCCGAAGAAGACATCCAAAATCGCACGTATTCTCAGCTTTTTATCAGAGGAAACTTCCGATAAGCAGGTGTATGCATTTTATCTTTGGACTTCAGGAATTTCAGCTTTGGTGCAGAGTAAATTTGATATAGCTGATAAATTGCTGCAACAAGCCTCTGAAATTTTTTCTACTGAGGGCAATGAATTAGACTCAGCAAATTGTCAGGTGGCGAGGCTCATTTCATTATCCTTTCTGGGTGAAACGCAAGCGGCAGTAGAGGCTGGGATCAAGGCTTTGAAAATTTTTGAGGATAAAGGGGATTATATTTCAGCCGGCAAGATAGAGCTTAATTTAAGTAATGTTTTATCAAGGGTTGAACGTCACAAAGCTGCTGAAAGATTTTGTTTATCGGCACTTAAAAGATTTTCAAGAATAGGAGAAGAGCGCTGGTGCGTTATGGCCGAGAATGGGCTTGCGAACACCTACATGGAAATGAATGATTTTACGAGAGCGGAACACTTTTATTTGAAGGCGCTGGATGGAGCTAGGAAACTAAAGATGCCCATCACCGAAGCTGAGATAGAAGCAAGTATAGGTAATTTGAACCTTTTCCGTGGCAGATTTGGAGAGGCATTAAGATACTTCGAATCTTCTAGACAAAAATTTGAGCAACTCGGTGCGGTCTACCAAAAGGCAAGTGCAGAACTTGAGATCTCTAATGCCTATCTAGAGTTGAATTTACTTAACGAAGCCATTGTATCCTATGGGCAAGTCATTCGTTCATTAAGCAAACTCAAGTTAAGATTTGAGGAAGCGTTTGCCCGGTTAAATCGTGCTCAGGCATTACTGCTCCTTGGAGAAAAGACAAAGGCTCGTAGAGAGCTGGAGAAAGCGGAGAAGCTATATGCTGAGGAAAACGATGCAGTCGGATTAGCGAAGGCAAAAATTATAAAGTCTAGATTAGAATTGGATGAAGGTCATTTTCAGGAGGCTAGAAGATTAGCAAAAGAAGCCAGTGAATTATTTAAATCAACAAGCGTTAGGTACTTATTGAGATGCAAATGGCTCGAAGCTGAAGCCGAGAGAAAGCTAGGTAAGATTGGAAAAGCAGAGGCGAGTCTTGAAAAATTGATCAAGCTCTCGCGAAAGTACGAAGAGATAAGAGTTTTGCTGGCGACTTTAAATTCGCTTGGAGAATTATCTCTCGGGAAATCCGATAAAAAAAGTGCTAAGAGTTATTTTCGACAGGCTGTTAAGTTGGTGGAAAAACTTAGATCTTCAATCCCGGCAGAGGATTTTAAGATTTCATTTTTTGCAAGCCATCTGTCACCATTTGAGAATCTCTTAGATATTTACCTGGCTGAGCGGAGATTAAAAGCTGCGATTTTACTGTTTGAAAAATCAAAGGCGCGTGCTTTGGCCGAAAGTTTAGGAAGAGGCGATTTGGTTACCTCATATTCGGGTGAATTCATAAGAGAGTTCAGGTTACAGCGTGAGAAGTTAAATTGGTTTTACAGCCGATTAAATCGGGCAAAGTCTCTACAGGAACTGAAGCAATTGCAGAGCCAGGTGAAGCTATGTGAAAAAAAATTAATGCGAATGGAGCTTAAGATCAAAAATAAATCTCAACAAGTAGGACTTGTATCCACAACGCTAAATATTGATTTGTTGTTCGAGCAATTAGGTTCTAGAGCGCTCTTAGTTGAATTTGTTAAGAGAAAAAATGTTTTTTCTGCTTTTTTGCTAAGGAACGGGGAGATTGAATTTTTCCCGAATTTGTTCACTGAAGCTGAGATATTGCAGCTACTCGAATCTATAAAATTTCAGATAGGAACGTTCGCATATGGAGCTCAAAGGCTCAAGCGTTTTCTAGATGAGCTAAAAGAGCGTTTTGATAGATGTTTAGAGGAATTATTCAGAAGGATTTTTAGGAAACTTTTTGGCTATTTAAAAGAGGATGAATGGATAATAGTTCCTTCGGATATTCTGCATTATGTACCATTTCATGCATTGAGATTTCAGAATGCTTACTTGATAGAAAGCAAAATCATCTCGTATTCCCCGAGTAGCACGATCTGGCAGGAATTGACTGAAAGAGTTGCCTGTGCACCTTGCAAGGGCGAAGTTGCTAAGGATTATTTTTCGAAGCCTCTACTAATGGGTTTTGCTGATGATAAGATTCCTCTAGTTAACAAGGAAATCGAAGTCTTACAGCGTGTTTTGCCTACTGCTAAGAGCTTTTGTGATGATGCAGCTACTATTTCAAATTACTTTCAAAATGCTCCTGATGCTGATTTAATCCATTTAGCCTGTCATGCGTCCTTCAGAGCTGATAATCCGCGTTTCTCTGGATTACATCTATTCGATGGCTGGCTTACTACTTCCGATATTTCATCAGTTAGCATTAAAGCAAATCTAGTGACTCTGAGTGCTTGTGAGACAGGACTCAGTAAAATCTATCCAGCTGAGGAAATATTAGGATTGATGAGAGCCTTCCTGATTGCGGGGGCTAGAGGATTAGTATTAAGCCTTTGGCCAGTCAATGATCAGGCAGCTTTGCGTCTAATGCATCACTTTTATCTAAGCTTATCCCGGACTAGTGACCCGATTAACTCCCTAATCGATGCCCAGCGGAAAATGATTCAGGAAAATTTTCACCCGTATTTTTGGGCCCCTTTCTTCTTCGTAGGTGCTCGAAGTACTTACACATCAGATGCCAACTAAGCTCAATTTTATCTTGCCTCAAAACCCACGATACCGAAGATCCTCTATCCATCGATGTTCTAACGCTCCAAGTTAGAGATTAATTAAAGTAAATTTGTAGTCTTCTGTATTTTTTTCTTTCTTGGGCGGACTGTTTTTATAGAGGAGGAAAAATAAAAAAGTGAAAAGGAGATTGTGATTTATGCATTCTATAAGATTTCCAGTAAGACAAAGAACGACGTTAGCTCTAGGTTTGTTATTACTCTGTGTGGCTCCAGCTTTGATGTTATTTAGGGTTAGCGCAGATGATTCACCTATTGTTCTTCAGAGAAATGCTGTTTTGCTCTCGCCATCCGGAGGGGTTAATCCGCATGGGACTGCGGAGTATAAAGTTTATCAGAATGGTAACCGAGAACTAGAAGTTGAGATAGAGGACATGGGTTTTGCTAATGGCACAATGCTGCGAGTTTTTCTAAATGGGAACTTAGTAGGTCAAACGATGGTTAATCTTGCCAAGGCTAGATTAAATTTGCGAACGAGAGACGGTCAGTCAGTACCAGAGGTGGCTGATGGAGCCCTCTTGGAGGTTAAGAAGGAAGATCTCTTGGTTGTCAGAGGGACTTTTACTACTATAACACCGGCTCCTTCTGTTAGTCCAAGTTCTTCGCCTAC
>CAZALE010000005.1:104453-137457 GCA_964486055.1 uncultured Blastocatellaceae bacterium
TTCGCCTACGCCAACCGTCAGCCCGTCGCCCGGCGAGTTTGAGATTTTTGCGCAATTGACGGGGGCTCCGATTGATGGAGTCGTGCCGCGCGGTTTGGCCGAATATGAACAGGAGGGATCAGAGAGAGAATTAGAAGTTAGAATTCGGCAAATTAATCTTCCAAATGGCAGCAGCCTAGGTGTTTTTATAAACGACACTCAAGTCGGGACAATGTCTATATTAAATGGCGAGGGCGCCTTGAAGTTAAGAAGTCAGAGAGGTGATAACATACCCACAATAACCTCAGGCACAAACATATCAATTCGTAGCAGCTCTACAGTAATACTCCGTGGAGTTTTTGGTATCAGCGGGCAGCCGTCGCCTACTCCAACACAAGGTAGATTTTTTCAGGCGCATCTAGATGGGTCACAATTAAACCCACCAGTCAACACAGCTGGTAGAGGCGAACTTAAAATCTTTTTGAGTGTCGATGAAACGCAAGCCTTTGCTATCGGTGAATATGAGAATCTAACTGGTCAGCAGATCAGTGCAAAAATAATTTGTCAGGTTGGTTCAATACCAACTATCATCCATGACTTTGGATCATTAGGTGGAACAGAGCGTCATTATACCGCCTCTTTTGCCGTAAACTCTCAACAGGTACAGATGCTACGCACAGGTGCATGCTATGAACTAGTCGCATCGACTGTTTTTCCAAGCGGTGAAATAAAAGGAACTTTATTTAATGAAGCCAGGGAGGTTGATTTTGATGGTGACGGCGCAGGAGATCTAGCAGTACTACGACCGTCAAATGGTATGTTGTATATTCAAACTGCTTCAGGTCTTAAAATTGAATCAATAGGCTCAACTACTTCAAGGTTAATACCGGCCGATTTTGATGGAGATGGAATCTCTGATGTAGCGTTTTACCAGAACTTAGAAGGACTAGGTGTTTGGAGAATTAGAAGAAGTTCCGATTCCGGTATAACAACGGTTCAATTTGGATTGGGTGACGACATACCAGTAGCCGGCGATTTTGATGGTGATAAAATAAATGATCTCGCGGTTTTCAGACCTTCTAATGGCTTTTGGTACATAAGACGCAGTGCTGACTCGAGCTATGTTTTCATTCAATTCGGAAAAAATGGTGATATTCCTTTGAGCAATGACGTGGATGGAGATGGAAAATCTGATATCATTATATTTCGTCCGTCACTGGGCGATTGGTACATATTTAAAAGCTCTGACAATAAGGTTTTAGGTTTACATTTTGGGATTAGTGGAGATATCCCGATAAGAGCAGATTTTGATGGTGATGGAATTGGCGATGTAGCTATTTATCGACCATCTGAGGGAACTTGGTACTGGATAGAGAGCTCAAACAATACTTTTAGGGGATTACGATTCGGTTTGAATACTGACTCCCCAGTGGCTGCTGACTATGATAAAGACGGTAGAACTGACATCGCTGTTTTCCGTCCTTCGGAAGGGATTTGGTATTTGCTCAGAAGTTCGGATGGAGGATTCGAAGTGAGAAACTTCGGAATTAATGGGGACATACCAGTTACAGCCCAATGACCATCCCTCTGAGCGAGACCCTGGCCTGTACCCTCCTCCAGGCCAGTGTCTTTTTTATATATACAGAGTTTATTGCGATATTAAAGGACTCAGTATTACTAATTGTCGGAGTTTATTTTCTCTATCATGTAGGAGTTTTCTTGTATCTTCTGATGGCTTAAGTCCATATTGCCTCAATAGATCATTCTCTTCCTCTGAAGGTAAGTCTCTTAAAAGGATTTCGAGAGCTATCAAATCAATAGGTGAAAAATCCTCCATACCGAGGGCATTATTGAGCGTTACATCTAAAATCTTTGTATTTGCCAAACTTTCAATCCAATCCAATGTTTTTTCCACAGGATCACTGTCTGGAAAGCGTGCTGATATCATCTGAAAAATTCTGTCTTTCCCTTCGATATTCATTAATAGGGCTAAGAAGAAGCGTAATTCGCTATCCTGTATATAGCTTCTAAGGCGCGCTATTTCATGGATTTTTTCTTCTTGCTCGAAGACTCTAGGTAGAATATCATTAAATGATTCGTAGCGCTTTTGAACGATTCCCATGAATGAATTGAATTTCTCTTGAGTATGACCAAAGATTTGGTTTAAACGATTGCTACTTAGATGTTTTTTCACCGTTGAGAGAATCAAATAAGCTGTCTGAAAATCTGAGTTAGAGAGAGTTTCACGGATTAAAGACTCTGTTTCGGGCGCATGTATACGCATCAATGCGGAAATTGTTTGCAGTTTTTTGATTGTATTAGGTTCGTCGAAAAATGGATTAATGGCTAGAAATGGTTTATGGTAATCAAATTGAGGCAAATGAAGTGGTGATCTCGTAGTCCTGATCACGATGGTTGCAGATGGTTGATCTAAATGAAAGAGAGCGTGTATGAAATCCCGACCCGGCAATATCTTGCGTATATCATTTACTTTTAATAACTCACAATTCAGAAAATCAATTCTGCCTAGCTCAGTGTGACAATTTATTGATTCTTCAATCTCAAAGTCATATATGCTATGAATACTAGAGCCGTGAAAGACTTGAAATGCTCCACAGAACGCGTGTTGGTGGATTTTAGTAGTTCCTTCGAGCCAGAAATAAACGTCAATATGAAATCTCTGGCTATTGTAGAGAGTAATGGGAGGATCTCCAAATTTTGCTGATAAGTCTCTTTGCTCCGGTAATGTATCGCTACGTAAGGCCCATCTTAATACTTCAAAGGCAGAGATTTTTTCAGGCAGTCTAGCTTCTTCAAGTGCATCGGAGCAAATGTCGGGGAAAACTGCCTCAGAGTAATTCTTGTCACGCCATATTTTTTCTATTCTTTGCCCGAGTTCTACGAATTCTTTTATGATCATTTATTTTCATCTTCCTTCCTAGCTTTCAGATAACTTAATATCGTCCACACCCCTAGGAGGCTTAAAAACTCTGAGAAGAATATCAAAGGTATGATGAATCTGGTTATGAGGTATTCTTTCATCAGTAGATTAAAGGTTAGCAAAGTCGCAATCGCGATTAAGGATTGTATACCAAGATACACAACTATCGTAATTAAAACCCATAGCAAAGCTGATTTGCCCATTTGCTTTGCAAGATTATGTATCCTCACCAAAAAAATTATCAGTATTATTAAACCGATCATGATATCTTGCGATACTATTTTACCGTTAAAAATGAGCCGTAACAAACATGTTTTGTTCCTAGATAGAAAACGTAGTGTTACATTTTCCTGTTTTTGAAAAATTTGTTATATTTCTTTCGACTCATTTTCCATTCAAGCAAAAAACGGAGGTTATCAAAAAGAGATGGAAGAGACGAAGAAGGGTGGTTTTTTTGGTCATCCCAGTGGATTAGCAACGCTTTTTTTCACCGAGATGTGGGAGAGATTTTCCTACTATGGCATCCGTCCCCTTTTGGTTTTGTTCATGACCGCTGCGCTGATGGATGGTGGCTTTGGCTTTGAACGCGAGCAAGCCTCTGCTATTGTCGGTATTTATGCAGCATGTGTATATCTAGCAAGTTTGCCTGGTGGTTGGATTGCTGATCGCATGCTAGGATTGCAAAGATCAATTTTATACGGTGCTATTTGTATCTCGGCAGGGCATATCTCAATCGGACTTTCTGCTTTCGAAGGTGGAAAAGTAACCTTTTTTCTTGGTTTAGTCTTGATAGTATTAGGAACTGGGTTGTTAAAACCCAATATTTCAGCAATAGTTGGGGATTTATATCCCGAGGGCGGCTCAAGACGCGATGCTGGATTTTCTATATTCTACATGGGCATCAACTTAGGAGCATTTTCTGGGCAGATAATAACTGGATTTTTGGGTGAAAAATACGGTTGGCACTTTGGATTCGGAGCAGCCGGTATTGGTATGTTATTAGGCCTTGCAGTTTTTGTATTGACTAGAAAGAAGACTTTAGGCTCAATAGGAGCAGAGCCATCTAAACATCCTGATCCTGCGGTTCAAGCTAGAATAGAATGGTGGATTAAGAGTTCTACTGCTGCGGGACTTTTACTTCTTGCCGTAGTATTCGTTTTAGGAGCTACAGGTACGATTGTGATAGATGCTAAAGCCATAGCGCAATACATGGTTTATTTGCTGGTTGGTACAGCGCTCATATTTTTCCTGTATCTATTCACATTGGGCGATCTGAATTCAGACGAAAGAAAACGCACTTTGGTCATACTTGTACTTTTTATTGCAGCTGCGGTTTTTTGGTCAGCATTTGAGCAAGCACCCACTTCATTGAATCTCTTTGCTAAGGACTTTACAGATCGAAACGTAATGGGTTTTGAAGTACCGGCTACCTGGTTTCAATCTGTTAATCCATTGCTGATCATCTTTTTAGCACCCGCATTCGCTTCATTATGGACTTGGCTTGGTAAGCGTAATGTGGATCTCTCCAGCCCAGCAAAATTCGCTCTTGGGTTGTTCTTTGCAGCCATCGGATTTTTAGTTATGATTTTTGCGTCATGGGAAGTTCTGAGGAGTAATGGAGCAGTTAAGGTTTCCATTTTTTGGCTCACATTTAGCTACGTATTTCAAACAATCGGTGAGCTTTGTCTAAGTCCTGTCGGACTTTCATCCATGACAAAACTTAGTCCACGTCGTTATGTAGGCCAAATGATGGGTGTGTGGTTTTTAGCTGCATCGGTAGGGAATCTGATGGGAGGATTGGTCGGCGGCCATGTTGATCCGGAGAAGCTCGATCAGATGCCAGTTTTGTTTACTTACACTACTTTAGCGCTTGCCGTTTCAGGCTTCATTTTGCTTCTCCTGGTCATACCCATTAGAAGAATGATGAGAGATGTTGAGTAAATTCGCAAAGGCTCATGGAAGACTGGCTGGTTTGTTATTCTTTGCTATCCGCATGTCTATTAGTTTATCGAACCAGTTCTTCCTGAGCCTTCTAGGTACTAAATATTCAGAAATGGCTGGAACGCAATGCTCTTGGCCATCAGGATAGGATATGGTAGCCTCGCTCCAGAATCTAAGATAAAAAAAGCTTGCTTCGCAGACCTTCTGCCTAAAGCTAAGGACTATGTTGTTTTCAGACACGAGAGTAAGATGTTTCGGATAGACAAGACCATACAGGTTCATTCGATACTCGCTTTCATGCAGAGTAGCATTTAGGATTTGAAGAGACCCATTTTTGACGAGCAGAAGTTTGGTTAAAGGCTGTGTATTTGAGCATGATTCGAAGTGATAGAGCACGGCTGTTGAATCATTGAAGTGTGCTCGCCCCCAATACCAACGCCGGACTGTATCCGGTAGCCATCGTGAGTCGATATTATGATCATGATAACCAGTTCCTCGAAAGTTCAATCTTAATTCCTGATTTCCACTCGAGGTAAGAATGTCTATCTTGCCAGTTACATCAGATCTAGGTGCCACCATATTCCAATTGTGAGTTGTTTCCGATAGAGGGCTTGTGCTTATCGGTAGTAGGTCGCTTTCTATTGAAAGCCACTCTAGATTAGCCCTTAAAGTTCGATTACCATGGATCTTTGTCTCTATCTCCACGACATATCCTGATCCATAAGGAGCACACTCGAAGCTAAAGCGGTTTTTACCAATTTGACAGCAGGGTTTTTCGATTTCTGCTTTAAATTCCTGTTGAGTGAATTCATGTATTGAACGATAAAGTGGCCTTCCATTTTTGTAATAGAAAAATGCGACTGCTGGAAAACGTTTTGTGCTTTCTAGCTGTCCTTTTTTGATTTTTCTTACAGCTTCGTTGTATCTAGGGGAAAATATAAAGTTATCTAAGAAAATTATGACGATGGCTTCATTGCCATCGTCAGATATAGCGTCGAAATACCACCATTCATAGGCTTGAGGATTTGACTGTGCATGCCATCCATTGGCTATCGTACTAGATAGCACATTTAGCGGAGCCATCTCGCTAGACATTTTGCAAGTGCACCTATGACATTATTGAATGTTTAATGGATCAGGCATTTCCTTGTTCATTATGTTTTTTATGTAATCTTCCAGTGTGCTATCCGTATTGTGGCGAAATTTATAAGCTTCAGTTAGTCTTTGTTTCCACATGTCGACTGAAGGGTGTTTTTCAATTGTTCCCAGATTTACAGCCCGGGCATAAGCGTCTATCATGCGATCAATTATTAAATTGATCTTCTGGCGGTCTTTCTCGAATTCTGCGTCACTCGTTTTGTTATCTTGGTGTTTTTTTCTAAACTCTTCAGATGCTGATTCATAAACTTTTTCATAGTAAAAGGCTATCACGTAGTATGGATCAGCCTTAGATTTAATTTGAGAATTGAAAGAGACAGCACGATAGAAATTCCTAGCAGCTTCCTTAATATCCGAGTTGATCGAGAGCATGCCGATTATGTAGTACATTGTCGCCTGAGCATCCTCTTTACTTTTCAAAGGCGTATATTCTCTTGGAAGCTTACCCTTATCGAATAATTGTAATGTTTGTTTAGCATAATCAATGGTTTGATTTACTATCGAATTATCCTGTTTTTTTACGTAAAAATCGAATCCACCAAGCGCTAAATTCATCGTGACATAGGAATCCTCGGGATTTTCTGCAAGGATGTCTTTAGCGTAGTTCATGGCGGCTTGAATATTCAGGCCATCGAGCGACTCATTGAATTTGGCTAAACGGTATTTTTCAACAAAATCCTTGATTTTTTTGGTTTTTTCGTCACCGTCTTTTCCAAATCTTGCCAAGTAATCTTTGGCTAGCTGGTAAGCTTTTTCGGTATCTTCAGGTTTTTTCTTTTGGGTTAATTTGGCAATTTTGCTGAAGAGCTCATCTTTGGATTCGTTCGATTGTGCCGAAACGCTAACTGCTATGCTACAGATTAAGAAAAAGTACAAGATTTTTTTCATTATTTTACTCTCCCTTGTGGTTTAAGCTTTAGACTTTTAAGCCCTAACCAAAATCATAGGTTTTTAGGGGATTAACTGCAAAACGGCATACTGAGAAAAGTTACTTTATGAGGCGATTAGTTTTTGTATCGGGAAAGATAATTGTAGGTTTGAAATTTTTGGCTTCATCTATGCTAAGCCATGTGTATGAAATTATTATAACTACATCACCTACTTGGAATTTTAAAGCGGCCGGCCCATTTAGGCAGATAACTCCAGTTCCTCGTTCGCCTTTGATAACGTAGGTTACTATTCTTTCCCCATTCCTCTTGTTAAGAACATGTACCTGTTCGTTTTCGAATAAACCTGCGGCTTCCATCAATTCTTCATCTATCGTGATACTGCCTACATAATCCAACTCAGCTTGTGTGACGGTTACACAGTGTATCTTAGATTTTAGAACACCTATAAGCATAGAAACAGAATATATTTGCTTGAAGCAGTGGTGCAAGTCAAATTACATCAGAAGCTTTTTTAAAATGTTGAATTGTCATAAATTCGTAAAAGTTACACTCTTTGTGTTATGAAACAAGCGAAAGTCGTTGATTTTTGCTATATTTCTATTCTTTGACGGGATCTTTAATTTTTGAATGATTCAATCTATAGCGAGTGAATTATGAAAAAGAAAGCGGCATTTTACGACTTGGAGGGAACGTTGATTCGATCGAACTTAGTTCATACACTCGCTTTTTATTCGCTGCGTCAGCAAGGATTGTGGAAGACTTTTAGGAAGACTTCCGAGACAGTCTTAAAGCTGCCAATTTTTGGCATAACAGACCTTTATTCCAGAAACGTGTTCAATGAATTTTTCTTCAGGAGTTATAGGGGAGAATCAGCTGATCGGCTCAGATATTTTGCCGACGAGCTATTTGAAAAAGTGCTCAAGCCGGCTATTTATCCGGGAACTGTTGATTTGATTCAAAAATCAAAAAAGGCTGGTTTCAGGCAAATTGTTTTAACTGGTGCGCTGGATTTTACGATAGAGAAATTAATGGATTATCTAGGAATTGAAGAATACGCGGCTAATCGTCTGGAGTTTGTTAACGGATATGCTACTGGCAGGCTTTTGCCTCCGGTCATGGCCTCTGCAACTAAGGCTAAATGGATACGTGAGTATGCCGAGCGTGAGGGAATAAGTCTTTCAGACTCTTTTGCTTACTCTGATTCAATCTCAGACTTGCCAATGCTCTCAATCGTTGGCCATCCAGTAGCTGTAAACCCTGATTTTAGGCTGCGACAAGTAGCCTTACAGCATGACTGGGCTATTCTCAATTTGGACTAAGTACTGTAGATCAATTAACAAAAAATTTAGATTGGAACTTTCTGTTATAATCGCTTTGAAAAATTTTTACTATAGGTGAAGAAAAATGGCGTTGCAATTGAGACGAAAAAGTCATGAGTCAATAGTTTACATCGATAAAAATAGTGCTCCTCGAATTATGCCACATGGTGAGGACTTCATACTGGAGCATTTGCCGATAGGGACACGCGTAATTTATCCAAATCCGCCGATTAAGGGGCTACCGAATAGAGAGGCTGCTATCCGATATGCGGTGAATCATCCTCTAGACATGGATCCGTTATACGCTTTACTCAAGCCTGGTATGCGGGTGACAATTGCGATGGATGACATAAGTCTGCCTTTGCCTCCGATGGCGACGCCAGATTTAAGGCAAACAATGCTGGAAGTTGTTTTGGACATGCTGTATGCAAATGGCGTAGATGATATTCACTTAGTAATTGCTAATTCTCTTCACCGAAAAATGACTGAATGGGAAATGCGGCGCATGGTTGGCAATAAGATATTTAAAGAATTTTATCCCGATAGATACTACAACCATGACGCAGAGGATGATAAAAATCTGGTTACGATTGGGTATACACGGCATGGCGAGCCATTACGTATAAATCGCAGGTGTGCTGAAAGTGATCTCTTAATCTACCTAAACATAAATTTAGTACCGATGGATGGTGGACATAAATCGGTAGCTGTTGGATTGTGTGATTATGAGTCTCTCAGAGCACATCATGAGCCGCAGACTATAAGAAATTGTGATTCATACATGGACCCGCAACGCTCAGAGTTGAATCATAAGGTTGAGAGACTCGGAAAACTGGTTGATGAAAATCTAAAGGTTTTTCACATCGAGACTGCATTGAATAATCGAATGTTTCCGGAAGGCTACGACATTCTCACTCGAAATGAGGATGAATTCACCTTGTCTGATAGAATGAAGTGGGAAGTCATAAAGCAGACGTTCTCTCGGCTTCCACGATTAGCTAGAAGAAAGCTATTGCATCAAATTCCTGCTCAGTACGAATTAATTGCTTGTTATGCAGGCGCAACTGAACCTGTTCACAAAAAGATATTAGATAAGAATTTTCAACAATATGAGATACCAGTCAAGGGACAATGCGATATATTGATAACTGGTATACCCGATATCTCTCCCTACAATGTTTACTCTGCATTGAATCCTTTACTGGTTCAGGTCATGGCATTGGGCTATCATTTCAATATGTATCGTAACAAGCCGTTACTGAGAAAAGGTGGTGTAATGATCATAACACATCCATGCTTCGATGAATTCGATCATAGATTTCATCCTTCATACATAGAATTTTTCCACAGGCTTCTTCCAGAATCGCGAGATGCTTTTTATTTACGTGAGAAGTACGAGAGAGAATTTGCTGAAAACCCTGCCTATATTGAAATGTATCGCAGAGGCAATGCTTATCATGGTGCGCATCCATTCTTCATGTGGTATTGGGGAGAGAATGGACGACAACATGTCGGTAAAGTCATTGTGGCAGGAGCTGAAAATGCGCATGTGCCTGAGATCTTAGGATGGGAGAGAGCGGATAATCTAACTGAGGCTATTGCGATGGCTAGGTCTTATATGGGTAGAAATGCGGAGATCACGATGCTACACCAGCCAATGATAGGTATATGTAACGTTACAGATTGAGGAGGTAAGTCTTATGAGGTTCTTTTTAAACAACATAGAGTTGATTTTGAGTTTTCTTGGAATAGTTGTTATCTTTGCAGTACCGATGCTATTTTTCGGTGATGCTGTTATTTGGTGGAAGGTGGCGGCGATAACTGCAATTTTCGTTGGCGTGTTCCATGGGTTTATTTTTTGGATCGTTCGCAGAAAGCAAAGAAGAATTCGGCAGGAAGCCATCGAGGAAATAAGAAAAATGTTGAAGGACAAAGTTAATAATCAGCTCAGTGTCATCTCACTGAGTGCAAGTGGACTCAACGTGGAACAAATTAAAAACCTTTCCGATTCCATCAATCAAATTTCTTATCTGATAGGCACGCTTTCTGATGAGTCCATCACAGATTGGCGAAGAAAATACTCTGAAACACTAGAGAGTTTAGGCTCTAATTAATTGGACTATGATGATATCACCAACCAAAGTTTTTGACGGGAAGAGAATTTTATTCATAGGTGGTACTGGTTTCGTAGGCAAGGTAACCCTTTCCATGTTGCTACACAATTTTCCGAACATAGGAAAGATTTATGCTACGGTTCGGGCTCGCGATTCCTTTGAGTCGAGGAATCGTTTTTGGACTAGTGTTCTGACCAGTCCGCCGTTTGATCCATTAAGGAAGAAATTTGGTAAGGATTTTGAAGATTTTATCCGTCAAAAAGTAGTACCCATTAATGGTGATGTAGGTAATGAGTTTCTCGGCTTGAGTGAGGAAGAAGCACGAGAGATGATGGCAGATTGCGATGTCATCATCAATGCTGCAGGTAACGTGACCTTTAATCCTCCTTTAGAAAGCGCGTTGCGAACGAATGTTGTTGGCTCTCACAACATAATAACTCTTGCACAGATGATGCGGCGGCCCTGTTTGATTCATGTTTCGACTTGTTTTGTGGCTGGAAAGCGCAGCGGTAGCATATGGGAGAACGAGCCCGTCGTGGGATATTTTCCGAGAAAAGATGAGCTAAAGGGTACTGAATTTAACGTGAACAAAGAAATAGAGGATTGCGCGCGTCTTTCAGAGCAGGTAAGGCAAGAGGCTGATGATGCCGTGCAAATGGCCAAGTTTCGTGAAGCTGCACGGAAACGCTTTGAGGACGAGGGTAGAGATCCAGATGATGAAGCCGAGCTTAAATCTGCTATTTTCCGGGAAAGGAAAATGTGGATAAGGGAAAGGACCACTGAATTAGGTGCTGAGCGTGCTGATTATTGGGGTTGGACTAATATCTACACTTATTCAAAGTCCCTTGCTGAACAGATAATAGCTCAACAAAATGATATAGTTAAGATTCTTGTGCGTCCAAGCATCGTTGAGTCGGCGGTTGAATATCCGTTTCCTGGATGGAATGAAGGTTTCACCACGACTGCACCGTTGATTTTCATAGCCCTTAGGGGTCAGCCAGTCGTTCCAATCAATGAAAAACTCGTTTTAGATATTATCCCAGTAGACATGGTAGCCGGTGTAATCCTTGCAGCTGCGGCCAAGGCTTTAGAAGATGATAACCCCCCGCTAGTTTATCAAGCTTGCTCTGGTGACTCTAATCCAATTGAGATGCGACGCATTGTTGGATTGCTCGGCTTATATAAGCGTGAATATTATCGTGAAAAAGAAAGCGGTAACAAGCTTCTCAATAAACTATCTGCTGCAATGGAGGCCATTCCTGTCTCACAAGAGGCTTATGAAAAAATCTCAGCTCCAATGTTGAATCGGCTTGCAAAACGCGCCAAGCAGATTTTGGAAGATGCTGAGCCGGAATGGGCTGGTGGTAGGTTTTCTCACATAATTTCCGATTTAAGGAAATCTGTAGAAGAATTTGAGAGAAACACAAAAGAGACCATGGAGGCGTTTGCGCTTTTTAAGCCATTCATGATTGATAATGAGTATCAATTTCGTGCAGATAATGTAAGAGAGCTAATGTCATCGGTAGTTGAAGAGGAGCGGCATTTACTGCCTTGGTATCCAGAGAAGATAGATTGGTATCACTACTGGTTACGAATTCATTTTCCGGGTGTCAGAAAATGGGTCTTGCCGACTTTGGAAGAAGAACTCAAGAAAATAGAGAAAAGGGCTTATACCTACAAAGATCTGGTCGATTTATTCGATACTGCTACAAAACGTTTTGCCACTCGTATCTCGATGCGCATCGAACGCAATGGTCGCCGTGAGGCTTACACGTATGAGGATATAAGAGAATTAGTGTTGAGAGCGGCAGGATTCTTAGCTAATCATGGCATAAAGACGGGAAGTAAAGTGGTTCTGTGCTCGCACAACATGCCTGAATGGGGCACTGCATACTTTGCGATAATAAGAAGCGGTGCTACTGCAGTTCCAGTAGATCCGGCTAGCTCAGCCGAGGAAATCGCTAATTTCGCACGCTTGAGTGATTCGTCGGCAATCATTTTGTCTCAGAGAGTGGCTGATGAAAACCCTGATCTAGCCGAGGCTCTCAGAGAAATTGATTTGCACATTCCGGTTTGGACTTTTGAAGAGATTTTTGAGATACCATCTGAGGCTGAGGAAAAGCGCAGGATTGAATTATTACCAAGTAAAATTCTAGCGAATTCTCCGGCTTCATTGATCTTCACATCGGGGACAACTGGGACTCCAAAAGCTGTAATGCTCTCGCATAAGAATTTTGTCAATATGGTATCCATGCTCTCCAGTGTTTTGGAGATGGGTACCAATGATGCTGTTCTATCCGTTTTGCCTTTGCATCACACCTTTGAGTTCTCTGCTGGATTTTTGACTCCGTTTTCAAACGGCACACAGATTCATTACTTAGATGAATTATCGGCTGAGGAATTAGCAAAGGCGCTTGAAAGTGGGCAGATAACTGGCATGATAGGGGTGCCAGCACTGTGGGAGATGCTTCACAGAAGAATCAAAACAAGATTACGAGAAAGTGGTGATTGGCTAGCAGATATAGCAGATAACATAATCGAATTCAACGCATGGCTACGCGATAATACTCCATTTAACTTGGGACCGATTCTATTCTTCCCGATTCATGAGGGCATGGGCGGTAGAATTCGTTATCTGATTTCTGGGGGATCTGCATTATCGGAAAAAGTAAAAAGAGAGCTTCACGGCCTAGGATTTAACATATTAGAAGGTTACGGATTAACAGAGGCTTCTCCCGTACTGACTGTAATGCGTCCCGGTAATAAGTTAATCGATGGCAGTGTAGGCAAGCCGCTTCCGGGCGTTGAAATAAAGATTGATGATCCAGATGAAAATGGAGTGGGCGAGATATTGGCACGTGGTCAGAACATAATGCTTGGATATTATAAGAACGAAGAGGCTACACAGGCAGTTCTTCAAGATCGTTGGCTGAGGACGGGTGACATAGGTAGGATAGATGAGGACGGAAATCTATATATTTTGGGTAGATCTAAGGATGTAATCATAGACTCGAATGGGAAAAACATATATCCTGACGAGATTGAGGAATTGTATGGAAAGTCACCTTATATAAAGGAAATGTCTGTGGTTGGCTTACCTGATGAGGATGGTGGTGAAAAGATAGCTGCTCTGGTAGTCCCAAATTATGAATATGATCTTTCTCTTTCAAGAGCCGAGATCAATCGCAAGGTTGAAGAGCATTTCCGGGAAGTTTCTGCGTCATTGCCATTTTTCAAGAGAGTCAAGGTGTTACACATAACTGCATATGAATTACCTCGCACTGCAACTCGTAAGGTTAAAAGAACTGAGGTAATCAACATTCTGCAGCAACTAGAGGCGAAATCGAAGAAGCTAGCTAAGCTAAAGATCGAGACAAATGGAGATGAGACAGGATTATGGCTTCGCAAAATAGTTGCAAGCGTGGCTAACAGATCGCTTTCCGAGGTGCGTTTTGACAGCAGATTAGTTGATCTAGGTTTTGATAGTTTGATGTTTGTTGAATTGCAGGCTGCGATTGAGGATGCTGGAGGACGCGTTTTATCTCCAGATCGTTTAAATGAAGCTCAAACAGTCGCAGAAATACTAAATCTCGTGCAAAGAGTGGATAAGGGTAGGAAACTTATTGATGAGTCTGTAGTCGAGGAGAGAAAAGAGGAAACGGAGGATGTAAAACTTCCCTGGCTCATTCGTTATGTAGGTAATAACGTTATTGACCTAGCCCAGTCTCTAATTTATGACGGGGTTTTGGAAACCATCATAGAAGGTAGAACTAATATTCCAGTACATACGAATTTTATAGTAGCTCCTAACCATGCGTCACATTTGGACACAGGTCTTGTCAAAAAAGCTTTAGGCAAGGATGTGGCAGAACAAACTGTTGCAGTAGCTGCGGCAGATTATTGGTTTGATACGAAATATAAGCGGGCTTTCATGAATAATTTCACCACTTTGATTCCAATCGAAAGATCGGGGAATCTACGCCAATCTCTCAGGCATGTAACTAGAATATTGAATGAGGGATACAATGCCTTGATATTTCCAGAGGGGACTCGGTCCTTGACAGGCCAAATAAATGAATTCAAGCCCATAATTGGATATTTAGCCATAAACTGTAAGGTTGGTATATTACCGGTCTACATATGGGGCACTTACGAAGCTTTTCCAAAAGGTACGGTCATCCCAAAACGTGAAAGCTTCGGCGCTACCATAGGGGCAAAAATAGGCAGATTTTTAGAATACGAGGAACTAGCTGCGATGGTTCATGGTATTCCAAAGACAGAAGCTTATAGACTAATAGCTGCTAGAGTACAACACGAAGTTGAAAACCTAAGAGATGAAACGTCAAGAGATTTCAATGTTGCTGAAGTTCGCAAGCGGTGGAAGCTTGAAAGGCGTAAGGCCCGTAAGACACAACCCGTCATAGATGAATGAACCTGTACTAACCGCTCAATAAAAGTGAAAACTATATGGATCATTTCCGGGGCGGCTTTGGGTCGCCGTATCTTCATTATTTTCGCAATCAAATAAATTGAAAAATATGAAGATAAATGTTTTCGTGCCATCATTTAATCATGCGAGATACGTTGAGCAAACCCTCCGATCAATTTACTCTCAAACTTTAAAGCCAGCAAAGCTTTTAGTTATAGATGATGGTTCCAGCGATAACTCACCTGAGATAATAGAGAAACTGCTGAAACAATGCCCATTTGATGCTGAGTTTATTCACAGACCTAATAAAGGACTAACTAAAACTCTAAATGAAGGATTGTCTAGATTGTCGGATTCAGAGTTTTTCGCTTACATAGGATCTGACGACATATGGTTTCCTAAATTTTTGGAACGAAGGGTAGATCAGCTATCCAAGAATCCCAAGGCTTCGCTTGCCTTTGGTCACGCTTTTGTTATCGATGAAAATAACAACATAACCGATTCAACGGCTGATTGGGTCGAGTTTGATGAAAGTAGAATTTTGGATCATCTCCTAAGAGGCGAGATTTTTGCGAGTCCTTCCGTGGTATATAGGACTGATTTTCTTAAAAAACACAAGTGGAATGAGGATGCCGCTCTTGAGGATTATGAACTTTATCTTCGTTTGATTTTAGAGAGTGAGTTTGAATTTGATCCAGAGATACTCTGCGCATGGCGTTATCACGCGCATAGCACTAGTCGACAGTTTCCAAAGATGCTGCAAGAGTGGATAAATGCTCAGAATCGCGTTTTGGCCGGAAGAATCCCTCAGAGTGAACTCGATAAAATTCAGGCTAGATTACGCTTCAAGTGTGTTGCAGATTACGTCCGGTTGGGATATAAACGAGAGGCATTTCAACTTTTTATTCATAACTTACATGGCATGACTAGCTTATCTCAATTTTTGGGCTTAGCTTTGCGGCTTTTAATTCCTCAAAAATTGTTTCAGGCTAATCGCAGACGAAAGATGTGTAAAAAAATTCGCAAGCACGGGAACTTGAATGATTACCTTGCTAACACGATGGGAAGCTGAAAATCTACATAGTTGAAATTCTGCTACTATAGATCTTTTAAAAACTAGCCGTGAGACTTAAGACTCTCGCTTTTAGATAGGGAATTGACGCTTAATTATCTTGCTCATTCAAGTTGCATCGGACCAAGCTGTTTCTTATAATCTAAATTTCGTTGATTGAAAAGCGGCCAGGTAGCTCAGGTGGTAGAGCAGTGGACTGAAAATCCATGTGTCGGCGGTTCGACTCCGTCCCTGGCCACCATCAACCTTGAAAATCTCACTATACTCTTGCCCCCGCAAAAAATCGGCAGATCAACAAACTCTATTGAAGGCATTCTGAGCGCCTGGTTCAATAGATTCTGAAAGCTTTGAGTGAGATCCGAATCCTGACACGATAGAATTGTCGCTGATCAGATTTTGCGTAACATTTAACCCAGAATTTCAATTCAAAGGTGAAATAATTCTATACACTCCGACCGTTAGATCAGGAATTGATCATCTCTAAGCCTTGCAGGGCCGTTGGAATAGAGGGTTTATCTGACTTTACAGCTTAGTTCTTTACTGTCAGATTCACATTGAATCAAAACCTGAAAGCAAAATGGTAAAGAAAATGGTAGAGAAAATGGTAAAGAGTTAGAGGAATATTGTCTAACTTAACGCTTATTAGCAGTCAATGAGAACATGCTTGGCTTCAATATTACAGTGTAATTACCTGATCTAATTGAGTATTTTTAAGAGCTTCATACAGTTGTGGAAAACATCCGGTGACAACACCTTCTACCATGCCCTTTGCCTTAACGCTTCCAGTTCCACATTGATCAAAAGTGCCTTCAGCAAGTCCTCGTCTTACAGCACATTGATCGCAAACCATCAATAAGATGCCTTTTTCTTTTGCCACTTTTGCCACCCTCTCGCCAATAGGATCTCCGGTCCTGAGGCAAAAGATATTGTCATCGAAAAACATCATCCCTACTACCTCAACTCCGTGAATACCTTGTTCAAGTTGTGGTAGGATCATTGTCGCAAGTTTAAATGTAGATGCCATATTAGTGGCGAAAACGTAAGCTACTTTCATATTGTTCTTTATCCTTCGATTTTATCTGCTTAAAATATCAAATCTTTCCAGAAGTTTCAGGATAGTCACACGTAAATTGCAACACAATTAGATTTCAACGACTGGTAGTAAAATTCAATGAACGGTTTATATGAGATGAACTAAAAGTCGTGAGTGCTCAATTTAAGTATTACAGATTTTGTTGGTTTTACGTTTTATCTTTTAGCAATCTTCGCAGACTTATCGTTTAATTTTTGAGCCAACGCTAGGATTTTTCAGCTCGAGAATTTGCAATTTTTATGGATTTTGTTTTGGTGGCGCTTATTATTTATTATTTTTGAGTTATATGCCGTCTGCTGTCATAGTCAAAAATTTGTCAAAAACTTATCCGGTTCAATTTCCTCGTATAAAGACATGGCTAGGTTTGAAATTTAATCCGCCAGTGCAAGCGCTTAAAAATGTGTCCTTTGAAATCGAAGAGGGGGAGATATTCGGGTTAATTGGGAGAAATGGAGCAGGCAAGACGACGTTGACAAAAATAATAGCAACTTTAGTTCGTCCTTCCAGTGGGCAGGTATTGGTCAAGGGTTTTGATTCTGTTAGGGATGAGGTAAAAGTTCGGGAGTTAATAGGTTTGGCAGTTGCTGAGGAAAGGTCGTTTTACTGGCGGTTGACTTGCGAACAAAACATGATGTTCTTTGCGAGACTATACGGAATGAGTGATAGGCAAGCCAGAAAAAAAACTCAAGAACTTTTTGAGAGGTTAGGATTAACAGAATTAGCAAAGCGCCGTTTTTCAGAGCTATCTACTGGTAATAAGCAACGTTTAGCCGTGGCGCGTGCATTATTAGCAGATCCGCAGATACTGCTTTTAGATGAGCCGACTCGCTCGTTGGACCCGTTAGCTGCAGCACAGATGCGAGAGCTAATCTCCAATCTTAAAAATGTTTCAATTTTGCTCACCTCGCACAACTTATCTGAAGTTGAAGAGTTATGTGATAGGGTCGCGGTTATTTCTCATGGAGAGATCAAAGACGTAGACACTCCTTCAAATCTGCGTCTCAGACATAAGCAGACGCAAAAGGTAACCATAATCTTCTCCTATAAAGGTAGCTTGGACCTTCCTCCAATGTTAAATCAAGCCCAGCTTGAGGAAGTAGATTCAGCGAAAAAAATTTCCTTTTTTCATGAAATTGGGGACGAAGTGCTTAATGATGTCTTGATTTATCTGATTAATAATGGAGCTAAGATTTGTGACATTGAAACCCGTAAGGGAACTCTTTTAGATGTACTTGAAACTATCGAGAGGGTTAAATAGCCTTCAGTCCTACTCGAGTTTTGAGGATTATGGTTATTTATACAGCTTTATGGGATTCTATCTAGTGGTTATCACATCGTCTATCTTTATATCGGTTCTAAACTTTAACTTCTCATCTTCTACAAAAATCTCTACGGTGCTTCCTTCCATTATATCTCCACGGATCAGGGCCTCTGACAACTCATCTTCCACATATCTTTGTAAGGCGCGCTTTAGGGGACGTGCCCCAAGTTTATGATCTGAGCATGTCTTTTGTATAAGCCACTTCTTGGCTTCATCGGTTAGCCTTATCTGGAGCGCGCGACTGGTTAATATCTCATTCAGCTTTTTGACTTGCAAATCAATGATTTGCATTAGATCTTCTTCGGTGAGTGGGTTAAATATTATGATTTCATCAAGGCGATTAAGAAATTCTGGGGCGAAGATTTGTTTTACTAAGCTCATTACTTCTTGCTCTATTTTCTTTCTAGATGCATCCGCTTTGCTTTTGAAACCAAGTGCATTATTTTTTTGAATTACTCTTGCCCCTACGTTTGAGGTCAGGATGAATATGGCATTTTTGCAATCTGCAGTGTTTCCTTGGGAGTCAGTTAAAATTCCTTCATCAAACACCTGCAACAAGATATTGAAAACGTCTGGGTGAGCTTTTTCGATTTCGTCCAGTAGCACTACTGCGTAAGGTTGCCGACGGAGTTTCTCTGTTAATTGACCACCTTCTTCGTGTCCGACATATCCAGGAGGAGAGCCGATTAGTTTAGCTACAGAGTGGCGCTCCATGAATTCAGACATATCGAATTTTATAAGCGATCTCTCAGAGCCGAATAGGTATTCGGCTAACGAACGGGCTACTTCAGTTTTTCCGACACCTGTCGGACCAAGAAAAAGAAAGCTACCTATTGGCCTAGTCGGAGTTTTCAATCCAGCACGGGATCTTCTTATTGCTCTTGCTAGTGCTGAAATGGCATCTTTTTGTGAGACAATGCGATGATGGAGCTCTTCTTCTATGTGCAAAAGTTTTTGTGCTTCATCTTGGCGAACAGCTTGCACTGGAATTCCTGTTTGTCTTGCTACAACAGCTTCTATGTCTTCTTTTGTCACCTCTACCGTGAAAATAGGGTTTCCTATGCTTTCCAGCTCAAGGGCTAAAATTCTGTCCTCATTTGAATTACTTCTTTTCCAACTTTCTAATGTTTCTTTCCATTCTAAATCGGTTTCATTTTGCTTACTACGAAGTTTTGCGCGAGATCCTGCCTCGTCTAGGACATCTATTGCTTTGTCAGGGAGGAATCTTTCAGTTATGTAACGATTTGAAAGGTAAACTGCCGCATGTAATGCTTCCTTCGAGTAACGGACTTGATGAAAAACCTCGTATCTTTCTACCAGCCCTTCAATTATCTTCAGAGTTTCTTCTTCTGTCGGAGGGACGATTTTAATGGCTTGAAAGCGTCTTTCTAGAGCTCTGTCTTTTGCTATGGTTTTACGGAACTCTGCCGGCGTGGTAGCTCCTATACACTGTATTTCACCCCTAGAGAGGGCTGGTTTCAGAATGTTAGCTGCATCCAGAGAACCTTCAGCTGAGCCAGCCCCAACTAATGTATGTAATTCGTCTATGAAAATAATGTTTCGCTTATCTTCTTTTAGCTCTTTTATGATGATTTTGAGCCTTTCTTCAAATTGTCCACGATATTTAGTGCCAGCGACTACAAGAGATAAATCAAGGGCAAGAATGTGCTTATTCTCTAGAAAAGATGGCACCTTGCCCTCTACTATTCGTTGGGCTAAACCTTCGATTATAGCTGTTTTACCAACTCCCGCCTCACCTATTAAAACAGGGTTGTTCTTTGTACGTCTACATAGAATCTCTATCAGCCTTTCTAACTCGATCTCTCGACCAATTAGAGGATCTAACTTGCCATCTATTGCTTCTTGTGTAAGGTCACGGGTGAACTCAGCTAGTGCGGAGCCATCTTTCTTACCTTCGCTTATGAAGTTGCGCAAGCTGCTATTTCTCAGAATTATTTCTCTTACATTCTGCAGGCGAACGCCATGCTCTCGGAGTATCTCTGCAGCTATTGAGTTTTCCTCATGAAGTATTCCGAGTAGTATATGTTCTGTATTTATGGTGCGACTCTGTAAACGCTGACTCTCTTCACTTGCGTAAGCTAAAACTCTTTTTGTCTCTGGAGCCAACCTTAACTCTGTCGATTGAGGCATTCTTTCCCTGGGAATTATTCGATTTTCGATTTCCTTTCTTATCACATCTAAGGATAATGAAGAGGAGAAAGGGAAAAATCTGGCTGGTAAAGTTTTATCCTCCCGCATTAGGCCGAGTAGAAGATGCTCTGGGGCAATAAAACGCGAACCATACTGTAATGCCTCGTAACGAGCAAAGAAAATCACGCGTCTAGCTTTTTCAGTGTATTTTTCAAACATAAGTTTTTTCGCAGGCTCCTATCCCACGCTGAAAATTATAAATTATCTTTCAGCATTGATTCCAGCATTTTTTCTAGCTTTCGCAAAATTTTTCTCATTTCGGGGTTTTCGATCTCGCTTTAGTTCATATTTAATCGTTTCTAAATATTTCGATCGGCTTTAATTTTGATGCAGAAATTGCAGGATAGATGCTAGCGACGAGGCTTAAGATGATTGTTACTAAGAACGTGAGAGATACTTCGAAAAAACCCGGTTGCAGATAGATTTCAGAGATTGAGTAAATTTGTGATGGAAGGTGCAGCAGCTCTGTATTATTCACAAATGCGCAGAGTAGAAAGCTTAAAATGATCCCGAGTATGATTCCTATGCTACTTATCAGCATCCCCTGAACGAGAAATATCAGGAATAAATTGTTAGTTCTTACTCCACAGGTTCTAAGTATTGCGATATCTTTTTTTCTCTCACTAACCACTAGCGCCAAAGTTGTCGTTATGTTCACACAAGATAGGAGAAAAATGAATGATACGATGGCTAAAGTGATCTTTTTTTCGAGCGATAATGCTGCGAAAAGAGGTTGATTAGCCTCTTGCCAATCGATCACCTTGTATTCCTCGCCGAGATCTCTCTCGATTTCACGGGCTATTTTGTTGCTAGAGTAGGCATCCCACAGTGTAAGCTTTACGACGTTAGGCATAAGAGTATCTTCTTTAGTTACGGATAGAAATAAATCGGAAGGGATCTGGAATAGTGTGGCGTCATAATCATATAAACCAGTTCTTATAGTACCGTCAATGCGTAGACTGAGCTTTCTCGTCTCCGAATTAGAGAGCACGAATATCTCAGCAGAATCATCAGGTTTAAGCTGTAGTTTTTTTGCCAATTCCTCGCCTATCAAAACCTTTCTTTCTGCATCAGGAACTACCTTTATAATGCAATAAGAAGAACTGTTTTGGCCGAATACGATTGCATGCTCATAGATTAGGTCCTGAATCGATTTAATTTCCGTATATTTTTGCATCTTTTCTTTTATGAATCCAAGGTCACTAATCTTCTCACCATTTTTCAGGAAAATACTTATATGTGCTTCATTTGAAAGTATTCTCTCCTGAATTTGCCTTGAAAAACCATTTGAAACTGCTTGGGAGACGATCATTATAGCTACGGCAGCCGAGATGCTTAAGATTGCTGCAAGTGCTGTGAAACGGGCAAAAGATGCTCTATTGAACGAGCAATATTTTATAGCTAAAGATATTTCTGGCTTCATCAATGTTCTATTAAATCATGAGAAAAATCTTAATCAAGATTAAGGCATTGATGGGTTTTTGATAAAATTCTGTAGAGGAAAATATGCCTTTTGCGACGGTTGAAGAAGCGGCTGCAGACATTGCAGCCGGCAAGATGATAATTATCGTAGACGACGAAAGCAGGGAAAACGAGGGAGACTTAGCATGTGCTGCTGAAAAGGTCACGCCTGAAATAATAAACTTCATGGCGAGATATGGTAGAGGTCTTATCTGTCTGTCTTTGACTGAAGAAAGATGTGATGAATTGAACCTGCAGATGCAAACTCCTGAAAATAACTCTAAATTTGGCACTGCGTTCACAGTGTCGATAGAAGCTCGAGAGGGAGTAACGACTGGCATTTCAGCAGCAGACAGAGCCCATACGATTCTTACTGCCGTAAATCCTAATACCAAACCGACGGATCTAGTGAGGCCGGGGCATGTATTTCCATTGAGAGCGAGGCGTGGTGGTGTGCTGGTGCGTCCCGGGCAGACTGAAGCTAGTGTAGACATAGCTAGAATTGCAGGTTGCTACCCGGCGGGTGTAATTTGCGAAATAATGAATGATGATGGAACGATGGCTCGTTTGCCCGATCTGGAAAAATTTGCAGCTAAGCATGACCTAAAAATTGTATCAGTAGCAGACATTGTTCGTTATCGAATCCAGAAAGAAAGGCTGGTAAAACGGATTGTTGAGACAGATCTACCTACAAAATATGGAAAGTTTCATGCAATCCTTTATGAAAACATAATAAATTCTGAGATTCATTTAGCGATGGTGATGGGTGACATTTCTCAAACAACTGAACCAGTTCTAGTTCGCGTCCAAACCGAAAACATAACCTTTGCAATGTTTGGTTGTGAATTGGGGGAAGCAGGCTTGGCCATGAGTAGCTCGTTAGAGAAAATTTCCAAAGAAGGCAAGGGAGTAATCCTTTATCTGCGCCAACGTGAGCACAATTTGGGTTTAATACATCAATTAAAAACCTACGCGGTTATGCAGGAGAAAAGTCTGGACTTTCAACAAGCGAAGTTAGAGACTGGTTATGGTAAAGATCGTGATTATGGTATCGGAGCTCAAATACTCAAAGACCTTGGACTAAAGAAAATACGCCTTCTAACAAATCATCCACCACGTATAGCAGCAATAGACGCCTTTGGGCTAGAAATCACTGAGATCGTACCTTTGTGAACATGAATTTACCGAGATTTCTCAAAATAACTTCTCTTGCTTTTGCATCCGTAATTTTGACCGCATCGGTCATAATCTTAGTAGTTTATAAATCCGGTTATCTCAGTGATTTTATCAAGCAGAGGTTGACGCAGAATCTCGATAGAATTGGCATAACGTTTAAAGCCGAAGAATTTTCCGTCGAGTTATTTCCGATGACCATAAAAATTAGAAATGCAGATTTCTTGAATAAGTCGAATGCAGAGAGATTATTTCAAATAAATTCTGCGCGTATTCAACTGTCACTCGGTAGTTTATGGTCGTTTTCTCAAAGGCTGGATGTGAAAAGCACGGAAATTGATGGCTTGCAAGTTTGGGTAAAATTCGACAAGGACGGTAAGTCTAACTTCTCTGGGTTGGATTTTGTTGAAGAAGAGGGTGGTTATGTTGAACTTAATTACAGTAGTGCGAATTTAGACATCAAAAATGGAATCGCACATTTCGGAGATATCAGCAGACAAATCCAGGCAAAAGCGTCGGATATTTATCTGAGAGTATTTCCAGAGAAGCTTTCCGATGAACAAATTTTCTATAATTTTGATCTCAGCTCAAAAGACGGACTTTTCAGTTATCAGGATAAGACAATAGAAAGCATAAGCATTCATGTAGAGGGCAAAATTGACCACACGTCAGCAGAGATCACGAGTCTAAGTATAAAATCGCAGATTTCTGAAGCTACCCTTTCCGGTAAAATCGAGAATCTGCAGAACTTCCGGTACGTTTTTGATGTAAGCGCCAAAGTTTCTTTAGGTGCGATCGGTAAAATATTTGATCCCGCATTAGCTCTGGATGGTAATGGAGAGTTCAGTGGTAAGATTTTTGGTGAGGGTGAGCAGTATCGCATCGAAGGAGAATTGATTACAAACTCTCTTTCTACCAACATTTTTTCCCTTAAGAATTTTCATAGTACTGTCGACGTTAAAGGTGATAGCAGGGCTTATGAAGCCAGTGGTCAGATCATTGCCGATATGTTAAATATCGGAGATTTCAAGTTAAATTTGTTAAGAGCGACTAACTTGGTATATGGATCTGGTAGTGATTTAAAGTGGTTTTTCGACTTACAGAGTGCATCGGTGAATTCTCCGCTGGGTAGCATAGTTAGTCTGTACATGAAAGATGCGGTTGCTAAGTATGAAAATGCAAAAATCTCCGCACAAATTGGAGTTTTAGGAGCAAATAAGATTTTAAGTCCCGATTTTCAGCTTGAGTTTGTACTTGGCCGCGATTTTTCCATAGACAATTCCCATGACGTTCGGCTCTCAAAGTTGCAAGCTGGACGATTGAAGTCTAGCGACATACAAGTGGATAACCTATCATCCGACAAGATTCTACTAAGTAATGAAGCCGAAAATCTAAAGATAGCTCGATTACGCGCGGAGAGCCTGAGAACTAATGGTGCTACGCTTAAAAATTTGACGGCTCAGAATTTAAGTGGCAATCCTTCAAAAAATCTAAAGATTGATAAATTAGAGGCTGGACTCTTACAGTCGGAGGCTGCGAGTATTTCAGGGCTACAAGCTCTTGGTATCAATTTATATCGTAAAAATTCGGAGACTTTGATAAACACTCCACTCTTGCGCCTTGGTGCCATTGAGAACTCACAGGTTAGTTTGGGTGGGATTGATATTGCAGGAGTAAAATTGTCGATACGTAGTGGGGTAGTTACTGCTACATCAAATGACATTGAGGCTGGCGATGCATTAGTGAAGAAAACTACAGATTTGGCAAATGAAGGAAAGATAGAAAAAATAACGATTAAAAAACCATTGTTCACACTGGAGCCTTCAGGTAAATATAGAGCTAGTGCTGATATTACGATTGGCGGTGGTAATATTGGTTCACTCAAATTAGGGAATGCGCGCATGGGCTTAGTCCTAACCAATGAGCAGTTACAGCTCAGAGATATAAATGCTGAGCTAATGGAAGGCAAATTACTTGGGGAAGCTAGCATTTCATTCGTAGATAAAAATTCCTCAATTATACGAGCGGAGTTTTCAGACATTGATTTGTCAAAGTTGCTTTTAGTGCAGAGCGGAAAGGTGCTACCTTTATCTGGTAAATTAAATGGCAAAGCAGAGCTATTGTTTCCGCAATCAGAGATAAGGGTGGCAACTGGCTTAATTCAAGCTAATTTTCAAGCAACTGCCGGAAACTCAAACGTAATCCCCTTAACTGGTGCTATTGAACTTGCAGGTGATAAGGGATTATTTAATTTGAGAAAAGCAGAGCTAAATACCGCGAAAACCAATCTTTCTGCCTCTGGCGTATTAGATTTCAAGGGCGAGGAGTCGAATTTAAATATATCAATGAGCTCAATGGATGCTGGGGAAGTTCAGTATCTGTTCAGAGCGTTTGAGATAGCACCAGAGGTCGATCGAACTTTGACGGATAATAGGATCGAAATTGCAGGGCAGGTAAAATTTAATGGCAAATTCGTTGGCGGATTGGAAAATCCACAGATATCGGGTCGGGCTGATCTTCAAAGCCTCGTAATGCGAAACTACAGGATTGGTTCTTTAACTGCAGATGTCCTCTCTTCCAATGACAAGGTGTTGATAAGAAACGGTAGGCTTGAGGATGCTGGTGGTTACATATCTTTTGATTTAGAAGTTCCGAGACCACTCAAAAATAATTTGACGCTTCGGGCTTCCATTGAAAGCTTCAATCCTGAGAGTTTACTAATGGCGTTGCCGTTGGAAAACTATCTTCCTGAGAGGCTAAGAAAGATAAACACTAGAGTTTCGGGGAGAATTAGTCTAGAGGGATTGCCTAATGAAGCCAGCGGTGAGATTGTGCTTGATTCAACCCAAGGTTTGATAGCTGAGGAGCCATTCGACAGGATGACTTTGAGGGTCCGACTAAACAAAACGCTGGCTACTATCGATGATTTTGAAATTCGACAAGGAGAATCATTTGTCACTTTGAGTGGTAGTTACGAGGGCGAAAGCACCGCGTTTGATCTCAGTATTCATGCTCAAAAAGTCTCTGCATCTAAGTTGTTTCTTTTCTTGCCTAAAATCGAAAACCTACCAACCTTGAGTGGGCTAATTGATTTCAATGGGTCTGCTAAGGGAGAAGCTCTAGACTTTTCCACTTACAACATAAATTTTGAGGCATTAGTCAACAACTTTGCCATCAATCAAAACCCCATGGGTTCGCTAAATCTTCGTGGCTTCACTGAGGATAAAAAATTAGTTGCTGTTTTACTCATAAACCTCGATAACCAAACTGAAAAAATCAATGCTGAGGTCAATCTAGCGGATGAGAAGCTCCCACTACGGATTTTTAGCAATTTGAATGAAACGAGTCTTAAACCATTTCTGGTTTTGTATCCAGCTAGACAGGATTTACAGCTATCCGGGACTGCCAGCGGAAAAATATTGATCGAAGGGAATCTTCTGAATGTCGATCAGCAAAAAAATAAAACTTTTTCCTTTAATCAGCTGAAAGGTAATTTAGATTTAGCTCATCTGTCATTAGAGATAAATGACATACCCATTGTGAGCAAAGAGCCGGTGGCTATCAGATTTAGCATGAACGAGGTGACTTTTGAGAATGCTAAGTTCATCAGTGCCGGATCTGAGTTGGTTATAAGAGGTAATAAAGCGTTACGTGACGATGCAATGAATGATCTTTCGATAAATGGTTTTGTTAATCTGAGACTTCTTGATTTACTTTTTCGGGATGTTTTTCTCACTGGCACTGCAGAGGTTTATGTAAGACTAACAGGCATAAATCGAGATGCCAGATTGAGTGGAAATGCACGGCTGGATAACGCCTCATTGGCCATATTTGTCGGAAGCGAAAAATTAAATTTTGATAGGATAAACGGGAGCATAATTTTCACATCCAATCAGGTTCAAATAGAGAATTTAGTTGGTTATTTGGGTGGAGGAAAGGTTGTTGCAAACGGTGGGGCAACATTAAAGAATCTACAGCTTGAAAACCTCCGCATCGATCTTAGTGGTAGAAATGTGACTGCAGCTTTGCCGAAGGATTTTGTAACTACAGGCAATGCAGAAATTAGCATTACGTCCAAACGGGTTGGAAATGATTTTGATACCCTCATAGCTGGTACTATTTATGCAAAACGCTCTGTTTATTCAAAGAACATAGATCTGGCTGACATTGTAAGTAGCCGTCAGGAAAGCTCTATCACTGAAGGTGGAAATTCAAGTTTCTCCGTGCCGCGTTTTGATCTTACTTTAATTGGTAGAGATGCTTTGTTAGTAAAGAATAACATTGCAGACCTGACGGCTAGTGTAGATCTAAGAGTCACCGGTGATGCAAATTCTCCGATTTTGATTGGAAGAATAACCGCAAATGAGGGCACGCTGTTCTATAGAAATGAGCAGTATTTGATACGCAGAGGAATTCTTGAGCTGCCAGCTCAACTTGATAGAGATCCTTTCATAAATCTCCAAACAGAGACTGAAATTCAAGGATATCAAGTAAATCTGGAGCTATCAGGTGAGTTATCAGATAGGGCGGCACTCTCCCTGAAGGTATCATCAAATCCACCTTTGCCTCAGGCTGACATAGTATCTTTAATAACAACTGGAAGCTTTGCAAACGCTGAGACTGGGGTGGCATCGTCTACGCAATCTGGCATCAATACGGCAGCTGAGCTATTGACAGATGCGTTGGTGAGCTCACCTATTCGTAAAGCTACAGATAAACTTTTTGGTTTGAGTAGATTTGAGATAAGCCCAGTTATCTCTGGCGTTAAACAAACACCGACAGCCCGCTTAACTGTGGGAAGACGCATAAATCGTAATCTGATTGTAACTTACTCTACAAATTTATCTGAGGATCAGCGCCAGATTTTGTCTGTTGAATATAGAGTGTCAAATCGCTTGTCGTTAATTGCTCAATATGAGCAGAAAAGCCTTAATAACTTTGTTCGGAGCCGTGATAGCTTCAGCTTTGAAATAAGATTTAGAAAGAAATTTTAATGACGTAACATGAGGCGGTTTATCAAGCCCTTAATTTGCTGGTTTCTTGTTTTTCTCTGTCTTGTTTTTAGTTTAAACGGACAGGATGATTTTGAAGGTAAGAAAATTGCTTTACCAGTTGACGTCGTATTCGAAGAAAAAGACACGAACGAAATAGCCAAGGAACAATTTAGATCAATAATTGAATCAGTAGTTGGCGACAAATACTCAAGGGTTAAAATCAGAGAGTCGATAGCTCAGTTATATGAAACCGATAAGATAGTTTGGGTAAAGGTGGATGCGGTACCAAATGTAAATGGGACAATATCGCTCAGATACACAATAAGGCGCAAACTCGAAGCGAAAGAGATAATAATTAGAATCGCTGATTTTACAGGCGAGAAGCTAACAGAAGATGAGCTCTTTTTGAGAGCTAACTTTCTCTCTGCTGGTTCTGCAATAACCGAGCAGATTCTGCGCAGAAATGCGGACGCCATTCAAAGCTATCTGCGAGATTTAGGATTTTATAACGCAAATGTTACTTGGAAACTCATACCTGAAGAGGATAGCCCCACGAAAGTAGTAGTCGAATTTTTCGTGAGGCCGAATGAACAAGCCCGAGTTGATAGATTTGATATAAACATCAACGGCTTCGATGCCACAGCCATTCGTAGAAGATTAACTCTACGACCGGGAGAGTTTTTTTCAACTAGAAAGCTAGATGAAGATTTGCAGAAGATAAAAACGGCAATTTTGCGTAGTGGACGACTCGCACCATTTTTAGAGGAGCCGAAGGTATCCTTTGATCCAGAACGAAACGAGATATCAATCGAGCTCAAGGGGAATTTGGGTCCTACGGTTAAGATAAGAGTGGAGGCGGGCGATGAGAAAGTTGGAGAAGATACTCAATCGCGATTACTACCTGTAAAACGTGAAGGGCGAATTGATCAATCCGCTATAGTTGAGGGGGCTCGTCGTCTCAGAAATTATTTCCAACAAAAAGGATATTTTTTCGCAAAGGTTAGACCTATTTGTGCTGTATCGCCATCACTACCACCTAATGCCATTAATCAGCTTAAAAATAATACTGAGCTTTTATGCAGCTTTCTATCAGGCATTGATTTAGAGGGCAGAGAAGTCGAAATCAAGTACATTGTGAATTTAAATCGCCGATTGAAGTTGAAGGAGGTGAGGATCGAGGGTAGTGATAAGTTAACGACTGAAGAGCTAAAACCAATTTTAGAGACCCAGGTAGCCTCGTTTTTAGGAATTATACCGGCACTAGCTTACGGTAGGGGTTACACGAATAGTGAGATGCTGGAGAATGACCGTCAGCAAATCGAAGCGATAATGCGTGAACTGGGATATCGTAAGGCTAAAGTCAGTGTGAAACAGGGAGTATCCTTAGATTCTAATGACCTTATAGTTACGTTTGTGATCGAAGAGGGGCCTATTACCAGAATAACCGAAACTGAAATCTTGGGTAACACGGTTTTTTCGAGTGACCAATTAGAGGCTATTGTGTCAGAATTGAGAGGAAAAGCATTTTCGAATGCACGTATAAAAAATGTCTTGCAGAAGCTCATTATTTTTTATGAGGAACGAGGGTATTTTGACGTTAAAATAGCCTTCCGAACATTGGAGCTTCAGAGTAATGAGACGGAAAATGAAGAACGCATGAAAGTCATTTTTGAGATAAGTAAGGAGGGGAAACCTACCTTAACGAACAGGATTTTCATAAATGGTAATGAAAAGACGGATACCTCGACCATCCTGAGGGTTTTGGAATTGAAACCAGGTAAATTATTAAGGGCTTCAGATGTTCTCAGAAGTGAACAAACGCTCTATGAAACGGGGGCTTTTCGTCGTATTGAAACCAAAATAGAACCAGCAGGAGATACGTCCGATGGAAAAACAAGAAAGGACGTCATAATCAATGTAGAAGAGGAAAAGCCGAGAGATCTTCAATATGGTGGAGGATACTCAACTGACTCTGGAGCATTTGGAGTCGTAAATCTTCGTTACAATAATCTGTTCGGAAGACTACAACAAATAAATGTTTTAGGCCGAGTAAGTGCTTTACAACAGCTTTTTCAGGTTGATTTCTTAGAGCCTCATTTCTTGCGCGAAGAACGAGCTTTTTCTCCGTTAAGATTCACTGCACAGTATCAAAGAGATGCGACGGTAACGAGGTTTTTTCGATCTGCCTTTGATAAAGGTACATTTGGCATTGTCCAAAGATTGGATCAAAACGGTAATCCGATAGATGTATTCGGAAATGTGGTTAAAAATCCAGCCATCGAGCGTTTTGGTTTCACGTTAGAGACTCAGAAAAATATCCATCCTGAGACAAAGAGTATTCTATTTCTCCGCTATAGGTACGAGAAGGTTGATTTATTGAACATCGAGAGCCTCCTGATAAGAGATTTATTGTCGCCTGACTCAAAAATACGAATTTCCGGATTCGGTTCCAGCTTTATTTTCGACACCCGCCGAAATTGTAGCAAAAAACAAGCGCTATTAGAGTTGATCCAGAAAGGGGAGATTTTAAATCCCTGTCGATACAATCCCACTGAAACTACTGATGGTCATTTCCTAAGTGCTAATTATGATATTTCAATTCCAACTCTCGGAGCCAACACAGGCTTTCAAAAAGTACAAGTTACTTATCAAAATTACTATACGCTTAGAAACTTGAACACCACTTTGGCGACAAGATTCATTCTGGGAGCTGGGCAAGTATTTTTTGAGCGAGCGAATCGATTTCCTGCAAGTTTATCTGCTTTGAGTGGGATTTTGCCGATCAGTGAGAGATTTTTTGCTGGAGGCTCAACGACTCTTCGTGGCTTTGAATTTGAGTCAGCAGGACCTAGAATCGTGAGTATTCCGACTGGGATTTTTCGCACTAGTAACGGTACGCCGATCTTTCTGCCGCCATTTACTACCCCACTGGGAGGAAATGCATTGGCTATATTTAACACTGAGTTGCGGATAAAGCTGACATCATCTCTACAAACTGTCCCATTCTACGACGGAGGAAATGTTTTCAGTCGCTTTAAGGACATATTTAAGCCGCCGACACTTAATCCAAACGATGTCTTAGGATCTAATTTGAGGGCTACGTGGACAAATACAGTAGGATTAGGCTTCCGGATAAAGACACCATTGGGTGGGTCCATAGCTGTCGATTTTGGCTATTTACTTAATCCACCACGCTTCCTGATTCCCCAAACCAATATGACCAATGCGATTTATCAGTTAAGACAGACTCAGATCCACTTCCGAATCTCACAAGCTTTCTGAGTTAGCACGTTTGCGAATCTGTTCGAGACTGTCATCTATCAACAATTCACCATTTTCAAATACGGTACGCATAACAGAGTTTTCCATTGCTATAGTGTTCAAATCTGGAAGTTTGACAGTTTCATATTCACCTTTATCGTTCTTTATTAAATCTAGCCGTCCGCTTTTACTCACTTTAACACTGTCAGTCACGGGTTGTTTGTAAACTTCTCTTAACTTTCCGTCAACGACTACTGCAGAGCATTTATATGCAAATTTTAAAGTGTCTCGATTTATCTTTTGTAAGAGCGCTCCGCCCATTCCAAAAGCTATGTTCGATGCGGAGAAACCATCACTTTTTAATCTGGCCAGTATATCGTGTATGGATTGTTCATTGACTCCATCACCCTGTATGATTCTTACATGCTTGAGTACCTTGTAGCCTTTAGAGTTTATTTCGTATCCGAACTTTTCACTCAGAATAGAGGCGACTTTGGCGACAATCTCTACTGGATTCCCAGAGTCAGGGCGGATAACTACAGTGGCGCCTGAGTCGATGACCTCTTGACGCAAGATCTCTCCCCATATTTTCTCAACCGCATTGAAAATGTCCCATGAGTCAGAGACAACGGCGACTAGGGATCCAGGTTTTGCGAATATTTTTAGCATGTTACGGTATGCTTCAACTTCACCTTCACGTCCCCAGGATGTCATTGTTGAGTGTTCTGCGGCTGGTATCGAGAAACCGGCCATTGGCGAGTGATAAAAATCCCTATGCAGAATAAGGGCGGCCATTGTGTCTGTTCCCTGGAAGTTAATTAGATGAGCTGCTCCTCCAATCGCTGCAGTTTCTTGGGAGGAAACCCCTCGTGATCCGAAGTCATGTAATTTAAATTGTATCTCTGCATCCGGATCATCAGCAGTCTCCTTTAAGAAGCGATAAATATCTTGCTTGATGTAATAAGATTGAGTTGCAACGGTTATCGGATACCAGATGCGCATTAACTGGGTTTCGAACCAGCTAGCGATCCAAAAAAATTCCTCATCAGTCGTCTCTACGGTCATAAGAGCGTTTCTCAGGGGAACGATAAGTCCCTCAGGAATAGCTCGAATTCTCAGCGGTAATAGTCCATCATGTTTTTTTATAAGATTAGACCATCCAGCGTAATTGAATGGCAACCCATGAGAGGTGATAATTGAATTAGCCTCTTCAACCATTTCCTGCGTAATTTTGCGAGTGAAGTATCGTTTCAATATATACTGCAGTCCGAAGAATAAGGTTTTATCCCATTTGCGTTCACTACCTCTAGATTCAAGATAAAAAAATGTCCTACTTGTTCCTTTTGGATATTGGAGCCAATGCGAAGCCTTGTAGCTATCCGTGTCTATTATTGGATTTATCTCAAACATTTCCTAAGTGTTAATTTAGCTGATTTTGCTTTTTGATACCAATGCTAAGCGCATTTAAATAGATATCAGAAGGACGTGCTGCAGAGAGTAAGCGCGATTTAACTAAAGCAGATGAGAATAAGATATGCGTGGGAACGGTTCATAATTTTTAGCTTAAGTTTGTAGAGTGGATTTAGGATAAGAATCTTCGCAAAAAACTCTATTTAGAACTACATTTTGGCGATACATTTATTCAGC
>CAZALE010000005.1:137557-146275 GCA_964486055.1 uncultured Blastocatellaceae bacterium
ATTTATTCAGCGATGCGTTCAAAAGGCGAATATTACTTTGTGGTCAGGAGTTCGGAAAGTGCGTACAGTGATGTCTTAAAATTTTGATGTCTCAGGAGTATGGATGGCTAATTTCATTAATAGTCATCCGGTGGTATAGCTTATAGCGGAATAAAACTTTTTAGCATGATCGGCGATTATACCCGCCTTGTCCAGAGCGTTGATAATTCTTCTTGCGTTTATCCAGTCCTCCTTAGCGGCGTTGAAGTAGTCGCCTAATTTTTTCCCAGTAAAAGAGCCATTAATCATTCCATAAAACATTATCCGTATGCTGATATCTAGATCGAGTGCTAGATCAGGATTATTTACTAGATCTACTTTTAATGCATCACCGAGTTTTTGATAATTACGCTTCCAGGTTATCTGAACTAAACCACGACCGTAGTAAACCTTTTTGGTTTGGGGATCAGGAACTCCGTAAGGTTTACCTTTGCCCTTCCCATATTCTTCAATTGGCCACATTCTTTTGTCTGTCTCATGATATGCTGTGGCCAACATATAAGCTAACCATCGATCATCATCCATCGAATGATGATTTTCCCAGCGGTTCAAAATTCCAGTCATTCCCTGAACTTGCTGCTGGCTTAATTTCCCATTGAATAATCGATTTCTCACAACATCGAAGAAAAACTTTCTATTTATTTTGCTCATACCGTTCCCCAACTTTAACGAATCAATGGTATTAAAATTTTTGCCGAGAAACATGGATTTTGTCTGCGAAAAACCTTGTAAATAGCGAACAATTGTGCGAAGATCGAATGTGCGGACGATTTTCTTGGGAGATAAACTATCAATCGAGAGCCTAAAAAAATGCAAGAGTATACTGATCAGATGCCGAGTGATATTGGTAGGTACCCGATGGTGCCTATTCGCGATGTAGTAATATTTCCATTTACAAAAGTTGCATTCAAAATCGGGCGTTCCACATCAGTGTTAGCTTTAGAGCGTGCCTTACAAACTGATCGCACCATTTTTCTTGCGACACAGCATGATGCCTCGATTGATGAGCCAAAACCCGATCAAATCTATAAAGTAGGGACGTTAGGAAAGATTTTACAAGCTCAAAAGCAAGACAATGGACAGATAAAGGTTGTTGTAGAGGGAAGAGAGCGCGCCACTACTCTGAGAGTTGAGGTGAGTGAAGAAGGCGTATTTTTTGCCATAGTGCGGCGAATTTCGGCTATCGACGAATCAGGTTTTCGTACGGATAATCTATTGCAGAAAATACATAATTTAGTTGAGCAACTAATAAGATTATCCCCAGATGCCTACACAGAGGCTTTGCAAGCTTCTCTGAGAGGATTTTCCGCAGCTCAGATAGCTGATGCAATGGCCTCTCACCTGCGTATACCTGTTAACGAAAAACAACAATTGCTCGAGACATTCTCCGTTCAAGAGAGATTACTGCGCCTGATTGAAATCTTAGAGATTGAGATAGAGAAGAAACAGATAGATAGAGCAATTCAAAATCGTGTGAAAAAACAGATGGATAAAAATCAGCGCGAGTACTACCTCAATGAACAAATGAAGGCAATTCAGAAAGAGCTTGGCAGAAAAGATGAACGTGCGGAATTTGAGGAGCTGAGAAAAAAGATAGAAGAAGCAGGAATGACTGAGGAGGCTAAAGAGAAAGCCTTACAAGAACTAGCTCGTTTGGAAGCGATGCCTCCCATGTCTGCAGAAAGCACGGTCTGTCGTACTTATATCGAATGGTTGATCAGTGTTCCATGGAAAAATCGAAGTGAAGAAATCGAGGATTTAGCTGAAGCTGAGAGAATACTAAACGAAGATCATTACGGTTTAGAAAAGATAAAGGAGAGGATCCTTGAGTATCTAGCTGTATGTCAATTGGTTAAGAAACCTAAGGGCACAATTCTGTGCTTCGTAGGAGCGCCAGGAGTTGGAAAGACAAGTCTAGGCAAGTCGATAGCAAGAGCCACGGGTAGGAAGTTCGTACGTTTGAGTCTAGGCGGTGTTCATGATGAGGCTGAAATTCGAGGTCATCGTCGGACGTATATTGGCTCAATGCCAGGACAAATTATTCAATTATTAAAGAGAGCTGGTACCATCAATCCTGTTATGCTACTCGATGAGGTAGATAAAATCGGTAGAGATTTTCGAGGTGACCCGGCGGCAGCGTTGCTTGAAGTGCTCGATCCAGAACAAAATTGTACTTTTAGGGATCATTATCTCGATGTTGATTATGATCTATCTCAAGTATTTTTCATTGCTACTGCCAATGTGCTGCATACGATACCTCCCGCATTGCAAGATAGACTCGAGATATTAAGATTATCTGGTTATACGGAGCGTGAAAAAGTCGAGATTGCAAAAAGACATCTGATTCCTAAACAGGCAGAAAACACAGGTCTAAGTGTTGACAAAGTCTCATTCACAGAGGATGGGATTTTAGAAATCATACGCCATTATACACGTGAGGCTGGCGTTAGAAATTTGGAAAGAGAAATTTCCTCATGCATGAGAAAGGTGGCTCGTGAATACGTAGTCAGCAAAAATAAGAAACATTTCCGGGAAATCGTAGATTCCGAGAAGGTTAGAAAACTTCTTGGGAAGATACGTTATCGCAAGCAAGATATCGCTAAGCATAGCGAAGTCGGGCTTGCGAACGGATTAGCTTGGACAGAAGTAGGTGGCGATGTACTACAAGTTGAAGCGACTCTGGTCAAAGGAAAAGGCGAGCTAATTCTCACAGGACAGCTCGGTGATGTCATGAAGGAGTCGGCCAAAGCTGCATTGACCTGCATTAGAACAAGAGCTGAAAAATTAGGTATTGACGAAAAGGATTTTAGTGAAAAAGATTTGCACATACACGTTCCAGAAGGGGCAATTCCTAAAGACGGGCCAAGTGCTGGTATAACCATGGCAACTGTGATGGTTTCCGCTTTGACTGGTAAAAAGGTTCGACATGATGTGGCCATGACAGGTGAAATAACTCTGAGAGGTAAGGTTTTACCAATAGGTGGTGTTAAGGAAAAATTACTGGCTGCACATCGTTTTGGAATTAAGACCATAATATTACCAAAAGATAATGAAAAGGATTTATCCGAGATTCCAGAGGAAATCTCAGATGAGCTCTTGATTCATCTAGTGGAGACGATCGATGAGGTTTTAGATTTGGCTTTGGATGTTGAGAAAGAAGATGATATTTTAGAGGTCGGAGAACCGATTTGGAGTGGTGCTAATCCGGATTCATCCGATGTCTCAATTCCCATTGAATGAATTATATCGGCATGATCTCTGCCGTATTTATTAAGAGTGCATTTGACAAAAAAGATTGGTTAAATGATGACCGCCCGGAGATAGCCTTCTTGGGAAGATCGAATGTAGGAAAATCTTCCTTGATAAACTCCTTAATAGGCAAAAAAGGACTAGCTAAAACTTCTAACACGCCGGGAAGGACCCAGAGTATCAATTTTTTTCTCATCAATGACGCTTTTTATTTTGTGGATTTACCGGGATATGGTTTTGCGAAGGTCCCGGGAAAAATGCGTCAGAGTTGGGCCAGGATGGTTGGGGAATATCTAAAAGATAGACAACAACTTAAATTATCGATACAATTGGTTGATTCGAGACACGATCCGAGCGAATTAGATAAAACTTTAAATGAGTGGTTGATTTTTTACGGGAAACCTCATATCATTGTTGCTACAAAGATTGATAAGCTCTCATCAAATGATTTAAAGAAAAGCCTACCCAAGATAGAGCGGGCTTTTCCAAAAAGTAAAATCATCCCGTACTCTTCCGTAACGGGAGAAGGAAAAAAGGCGGTTTGGCAAGAAATAAAAGCTGTGATCGAAATCTAGAAAATACTTCGCAAGTTTTACATTCTTAGGTGTTTTGGATTTGATTTCTATTCAAAATCGTTTAATAATTTATGTCTTCTGAGAATTATCTGTGCAAAAATTTTTTGATGACTTCAATCAGCACTCCTGCTGATCTTTCCATAAATGACTCCAAAATAAATATGGAGGAAAATTCCTAAACAATTCTTTGAAGTCCATCAACGTAATAAAAATTTAGAGGAATTTGAGAGATGGCTACTAAAACTAGACGTAAAAGCAGTAAAGAAGCGAAAGTTGAAGAAAATGGGCTAAAAGCTGATGTTAAGCAAGCAGAAGTTAATGAAGCTGAGCTTAAAACAGAGATAGAGGCAGGGCAAGATGACCAGAAGCCATTAGCAGAAACTAACGGATCAGAGCAGCAAGGATCAATCGTAGTTGAGACACCCGCTAAGGTTGAAGGGCAAGTTTTCAATCTGGCAGTTCTCAAAGAGATGTCGATCTCTGATTTAACGAATATCGCGAAAGAGCTTGGCGTTGAAGGAGCTACTGGCTTGCGGCGTCAGGAATTAATCTTCAAAATCCTTGCAGCTCAGACCGAGAAGAGTGGGTTGATATTTGCTGAAGGTGTTTTAGAGGTTCTGCCTGATGGATTTGGTTTTTTGAGAGCACCAGAATACAACTATCTGCCTGGTCCCGATGATATATACGTAAGCCCTTCACAGATTCGTAAATTTGATTTAAGAACTGGGGATACGATAAGCGGTCAAATCAGACCTCCAAAGGAGGGTGAAAGATACTTCGCTCTGATAAAGGTAGAGGCAATCAACTTTGAGGCACCTGAACATGCTAAAAACAAAGTTTTCTTTGATAATCTTACGCCGCTTTATCCGTGTGAGAGATTAAAGATGGAAACTACGCCGGATAACATCTCCGCTCGTGTGATTGATTTGATCACACCTATCGGAAAAGGGCAAAGAGCCTTAATAGTTGCCCCTCCTAGAACAGGAAAAACGATGCTACTACAAACCATAGCCAATTCGATAACCCAAAATCATCCGGAAGTAGTGTTAATAGTTTTATTGATTGATGAAAGACCAGAAGAAGTTACCGATATGCAACGCAGTGTGAAGGGCGAGGTCATAAGTTCTACGTTCGATGAGCCTGCCACGCGACACGTTCAAGTTGCCGAAATGGTCATAGAAAAAGCCAAAAGATTAGTAGAGCATAAAAGAGACGTTGTTATCCTGCTTGATTCTATAACCCGACTTGCGAGAGCTCATAACGCTGTGGTTCCGCCATCAGGCAAAATCTTATCAGGCGGTATTGACGCTAATGCATTGCAAAGACCTAAGAGATTTTTTGGCGCTGCCAGAAATATTGAAGAAGGAGGATCATTGACCATAATCGCCACCGCCTTGATTGATACTGGATCCAGGATGGATGATGTAATATTCGAAGAGTTTAAGGGAACTGGCAACTGTGAAATTCATTTAGATCGTCGTTTGAGTGACAAACGGCTCTTCCCAGCCATAGATATTCAACGCTCTGGTACTCGCAAGGAAGAGTTATTGATAAATAAAGAAGACTTGAACAAGATATGGGTAATGAGGCGTGTCCTAAATCCTCTATCCCCTGTGGAGCAAATGGAAGTCGTTCTAGAAAGATTGAGCAAAACTAAGTCGAACGCCGAATTCCTTGCCTCAATGCAGAGCTGAAATATTTTGATGATCCAGAAGTATCCTGTTCAGCTAAGAGCAGGATACTTTTGTTTTGTCAGCGCTAAGCTCTTTAGTCTTTCGGATTCCTATGGATTCATGTATTCTTTGATCGCTTGGTTGATTTAAAATGTCTTGGTTGTTTAATTTTGTTGTCTTAAGTCTGGAGTAATACATGAGAGTGGCAATATTATCTGCTGAGGCTGTGCCATATTCAAAGACTGGGGGTTTGGGGGATGTAGCGGGGGCACTTCCAAAGGCACTTAAAAGAATAGGTGTCGATGTTGCTCTGATAACTCCGTGTTACCTACAAACAAAAGCAGATTATTTATGGCAAATTGCAATAGACGATCTTTGGATTAATTGGCGGGGAATTAACTACAGAGCAAAGGTTTTTTATTCCGAGGCCAATGGTTCGCCAACTTTCTTGATTGATGCTCCGGAGTTTTTTCATCGCTCGTCTATATATGGCTTTCGTGAAGACTACGAACGTTTTGCCTTCTTCTCTCATGCTGCATTACAGTTATTGAAAAGATTGGGTCCAGCTCCCGATATAGTACACCTAAATGACTGGCATACTGGTTTTGCTGCAGTTAAATTGGCGACGCTGAGATTCCATGACTCTTATTGGCAAAAAACACATACAGTTTTTTCGATTCATAACTTAGCTTATCAAGGAGCATTCGATGCCTCTGAATTGAGGCACTTAGGCTTTAACTCGGACTTTGAAAAAAATGCTTTTCTTTTGAATGGATATGCATGTGCGATGAAGGCTGCCATAGCAGTGGCTGATTTGATCTCTACGGTTTCTCATAGGTACAGCCAGGAAATACAGACTCCAGAGTCTGGTTACGGGTTGGACTGGCTTTTGCGTCTTCGATCTAACAGGCTGTTTGGTATAGTCAATGGGATTGATTACGAAGTTTGGAATCCTGAAACAGATCCAGCCATACCAGCACACTACAGCATGCAAGATCTGAGTGGAAAGGCTATTTGTAAAAAATATCTGCTAGAGATCTTTGGTTTACCTGTTGAGCTTGAAAAGCCGATATTTGCCTCTATTAGCAGATTGACCGCACAAAAGGGAATTGATTTAATAATGCAGGTGGCGAATGAAATCTTATCTACTGGAGCATACCTAATAGCTTTAGGTTCTGGTGAATGGCATTACGAAAACTTCTGGCAGAGATTACGTGATTATGCTCCTAGGCAAGTCGGGGTTTACATAGGTTATAACGAGGATTTGGCACATAAGATAGAAGCTGGAGCTGATATTTTCCTGATGCCATCTAGATTTGAGCCCTGCGGATTAAATCAGATGTATTCTCTTCGATATGCCACTGTTCCGATCGTTCACGCTGTTGGCGGTCTTGATGATACAATAAAGAACTTCGATGCAGTCAATTTAACTGGCAATGGATTCAAATTTCGCGGTTTTAGTGCCGACACATTCTTAGAGAAAATCTATGAAGCGCTGTTTTTTTATTACGATAAGGAAATGTGGCAGAGGATTCAATTGAATGGCATGTCAGAGGATCATTCTTGGGAGAATTCCGCACGTAAATATTTGCAACTTTATCGATTCTTAAAAAACTAGAGGAGTTTTTGAGTAGATGATCATAGGAGTAATAGGTGCTCAGTGGGGTGATGAAGGAAAAGGCAAAATAGTTGATTTACTATCGGATAAATTTGACATAGTGGTTCGCTATCAGGGAGGACACAACGCCGGACATTCAGTTCAAGTTGCTGGTAAATCTTTCGTTTTGAGGCTTCTACCCTCAGGTATAATTCATGAAGACAAGATTTGTGTCTTAGGTAACGGCATGGTTATTGATCCAAAAGCTTTTTTCGAGGAAGTTGAACAGATGCAGCAACAAGGCATTGCTGTTGATCCGACGAGGCTGAAGGTTTCCAGTCGAGCGCATCTGATAATGCCGTATCATAGGGCTTTGGATCATACGAGCGAGGAGAGACTGGGAAATGAAAAAATAGGCACTACCTTACGTGGAATTGGACCTGCTTATGAAGATAAGGCTGGTAGAAGAGGTATTCGCGTTGCTGATGCTTTAGTGCCGGAAGTTCTAAAACAGAAGATTGAAAGAAATCTTGAAGAGGCTAATCGAATAATTGTGCTTTTTGGTCGCGAGCCCCTAAGATCTGATGATATTTTTGATGAGATTTCGGTTTTGATTGAGCGCATGAGGCCATTCGTATGTGAAACATCGCACTTCCTGGCAGAGGCCAGAAAAAATGGCAAGAGAATACTACTTGAGGGGGCTCAGGCTACGCTTCTGGATGTTGATCACGGGACTTATCCATTTGTTACATCTTCGAATCCAACGGCAGGAGGTGCATGCGTTGGAGCTGGTATTCCACCGCATCATATAAATGGAGTTTTAGGTATCGTTCGTACTTATACGACTCGAGTGGGTGAAGGACCATTTCCAACTGAGATGTTGGATGATGAAAAGGATATAGCAGATCTGATACGTCAAAGAGGCAATGAGTATGGTTCTGTCACTCGTCGTCCTAGAAGATGTGGATGGTTTGACGCCGTGGCCACCCGCTACGCCTCTGAATTAAATGGTTTTGATTCGATTGCTCTTACAAAACTTGATGTCCTGGACGCCCTTGATCAAATAAAGGTATGCATAGGTTACGAAATTGATGGAAAAACAGTTGATGTATTTCCTGCTCCTGTCCATGAATTAAGAAAAGTAAAACCCATCTACGAAACTCTTAAAGGATGGAAAAAAAGCACTCTAGGCATCACGAGATTCGAGGATTTACCTGTTGAAGCAAAGGACTACGTAAATTTTTTATCTGAATCGATAGGAGTCGGAATAGGCTTAATATCAACAGGTCCCGAACGAGAGCAAACAATAATTGTAAAAGATTCAGTAATGGAGAAGTGGTTACTTTCGTTAAAAAGAGCCGAAATAGAACCAAGCCTCAAGTAATAGATAGATATAATTCCGGAATAAGAGACATCATATTTTGATTGTTAGGCTTAATCGCAACTGATAATTTTATTGCTCTTCTGATACTCGACTTTGTCGGATACATTCATTGAATCTACGATTGGTTTTTGTTCTGAAAAGATCGGGCTTTAAGATTTGGCAAGAGGTGAAAAAATTTTTGGTAAAGAGTTTTGTGGAGAA
>CAZALE010000005.1:146375-152921 GCA_964486055.1 uncultured Blastocatellaceae bacterium
GCTTTAAGATTTGGCAAGAGGTGAAAAAATTTTTGGTAAAGAGTTTTGTGGAGAAAATCTATTCACTCGATTTCTTGTGCTCCAATATGATTAGGTGGTTTTAAATTAATCGTTTAAAAACTCATCATGATCTGATACCTGCAGAGTGCAATCGAAAATCATAAAAATATCTTTGCAAACGGAGTTTAGATCTGTGATTCTAAGATTAGGATATTGTCTATGCAGGAAAGGGTAAAAAAGCTTACTGCTTTATCTGTGCCATCAAATGGGACGAGCGGTAAAGGTTTAAATTCGAATTCGATTCGTTTTAATCAAATATCAAATTCGCTCGCAGCTAATCAGAATGGATTAGAAGCTGAAGAACTCAACGTTGAAAAGAAATACAAAGGTTGGCGAGGATTCTTAAGACTTACGGAAATAGCTTATGTAATTGCGATGTTGTCCCTGTATCTTTATTTAGATCAGTATGAAATCCATCGCAAGCATCATCTCCGGCAGGCTGATGCCAGAATGCAGATGGCACGTAGGCTGACATGGTTGGCTATCCTTGGGGAGAAGCTGTATCGTTTGAAACTATGGTTTTTCCATTCTTTTTTATCGCTGCTTCGCCTGATACTGATCGGCAAAGAAAATGATCGAGATGCTGCTCAGGAAAGACAAGCAATCTGGTTAAGAGAAAAATTATTGAAGCTAGGCCCAACTTTCATTAAGATAGGACAAGCTTTAGGAACTCGAGCCGATTTGCTACCATTACCGTTCATAAAGGTTTTAGGAGACCTTCAGGACAAGGTTCCTCCGTTTTCGAATGAGATTGCATTCGCTCGCATTGAGAAGGAGTTGGGAAGAAAAATAGATGAGGTTTTCAGTGAATTTTCAGCGGAGCCTATCGCGGCTGCAAGTTTGGGTCAGGTTTATAAGGCGAGATTAAAAACGGGTGAATTAGTAGCTGTCAAGGTCCAGCGCCCTAATTTGGTAGCTGTTATCAAAGGCGACATCGAGATATTACGTAAAATTGCCAAGTTCAGCGAGCGTTTTCCATCTCTGAGTGAAAATGCAGATTGGAGTGGAATGCTGCAAGAGTTCGAGCAGACTATTATGGAAGAGATGGATTACATATCTGAGGCTAAAAATGCAGAGCGATTTAGAGAGAACTTTAAAGATTGGACAAATATTCATGTTCCTCGCATTTATTGGCATGCAACTACTAAAAGAGTCCTCACTATGGAATTCATCGAAGGCACAAAGGTTACCGATTTAGATGAGTTAAGATCAATGGGAATAGCACCAGAGAAAATTAATCGTCTGTTGATACGCACTTATTTAAAGCAGCTACTTGAAGATGGCTTCTTCCATGCCGACCCGCACCCAGGTAATTTGCTTGTAATGCCAGATGGAAGGCTGGCGTTTTTCGACTTTGGTATGGTTGGGCGGATAACTCCAAAATTGCAATCAAAAATGATAGATGCTTTCTTTCATGTCGTAGGGAGAGATCCTGCGGGTATTGCGCAAGATCTAATTGATCTAAATTTCTTGAAACCAGGAGCCGATCCAGAAGTTGTACGTCCAGTGGTAGAGAAAATGTTTAAGTACCACTTAAATCTGAAATTGAAAGATGTGAAATTTAAAGAACTGACCTATGAGCTTGCAGATGTTATGTACGATTATCCATTTAGATTGCCCTCTAACTTTACATATATAATGCGAGCGCTCATGACATTGGAGGGGATAGGGATAATTACTGATCCGGAGTTCAATTTCTTCGAGACTGCGAAGCCTTACGCTAAGGAATTCATGTTAAGAAGGGAAGGTAGAGACCTGCGTAAGAACTTAGTCGATAAACTTCTAGGAAGAGACCACAATAATGGAAAGATTGATCTTGAGAGAACTTGGAAACTAGCAAAGATGGCCATAAAGACAGTATGGGAACGTGCTAGTGAGAATCTTAATTCAACGAGAGAATAAGAAGCATCAACCAGTCTTCCTAGCCTCAGTGTTAAAGATAACAGATAGCAGTTTTGATTATTGATTATCGTGTGGTTAAAGGAGTAAAGATCTGAAGTTTTGTTTTTGCATGACCAATCCTAAATAAGGATCTGAAGCCAAGGTTTATCTAAAACAGATGCTAGTTCCACTTTCAATATTTTTCATTGAACACCTTCGAGCCAGATTCTCTGTTGTTCCTTAGCCTGAGAAATCAACATAGCAAGTCCTCCCAGTCTGGGAACATCTGCAATTTTTGCCTCTTTCATCAGTTTTGTTTCGAATGGGTTATAAACTAGATCATAAACTAAGTGTAGATGTCTGAGTTGATCTGCAGTTGCGATTGATTCATTTTCAAGCATTCCTTTTGTGCCTACAGGAGTGGCGTTAACCAGAATATCGAAATCTGCGTAAGCATTTTCATCCGTTTGGTTTGGTAACTGTCTGAAAGAAACCTGAAATTCGTCAGCTAATGCTTTTGCTTTTTCTAGATTTCTAGCAAATATGGTCACTCTGGCGCCGTGATTTTTCAGCGCAAATATACAAGCACGAGCCGCACCTCCACTGCCGACAACTGCTACTTTAGAGTCATTCAAATCTCCATACAGATCTGATAATGGTTCAATAAACCCCTTTTCATCTGTGTTATAGCCTTTAAGTTTTCCGGATTTTATTTTTATCGTGTTTACCGCTCTGATAACTCTCGTGGTTTCATCAATTTCATCGAGGTAATTAATTATTGACTCCTTATGAGGATTGGTTACTGCAAAGCCCTTGAAGTTTAGGTCGACGTTTCTATGTTCTTCTACAATCATTTCTCTCATGAAGCGGTCCAGATCCCTCACCTGGAAAGGTATGAATACCGCATCTAACCGCCTATCAATGAAAAATTTATTGTGAATTTCTGGCGACATTGAATAGCTAGTCTCACCAGCTAGTAATCCATAAATCGAGGTCTTTTTAGTGAGTTGGTTAATTCGATATAAATCTAATGCCTCTGCAAGGGAAAGTTGTCCTGGTGCTGTCTCTAGCTCTTTCTCGAATGATGCAAATGTTAGATATGCCCCGTAGGCTGGAGCTAGAATTCTAGTCCACTTTCCAGCCTCTCCCATTGCAATTGAGATTAGTTGTTTTTCTTCTTTCTCAGCAAACTCTAGAAGTTTAAATACATCGAGTGCCTCTGCTGAATCATCGACAAAAATTGCCAATTTCACGATGTCTGCATGGGTAGATAATTGCCTGTAGACTTGCTCCAAACTGTTTGAATTACCGGAGAAACAGTGGAATGAAATTATTTTCTTGTGTTCTATCTGCGCAGCTTCTGGCAATAAATCGAATTCAAGATCAATAAGTAAATTGGAACTTTTTATCTCTGAGGCTAAATTCCGCCAAAAATTAAGTCTCTCGTCTCGACTTGAATCCCTTTTCCCTCCCTGATGCTTAGGTCTGCAAGTCAAGATGATTTGTTTATCAGTGTATTTATCAAGCTCTTTTAAGAATCCCTTCAAGCTTGGGATTGAGAGGCTTTTTAAATAGTCTAATCTTAATTCAACGATTCTAGATTCTACAGCGTTAAGCTTTTGTTTTAACTCATCAAGAGTTTCAGCGAATAATGAAACGCAGACTTTGTCCGTCATAATCAATTCTTCATTGATGGCATCTTTAAAACAAAGCTCATGGAGGCAAAGAGACAAATAACAACTCCAATGACAGAGGAGACTATAATTCCTGTATTATAAGCTCCTTGGTTGACGGCTATTGCGGTGAGTCCCCAAGCGATTGGAAGAGGGTAAAAGTAGTTGTTCAATTTTATGCAAATTACGATGGCCAGAGTGGTAGCTAGCATTATTAAAGCTGGTCCAGCTATGGAGACTGAAATGATATCTAGACCAGAGGCTGATATTGTTATCGCTATGTTAGCAATTGTGGCAACCGTTACCCAACCAAAATAAATGGAAAATGGGAATTTTACGAACCAGAACTCAGCTAAATCTTGTACTTCTTTTAGCTCTGCATTTATAACTGCAAGGCAGAGTAGCAATATTAATATTACGGGTATTGTTAAAAATAGGCGTTCAGTTCCCCAAAGGTATAGCCAAGTAGCATTTAAAAAACAAGAAGCTACATAAAGAAGACGAATCTTGACGAGCTTGGCTGAGTTTTTTATTATGGCTTGATAAATCGAGAAGCTTATCAGCCCAGCGTAAATTAGCGCCCAAATGGAGAAAGCATATTTAGCAGGCGTAATCTTGGTTGGATATTTTGATGAAATTTCCCCTGCAGGGCTACCGATGACTCCACTTGCTGCAAGCCAATTAAAAATGAGTGTCAATGCCGTCGCAAGTATAGCAGCAAGCTTATAGAGAAGTGTGTTTTTATGATTATTCATCTTGCCTAAATTCTACCAATTTTAAATCGTGCTACGGTAATTTGTTTTATCTGTATTTAAATGATCATTTTTTTCACCCAGCTCCACAGCTCTTTTGTAAGCCGCATAAACTGCTTTTGATAGCACGGTTCTAAGTCCTCCCTTTTCCATTTGGTATATAGCCTCAGCAGAGGTACCACCAGGTGAGGTAACCATGTTTCTTAGTTCAGCAGGATGCTTATGAGATTCCATGGCGAAAAGCACCGAGCCGAGCATCATTTCTTGCACAAGCTCTTTTGCGATCTCACGCGAGAATCCGAGATGGACTCCTGCATCGGTCAAAGCTTCCATAACTAGAAAAATATAAGTAGGACCTGTTGCGGATAGTGATGTCGCCATATCGATCATATTTTCTGTTTCTACATATAATTCCTTACCAAGTGCAGTGAGCAAAGATCTCACTTGAAGCTTTTCTTCTTCATCAACATCCGGAGAGCAAGTCCATGCGGTAATTCCAGCTCCAATTTGTGCTGGGGTATTTGGCATAGCCCTGATAACCTTGCGGCTACCTAGAGCTTCAGAGATTGTAGCAATTTTTACACCTGCAATTATCGAAACCACTAGCCCATCGGGCGCTATTGCTGTTTTTAGATCTTCAAAAATGAGCTTTATGCGTTGTGGTTTAACGCAAAGAAAAACAGTTGGTTTTTCAAAAAATTTGACTGCATCTAAGTTTTTAGCGAAGGTTCTTATAGCATACTTTTCCTGAAGTTCTACCCTGCGATTTTCCTTGGGATGGCTTGCCACTATTTGTTGAGCAGCGACTAGATTTTTACGCAAAAGACCTGCAATTATAGCCTCTGCCATCACTCCGCATCCCACGAAACATAGTTGAATTTTTGATAGATCAGCCTTCATAAAGCATGATTTTGTCTGAAAAGCATTACCATATGCAAACGCCATGATTTGATTCATTCAGATTTGTCGTTAACATTGATATATATGAACATTGACCAACAGATAGAGTACCTGAAAAAAGGTGTAGTGGATTTTATAAGTGAGGAGGAGCTGAGAAGAAAACTACAAAGGAGCATTGAGAGTGGTGTTCCGCTTAGAGTTAAGTTAGGTGCTGATCCTACTGCACCTGATATTCATCTCGGTCACACGGTTGTTATTCGTAAGCTTCGTGCATTTCAGGAATTAGGTCATACAGCCGTATTTTTGATTGGTAGTTTTACCGGGATGATAGGAGATCCGTCTGGGAAAACTAGCACGAGACCGCCGCTTTCCCCAGATGATGTAAAAGCGAATGCCGAAACCTATAAAGCTCAGATCTTCAAGTTACTAGATCCAGACAAGACGGAGATACGTTTTAATTCAGAATGGATGGACAAATTTACTGCGGCTGATTTTGTAAAGCTTTGTTCGAGGGTAACGGTTCGACAAATCTTAGAACGTGATGATTTTGAAAAGAGAATGCGTGAGGAAAGGCCCATCGCACTGCACGAATTAATCTATCCTCTAGTTCAAGCTTATGATTCGGTTGCGTTAAAGGCTGATATTGAATTGGGTGGGACTGATCAAAAATTTAACTTAATGTTAGGTAGAGATTTGCAGAGGCAATATGGACAAGAGCCTCAGGTTGTGATGACTACACCTCTTCTAGAAGGTTTGGATGGAGTTCAAAAGATGTCTAAATCTCTAAATAATTACATCGGCATAACTGAATCAGCTTTTGAAATGTTCGGTAAGATAATGTCTATATCAGATGAACTAATGTGGAGATATTACGAACTATTGACTGATCTTACGCCAAGCGAAATTGAGAGAATGAAAAAAAGCGATGAGAATCCTAGGAATCTCAAAGCCAATTTAGCCAAGCTGATAATAAAAGATTTTCATTCTGAGCAGGCTGCTAAAGAGGCAGAAGAAGAATTTAATCGTTTGTTTGTCAGGAAAGAGCTGCCTGAGCAGATGCAGGAATTCGAGTTACCTGCTGGCAGGTACGAAGTTAGCGATTTACTATTTCAAACGAATCTCGCAGCTTCAAAGAAAGAGGCAAAAAGGTTAATTGAACAGGGAGGCGTGAAAATCTGTGGAGAACGCGTATCAAACGTAAAAGCTGAAATTGAGTTGAATGGAGAGCTAGTTATTCAAGTTGGAAAGAGAAAATTCATGAAAGTGAAATCGCATTGATC
>CAZALE010000005.1:153021-186455 GCA_964486055.1 uncultured Blastocatellaceae bacterium
TCATATAGTGTCTGAAATTTAAATGTTACACGGGAAGCACTCTTAGTTTAAGGTAGGCTAACTCTGCTTTCTCTTATCTTGAGCTTTAAAGTTTCATAGAATGACTAAAAGTCAGTCCTAGCCAACATTTTTCGAACTGGAATCTTCAGATCAATTTCCTTTTACGTAGTTTATTTCGTTCTAGGATCAGGGCGAGTGCCATTGATTTTTCATTGAGTGCGTTGGTCAGTTTGTAACGTTCATTATCATCAGCGCAGATTTTGATTTTTTCCTTTAAATCAGCTATTTCCCGCATTAATTCAACTTCTTGTGGCACTATGTTGTGGTTTTTCAGTAGAGAGTAAGCTGCTCTTAGATCCTCTGGAGCGGCAAAGTACTCGTCTAGATCAAGGGGCTTACCCTCTCCTTTTAATCCAGTAAACTTTCCCTCTGCAATTGCTTTTTGTATCTCTTCCTCTATGAATCTCTCCAACCACATACCTCAGAACAGCTTATATTAAACAGGTTAAAATCCCAACATTTTACTCATCATCGTCTCCTGCAAAAAAATACCACAGCGTTAAAATTATCAGAAAAACGCCGATGATGACAACGGTAATTTCCGTTTTATCCATACGATTTACTAACTAAATAATTTAAAGCAGCTTTTATATTGCAGGTGGACGAAAATATTTCAATCTCATACTATTACTTACCACGGATATGGACGAAAAACTCATCGCTGCAGAGGCAATTATAGGTGACAATAAAATGCCGAAGAAAGGATATAAGACTCCTGCAGCTATGGGAATACCTAATATATTATAAAAGAATGCCCAGAAGAGATTTTGTTTGATTATCCTAATTGTGGCTTTTGAAAGGGCGATTGCTGTTAGCACGCCTTTCAAATCATCACGAATCAGCGTTATGTCGCTAGCCTCCATGGCTACATCAGTACCGGCACCAATTGCTATACCGACATCAGCTTGGGCTAATGCTGGTGCGTCATTTATTCCATCTCCTACCATTCCAACTATCCGTCCTTTTGATTGTAGTTTTTTTATCTCTTCAACTTTGCCCTTTGGTAAAACCTCTGCTAATACATTTTTGATACCTAGTTCGCGTGCAACTGCTATTGCGGTTCGTTGTGAATCGCCTGTCATCATCACTACATCTATGCCAAAATTCTCCAGAGCTCTTATTACAGCTTTTGCATCTCGCTTTATCGTGTCAGCGACAGCTAAAATACCAATCATCTCACGATCGATGCTAATAAAAACAGGGGTTTTCCCTTCATCAGCCAAGCGTTCTACTTTTCCCTCTATACCATCTAAAGCGATCTCTTGCTCTTTCATCAGGCGAAGATTGCCGATTAAAAGGTTTTTATTGCCGATGGTAGCCATTAAACCATGGCCTTCTATGATTTTGAAACTCTCCACTCTCTCGAGTTGAAGACCTTTTTTCTCAGCGGATTGGACTATGGCTTTTGCTAGAGGATGTTCGCTTTGTCTTTCAGCCGATGCTGCAATTCTGAGCAATTCAGTTTCAGAAAAACCCTTTATCGTTATGATATCGGTAAGCGAAGGGGAACCGGTGGTGATTGTACCGGTTTTATCTAACACCATTGTGTCGATCTTGTGAGCTGTTTCGAGGCTATCCCCTCCTTTGATCAGAATTCCTTGTTCAGCCCCTCGCCCGGTTCCCACCATGATCGCAGTAGGAGTTGCTAGTCCTAAGGCACATGGACAAGCTATTATGAGCACTGAAACAAAGTTCATCAGAGCCAGGCTTAGGCGATATTCAGGATCGGAAGCTACAAACCAAGCTACGAAAGTAGCTATAGCTATGCATATCACTATGGGTGTGAAAACTCCGCTAATTTGATCAGCGAGGCGTGCGATAGGAGGTTTCGATCCCTGAGCTTCCTCAACTAGGCGGATTATCTGTTGAAGTGCTGTGTCTTTGCCAACTTTGGTAGCACGATATTCGATTGCCCCAGTTTTATTTATCGTTCCACCGAAGACTTCATCACCGGGCTTTTTCTCTACAGGAAAGCTTTCGCCTGTCAACATCGATTCATCGACTGTAGAATTACCATAGATTACGATACCATCCACCGGCAGCCTCTCACCAGGTTTTACTACGACGATATCACCAGGGACAACGTTTTCAATGTCTATTTCTACGTACTGTCCATGGCGAACTACAGTAGCTTTTTTAGCTTGCAAGCCCATCAACTTTCTTATTGCGCTGCTTGTTTGCCTTCTTGCCTTCGACTCAAGCATTCTCCCCAACAGAACCAAGGCAATTATGACAGCTGAAGCTTCAAAATAGACTGGTACGCTATACATGTCGTGACCGTTTTGGTGGGATTGAAACAGAAACAGATTTGGGAAGAGAGTTGCGATCAAGGAGTAGACGTATGCAGAGCCAGTACCTACAGCTATGAGGGTGTTCATATTTGCGTTTCGATGTCTGAATGCAATCCATGCACCTCTGTAAAATTGATTGCCACAATAAAATACAACTGGTGTTGTCAATATCAATTGAATCCATTTGCTTACATCTGCATTTAGTAGCAAATCGAGTGCTCCATGTGACATCGCCATCAGTAAAACTGGCAGGGAGAGGATACTTGCTATCAAAAACTTGCGTCGGAGAATATTGTATTCGGCATTTTGCTCCGATTCTACAATGCTCTCAGTGGGTTTCCCTTCAGTTTTAATTTCACGAACTTGATAACCAAAACCTTCTATGACAGATTTTATATTTTTTTCCTCAGCCAAATGTGGAAAAAATTCAACCGATACGATCATTGTGGATGGGTTAAAACTTACGCTGATCACTCCTTTAAGTTTTAGCAAACGTTGCTCTAATTGTTTTGTCAGATCATTAGGAACTGCAGAATCATCTAGCAAGAATTCGCTTCGCTGTGCTCCGCCTATATCGTAACCTGTATCTCTCACTTTTTTCACTAAGGAAGAAAGCGTCGTTTCGAGAGGATTGTAAATAACTGTAGCATTGGACGTAGCAAAATTTACTGAGCAAGTTTCAACGCCCTTTTGTTTTCGAAGTTGCTTTTCAATGCGGTTTGCACAAGCCGCACAAGTCATACCGGATATTGGAATATCAAGTTTCTCTTGCGGCGTTTCAAGCGCAGGATACAAAGTGCTCTGAGCTTCCTGTTCTGACAAGTCTTGATTTATCCTAACTGATTCTTTCTCTTTAATTTTTTTCATCGTTTTGCAATCAAGGTATACAGGTCTCTAGAGCAAATTGCAGAGATGCTAGAATCATCGAGTTGAGTAGCCAATCTCTTCCAAAGCCTCGAAGATCTGTTCTTTAGTAATTTCAGGGGAATGTTCGATAGTTACTGTTTTTGTCTGAATCTCTACATCGATTTTCGAGATACCATTAATGTTGCTGAGAGCTTTTTTGATTGAATTTACGCAGCCATCACACACGATTTCTGGTGCTATTAACTGTGTTACTACTTTTTCTCTCATTTTTGCCTCCTTAACTTTCATTATAGCTGCATCTTTTCATTAAAATAAGCCTTAAATGTCCCTAAGTTTTTGATTAAAGTTGTTGAGTTTGTGGATATGAGAAATCTGAAATTAAATGAGATGAGAGCTGAGCTCGATAGATTCTACGCAGCAGTGGATGAGCACGTCAGTAATCTTTCGAGAATCCATGCGAAAAGGCTGAGCTGCAAGAAGGGTTGTTCGGGATGCTGTATAGATGGCTTAACGGTTTTCGAAGTGGAGGCTGAACATATAAGATTCCATTGTAGCCAGGAGTTAAGGCATCAAAAGCCGCATCCTCCCGGCAAGTGCGCATTTTTAGATGAACAAGGGGCTTGCAGGATATACGAGCATCGCCCTTATGTATGTAGAACTCAAGGATTGCCACTTAGATGGCTTGATGAAGAAGGAGAGGTTGAATACAGAGATATATGCCCGCTTAACGAGAATGATGATCCCATAGAAAATCTACCAGAGAATCAGTGCCTTACCATAGGTTTTTTTGAGTCCTGGCTCGCAAAACTACAATCAGAATTTGGTAATGGCTTTTTAAAACGACTCTCACTAAGAGAGCTTTTCGAAGAAATACAAAAAAGTTAATTGACATCCTAAATCAACTCCGAAAGAATATGTTTTCCGCTGAAATTCAGATTTGGCAATTCTTCAGAGAACGACATTAACCTCGATCAATATTTTTTTTGAATTATTTGTCGAAGCGCGGAGAATTCGTTTAAGTCAATGCAAGCCTGAATAACTGCATCAAACATCGGCATTATGTAAATCAGATAATGTTTTTTTTCTCTATGAGTTGCTTGATAAGAGAACGTACCAATGGCTTTTAAGCATCTTTGAATTGATTGCAACTTGAATTCTTCAAGAAAACTTAACAGATCTAGTTTATCAAGTCCAAGCTTTTCTCGCTCAGAGAGGAAAAGCTTACATTTTTCCTCTATCCACTCCGCTTTTGGTAATGTCGTTATTCTATCCAGTAGTAATGAAACTAAATCGTAGCTTGTCGATCCAATTCTTGCATCTTGGTGGTCAATAATTCTTATTTGGTTTTTGAAGTACATCAAATTTGCTGTATGAAAATCTCTGTGAACTAGCACACATGCCTTATTTTCAAGCTTTTTAGATATCTTCAAAAACTCTTCTTCCAGTTTCAGATTTTCTGTTTGTGAAAGTGGGTTCTTAAGAAGGCTTTCAAAGTAGTGAGTTTTGAAAAAATTAAGCTCCCACAGCAGCTTTTCAGTATCAAACTTAAGCTTTGCAGCTATGGAATCTAATTCGTAAGCTAAAGTTGTTGCAGATTGAATCTTCGCTATTAGACGTATCGCTTCATTAAGCAATTTCTCCGCCTCTTCGGGGGAAGAGTTTTGTAGTTTATCTCTCAATATGATGTCGCCGAAGTCTTCGTGAAGGATTATTAGTTTCTCTCGATCAAATCTTATGATTCTAGCTACAGGTAATTCAGCTTTTAGGAAGAGATTCGTTGTATCTAAGTAGGCGTCGAATTGTAATTTCCCATTTTCATCCAGCGGATATACACAGGCAATTAATGACGAGTCTGCTGTTTTCACACGAAAGAAATGACGTAATGAAGCATCCGGAGTTAAGGCATCGATTCTGGTAAAACCAAAATTACTCATTGATAAAAACTCTATCAATCTATGTTGCGAATGCATCATACGATTTCTATGTGTAATCCGTCTTTGGCCTCGATCAAAGCGCAATTTGGTGAGAATTCCTCTACGATTTCATCAAAATTAACAGAGTCCCACTCTGGATAAAAGTGGGTCAGCATTGCTTTTTGTGGTTTTGCATGGCGAATTAAGTGCATAGCTTCCGAGATTTCCAGATGAGAGTTTGTAGGTTTTGACTTTACAAAGGAGCATTCTAATATGAAAAGATCAGCGGAATGAGCAAATGCGCTTATTGCAGTTGAAAAGCCTGTATCAGAGGTGAATGTAATCTTGTTTTCTGATGAGTTGATAATGGTAATTGCCATACTTTCTTCAGTATGTGGAGTTTTCAGAGCAACTGCCTTTATGCCATCGATAGGGTAAAAATCCTCAAAAGGTTCAACTTCTATTATTTCGAGTGGAAAGGGTTGATTAAAAAGCCTATAAGAATTTGAATCATTGATTCTTTCTAAGAGGTTGATTAGACCACGAGGACCAAATATTCGTAAAGGTTTTTTTCTAAATTGAGTTTGTGGAGCATATTTCATGCTAAAAAGCATAGAGGGTAGCCCGCCGAAGTGATCGAGGTGAAAATGAGATATCCAAATAGCGTCAAGATTGGGCCAATCTAACTCTTCTTGTGCAGCTCTGAAGAGGGCAGATGGTGCACAATCCAACATTAAAGAACCTTTTTCAGTTTCCAACCAATAGGCCGAACTGGTGCGAAATGGATGTGGGACAGACGAGCCAGATCCTAAAACAGTTAACCTCATTCGCTTGCTCCATCACCTCGTAGGATAGCCGGAATAGTAAGTAAAATTATCTTTAGATCTAGCCATAACGACCAATTTTCGATGTAGTAGATGTCTATTTTAACCATTTCCTCAAAAGGTATACGATTTCTGCCTGAAACCTGCCATAACCCTGTAATTCCTGGCTTTACATCCAATCTTCTACGGTGCCAAATCTGATATTCCTCGACTTCATATGGTATAGGCGGTCTCGGACCTACAACGCTCATCTCACCCTTTAAAACATTTAGTAACTGTGGTAGCTCATCAATGCTGAATCTTCTCAGTAACTTGCCGATACGAGTTATTCTCGGATCATTCTTTACCTTCCCAAAAACTGGCTTCGCACCATTACCAGCATTAGCCTCATCCAGTAGGCCAACTATATTTTTGCGGTAAAACTCTTTATGAATTGACTCATCAGCGTCAGAGTGCATGGTTCGAAATTTGTAACAAAGGAATATGCGTCCATCCATCCCGACGCGTTCCTGTTTAAAGAATATCGACCCTCTAGAGTCTAGCTTAATCAATATTGCTACTATCAACCAGATAGGGAATGTCAGAATTATTCCGATCAACGCGAAGAGAATATCAAAGCTGCGCTTAATGAATCTTTCGGCGTCTGACAAAGGTTCACAAAATAATCTCACCATTGGTAAAACGCCGATCTGTTCGATGTTAGTCTTCTGTGGGACTATGAGCAAAGCTGGCGCAAATCGAAATTCAACGCGATTTTTCCTTCCGATTTGCATCATGGCTTCAAAAAGTTTCTCTCCGGGTATTTTATCGTCTGTGATTATTACTTCTTGAATCTCCAGATTTCTGATGATTTCCGGCAGCTCAGAAAAATTGCCTATTACAGGTATTCCAAATATGGTTTTTCTATCTTCCTCCTTTGTAGAAACCACGCCGAGCACCTTGTATCCTAAATCACTTCTATTAGTTATTTCCTCGATGGTTGCTCGAGCTTCTTCATTTGTGCCGACAATCAGCGTTGGTATTAGATTTACTCCTCTTGATCTGAATAATGTCTGAATATATCGGATAGAGAGATGAAAGGCAGTAAGCGAGATGAGGGCGAAAATGAAGTCTAAAATGAAAACACCGCGTGAGTAGGAGAATTCGCGAAATGCGAAGCCTCCGCGGAACATGAAAGTGAAGGTAATCATCAACAATGAGCCAATTATGACTGCTTTGAATGTCTTTATAGCATCATTGATGTAGGAAAAAGGGCCATGAAACTTGTAAAGTCCCTGATAAGCTATTGTAAGGACTCGTACCACTACTGCAAAAAAAGCTACTCCGATGTATGGTCTGAAATGTGGAGACCAACCAGTTTCTGTAAAAAGCGGCTTTCCCTCTCTTACATAAAAAGCCAAAGTGAAACAGATTAAAGCAATCAGGGCATCTGCGAGTATCATAGATGTCCTTATTGATGGCATTACCCATCGAGGCATTTTGTTTTCAGCTTTTCTTACCCTAAGTTTTGTCTGCATCAGATTTTCAAGGATGTGCTTTTTTGCCTTCAATGAGCTCAATTGCATGATTGAGAATAGGGCTGATTATCTCGAAACACTCCTGGACTGCTTTTGGCGATCCTGGTAGATTAATTATCAGTGTATTATTGCGAATCCCCGAAACACCACGCGATAGGATAGCTCGAGGATTTTTCTGCATAGTGACTAAACGCATGGCCTCTGAAATTCCGGGAATCTCCTTTTCGATTACACTCATGGTAGCTTCAGGAGTATTATCACGGGGGCTGATTCCAGTGCCACCCGTTGTCATGATTAGATTTACGTTATCACGTTCAGATATTTCTATCAGGACTCTCGAGATTGTATCAACGTCGTCAGGAACAATCATCTTTTCTAATACTTGCACGCCAGCAGATGTCAATAAATTAGCCAGTGTTGTTCCTGATAAGTCGTCCGATTCTGTGCGCGAATCACTTATAGTGATAACAACAGCTTTAATTAAAATGTCACTTAGCATCAATGGTTACTTGCCGAGAGAATATTTCTCTTATATTTAGCAAAATCTCGAGCCCAGCATCTATCCATAACGACTAATAGCCCCGCAGCTTCAGCTAGTTTTGCTGCTTCTTCGTTAATTACGCCTTCCTGTAACCATACAGCTTTTGCATTTATCTGTATCGCCTGGTTTACTACCTCAACAGCTGCCTCAGATCTGCGAAAAACACTTACCAAATCAACTTTCTCTGGAATAGAAAGAAGATCGGGGAAAGCTTGCTCTCCTAATACATTCTTTTCGTTTGGATTTACGGGGATTATGCGATAGCCGTTCTCTTTCATAAATGAAGCAACACTGTTAGAAGGACGAAACTCGTTTGAAGATAATCCAACTACTGCTATGGTTTTACACTCTTTAAATATGCGTTCGATGGTTTCTATTTCGTTCATTAATTTTATACTCTCGGTGATTGGATTTTTAGCAGATAACTACAAACTTTTATCGTCATTCCTGGTCGAATAAGAATTTTTTGACCAGCGGGTATTAATTGATTTTCAATGAAAGTAGGATTTTTGCCTTCACTAACTGCATAAATATTGCCAGCTTCCCAGATGAGTTTTAGATGGTGCCGACTGATTTCTAAATCTCCTTGAAGAGCTATGTCGACGGGTTTTGATTTTGAACCTCGTCCAATCACTACTTCTGGCTTGTAGATAGGAATCACATTTTGTCTTATCCCATTGTGCCAGATTTCAAGTTTGTAAAACTCTGGGATTTTATTGACAATTCTGGTGACTTCCTCGCCTTCATCTGGTGCTGCGCTGATTATCGTGGGAGGTACATCAGAAGATGGCACATCTTTTAAAACTGTAGTTTTTGGTGGCTCGCTCATCACAGGCGAACTTGGCGTAGATTGAATTTTGTGCTGAGGGGTGAATTGCGATGGGGGTTGAGGTATATGATGAGTAATTGGTTTAGGGTGTTCTACATCCCTAGATTGCGGGATCGCGCTAAGTTGTGAGCCTCTATGTCTGGAGAAAACGCTGGTTATTCCACTTGAGCCATCATCCCAAGTATGCTGAACCCTTATCTCCCCTTTGCTCAGAGTCCCATCTGTCCTTAACTCCAGCGACAATTTTTTTATCTTTAACTCTTTGCCGGCAGCAATTTCCTTGGCTCTTTGTCCGAGGATGTAATATAAACTTTCTTGCAACCCATGCCTTTTCACGCCACGCCATTCTTGATCATCTTCTTCACTGATGAAAATGATATATTCACTCGGTATTAGCACCGATCCTTGAGGCAATCGAATCACTTCACGTCTCATGATTTCCTCGACTGCTCTGGCTACTCTCACTATGAAATCCTCTGCAGCGCTTTTTGGATTTTTCTCTGCTTCCCTGATTGCATCCTCTAAGGCTGTTTCAGCCTCTTCACCGTCAATCCAGCGCCTTATTTTCTCAAGCAATCCCATAGTTATCCTCTATCAACTTGCAGACTTTAATTCTATGTATTTTCCGTTAACCCATCCACGATCAGCGTCGGTTTGTTTTCTTTTCTGACGGGAATATTCTATCACATCAATCTCGTACCAATCGTCTTGAGATCTTAGGATTTTAACTTTTGAACCTTTAGGTAATAACCCAATGGGTGCGTCTTTTAGACCTGGAGTAGGACGAATATTAACATCAGTTGTAGCAATACCCTCTTTGCTTTTCAGAAAATCCTCTATACTTGGGATTGTGACATTATTTTTTAGATAGATTTGAGTCGCAAATAAAGCAATAGCTAACAGAGTTATCAATAGAGAAGCTTTTATGAAGTGTCTATGCCTGAGCCTTGTAGCGGATGATTTACTTTCTTCAAAATTAAATAATTTGATTTCCTCAGGAGTTTGGTTATTCTGTGGCAGAATGTTGGTAGTCTGATAAATTAATGAGCTTTGCGGTAGACTTTGGGTCTGATTTAAATCGTGAAGAGTTTTGAAATCAGGACTGTCAGGTATCAGGTCGGTATAACCATCAGAAATTCTCTCACTGGGTAGAACAAGCTCGTTTGTTGTTTTGGTGGGTGACTCGACTGTGATTGCTATATCTGACCAAAACTCTTGAATACTTTGATGTCGATCAGCTGGATTATCCTGCGTCGCACGTTCTAACACTTTCAGAAACTTTTGACATGCTTTGTCATTCTTAAATTCATCGGGGAGGCTAGTAATTGGTTTATTAATAAATTCTCGCGGTATCTTGCCAGTCAGGAGAACATATGCGGTTTTTGCCAGAGAGTATATATCGGCTGCTGGTGTTATTTTATCGTTTAAGAGTTCATCTGGATTGAGTGGGCTATGTTCCGGAGGTGCATAAACATTAGTGCCAACCTTTGTAACCGGAGCTATGAGCTCTGAAAATCTAGCTACCCCGAAATCTGTTATTTTCACCGTCTTTTGATCTTTTGTGAGAAGTAAATTTTGAGGTTTTATGTCACGATGTATTATTCCTTTTTCGTGAGCTTTCATTAAACCAGCACAAACTTGTTCCAAATGATAAACGACTTGGTTTAAGGGTAATCCTTTAGGACGACATAATTTTGATAAATCTCCTCCGGGCAGATATTCAAGAATTAAATAGTGAAAAATTCTATTGTTGTTATCTTTTGCAGTCCCATGACCTAATCTACTGACGATGTTTGGATGTCTTACTAAATCAAGAATTTTAGCCTCGTTTTCGAAGTTCTCTATAAGCGTTCTCTCTAAATCTTCATCAATGTCGCCCTGCAGTTTAGTGTTTAGCGCTTTTATTACAACGTAGAAATAAGGTGAGTCTGGCGAGGCATAGCGATCCCTAGCTAGGTAAATTTCAGCGTAACTACCTTTTCCTAACCTTTCTTCAATTATGTAGCGCTCATTAAGAAGAACCCTTGTGACGCTCAGCTCCATTTAAATTCTCCAACTTACGTTCCATTTTATATTCTAAAATTAATCTAAAAAAACGGAAAGTTTTTTCTTAAAGCTTCATGGTTTCAGCTATTCTCGTCCCCTTATGTAATTAGAACCACCACAGCGAATTGTTTTATTATTCTACAAAATAAATCCTATCCTTGGAGTACACGAGCAATTGTGGGCTTTTCGGACTGAGATTTAAAAAGTGAGCCTGTGTCATGGCAATTTACTTGATGGAGTGATTAGAACATCTGGGCTATAATTCTCTCTAAATTAACACTTAAATTCAGATTCTCTTTTTATGGAAGTGGCCTAAGTTGATTTAAGGGCTTTCCAGGCAAGGAAAGCCCCTGAATCAGATGTTATTTATTGGCCTTAGTAGCGGTGAAATTCAGTGGTGGAAGGCCAGGGGCTGATAGATTGCCTTTCATGTTCCCAGATTCATCAACGCTGGCAGTCAACTCTAATTCCAAGGTTTGTCCTTGAAAATCGATTTTGATGGTTCCTTTCAAGTTTCTACCGCTAACCTTACCATCTTCAATTTTTCCTGTACCGTTCGGTCCTTTTATGTCAGCTGTAAACTGAGCAGCATTTTGATTGAATTCTATAGTAATAGGAAATTCCTGTCCTTGCGCTTGCACGGTAGCGTACCATTTACCGGTCAGATTAATAGATGGCGCTTCGTTCATAGTGATTTGAATTGGAGGCTTAACTGTTCTGACATCTACTGTAATTTCCTTTAATCTCTGCATGACCTCAGGCGAACCTCCTCTCTGATATCGTCCACCTAGATACTTGGCTAAAAATTCTTCAGCCCTTGCATAAAGAGCCATCAAATTCACAGGCCGAATGAAGCCATGCCCTTCGTCTGGAGCCAGTAAGTATTCAACAGGATAGCCACGTTCGCGTAATGCCACAACTATTTGATCTGCCTCGCTTTGTTTGACTCTTGGGTCATTTGCTCCATGGACTATCATTAGCGGTGTTTTTATTTTCTCAACATGTGTGAGTGGCGATTGCCTAGTCAGTTGAGCCTTACCCTCTGGTGTTCTGGGGTCACCCATTCTTTCGAGAAACACTGTTTTCACGGCTGCCCAGTATGGTGGGATTGTTTCCAAGAGTGTAATCAGGTTAGAAGGAGCAACTATTGCGATTGCTGCTGTGTAGAGATCTGGCGTGAATGTGACACCTGCTAGCGTAGCATAGCCTCCGTAACTACCGCCCATTATGCCTACGCGCTTTGAATCCGCGATTCCTTGGTTGATAAGATATTTTACCCCCCACGTTATATCATCCTGCATGAGATCGCCCCACTGTTTATTGCCAGCATTCAAGAACTTTTTTCCATATCCTGTAGAGCCTCTGAAGTTAGGTTGCAATACTGCATAGCCACGATTAGCTAGGAATTGAGCGAGGCTATTATAACCCCAAACATCGCGTGCCCACGGCCCACCGTGTGGAACGACGACTAATGGTAGATTTTTAGGTTCGAGTCCTTTAGGCAAAGTTAGATATGCGGGTATCTCGAGGCCATCGGATGATTTATAACGGATGACCTGCATCTGAGACAAAGCCTCACGAGGCAATCGATCACGTACTTTGTAAAGCTGAGTTAATTTCTTTGTCCGACGGTCGAAAAGTGAGACTATACCTGGTTCTGTGTCGCTATATGCAGTTACTATCATCAGGCTTTCATCATCGGTCAATGAATTAAAGCTTACCTCTTTTTCCTCTCCGAATAGTTTTCGTAAGAGGTTATAGTCATTTTCGAACTGCTTATCTTTGAAATAGACTCTAGGCTTATCGTCGAAGTAAGCTGTGGATATGATCTTTTTAGTTTTTTCAGAGATGAAAACTGAGGCAAGATCGACTCGATTCAATGGGTCCTGCTCTACTAACTCTTCCTTCCCAGTCTCTGTGTCAAGCAAAACAAGGCGGATCAGATCAACATTGTCACCTTTGTTGCTCAGAAGATACAAGCGCTTATTGTCTTGATGAAAAGCTAAAGGCGTGCAGCTTTCAAATACATTACATGAATAGATTTTTTTGAGACTGCCATCTTGCTGAATCGTATAGATCTCGCTTTCACCTTGCTCTGTGGTTTTCATTACTATTCTTAATTTATCTTGATTATCGAACATCCACCCGATTGTTCTATCGCGATTCTCACGAATCAAGGTCTTTTCACCTGTGGAGATCTTAATCTGATACAAGTCATGCCATGCTGGATCTCGCAGATTTAACCCAACGTAAATGCTGTCTGGGTCGCTCTTTGGAAGATGGAGTATGATGGCTCTAGCCTTCTGAGCCTGTGTTAAATTTCTAGCGGTTGGTATTTTGTCCTCAGTAGCTTCAGCTGGATTTACGGCGTAAACATTAAAGTTCTCATCGCCGTCATTATCTTTGACAAACAAAATATATTTTCCATCTCGACTCCAGAAATAAGACGCTATTGGCCTCTTGGTCTCAGCAGTTACCACTTTGGCTTTATCAAAAGGTGCATCTTTCTCTTTGACCCAAATGTTTCTTACGTCTTTGTAGGGTTTTATGAATGAGATATGTTTTCCGTCAGGTGAAATTTGTGCTCCAGCTATCTCTGGATTGCCGAAAAATATCTCTCTATCTATCAAAGGCGGCAACTGCGCCCTTAGATTCACGAATGATACTAGGAAAATAACAAGTAAAAGAATCTTTTTCATTTTTCCCTCCGCTTGTTGAATTGAATTTCCGGAGCCATTTACGAAAAAACATTGCAATTAGTTTCAGGGATTTAACTAAGATCTAGCCAACGTCGCTTTCTAAACTTTTGTTCGCTGAAGAAACCTTTAATCAATTCTATTTTCAGGGAGGGCTCGAGGACGATGCTAACCACGTCGTATCGGTAAGGTGTTCCCTCAATAGACATGAGGCGTCGGTAAATTCTTGCGGCACGTATAATTTGTCGTTGTTTTTTTAAATCAACTGCCGTTAAAGGTGAGGCGAAGCTTTCAGATCTTCTGGTTTTCACTTCAATAAAACAGAGATGATTTTTGTCATATGCGATGATATCTATTTCAGCCGTTACCGTTGCGCCCTTTCTGTTTCTACCGACTGGAGTTTTAAAGTTTGCACAAACGATTTGATATCCACAATCTCTTAAATAGCAGTAAGCAATAAACTCACCAATCTCTCCTAGGTCTTGCGATTTTGGTTCATTCATGATTTTCATCACTGAATGTCAAAGTTATTTTGTTGTATCATAATTTAAGATGATATGAAATTGATTGTAAAGTCTTTGATTGGAGTTATTTTTTTTGGTATTGCCGTTATTCAATTCATAAGACCTAATCTGAGCAATCCGCCAGTTACTGAGTCGAAGAGGATAGAGCACTCAATCGAGGTTCCACCCGATGTTCAAGCTATTTTAAATAGGTCCTGTAAGGATTGTCATTCTAATGAAACTATTTATCCATGGTATTCCAATGTTCAGCCCATCGGTTGGTTTATCACAGATCACGTTGAGGAGGGGCGTAGAGAGCTGAATTTTTCTGAGTGGGGTAGCTACTCGGAAAGCAGGAAAAGACGCAAGCTTGAACAGATATGTGAACAAACGGAGTCAGGTGAAATGCCATTGCCTTCATATCTGATCATGCATCCTGATGCCAAACTTTCAGCAAATGATGTGAAAATTTTATGTGATTGGACAGAAAAAGAGATACAAAGAATTCCAGAAGAGAAATAAAAAGACGAGAGGGATAAAGATGATCGATGGAAAAGAACAGTTTTTCATGATGCGTGCGATTGAGCTAGCTATTGAAGGCGCTAGAGCTAATTCTGGTGGACCATTTGGTGCTGTAATCGTAAAGAATGGCGAGATTATAGGTGAGGGTTGGAATCAAGTCACTTCCACCAGTGACCCTACAGCTCACGCAGAAATAGTGGCTATACGACGTGCCTGTGAAAAATTGGGAACCTTCCATCTGGAAGGTTGTGTCATTTACACATCTTGCGAGCCTTGTCCAATGTGTCTAGGTGCTATCTACTGGGCAAAACTAGAGAAAATCTTTTATTCTTGCACGCGCAAAGATGCTGCCTCAATCGGTTTTGCTGATGATTTTATTTACGAAGAAATGAGTTTGCGGCCGCAAGACCGAAGTGTTAAAGCCATGTGCATTCTAAGAGAGCAAGGATTAAAAGCCTTCAAGTTTTGGGAAGATAAACCAGAGAAAGTTCTATACTAAACCCGTTTGAGCACACGGTTAGTTCTTAAAATGGCTTTGATAGATTCAATCAAAATTTTCGGTGTTTTACCAGCATGTAGAAGCATTTCAAGGATTCAGAAGGGCAAGGAGTCTGTCGGCCCAGTCAGACCTTTGGCTTCTGAGAATTTCATATTGTGTAAAAGCAGCATCCTTATCGCCGGCTCGTAGGTAGCTTCTACCAAGATTATATCGAGCCTTATCGAGCGATGGATTAAGATTCAATGCAGAATTGAATGAATTTATTGCCTCAGTTAATTTTCCAGCTTCTAAGTAACTTTCGCCTAAGTAGTTATAAACATTTGCGTCTTGCTTGTAGTTTTTGAGGGTTTCGAAGATTTGTATCGCTTCCTCATATCGTTTTTGTTTAAAGTAAGCTAGTCCCAATTTCTCAAGCGCTCCGATGTGATCAGGTTTTTGAGTAATGGCACGCTTATAAGCTAGAATTTCTTCTTCATTACGGTTTAGTTTATTGAGAGCTAATCCTAGGGCGTAGAATGCATCCGCATTTGATGGATCAAGTTTGATTGCCTGTTTGTATGCTTCAGCTGCCTCTTTAAATTGACCTAATGCAAAACTCGATGTTCCGATATTAAGCCAAGCCTCCGGCCAATCTGGGCGTATCGCAACTACCTTTTTTGAAGCTTTTAATGCTTCTTGATGTAGACCCAACATTCCATAGCAAAAACCTGCCTGATACCAAGCCTCAGCATAACTCGGATCAATTTCCGTGGCTTTCTCGAAGAAAGTGAGTGCCTTCGTGTAATCATCGAGTGAGAGCCGAGCTAGCCCCTGAGAGTATAAATTTTGAGCCATTATGCGCTTACTCTTCTGCATTTCCAAGTTAAATGCAGCGAAACTTTGAGACAAGGTTGGTTTCAGCTGGAGGATTCTTTCGCTAGGAACGGCAAAATTTATGTTTTGTCCCTCTACAGCTTGTAAGGTGGCGACTCCGACGACTTGACCTCGCATATTAACAACTGGCGATCCAGAAGATCCAGGAGAGATTGCAGCCGTTATCTGAATGATTTTGCCATAACCTGGGATTTCCCGCACAGCTGATACTATACCATTGGAGACAGATCCCTCCAGACCAAAGGGATTGCCTATTACTAAGACAGATTCGCCTTCCTGAGGAGTACTACGATCGATTGGCAAGGGAAACACCATTGATTGTGGCACATCTACTCTTAATAAGGCTAAGTCCCCTTCAGCATCTATTGCCAGAATTGCCTTAACATCGAATTTTCTCCCATTAAGAAGGTGTATCTCGGCACTAGCCGACTTTTCTATTACGTGTCGATTAGTTATTACTTTGTCGTAATCGATGAAAAATCCACTCCCACGAGAGATTAAATTTCCTTTTTCATCAAAGGTTTCTATTGCTACGGCTGAGGGTTTTATGCGTCTGACAAGCTCAGGTAGATTTTCTTGAGAGAAATTGCAGAGGTAAAGAATAAATAAACATAGACAAACTTGTGGGATTCGTCGCATCATCTTCAAGGATTATACGGCATTATAGCCTGTAAATTCAAAAGGTTTTTACTTGTGGAAAGTTTTTTATTAAGTTACATAGGTCAGTGAAGGTGTTTAGGTAGAAATCAGCAGGGAATCTATTTTTGATTCTATTATCCTCGAATACCTTACCACCTAGTATTACCGGAATTTTTAACTTGGAAAGTTTAGATTTAAACTCTGCGAAGTCTCGGGTTAAGCCCTCGATATCTTCAATCACGGTGGCGGAAATGCATATCATATCTGGTGAATGACGCGTAGCTTCATCGGCGAGGGAGTAAAAAGGCATGCTGGAGCCGAAATTCATCACTTCCCATCCATTTGATTCGAAAACGATTTGCGAAAGATGCGTCGGCAATTCGTGATAATCCCCTTCAAAACTACAGCAGAAAGCTAACTCCGAACGCTGGTCGACTATTGGTAGATGGGTTCTCAAACGATACAAAGCATTATAAACCACTCTAGTGGCTAAGTGTTCTTGTGCTACATTAATCTTACCTTCGAACCATAAATCACCCACGCGCCGCATTACGGGACAAACGAGTTCGTCAAAAATCTGTTCTATCGGTTTTCCATGCAGATATTCGGACAATAGTATGCTTCCCGCCTCCTCTTCACAGCCAGCCAACAGGGCATTTAAAAGTTCAGAATCTTCTCCTCTCAAAGTGTTTCGGTATCTTGCGAGTTTAGATGGACTATCGTCACCGTGACGACGTTTCAAACCAATACCTTGTTCGGCTTGAAATTTTAGTATATCGTCAACTCTAAAACGCCTATGCCCTCCGCTCGTTCGCTCAGATTTGAGTAAACCAGATTCAGCCCATCGCTTGACTGTGGCATCGCTGACCATGAAAATCTTAGCTACTTCATTTGTGGTTAGCGTTTTTCTGTTTTTCATCTCTCCTATCTTCAATTTTTCATTCTACTGAATTCGCTCTATTCGAACAAATCTTAACCCAGTCTTTTGCGGCTTATGCTTAATTATCTACATAAAAAAGGAAAAAATGATTTTCGTCTTGCCGATCACTTGACAGTCAAATACAGATTATGTAATATTAAAATCGCACAAACCGCTCAAGGTTTTGTGCGGATACTTCGGTAAAGCTAAAAAGCCGAAACCTTTAGCAAAAAGAGCGAGCAAAGGGAAGGTAAACAAGGGGGAAAAGTCGTTACCGTTGTGGTAACGACTTTTATTTTTATTGCCTGATCGTACAAAACGTTAGATTATGCTGTACGACTATATCTTATCTATCACAGGCGATGGCCGGATGCTTATGCATGCCGAGTAAATTTCGAGGTGTTGATTAAATTCACTCAATAATTGCTAGAACTTTTCCTGCCTCTACTGTTTCACCCTCAGAGCAATAAATATCTTTTACCACGCCGTCTTTAGGTGATTTCATTTCATTTTGCATTTTCATCGCCTCTACTACGATTATGCCATCACCTCGTTTAATTTTGTCGCCTTTCTGTGCGAGAATGCGAACAATCTTACCAGGCATTGCAGTTTTAATTTCAGCCATCGCGTCATCGAGTATTGCCGAGCCAAAGGCGCCACGCAGTTGTTTAGGATCGAATATTTTAACTTCGATCTGGTGATTTTTTATGTGAGCTATACCATTCGATGAAACATAGACTTCATAGATGTGGTTTTGATGTTTGAATAGATATAAATTCGGCTCTACTTCAGAGAATTCTAGTTCATACTGTCTATCTTCCACTACCGCAAAGATCTTTGAGCCTTCTTGTTTGAATTCGATCTCTTGTTTTTTGCCAGATACTTCTGCTACTAGCTTCATCTTTTTGAAATCCTTTAGCTACTGTAAATTTATTTTTGCAAATACTAATTAGCTGAGCAAATTAACACTAAAAAGTTGCAATGATTAATTACCGAATTGAGGCTGAGACGGGATGATGTGGATAAAATAATTTCAGTGACAATTCAGAGATTAATCGGCAAACGGCAGATTGATCAGCTTATTCACCGGTCAGCGATTGGGCTATTTTAAGTTTTTCCTGATCGATGCTGATTTTATAGTTCTTGGATTTTATTTTTGGGCAACTTGTAGATTGAATTACTGATTCAGACAGAGGTAATGGGTCGGGGTAGAAACAATTGTTTGATCTTGATTGCTAATATAAATCGTGATAACGTTATCGGAAAGTGCTGTCAATTGTTGTTCTCAGGGGTTAGTATATGAATAAAATTTATTTGTGTTTTATAAGTCTGAGTTTATTGATGTTTAATCTTGCTTGTTCTGAGAGCACAGCTAGCAGGCGATACTGGGGTAAGACGGAGCCGCCAAAGGAGAATGTATTACGCTATATCTCTGGTAGTGAACCTGAGTCTTTAGATCCTCAAATACCAACCGGGCAACCCGAAGCTCGTATTCTGATGGCTTTATATGACGGATTGGTCGAATATCATCCGAAAACAATGGCGCCAATTCCTGCTATTGCCGAGCGTTGGGAAATCAGTCCAGATGGTACAGAATTTATATTTTACCTGAGACGAAATGCAAAATTCTCCAATGGTGATCCAATCACAGCGCATGATTTTGTGTACACATTTCGCAGAGGGTTAGATCCAGAACTGGCTGCACAAAACGCATATCTTGCTTATGAAATAAAATATGCTAAAGCTTACAATTCGCGCGAGGCATTTGTTAGAAAAGAGAATGGGGAATTTTTGCTAAGAAAAGATTTTGAAACGGATCTTAAAGAAGTTAACTCCGTGGGGTTCGGGCCTGACACGGAATTTCATCGTTTTATTAATTCGCCGGAACGATTGACAGTGCCGCTTGATGAGAAGGATAGACAAGAGTTAATCGATAAAGATCCTAAGTTAAAAGAGGCAATAGATGGAAAAGAATTAGTACCGGTTAGAGCTGAAGATATTGGCGTCGAGGCAATAGATGATTACACCTTGCGTCTAAAACTCGCAATTCCTGCACCATATTTTTTGGATTTACTTCCTCATCAGTTTTTTAGAGTAGTAAACAAAAAAGTCATCGAGAAATATGGTAAAGAGTGGACGAGACCGGAAAACATTGTAACTAGCGGGGCTTTCAAACTTTTGACTCATCGTCCCTATGATGTGTTGGTCGTCGTGAAAAATCAAGATTATTGGGACGCTGAAAATGTCTCCTTGGATAGAATTGAGTTTTATCCACTTGAAGAGCAGTATACAATGATGAATCTTTACAAGGCTGGAACAGTTGATGCAACATACAATCACACCGTACCCGCTTCATGGCTCGATGAAATTAGGCAATATAAGGATGAATATCTAGATCATCCTGAGGTAACGATTGAATATTATACATTCAACGTAAGGAGAAAGCCTATGGATGACGTAAGGGTGCGAAAGGCTTTTGCACTAGCTATCGACAGGTTTTCCCTTGCAAAATTTAGAAAGACTTCTAAACCACTTGTGGATTTCACTCCCGAGGGGATTTTTCCTAAGTATGAGGAGATAAGAAAAAGAGTTTATGAACAGTTACTGAGAGAAAGTGGAATCTCGAAGCAAGATTGGGAGAAAAGATATTTCGATCCAGAGCGAGCATGCAGGTTGATGAAAGAGGCTGGTTATCAAGTTGAGAATAAAGCAAATGGAAGATGTGAGGTTAAGAATTTCCCTATAGGTGAAGTAGCTCTTACCTATAATACTTCGGAATCAAATAAAGCAGTTGCAGAATTTATCCAGGCTCAGTGGAAGCAAAATTTAGGTATTACGATTCCATTAAGGAATATGGAATGGAAAACTTTTCTCCCGACAAGGAAGAAATTGGATTATACAGGGATGACGAGAGCAGGTTGGGTTGGAGATTACATGGACCCTAATACTTTTTTGAAACTTTTTTATGGCTCTGACAATGATAGCGGAACTGGTTGGTACGATCCGAAATTCGACAAACTGTTAGATCAAGCCAATAGCGAGGTAAATCCAGAGAAAAGATTCGAGCTTATGGCTAAAGCCGAATTTTATATGCTTCAGTCTCAGCCTGTTATTCCCTTGATGACTGCGTCTACTAATTGGCTGAAAAAGCCATATGTCAAGGGTTTGTATCCGAATCCAGGAACTCTTCACGCATGGAAATTTGTTTACATCGAACGTGATCCAAACAAATGGGATAGGGACGTTGATAACATAATGAAAGAGTCAGATCCAATTGTAGAGGAAAAGTTAGCAAGGCTTCAGCGTAGTCAGATAGAGTTTGAAAAACAAAGGCATGGAGAATAGAAAATGTTATATTTCGTTGTCCGAAGGCTTCTAATAATAATTCCTACAGCTTTATTAGTAGTCTCAGTTACTTGGCTTTTGATTCGTCTTGCTCCTGGTAATTTCTATATAAGTGAGAAAAAACTTCCAAAGTCAGTAGAAGAAAACATAAGAAGAAAATACGGTCTCGATAAACCCATGAGTGAGCAATATTTGATAATGATAAAAAACGTTCTGCGAGGAGATTTTGGCGATTCGCTTAAATATCAAGGGCAATCTGTCAATGAAATCATAAGACGTCACCTCCCTTACTCTGCTACCATTGGAATCCTGGCTTATCTGCTCGCTTTGTTTGTCGGGCTGACAGCTGGAATTCTAGCCTCGCTTAAACAGAATTCATTATTGGATTATGCCTCAATGGCTGTCGCAATGTTAGGGATATCAATACCAAATTTCGTTTTGGGACCAATATTGGTAATCATCTTTGCTCTAGGTCTTTATTTAGTCCCACCTGCTCGTTGGGGAGGAATAGAAAATTTGATTTTACCTGTAGTGACTCTTTCAGCGATATATGCTGCCTATATCGCCAGGCTGACTCGTGCAGGAATGCTTGAGGTTTTAAGATCTGATTTCATTAGAACTGCGCGAGCTAAAGGTCTAGATGAGAGAACCATACTACTAAAACATGCCTTAAGAGGTGGTATTATCCCGGTTGTTTCGTTTACAGGTCCAGCATTGGCCAATCTATTGGCTGGAACAGTAGTAGTGGAAAAGATTTTTGCCATACCAGGCCTAGGTAATGTTTTCATTCAAGCTGTTTTGAATCGAGATGAGCCATTAGTCTTGGGAATAGTGGCGTTTCTCTCTATCTTGATCATGTTTTTTAATCTTTTAGTTGACATTTCCTATGGCTTTTTAGATCCAAGAATTAGGTACTCGTGATTCTATGCAACAGCAGGAAATAATAAAAGGTACATCGCTTTGGCAAGACGCTTGGAAGAGACTCCTAAAAAATAAATTAGCAGTCTTTGGAATGATAGTAATCGCATTCATGGTGATTGCGGTAACCATTGGTCCGGCGATAATCAAATGGAGCACCGGCTATACCTATGATTACATCCCGCCTGAGAGTGACTTGGTTAAATCATTTCCTCCATCCTTGAAGCATCCAATGGGCACTGATGATGCTGGCAGAGATATTTTAGCTCGTGTTTTACAGGGTGGAAGAGTTTCTCTGATGGTAGGTATAATTTCTACTCTGGTCTCTCTAATAATTGGCGTGAGCTACGGTGCAATTGCGGGTTATCTAGGTGGATTCGTAGATAACTTGATGATGCGAATCGTAGATATACTATACTCAATTCCGTACATACTAATTGTTATAGTGCTTCTATCCGTATTCGGTGGCCCAAATACTCCTAATTTCATAAAGGCTACAGCTGATATTTTTGGAGGAGGACAAGGACTGAGTCAGATTTTTCTGTTATTCTTTGCCCTGGGTCTTGTATCTTGGCTTACGATGGCACGCGTGGTTCGTGGGCAAATATTGAGCCTGAAAAATCAAGATTTTGTGATGGCTGCACGCGCTACAGGCGTATCTACATTTGGAATAATATTTAGGCATCTCGTGCCAAATGCCTTAGGGCCAGTGATTGTGTATGCAACTTTGACAGTCCCATCGGTCATGTTGTCTGAAGCTTTTCTATCTTTTCTAGGGCTTGGAGTTCAGGCTCCTTATGCTTCGTGGGGCAGTATGGTTGCAGATGGCATCAAAAACATCTCTATTTATCCTTGGCAGTTGGTTTTTCCCGGAGTCACAATGGCTCTGACGCTTTTCTCATTAAATTTCCTGGGTGACGGATTACGCGACGCCTTAGATCCACAAACGAGGAAGTTTTAGCTATGAGAGTATTGCTTTACCTTTTTGCGTTTTGGTTATTAGCTACGAGTGGAATAGCTCAAAAGAGTAAGGATCAACATCAGACTTCAACGAGCAAGCGATCCAATCAATCTCAGATAGATCAGAGACGAGATATCACAAAACAAGCGCGCAGGCCTGATACAGAAAGTTACAAGATTGCGCGGGAAGGCGTTGGCATCGAAGGGATAATCGTTGGTAAGTCCACTAAACAAGATGTGATCAAGAGGTTTGGAAAAGATTATAAGTGGATAGCTCACAAAAAATACTCGTATCAGATGGCTTATCCAAATGGTCTTTCTTTTTACATATGTCAGAGCGATAAAAAACAGCAGATCTTTGACATAGAGATAAATCCGCCATATAAAGCTAAAACAAGTCGCGGTGTAATTCTGAATAAAAGCACGGTGGAGGATGTTTATAAGATTTACGGTAAGCCGTCTGGAAGTGCTTCATCTGAAAGCCTTGAATACAAGGGCGTTAATTTTTCGTATACAAAGCGCGGTAAGGATAAGGTAATAACGACCATAGACATTGTGGAAAGACAGGGTCTTCGGCAGTGTGAGGTTAGAAAATAGGGGATAAAAATGACAAAGGAGATACTTCTTTCAGTCAAAGACTTAAAAACTTATTTTCAAACAGAAGATGGCATTGTAAAGGCGGTTGATGGAATTTCGTTCGATTTAAAGAGAGGTGAGACTTTAGGAATTGTAGGGGAGTCTGGTAGTGGTAAATCTGTTACCAGCCTATCTATAATGAGACTGATTCCAGAACCTCCAGGTAAGATAGTAAGCGGAGAGATATTATTTGATTCGCTCAATTTGCTTGAGATTTCTGCAGAGGAAATCAGAAAAATAAGAGGAAAGCGAATCGCCATGATATTTCAAGATCCTATGACCTCCTTGAACCCCTATTTGAAAATCTCTACGCAACTTATGGAAGTCACTGAATTACATCTTGGTCATAGCAAGAAAGAAGCCTATCAGCACGCGATAAAGATGCTAAAAATGGTTGGGATTCCAGATGCAGAGAATAGAGTGAACGGTTATCCTCATGAGTTTTCAGGCGGTATGCGTCAAAGAGTAATGATAGCTATGGCGCTGGCTTGCGATCCAGAATTACTAATTGCAGACGAACCGACAACAGCACTGGATGTAACCATACAAGCTCAAATTTTGGATTTGATAAAGGATTTGAAACAAAGACTGGGGACGAGCGTGATTCTCATAACTCATGATTTAGGAGTTGTTGCTGGAATGACCGATAGAATAATAGTCATGTATGCCGGTAAGATATTTGAACAAGCATCGACCGACGAACTATTTAAGTTTCCGGCAAATCCATACACGAAAGGTTTGTTGAGATCAGTTCCAGATCCTGCTCATGAAGATGGTAAGCCCTTATATCAGATACCCGGTTTGCCTCCGGACGTGGCACATCTTCCACCAGGATGTCCTTTTGCTGAAAGATGTGATAGAGCTAAAGACGTATGCAGAAGCGAATTTCCTCCATTCGTGCAGGTTGCTGAGAATCATTGGTCGTTATGTCACTTCGCTGAGGAAGTTTATGCTGAGTCCCTGGATCAGGCATCATGACGGAGAGCCTATGAAGAACGATGTTTTGATTTCTATTCAGAATCTCAAGGTGCATTATAAAACTGGCGGCTTGTTTTCGGCTAAAACTGTTAGAGCAGTTGATGGAGTAGACTTAAATATAAGAAAAGGCGAGACACTAGGCTTGGTTGGCGAGTCAGGATGCGGAAAATCCTCATTGGGAAAGGCTCTTTTACGCCTCATAGAACCGACATCCGGCAAGATTCTTTTCAAAGACATTGATTTGGTTAGCCTATCAGCTCGACAAATGCGCTACCATCGTAAGCATCTTCAGATGATTTTTCAAGACCCTTATGCGAGTTTGAATCCTAGAATGACTATCGGTCAGATAATCGGCGAGCCTATGAGAACTTTTGGTATTGCAAAAGGAAAAGAGCTTGAAGAGATGGTTCAGGATTTAATGGAAACAGTCGGGCTATCTCGCAGGTTTGTAAAGCGATATCCACACGAGTTTTCTGGCGGCCAGCGCCAACGAATCGGAATTGCACGAGCTCTAGCATTAAATCCTGAATTTGTAGTTGCTGATGAGCCGATATCAGCTCTAGATGTTTCGATCCAGGCTCAAATCATGAATTTATTGGAAAAGCTTCAAGCAGAAAAAAATCTGACTTATCTTTTCATATCACACGATTTGAGAGCAGTTCGTCATCTCTCCGATAGAGTTGCTGTCATGTATTTAGGTGAAATCGTCGAATTATGTGACTCTAAAGCACTCTACGACGAACCTTTGCATCCTTATTCTCAAGCTCTAATATCTGCAGTGCCAATTCCAAATCCAGAAATTGAAAAGAAAAGAGAAAAACTAATTTTGAAGGGGGATGTGCCGAGCCCGATGAATCCGCCAGAAGGTTGCCGGTTTCACACACGATGTCCTTTCGCTATTTCTGAATGCGCAAGATTTAAGCCAGGGCTCGTTGAAATTAAAACAAATCATATGGCAGCCTGCATAAGAATATCCAAAGAACATCCGAATATTCATGAAAATGTTGAAAAAGGTCTTGCTGCAGTTGGGCTCACATAAAAGCTGTTCAGTCATTGAGTGATTTGCCAGCCATCTCAGCCCTTCCATGAACACTCTTTCAATTCAGTGCCAGACCACTGACCTGACGTATTTTTCTTATTCCACAGCTTAACTTCCGCTGTGTTCATAACTCATCAAAATAATTAGAATTTTTTGAAAGCATGACTGGATTGAAAGTTTTGTAGAGATGAAAGTATTAGGCAGCGGCTATATGATGTGTCTTGCCTGTGTGATGAAAAAAGAAGAGCGACAATTTACTTGGCAGGAAATTCAAGATAATTTTGCTGAGGCGAATTCCATAGCCCTGGTTTTACTTGATGAAAACGGTCATATTTTGCATACTTCAAACGACAATTCTATCTGCCAAGCATTGCTTCGATCTGACTATCGCACCGAATGTGAGAGATTTTGTGGGAAAGTGCATGAGGCAGCGACCGCTGATCTTTCACACGTGAAGTGTCATGCCAAATTAAACTACATTACGTTTTCCACTCAGATTGACGATGAAAAAATAGTGGTAATATTAGGTCGATCGTTTCTCAAAACTAAGGATTACTTTGAAAGCACGTCACGAGCAGCCAGCGGTGATTGGTCCGATTGCTTCTCTTTAGAATTATTTCATAACGTTCATTTTTCCAATTCACATGCAGATCTTGAGAAAATAGCCGAAGACTTTCTGCATTTAATTACTCAGAATAAAGAGGCTTTAAAAAAGTTTCTGGATTTAAATAAGAAAAGGTTCAGTCAGCCATCCGTATCAGAATTAAACGAGAAGACTAGCTCAAGTAAAGACGACCTCAGAGAGGAGAGCTCGAAAGATATCGATGAAAAGGTCACAGAAAGCCTGAAATTACTAGAATCTAGAATAGACGTTTATTTTTGGCGAAGAGTGTTCAATTCTTTGCTTGATACAGATTATAAGAAGGCTGCTGAATGGATCCTGCAGTTTTTGAGTGAGAGATTTTCAGCTTCTAGCTCTGCCATTTTTCAGGCTAGAGAATTCTCATTTCATAAGATAGCGGCACGAGGCGAATTCGCTGATCGTCGTTTTCATCTCAACCTCATGCCAGAGGATCGAAGGCTGATAGAAGTTTTTCGAGAAGGCAAAGGTTTGGAGATGATAGCTAAAGAGAAAAGCGGTCGGGCGATTTTTTTCCCTATAATTGTTGGGAACAATGTCAGACATGGTCTTTTAGTAAAAGATGATGGCCTCAGTCAGGAAGCTCTCGGTAGAATATTCAAATTCTGTAGAAAAATAGCCCACCAACTTGAAATATTGCGACTACGCTATGAGCTGGAAAGATACGTTTTCATTTCAGAGCTGATAAAGAGTTTTAATAAAACGTTGAGGAGAACAAAACATATCGATGTTTGGAGATATTTTGTTCAATTTTGCTCGGAGGCGATGAAATCTGAGAGGTGCTCGTTATTGTTTTACGATGAAAAAACTGGCAGATTCTTTGTAAAGTTCGCGATTGGGCGACAAGCAGATGTTATAATGGCAGAGAACAGTCCCGGAGATCGTATTGCCTACCGAGTGTTTGAACAAGGACGCCCATTGGTAGTAAGTGATCTTGCCTCAGCTGGAATTCCGCCTGCTCCAGCCGATCGAAAATATCTATCAGAATCCTTCATAAGCTTTCCTGTGATTTTAGGCAATAGAAAAATAGGGGTTTTAAATATAACTGACCGTAAAAATAATGAAGAGTATGATGAATTTGATTTAGAGTTGCTCAAGTCCATAGTTTTACAGATTTCAGTCGCTGTTGAGCGTTTGGCTTTCATGGGTAAGGCCAGCGAGTTCGAACAGCTATCGATAACTGATGAGCTGACCCAGTTGAATAATCGGCGTTACTTAGAGGCTAGATTAGATGAAGAGATAAAGCGTTCCTATCGTACCGGTATGCCTTTAGCCTTTTTGATGATCGATGTGGATGATTTTAAACATTATAATGATAGTTTTGGTCATACAGAGGGCGACAAGGTTTTGAGGACATTGGCTAAAGTCATAAAGGAGACTTTGAGGGCCTCAGATGTAGCTGCTCGCTATGGAGGCGAGGAATTCTGTGTTTTGCTTCCTCAAACTACGCTCAGGGAGGCGGCCGCCATAGCTGAAAGGATTCGCAGGCGTGTCGAGCAAACGCATTTTCCGAACAGGAAAGTGACAATTAGCATCGGTGTTTCAGCTTGCAAACTTAATTGCGAGCGAGTTCAAGTTATCTCCTCGGCAGATAAGGCCCTTTATGAGGCGAAGAGAAAGGGAAAGAATAAAGTAGAGGTTTTCGTGGAGAGCGATTAGCAGTATGACTCAGATGCTTTTTGAGAGAATTTACTCACGGTTATCACCAGAGGATTTTATAGGTAGGGATTCCGAGATGGAATTTTTACTACGCCATATCTCCGGAAAAACACAGTTAAATCGATTGTTACTTCTAGCCCCGCCAGTATCGGGCTTATCGGAGTTGCTACGGCAAACCTTCGATACGCTTTTCTTAAGCCAAGAGGAAATAATCCCCATATACTTCAGCTTTTCCGCTTCGCAAAAAGAAGCGCGCAGCGCCAGTTTAGACTTTCTAATGAATTTCATCTGGCAAATAATCGCGTTTCGTAAAAGAGATCCATCGTTGCTCTCTGTTTCGCCAACATATGATGAAATCGTTCAGATGCTGTCAGCTCAGGACCTAGCATGGGCAAATTCATTTACAAATTGGGTTGATGAGGATCTTTCAATTGAAGTATTTTTACGGTCTGTTCTAAGTGTGCCTGCCAGAGCCGCAAATTCAGGTTTGAGATTTTTTCTTCTCATTGATGACGTGCATTTAGCCGAAGACATGGGTGATGATTTTTTAAGAATTTTCCGTCAAAGCTTAGAGAATTTTCGTTTCCCTTATGTCTTAGGTGGTAGAAGACGTGAGCTCTTAAATGTTTTTGGAAGTGGGAAAGCTATAACGCTACATCTAAGTCCATTACAAGATGAGAAAGTGAAGGAGATAATAAACAAACTTTCGCGGGCAAAGAACATAAAAATTACCGATCAAACGATAGACCTTATCATAAGACAGCTTCAGAGTAATCCTTTTTTCATTAACATGCTCTTTGAGCAAGCTTCCAAAACTACTGGAGCATTGGATAATTATAAGCGGGTTTTGACGGCCATAAATGAGATGTTGTTTAGTGGTGCTCTAGGACGCTATTTCAAAGGATTTTTTGATCAGGTAATCTCGGATAAATCTCTTCAGAAAGATGTCATTAAGTTACTGAGCGAAACTACACAGAATGAAACTCACTGTCTACCTTTTATTGTCTGGGAGAGAAAATTAAGAGAACGTGGTGTAGATGCTCACAGATTAGTGCGGAAATTGCACATAAATGAAGTCGTTCAGATGACCGGAGCAAGCATTCAGGCGAATACACAAAACTTTCTACTATATGATTACATAGAATCTCGTTATAGGATCGAGGTGCTCAGCGAGCCTAGAGCTCTAGTCGTAGGCGAGACGCTTGTCAGAGCTCTAAAACGTGCGCCACAAATCATGGCCAAATTTTATCGAAAAAACACCTCAATTGATTTGATGAAGTTATTGGCGCGTTTCAATTATCAAGAGGTTCCTGCAAACTTGTTTGACTATGGACTTTTTCGCTATCAACTCAATCAAAATGACTCTCAGGTATCAGAAAAGCAGGCCGACGAGCGAAGATCTCAGGAAGAAAAATACGTATTACCGCAAGTGATATACGTTGCAGAAACAAATGCTTTTTATCCCTCAATGGCAAATTGGAGTGACGAAGGTTACTCTTGTACATGCCTCGGACTTAAGACTTCTGGCGAAGAAGTTGGCTGGATTGTAGTGCAAATAAACTCCAAAAGTGAGGTAAATAGAGATCTTGCTGAGTTTTGGTGCGACCGTTTGGAAATAGTAGCTTTTATATGTGGTTTCATGAATTATAAGATATGGCTCATTGCTCCGGAGAGTTTTACGACTGAGGCAATCGAACTGCTTAGAGAAAGAGGAGCTTTGAGCTCTAACTTTAGGCAAATTCAGATTTTGTCTGAGCTTCTGAGTGCAGATGATATCTTTAGCCAAAGAACCAATCATGATGAGTATGAATTAGTATTGCCGATGGGAGAGGACACAGAATTAATAGCGGCTCACGCAATTGAAGAAATAGCGCGGCGCGCTGGATTTAGTGCGAAAAGTATAAATCAGATAAAAACTGCGCTAATCGAGGCTTGTATAAATGCTATTGAGCACTCCCACAGTCCAGATCGTAAGATATATCAGCGATTTAAGATTGAAGACGACAAATTGGTCATAACTATCTCCAATCGTGGTCTGAAGTTACCTTTAGAAAACCTAGGGAAGCAAAATTCTGAAGGCAGGAGAGGCTGGGGCTTCAAATTAATACGCAATCTCATGGATGAATTGAAGTTTGTCCAAACTGATGATGGTGTAAAGCTTGTAATGGTAAAAAATAAGGATTGACAACATCTATCGACTTTGGGATACTGTTGATGCCTTCATAAAAAGTTAGCGCAAAGCTTAAAAGTAGGGGGAGTAGGAAAAATGCAAGAATCAGGAACACCTGTCTCCGTAGATTTCGAAGACGATATAGCTACAGTACATATCGAAAATTATCTAAACAAACCCGCTGGAGAACAGATCGAGAAAGTTTGCCTACAATGTTTAAATGATGGATATAAAACCCTGATTTTAGATTTTGCTAGGACAGAACTGGTCAATAGCATAGGGATATCGTTTCTATTGGGAGTTATTGATGCCTGCGAGAAAAAGGGGGCTGAGATTATCTTTTCTCACGTGCATGATGATGTGTTGAGTCTGTTTCAAATTCTAGGCATAACTAGAAAAGTTAAAATTGATTTTGCATCTTTGCAGTAGAGCTTTTTCTAGCGAGGCAATGCAGGTAGATTAATTCAGAATATTGCTGGATGAGGTGATTATGAATAAGAATCCATATAAGTTTGTGCACACATTTGAGGCTTTAGCAGGGATTGGCGAGGAAATAGCTAATAAGCAAAATTTCAATGAGATGCTGCGCATGTCTCTCCATTTACTTTTAGGTAGCCTGGCAATAATGCGCGGTGGGATAGCGCGTTATCTGTCGCATGAAAGGGAACTTCAATTCGTTGCAGTTAGAAATTTGGGTGATGACTTTCCATTAACGATGCCAATAGCCCTAGAGGATGAACGGGATTTAATTGGTGCCGGTTTGAAAAGTATAGAGGCTAGCCAGGCAAAAATCTTATCTTTTTTTCAGCAACATCATCAAATCTTACAGAAAAAACAGATTGAGCTTTTAATTCCTCTAGTTATTGGTGGGGAATTTGTTGGGATAATTTTGTTAGGAGAGAAAGCCTCTGGTGAGCCTTATGACTCTAGTGATTTGACTGTCATCTGTGCGATTGCAAGGCATATAGGAGTTGGGATTCAGCAGAGAAACATTATGATGGAGCTAGAGCGGAGGATAGAGGAAAACCAGAAACTCTACAAGAATCTACAGATTACGTATAAGGACACCATAAAGGCATTCGCTGCAGCAATCGATTCGAAAGACAAATATACCGAAGGGCATTCTGTTAGAGTAGGGAAGTACACTGAAATCATTGTAGAGGAACTTGGATGGGACGAGCAGAGACGCGAGGGAGCATCGGTGGCTGGTTATTTGCATGACGTTGGAAAGCTTGTTGTAGACCGCTCGATCATCAATGCTCCCTATCGAATAAACGCTAAAGAATCAGCTGAGCTATCAAAACATCCGTCCGTGGGTTATGAGATTCTTTTACCTATTCATCATCCATTCGTGGATGTTCCGCTTGCTGCAAAGTACCATCACGAGAGGCTTGATGGGAAAGGCTATCCAGAGGGATTGTCGGGAAATCAAATTCCATACATCGCAAAAATTGTAAATCTTGCGGATTCATTTGATGCGATGACGACCGATAGACCCTACAAAAAGCGCAGAGCTTTTGAAGAGGTTATCGAAGATCTACGAAGAAATGCTGGGAAGCAATTTGCTCCAGAAATAGTCGTTGCATTCTCTAGGGCTATGCTTAAGGAGTTCACCATGCAAACAGATAGTAGGCGATTTACAAGATTACTCGGCAAAACTTATATCGATCCATCTATTGCAATTCCTGCGCTCAAGAGTTTACTCAATGAATTAGATTCACACAGATCCTGATGAATTTAAAATTCTTAAAATAAAATTAAAAGCCACCAATAGGAGAGTCAGCCCCGATAGGCTTTCAGCATTGTTTTTTATCTTTGTTTTCATCAGGAGAATCAGTAGAGTCATCACTTAGCAACCATTGCTTTGCCGTCTCTATATCATCAAAGACTCCGCCGATCACACCTCGGTTTAATCCAAGAATTTCTCCAAGCTTATTCGTGCTAAAGTGGCGCATTTGGTGATCATAGAAAGCGCATTTGATACCTTGAAGTAATTCGGTAAGTTCTGATATTAGCTCGTACATATCATCTTCAGGAATATTATCTTTAATACTTTCCTCAACCAGCAGCTTCTTGTAGCCATATTTCTTGCATTCAGCAACTATTTCTTTCCAAAAAGAGATAGAGATTTCAGCGCTATCTTTTTCCCCAGTTACCCGCGCATGAAGATATTCATGATGGTATTCAAATTGAACATCGTACAGTTTTCCAGCAGACATTTCACTTTTCCTCCTCCTAGAATAGATTTTCTCCGATAAATAAACCCTGCATTTGAAAGTATACGCCTATATAAATAAGAAAACTAGAGTTTTTTGATGTAATTCAATCATGGATTTTTAACTGATAAACCTAGGTAGATCAGATTGTTAGAGGTAATTAAATTAACAGCTACAAAGTTATCATATTTTGAATACATAATTTGTGAATTTTCGCTTGACACAGATGAGTAACCTGTGTTAAACGAGCTATGGCTAACTTTCGAGGTTCTTGCTCTCTTGTTAAAAGAGTTTTTGGAACCGACGAGCTGAGCAAAAATTTAGGAGGGGTAATTAGCCATGAAATCGACAAAATTTATCAGCATTGTGCTGTCAGTGTTGTCTGGATTTTTCTCGACGGTAAAGAATAGGAAAACTTCAACGGTCCTTTTGTTTCTGGTAGCAACTTTTTGTTTTTGGGCAATGGTTGCTTTTAGAACCGGGGCTTGGGTTAGCGATCAAGTCGAACAGAAAAGTTTTGATAGCTCTTCAACTCCCGGATCTTTTAGAGATGAGATAAAGCGATTAAAAGGCAAGGAAAATAATGAAGAAGTTCAGCAATTCACACCTGGCACTTGCGATACTGCTGGCCCCATCGAGGTTGAATCTACAGGCGGAATAACCTTGGCATCTTATCCAACATTGCGGGCTGCATTTAATGCAATCAACAGTGGCACTCACACAGGTACTATTACAATTGATGTTTGTGGCGATACTACCGAAACTGCAACGGCTTCATTAAATGCAAGCGGTTCTGGATCAGCTAATTACACCTCTGTTACAATCTCGCCTGCTGGAGGGGCGGCTCGAACGATCTCAGGATCTATTTCAGGTGCGGCTCTCGTCCAATTAAATGGTGCAGATAATGTGACGATTAACGGTCTAAATAGCGGTGGAAACTCCTTGACAATTTCTAATACTTCAACTGCCGGCACCAGTGGAACATCGACTATTCGTTTAGTAGCTGATGCAACTGGCAATACGATTACAAATTGCTCCATTCTAGGCTCTTCTACAACAGGACTTACAACCAACGGCGGGACAATCTTTATCAGCACCGCTGGAAGCGGCGGAAACGGAAACGATAACAATACGTTCTCAAACAACAAAATCGGACCAGCAGGAACAAACCTTCCAACCAAAGCTGTTTATGCTAATGGCTCAACATCAACAACTGCTTCTTACAACAACAATATCACCTTTTCTAACAACGAGATTTTTGACTACTTTAGTGCTACAGCTGCAAGTATTGGAATTTACCTGGCAGGAGGCAATGATAATTGGACTATTAGCAA
>CAZALE010000005.1:186555-215715 GCA_964486055.1 uncultured Blastocatellaceae bacterium
TGGTAACACAGTACGGAACCTCACGATGAGTGCAGGTAATACAGGAACCGGAACCTCAGCCTCAGTTATTGGTGTCTTTAGTAGCAACATCTCAGCAACAAATAACAACATATCGCAAAACACAATTCATTCATTAAGTAACACAAATACAACGGCTGCAGTTGCCGTTACAGGACTGGTTTATAATGGCAACACGTCAGCAGGAACTTATTTAGTAGCGAGAAACTTTATTCATTCTTTGTCTGTTTCAAGCCTTGCTTCAGCCGTTTTGCGCGGTATTCTGCATGTTACTGGTAATGCCACTTATCAGAACAACATGATCAGGCTTGGAATCGACGCAGCTGGAAACTCTGTAACAGGACCTTACGACATCGCTGGCTATGCCGAAACGGTTGGTTCGAATAACTTTTATCACAACACAATCTACATTGGCGGTTCCTCTGGAATCTCAAACGCTTTCACAAATGCACTTTCCAGTGCTGTCACCGTCAATACCAGAAAATTTATCAATAATGTTCTTATCAACGATCGTTCGATTTCGGGCGGTAGCGGAGCGAATCTCGCAGCAACTTTTACAGGCAGTTTACCTAATCCTTCAGGTCTGACTTCGAACTACAACTTTTATTACTCTCAAAACGCTATTACGTTAATTCGAAATGGCTCGACCAATTATTCGCTATCCGGTTGGCGAACTGCTTCAGGCAACCAAGATGGTAATAGCTTCCAAGCTTTAAGCGTTGCACAATTTAACCTCGTAAATCCGACGGGTGATGCTAGTAATGTTGATCTACACATTGCAAATACAGGTTCTACCATACTTGAACGAACAGGAACCCCGATCAGTTCGGTAACAGATGATTTCGATGGACAGCTTCGTGCTAGCTTTACGCCTGTCGATATTGGCGCTGATGCTGGCAATTTCACACAACCCGATGCTTTTCCACCAGTGATTACCTACACGCCTTTAAACAACACAGCTTCGACATCAAATCGAAACTTGAGCGTGACGATCACAGATTTCACAGGAGTGGCCTCAGGAACTCTAGCTCCCAGAATCTACTATCGTAAAGGTACGAGCGGCCCCTATGTTTCGACTCAATGCACTGGGACACAACCGAACTACACCTGTACAATTGACTATTCGTTAGTCGGAGGTGTTGTTACAAACGATACGATTCAATATTTTGTCGTTGCACAAGATACGCTTGGAAATCTGGCAGCAAATCCTAATGCTGGCTTTGCTGGAACAGACGTGAACAATATTACTACTCCTCCGACAAATCCTAACCAATACAGAATAGCTATACCATATTCAGGAACATTATATGTTGGCTCAAGCGAACTAATTACAAGTTTAACTAATGCAGGCGGATTGTTCGAGCTACTCAACAACAATGTGTTGGTAGGAAATCTCACGGTTATTATTACTTCGGACTTAACAAATGAAACAGGAGCAAATCCACTAAATCAATTAACTGAAGAAGGCTCTGGTGCAGGTACTTACACGATAACAATTCAACCTTCGGGTGCTCGTACTATTGAGTTTACCGCTACAGGTACAGGCATCAGGTTAACTGGAGCTGATCGTGTCACCATTGATGGTTTAAACACTGGTGGCAACTCTCTGATTATCAGAAACCCGAACACTAGCGCCACGGCTACTATCTCTTTCAGTAATGACTCTTTAAACAACACTGTAAGGAACGCTACGATCGAAGGTGCAGCTACAAGCACCTCAGGCGGAGTCATCTTCTTTGGTTCGGGTACGACCACAGGTAACGATAACAACACAATCACTCAAAACGTGATTAGAAATCTTTCCGTCGGAACTGGAACACCCGCTTATTTGATCAATTCGAGCGGCTCATCGGCAACTGTTACTAACACCAATAACTCGATCACAAATAATATCCTGAAGAATTTCACCAACACAGCAATTAGTATTTCCTCTACTGGCAATGAAAGCTGGACTATAACTGGCAATGAGATATTTGAAGAAGCTGCACAAACATCCCCTCTGACAGGAATAAGCTTCAGTTCATTAGGAACGAACGTAATTTCGCAAAACTCGATACATGACCTTAATACAAGTAATTCAGTCACTGGTATTATCCTTGGGGATGCTAGAAACACTACTGTCAGCCGAAACCGTATCTTCTCGATCCCGAGCACAAGCGGTTCGAATGGCACTTTGACGGGTATTCAGTTCAGTGGTTCGTTAGGCAATCCTGCCGCTGTAACAATTGTCAACAACATGATTTCAATCATTCCTGCTTTTAACAATAACCAAACGATTTACGGAATCAGAGACTTTGCCTACAGTGGCAATACGGTGACGATTGATCATAATACTGTCTTGATTGGCGGAACAGCAACGGGTACCAACTCTACCTGGGCTTTAGTAAGAGGAACAAACACCTATACAACATTCACGGCAAGAAACAATATTCTCTTCAATAACCGAACTGGCGGGTCGGGTAATCACTTTGCTATTGGAGATCAAAGCGCCAGCGCTGGTAGTTGGACCTCTAACTACAATATCTTTGTCGGTACAGGCACAACCCCGGCAAACTTCTTTAACTATGGAACAGGTATTCCAGGACCAGCTGTTTCATTTGCTGCCTGGCAGGCCGGTCCACCATCTAGAGATGCAAACTCGCAAGCATCAAATCCGACTGGCAACTACACTGTCACAAATATGTTCTGGTCACCGACAGACTTACACCTTAATGTAATTGGAACAAACCCTGCTGTATCTTCTTGCCTACCATTGACAGCTGTCACGGCAGACTTTGATAACGATCCAAGACCTACAGGGACAAACCTAGCAGACATTGGAGCTGATGAAGTAGTGCAATCCATAAGTGGAGTGCTTGCAGGTGGCACTTATTACAATGCTGCAATAACGACCGGCGACAGTTTAGGTGGTAACGTAACGATAACCTTCAATTTGACATTAAGTGGAGTTCTCAATAACGGCAGCAATACTCTCACCTTCGGTTGTAATGCCACGGTTTCTAACGTGAACCCGTCTAGGTACGTGGTCGGCAGTGTGGCTAAGCAATTCTGCGCGACTGGCAGCTTCACTTATCCGATTGGCTCATCCGATCCAAATGAATATACTCCCGTGACTGTCAACGTCACTGCTTTAGGTCAGAATCCATCAACCTTGACTGCTTCAGTTACAGATGCTGCATTACCTGGCCTTGTCCCATCGCGATCCGTTAGCCGCTACTGGACATTGACCGAGGCTGGTGATATCACGGCTGATCTGACATTCCAATACTTAGACTCAGGTGGAGAAGACGTACCGCCCACAGCTAACGAAAGCGATTTCCGCGTCTTTCGCAAGAGTGGAAGCCTCATCACGAATTTATGTCCATCATCGCCCTGTGTTAATACAGCAGCTAATACAGCAAGTGTTTCTGGAGTGACTGACTTTTCAGATTGGGGAATAGGTGAACAGGTTGCTACGCCTGGTCCTGCAGATGTAAGTGGACGAGTCATGACAAACTCTGGGCGCGGCATTGCAAGGGCTAGAGTAGTTGTAACCGATGAGAATGGAGAAACACGAGTCACTCAAACTAATCCGTTCGGTTATTACAAGTTCCGCGGTCTTACATCTGGTCAAAACTATATCTTCACAGTCTCACATAAGCTGTATAGATTTAGTCAGCCATCCATAGTGCGATTCATAGCACAAGACGAGACAGACATTAATTTCATTGCTGATGGTTTTAACGAGGGTGTTAATCCGCAGGAAACTTATTTTGACCGAGCTCCATTCGATTTTGATGGAGACGGGCGAACAGACATATCGGTTTGGAGAGGCTCTGAGGGGCAATGGTACATCCGCAGGAGTTCAGATGGCAGATGGGAGAGTCAGAGATTTGGAATCTCTGATGATCTCATTGCTCCTGCGGATTATGATGGAGACGGACGAACCGACATAGCTATCTTTCGGCCATCAGAAAGTAAATGGTACATAATCTTATCTGCCAGCTCTGAACTACTTATCGAGCAGTTTGGAAAAAATGGGGACCGAGTCGTGCCTAACGATTATGATGGAGATGGAAAAGCAGACATAGCTGTATTTCGTCCTGATGAAAGGCGTTTTTACATACTGCGGAGCTCCGATGGCCAAGTTTACTCAGAAGCTTTCGATACTAAAGGCTCGCTTATTCCGATGAGCGGGGATATGGATGGAGATGGTAAGGCGGACTGTGGAGTCTACAATCCTAAGACGGGAGCTTGGCAAGTGATTGTAAGCAATGGTATGGAGCAGCGGGCTGCCAGAATCGAGCCTGGAGGCGTTCCTGTATTGGTTGATATAGATGGAGATGGTAGGGCAGAGATTGGTGTTTATCTGAGCAAATCAAAACTCTGGAGGTTTAGAACCAGTAACGGCATTAAAGAAACTCAATCCGGATCAGGTAATATACCGATACTTGGAGATTATGATGGTGATGGTAAAGTGGATGTAGGCACATATGGCGCAGGAGAGTGGCAAATAAAACAAAGCGCAAGCGCCATATGGAGAAGCTTGAGATTCGGCTTAGATAGCGATTTGCCCGTTCCATCAGCAAATTCAAGATAACTAGCTTTCACCTCCACGAAAACTAAAGTCTACTCCGTAATCTCTCCGCGGAGTAGACTTTTAGTTTCTCAAGGTTGATTCATAGAGGCTCTCGGCCAATTAATTCATTGGGCCTTATGTTCGGCTAATTCTGAGCTTATTTTATTAGACTTATGAATCTACGGTCTTTATTTATTATCAGGGAGCACAAGAAGGAGCATAAGGTTATTTCACATTACAAACTGAATCATGCTTTTAAGTTTTTATGTAATCTAACTCAGCCGCTTAGTAGTTGTTTTTTCATTCTATAGTACAAGTTAGCCTAATCAGTGGTTTTTATTGGAATTAAAGTGAAGACAAAGGTAGTGCTGGTTGGTGATTTTTGATGGTCTAAATCTCATCCAAAATCTCAAACATTACCTTGCCTTGTTTTATTTCCTCTAGCGCTATAACAGTGGGTTTCGTTTTTCGGGGATCCAGGTTAACACGCGGATTAGCCCCTTTTTGCAACTGCTTTGCTCTTTGTGCTGCGATTAAAACAAGTCGGTATTTAGAATCTATCTGCGGTACTTGTGCGGTTTCCTCTTTTATACTTGTTTGTTCATCATGTTTTTCGATATCTGTCATACTTTTATCACCTCTTTTGAAGTAAAAGTTCAGGTCACTGAAAATCTCAGATTAAACATTTGTCTCATTTTTTGTCAAGAGAAAAAATAAAGAAGCGGCGTCTCCCACACCGCCGCTCCTTTTTATGGCCACAAGTCCTCATCCTTGTGACCATTTAACATCCACCGGGGAGGTGGACGATTATGATTATGCAAGATTGAACTAGAAATTTCAAGTTTAGGACATCTCAAAATAGAAAAAAGTTTTTTGGTATTTTTCCTTTGTTGCTCATTACTATCGCACCAACTAAGAAAAACTCTAAGTTTTTGTTGCGGATCTTAAGCGTATAGGCTCCTTCATCGAGAGATTCCAGCAGATCTAAACCTATGGAAATCACTGATAGATTCCCTTCAGATTCATGAACCGTGATTATATCTGCTATGGGTTTTATGTTGGGTGATGTGGATTCAATTTGTATTTCCTGCAGAGAATCGTGATTTATAGATAGATACACAAGATATGTCGAACTTGGATTTACGATAATTGAATTAGTAGAAAGCTGACCATTGAAACCAATCTTTTCAGCGCTCAGATTTGCAGCTTTCGGTTCGATGGACCTGAATATTCTGAAGGTGCTTGCTGGTTTTAATAAAATAACTCCTAATTCAGATGAGACAATCTTACCGTTTTTAATTCCTTGAGCATATAGCCGATATTTGCCTGCCTCTATGCCCCCTATGAAAAAATTCCCATAGGGATTACTTACATTAAAAGCTTGTAGTCTGCCTGACTCAGCATCTTCTAACCATATCTGCAATGGAAAAGTTTTCTCACCGAGTACAGTTATTCTTCCCGTCACAGAGGCGCAGCAATTTTCATGGTTTGTTCCATAGATAGAGCGTATTACCGAGATATCTGCCTGTGATAAATCCCTGAAGAAAATCTGAGGTATTCCATAAGTGCCGTTCCTGGGTAAGTGGGGCGTCATTATTGAACAGTAAAGATTTACGTGCTCTAAACCAATCAAATGCCCTATTTCGTGGGTCAGAATGGTTTCGAAGTCAAAAGTCCCGAACTTACCGTCTGTAGAGAATTTGATGTAAGGATTTAGAACGATATCCGCCTCGATTATATTATTGCGGCTGTAAAAAATCTTAGTTTTTGCAGGTATTTTATCGACATCTTCCCCGAGGAAGGCAATGTTATCTGGTGTCGATTCTATAGTGATTAGATTTATGCCGTCAGGTGCATCGGTTGAAATTGATCTTTTCTCAGAGATGAAAAATTCAAATTTTATATTGGCTGCAGCCTCCCATCTTTCTGCACTTCTTTTGACGAGGTTCACTATATCCTCGTTATTTGATATTTGGTTGGCATGCTCCAATAATGATGAAGATATAGCTATTTTTATCGGCTGTTTTTTCCATTTGAGTGTTTTGGCAGTTATATTAAGTGGAAAGAAAATAAAACAGAGAAATACAAATGAGTTGACTGCCCATATAGCAAAACGTTTGATCTTTTGCAGGAAGCTGATTTTCATCAAATTTCTGTTCCAACTTTTTCTAAATCCGCAAAGGCTACAACCAAAAGTAAAACTATCAAAGCTAAAGTGGCTAGTATGTATAAAATCGCTATCTCTTGGAGCGCAACTAAGACGCCTATAACACTGCCAACTACGACTAGCCATAAAAGAGCTTTTGTTCTTCTGCTCATAGATGTTTTTTTCTTTTCCATAGATGATCTCCTTGTAATCTTATAGTTTAGTTTCTTCAGAGATTATTTGGCAAGCTGGATCATTCGATGACTCTCAATGGTAGTTGCGATAAGTCCCTTTTTTCCGCTTCAAAGGTGTAGAGAACCGTATCTTGTTTTCTTTTGCCTTTCTCTAAAACTTCAATTATGTCGAAGGGTTTTAGTTTAATGTCTGTTTGTTTACCAGATTTTATCGTTTTTAAATCCACTTCGATCGTTTTGGTTTCGCCTTGTTGTTTACGAAATATAACTATTTTCCCATCGGCACTTTTGGTGATTCCGCCAGCCGAGGCAATTGCCTGAGTCAGGGAAAGATCTGGTCTAAAATAGATTCTGCCAGTTCTCTGAACAGCGCCGAAAATGTAGAGAGGCTCAGCCTCTACTACCTCTATCACGTCACCACTTGAGATTATGGGATTGGCTGAATCTTTACCCTCGAGCAAATCTGTTATTTTGATATCTATCTTGGTTGAGTCTTGATTTTGATCGATGTGACAGCCAGCCAATTTTGATCTAATGATGGATATGCGGCCACTTGTCACTTCAGTAAGACCACCAGCCAACGCAATTATCTCGCTTAATCTTACTTCTCTCTTGATTCGCAGTCTTGTTGGAGTTTTAACTGCACCGAATATAACAGCAATTGGGCGATTAGATGTATCGATTATCTTAACAACTACATTGGGCTCACGTATGAACTTTGAATAAGCCTTTTTTACGTTTTCCGCTAGTTCCTCTTCGGTTTCGCACAAGGCATAGAGTGGATCGGCAACTAAAGGAAGATCGTTGATGAATCCCTCAGGATTTATGCTGCCTTTCCAATCATATTCAGGAAAGCCTATGGCCTTGATCTCTAAGACATCACCGAAATGTATCCGAGACTGTGGCTGAATCGTTTGAGAATAAAAATGAGTGCTGAGATAAAGAAAAATTACTAAAACCTTAATCGGTGAAAGCGTCGTCTCTATGATATCTTGAGTTCTTCTTAACACACGGGAATTAGATTTTTTCAATTGATTTTGGTTTTTTAACTGAATTAATTAGTAAGTTGTTGGGCGTCCTTGGTTTTCGTTTTTTTTTCTCGTTTACTCTTTTTGAGAAAAGGAATTGCGAATCCCTTGAACTCCCAGTTGCAACTATTACAGAGGAGATTAAAACGAAAGAGAATCTTAGACCAGAAAGGAGTTGGTAAATATCCCTTTTTTATTTTATCGCTTCCACATCTTGGGCATCTTTGACTAATCATCAAAACTCACCTCGCCACGGTCTTTTTACTTATCGTAGTTTTGGTTATTGCTTTTAATGAATGCGAGCCTCTCGAGCTCATTGTTTATCTTTTCAATCATCATTTCCTTCTCAATTCCATCTGAAATAGCTAGATTTTCGAGGGCTCTTTTGTAGTATTCGATAGCTTCCTGAATCTGGTTGCTAGAAACAGCATCCTCAGCTAACTTTATATTTTCTGCAGCATTAATCGAGGATATTATATCACGGATTACCTGCATTGATTCAATCAAACTTTTTTCCTGGGGATAAAAGGATAATGCGAAATCTAATCTTTCTATTGCCTCTTGAGCTTTTCTTAATTTTTCCTTTGTTTCTTGTTCTGTTTTGGAGAGATGGAGTAAGGCTTTTGCTTCTAACTCAGCCCATGTGAGTAAGTGATGTTTATGAAGACGCATTACGTATTTCCTGCCACGCAGTATCGGGGCTAAGCGAGGGGAATTGGCCGAAATTCTCTCGAGTTCTTTTTCAGTAAGCTTGAGATAGTCATTGCATGCCTGAAAAACCTTGAAGTGTGCTTCTGGTATTCTATCCAGTACTTTTGCAGCTTCTGACTTGCGCTCTATCTCCTTTATGAGAAAAGAATTCCTCTCAATGGTGAGTTTTTTATTGATAAACTGCTTTTCATCGCTGATGGCAATTATGTTTTCATCTAGCCGTTTTTGAATTTTGATGAATCTGTCCCTCAGTCTACGTAGAAATATCTCGCGGAATAAGACGCATGAAGTAAAGAAAAGCGATAGTATCAGCAAAACAAGGTAGTGGTCTTCGTTGTCATTTGAGAAGAAATATGAAAGTAGTAAGAATATAGATGCTATAATCAGGCAGAGGGAATAATAAGCTATCGCAGAGAGCCAAAATGGTTTTCTGTGAATTCTTCTAAAACCTCTTGAATAAATCACCTCCATGCCCCTCTCTGCTGGTAAGCTTTTATTTAGCAATTTTTTAACTTTTAGATGAAAATTGCAACCTTACAGGGACAGATCGAAAATTTGACCTTTATTGATTTTTTAGGTGATGAGATGTCTTGATGATTATGAATTGTTGATTGCAAGTATTTTGAGTATGTCGTGTAGAATGTTTGTTTATGAGAAAGGATAGATGGGCAAGACCTGGGATGAAGGTTGTGTTTAAAGCAGAATTAATGCCGGGAAAGAGTAGAGAGCAGAGAACTTTCACGGTTGAGCGAGTTTTGTGGGACGATAGGGTTATTTTGAGAGAAATAAAAGGGGAACATCAAAAGGATGCCTTTGAAGAATTCAAACGAGCTGATCAAAATTCATAAATCTTTCCTACTTCTAAAACTTCTATATGACGATTTTTGATCTGTCCAAGCTCATCAGCTATTATTTCGTGATACATCGGTTTCAGATTTATTGCATATACCGGACAATCATGTTTTAGTTTTTTAAGTTCTTTTGTTAATGTCTGCGGGGTTAAATGATAAGAATTTTCAGCTATTTCATCTAATTCGTTGGGAAAGGCACACTCGATTAAAACAGCACTCAAATCTTGATTAGTGTTTATAATCTGCCAGAATCGTTCTGTAGTTGTTGTGTCACCAGTTATGGCAATTTTTGATTTGCCATCAGTTATTAATAACCCGATTGAAGGCACTTTATGATTTACCTCGATCGCCATCATTTTGAGATGATTTACCGAAAATTCTATCTCTGGCTTAAAGGGACGATAATCGATTATTCTACCGTATTTATTTCGTAGCTCTGAAAATCGCGGATAAATTTTCCAATTGAATATGTGTTCCTCTAGAGTTTTTATTGTTTCATCGAGCGCATGTATTCTTAAAGGTTCGGAAAGCGTTACGAAAAGATCATCTATGAAAATTGGTAGGCCGGCTATGTGATCTAAGTGAGCATGTGTGAGAACAACATCCTTTATCAGCTTTTTTTGATGACGACTTGTAGCGGTAGCTAAACTGCCTGCATCTATTGCAACGCTTTCATCTATTAAGAAACAGCTGAAATGCTGTTGAGTAGTGGCTATTCCTCTCTGATCAATCGTGGTTGGTAGGAGTCGAATCCTCATTGTTACCTCGCACAAGTCTGCGCTCTTCCGCCATCAATCTCGTAAGTTGCTCCAGTAATCCAAGATGCCTTATCAGATGCTAAAAAGTATATTAGTTCTGCTACCTCATTTGGTGTGCCAACCCGGCCAAGCGGATGAGTGGATTTTGAGCGCTCTAAAAACTCTTGATATTGCTCTTCACTCATACCTGCGCGCTTGTGAAGATTGGTTAGCACCACTCCTGGATTGACTGCATTTACTCTGATACCCTTAGAGGCAAGTTCAAGCGCAGCACATCGTGTTAATTGGTCTACGCCAGCCTTAGATACACAATAAGCTAAAACGTTTGGAAAAGAACGTGTGCCGGCTACGCTTGATACATTAACTATATTGCCCTTTGTCTTCTCAAGATGAGGTATGCACTTTTGCATTATGAAAAATACGGATCTAAGGTTTACATTCATCACCTTATCCCACTCATCAAGAGAAGTGGTCTCTATTGAACCATTAGAGATAATACCAGCTGCATTTACTAAGATATCTATTCTCCCGAATTGCTCAGCTGTTTCATTGATAAGCCTTTCGACTTGATTAGTTTCCGTTAAATCAGCTAAGTGAATTTTTAATTGGCCTTTAAAATTTATGACTTCAGCACGCAATAGATTCAATTCTTTTTCATTTCTGCCTACGGCCACAACATTTGATCCTCTCGCGCAAAACACAACTGCTGTGGCTCTACCTATACCAGAGCTAGCACCTGTAACTATCGCTACCTTTCCTTCCATAATTAGCACCAAAATTTTTTAAGTTAAAAGCAAGCCTTTAAAGAATTTTAGGAAGTTTTGCCAGAATTTTTCAAAATGCAGCTCGCTAGTTTGTTTTCCACTAGTTTCTCGCGTTTAAAAACATTCACCCACTCAGTGATGTTAAGAATTACGGTAGAAACTTTTGTCCCCTCATCTTTTACGTGACTCGTACTGTTTTTTCTCTTAATTCTAATTTTTTTCATGTTATTCCTTATCAAAGTCCGAGGATTTACATTATTGACTTCAAACAATTGTTTTTTTGCAAACTGCCAAGCATCATCTGAGTTTTTGCCGTTTGCTAAGCATGTTAATTACTATTAGCACTAAAATACTAGCATTTATTCAAAATTTAAGATGGCATCAAATTTGCTGATCTTGGTTACGTGAGATTAGCAGAGGTATTAATAATTTATTTCAGCTTTGCTCTTCCGTTGTGGGTCTATTACGTTTTGAATAATCACAGACGACTGAACGTCTCTTCATTGATTGGGAAATCCATATTCGTTTTGCTTTTTTGGTTTTTATGGATCGGGAGCATTTTAAAACAAGTAATAAGAGATACAAGAGCTGTTTCTGTAAATGAAAAAAAACTTCTGCTATTGAGAAATCAGATACACGTTTTGCTTAGATCCGTTCGTGCTACTGGCATAATAAATAAGCCGAAAAATTCTGTTTTTAGTCTTCTAAAACTCAGACAGCTAGTCGATAGGTACATTGATTTGACAATATCGAAACAGGAGAGTCTGAGATGGGAAATTGGAAGCGAGCTGATGAGAATTTCATCACACCCCAATCCAGAGATTGGTTCCAGATGTTTGCAACGGCGTAATCATCTTAGGATAAAAACTCGTCAGAATCAGGTAACTCAAGACATGCTGACTTTGCTTAAAAATACAACCTGTGACATGCGAATATTAGAGCTGATACTTCAGATTGCTAGGGAGCTAAATGATTACGAAACGATAAAAGCTTTGGATAGAATAGTGCAACTAAGCAAGGCTAAGAGAAACAAACAGCACCACGGCGCTAAAGAACATAGGGTTGTAGCTAAATAATGTTACTGTCCTTTGCGTTTACAATCTAGGATTTCTTTACTTCTTTGTATTCTGAATCTACATCTTCTATCGAGAGTGCCACCCTGTAATTTTTCGATTGTTTTTGTTTTGTAATCAAAAGATCATCTTTAGTTTTGAGCAGATCTGCACGATTGTAGACTGATATTTCAAAGTTATAGCCGTGAGTAATGGCATCTTTGGGGCAAGCCTCGACGCAGAATCCACAAAAGATACAACGTCCGTAATCTATGTTGTAAACTTTTGCGTATCGCTCGTCGACCCCAATTCTTTCTTCATAGGGTCTCGGGTCATTTGCTGCCTCTATGTAAATACAATCCGATGGGCAAGCTGCGGCGCACAGATAACATGCTACACATTTTTCTTTTCCGTTTTCATCAACATGAAGAAGATGCATCCCTCTATATCGAGGCTGGACAGTTACTGGCACATCTGGGTATTGGACTGTCCATTTTTCACGAGGAATTTGTGAGAGTGTTATGGTCATTCCTTTGATAACGGCTTTCGCTGACTTTATAACGTCACTGATAATAGACATTTCAGACTCTCCAATCTAGAAAAGCTTTAAGTTTAATTGTATACAGTTCCTTTAAAAAAGTCATTTAGTTAACATTATATTTATAAGAACAAGGGCAATAACTATTAAAGTAAAGACGAGAGATGCAGCTCCTAAAATCATGCCTGCCAGGGCCATACCACGCCCGCCATACGCTTGTGGTTGTGAATCAGCCTTATTTTTTGCCATAAAGCCAGTAACTAACGCCACAAAACTGGGTATCAGGCAAGGGAACATAAATGAAAGAATGCCACTAATCAAAGAGATCAGCGCTAGATTCGTATTCTGCGTTGAGGATTGAGGTGATGTTGTGGGGATGGCTGGATTCTTAGGAGGCTGTGCCCACGCCGGTGGAGTTTGTGGATTAAATGCGGTGGTAAATTCTGGTTGTGGTTTGACGTTTGGTGATTGCGGGGCGGAGACTTTCTGGAAGATTGTAGGAGCTCCAGGCTCGTTGCTTATGGTTTGCTCGGATGGATATTTTCGTTGTTGCGATTGAAAATCCTGAATTGCAGGTTCGTGAGGAGCGCTGACTTCACCACTAAATGGCTCTATTATCGTCTTTGGTAAATCCTCAGGTGATTCTTTTATAAATTGCGGAGGTTGTGATTCTTTTGACGTATGTTCATGAGACTGCGCTGATTGTATCTGTTGTTCAAGACTAGTGGGAGTTTCAGCAAGTGGCTGGAACACTTCTGTAGGTAATGGAGGTGGAGGAACTGAAGTTTCTGGCTCTTTAAATGGGAACTGTTCTAACGGTGGTTCTGATATTTGGGTGTCTGCGGAAGCAACAGAAGGCGCTGAAATAGATAACGGTTCCCCACTTGGCTTCTCCGAATGGAAAAATGACTTCAGATCTGCAGATTCTGGTATATCAAAAATTTTTTCCTCCTGGGAGAAGTTACTGATTTGCTCCGGCGAGGCGATAAATGTTTTCATGGGGTCTATAGCTTCCTGAGGGAGTTGCAAGATATCATCTACATCACTATGCAAGTCAATTTCTTCACTGGTAACGGTTCTCTTCAGATTCTCTATTTCTGGTTGGCTGGCCACCATCGTTTTGTAATAATCCTCTGGCTCGGGTTGGCGATGTTCAAAAGAATCAGCCGATAATAGTTGAGCTCCGCAGACATTGCAGAAATTCTGTTTGTCAGGAAATTCCTTAGGGCAATCAGGGCGAGTGCAATTCGGATTTGTTTTCATTAATCATCTCCTAGCCACAGATTTCATAAAACTTGCATTTGAAAACCTGTTAAGAGAATAACAAAATTTTTCAAAATAAGAAACAAAAAATTACTTTGAGGATAGGAGAGCTACTCCTATCCAAGATCATCTACAGCATCTCCAATTATTTGTGTATTCATACAATCTCGAGCTGATTAAAGAAATATGCGATTTCAATCTTTGCATTTTCCGCTGAGTCTGAGCCATGGACGGCATTTTCTCCGATCGAGGAACCGAATTCCTTTCTTAGAGTTCCTTCTTTAGCTTCGGCTGGGTTTGTGGCCCCCATAAGTTCTCTCCAATTCTCAACGGCTCTATCTTTCTCCAGCACCATTACAACGCAAGGGCCACTAGACATGAAATCAGTCAATTCTTCGAAGAAAGCTTTACCTTTATGTACAGCATAGAAACCCTCGGCTTGTTTTTTAGTTAAGTGAATTAGCTTCATTGCACGGATTTTAAAACCTTCGGATATGATTCTATCCAATATCTTACCTGTTACTCCCTTAGATACTGCATCTGGTTTTATTATTCCAAGCGTTAAATTCATAATGATACTCCTCTTTACTTAGATTTCTGTTTTGAAACAAAAATCTAAGTATAAAGAAAGCATTCATAGGCATCAAGTTCGTTAAATTAGAATGAGTAGTTACCTTCTTGATCTGATTGACGGAAGGCTTGGAGTTGAGCAAGTCTCTGACCGACATCCCTATAGTTTACATCTATGGCGTAGATTTGTTCGAAAAATTCTAAAGCGCGATCTTTTTCTCCACACATCTCGTAGGCATTTGCTATTTCATACCTCAAACCCTGAAGTTCTTCCTCTTCGAGACCTAAGGTTTGCATCGCACGTTGATACCACATTAACGCTATGTTGGGAAGTTGTTTTTCCATGAAACAGATACCAAGCATATTACAACAAGAGAAATATCTCTTTGTGCCATCATCGGGGCTAGCTAGCTTTACTGCTTCCTGAAACTCACTTATGGCATCTTCTATTAAACCCATTTCTTTGTAGGCTATACCCATTTGATAGTGTGTATCGTAATCACCTGATACATCTACTTCTTCTGGTTCTAATCCTAACTCTTCTATGATATCGCTAAAAAGCTCTGAGGTGTCGATCTTCTTTGACTTTTGGGGAGTTTTTGTCTCTTTTTTCGCTGGCTCTTCTTTTCGTGAGGACTGCAGAGAAGCAGCAGCTTCTCTTTCAATTTCTGTGCGCAGATTTACTATTTCTTCTACATTACCAAATTCGGCCTCTAGGGAGGCAAGCGCCTTCAGTGCTAAGTCGTAACCACCTAATTCTCTATACTTTCTGACAGCCTCGAGTTCCTCGCTCAGTCTGGCTTTCAGGGCTTTTTGTAGTTCTTCTTCTCGTTGTAAATCACTTGCATATGACTTATCGGATGGCTCTACATAAATTTCAGTATGACCATTTTCCATGAGGGTTTCTTCTTTGCTAGCTTCATAAGACGCTCCAAACAATTGCTCAGATTCAACTAAATCTAAGTTTCCATTTGTTTGGAGGTTTTCTAGCGATTGAGTGAAGGATTGGACGTTCGTATTTGTGGAATCTACAAAATCAAAGCCTTTTTCTATTATGGGCGATTCAGGGCGTGAAGCGGGTATATGAAAATCTTCAGCAGGAGTTGGTTCTGTTCTTGCTGTAACAGTCCTTGGCGCTGAAGTTGCATTAACTATCTCATTTAATCTGGCTGAATAACGTACTTCGTAAGGGGCTATTTTTAATAATTGGATAAGTGCTGCTTTTTCTTCCTCTATGTTGTTGTTTAATCTGGCTGCTTCGGCCAGTCGTTCTAGCGTATTTTGGGTTTCTCTTTCATCCTGTAAGTATGAGTAATAACGGACTAAAAGTTTCAAGGCATCTATTTGCTCCGGGTCTTTAGCCAGTATTTGCTCTATCCAATTAAGTAGCTCAGCAGATTGACCACTTAATAATAAATGCTCTGAAACCATCGATAGAACTCGTGCCGCCCCTACTAGATCTGAGGTCTTTAAATACAACCTAGTCACATCCAGAAATCTTGGATAGTTGGCTGGCTCTTGTTCGGTTAATTTAATTACTGCTTTCTCGGCTTGGAATGGATTTTCTAATTCGAGATGGCAATCGAGCAATAAAGCCCAGAATTCTCTATTGTAAGGCTGTTTGTTTAATGCTTCTTCTAAGAGACTTACCGCCTCATCAGCATATCCGTTTTTTATTTGAGCTCTTATAAGGCTAGAAAGTGCAATGAGATTATCTGGGTCTATCTCGTAGGCTTTACGGTAGGCCTGAATGGCTTGATCGAACTTCTCTCTGAGGAAAAACTTGTGACCTGCATCTATAAAAGCTTTTATAGCCTCATCTTTTTGGCCCTCTTGCAGACACGTTTCTCCTATTTTCAAATATACTTCGGCACTGTGAGGGTCTATTTCAGCTATTTTTTTCCATATCTCTAAAGCTTTATCTTTTCTACCTGCTTTTTTGTATTGTTCTGCTACTTTTGTGTAATACTGACGCGCTTCAGCAAAGGATTTTTCGTACTCGTAAAGATGGGCTAGCCGTAGGCATATCTCGATTGATTCCGGCTTGTTTCTTAGTATTTTTTGATATATGGCTATAGCTTTCTTGGTAAATCCTTGTTTTTCGTAATTTTCTGCGGCAGCAGTAAAGCAGGAGATGGCTTTCTCTGTTTCAGAGATTCTTAAATAAAGATCTCCCATCGTGTTTAACGTCACGGAGTCCTTTGGATCTTTATCGATAATTTTTTGGTATTCCTCTAAGGCCCCCTTGATGTTACCTTGAGCAAGCCATTTGTCTGCATTCCTCATTAATTTTGCCTTATCAAAAGCCATGTTACCTGTTCTTCTTTATTTAAATTTGCTTTTCTCGACCCACTTGCTTTGTCATCTTAACTTGTTGATCAGTGGGGTGAAGTCTTACTTCCTTGATAAAACTATCATTTTTGACAAAAAGTGTCAATGGTTTTTAACAGAGTTTGTAAACAATTTTTCAAAATTTTTTCTAACCTAATTGTTTGGCTTTTACATTCTCAATCACGTGTAAGTTGACGGAGGTTTGTGGTGTTTTGCTAGAATCAATCTCCGTGAAAAAGTTAGCAATCAGAAGAATCAGAGAAATCCAAATCAAGTCAGCCATCAACAAATGAATCAGTTGCATTAAGATGGGTGAGAGAGTCAGAAGTGTCAGGATTCCAGAGAGGATCTGTATTGCAACCAGAGAGGAAAGTATTTTTGACCAGTACTGTATCGAGGGTGAATGCGCGGTTCTTTTAAGCCATGATGCTAGAAAAAGTAAATAAAAACTTAGAATAAGAGAGCTAAAAGGATGCAGAATCCTGAGCCTCAGTATCAAGTGAGAATCGGGAGAAAAGTCTTTTATTAGTCCTTCGATTAGCGACTTAGATGGGAAAATCAGGTTACTAAGCGCGGAGATAGAGCCTGTGATGCTGACAATTATAATGCCGAGAAATGCCATTGAGAACATTAATATTTGTTTAGGATGAGCACGTAAGTTTAATTGCTTGCCGCCGTAAGCAAACCAGGTATTGAGAGTGAGGAAAGCCAGTAAAATCATGGTATTTATAAGATGTGCTGACATCCATAGCGGACGAGTATCTGTTAAGTTTTCTGAAGTATTGCCAGTTAACACTAAACCTGCTCCAATCAGGGCCTCAGTTATTATAAAAATAAAAGCTCCTACTGCGGTTTTTCTAATTGGATGCGCCTGTTCGTACTTGCGAAAAGCCCAGATAAGTAAAATTAAAACGGCGAAAAATGCCAATGCACTCGTTACACGATGGGAAAATTCAATGATAGTTTTCAATTCTGGAGCTGATGGAATTATTTCACCATGGCATGTGAGCCAGTGTTGCCCGCAACCATCGCCTGATTTAGAAGCACGTAAAAATACGCCCCACAGTATGACTATCAAATTATAAATGAGAACTAAGAGAGAGTACCTTTTGAACGAAACCAAATGCATCTGAAGTAAACTTAACATAATTTACTCACATTTAAAAACCTAAGTTAAAATTAGAAATGATTATCTAAATTAATAGTTTATGTCTAAAGACAAAATCAGGATAGATAGACTCTTAGTTGACTTGGGGTTGGTCGAGTCTAGAAATAAAGCCCACGCACTAATAATGGCAGGATTAGTATTAGTAGAAGATAAACGTGTAGAGAAACCCTCCGAAGCCTATACTAGAGATTCTAGGATTCAGATTAAGAATCATCCATCTTTAACAAAGTACGTCAGTAGAGGCGGCATTAAACTAGAAAAGGCCCTGAGAGATTTTAATATCATGCCAAATGGATATGTTTGTCTCGACATAGGAGCTTCTACAGGGGGATTTACAGATTGCCTGTTACAGCATGGCGCAGCTAAGGTAATTGCGATTGATGTGGGTAGAAATCAATTTGCGTGGAAGTTAAGAATCGACAAAAGAGTTGAGTTGAGAGAAGGCGTGAACGCGAGATACCTCTCACCCAGTGGTTTTAAAGAGAGATTCGATTTGATCACTATCGACGTATCCTTCATTTCTTTGAAGAAGATAATTCCAGCAGCTCTGCCTTTATTAAATGAAAAAGGGCGAATAATCGCCTTGATTAAGCCTCAATTCGAGGTCGGTAGAAAGGATGTTGATAAAGGAGGATTGGTTAAAGATGAACATAAACTTAAGCGGGTAGTTGAGGATATAAACTCTTTTGTTGAATCACTGGGTTTGAAGGTATGTAGAACTATAGAATCACCTATAACGGGGGCAAAGGGCAATAGAGAATTTCTGTCTTTATATTCGTTTTAAAGAATTTGAAAAATTCAAATACAACAATCTGAAAATGCACGAGGTAATTGAGTAAAGAGATTGATTTAAGAGAGTTCATTGGGATTTTTTGGGAAAAAATCACTACGCTCGGATGGGTTGAGTTGTACTCTCCATAAAAAACAGCGAGAAGTCATAGCAGAAAAATTTCCAGATCTCGTCGCTTATCTTGCGATTTGTTTTTGTCAAGTAAAGATGGTTTCTGAGGTTGATTTAATATATATGCAGTATCAGATATGTTCGGTTTAGGTAACCTCAACTCTGGCTTTAAGCGTAATTCCTGAAGTTTCTGAATATCCTTTTGCATTTTTTCTGAATGATTCATCCAATTGATTAAACTATTTAATATATTTCTGGCATATTCATCTTTAGGCGATACAAACCTGTAGTGAATCCATTTACCATCACGACGATTATCCACCAGCCCTGCTTTTTTCAATACCAATAAATGTCTTGATATTTTTGGTTGATTTTCATTTAAAACCATCATTAGCAAATTGACGCATATCTCTGCATGTATTAGTAGGTTTAAGATTCTAAGTCTCGTCTCATCAGCTAAAGCCGAAAACAGGGCTTTGCATTCGGATATGTTGTTCATATTGCCTTACGTAGATGTATTTTTATCAAGAGAGAATATACATTCGTATTGGCAGATATGTCAAGCTCTAATTGCATTTATGGGATTTTCGGCATAGCATTTTTGAAGGGATATAAGAAGTTATGACTGAGGTTAGAGAATCATCCTTTTATACAAAAGTGGTGCATGCGGGTGAGAATCCTAGAGCCTTTCATGGAGCTATAAATACGCCTATTTATAACTCCGCGGTTTTCGCTTTTTCTGATGCTGATGAGGCATGGGAGATTCATACACACAGAAAGGCAGGCTATTTTTATGGACGCTTAGGTAATCCGACTCAAGAAGCCCTAGAGAGGGCAATGGCTACAATCGAAGATGGAGAGGATGCGTTAGCTGTGGCCTCTGGCATGGCTGCAATTTCCATGTCAATTTTAAGCTTAGTAAAAGCAGGTGATCACATAGTCGCGCCGATTTCAATGTATTCAACCACCACTCTATTACTTAAGGAGCTAGAAAAATTTGGTGTGGAAGTCAGTTTTATAGAATCAGCGGATGCTCAATCCTACGAGAATTCAATTAAAGACAATACAAGATTATTTTGGATCGAAACTCCTTCAAATCCTTTACTGAATATCACAGATTTAGGCTTAGTTGCTGAAATAGCTAAAAGACACAATATCATTACCATTGTAGATAACACGTTCGCAACTCCATTCAATCAAAAGCCTATTAGTTACGGAATTGATCTAGTGGTCCATAGTGCGACGAAATATTTAGGCGGACACAGTGATTTAACTGCAGGAATCATCATTGGAAAAAGAGAGTTTATAGAGTCCATGCGCCATCATTCGATAAAACTGTATGGTGGTAGCATAGCCCCTCAAGTTGCATGGCTAGTTTTGCGGGGGATAAAGACTCTAGCTATTCGAATGGAAAAGCATAATAATAATGCATTCGCTATTGCGAATATGTTGTCTAATCATCCCAAAGTTCCAAAAGTTTATTATCCTGGTTTATCTTCTCATCAGAATTATGATATTGCTTTGAGGCAGATGCGAGGTTTCGGCGGAATTATTTCATTTGATTTGGGTAGTGTTGAGAGTGGTAAGAGAATGGTAAATAACGTCAAGCTATGCACGCTTGGGACTTCATTGGGTGGGGTTGAGACTCTGATTCAGCACTCCGCGTCGATGACTCATGCGGCTTTATCCAGGGAAGAGAGATTGAAAGCTGGAATAAGTGATGGATTAATAAGACTCTCTGTAGGGATAGAAGACGTGAACGATTTAATCGATGATCTAAATCAGGCTCTCGAAAAATGTTAAATCTTTATTAACTAATCCAGAGTAATTTTGGCTTAGTGGCATTATATCGTTTAATATTGTCATTTAAGGCTGAATTAATATTGAGGTTGGAGTTCAATATATTTATGAAAATTCGTTCTTTGTTGAGTCTATGTCTTTCTGTGGTTTTAATATTAGCAGGTTGTGGGAAGAGAACTGAGAGTGAAAGGGCAGCGCTTATAAAGATTGATGGGTCAAGCACTTTATTTCCTGTAACAGAGGCAGTATCTGAAGAGTTTCAAAAGCAAAAGAGAGGGCTTGTAAGGGTCACAGTTGGCATATCAGGAACTGGTGGAGGATTTAAGAAATTTATACGTGGAGAGATTGATATAGCTGATGCATCTAGACCGATTCTTAAGGAAGAGATGGAACAAGCAAGGGCTAATGGTATCGAATACATAGAGCTTCCCGTTGCTTTTGATGCGATCACTGTGGTAGTTAACAAGCAGAATGATTGGGTTGACTTTTTGACGGTTGAAGAATTGAAAAAGATATGGGAGCCGGAGGCTCAAGAGAAAATTACCAGATGGAATCAAGTACGCCCTGGGTTTCCTGATGAAAAACTAGTCTTATTCGGTGCAGGTGCTGATTCAGGTACATTTGACTATTTTACTGATGCTATAGTAGGTAAGCCGAAGGCTAGTCGTGGTGATTACACGGCAAGCGAAGATGACAACGTGCTGGTTCAGGGAGTCGAAGGGAACAAGTATGCATTAGGTTATATTCCATTCTCGTACTATATAGCTCACAGCGATAGGATGAAAGCAGTCCCCATAAAATGGGACAAAAATAAAGTTAAGGAACCCGTTCTGCCTTCTTTGGAAAACGTTTTGGCTGGTATATATAATCCACTTTCTCGCCCGCTCTTTATATATGTAAACAAAAAATCCTTAGAGGAAAAGCCAGAGGTTAGAGAGTTTGTGGAATTTTATTTGAAAAACGTAGGAACATTGGCGAAGGAGGTGAAATATTTGCCATTACCAGAGAAAGCTTATGAAATGTGTTTACAACGGTTAAAGGAGATGAAAACTGGAACGGGATTTAATGGTATTCCAGAGATTGGTTTAGGCATTGAAGATATTCTTAATCGTCCCCCTAAATCATAAGCACGGAGTGGTTTTATGAATCCTGCACTAGAGGAAATTGATAACAAAAACTCATCTATAACTTCGAGACAGATAGTATCATTAACCCTCTACGAAAGATTTTTAAGATTTAAAGAGCGCGTAATTGAGTTTTTGTTATTCTTGGCTGCCTCACTTTCCATAATTATAACCATAGGAATTTTCGGAATCCTCATATATGAATCTTCGGCATTTTTTGCGCATGTTTCAATATTCGAGTTTTTGACCGATACACTATGGACTCCATTGTTTTATCCACCTAGGTTTGGGATTCTACCTTTATTGACGGGGACACTAGTTACGACGGCCGTTGCATTAAGTGTGGCGCTTCCGATAGGTTCCATCGTCGCCATTTACTTAAGTGAATTTGCACCGCAAGCGGTGCGGGAAATCTTGAAGCCAATCTTAGAATTGCTAAGTGCTATACCGACTGTGGTATACGGATATTTTGCTTTGCTCTTTGTTGCACCTCTTTTGCAGAGGATAATACCGGATTTACCTACGTTCAATATGCTGAGTGCAGGGATTGTCATGGGTATAATGATTATTCCCTATGTCAGCTCATTGAGTGAGGATGCGATGAGAGCAGTTCCGATGTCATTACGTGAGAGCGCATATGCTCTGGGTGCTAATCGCATAATAACTGCGCTAAAGGTAGTGTATCCTGCTGCTTTCTCTGGCATCGTTGCTTCTTATATTTTGGCTATCTCACGTGCATTAGGTGAGACAATGATAGTAGCAATTGCAGCCGGTATGCAGCCGAATTTAACACTTGATCCGAGAGAACCAGCGGCAACGATCACTGCGTTTATTGTTCAGGTAAGCCTTGGGGATTTACCTCATGGCAGTATCGGATATCAATCCATTTTCGCAGCTGGATTGACACTCTTTCTCATGACGTTAATTTTCAACGTCATTGGTTTTTATTTAAGACGTAGATATAGGGAAGCATATTAAGATGAGCGAGTATTCGGAAATAATCAAAAGGAGAAAGAGAGAGGATTTTATTTTTAACTGCATAGGTATTTTATGCACCTTGATTGGAATTGTAACCCTTGGAGCGCTGATAATAGATTTAATTATAGATGGCTTGCCTCGGCTAAACTGGCAATTTCTTACCTCGTATCCATCGAGATTTGCCGATAAAGCTGGTATTTTATCTGCTTGGGTTGGGACGATTTTGATAATGATAGTGACCGCGGTAACTGCAGTTCCGATTGGGGTCGCGGCTGGGATTTATTTGGAGGAGTACGCAAAGAGAAATTGGATCACGAATTTAATAGAGATAAATATAGCTAATTTGGCGGGTGTTCCCTCGATAATCTATGGTTTGATGGCATTGGGCTTACTGGTTTATCAGCTGCACTTAGGACAAAGTATATTGACCGGTGGCATAACTCTTGCTTTTTTAATATTGCCCATCGTGATCGTATCTACTAGAGAAGCTTTGAGAACGATACCCCAAGGAATTAGAGAAGCTGCTTTAGCCTTAGGATCAACCAATTGGCAAGTGGTCAGATATCATTTGCTACCCTATGCGACGGGTGGAATATTGACTGGGATTATAATCGCACTCTCTAGAGCTATTGGAGAGACAGCACCGCTAGTAACCATAGGAGCGTTGACCTTCATTGCCTTTTTGCCTCCTTCTCCGATACAACCTGATCCGCCGTACATTTCTTTCGATTGGGTATGGTCTCCTTTCTCTGTTTTGCCAATCCAAATGTTTAATTGGGTGTCAAGACCAGATAGAGACTTTGCTGTAAATGCAGCAGGTGCTGGATTAGCTCTGATAATGGTTACTTTGTCTTTGAATGCTACTGCAATTTTTATTCGCTATAGAATGCGGAAAAAAATAACTTGGTGATGATGGATTCTACACTCGAGAAAAAGGATCTTGTCTCGTCTGCTGAGCGAGTAAAGGCTGAGGCAAAGAATCTCAGTTTTTATTATGGGAACAAACAAGCTTTAAAAAACGTCAATTTACGATTCATTGAGAAGAAGATAACTGCAATAATTGGCCCCTCTGGCTGTGGTAAATCAACTTTACTAAGGTGTATGAATCGGATACACGATTTATATCCAGGGATTCGTTATGAGGGCGAGATAATCATGTATCCGAGTGGTATAAACATAGTTTCACCGAAAGTTGATCCACTTGAAATGAGGATGAGAGTTGGGATGGTGTTTCAGAAGCCCACTGTATTCCCTAAGTCAATATTTGAAAACGTAGCATTCGGATTGAGGTTACAAGGCGAAAAGAATAAGCAGGTCATAGAGGAGAAGGTTGAAAAGGCCTTAAGAATGGCGTTTTTGTGGGATGAGGTGAAAGATCGTTTGAGAAAACCTGCCCTTGATTTATCGGGAGGGCAACAACAAAGATTATGTATAGCTCGTGTTTTAGCAACAACACCAGAGATTCTACTATTTGATGAGCCTACTTCAGCCCTTGATCCATTGGCAACGGCCCGTATCGAAGAGTTGATAGTTGAACTAAAGGAAAAAATTACAATAGTCATAGTTACTCATAACATGCAGCAAGCGGCTAGGATATCCGATTACACGGCTTTTATGTACTTAGGTGAATTGATAGAATGCGATAAGACTATAAAAATCTTCCAAAATCCATCTGAAAAACTGACGGAGGATTACATAACGGGAAATTTTGGGTAACATGCATCAAAGAATCATAGACAAATATTTGGAGGAATTAAAGCAGAAGCTCTTAAGGATGGGAGCTGAGGTAGAACGTGTTTTGCAACTTGCAGTCAAGTCGCTCGTGGACAGAGACGTTAAATTAGCTAAGCAGGTTATAGAAATGGATAGGATGATCGATGAAATGGAGCTTGAAATAGATAGATTCTGCATTGAAACGCTAGCTCTTCATCAACCTGCAGCTCATGATTTGAGATTTGTAATAGCTGCTGCTAAGATAACTCCCATCTTAGAGAGAATTGCCGATCATTCCACGAGCATTGCCGAAGCAACTATTAGAATAAGCCAAACCTTACCAATGCAGGATTATCTTCAAATACCCGCAACAGCAAAAAAAGCAGGTGAAATGCTGAGAGGAGCGCTAGAGGCTCTAACCTCTGAAGATTCAGAGATGGCCAGGGAGATAATACGCAGGGATCACGAGATAGATGATGACTATAAGAAGACTTTTGACGGATTATTGAAGGAGATGATTAAAAATCCTCCGATAACTGCTACCGCAGCTCAACTACTTTTTGTCGCTAAGCATTTGGAAAGAATCGGTGATTATATAAAAGATATCTGTGAATTGACAGTTTACATGCGTGAAGCTGTTTTTATAAAGCATCATGGTGAGCAGTGAGTGTGTAATACATAGTTTTCTTATCTGGACTGTGCGAAAGAAATAGTCTAAATTTCATGAACTAAGGCTTTATAAAGTAGGCTGACTTGTTGAATATTGGCTTTAGTTATATAATGAAAAGTTACTCTAAGGCACCCTGGAATGAGGGTAAAAATGTTTGAAAGTTTGCTGAGGTGGCGTAATTGGTAGCCGCGCCAGACTTAGGATCTGGTGCCGAAAGGCGTGCGAGTTCGAGTCTCGCCCTCAGCACCAAGTTTTTATTTCTGATAAAAATCTGAGAATTCAATACAAATCAGCATAGCCCGTCCATGCGGACGGGTTTTTTAAAATAACTTAAAAATCGGAAACAAAAATCGATTGGAGAATTTGATGAAGACCGAAGTAATACAAATATCAGAGACCGCTAGAGAATTTAGAGTTGAAATAGAGCCAGAGAGAATAAAGGAAGTTTACAGAAACATCAGCCGTAGATTTGCAAAGTCAGTTTCCATACCTGGTTTTCGTAAAGGTTTTGCACCGGAGGAGTTAGTCAGAATTCACTATAAGGATGAGATAAAAGAGAGAGTTTTGGATGATTTGATACGAAATGACTTGGCTGAAGCATTGGAAAAAAGTGACTTGCGTCCTATATCAGAGCCAAAGATCTCTATTGAGAATTACCCCGATCTAAAACTGGATGGTACGGAAAAAGCGATATTCAAGCTTTTCTTTGAAGTGATGCCTGAAGTACCGACTCCAGATTCATCTGATTTAGAATTAGTTCGCCGTGTGCGTCCAGTAACTGAGGAATCAGTAAAAGCTGCTATTGATTTAAGAAGGGAAAAAGAAGCAGTCTTTGTGCCAATCGAGGGCAGAAAGTCCCAAGAGGGAGATACGGTTATAGTAGATTTAGATGGCGTGTTCATCGACGGTTCTACAAACGATAAAATCCAGCTCGAGGATGTTGAGATTGTTTTAGGTGATGAGAGTATCGAGAAAGCCTTCAGCGAGAATTTGATTGGGGTTGAGGAAGATGATGTCAGGAAGTTCGTAGTTGAATATCCTGAAAACTATCCTTCAGCTGATTTAGCAGGTAAAAAAGTTGAATATACAGCTAAAGTAAAATCGGTGGGTCGAGTTGAGCTGCCTGAACCAACAGATGAATGGGCAAAAGAGCATGGCTTTGAGTCGCTTGAGCAGATGCGTCAGAAGATTGCAGAGGATCTTAGAAAATCTGCTGAGATCTTTGCTGATGCATCATTACGAGAGGAGCTCTTAGAAAGGCTAGCTGCAAAGTATAGTTTCGAGGTTCCCTCTGTGCTAATCTCTGCCCAAGCTAGGGAATTATTTTCAGAGGTTTTAGAGGATGCCAGAAGGAGAGGAGTTCAGCTTGAGAACATTGATCGTCAATATTTACAACAAATTTACTCAAGCTTATTGCCCAAGGCTGAAAAACAGATTAGAAAAGCCTTGCTATTGGGTAAGTTAATCGAGGTCGAGGACTTTGAAGTATCTGAGCAAGATTTAGATAAGGAAATAAATAAAATAGCCGAACAATCCAGATTATCTACAGAGGAAGTTAGGAAATGGTTGAATCAAGAGAATAGAATAGAAAGACTCAAGGATGGACTAAAAGAACAAAAAGCCATAGATTTTTTACTCAATAAAGCAAAAATATCTGAGGGAGAGTGGGGAGAAGATAAAGCTGAGGATTCTAATCGACAAGCCGATTTGTCTGAGTCAGAGACTCCCCAACAAGAAGAGACGAAATGACCAGGATACAACAAGCTTTGATTTTTATTGGGTAAATTGTAAAATCCTACTTGGAGTTCATATTTCAAATTCTAATTTGTTTTGTATAGGTAATTATGCTAGTTCCAATGGTGGTTGAGCAAACGTCCCGTGGTGAGAGGGCGTTCGATATTTATTCAAGGCTTCTCAAAGATAGCATTATCTTCATAGGCACTCCGATTGATGATACTGTTGCCAATCTTGTCGTGGCTCAAATGCTTTTCTTAGAGGCAGAAGATCCAGAAAAAGATATAAATCTATATATAAATAGTCCCGGTGGATCCATCACTGCAGGCATGGCAATCTATGACACTATGCAGCTCATAAAAAACGATGTTGCTACAATTTGCATTGGACAGTGTGCTTCCATGGGGGCTCTTCTCTTAGCTGCGGGTACGAAGGGTAAACGTTTTGCACTACCTCATTCGAGGATTTTGATTCATCAACCATCCGGTGGAGCTCAAGGTCAGGCAACTGACATTCGTATAATGGCCGAAGAAATTCTCAGGATGCGAGAAATGACCTCCCGTTTGCTTGCAAAGCATACTGGACAGCCCTTTGAGCGAATAGAGAAAGATGTTGAGCGAGATCTAATTTTTACGCCCGAGCAAGCGAAAGAATATGGCCTCATCGATGAAGTAATAGAGCGTCGAGAGTAAACTATGCCTTTTCAGAAGCTTGAAGATACGGTTCATTGTTCGTTTTGTGGTAAGTCTCAAAATGAGGTCAAAAAGCTCATTGCTGGGCCGAGAGTTTATATCTGCAATGAGTGCATAGATATATGTAACGAAATAATAAATGCGGATAAGAAAAATGATCTAGCCTCAGAAAGACTTTCAATACCAAAGCCATCTGAAATAAAATCTTTTCTCGATGAATATGTAATAGGCCAGGATGAAACGAAGAAGAAACTGGCCGTTGCTGTCTATCAACACTATAAACGAATAGAGTTAGGCAAACGTCAGAGCCATGAAGACGTGGAGATTCAGAAGTCAAATATTCTCCTGGTGGGTCCTACCGGTACTGGTAAAACGCTATTAGCTCAAACCTTGGCACGCTTTTTAAACGTTCCATTTTGTATAGTTGATGCGACCACTCTTACAGAAGCAGGATACGTTGGTGAAGACGTAGAGAATATAGTTTTACGATTATTGCAAGCCGCTGATGGCGATGTTGAGCGTGCGCAGCAAGGCATAGTGTTCATTGATGAAATAGACAAAATCTCTAGGAAGGACGAGAATCCTTCAATAACTAGAGATGTTTCTGGAGAAGGCGTGCAGCAGGCTCTTTTGAAAATATTAGAGGGCACTATAGCAAATGTACCACCACAGGGCGGTAGAAAGCATCCACATCAAGAGTTTATACCCGTCGATACAACGAACATACTTTTCATCTGTGGAGGAGCCTTTGTAGGATTAGAAAAAATCGTTGAAAAAAGGCTTCGTAACAAATCTTTGGGTTTTCATGCTGAAATCAAGCCGAGAAGCCAAAGAATCAACGAAGCTCTCCGTCACCTTGAACCAGAAGATTTGATACGCTACGGTTTGATACCCGAATTCGTAGGTAGATTACCCGTCATAAGCGTTTTACACGAGTTAGACGAAGCAGCATTGGTTAAGATATTAACTGAGCCAAAGAATGCATTGATAAAGCAATATCAGCGAAAGATGGAGTTTGATAATATCCGTCTGAAATTTACAGATGAAGCAATTCAAGCAATTGCCAAACAGGCTTATGAACGTAAAGTTGGAGCGCGGGGGTTGGTGATGATTTTAGAGGAGTTATTGCTCGATCCAATGTATCATTTACCTTCCCAGAAAAAGATTAAAGAATTGATCGTTACCAAGGAAATGGTCGAAAAAAAGGTACCAGTATTCGAGATTGTATCCGATCAGGAAGCCGCATGATCAATTAGAAGACATGATTATAATAGGAAAAAAGACCTCTCGCGGTTTTCCTAGCCTCTCTTCAAGTCGAAATTAAAGCATCGTTTATAGTCTTAGAGCCTAGCTAAGTAAGTTCTGAGCTTGCTTTATTGCTTTATCCGATTATGTTTAAAATCCCGGAACTTGCTTTTCTGTGTCTTGAGTAAATTTTTCAGCACTGCTGATTTCAATGAAGGCAAGTAATCCGGAAGAAGTCTTTTGAAAATGCTCGTGTTGCTGCGAAAACATATAAAAAATGCCGGGTCACAAAAACCCGACATTTTCGAGGAGGGAAGAGACTAGCTTTAGCATCTAGAAAACTAGCTCTTTTT
>CAZALE010000006.1:0-55778 GCA_964486055.1 uncultured Blastocatellaceae bacterium
CCTCTTGCTCTGCTCTTGCCTCATCTTTTTTCTTCCCTGAGAGAAATTCCCTGAAAATCTCTGCTCCGGGAATGACTTTCTCCCATAGCTGCGGTGCAGACGCTGCCATCTCCAACATTGCACGAAATCTTTTGTCAAATTCCTCCTTAGTTCTCAAATAGGCCTCAAAGCTTGCCGATAGGTGATTTCTAAAAAAATCCTGAACTGCTTCCTCTCGAGACCTCAAAAGCTGAAATAAAAATTCCGTCGGTAAGATAGACTTCTTCTTTTTCTCTTCCTCCAGTATTAATTGAATCAGAATAGTCTTCGTCACATCTTCTGATGTAACCGAGTCAACCACTTTTATGTCTTTCCCCTTCCTTATAAGATCTATAAGATCTTCATAGTTTACGTAGCTCTTGCTTTCTGGATTATAAAGACGTCTATTTCCGTACCTCTTAATTACTACCTCTGATGATGTGCTCTCATTTTTTCTTCTTCTCGGCATATATGCAATTCTATCATACATGATAAATCCAAAATTATCGATAATCACATATTTTTCGATAATGCGAATATTATAAATTATAGTAAGTAAATTAGTTATAAATTTAATAGAAAAATTTTGTGCAAATGCGAAATTTTTACTTGACAAGAACTTTTCCCATTGCTATCATTCAAAATGTCAGTTAGAAAAACTGAAAATAATCAAAAAGGAGACACATGGAAATGACCAAGAAGAATACGAATGAAACCATAAATACCGCATTAGAATTAACTCAGAAAGCCACCACGGCTACTTTTAAAACTGCTATACAAGCTGCTGAGCTAGCTGAAAACTACGTGCAAAATATCTATAAAGCTGGTTATGATGCTAACATTGAAGCACTGAAGGTTGCTAAGGGTTATTGGGATGTAACGAGCCAAATTCGTCAGGATTGGCTGAAACTTTTCGCATCTGCAGGAGAAAATTTTATAGATTCTGCCTTTAACTTTGAGCTTCCAGTTCAAAAGCAGTTTGCCGATGTAGCGAAGAAAGTCTTTTCAAGTTTTGAAAAAGCTGCAGCTAACCAAACCGCTCAGGCGAAGGCAGCAAGTAAGTAAACTCCCTCCTCAAGAAGAAATCCGTTACCCGAGGGTGCGGATTTCTTCTTTTTAAACTTTTAATGAATAATCAGTGAATGAAAGGAGCTAGAGACTATGAATGAACCAAAAGAACCGACCGTCAACACCGAACTTCAAGATACATCTGAGAAAGAACAATCAAAGACTGCTTCAAACAAGAACACAAGAAAAGATTCTAAGCAAAAGGGAAAAGTAGTCGATCAGATAAAGAAAAAAGCAACCAAGCAAACCAAAGGCAAGCAATCTCAAAATCGTCAGGATAAAGCAGGTAAAAAATCCGAAGATACTGAATCGGTCCAGTCAGCCAAACCTCTGAATGATCCTACAAGACTGATAAAAGTTCTCTTTGAAGAAGTGCTAAATCTTCAGAGAATGTGGCTAGATATGAGTTCCAAGCAAGCAGAGTTAACCTTGAGACTTGTTTCTGAATTTACAGGAGTTAAGAATGACTCTTTGACCTCACTTATGGATGCGATAAAGAAAAACGCTGATAATTTCATAGAGCTTCAGAAGCAATGGACTGAGGTCTTAACAAAGCAGCTTTCAGAGATAACCGTGGAACCGAGTTATTCAACAACTTTAAGAAAGAATACGGAGAACTTCCTAGACGGAATCTCGCAAATGCACAATGCATGGGCCGATTTTATCAAAAAGCAGACCGATAGCTTCGGTGAAGCTATTAAAAAGAGACTTCCTGCCGAAACTGGGTTACCCAAAACCGTCGATATTGTTGACTCTCTATTGAAAAATTTACTAGAAACCCAAAAAAGATGGGTTGAAATGGCTACTGGACTTTTTTCGGAAAAAGAGAAAACAAAGTAAGATCTAGGTTTATCGAATCTGATATAAATCTTCGCGCTTGTTAAGCTAACTTGAAGATATTAGATCGAAAGCCTTGAAGCCAATTAAGCGGGCAGGTAACCATTTTCGACTTTCTAAAAGTTTACAAAATTGTTGACAAAACGGAAGAGGTTTGTGTAGATTATTAATGCTGCTCTCGTTAGGAGAGCAAATTGAAAATAGAAACCCTTCCGAAATTTCAGTGCCTGCCCGTGCCGGTTTGGAAGACGTTTCTGTCCCCCGGAAATGTAGCTTTCAAGCCGGCATAATTTTTGCTCCCTCTTCGCTGCTTAAGCCTAAATCATCTCTGAAAACAATCTAACCCTTTGACAATCTCGGAGATATTTTTGCATTTTCCCACTAGCACTGGACATTAAACTAATCAGCGTCAGATGTTATCATAGTTAGAAAAGGAGAATCATTATATGAAATATCTGAAAGCCTTCTTTATTCTAACTTTCGCGCTTTTATTGTCTTGCCAGACACAAGTCAAGGAGCAAAATCAGAACAGTGGAAAAGCAAATATGGCGACATCTGAAAAAGATCTCCCACCAGGATTTTCGACCAGTCCTTTACCTGTTAATGGAAGCACACCAGGAATCCCTGACGCAAACACCGCAAAGGAGTTGCCGAAAGGGCCTACACCAACTCCTGGCATTCCTGACCCAAAGGAATTGAGCAAACCCTTCAAGCCCGGAAAGACGCCAACACCTGGCATACCATCTGAAGAAGAAATAAGAAAACAGCTAAACACCCCCGTAGATCCGAATATTGTTAATCAAATGCCTAAACAAGGAGAGCAAAAATCGAACGAGAAGAGAGTTAACAAGAAACCCTGAGCTTTTTGAAGCGGGCCTACAAATCGGTAGAGAAAAAGACAAGCTTTACTTAGAAGCTTGAACGGTCGATCCTTTCCTTGGTAGGCCTAATTTTTCTCTAACCTCATCCTCGATGCGATTGCAGATTTCAGGATTTTCTTTTAAGAATTTCTTAGCATTTTCTCTACCTTGTCCTAATCTCTCACCTTTGTAAGAAAACCATGTTCCTGCTTTTTCAACTACTCTATGTGCGACAGCTAAATCCAATAGATCTCCCTCTTTTGATATTCCTTCGTTATAAATTATGTCAAACTCACATTCGTGGAAAGGTGGGGCAACTTTATTTTTTACGATCTTTGCTTTGGTTCGATTTCCTATGACTTTCTCTCCCTCTTTTATCGAGCCAATCCGTCGAATGTCTATCCTGACAGATGCATAAAACTTCAGCGCTTTTCCTCCTGTAGTAGTTTCAGGATTGCCGAAGCTAACACCTATCTTCTCTCGGAGTTGATTTATAAAAATAAAACATGTGTTTGACTGAGAAACTATACCAGTTAGTTTTCTAAGAGCTTGAGACATTAATCTAGCAATCAATCCAACATGGGCATCCCCCATTTCACCTTCCAATTCGGCACGCGGTACTAGCGCAGCAACTGAGTCGACTACTACAACATCAATTCCTCCTGACCTTACTAAAGTCTCAGCTATCTCTAAAGCCTGCTCTCCGGAATCTGGTTGAGAGATAAGAAGATCTTCGACTTTTACTCCTATTTTCTCAGCATAAGAAGGATCCAACGCATGCTCAGCATCTATATAAGCAGCTATGCCACCCTCTTTCTGAGCTTGCGCAACAACTTGCAGAGCTAAAGTCGTTTTCCCAGAGCTTTCCGGCCCGAAAATCTCCGTGATTCTTCCTCTAGGAAGACCTCCAACCCCTATGGCTAAGTCTAGGCTTAGACAATTCGTCGAGATGGCATCAATTCTTTCCTGCGGTTTCTCTCCCAGGCGCATTATCGAGCCTTTACCGAATCTCTTTTCTATGTGCGCAAGAGCCATCTCTATGGCTTTACTTTTTTCCTCTTTCATAATCTGGCTTCTCCTCGACTAGCATTCTAACACGATTAGTAAATTAATGAATAGCCTTTAAAGCTTGCTGATTACTCTCATCTTATCCCAAAATATCTATCAGAATGAAATTTTCCAAGAATCAGACTATTGGAATTTTGTTGTTACTTGCTCTGATATTAATGGCCGGCATTCTCAAGAGATGCACTTTGTAAGAAAAAATGAAGAGGGCGATTTATGCTATCGTTGGACCGACAGCCTCAGGCAAAACAGAGCTCAGTATAGACTTGGCTCTTAGATTAAGAAATGCGGAGGTAATAAATTGTGATTCAGTACAAATTTACAAAGGTATATGGATAGCAACATCTAAACCTACTAAAGAGGAGATGAGAGGTATTCCACATCACCTGATAGATTACGTGGACCCCAACCATGTTTATACAGCAGCTGATTGGGCTAAAGACGCAGCAGAAAAAATAGCAGAGATCGAAAGCCGTGGAAATACCGTTATTATTTGCGGTGGTACGGGATTTTATCTGAGAGCCTTGATTAAACCGCTTTTTGAAAGCCCAGACACTGATCTTGCGCTACGTGAAAGACTCAGGAGAATCATGGATGAAAAAGGACCTGAGCACTTACATAAGATCCTCAGCAGAGTAGACTCAGAATTAGCAAAAAAACTCTTTCCCAGAGATTATCCACGGGTAATGAGAGCGCTAGAATTTTTCTTTCAGACTGGGAGGCGACTCTCAGAAGCTCAAAAAAACCTTCCTGAGCCGCCTGAGTTTACTAAAAGAATAAAAATTTTTGCTCTTAATCCTCCGCGAGAGAAACTTTACGAAAAGATAAACCAGCGCACCGAGAGACACTTTGCCAATGGACTCGTAGAAGAAGTTAAAAGGTTACTTGCTGAGGGAGTTAAAGAAAACACATCAGCACTAGGCTCTCATGGTTATAGGCGAGTCTGCGAATACCTGCGGGGCGAACGTACCTTAGAGGAAGCGATCGAGAAGACAAAGCAAGATGTTAGAAATTACGCAAAAAGGCAAATTACATGGTTTAAGAATGAATCCGTAACCTGGCTTGAGGGATTCGGCTCAGACCCAGAGATAAAACAAAAATTGTGGCAGATGGTCAAGGAAAGTTTGTAATTGCTTTCACAAGAGTTTGACAAAGTCAAAAATATTTGAAAAAATTCTGAGCAGTTAAGACACTGATCTGGTTTGAAAGGAGTTTCATGGGGAAAGTTCAGGATGCATTTTTGAACATCGCTCGTCGTGAGAAATCTAATGTATCAATAACCATGGTCCACGGCGAAACTATTCAAGGACGTATAAAGAGCTTTGACCGATTTGCTGTGCTCTTAGACTCAGCAGGTGAAAATGTCCTTGTTTTTAAACATGCTATTTCGAAGGTTTCCTATCCGAAGAAAAAACAACAAGAAGCTGAAAAATCTGATCAGCAAGCCTAATGATTGTTAGGATTCCGTAGAATCCCAACAATCATTGTAAAATCTTCAGGCGATGATTTAATTGCGGATGTGGATTGTCGCCTTAATGGGTTTTTGTTTTTGCAGCGGGTAGTGCAATGAGCGTTTCCAATGGTGTGTACTGAATACCTTGAGACGTTGCTACAGCTTCATAAGTGCACTTACCGGCAAAAGTATTAACACCTTGTCTTAATCCTTCATCCTCGGCTATCGCTTTTTCAAAACCTTTGTTGGCAAGATCAAGTACATAAGGTAGCGTAGCATTTGTCAATGCGAATGTGGAGGTTCTTGGAACCGCTCCTGGCATATTCGCAACACAGTAATGTAACACTCCTTCTTCGTAAAAGGTCGGATTAGAATGAGTGGTGGGACGAGTAGTTTCAACGCAACCTCCTTGATCGACAGCAACATCAACTATTACTGCGCCCTTCGGAACATCCTTTAACATCTCGCGGGTGACCAATTTCGGAGCAGCAGCCCCAACCACTAAAACCGCTCCTATTATAAGATCCGCATGAGATATAGCCTCATGAATTTGATAACGGCTGGAAGCTAAAGTTTGAACTTTAGAGAGGAAGATGTCATCCAATTGACGAAGTCTCTCCAAATTTTTATCGATTATCGTTACTCTAGCGCCTAATCCTACGGCCATTTTTGCTGCCTCAGTACCGACAACTCCGCCTCCGATTATCACAACGTTTGCTGCAGGTACACCGGGTACGCCACCCAATAGAATCCCTCTACCTCCGTTCATTTTCTCTAAGTAGGTTGCACCGACTTGAACAGCCATGCGCCCAGCAACTTCTGACATCGGTTTTAATAAAGGCAGATTCCCTTGCTTATCAGTGATAGTCTCATATGCAATCCCGGTAACTTTTTTTTCCATCAATTGCCTTGTCAGCTCAATCTCTGGCGCAAGATGTAGATATGTAAATAAGAGTTGACCTTCTCGCATCCGCTTATACTCCGGTTCTATGGGTTCTTTAACCTTGACGATCATTTCCCCTTCAGCCCATACATCATCTGCGCTTTCTAGAATTCTTCCACCTGCCTGAATGTATTGCTGATCAGAAAAGCCAGATCCTTCTCCTGCCCCTCTTTCGATGAAAACTTCGTGTCCAGCATCAGCAAGCGCACGAACCCCTGCGGGAGTTAACCCGACTCTATATTCGTTATCTTTTATCTCTTTAGGTAATCCTATTTTCATCGTCTATCTCCATTACAAGAATTTTTAGTTTGAAACTATAAACACTTCCTTATTGCCTTTGATTGTTTCTCCTATCTCGAAGCAATTATCCAGATTTTTCAGGAAGAAATCTTTATCCTCTGGCGAACAAAACAGAATCATCCCTATTCCCATGTTGAAAGTTCTGAACATTTCTTCATCTTTTACATTACCTATTCGCTGTATCAGTCCAAATATGGGTAATTCTGGCCAGCTCCCTCGATTGATCCTTACTGCTACTCCATCAGGTAAAACTCTGGGGATGTTTTCAAAAAAGCCTCCCCCTGTTATGTGAGCCAGAGCCTTTATCTTACCAGAATCAAGAAAATCGCCGAGCGCATCCAAATAGCTGAGATGAACCTTTAGTAGAGCTTCTCCTAAGGTCTCACCTACTTGCTCTATATACGAATCTACCTCATAACCCGCTTCCTCAATCAATACCTTTCTAGCTAGCGAATATCCGTTAGTATGTAAGCCACTAGAGGCAAGCCCCAATAAAACGTCTCCTTCCTTCAAACTTCTACCATCTATGATTTTTTCTCTATCAACCACTCCAACTATGAATCCTGCTAAATCGTATTCACCCTCATTGTAAAAGCCTGGCATTTCGGCGGTTTCTCCACCTAACAAAACGCAACCATTTTCTTTGCAAGCCATTGATAGGCCTTCAACAACAGAGGCTAAAATCTCAGGAGATAACTTTCCCGTAGCAAAGTAATCAAGAAAAAATAAAGGTCTAGCCCCTTGAACTAATATATCGTTAACGCAGTGATTAACAAGATCTTGCCCAATTGTATTGTGCACACCTTTTAAAAAAGCTATTTTCAGCTTTGTTCCTACGCCGTCAGCCGAAGCCACTAGCACAGGCTCTTTCATATCGTTAAAAGAGGCCAAAAACATGCCGCCAAAGCTGCCTATCTCTGTGAGAGTTTTATCGTTGAAGGTAATTTTCGCAAGTGATTTTACTCTTTCAACTGCGAGTTTCGCTTGCTCAATGGAAACTCCTGCATCAGCGTAGGTAATGGATTTTTGCATACCCTGAATCCCTAATTATAGAGCAATAATTTCCTTAGACAAAACAGCTCTTAAAATTTCGTTTGTTGACTTATTAAAACTTTGTACATAGGATTTTAGCTGTATGAGCTTCACATTGATAGACCTTGGAAAAGAAGGATATGAATTCCGATCGAGTATATGGCAATGGAGGCCAGTTCTTCAAATAATTCGAAGCCTGGATTTACTCAGCATTTCGAAGATTCGCTTGATGGAGTCTAATGGCACAGGGGTGACCATAGAGGAACAAGAGGCACATCTGATAGGTAAGAAAATCTATGAAGAAATCTTGCCAAAACTGCAGCCTAATAAGAGAATGTTTGCGAATCTGACGATAACAGACGAACCAGATGACGGCACATTTTATAGAGATCCTGAGAATCAGTGGAGAAACTACTCTGTGAGTTATCAATGGCTTAAAGATTTTGCTGACTTCTGCTTGCAATCAAAAGGTTTCCGTATTTTCTGAGTTCCGTGGAAATAAATTTTAGAAGCATCTTAGAGATAATTCTACTGGTTCTTTTTGCCACAGTTCATGGTTACATCGGAGCTTGGCTAGCCGTAAGAATGCTTTTTCGCCCTCGCTATCCGTTCAAATTGCTCGGCATAACATTATTTCCCCAGGGTATGATACCAAGGCATCGCGATAGACTTGCGCAAGCCATCGGACGAGCAGTAGGAGGAGAATTAGTGTCCGAGGAAACCATAATTCAGGAGTTGTTCGACAAAGGGTTTTTAAAAAAACGAATAAACACAACTCTACAGGAGTATTACCAAACATTATTCTCATCTGAAGCACCCTCAGTAATCGAAATATTGCCCACTAAAGTCCGCGAGCCACTGCTCGACGCTATTTTTTCTCTTCAAATAAAGATAAGTCTCTACGTAAGTGAATCGCTGAAAAGCCCAGAAGTGACGAAATCCGTGAACGATTTTGTATCGAAGAATGTGGATATACTTCTATCAAAAAGACTCTCTGAGACTTTCAAAGATGAAGAATTTCAAATACTTGTGGAGTTCTTATCGGAAAGAATCAATAACTCTCTAAGGAATCCTTACTTCGAACGCAAAGTAAAGGAATTCGTTAGTAAACAGATAAATGAAATACTCACAACGAATCTTTGCCTCGAGGATATATTGACTCCGGAATCTATAGAATTGATAAAAAATAAAGCTGCTGAACAAGTTAAGCCAGTAATTCACCAACTCGCAGAGATAGCCACAGCAGACAAAACGCGTCGTAAAATAGCCTCGATAATAAAGAAAGAGGTGAACAGCTATTATGAAAACCTCCCTTTTTTCAAGAAGATCTTTGTGTCAAGAGAGAATTTGCTTAAAGAGGTTGATAATTTAGTCAATGAGTCCCTCCCTAAGAGAATTGAAGAGACCCTTAATGATGATTCCTTTGCTGCTGAGGCTAAGACGTTTTTCATTACATCCATAGAGGCTGCGATAAAGCGTCCCCTAAGAGACTTACTGGGGAATATCTCAGAAGAAAATCTCAAAAGCATCCATGAGCAAGCTTCAAAAAGTATCTTACGATTACTGCAGAGCAACGACATGAAACTAGCAATCTCTAATTACCTACGGGAAATGATAACTAAAGTAAAACCTCATAGTCTCGATGCCATATTAAGGGTCGCTCACACCGAATCTAAAGATTTATTGAAAAGACAACTTTCAAGGACACTTTTAAGTGTCATGAGTAATGAGCAAGTATATTTTATCGTTGGCAGGCTTGTCTCAGAGCAAATAGAAAAATTATTGTCTCAACCTATTGGTAAAATGTCAGATTATCTATCGGAAAGTAAAATAAAGTTGTTTCTAGACAGCCTATCTGAGGCCATTTTAGATGCAGCAAGGCAACGCTTGCCGTCCATCATCAAAGAATTTAATGTAGGAGAGATAGTAAAACAAAAAATAAATGCGTATCCAGTGGAAAAACTCGAGGAACTGGTTCTATCGGTTGCTAAAGAACATCTGAGAACCATTGAGCTTTTCGGTGCGCTATTCGGTTTCATTATAGGATTATTTCAGGCAATTTTATCCTACCTGTTTTTTGCAAAAAAATAGCACGACTCATGTTTCTACAGCCTTAGTCTTGAAACCTATGATTTTTCCAGATCTACTGATCCCTACCACGTAGATGTCTATCTCGATTTTCCCTATTCTAAAAACCTTTAGATCACTTAAGTTTTGAAGAAGAAAATCTTTTAATTCTGAAAACCTTTTGGCCATCTTTTTCTCCTCTTCACCAAACCACTCTTTAATCTCAACTAATCTTTTAAAAAAACTATCAAAATCTCTCTCTTCAATTTTTGAGTGATCCGTTACTCCGATCTCTTCAGCGAAGTTTTCCTTCGTTAACTTCTCCACCTTTCCTCCAAAAAATGGCAGTATTTCGGCATCGGTCTCGCTCATATAGTAAAGGCCACTACATAGCGATTTTATCCTTTCGAAAACCTCATTCTCTGTTTTTTCACTGGAATCCTTTTTCATCATACCTCCAAAATAAAAACTCTATTCGAAAAAATAATATAACCCAAGAGCAAAAAATCCCTCGTCTTTCAGTGGTTTACAAAAAGGAAAAATTTTTGTAATAAACCTGTGGATTTTATCTTGAATTCACCTTCTTTTTGTGCTACTCTTTTTGCCGTTTCCGAAGATAGAAACTCTTGTAAGTTATTGAAAATAAAACACTTAAAGCAATAAATTAACTTTTAAGCTTTTGTTAATATGCCTGTGGAAAAACCTGTGGAAAACTACAAAGCATTTTGAACAAATTTTGTTTCTAGTTGTTATGTTTGGATTTATGGGCAGTTAGTTTTATTGATTAATCAGTAAGTTTCAAAGCGGGTGCTTAAAGATTAGGATATGATCTTGGAAAATTTTTGAAAGGAGATGCTTCTATGGAAGGAATAGCCGAGAAAGACAACCTTTGGGATAGCATTTTGAAAACTGTAAGAGAGCGTCTAAATCGGCAAACCTTCGATTCTTGGTTTCGCCCGATAAAATTCGAGGGTATAGACGAAAAAGGTAGAATCGTTTATCTAAAAACCAACCAAGTTAATAAGGAATGGATAGAACTTTACTATTCTGATCTGATTAAACAAGTAATGAATGAAATGCGCCTCTCTAATTATCAGATAAAATGGGAGATAGAGGAGGAAAAACCTTTTGACGATTCAGAAAATTTCTTTTCATTTCAGGAGGAATCGAAAGTATCTACCGAGATAGGAAATGAATCATCCAAAGAATCGATTGCAGTTGATGCGGAGATAGTAAAGACATCATTAAATCCAAAATACACTTTTCAGACATTTGTTGTTGGTAAATGCAATGAGTTTGCTCATGCGGCAAGCCTTAGAGTTGCTGAAGCTCCAGGAAAAACCTACAATCCTCTGTTCATCTATGGCGGGGTTGGATTAGGAAAAACCCACTTAATGCATGCAATAGGTCATTTCATCAAAGAAAAAAATAATCAAATGAAAGTGGCATACATATCAGCAGAAAAATTCATGAATGAATTGATACAAGCCATCAGATACGATAGAACTCAGGTTTTTCGAGAAAAATATAGATCAATAGACGTACTACTGATAGATGACATTCAATTTATAGCTGGAAAGGAGCGAACCCAAGAGGAGTTTTTCCATACGTTCAATACCTTACACAACAATCAGAAACAAATTGTTATCACTTCAGATTGTCCTCCAAGGGAAATACCATCTCTAGAAGAACGTCTTCACTCAAGGTTCGAATGGGGATTAATTGCAGATATAGAACCCCCAGAACTGGAGACAAAAATAGCAATATTGAAAAGAAAAGCTGATTTGGAAAACGTCCATCTGCCGGATGATGTCGCCTTCTATATCGCAAGCAAGGTAAAAAGTAACGTTCGAGAGCTTGAGGGAGCTCTGACACGACTGATAGCCATCTCCTCATTAAGGGGAAGACCAATCGACAAGTCTTTGGCACAAGACGCAATTAGAAACGTAGTAGGTTTAGAGGAATCCGACAATATCTCAATCGAAAAAATAGCAAAAATAGTGGCTTCACATTACAAATTAACAGTCGACGATCTGAAATCCAAAAATAACTCGAGACACATAGCTTTTCCTAGACAAATAGCTATGTATCTTTGCAAAAAACTGACAAGAAGCAGTTTTCCAGAGATAGGAAAAGCATTCGGTGGTAAACATCACACAACCGTGATGCATTCCGTGGAAAAAATAGAATCCATGGTCAATAACGACAGAAATTTCCACAAGGTCATTAATGACTTAATTGACTGTATATGCAAATAGTTACGCTTTTTCTTTTGGAAAGTTTTCCACAGATATAAATCTTTAAATTGAATCGTTAAATGATGTATTTAAAAAACTTAAGTAAAAATTTTCCACATTTCCACAATGAGATTAAAAATTACCCTGTGGATTTATGTGGAAAAATTTTTTAAGATGAAAAGAATTCACAGATGATAGACGATTTCCACAAGAATTTCAAAGTTTTCCACAGTGGTATGTGGATGTTTTTCTGTCCTATTTTCAGCAGGATACATAACTTTTCCACATTTCCACAGTTACTAATACTACTTCTGAAAATATATAAATTTTTAGTAAAACAGTAAGAGTAAAAGTTCAGCCGGAATTTTTTGAAGGGAGAAAGATTATGAAATTCGTAGTAAACCAAGAAAGTTTCAAAGAGGAATTAGGATTTGTTCAAGGAGTCGTAGAGAAAAGGTCTGCTATACCTGTTTTGTCGGGTGTTTTAATAAAATCAATTGGAAAAGACAGAATCAGATTGATCGCTACTGATTATGACACATCTTTGATTACGACCATCTCTGCTGAAGTATTAGAGGAAGGCAGTATATGTCTTCCAGGTAAGAAACTTTTCGACATAATTCGACTTTTAGACCCAGGAAATGTAACTTTCACAAAGAAAGGCGATGAATTAGTTCAGATTGAAAGTGGAAGATCTTCTTTTAGATTAATTGATTACAGTGAGGACTCTTTTCCAGAGGTTCCCGCAGTGCCTGAATTAACTTCAACTATTGATTGTTCATCTTTAGCCTTGTTTATTCAGATGACTAGTTTTGCTATTACTCAAGAGCAAATAAGATACACTTTGTCAGGGGCAAAATTTGAGTCAAAAGCTGGTAAAGTGCGTATGGTAACAACTGATGGTCACCGGCTTGCGCTTATAGAGAAAGACATTTCGGCATCCAATGATGTAAATTTCGATATTCTGATTCCTAAAAAGGCGTTGAGCGAGCTTTCTAAATTAGCTAAGGAAGAGGGGATTTGTAGATTTGGCGAGGATCAAAATCTCTTGTATTTCCAGATTGGAGAAAGATCATTGATCGTTAGAAAATTAGCTGGGCAGTTTCCAAACTATGAGATGGTTATTCCTAAGACTGATTTGACTGCGGCGGAGTTCGATGCAAATGAGATGAAATCTGCGATTAGAAGAGTCAGCCTAATGGCCGATGAAAGAAATAAGACTGTTAAATTGACACTTGATAAAAATTCAATAGAGATTGAATCTGAAACACAAGGTGAAGGAGCAGGATATGAGACCATATCGGCTGATTATGATGGGCAGAGAATTTCTATCGGATTTAATGCTCAATATCTTCAGGATTTTCTGAATGTCGTATCAGCCCCTTCATCGGCTTCGGTTGAAAAAGAGACTGAAGGTGACAAAGCTAAAGCGCGGGTGAATTCTACTAGGATTAAATTTGAATTCAAGGATAGCCACGCACAAGCTCTTATGAAACCTCTTGGAGAAAGGGACTATAACTACATGTACATAATCATGCCGATCAGATTATAGTCTGAAAAACACTCAAGGTTTTTACCTTATAGAACGAGTGAGGTGAAAGACGGCGGATCAAAAGTGAATCCACCGTCTTTATTTTTATGAGTGAAGAATGGATTTAAATGAAGAAAGGAGCTAGGACCAAAGTAACCGTTGAGAGCAGTTTTATGAGCACGTGTAGGCTTGGGCCTGCTGTATCTTTGAATGGATCTCCGACAGTATCGCCAACGACTGCCGCCTTGTGAGCATCACTTCCCTTTCCACCATATTCTCCAGATTCGATGAATTTTTTAGCATTATCCCAAGCTCCACCGCCATTGTTGAGAAATAATGCCATCAAAATACCTACTATGGTTGCTACCATCAAGAATCCAGCAACTCCCTCGGCTCCTGTCGCAGAGTTACTAGCCTTGCTTCCTCCTAATGAATTGTAAAGTAAGCGGAATATTATTCCGACAGCTATTGGCATTCCAACAGCCAAGATGCCGGGAAGTATCATTTGTTTCAATGCTCCTCGTGTAACTATATCAACTGTTCTACCATAATTCGGCAAGGCCTTTCCCTTTAGAATGTCAGGATTTTCCTTGAACTGATTTCTTACATCCTCGATAACAACCTGTGCTGCTTTACCTACTGCTCTGATTGCTAGTGAGGAAAATAGCAAGACTAACATTGCTCCTAGCATTGCACAGACGAAAACAGCTGGTTTTGACAGATTAACAGAATCTAGGTAAAGGCCATAATGTTTTACTTCATCTAGATAAGCAGAAAAAAGTAGAAATGCGGCTAAGGCTGCTGATCCCACGGCATAACCCTTAGTTAGGGCTTTGGTTGTATTGCCAACAGCATCTAGTTTATCAGTTTTTTCCCTTACAGAATCGGGTTGATTGGACATTTCGACTATTCCACCAGCATTGTCTGTAATTGGACCGAATGTGTCCATAGCTAGGACATATCCGGCAGTTCCGAGCATGCCCATGGTTGCTAAGGCAGTCCCGAATAATCCGGCGTCCTTAAGTCCAGAGGCCTCGGCTATGTAGTACGAGGCAATCAAAGCTACCGAGATAACTAAGACAGGAATTGCTACGCACTCCATACCTACCGCTATTCCACTTATGATGTTCGTAGCAGGTCCTGTAGTTGAAGCTCGCGCAATCTCCTTAACGGGACGATAATCAGACTCTGTGTAATAACGGGTTATAAAAAGAAAAGCTACTGATGTTAATAGACCGATTATTCCGCATGCCCAGAAAAATAACCATGCATTTGGAGCCTTAGGAGTATTTAGCAGAAAATAACAAACCACGCCAAAAATGATTACTCCTAATATGGCAGTGACGTAATAGCCTAAATTCAGGGCTTTCATGGGATTATCCGTGTCTTCCTTTGTCTTTACAATCATTACGCCGATTATGGAAGCTATCATGCATAAGGCCGAAACAACCAGAGGAAACAAAATAACACCTAGCTGTTGAGATGGAGCGAACATAGATGAATTAGTAGAAAATAATGTAGCACCTAAAATCAGCGCTCCTATATTTTCGGCTGCTGTGGATTCAAACAAGTCAGCGCCACGTCCTGCGCAATCACCGACATTATCTCCTACCAAATCTGCAATAACCGCAGGATTTCTTGGATCGTCCTCTGGAATGCCAGCTTCGACCTTACCGACTAAGTCAGCACCAACGTCTGCTGCTTTCGTATAGATTCCACCGCCAAGCTGGGCAAAAAGAGCCACAAATGATGCTCCGAAACCAAAGCCTACTATCATGAGTGGGACTTTCTCCGCTGGAACACCGCTTATTTGTTTTACAAGTAGGAATAAAAGACTTATACCTAGAAGACACATTGCAACGACAAATAATCCGGCAACTGCACCGCCTCGCAACGCTATCTGTAAAGCTTTGTTTAAGCTAGATGTGGCAGCAGAAGCTGTTCTAATGTTCGCTCTTATCGATGACCACATACCGACATATCCGGCAATTGCTGAACAGATTGCACCAAATATAAATGAAGCAACGGTCCATATTGCTAACCATAAAGGCTCTACAGGATCAGCCGAGCTTTTCTCACGTAAAAACGCATATAAAATGAAAAGCAAGGCGGCTACAGCGATTGCAAGTACAGCAATCGTCTTATTTTGCCTTCTCAAGAAGGCTTCTGCACCTTCTTTGATGGCGCCTGAAATTTTCTGCATTTCTTGCGTGCCGGTGTCGTTCTTTAATACGCTTCTTAATAACACCAACGCAAAGCCTATTACTATTATGCTGATAATCAGAACTAACCAGAGTTCCACTTTCTTTTACACCTCTCACTTGATTAAATTTCGAAACGAAAGCGTAATTATTGCCGATTTTGGCATTACTTTGCAACTCAAGACATAACAAGACTTTAAGTTTTTGCCTGATGAGCCATCTTTTGAAATCCATGGTCTTAGGAAAATTTTGTTAGGTCAAGATTCTGCGAAATTTTGGAGATCTTTTTATGGTCGAGAGACATGAATCTACTGCTTTTTATCGAGAAATTTCTTGAAACACAAAACATATTCCCATATAATTAACCAAGCAAATATCAGCCAACAGGGATTGTAAGAATCTGTATTTGTAGGGTTTTGAGGAGACTTTTATGAAGTTTGGTTTCATAATAGACAATCGAAAATGTATAGGATGCCATGCATGCACTGTTGCATGTAAGGCGGAGCATTTAGTTCCATTGGGGGTAAATCGCACGTGGGTTAAGTACGTAGAAAAGGGAGAATTTCCGAATACTCGCAGGCTTTTTTCGGTCATGAGGTGTAACCATTGCGACGACGCACCGTGTGTTGAAATATGTCCTGTATCTGCCTTATTTACTCGCTCGGATGGTATAGTTGATTTTGACAATAGAAGATGCATAAGTTGCAAGGCATGTACTCAGGCATGCCCATATGACGCAATCTATATAGATCCGATCGATCACACGGCAGCTAAGTGTAATTATTGCACGCACAGGGTTGATATAGGTTTAGAACCAGCTTGTGTAATTGTTTGTCCTGAGCATGCGATAATTGCTGGAGATATAGACAACCCTGAAACTGAAATTTCTAAATTACTTTCGCGAGAGACAGTTTCGGTCAGAAAACCAGAGAAAGGAACAAACCCAAAACTTTTTTATATTGATGGAGATAAGATTTCGCTCGATCCTACTGAAACCTCTCAGCGAGAGGATTACATGTGGTCAAGTCAAAGCAAGGGTGTAGGGAAGTTTGCCAAGTTTGCGGATGAGAAAAAGGCTTTATCAGCTTTGAATAGGAGTGAAAACAGTGAAGGTGATCGCGGAAGGGCTAGGAGAGTTTACGATGCGCCGAGTAAAGGAATTATGTGGGGTTGGGAGGTTTCTGCGTATATTTTGACTAAAGCTATTTCGGCCGGAGCTTTTCTGCTGCCTTTCTCTGCCGGGTTTTTTATTGATGTACCAGAGAGGATAAAGCTAGCTGGGATTTTACTTGCTTTAGTTTTTATCTCTATTACAGGTTTGCTGCTCATAAAGGATTTGGGTCGTCCTGAAAGATTTTTATACGTATTGTTGCGTCCTCAATGGAGATCTTGGCTAACCAGAGGTGCTTACATAATTACCTCGTATGGTGCATTGTTAGGTATTAGATTGGTCCTCTCTTTCGCAGGATTGGAAAAAGATCCAATCATTAAGATTCTGGATTTTGTAGGAATCGTACTAGCTCTCTTGACTGCTGTTTACACTGCATTTTTGTTTGCCCAAGCAAAAGGTAGAGATTTTTGGCAAAGTCCCATGCTTGGTTTACACATGATGATTCACTCGCTGATTGCAGGAGTTGCGTTATATCTTCTTATGGCGGCTGCTATTGTCGAATTAGCTTTTTTCACCAGAGACTTGATTTACCTATTGGTTATTTTACTGACTTTGCATCTAGTCATGATAGCAGTAGAGATTTCAACTTCTCACACGACTAAAGATGCGGCTAAAGTCGTAGAAATGATTATATCCGGGGAGTTTAAGTGGCGCTTCTGGTTGGGAATGATTTTCATAGGAAATTTGTTACCAATTGCTCTGGGAGTTTTTGAGCCGAGTTATTTAACAGGGTTTCTGATGGGATCACTTGTTTTTATTGGATTATGGTTTGCTGAAGACATATGGGTCAAGGCCCCGCAGAAAATCCCTCTTAGCTAACTCAGAATTTACTCAATCAAGGCAGCTATCATCCTTGTCTTTTTTGACACTAGCTCTAGTGTGATAATCTTTGCATAGGTTATGAAATTTGTCTCAATTTTAGGTTCAACCGGCTCCATAGGTTGTAATGCGCTGAAGGTAATAGAGTTTTTAGAAGATTTTAGGGTCGTAGGTTTAGCTGCAGGAAGCAATATAGATAAACTAGTTGAGCAAGTATTGAAATTTAAGCCTGAGATAGTTGCAGTAAAGGATGAGGAGTGTGCGGAGAAGCTTTATATAAGACTGCAAGAGTTGGATGCTGATAGATTTCCAAAAATAAGATACGGTGAAGAGGGCTTAACTGAGGTTGCTGTTTTTGATAAGGCAGACATATTGGTATCTGCAACTGTTGGTGCTACGGGTTTCGTTCCGACTCTAAGGGCAGTTGAGGCTGGGAAGAGGGTTGCATTAGCAAATAAGGAAACCTTAGTTGTAGGAGGGGAACTGATAAAGCGTGCTGCTGAGAAAAGTAGGGCGGAAATTCTTCCCGTTGACAGCGAGCATAACGCGTTGCATCAATGCTTGCGTGGAGAGAGACTGTGTGAGGTTAAGCGACTAATTCTTACTGCATCGGGCGGACCTTTTAGAAGCAAATCCAAGCAGGAGATAGAGAATGCGACGGTCGAAGAAGCGTTGAATCACCCGAATTGGAGAATGGGGGATAAAATAACGATAGACTCAGCCACTTTGATGAACAAAGGTTTGGAGGTCATCGAAGCACATTGGCTATTTGGATTTGAGTGGGACAGGATATCAGTAATAGTACATCCACAGTCTGTAGTGCATTCGATGGTTGAGATGATAGATGGATCGATAATAGCTCAGATAGGTATTACTGACATGAAACATGCAATTCAATATGCTCTAACTTATCCAGAAAGACGAGTCAGCTGTCTAGAACCTCTTGATTTCACTAAATACAGAGAGTTGACCTTTGAGGAACCCGACTATGATAGATTTCCGTGTTTATCGTTAGCTTACAAAGCTTTGAAAATAGGAGGTACTATGCCTGCGGTTTTAAACGCGTCCAATGAGGTAGCGGTCGATGCATTTCTGAGTAGAAAGATAAAGTTGAGCGATATTCCCAAGGTCATCGATTCCGTAATGTCGCAGCATTCGGCTCAGGAAGTTGATGATTTGGAAACAATAAAGAGGGTAGATCACTGGGCAAGGCAAAAAGCATCGGCAAAAATTCAAGAGATTTACGAAAGAATCGCGGCCAGATGAGCGAGACTATCGTGTTTGACTACGATTTCTTTGGGGCTTAAACTTAGGTATTGTTAAATCTATGGAAATCATTATAGCCATTTTAGCTGTTATATTTGTTTTGGGAGTCGCAATAAACATACATGAGTTTGGTCATTTCATAGTTGCAAAGCTCTTTGGAATGAGGGTTGAGGCGTATTCTTTTTTTGGTCTCGGACCGAGAATTTGGGGTTTTAAGATAGGAGATACAGATTACAGGATTTCAGCTATTCCTCTTGGAGCCTATGTAAAACTTTATGGTGATGAGGTTACTGCTCCGCTAGAAGGAGGAGCTTCGCAGGAATCTCAAGTTCCTGAGCATGAGCTTTACGAACTTCGGCCGCGCTGGCAGAAATTTCTGGTGATAATCGGCGGCCCATTGATGAACATAATTTTAGCCCTGGGTATACCCTTCTTTATAGCAATGTTCTATGGTGTTCCATCGAATCCTGCGCCGATAGTTGGTTTTGTTAAACCAGGAGGAGAGGCGGAAAGGGCTGGATTAAAGCCTGGGGACAGAATTGTTAAATTTGATGGAGTGGAAAATCCTACATGGCGAAGAATTGAAAGAGACGCGCTTTTAATGCCAGAAAAGGAGATACCAATAACTGTTGAGCGTGAAGGGCGTTTGATAGATTTGTACATAAAACCCGTCAAGGTAACCGAAGCTGGCCAATCCGCCGGGGTATTGGATTTTGAGCCTGATTTAGGCTCTGAACCTGTTGTAGTAGGTAGAATAGACCCGACAATGCCTGCAGCTCAGTCAGGCTTAAAGGTAGGCGATTGGATTGTGTCAGTCAATGGTAAGCCCGTTCGTAATCGACAGGAGATGAAGAAAATTATCAATGATGCTAAAGACAATCCAATAAAACTCCAAGTAAATCGCAATGGTGAACGAATTGAGATCGAGACGAGAGCAGTTGAAAAAAATGGAGACTGGCTTATAGGCATAGCATTTGATAATACGCTTGTAGGAGCGAGAGAAACTGTGGGAATTACTGGTGCAATCGCTTTTGCTTGGGAAACGAATATCGAAGTTTTGAGAATGACAGCTAAGGCATTTGGGCAGGTTTCGACTGGTGAGAGATCAGCGAGAGACACAGTCTCTGGACCAATCGGTATTGTTCAGATAATCGCTCAGATGGCTTCTACTACTGGTTTCATCGGGCTTTTATCGCTTTTAGGGATAATAAGTTTGAACTTAGGAATTATAAATCTTTTACCGATACCATTGCTTGATGGTGGGCAGATTATGATGTTAGGGATTGAGAAGATCTACGATATCTTCGGTAAGACAATGCCATTAGCGGCTAAAGAGAGAATTCAGTTCATAGGATTGGTGATAATTTTACTATTGATAATCTTGACTACGTTCAATGATGTTTCAAGATTCTTCCGATGAATGAGTTACCCTACACGCAGAAAAATCCACAAATAACCGTATTTTTGCCTGTTTATAATGAAGAGGATAACCTTCAATTGTTGCATGAAAAAATAATCTCTGTTTTATCCTCTTTGAATCGAACAGCTGAGATCATATACATAGACGATGGATCTACGGATTCTTCGTTGCAGGTACTCAAGGACATTGCCGCTGCAGATGATAGAGTCAGAGTGATTGCTCTGCGCAGGAATTATGGTCAGACTGCAGCCATGAGTGCGGGTTTTGATCTTTCTAGAGGTGAGATTTTGATTCCGATGGATGCTGATTTACAGAATGATCCCGGCGATATACCGAAGCTATTAGAGAAAATAGATGAGGGATATGATGTTGTCTCCGGTTGGCGGAAAAATCGGCATGACAAATTTTTATCGCGAAGAGTCCCTTCCATGTTGGCGAACAAGATAATTTCATGGATAAGTGGAGTCCACCTCCATGATTATGGCTGTAGTTTGAAAGCTTATAGAAAAGAGGTTATCGATGGAATAAAACTTTACGGAGAGATGCATCGATTTATTCCTATCTATGCTAGCTGGGCTGGGGCAAAAGTAACAGAGATTCCCGTAAATCATCATCCTCGCATTAGAGGAAAATCAAAGTACGGGCTTTCTCGTACATTCAAAGTGATATTCGATTTGATGACTATTAAGTTCATGGCATCATATCAGACGAAACCTTTGTATGTATTCGGGACCTTCGGATTAATATCATTCATTATTTCCCTGATCACGGGAAGTTGGGCATTGTATCTAAAAATATTTGATGGCGTTTCATTTATATTGACGCCTTTGCCTTTGATTACGATTGTAATGCTGGCAATTTCCGTGCAGTTTTTTCTAATGGGATTGCTAGCTGAGATGCTTATCAGGACTTATCACGAATCTCAGGATAAGCCTACATATCTAATTAAAGAGAAAATAGGATTCAAGGAAGGGCAAACTTCAAGGAAACAATAATGTGTGGGATTGCAGGTTGGCTGGAATTAGGCGGTGAAGTAATTCCCGAAGGTATAGAAGTTCTTCGCCGCATGTGTCATAGGCTTTTTCACCGTGGCCCTGATTCGGAGGGATATTGGTCGGATGGCAAAGTATTTCTTGGAATGCGCAGGCTTTCGATAATAGATTTGCATACAGGAGATCAGCCAGTTTTTAGTGAAAACGACCAGGTAGTCGCAATAATGAATGGTGAAATTTACAACTTTCTAGATCTCAGAGAAAATCTTGAACGACTAGGTCATCGCTTTAGCAAAAAGTGCGATACGGAGGTTTTGCCGCATCTTTATGAAGAATTTGGCGATGGAATGCTGCAACTTCTCAACGGAATGTTTGCCTTTGCTCTCTGGGACAGGAGTCGTCAGAGGTTATTAATAGGTAGAGACAGATTTGGTGAAAAACCGCTCTACTACGGTGTGTTCAATAAAAAATTGATTTTTGCCTCTGAGCCTAAGGCTTTGCTGTCGCATCCATCGGTTATAAAAGAATTGGATTTACAGGCTTTAAGATATTACCTTTCTTTTGATTATGTCCCAGCGCCTTTCTCAATCTACAAAAACATAAAAAAACTGCCAGCGTCGCATCTCTTATTAGTGGAAAATGGTGAGATAAAAATCATTCGATATTGGGATCCTTCCTATGTTCCGAAGACAGAGATGTCTTTGGAAGAGGCTTCTGAGGAGCTCTCGTATCTTTTAAATGATTCGATAAGAATGCGTTTAATCTCTGATGTACCGCTTGGTGTGCTTTTGTCGGGAGGTATTGATTCATCGACGGTTGCAGCTCTAGCCAGTTTGAAAGGAAAGATCAAAACATTTTCGATTTCTTTCAAAGAGGAATCTTTCGACGAATCTCATTATGCAAGGCTCGTAGCCAAACATCTTGGGACTGAACATTATGAAGAATGTTTGGATGTCGATAAGGCATGCGATTTAGTGAATTCTATAAGCAAGTGGCTCGATGAACCCTTGTCTGATGGTTCTTTGATCCCAACATATCTTTTATCGAGCTTTGTTCGGCAACATGTAAAGGTAGCCTTGGGTGGAGATGGTGGTGACGAAATCTTCGCTGGTTATCCAATGTATTTTGGGCATCGAGTCGCAAAAATTTATGAAAAGTTGCCGAGATTGATCCGGAAATCACTAATTGAACCCCTAGTTTACTCGTTACCTGTTTCTACGCGTAATCTGTCTTTTGACTACAAGGCAAAGCGCTTTGTTTCTGCATCGGATTATGATCTAGTGGCTAGGCATCACTTATGGTTTGGATCTTTCTCTCTTAAAGAGCAAGAGCTACTTTTAAATAAAGACATACTTCAACAAACTGATGGTGATATCTATGAAATCGCTCGTCAAGCCCTAAAAGATTGCGATGCCATCGAGGAAATAGAAAAAATGCAATTTCTTGATATGAAGTTCTATTTAGCTGAAGATATTTTAGCCAAGGTGGATAGAGCCTCTATGGCCGTTTCTTTAGAGGTGAGAGCCCCGATGCTTGATTGGCGAATTCAGGAATTTGTTGCAAAGCTCCCATTGAAATATAAGTTGCGAAACGGTAGTGGAAAAGTCATATTGAAAAATGCGATGAAAAAGTATTTACCTACTGAGATTTTAAATCGACCGAAGAAAGGCTTCGGAATGCCTGTAGCTAGATGGCTAAATGGGAGTTTAAGAGATCTGGTTGATGATTTGTTAAGTCCCGCAAGACTTAAACGTCAAGGGCTTTTTAATGAACGGTTCGTGCAGAGATTGATTGAGGAACATAGATCTGGGAAAGCTTCGCATCACAAGCAAATCTGGACGCTACTAGTATTTCAACTTTGGTTCGATGAGTTTTTAGTCTAAGGGTTAGCGATTATTGCTTGGTGTAAAATATAAGAGGATTATGAGCACAATAGTTGCTTTAGCTACTCCTCATGGAAAAAGTGCAATAGCGGTAGTGCGATTAAGCGGGAATAAGTCTTTGGAAATAACTCGTAGATTGACGAGAGATGATGATTTCAAACCTAAGCCCCGCTATGCAACTCTACGGAAAATTTATGATCCTCATACAGGTGACTTAATAGATGAAGTGATATTGACTTACTTTAAGTCGCCTCATTCCTTTACTGGGGAGGATGTTGTGGAGATAAGTTGTCACGGTTCGCCGATAGTAATTCGCCAGATATTGGATGCTTGTTTGAAGTTAGATGCTAGAATGGCCTCACCCGGCGAGTTCTCTCTCAGAGCCCTGCATAATGGAAAAATCAGTCTTTCTCAAGCTGAGGCAATTAGAGACTTAATCGAGTCGCAAACGTTGAATGCAGCACGTCAATCACTAAGACAAATGCAGGGTGAGCTCTCAAACATTCTCCAGCCGCTGAAAGATAAGCTGCTAGAAGTGATAGTGCTTTTGGAATCGGCATTGGAGTTTGTTGAGGATGATTTACCAGAATATGAGACAATGCAGATAAGAGCATCGCTCGAAGAGATCATAGACAGATTAATTCAGATAGGATCTACATTCAAAACTGGTAAGCTTTTGCGACAAGGTTTAAAAGTTGCATTCGTCGGGCGCCCAAATGTGGGCAAGTCAAGTCTCTTTAATGCTTTAATAGGATACGAGAGAGCTATTGTTACGGACATAGCTGGTACGACACGTGATAGTCTTCATGAGAGTTTCAGCATAGAAGGTATTCCTATTTCTTTGATCGACACTGCAGGATTGCGCGAGACACAAGATATAGTAGAAAGCATCGGAGTCCAGCGCACTAAAATGGCTATAGCCGACGCGGACTTAGTCATTGTGGTATTTGATAGCTCACAGCAGATAACCGAAGAGGATATGCAGATTCTTTCCGAAGTCAAAAGTGTTCCTCACCTAATTGCCGTAAATAAAATAGACATAAAAAAACATGAGCTTGATGGCAAGGTCAAAGGAGAGACAGTCATTCAGGTATCAGCAAAAACCGGTGAAGGATTAGATGTGTTGAAAAAAGCAATAATTCAGCCTTTTTTGACTAACTCATCTGAGGGAGAGGGTTTTTTGATAACCGATGCGCGACATGCGGATTTGATTAATCGTGCTATCTTGGAAACTAAGGAATCCATTGATCTTCTGGATAAAAAGGTGAGTGAGGAGATGGTATTAGTCGGCTTGCATAATGCTCTCAGATTGCTCGGACAAATTACAGGTGAGGTGACTACGGAAGACATTTTAACAAGGATTTTCTCCACGTTTTGCATAGGCAAATAATTTCTAAAATTTCTGACGATTTCACGAGAGCGTTAAGCTCGCGAGCGGAGCGTGGAATCACAAACAGGAAATATGTAGTTATTTTCCGCTGAGGTGATAAGACTTCATTAATTCCTGGGAATCAATGAAGAATAGAACCACTTTAGCGATCTTTTTCTTCAGGTAAGCTTACAAAGCTCGACGTCATAAGGCTATTGTAATTTATGAAGGCTGAGTCTCAAGCCGATTATTACTTAATCGGAGAGCATCTTCAGGAACTCATCCTCGTTTAGAATTCTTATTCCAAGTGCCTGGGCTTTTGCTAATTTAGAACCCGCATCAGCGCCGACGATGACATAATCCGTGTTTTTGCTAACTGAACTAGCGACCCTACCGCCTCGTTTCTCAATCTCTGCGCTTGCCTCATCTCTTGTGAATCTCTCTAATTTTCCAGTTAACACAAAGGTTTTGCCGGAGAATCTTTCATCTACCTGAATTTGACCGACAGAAGCAGAAATCTTAACACCGGCCTCTTTGAGTCTTTTTACAAGTTCGCGATTTTTAGGATCTCTAAACCATTGATAAATGCTTTCAGCCACAATTTCGCCGATCTCTGGAATTGAGTCTAATTCTTCTTTGGAAACTTCAATTAACCTGTCGATGGTTTGAAAATGATTAGCTAGGATTTTGGCATAACGTTCACCGACATGGCGTATATCAAGACCAAGTAAGAGCCGTTCCATTCCACGAGTTTTCGAATTTTCGATTTGTTCAAGCAATTTGCTGGCAGACTTTTTGCCCATTCTCTCTAGATCTACAATTTGCTCGAGTTTCAGTGAATAAAGATCTGCTACATCCTTAACTAATCCTTTATCTACTAATTGTTCAACTAACGCCTCACCCAAACCTTCTATGTCCATTGCTTTTCGGCTCGCAAAATGGATTATTCTGGCCTTTATTTTTGCGGGACACTCAGGATTTATGCATCTGCGAACGGCTTCCCCTTCGGGACGTACTGCTTGTGCCCCACAAACAGGGCATGTTGTCGGAAAATTAAATTCTCTCTCGTGGCCAGTTCGCTTTGATTCAATAACCTGAATTACTTGGGGGATTATCTCTCCTGATTTTTCAATCAAAACCCAATCACCTATTTTTATTCCTAAACGTTTAATTTCGTCTTCGTTATGCAGAGATGCTCTTGAGACTGTAGTGCCTGCAAGGTGTACTGGTTCGAGAATAGCCACAGGTGTCAAAGCTCCCGTGCGACCAACTTGAACTACTATGTCATTTAATTTTGTGGTAGCTTGAAGTGCCGGATATTTATAGGCAATAGCCCATCGCGGAGCTTTTGTTGTTGCTCCAAATTCTTCTTGAAGAGCTGTTTGATTTACTTTTATTACTATGCCGTCTATATCGTAATCTAACGAATCTCGTTTTTCTAGCATTTCGTTGATGAAATCTATTACTTCATCTATGTTTCGGCATAATTTTCTATGAGGGTTGACATTGAAGCCGTTTTTCTCTAACCATGGGAATATTTCCCAATGAGTTTCAAAAAGTTTTTTATTTCCTCTAAACACATCATAGGGGAACATATCGAGTCGTCTAGCTGCCACTATTGATGAGTCTAACTGACGCAGCGTGCCGGAGGCGCAATTTCTGGGATTAGCAAAAGTTTTTTCGCCTAGCATTTCTAGCTCAGCATTTATCTTTTTGAATTGAGACCTTGGCAGATAAACCTCGCCGCGAATTTCTACTTGAGGTGGATAATCATGTTTAAGTTTTAGTGGTATCGTTCTTATGGTTTTGACATTTTGAGTTACATTGTCTCCAACATAGCCATCCCCTCGAGTGGCACCTGCTACGAGGATCCCGTTTTCGTAATGTAACGCTACGGATAAGCCGTCAATTTTGAGCTCGGCTACGTAGTCGAAACTACGTCCATCGGCCAACTTTTGGCATCGCTCATCAAATGCGCGAAGGTCATCGATATCATATGAGTTTTCAAGTGACATCAATGGCACGCGATGTTGGAATGGCTCAAAACTTTCTGCTTTTCCTCCGATTCTTTGTGTCGGCGAATCAGGGGTTAAGAATTCTGGAAAAGCTTCTTCCAATTTTCTTAGTCGCGCCATCAATTGGTCATATTCATAATCAGAGATTTCGGGCGCATTCTTTTGATAGTAAAGCTCATCGTGGCGATTAATTTCTGCTCGTAATTTTTCTATCTCAACTTTTGCTTGCTCTTTTGTTAACTGGAAAATGTCCATAATCTTTTAAGAATTTTGATGAGTTTTTTTGAATTTTTCCTCGTCTTCATTCTCTGACGAAATTTCCGGAGACAATGATACTTTCTCTAATTCATTTTTAATTGCATCCAATAAACCATTAACAAATTGTGCTGCTTCGTAGCCAGAAAATCGTCTAGCGGTTTCGAGAGCCTCGCTTATTACAACAGTTTTTGGGGTTTCCTCCTCCAAAAATTCGTAGACGGCCAGTCTTAGAACGTTGCGATCAACCATTGCCATCCTAGGAAGCCTCCAATGCTCAGCTTTCAGGCTAATCATCTCATCAATTCTTTCTTTCATTCGGACTGTTCCAAAGACAAGCCTATCGGCAAATTCTCTAACCTTTATAACTTCGTTGATGGTTTCGGATACATTGTTTAAAATCTCTTCAAGTTTATTAATTACGTGCTCTGTCTGTTCTTCTACTTCGTCTACGCTTTCAAACTCGGTCATTAAGTAGTATCTCTTAGCATTTTGCATCCAATACTTCAAGTCTTTGAAGAATTTTTTGCTCAGATTACGGTAAGACGATGCTGCAGACTCAACCTCTTGCTTTTCCTCTGACCAACTTAAATCAGCCCTGATGGCTTTTTTAATCATGTTGATGAAATTTTCACTAATTCGCTTGGCTGCCCATATCAATTCTTCGTACTTTTCAAAAGCTCTTGAGTCTACTTTTATCTGACTTGTTTTCTTAGCGATGTTCTTGAGTTCTTGAGTGATGATTTCTAAGTTTTCTATTTCCTCCAGGAAGTTTCTAACTTGTTGGCTACATCCCCGATTTACTTCGTCAAATCCGAATTCCCTCCAGTAATCTGCGACAAGTTTCTCTACGTCTGAAAAGTGTGAGAAATCAGCAGCAAACATTATCTGGAGACTGCATTCTCTAGCCTTTCGCCTGGTTCCCATAAAGTGATTCCCTTAGTTTTTCAAAGCACCATTCAGCAACCATAGTATAACTTGCATTGACTCTAAAATTAAGTCACATCGACAAAATCGTTCTTGTAAGCTATGGGTAATATTATCTGCGCTTTTGTTCCTACTTGTTTTTTAGTCTCGATTCTTAATTCAGCTTTTCCCTTATAGTAGTTTTTTAATCTTTGTTCTATATTAGCTAATCCTATACCTTTTCTCCCTGTTTTTCGCAACTCGTTCTCATCAAATCCGTAGCCATTGTCTGAAACTGTCAAAAGGAGAAAATCCTGTGAATTCTGGATGATGCGTTTTGCAGATATTTTTACTTCTCCACCGGTTTTCGACTTGGAAATACCATGCTTTATTGCGTTCTCCACCAATGGCTGAAGAATAAGAGATGGGATTTTTATCCTCTCAAGATCCGCAGTCACCTCAATACATATTTGTAAGCGCTCTTCAAAGCGAGCTTTTTCGATATCTAGATAAGTTTGTACTAATTTTATCTCATCAGCTAAAGGAATGAATTCGTCTGTAGAGCGCAGAACAGCTCTTAAAAGCCCTGTGAGCTTGATAAGGGTGATCAAAGCTTTTTCTGGTGATGATTGGATAAGATAGCCAATGGTAGTCAATGTATTGAAGAGAAAATGGGGATTGATCTGAGCGCGCAGAGCTGCCAACTGAGCCTCTGTAGCCAACTTTGAGAACTCTTGCTCACGAATCTCTTGTTCGCATCTTTCATGTGTGACACGTTGGGAATCTATTTTTCTGCCGACGATTAATGCTAATGTTTTAAGCGCCTCTATCTCTTCAGATAGAAGTTTTCTACCTCCAGCCAGATTTTCTAGTGTCAAGACGTATGAAGGAAAATCTGTCGTCGGAATAAAAATTTGCAAGCCTTTTTGAGAGGATATTACATTTGGCAAACTAACTGATTGATCGTGGATTTCCTTCCATTCAGATTTTCTAGCTGAAAGAGTCTTCATCAATCTATCACACAAGGTGTCCAATATTAAATCTACTGAATCGAGATTTTCAATGGATTCCTTTATTTGTTCTTTTACGGTATCCCAGTCAGCGCGACGAAGAATTCTCTCCACTATCTTCACGGCTTGCTTATTGAGGAATGGATAAAGCATCGCAGTAAAAATCCATAGACTCAACAGCACGGCAGTCGATTGTGTGGGGTTCAAATAGTTTTGAATCGGCAGCGCGATGAAAATGTATAGTAAGAGGCTGACAAAGGCTATAAGAATCAACGATAGAGCGCGCTTTAAAAACAAATCGGCGAAGGCGAATCTATAATCTTGCAGAAGAATCATTATTGCTAATGGCATTGAAGACTGGTGAGCAAATAACTCTACGAACCAAAACTTTTCTTCTGTCTCTCCGCTTAAATGCACCAAGGAGATCAAAAATATCGATAAACCGGCGAGCATCATGAGTTTTTTATTTGCGTTTTCAGAGAGATTCAGAAAAATGCTACTGGCGAGTAAGGAAGCGGTTCCGATGATCAGAACTTGAAGACTTAACTTTGATGGAACTTGAGCGCCTGAAAAGAAAGCATGAACATTAAGAAATGTTGCAATTAGGCTAAATAAATATCCACAAAAGACGAGAATCTTACTTAGGTTGCTTTCTTCATCCTTTAATGCCGAATGAGTCACAACGGCTAGTATAAATCCGAGAGCAGAAAAAGAGACGGTGGGAATCAATGCTGGAGAGGGCTCATGGTAAAAACCCTGCCATATGCTATCAGTCATTTCCCCTAAATTCCATAGAATGCCAGCCACTGTCGTGGAAAAGATTAGATAATTAAAAGGTCTGTCACGGTAGTAAACGACCATTACAAGTAGCAGCAGATATAAGGACGTACCCAGTGCAAATCCAAGTAGATTGACTAAGGAGGCGGCTATCTCCATATCCCACCAGAAATTTTATCCCTAAAAGCTCCTGATAGCTAATTCGAATTCAGATCGATTTTCTCAGGAGATGCTCTGGATATTTGAGATTGTTTGAATTCGCAACAGCAAGCATCAATTGATATTCGAATATTAGCATTTCATCGTTGTTTTCTGCCAGCTTGATGAAAAAGGATTGGGATGCAATCGGAATCATTTATTATGGATGCTGAAAATTACGAATCTCCCTTACTAAGGGTTTCTAGGACTTCCTCATCTATCTCTCCTCGAGATGAAGGCCGGCTCATTAGTTGGCCTTCATCTTGTGTTCGTGTCTTCTAAATCTTGCTAAAAACCTTGCATCTGTATTTTTCAAGCTACGGTTGAATAACAATCTGTGAAAAACTTCGGTTATAAGAAAATGATTGTTAAAATAATTTTGCTACAAGCATAGCTTATTGGTGGGAGGTGCGCTTATGTATCAGTCTATACACTTCGAATCCAAGGGACGGGCTACGACTAATGCTTCAAATCCTGAGGTTATAGCTAAGCTCAAGGAGATTGTCGGGGAGGAAAATGTTTTAGTTGCGCCGGAAAAGGTAGAGCCTTATGGAGCTGATGCTGTAAAGGAAAAATTTCCGCCTGAAGCTGTGGTTTTCCCCGAAAGCACTGAGCAAGTTTCTAGGATTTTAAAGCTTGCGAATGAATATCTTTTTCCTGTAACTGCTCGCGGTGGAGGTGTTGGGTATACAGGTGGAGCTGTACCTATCGAAGGAGGAATAGTTCTTGGTACAGATAGAATGAACAGGATTATTGAGATAAATGTGGACGATCTTTACGTTGTATGTCAGCCAGGGATAACAACCTACAATCTTCAGCGTGCTGTTGAGGAATACGGCTTGATGTTTCCACCAGATCCAGCCTCCTACAAGGAAAGTTACATTGGCGGCAATATAGCTGAGAATGCTGGTGGAATGAGAACACCGAAATATGGTGTGACTAAGCATTACGTCTTGGGCTTAGAGGTTGTTACTGCAACTGGTGAAATCATAAGAACCGGAGGTAAAACGGTTAAAAATGTTGTCGGTTTTGATTTAACTGGATTAATGTGTGGATCTGAGGGTATGCTCGGGATAATCACGGAGGCGACTTTAAAACTTGTTCCCATGCCTGAAGCGACGGCTACCGTAAGAGCAAACTTTAGAAGTATGGAGGAAGCTTGCAGAGTTCTGACAAAGTTTACCCCTGAAGGACTACTTCCAATGGCAATGGAGGTGATCGATAAATACTGCATCGAGGCAGTTGAAGGGAGTTTTGCTTTTGGGCTGTCTAAAGAAGCGAATGCAGTTTTACTAGTAGCAGTTGATGGACCTAGAGAAGAGGTCGAAAAGCATGCTCTCATAATAGAGAACATCATCAAGCAGAATGGAGGATTTGACGTGATGAGGTCTAAGAACAGAGAGGAGGAAGATAAACTTTGGGATATCCGGCGTGCGATAAGTCCTAGTCTGACGAAATATGGTGATCTCAAAATAAATGAAGATGTGGTTGTCCCAAGATCTAAAGTTCCTGAACTTATTGCGGGCGTTGAAGCCATCGCAAAGAAATACAACACCTTTGTAGCAAATTTCGGTCATGCTGGTGATGGTAATATTCATGTTAATTTCGTTTGCAATCGAAATCCCGATGAAATCTCGAGAGCTAGAGCGTGTGTTAAGGAAACTTTCGAATTAGCATTGAGGCTAGGTGGTACCATATCAGGCGAACATGGGATAGGTTATGTCAAAGCCCCCTACCTAGATATGGCAATTGATAAACCAACGCTGGAGTTGATGAAGGCTATTAAAAAGGTATTTGATCCTAATGGTATTTTAAATCCAGGTAAGATGTTTGTCTGAATTACTTATTCACTTTGGTTTTTAGATTTTGCTGCGCGGGCTTTTCTTCTTTTCTTTTCTGCGATTAACATTCTATCGGCTTTTCGTAAAAGTTCTGGTAAAGATGTGCCGTCATGCGGATAGACAGCGATTCCGAGGCTTATGCCAATCCGTAGCTCATGATCTTCTACTTTAAAGGGTTCGCTTACGGTTTCAATCATTCTTTCCGCTACGATTTGAGCGCCTTGTTTATCACAGTCATGCAATAAAACTGCAAACTCATCACCACCAAATCTTGCAACTAAATCTGGCCCTCTAAGCACTGAAGCCGTTCTTGCCGCTACCAATTTTAAAAGCTCATCACCTATATCATGTCCGTAGTTATCGTTTACTTGCTTAAAATCGTTCAAATCAAAATAGATAATAGCAAATGATTTCTTAGAATCTTTTGATTTTTCTATAAGGTTTTCGAAGTCCTCTTGGAACTTCCTTCGATTTGCTATGTGGGTTAGCGCATCCCGAAAGGCCAGATTCCTCAGGAAAAACTCATAGTGTTTGTGCTCTGTAATATCTCTAAAAATAAAAATTTTTCCTAAGTGTCTATGACTTTTATCTAATATCGGTACTATGGTAACGGAGATGAATTTTCGCTCCCCTTTGATCTCGACAGATACCTCATCATAAAAGTTTGTAACACTCCTGTATTTTTCAATTATTCCTTTCCACTTGGAAAATACCTCATCAAAATCTTTTCCAACTATTTCATCCTTCGATTTTCCCAAAGTTTTAGCTGCGGCAGGATTCACATCTAATATAACATTTGCATTGTCAACGACAACAACACCATCGTGAATACTATGAAAGACTTTTTCATAGGCTACGGGACTACTTTGTAGAAAGTCGTATCTAAAAATACTAAGCGCTATTATTGAGAAGAAGATAGGAAAGCTAAGAACCGTGAGAGGAAGCCCACCAATTATATTAAAAGCCGACAGTACGTTAGAGATAAACGGAATCCATATGGAGAAGAATAAAATAATCAGCTGTCGTCTATCACGCTCTACAACGTTTCTAATCGATATGTACAAAACAGCTAGGCAGCCGGATATTAGTAAGTAGGAGAAAGGCAGGTGAACAAACCAGTAGTAATGACTATACTCGAGTTTCAGCAAACCATCCTGGCTGATGTAAGTGGACTTGTAGAAAAGTAAGTGAAAACGGCTGGTCAGAAATACAATTATTGAGATTATTGGAATTAAGAATATCAGAAAAATTTTTTTCAGAGTTAATTCCTTTCGGCAGTACTGAAGAGTGAAAACGAATAATGATGGGGGCATCAAAATAACAGCAATGAATCGTATGTTCTCAGCTATAAATTCTAGACTATAATCCGGAAAAACTCTTTTAACGAGCTCTGCTAAAGTCCAAAAAACTGCGAGAAGGCAACTGAAAGCGAAGAATTTACTACCTCTTATCCTGCTCTGCCAAGCATAAGTGCAAATGAAAAGGCATAGAATTATACAGAAAGCAAGATATATGTGAAGAAGATGCATAATTTCAGTTGACTTGGAGAGACGACCTTGCCCGTCTTGCCAACATGATTATAAACTTGAAGGGTAAAAAGTCAATAAATTTATTACAATGACGTTAAAAATTAACGATGACATAACGAAAGCATGCACCTTAGATTCAGAGTTTTATAGGTCTGAGCGGTATTTTATTGATTCTAAGGAGAAGATTTTTGCTCGAACATGGCAATTTTTAGATTTAACCGATGAGGTAGAGGCTTTGAAACCTTTCACTCTTTTGGAAGGATTTTTAGATGAGCCACTGTTGGTTATAAAGGATAAAGATGGGGTTCGATGTTTATCGAATGTCTGCACTCATCGAGCAAAGCTCTTGGTGGAAAAACCTTGCAAGACAAATGTAATACGCTGTTCTTATCATGGCCGCCGCTTTAGTTTGGAAGGAAAGATGCTCTCTATGCCCGAATTTGAAGGTGTCAGAAGCTTTCCCTCCGAGGAAGATAATTTAAAAAAGCTTCCACTTGGAATTTGGGAGAAGTTAATTTTTGTATCACTCGAACCAGCTGATACATTTGAGAATTTTTTTGGGGATTTGAGACACTATGTTTGCAATCTAGGCTTAAATTTTAAGAGAATTCTACGCAAGGATTATGCAGTACAAGCTCACTGGGCTTTATACTGTGAAAATTATCTAGAGGGTTTTCACATACCGTTTGTTCACAAGGGTTTGAATCAAGTATTGAACTATGACGACTATCTGACCATAACTTTCAGGTTCTCGAGTTTACAGATTGGTTTTACTGATCGGGATGAATTTGCTTTTGATTGTCTGATACCGGGAATTGACTCTGAGAAGAAAGTAGCTGCATTGTATTTTTTTATCTTCCCGAATCTGATGCTTAATTTCTATCCGTGGGGACTTTCGTTGAACATAGTTAAGCCAGTAAGACTTGATAAGACAATTGTCTCATACATTACGCTAATTTCGGACGAATCTAAAATGGGGTGTGGTGCAGGATCAGATCTGGAGTCAGTAGAGATGGAGGATCAACACGTTGTTGAATCAGTTCAGAAAGGGATCAGATCTAGATTTTTCAAGCATGGTCGCTACTCTGCTAAACGTGAAAAGGGGTTACACCATTTCCACAAATTGATAGTCGAATTCATGAATGCTGGCCGTTAAAAATCAATCTCTGAATAAAAGATATCTCGGATTTTTGTCATCACGTTTAAATCCTCTACAGATAAGACCATCGGCGAAAGCCTCCTGAAACTCTCTTTTAATGCGGTTCTGTTCCTCTATGGCTCGTTCAGGACTTCGTTTTAAGAGTTGATTCCAGTCCGCTGGTATCTGGATTTCTCGTGCTATCTCTCTCGTTTCCTCATGTTTTTGACCCTTTGAGAGAGCTACTACTTTCGGATCCTCTAAAAACCACTCTGCAAAGAGCCTATCGCTATCAAGGCCGTACTTAGCTTGTTTTCCCTCAATGAAGATATAATCAGTGCCGTAGAAATTGGGAACATAATGTTTAACTATGGCGCCAAGCCTTTCCAGATTGAAAAACGCATTTCGTGCCTGCACAGGTTGGAATGTCCATTTTATATAAGTTATTCCGTGTTGCAGAGCCTTTTCGCGCTGCGCCCATTTTAGTTTTGCTCCGATGCCCAGGTTTTGATATTTCGGGTCTACGGCGGTCATATGCGAGTAAAGAGCCCGTTGCTCACCCCTAAACATCGGAACGCTCAGAACGAAGCCGATGATCTTATCTTCATGAAATGCTGCTAAGATGAAGCCTCCGGCACTTTTTGTCACTATTAAATGCCTAACCGGTGAAATCTCGATATCTGGCAAATCGAAAACTTTCCGTTGAAGTTCGACGCATGATTGCAGTTCCTCTATTGAGGCAACCTCACGAATTTCTATCTTTGGACTTTCGGTAAACTCTTTCATCGCCAAGTTCATACGAAATAAACTGAAAACCAACTCTTTGGTATATCATCTATGCGTTTTTCAGATGTAAGTTTAACGATATCATCCACGAAGTTTATAATCAAAAATCTACCATGAGGACGATACTTTTCTGTAATTTCGTCGCGAATTTGCCTTAGAAAACTTTCCACACGAAATCCTATTTTAAAAAGAACGAATTTCTGCACTCGTGTATGTTTTAAGATCCAATGAGTCTTGCGAATGGAATTTTGCCCACATTCGCCCCAGAAAAGAATTTCCATATTCTCGTCAAGAGCTAGCAAATCTGGTGCATAACGTAGACGAAGCTTGGCCTCAACCTGTAAATTCGGGTATTCATCTACAAACATTGCGTATCCTAGGGCTTTCATCAGAATATGATCATAAGACTCTCCTGTTTTCTGCCACAGCCTTAAGCGAGTGTTTCTTATCTGAAACTCGTGAAGCATCTATTACTAATGCTACGGGGAGGAAAACTGTTCTATCAAATCCGGAGTACGTACAAAAGTTTAAAGGCGAGATGACGCTGCATACGTCCTCAGATAAACATTTTGCATACTTTAAAGCTGAGCAAGCATCTGGTTTTGCAAATCTTACAGGGTTATCCCCTAAAACTAGTTTTGTTTCTTTTTTTATCTTGATGTCTTTCAAAAGCCAACTTGATCAATCTGTCGATAACCTGTTGCAGGGATAATCCGCTAGCTTGCCACATTTTCGGGAATCCTGACGTATCGGTTAATCCAGGCATTGTGTTTATCTCATTGACTAAAACTCTTCCATTATCGGTTCTAAGGAAGAAATCAACCCTTGCTAATCCGCTGCCATCTATGGCTCTAAATGCCTTTATAGCCATGTCTTGAATTATTTGTGTCAACTCTCTTGAGATGGGAGCTGGCACCACAAACTCATTATTCCCCGTGCCTGCATATTTTTCCGTGTAATCTAGAAAGGATTTTTCTGGATTAAGAATTATGTACTCACCGGGGAGGCTCGCCTGAGGATCTTCATTGCCAAGAACGGCACATTCAATTTCTCTCATTTCAAGGGCTTCCTCAACGATTATCTTCCGATCATATGAAGCAGCTAGCTCGATTGCTTTTTTAAGAGATTCTTCGTCCGCGGCTCTAGAAACCCCAACTGAGGAGCCTAAGTTAGCAGGCTTTACAAAACAAGGGAAGCCAATCTGCTCCTTTATCAGATAAATTACACGCTCGGCTTGTGACTCAAATTCGCTTCTTAAAAACCATACAAAACGACAGATTGGGAGACCAGAGTTTTGGAAGAGATTTTTCATTATGACTTTATCCATGCCACATGATGAGGCTAATACTCCGCACCCAACATAAGGCACATCTGCCATTTCGAATAGACCTTGAATTGTGCCGTCCTCGCCATAAGTTCCATGCAGTAGGGGAAAAAATACATCAATTGGCAAAGCTAAATTTTCAGAGAGATTGATTAGTCCCCTATGCGAGGTGTCTGGAGAAAAGATAATGGAAGAACTGTTGAATTTTCCGAGCTGAAGCTGAAAAATCTTCTGAATTTCCTCTGGAAGTAATGAAAGAGATTCATGTGGATTGAGCCATCTGCCTTCTCGAGTTATTGCTATTGGTATAACTTCGTATTTTTCCTTGTCGATCTGTTCGATCACAGACTTTGCTGAGCGGATTGAAATTTCATGTTCTCCGGATCTTCCGCCAAAAATCAAACCTATACGAATTTTCATAAATCATTCTCAAAGAATAGTTTTTCCAAGCGCTGAGAGAATTAGTTCCCCTGCCAACTCAACCGTTATGTTTTCGCGATCAAGGGTAGGATTGACCTCTACGATTTCAAAAGATTTCATGCCACCACGTTCAGCAATAATTTCCAAGGCTAGATGAGCTTCACGATAAGTTATGCCGCCTCTGACGAGGGTTCCAGAGCCGGGGGCAAATCTCGGATCTATTATGTCGATGTCGAAAGTAACAGCAAAGCCGGCCTCTGCTTGCGAAGCGATTTCTATGGCCTTTTCAATGCAGTATGCCATTCCCTTTTTATCGATGTCGCTCATAGTGAAAAATTGATCTCTCAATCCGAGTTTATGAATTAATTCTCTTTCGCCGGGATCAATGTCACGAGCTCCAATATGAGCCAAAAATTTAGGGTTCAACTTAGGAGATGTGCCGCCTAATTCCGTTAATCTTTTATCACCAAATCCCAGCAAGACGGCGAGTGGCATTCCATGGATGTTACCTGAGGGGCTCGTTTCAGGGGTATTCATATCTGCATGCGCATCAAACCAAATTAGACCGATGGATTGATTTCGGGAGCTATAAAAGTCGGAGATAGATGAGAATGTGCCTATTGCTATTGAATGATCTCCCCCGAGAATTACGGGAAAATCGTTACTTTCGAGAATCCGGGTCATGCATTTGGTTATATTTTTACATGATAGCACCATCTCGTCTATGTACTTTGGGTTATCTTGCTCAGCTGCGACATAGTTAGGATGTACGATTTCGACGTCACCATAATCGTTTACTTCGTAGCCAAGATCTAGGATGTGATCTAAAAGTCTTTTGCCACGGATATCAGTCCGGCGAATGGCCGTAGCACCTAATTCACTACCCACTTTGCTTGCTGCGAAACCAAGAGGTATTCCTATTAAACCAATTTTATTCATGAAGACTCTCCTAATAATTCACTCGTTCGATTTTTTGATTGGGGTAGCTGTTTTATCAGATCTCTCCAAACCCTCTCAAAAACATGTCTTTGATCGCCTCAAAGGCTTGTAATTCATCCTCACCTTCAACGGTAAGTTTTAATTCTACTCCTTTTCCGGCTGCTAAAGTCAAAACACTCAATATTGATTTCGCATCAGCTACAACAGCGTTATCGATTCTGGTCAGACGAATTTCGCTACTAAAATTATTAGCTAATTTAACTAGCTGCGCCGCTGCCCTGGCATGCAGACCTAATGGATTTATTACCTTCAAATTTCCTTCAAGCATCGGTTTTCTTAGATTTTGAAACAGGAGTTAGAAAATCCCTTGCTCGATAGATAGAATTTTTACCTTGCTCTTCGATTTGTTTAGCTAGTTCAGCGATCGTAGTATCATCTTTCTGAGAAGCAAGTTTAATAACCATTGGGAGATTTACACCTGTTACTATTTCCACGGTGTCGTTATCAAGAAACATTGCAGAAATATTAGTTGGAGTTCCTCCGAACATATCGGTCAAGATCAGAACACCCTTTCCAGCAGAGACCTTCTTAATTGCTTTTTCAATCTCATTTTTTGCCATTTCCACATCGTCTTGCCAGCCTATTGAAACGGCCGTTATGTAGCTGAGTTGCCCTACAATCGCCTCTGCTGCCGCTAAAAGCTCATTTGCAAGTTTGCCATGAGAAACTATGACTCCGCCAATTTTGTTCTTTTCCTTCATCTCTGCAACAAGTTTAATGCGATGTCTTCAATGCGTCAAACTAGGAAAGTTGACTCATTGCCTTTGATTTTGTGTTTATCGCAATTATCCTTATCTTATGAAATTTTACAAAGGATTTGTTCCCCTATTCATCTTTCTGCTATCTTTATCAGCGTTTTCACAGGCTTCTTACAAAATTGACTTCAGAGCGCTTTCAGACAAGTTCAGTCGAATTAGGACCTACGACGTCAAACACTACAAAATTTCCATAGATTTCGATCGCGAGAATAAGAAGGTGCTGGGCGAGGTGACTATACAGCTACAGCCGCTTGCAAAACCTATTTCCTCCATTGAACTCGACGCCAGTGGGTTTGATTACGATTTTGTTGGATTTGAAGATGGAAAATCGTTGAAATTTGACCAGAAAAACGATAAGTTATTGGTGTATCTTGACAGAACATATCAAACTACGGAGACGATATCCATTAAAATCAGCTACTCCTGCCGGCCAAAGAAAGGGGTTTATTTTGTCGAGGCCAATGATAAAGGCAGGATAAAGTATGATGCTCAGATTTGGACTCAGAATGAACCCGAAGAGGCACATTATTGGTTTCCGTCTTATGATTTCCCCGATGATAAAGCTACGAGTGAGCAATTTCTGACAGTTTTGCGTGACGAGGTAGCAATAGCAAATGGTAAGTTAATTGAAATCACGGAAAAACCAGATGGCAGAAGAGTTTTCCACTACAAAATGGATTTACCTCATCCTGTTTATCTGATTTCGTTCGTTATAGGCAAGTATTCCAAGTTAGAGGATAAGTACAAAAATATTCCTCTGGGATTTTATGTCTATCCTGGGACAGAGGAGATAGCCAAAAACGCATTTGCGAAGACTAAGGACATGTTTCGCATATTTGAAGAAGTGACTGGAATGGATTATCCATTCAACAAGTACGATCAAACGATAGTCGCAAAATTTCGCTTCGGAGGGATGGAGAACATAACTGCTACCACACTAGCTGATACTGAAATCCTATACTACGATTTCTTAAAGGACCGCATCGAAGACTTGATTTCGCATGAGTTAGCACATTCTTGGTTTGGAAACTTGGTTACATGCCGAAACTGGGCTGAGCTTTGGTTAAATGAAGGATTCGCCAGTTTTATGGAGGCTGTTTATAGGGAGAGGATGTACGGTCAAAATGATTATCTCCGCAAGATAGCTCAGGACACACTCGAATACATATCCTATGAGAGTGCTACCTCTAGCTCAGCAAAATTTCGACATGGACTCTTCAATCAGCTTGCGCGCCCTGATGATTCAATATTTGATCCGATAGCCTATCAAAAAGGTAGCGTAGTAATACATACCTTAAGAAAGGAAATCGGAGATGATGCTTTTTGGTTAGGCGTAAGAAATTATTTGAAGGCGCATAGATTTGACAACGTCGGAACTGCTGATCTAAAACAAGCCATGGAATCGGCTTCTGGGAAAAATCTGGACTGGTTTTTCTATCAATGGGTTTACATGGCTGGATTTCCTAAGCTAGAAGTAAGACCAGTCTTTTATAAGAAAAGCGGAAAATTGGATTTGATTTTTACTCAAAAACAACAAAAGGAATCAATGGTACCAGAGGTTTTCATTTTGCCCTTAGAAATCGAAGTCCAAACCTCGCAGAAAGCTTATCAGAAGAAAATCAAGCTTGCGAAAAAAGTGGGGGTCATCTCGCTAAAGGTAGCTGAAAAACCTCAGAAAATATTGATTGATAAAAATTTCAAAATCCCCTTGGTAATAACGAAAGTCTCTTCTTTGGAGGTTCGTGAAAAATAATTCTGGGAACATAATGTTCACAAAAGTTCGGATAAATTTAAGCTAAACTTTAGTTAGCCTAACTTGAGATAAGAGTTACTGACTTTCAAAATCGATAAAACTTTAAACTCGTATTTCCTGACAGATATAAAGCCTAAATTTAGGTGATAAAAAGAAAGCTTTACTCAGAATTGACGATTTCTCAAAGATCAAATGACAGCTTATTCACTTGACAATAGAGAAAAAAATTTCTAATCTTAAAACTTGATTTCGCCGATAAAAGGCGAATTGCTCCGCAGTAGCTCAATGGCAGAGCATTCGGCTGTTAACCGAAGGGTTGTAGGTTCGAGTCCTACCTGCGGAGCCATTTTTATTGTCGTTTAAATCAAAACATCCTACTGCCGCATAAAACATCAAAAGTGAAAGTCTCTTCTGCTGCTAGTTCAAAAATAAGACTACAAGCACTGATCTAGAAAAATTTTTGATAAAGATGATTCCGATTCTCTTCAGAAGTCACATCTCCTAGTTAATTTCTCGCGATGCGTATTTGATCGATTTTATTTTTATTGCAGGAAATCAGGAAAGACATCCTGGCTTTCAACTGCACGATTAAATTTTAATTAATTTAAGAAATCTCGAGTTCAGGCATTTTAATTTGCTAGATGCATCTATATAAGTCTATAATTATGTAAGCATATATGTTAAATATTAAAAACGAGATGAAAACGTATCTGCCGTTTTTGGATTGGCTTGTTCACTATAGAAAAGAGCATCTGATTAGTGATGTAGTAGCTGGGTTGGTTACTGCTATAATGCTGATTCCTCAGAGCATGGCGTATGCTCAACTTGCAGGTTTACCTCCTCAGATAGGTCTTTATGCCTCCATACTTCCTTTGATTGTATATGCTCTTTTAGGAACCTCAGGGCAGTTATCTGTTGGACCCGTAGCTATAACTTCATTAGCAGTTTTTGCAGGTGTGAGTAAGTTGTCGGATCCAGGGAGTCCTCTTTATCTTGAGTATGTGTTTTTACTAGCTTTCATAGTTGGAGTCATAAAAATTCTCTTAGGAATTTTCAGGATAGGCTTCGTAATGAATTTCGTTTCACATCCCGTACTATCTGCTTTCATGTCTGCCTCGGCCCTCATAATTGCGTTCGGTCAAACGAAGTATTTGCTTGGATATCAAATTGAAGGTGATAAAGTTTACGAGGTTATTCTGAACATGATAAGGAATATTGAAAAAATTAATCTCGCGACTTTTGTTATAGGCACTTTTTCAATTTTCTTATTGGTAGTATTTCGCTCAAAAGTGAGAGAGATTTTGTTTAGACATACTAATCTGCCGGCCTCGGTTGTAACGTTAATAGTCAGTGGTTCGCCTTTGATAGTTGTCTTACTAGGAGTTTTAGTAACGTGGTTGGGACATTTAGATAAGACTGAGGGTGTGAGAATCGTAGGCGCCATTCCGACGGGACTTCCAAGAGTTACTTTTCCCACTCTGGATGCTGAGAAAAGTATAGCACTGATGCCCACGGCCTTAACAATAGTCTTCGTAAGTGTGGTTGAATCCATAGCTGTGGCGAAGGCTTTGGCAAGTAAGAGAAGAAAGGCAATTGATTCAAATCAGGAGTTGATTGCTCTTGGAGCTGCAAATATAGCAGCTAGTTTCACGGGTGGTTATCCAGTGACAGGTGGATTTGCTAGATCTGTTGTTAACGATCAAGCGGGTGCTATTACAGGTCTAGCATCGATAATCACAGCTTGTGCAATAGCTCTGATAGTCGTGTGGTTTACGCCGTTTTTCTATTATCTTCCTCAGGCTGTACTTGCAGCCACTGTAATCGTTGCAGTTTTGAGTTTGTTCAAGCCTAATGAGGTTTTCAGAATTTGGAAAGTTAATAAAACGGATGCCGTAGTTTGGCTGGTAACGTTTCTATTTGTTCTTTTCGAAGGGATCGAAATAGGAATAATGTCGGGTGTAGTTTTATCCCTAGTTTTATTTTTATGGCGTACTAGTCGTCCTCACATAGCAATCGTTGGTAGAGTCGGACAGAGTGAGCACTTTCGTAATATTTTACGTCATAGGGTTAAAACCTGTCCTGAGATTCTAGCAGTTAGGATAGATGAGAGCTTATACTTTGCAAACACTCGTTATTTGGAGGATTTTTTACTTCGTATGATTTCTGATCGTCCCGAAGTCAAACATCTTATTCTGATATGCTCGGCTATTAATTTCATCGATGCCAGTGCATTAGAAACGCTAGAGTCTTTAATTTTGGAATTGAGGTCAGCGGGAGTTGAATTTTACATGGCTGAAGTAAAAGGACCAGTTATGGATGAACTGAAAAGAGCAGGTTTTATCGAGTTTATAGGTAGCGAAAGGATTTTCCTTAGCACCCACGAAGCCATGAACTATCTAGGGTGCAGTTAGAACGACTAAAAACAGAAATGTCGTATGACACTCAAGTAAGGCAGGCTAAGGATTGATTTTTTCGATTTTTAATTCCCTGAGCATCAGGGAAGCAGTAATCATCTTTTATTGAATGAAAAATATTTTTTACGGTAAGCGGTTATCCTTTAACCTGCGATTTCATCAAATCTCGTATCTCAGTCAATAATTCCTCTTCTCTTGAAGGCAGATTTTGTTTTGCGGCTCCCTCTTTTTGTTTTCTGAGATTGTTAACTTGACGTATTAAGAGAAAAACGACAAATGCTATTATCAGAAACATTATGATATGCATGATGAAAGCGCCGTAGTTCAATGTCACAGCTCCTGCAGCCTTTGCGTTTGCGATAGTCGTATAAGGACCTGCGGGAGTGCCTTCTTTCAGGACAACAAATTTATTGACAAAGTCGATTCCTCCGGTTAAGAGGGATATCGGGGGCATCAATATATCAGCAACGAAGGAATCCACTATTTCCTTGAATGCAGCTCCTATGATTATTCCGACAGCGAGATCAATTACGCTGCCTCGCATTATAAACTCCTTAAATTCTTTAAACATTTTAAGTCTCCTCCTATGCTCTAAAATTTTTAACTAGTATAGAAAATGAGAAGCTGATGAATACGACTCCAAAGAATCATGAAGGCTCGTTTAAGCGTTGCTATTCTACGATGGAACAAACAACATTTTATGCATTGTTAATAAACTGAGGCTATTATCTGATATTGGTCATTCCGCAGGTCTAGGTCCTGGATCGATACCTTTTACACTAGCCTGATTTATCACCTTAATATGCATGTCTCCAGTGACATGAATTTGACAGGAGAGGCGCGTTTTTTCGTTAACATCGGATTTTAAAGCTAAGATATTTTTCTCAGCCTCGCCCATTGGTTCAACTTCACCATCTAGCACTTCAACTCTACATGTTGTACAACGGGCGTTTCCACCGCAGCGGTGTAATATATCTACGCCATTATCTTCGAGGCATAGAACAAGTTTTCTTCCAGATTCAGCCTCAAATTTTACTGTTCCTTGAGCTGTCTCTGCTGTTATCGTTGGCATAATTTCGATCTCTCATTAGTGAATTTGATTTAAGATTTGATTTTGCAGAAATCAGTAAAAAAAGCAAGTCTAGATGAGCTAGTTGAGCTTATGAGTCTTACTGATTTTATTGGATCGGGATGATAGCTCTTCTTGCATTCGGAGGTTTATCCCCCTCATACAAAACTTTTTCAAGAAACAGCCCTGAAGATGGGGCTGTGAATTTAGCGACGGATTTTGGCTCAAGTAAAAGATTCTGGAAATTTTGGATAGAGAGGTTTCCGCGTCCCACTTCAACAAGAGATCCCACTAATCTCCTAACCATTTTCCATAAAAAATGGCTTGCGCCGATGCGAAAGCAGATTAAACTTCCATCCGTAAATATCTCAGAGTGTTCGACGACGACAAGAGGCGACTGTCCTTTTTCTACATCGGAAAAGGCAGAGAAGTCGTGCTTTCCTATCAGGAATGACGAGGCTTGTTTCATTTTTTGGACATTTAGTTTATCCTTGATCCACCAAACGAAGTGTTTACCAAGAGCTGTGCGACGAGTTGAAATTTGATACAGATAGTATCTGGAAATCGCATCGTGCCTTGCATGAAAGTTTGCAGGTGCATTCTCTACTTTCAGGAGATTAATGTCGTAGGGCAGCAGGTCATTGAATGCTATTAGAATATCCGAGGGCTTGAGATTTTTTTGGAGTTTCCTGACTCTTAAATGAGCCACTTGACATAATGCATGCACGCCAGCATCAGTTCTTCCAGATCCGCCAATCTCTATTTTTTCGGATGAGTTAAAAATTTGTCTTGCTACTTTCAGTAATTCTCCTTGAACTGTTCTGGCATTTTGTTGAATCTGCCATCCGTGATAACGGGTGCCCTTGTATTCAATCTCTAATTTCCATGTCGGCATAAAGATACGAGGGTCATCTTATTGGTTTACCGATTCTCTCGAGTCTTGGATGTAACAAGCATCCAAGTACTGATTCAGCGGCTGCCCTTTTATCACATGACCAATAAACAAACATTGCTTTGCCTATGATCAGATCACGATGCACTGGTCCCCAGAACCTGCTATCTTCGCTGTTATCACGACTATCTCCCATGACAAAATAACTATCCTCAGGCACTTTTATGATTTTACCAGGCACTCCAAAATTCATTCGAGGATCTATTACAGATTTACCTTTTTTTACTCTTTCCATTGATTCGGTTGAGTAATATACGTTCCATTTTTGATTTGATTGTAACGGTTCTTCGGATTTTACTTGAAGGGCAGACTTATCGTCCTCGAAGTTGTTCGTATCCTCCGGTAGATCTGCAATTATTCTATGCTCAGGTAGTGGCTCACCATTGATGTAAACCATGTTGTCTCGGAATTCAACTGTTTCGCCAGGAAGAGCTATGACTCTTTTCACATAATTTACTTGATATGCAACCAGCCCACGGCGCTTGTCGCTCAGTGGATCTAACTTATTTCCTGGGTATTTGAAGACGATTATATCCCCTCTTTGAATATCTCTCTGAGGTAAAAATGGTAGAGGCTTGCCGCCGGGAGGAAATATAAACTTGTTGACTAAAAGGTAATCACCAATGAGAATAGTGTTTTGCATTGATCCGGTGGGAACGGTTACTGCTTGGACTATGAAAGTCATTCCAAAAAGGGCGATTATCAGCGTTTCAACGAAAGATTCAAAATACTCTCTCAGAACGTTTTTCTCATTAAACTCTTTTTCCATAGAACTACTCAGTTTCTTGTTTTATTTTTTCTAATGCTATGTTCGCTGCCATCATCTCAGCTTTTTTCCTAGAAGATCCTTTACCCACAGCTTTTCCGGTATCCCAGCTTACCTCTACATAAAATGTAGGTTTGTGCGGTGGCCCTAGTACCTCAACTATGCGATACTTAGGAGCCTCTCGCTTTCGTGATTGTAAAAATTCCTGCAGAAGTGTTTTATAGTCAAGAGATGCTTCTGGTGTAACCTTGCTAAGCTCGTCTGCGAAGGTTTTACGGACAAAATTTCGAGCAGTTATATAACCCGAATCTAAGAAAATAGCTCCAATTACCGCCTCGAAGCAATCAGCTAACAAGCTCTTTTTCTTTCTGCCTCCTGTTTTTTCTTCCCCGCGACTTATACGAATATAATCGCCTAGTTTCAGCTTTTCTGCAACTTTAGCGATAACAGAGGCACTAGTCAGATAATGTTTCATTAAAGTGAGCTCACCCTCACTCGCATCTTCGTATTTTTCATGCAAGGCTTCTACGATGGAGAGACCTAAAACGGCGTCCCCTAGGAATTCTAAAAGCTCATTGTGTTGTTTTCTGATATCAACATCTGCCGATGACTTAGGCTTATTTTCATAAGCCCAAGAGCGATGTGTCAGGGCGCGTCTTAGAAGCTCCTTGTCCCTGAATTCATGCCCTAAGATTTTTTCTACTGAAGCCAGATTAATCCCGGTCATATGAAAATGAAAAGAAAGCCGATATAATTCGGCTTTCTTTATACGTTTTGATCGGCATCAAGACTTCTAACTTCGTTTTCTCTTTGCAGTGGATTTTTTTACAGTTTTATTAGCCTGCGTTGAAGTGTTTTTATTAACTTGCTTGTCATCGCTAGCGGCTTTCTCATTTACAGACTTCATCTCCTCCAATGCAGGTTTTTGAGTAGATGTGCTCTTTGAGTCGGTAGTCTTCGAGTCTGAGGTTTGTGAGTCATTTATGGGCGTCACTGGTGTTGTTGGATCAGGCATTGGCTTGCTAACCAAAGATGCAATGTATTGATCTATTCCGTCAGTTTTACCATCGAATCGCACACTGTAGAGAATTTTGATGGTTTCATAAAGAGAGTTCTTATAAGCCTGATCAGACCCTGCATTTTCTCTGGCTCTGGCGTATGCGTCCATCATCCTCTCAGCGTAGCCCTTCTGCAAACCTAAGATTTCTTTTGCTTTATCTATTAGTTGCTTTTTAGTTTCTTCATTGGTCTCTTCTTGTATTTTCTTTGCTATTTCGGTTCTTTCATCGTCTAAACGATTATATTCTTTCTTGTAAAAGTCGCCTATGGCTTGATATACATCGGCTCTTTTCCTAACGTTGGAGTTATACTGGATTGATTTGTATAAGTATGGAACTGCTTCTTTTTCCTTTCCTTGGTGATGATACATTATGTATCCTATTGTATAGTTCATCCATGCCAACGCATTTGTCTTTCCATCCGGAAATTCCTTAGTTTTATACACGTAGCTCCATAGGCCATATTCTTGTGATGGCGTATTGGCCTCTAGTTTAGCTATGGCCTGTTTTGCATAGTCGAGGGTTTCATTGTTGTATTTCCTATTATTTGCAAGAGCTTGATCGAGTCCGATAGAGGCTAGAGTCAGTATAACATCAATTCCCCGCTGAAAATTTGGCTCTAAAGTTAAAATTTCCTTGCCGCTTACAAAAGCTTCATCTACATTGAGATTTTTTGGATCTTTTACAGCGTTATTGAATTTATTAATCGCCATTGAGAATCTGTAATTTTTCTCCATCCTTGGGAGTTGTTTTTTTACGAACTCAATGGGATCTTTGTAGGCTTCTTCAGAAGCACACTTTTCTATCAATGCCTTTCCAGAGTCAATTGCAAGCTTCAACTTGTTAAGATCATTACTTCTGTAATTCGGCACAAAGTTTGTGTTATAAAGTGTGTCACATTCGCTTTCCTGGCCGAAAGCCAAAATAGAAAAGCTGAGTACGATAGCCGAGCAAAACGTTAAGAGTTTTGTTGTTTTATTCATTTTAAAGAATCATCCTCCACCTTTTCCTTTTTTCTTGCTTACCGCGGATTCTCTTTTTCAGACTCCGAAGTCAAGCAGTGCATAAGATGTTTTATAGAAATGCAGTGTTTGCTAGTTTTCATTAGCTAGCGATCAGAAAAAAATAATCACGCAAACTGCCTTGACGTGTCAAGATCATCAAACCAAATTTTTGCTTAGATTCTATCTTAATTTTCAAATCTAGTAAAACCAATAGATCTGTAGGTTGGATTAGTTAAGTTTCTTTCTCGCGTACTAACTTTACGGAGTAACCGTATAGATCGCTTCTGTAAAGTGAATGAACATATTCGACTGGTTTTTCTCCTTCTGCGTAGACGGTGCGCTCTATTGATAACAATGCTGTTCCAATCCGCACCTCTAGGAGTTGTGCGACGTAAGGGTCTGCAAGTTCTGCACGAATTTCCTGCAGTGCGCTTTCTAATCTGTATCCAAGTTTATTTTCGATGATATTTAGAAGAGCCCCACTGGATAGCTCTGACATAGTGAGTGATGAACCTATTTCCTCAGGTAAATAGTTGACGATAAGCCCGAAGGGTTTTCCTTCATTCATTCTCAGTCGTTTAAGGCGATATATGGTAGTTCCGGTCTTTATCTTCAATAATTCAGCCTCATGTTGATCTGCTTGAATTTTATTCATTTCAAGGACTTTAACAGGAGTATCCATTCCCATCTCAATTAACTCATCGAGTGATCCTGTGAGGTGGATAATACCCGAAAACTTTCTGCGTTTCATCTTACGGGCTGCAACAACTGTACCTCTTCCCTGCTTTCTTTCGATTAATCCTTCATCGGCTAAGGCCTGAAGGGCTTGCCGGACTGTTATACGAGAAACACCATATTGCTCAATTAGCTCTAATTCCGTCGGAATTCTTTCACCAGGACCGAACTCGCCTGAGGCTATTCTCTCCCTTAAAACGTTTTCGAGTTGATAATATAGCGGAATTCTCGAGTTGGCAAAAACTCTTTTTGGCTTTGGCATATTTTTTTAAATTTTTTGGACTTAAGATCCCAAATGAATTTTAAATCTTCTAGAACGTTTTTCCAAGCTTAGTTTTCATTCACTTTAGCTGTCCTCGTGAGAATGAGGTATACCGAGCTTATGCAGTTCACTGTGTATGTGGCTGTGAATTCGTTCGTTTTCTGATTCTAGGTTATGAATATCATCTGGATACTCGAAGTCTATGTGATTATGTCCGTGAGTCCATAGCCATTTGTGAAGCTCTGGTTTTTGTCTGATGAACCTTGCAGCGGCTCTGTGCGCATTTTCCTCGGGGGTTGAATAAGGATTCCAGTGGAAATGATTATGCAACTCTCCGTCGGTTCGTCCAAAACCTAATATTCCGTGCTCAGAATAAAAAGCTCCATGATTTATGTATGCTGGACGCCAAAAGTATCCGCCGGTTGGAAGATCGCCAAACTGCATCATCCAAGAGGTTCCCCAAATGTGATAGGCTTCCTCGGCGCAATCATGATAGGAAATATTGTCTTGTCGGAATCCGGGAGTCATTGTATAAAGAAATGTCATTGCGTGGGTTTTATGATCGAATCTTAGCAATTTTAACAAACACCCTGAGGCTGTTCTGGGAAATAAGGTTGGCACCTCCCAGGATAGTCCTTCATAAGCTTGTACTTGAATTAGTTCTGAGCGATTTGCACCGGGCATATCCTCATCTGATTCAACCAAGTGAGGCTCGGTATCGTTATACATGACTAATGCGAAGCAGCCGGTTTCAGTAGAGAAGGACGGCATTGAGACTCCGCGAGGAATAAATAAATACTCTCCTTTATGACATAATTTATCACCAATCCTCATAGTTCCGTCCATGATAAAAATCTCCAGGTCCGAATAGCAAACAGAAGGTGGCTGTCTGTAACCAGCATCCCATTGAACAGACATAGTACATGCCCCTGTATCCTCATCCATTGAGAGCATTTTATAGTTGTATCCGGGTGGAATACCCTTTAGATCAAGTCGCTTGAATGAAATATCTCTATCAACAAACGGTTCGATATGTGGTCTTGCCATATTTCCTCACTTTTTTGTCAATCTTAATGGGTTTTCAAAATGCCTTAATAGACGACGCGATGGTCTCTATCTGGTTTTGGATAAATCTCTTCGGGCTTGATGATTCGTTTCAGATCTCCATGCCAGTTAAAACCTGTAGTTTGAATTCTTTGTTCAAACTCCCTATACCATTTTTCCCTTTGCTCTGCCATTTTTACATTCATTTCATATGCTATTTTTTCGTATTTTCTCCTCTGCTCCTCGATTTCTCGTTTCATCCATTCCTCAACTTCTGGACTTCTAGCCGGTTTTTGTTTAAGAATCGCTTTCGACATAAGATGAATCGCACCTCCAGCTCCTTATTGAACATAACATAAAATTTGATATAAGTCTAGGACAAATTCGAAACTGATGTTGTTGAGTCAAATTGTTTTAAGTGGCTTCGATAAAGTATGCTTTTTTGATGAGAGTTGTTATAACTGCTCCGAGTCTCGATGAATCTAAAAATGTCAGCGGGATATCCACTGTTGTAAGTCAGATACTAAAAGCTGAGCACGTTGATTATGTCCATTTCGTTGCTGGTAAGAGCGATGATGAGAGGAGAAATTTAGAATGGTTGTGCCGGCAGCTAGTTTTACCGATTCGCTTTTACAGAGCAATAAAAAAAGCAGACATAGTGCATGTGAATACGGCCCTGAATCCTCTTTCAATTTTTCGTGACTTAGTTCTAGCTAAAATCGCTAAATATTTCAGAAAGCCGGTAATTATTCATGTTCACGGCGGTAGATATTTAGTAGAAGAGTTCAGAAGCAGTTTTTTGAAAACTTTAGCGCATGGAATGCTCGTAGCTGCGGATTTGGTTTTAGTTTTAAGTGATACGGAAAGAGAATTTTTATTGAATCGCTGGGATGATTTGAAAATAGGAGTTTTAAGAAACGCGGTATCCTCTGATGAGTTCACGGTTGGTTGTAAGTTAAGTAATTCAATAGTTTTCATGGGTAGAATGCACGAATCGAAAGGTTTAGAGGAATTAACGGAAGCTTTTAAATCACTAAAGAATGAGAATTTTCTTTTTCATGTTTATGGGAATGGTCCCATGCGTGAATTATTCATTCGAGAAATGAGAGGTATTTTGGGGGAGAAATTTTATTACGGTGGAATTGTGTCAGGATCAGAAAAAATGAAAATTTTATCTGAGGCAGATATAGTTGTTCTACCATCGCGCTATGGTGAGGGGTTGCCGATGGTTTTGCTGGAGGCAATGGCCTCGGGATGCATTGTGATAGCATCGAGAATAGCCTCTATTGTCGAACTAATCGAGGATGGAGTAAACGGTTTTTTGATAGAACCTCGGGATGTCAATAATTTAATAGAAAAGCTAAACTTCGCTCTGGAAGCTGACGAATCGGAGAAATTGAGAATCCGACACAATGCGAGGAGAACCATAGAATTGAGATATGATTTAAGAGGCTACTTGCAGCGTCTAGAGGAATTCTATCGACGGGTGTTGAAATGAGAAAAATCAGGGTTTTAAGCTTGTTGCCTAACGTAACATCATTGGAGGAGTTGATTGATGAAGTTGAGCGCTTAATCAGTCGAGGTTGCGGTGGTTATGTTTGTTTTTCTACGGTTCACATGGTGATGGAGGCCTACGATAATCCAGAGTTTGCGAAGATAGTAAACGCTGCTGATTATATAGTAACAGACGGGATGCCGCTCGTTTGGATGCAAAAACTCCAAGGAGCTCGCGCTGCCTCGAGAGTAAGAGCTAATGATGCGATGATCGCGCTATGCCGATATGCGGAGCAAAAGGGATTCTCGGTGGGGTTTTACGGGAGCTCTGATAAAGTTATAAAAGCGATCAGGGCACGTGCTATTAGAGATTTTCCCCGGTTGCGTATTGTTTACAGTTTTTCTCCGCCCTTTCGTCAGCTAACCAAGGAAGAAGATGAAGAGATCGTAGAAGAGATAAATGCTGCTGCCCCAGATATTCTATTTGTAGGCTTAGGGTGTCCGAAGCAAGAGAGATGGATGGCAGCACACAAGGATAGAGTAAAGAGCGTAATGCTTGGTGTTGGGGCGTCTTTCGATTTTTTTGCTGGAAACGTCAAGGAATGTCCTGAATGGATTGGAAACGTCGGACTTGAATGGTTGTTTAGACTTTTGCAGGAGCCAAAAAGACTTTGGCGTAGATATCTAATACTCAACCCTCGCTTCTTATTGCTTGCATTAATTCAACTAACTGGCTTGAAAAAATTTATCTGAACGCAGACGTTCTAGTTGCTTTTATCTAATAAGTTTCATAAATTGCAAGTATGAGTTTAACTGTAACTGAGAATATTATTACTTCCGTAAATCCCGCTACTGGTGAGGAGCTCGGGAGGGTAAGAATTTATGCTGCAGATGAGGTAAAAGCGGTAGTTGAGCGGGCGAGATCTGCATTCAGGAATTGGTCCGAGACCTCCTTTGAGGAACGTAGAGGTTTTGTAATGAGAGCACGCGAAATCATCCTAGCAGAAATGGATGAAATCGCTGTGCTTATTAGCAAAGAATCAGGGAAACCAATCGCAGAGGCTATTTCGATGGAAATAGCTCCTGTTTTAGATCTAATGCAGTATTTTGCCAAGAATACTGAAAAACTATTGAAGCCTAAGAAAATCAATATTGGACTTTTTTCTTTGCTTGGCCGTTCTTCATGGATTACCTATAAGCCCTTAGGAGTAGTTGCTATCATACCTGCATGGAATTATCCATTTTCAATACCTTTAGGCGAGGCAACTATGGCAATCATGGCTGGTAACACGGTAGTCATAAAACCCTCTGAACTGACGCCATTGGTAGGCCTCAAGATAGGAGAAATTTTCAGGAAGGCAGGCTTAAGAGATGACATAGTTCAGGTAGTAACGGGTGATGGCAGCACGGGAGCAGCTCTTGTTGAGGCCCCACCCGACAAGATAATGTTTACAGGAAGCGTGCAAACCGGTAAACGAATCGCTGAGATGGCAGCTAAAAATCTGACTCCTGTAGTTTTAGAGTTAGGAGGCAAGGATGCAATGATTGTGTTCTCGGATGCCAACCTGGAGTTAGCTGCTGATGCTGCGGTTTGGGGTGCTTTTTGTAATTCAGGTCAGAATTGCTCTGCGGTTGAGAGACTGTATGTGCAGGAATCTGTAGCGGCTGAGTTAACAAAAATCATAGTAGAGAAGACGAAAAGACTCAAACAGGGTGTGGGTTTAGAAAAAGATGTATCGATAACGGTTTTATCCTCCGAGAAGCAGTTAAAAACGGTAAAAGAACATGTGGAGAGTTTTAGGGCAGAAGGTGCAGAAATCTTAACTGGAGGACGGCACAAAGGGTTATTCTTCGAGCCTACGATAATAGTGGGAGTTAATAATTCCATGCGGGCAATGCGGGAGGAGACTTTTGGCCCGACACTTCCAATTGCCACCTTTAGGACAGAAGAGGAGGCAATCAGATTAGCGAATGATTCAGATTTTGGTTTAACGGCAAGTGTCTGGACAAAAGATCTGAAAAAGGCAAAGCGCGTGGCTGAGAAGCTCGAGGCGGGCACCATTTGCATCAACGAAGTTTTGTATACTCATGGAATTGCTCAAACTCCATGGGGTGGGGTTAAGAATTCAGGTTATGGGCGAACTCATGGATTGGAGGGATTGATGGAGTTAGTGCAATCTAGGCATGTACACATGAATCGATTCGCTTTTCTACCAGACGCATGGTGGATGCCATATTCTGAGACTGCAATCGAGACATTCAAGGGTTTTGCACGCTACTTTGCCTCTGGCTCTTTGCTTAAGACCATTAAATTGGTTCCTATACTGTTACGCAGACTCAAAGAAATGCGCTAACTCTCTTAATTCATCTTCTTCTTTAGTTGGAGTATGAATGACTCTACTGCGCTTTTTTCATTGCTATCTGGAAAAACCCTCAGAAATTCCTCGTAAACTTTTATAGCCTCGGCGTATTTTTCTTGCTTTTCATAGACTAATCCTAGCATCTGATACAAAACCTCAGCGTCTGGGGCGCCAGCTAGTTGATCGATAGACGTTCTTAACGCCTTAGCTGCCATTTCATATTCCTTGCGCTCTTGATCAAATTTCCCTTGAAGTGAAAATCCTTCAGCGCGTTCTTTGTATAACAAACCTAGTCCAGCGTAAGCCTCAGGTTGAAAGCCTTTGCCTTCGCGTATGGCGCGCTTAAAAGCCTCTATGGCTTTTTCCTCATTCCCTTCTGCTTTGTAAATCCTACCTTCGACGGCTGAAGCCTCTGGATACAATGGTTTAATCTTTCTGGCGTTTGATATTGCCTCTAAGGCTTTTTCGGTTTCTCCCATATCCATGAGAATTCTGGCCATCGCAACATAAGCCTCGGCATACTTTGGTCGCAATCGAATTGCCTCTAAGTATAACTCTAAGGCTTTTTCTTTATCGCTCGATGCTAGTCTTTCAGCATTTTGAAATGCCAGCTCAGCTTTATCATTAGTTTTAATGAGTTTGATCTTTATTTCTCTCTCTGAGGGATTTAGTAGCTTTACAAATTCTTGAAAACCATAAGCACGCACTCGGATTCGGAGAGGAGGCTTTGGTGGATTTTTTATTTTCAGGATGCCTTGGTCATTCGTATTACCTCGATACACATCATTTATCCATACTTTTGCATTTGGCTGCGTGGTTATGGTCAAAACTCTCTGTGCCTGAGCGCCTGTAATCAAAGAGCATAATGCCAAAATTACAAAAAGAGACTTCATAGATTCTCCATGTTTTAGATGATTTTTAATATTGTGATACATAAGTCTTGGGATAATTTGCCTATTTTTATAGATGGATAGTTCGCAGCTGTGAAAGCATCCCTGTTGCCATGAATTCAAAGCATTTTGAGAAAATCGTTTTGCGGTTTCACAATAGATCGGCAGATTAAATTCTACAAAGACGAATCCGACAATAGCTCGATAAGATAAGTGTTTTTTAGATTTTCTCTAGTATAATGCGATTTTTTGTTGAGTTGCCCGAGGTGATTATCTCTTACAATCAGCTCTCGGAAAAACTAAAATTGCATCGCTTATGCGTCTTTCGCCTTCCTTATCGGATGGTTTATTTACAATTTTGCCATTTAAGAACATTGTAGTTGATCCTCCGCCATCAAGGTTTATTGCTTCAAATGCTCCCAGTTGGAGTAAAAATTCAGCTAGATCTCTCAGAGCCACACCGCCGCTATCTTCGCTTCTCCCGTCTGCAGTTATTAACAATATTCGCCCATCTTTGAGTTTCGCAATTCCGGTTCGAGGATGGCGTGTTTCAACAAAAGCCCGACTGGTTTTTTCCTGCTCCCAAGTGATTTGTATTTCGCCATTGCGAATTAATTGAGGAACACCGTTAGTTATATCTTCAGCCATCTGAAAAAATTTACTTTCAGATGGCTCAATTGTTTTTATTGTAAATTGCCAGGAAGCTATCACTCCCAACTTCTTCAGCATATACGGCAGGCTTTTAAGCTTCGAATCACTGACCGACAATACGAATCCGTACTGTGGAATTGTAGAACTGCCTTTATTCTTACGGATTTCTACTAATCTGCCGCTGAATGGGTTCTTACTATTTGATTGAAAGATGAACTCCCAACCACCTGGATCAGTAAGGGTGCTTCTTCCAAATTCTGGCGTAAATAATACGATATCATCAATTTTTCTCTCCCGGTTCATTCCTGAGATAGAAATTTTTTTATTCGAAAATTTCAATGAAACTTCTGTATCCACATGCGCAAATGCAATATCAGTTTTTCTGCTATCGTTTACAATTGCGACTGCAGCTCGTCCCGAGTGGCTCATCGATAATAATTTACCGTCAATCATCAAGATACCCGATGGTGTGCCTGCAAAAATGCTTCTATCAAGGCGAAAAAAACCTGCATTTATGGCAGCTATTGCTCCATGTCTTTTAGCAATCGACGATAAGGTTTCTGTGCCATTTACAGTATCCATGGCGTGTATGACATCAAGCCTTATTTTTTGCGGATCCAATCTCAAGAGATTTAGTTTAACATCAACACCATCGATTTTTCGGGTAATCTCAGCATGTTCAATTCCCTCACAGATAGGGAGAAAATTTTGTGCATTGCTATCGCTCCCAGGGAGAAGTAACCATAGACTCAGGAACGTAAGGGATTTGAGTAAGCGACTTAAATGGTGAATAAACACACTTTTGCTTTTCATGATTTATTATCCTAGCTGTGACCAA
>CAZALE010000006.1:55878-57565 GCA_964486055.1 uncultured Blastocatellaceae bacterium
ATTTATTATCCTAGCTGTGACCAATCCTCTTTGTTCACCACGATACCGCCAGCATCTTCTGAATCAATCGTAGTTAGAGCGGCTTCCTCGTTAGCGAAGCTAAGCTTGATAAGGGGTGGAGCTGCTAGTGTTGTAATAACCGCCATGAAAAGAACAACTCCGAATACACGTGAATCGATTGCGGCTAAGCTGAGCCCGATTTGGGCGACTACGATGCCAACTTCACCGCGAGGCATCATGCCGATACCAATCTGAGAAGCTCTTCTCCAGCCCATGTCTAAGCCCCCTAAGCCACAGCCTATTATTTTTGTCAACATCGCTACGATCGTGACCACTAAAGCGAATGAGACTAATGAAAAATCCTGGAAAATCGAAACATCTAGAGCCATGCCAATATTGACCAGAAAAAGTGGAGCTAAAAATTCCATTATGCCGTTGGTCTGCTTTATTACGTCGGGTTGATTGTGCGCGCCGTCTGCTAATGCCATTCCTGCTAAAAACGCTCCTATTATGGCTGCAACTCCTATATATTCTGAGAAAGCCGATAAACCTAGGCAAAGTATTAACCCAAAAATGAAAAATGGATTTCCTATTTTCAATCGTTCGATTTTTGGGGAGATTTTTGTAACGAAGGGGGCACCTATGAAAACTACAAAAATTGTGAAACCAATTGCAAGTCCTGCTGTTGTAAGCAATTTCGAGTAATCAATGCCACCAGTCGTGAGACTTGATACAACAGTTAAAATCAATAATCCTAAGATGTCATCTATAACGGCAGCGCCGAGTATTATTCTAGCAGTAGGAGCATCTAGGAGTCCCAGATTAGCTAAAACTCTCGCAGTTATGCCGACGGATGTTGCGACCATCGCTGCCCCGAGAAACATAGCCTCTATATTTCCACCGCCATAAAGTTTCATCAATATATACCCAAATAGAAATGGAAGTGCTACCCCAAGACCGCCGACTATCAGAGCTTTCTTGCCTACTCTCAGAATAGCTGAAGGACTCGTTTCTAACCCTACCGTGAAAAGCAGAAAAATAACACCAATTTCGGCCAAGACTTGCACGATTTCAGATGGGGTTATAAATCCTAACAAACTCGGACCAAAAATGATGCCAGCTAAGATTTCTCCTACGACGGCAGGCTGTTTCAGTCTCTCAAAAAGCTCCGCTAGTAGCTTTGCGAAGAGAATGATGAGAAATAAATTAATCAAGATCTCAAAGTTGCCACCTGATGCGGCCAAAATCATACAGAACATGTGATGCTCCCGCTTTGTCGGAATTTTGGCTAAATTTTATCTAATTAGGTTATCTAAGTAAAGAATTTAAAATCTTTGAGAGAAAATACGCAAAATTAGAATCAACTATTGTCATAGGCTTTGAGTTGCGAATTTGGAATATCGACAAGAGGATAAACACTGATGAAAGTGAAGGAATTTAAAGCAAGAATAGGGTTATTTAGCAAGATATTTGGATGCTGGCATAACAGAAGACTAAGTCGCCCATTTTTTGATGATGAGACTAAGCAAAGTTACAGAGTTTGTTTAGATTGCGGTGCCAGAAAACAGTTTGATTCAAAAAATTTGAAAACTATTGGATATTTTTATTTTCCTTCAGCGAAATTCCCAAATCGAAAGATTTAGGAATTTCGTTTTCCTACTCAATCTCCTTCCCGCAAAGGCCCACC
>CAZALE010000006.1:57575-206648 GCA_964486055.1 uncultured Blastocatellaceae bacterium
ACTACAAACAGTTGCGCGACATTCCTTTTATATAAAATTTCTTCCGAACACACATTTTGTTAAAATCTTCTGAAGTTAGCTAAGCTATTACTACTGCCAAAAGTATCTTGGAATTTGGGGAAAGATGTTAAGAAAATTATTCGTCGACAACTTGATTTTATTGCTGGTAATTACCAATCTTTCGCCTTTTGCTGATACCAGAGCAGCATGGCGAGAGCCGGTACGTGGGCGCAAAGCTATGGTTGCATCTCAGCACGAGCTAGCGTCAAGGATAGGTATCGAGATTATTAAAAAAGGAGGTAATGCTGTAGATGCAGCCGTGGCTGTAGCTTTGGCACTAGCTGTTGTTTATCCAGAGGCTGGAAATCTCGGCGGCGGAGGTTTCATGCTAATTAGGTTTAAGGATGGTAGAAGCTATGCAATTGATTATCGAGAGGCCGCACCAAAAGCTGCAACCAGGGATCTATTTGTCGATAAAGATGGTAATCTAATCAAAGGCGAAGGTAGTTCAACTCTTGGTTACAGAGCTTCAGGAGTTCCCGGTACTATCGCAGGCTTGGATCTGGCATATAGAAAGTTTGGTTCAGGAAAGATTTCATGGAGTGATTTAGTGGAACCAGCTCGTCGTTTAGCTCAAGATGGATACGTCCTGAGTTATCGTCAAGCTAATTTATTCAAAGCTTATAGTAAGAATCTGGAACGGTATGAGGAAAGCCGGAGAATATTTTTGAACAATGGCAAGTTTTATGAAGAAGGAGACATTTTAAAACAACCTGATTTAGCTAAAACTTTGGCCAGGATTCAGAAGTATGGCGCAAAAGAGTTTTACACAGGTCTTACTGCAAGGCTTATTGCCGAAGATATGAAGCGAAATGGTGGATTAATAACCCTTGAAGACCTTGCCAATTATCAAGCGAAACAGAGAGAGCCACTGATAGGAAATTACAGAGGCTATCAAATCATAACTATGCCCCCGCCTAGCTCTGGAGGTATTGTAATGTTACAAGTGCTCAATATGCTCGAGAGATATGATATAAGGAGCATGGGATGGGCTTCCTCCGAAAAATATCATCTTCTTATCGAAGCCATGCGACGCGCTTTTGCTGATAGAGCAGAGTGGATGGGAGATCCAGATTTCGTAAATGTTCCCACATCAGTTTTGGTAGACAAGAAATACGCTGAAAAAAGAGCTTCAACCATAGACTTGGAAAAAGCGACTCCAAGTGATTTGATTAAAGCCGGTGACGTATCCTTTGCAGAAGGGACAGAGACGACCCATTTTACAGTGGTTGATACTGAGGGAAATGTTGTTTCTAACACCTATACAATAAATGATCTCTACGGTTCGGCCGTCACGATAAAAGGCACAGGTATTTTGATGAACAACGAAATGGATGATTTTGCAGCGAGGCCTGGTAAACCAAATCTTTTCGGTCTTATTCAAGGAGAGAGAAACAAGATAGAGGGAGGAAAACGACCTCTCTCCTCTATGACCCCTACAATCGTGCTCGGAAAAGATGGTTCATTATGGTTTGCTGTTGGGGCAAGGGGTGGTCCAAGAATAATTTCCGCCGTAATTCAAACTGTGATTAACATGATCGATCATGACATGAATATTCAGCAAGCTATAGATGCACCGAGGATTCATCATCAATGGTTGCCTGACGAGGTCTTCTATGAACCATTCGGTTTGAGCCAGGACACCGTAAAAGCCCTAGAATCTCGTGGTCATAAGCTAACAGCAAAGCCAGCTTACATTGCTTCTGCCACCGGCATAGAAATAGAAAAGAAGACAGGAGTTCGGCTAGGTGCGATCGATTCAAGAAGTGACGGCGAGGCTGTAGGTTACTGATTTTAAATTCATCATTCGATCTAACGTACATAGATCGGGTTCGATATTATCCATGGCATTTTGGTCAATCCTAATGCTTCAAGATATAGTTCGACTCTGTAGGCGCCATTTTCCGTAACCTCGAAATTGGCTGTTTTGCCTTCCGTTTCGGCTATTTTTTGTCCATTACGAAAAAGTATAATCCTGGCTGGAAATGGTGAGTTAACATTCAATCGCAGGGGGACTTTTTCGAGTTTGATCTCATCACCCATTGTCTTTTCTTCATTTGCCGTAAAGGAGAAACCCGTCGGATCAGCCCATCTATCAATTCCTATGTACAATCTTCCGTCTCTAATGGCTTGCAGAAGAGTCTCTTGATTAAGTTCTTTGCCTTTTTCGATGAGCACGTGATTGCGCATCAATCGAAATACTTTTTCGTAGGGATCCAATTTCAGATAAAGAATTTTCCTACCAGTGTCATCACCTAATAGAAAAAAACCGATATTCGAGTGAGCGTCGCTTCCTGCGAATAGAGTTAATTTCTTTTTTTCAGTTAGCTCATCGTATTGTCTGAGATTCTCGCCTGGGCGCATGAAATATTTTGTGAGAAGCAAATCACTGAGACTTCCTGACCATATATAGTCAAATAAAAACAAAAATGGATTCATTCGTCGTGCGTTTGTGTTCAGTGAGAAAACTTCAATTCCATCAAAATTAGCTTGAGGAGTTTTCAGACGCTCAGGATAAGCCACTAAAATTAATCTTCCTTGAGACTTGTATTTGTCAATAAATTGTTCTGTGTTTAATTTAGCGTCGGCGAAACTATCTGCATGACCTGGTATCATCAAGAACCTATCGCTACTGGCGGTATCGACTTCTTGACCGTTTATGAAAAGAGTGTTTCCGACAAATCCGCTCAAAGTCAGTGCTGAGCTATCGAAGAGTTCAGAAGTGTGCTCAGTCATGATGACGAAATCAAGCTGGTTCGTATTAGCGGCTTTAATAAGCTCTTCAAATTGTCCAGTGCTGTGGCCGCCTAAGCTTGTATGAGCATGTATTATACCTTTGTAATCCCTGAATTCATTTGATGCTTCGATTTTTTCTTGATTCAGTTCACTTAAGTTTTTTGCCAGCAGCGATAATTGATACCTGCGAAATGCAAAGGGAATTTGAGAGAAAACTGCAACTAATACAAGCGATATCAATAATTTTCGGCGAAAAGTCATAGTGCATTTATTTATTTTTGGTTTCATCAGGAACTGTGAAGTCCACTGAGACGACCTTCTCGGATAATTTTCTGCCTAACTCCGCTACCTTTTGGTGCTCAGGATGAATTGTGTAGTAATCAAAAGCTTGCTTATTTGTATAGGTCGCTATTAAACCTGTATCGAAAGATCTTTCCAGATGTAATTCATCGCGTCCAACATGAAAACTTAGGATATCAGGAATAAGATTAGGTAAATTTTTCAGCATTTCTACATGCTTTATCTTTTCTTCTTCGCTTATTTCAGGTTTGTACTTCCAGCAAACAATATGGACAAACATCAACCAAATTTTATCGAATAAGGTTTATGCTGCGCAAAAGTTAGAATTTGACAATTTCAGAAAATAAAACTAAGGTTAGCTTGATGGGATTAAAGCTAGTCGATATTCAAGATGCGAGGAAGATCCTGCAGAAAGTAATAATTCCTACTCCTATATTGTTTGATGAGCAACTTTCTAAGGTGATTGGTGCAAAGGCTTTTTTGAAAGCTGAATGCTTACAGAGAAGTGGATCATTCAAAGTTCGCGGTGCTTATAACAAGATAGCTCGGTTATCGGCTGAGGAGAAATCCAGAGGTGTGATTGCTGCCTCTGCTGGTAATCATGCTCAGGGAGTAGCATTTGCAGCACGTCTTCATGGTATAAAGGCTACAATCGTGTTACCAGAATACGCTCCTTTAACGAAGATCACTGCAACCAAAGCCCAAGGTGCGGAGGTAATTCTTCATGGCTCTAGTTTTGATGAAGCTGTTGCTTATTCGATGAAGCTACAGCAGGAGCATGGGTATACTTACGTTCATGCTTTCGATGATGAGACGGTGATTGCAGGGCAAGGAACTATTGGATGGGAAATAGTAGAAGATTTACCTGAAGCTACTGTAGTAGTGGTGCCGATAGGCGGTGGCGGCATTATATCGGGCATTGCTTTGGCAGTTAAAAATCTTTTACCAAAGGTTAAGGTTTTCGGTGTTCAAGCAGCTAATTGTGCCCCTATTAAGGATTCCCTGAAAGAGGGAAGGCCAGTCGAAGCCAAGAATTATAATTTCACGATTGCAGACGGGATCGCAGTTAAAAAACCTGGTGGTAAGACTTTGGAGCTGATAAAAGAATTTGTGGATGATGTTGTAGAAGTCACCGAGGATGAGATAGCCTATGCGATTTTTCATTGCGTGCAAAACGCTAAGTTGGTAGTAGAGGGCGCAGGTGCAGCTGGATTAGCAGCGCTACTAGCAAGAAAAATAAGGGTTGATTCTAGCGATACGGTTTGTACTGTACTGTGTGGCGGAAACATAGATGCGAATTTACTGACGCGTGTCCTAGAGCAGGTGCTCGTACGACGAGGTCATTACATCATACTAAAGCTGCTGGTTGCAGATAGACCTGGAATGCTTGCTGGTTTAACGAAAGCAGTCGCAGAAACGCGTGCAAACATAATAGAAGTCTTTCATCGTCGTTCGATGTGGCTCGCTCCGTTGGGATTTGTAGGCATAGAAATGTTACTCGAGGTCCGCGATGAAGAGCATGGAAGGCAAGTGGTTAATTACTTGCAGTCTGTTGGATATCATGTTGAGAGAGAGGGAGTAGGGGACTGGGTAGAGTAAGAAAACTATCTGCTGATGATAAATCAGTCATTTTCTCTTTGGGGCAGTAAAGCGTATAATTTTGTTTTTAGATCCTAAGGTCAAGGAGATGTAATCATAAGATGGCAGAGCAATTTGATGTCGTAATTATTGGTGCCGGTCCTGGTGGTTATGTAGCTGCTGTTAGGGCAGCTCAATTGGGTTTGAAAGTTGCAATTGTGGAAAAAGAAAAAAGCGGTAAGCTTGGCGGAACGTGCGGTTTGCGCGGATGCATACCGACAAAAGCTTTGCTAAATGCAGCTCATCTTTACGAGAAAGCTCAGCATTTTGAGCAATTCGGATTAAAGGTTGAAAGGTTAAGTTATGATTGGAAACGGATTCAGAAATATAAAGATGATGTCGTAGCTAAAAGCTCGGCTGGAGTATCTTATTTGATGAAGAAAAATAAAATTTCCGTTTTCAATGGATTTGGTAAGATACTTTCGCCTGGCAAGGTAGAAGTCAGGTATGATGATGGCAAAATCGAGAATTTGGCGACGAGGAACATAATAATTGCCACTGGATCTGTATGTAAACCGATACCAGGTTTCGAGACTGATGGAAAACAGGTCGTAAATTCGGATCAGATTTTGGAGTTGGAGAAAGTACCAAAAAGTTTGATAGTCATGGGTTCTGGAGCCGTAGGTGTAGAGTTTGCTAGCGTTTTTTCTAGATTTGGCGCGGAAACAACTATTGTTGAGCTTTTAGATAGAATCGTGCCGCTTGAAGACGAAGAGGTTTCTAGAGAGCTAGAAAGAAGCTTTAAGAAGAGAGGTATAAAAGTTCATACAGGCGTGAAACTCGAAAAGATGGAGAAGAAAAATCCATCTGTGAAGGTATTTGGTAAGGATTCCAAGGGAAATGATGTTAACTTTGAAGCAGAAATGCTTTTAGTAGCTGTTGGGCGTATGCCATACATTGAGGGTTTGGGATTAGAGAATACAAGAGTGGTTGTCAATCCTCGCGGAACCATAAAAGTTAATGAGTATTGTGAGACGGATGAACCTGGAATTTACGCGATCGGAGATGTCATTGACACCGCCTGGTTAGCCCATCTCGCCTCTAAAGAAGGAATATTAGTCGTCGAGAAAATAGCTGGTAGAAAAGTAGAGCCCATTAATCACAGACTAGTACCGAATTGTACCTACTGTGATCCAGAAGTTGCATCAGTTGGCTTGACCGAGGCTAAGGCAAAAGAACTTGGTTACGACGTTAAAACCGCAAAGTTTCCATTCTCTGCAAATCCAAAAGCTAGGATTCTTGGAGAAACTGAGGGCTTTGTAAAAATAGTCGCCGAGAAAAAATACGATGAGGTGTTAGGTGTGCATATGATAGGGCCACATGCTACTGAGCTCTTAGCAGAAATTTGTGTGGCCATGCAGCTTGAGACGACAGCTGAGGAACTCGGAAGAACAATTCATGCTCATCCGACGGTTTCAGAGAGCATCATGGAAGCTGCCGAAGGAATACATGATTCAACCATACATCTATAGGCGATGATATACCTATCGCAAGTGCTTGGTAAGCCGATCTACGACGCTGAAGGTGAAAAGGTTGCATCTATTCGTGATGTTGTGGTGCGATATGGTGATGAAGATTATCCGCCTGTAATCGGTTTAGTAGCCCGATATAGGCGGAGAGATTTTTTCGTGCCATGGGCTAGAATAGCCCAATTTGATGAGACAGGAGCAAGGTTAAATACGGACATCTTAGACTTAAGACCATTCGCTAGGCGTGAAGGAGAGGTCTTATTAGCCAAGGATGTTCTCGATAAACAATTAATTGATGTTGATGGAAAGCGAGTGGTCAGGGTTAATGATGTTCAACTAATAGAGGTTGGAGATAGGTGGCTTGTAACCGGCGCAGATGTCGGTATTCATGGTTTCCTCAGAAGACTTTTACCCTCAGGCTTGTATCCTAGTCATCCTGTCGAAGTCATAGATTGGGCAGACGTAGGTTATCTTGCAACTGATACACCAACGGCAGTTGTTCAGCTTAAAAATTCAAAAGACAAACTATCCAGATTACATCCAGTCGAAATTGCACAACTTGCAGAATCTCTCTCTCCGATTCATCGCACAGAGATAGTTGAATCACTCGATGATGAGACGGCTGCGGAGACTTTAGAGGAAATGTCAACGGAAAATCAAGCCCGTATTTTGGAGGAAATGGACCAAGAGAGAGCTGCTGACATCTTACAGGAGATGTCACCTGATGACGCCGTCGATGTTTTGGTCGAAATGGATGAAGAGAAGGCCAGAGAGCTTTTGGAGTTGATGGAGGAAGAAGAGAAAGCAGAAGTCGCCGAATTAATGCCTTTTAGAGCTGATACGGCTGGAGGATTGATGACTACAGAATTTGTAGCGCTCCCAAAAAACTTAACCGTGGCTCAAGCCATTGCAAGACTTAGAGAGATGGCAAAAACTCCGAACATGATTTATTATCTTTACGTCGTCGAGGAGGAAAATTCCTGGAAACTTTGTGGAGTCATATCTCTGAGAAGCTTGATTCTGGCAGATCCTACATTGCCTCTAGAAAAAGTCATGAGAACTCAATTTCAATATGCTCATCCAGATGATCCAGCTGAAGAAGCTGCCAGAAAAATTGCTGAGTATAATTTGCTTGCCTTGCCTGTCGTTGACGAGTGGGGAGAAATTAACGGAATAATCACCGTAGATGATGCAATGGAAATATTACTACCCAAAGGACTGAAAAATCGATTACCCAAACTTTTTGGTTAGAATAACCGCTAATTTGCTACCATTGAATTTCGCATTTATAATTTACTCAAGCTAGTTGTAAAAAACTATGCAAGTTTTTAGGAGGAAGTTTTATGAAAAAATCAATTTTTTCTCTAATCATATTACTGTTTCTAGCGTTTGCATCGCTTAAAGCGTTTGCTGATGGTTTCCCAATAGGCTCAGTGCTTGAGGATTTCAAACTCAAGGATATAAATGGAGTAGAGCAAAGCTTTACATCGCTCAAGGGCAAGAAAGGCACGGTTATAATCTTTCTATCTGCTCAATGCCCCGTTGTAAAGGGTTATAACGCTCGCATTAATCAGATTTACGCTGATTATCAATCAAAGGGAATAAATTTTATTGGTATAAATTCAAATTCAACTGAATCGCTTGAATGGGTTAAGTCACATGCTGAGGCTAATTATAAGTTTCCAATGTTGATTGATTCTGGAAATGTCCTAGCTGATGAATTTGGTGCGACTGTAACACCGGAGGTTTTCGTTTTTGATGCAGCTGGTAAACTTGTTTACAAGGGTGCGATTGATAATAGCAGAACCGGAGAAAACATAACTGAGAGCTTCCTGCGTGATGCACTGGATGCTCTGCTAAATGGAAAACAGATATCTAAAACTGCTACGAAAGCCTTTGGATGTAGCATAAAACGTATCGAAGGACAGCAAAAATCAGTAAACACTAGCATAAAAATTCAAAGAGCTAAAACTGAATAAAATCATAGGTGCGATTGAAATAAATAACATCTATCAACAACTCAATCGCACCTAATTCAACATAGAGCAAAAGATACTGAAGTTTATTTCGTACAAACTCGGTGTCTGTCTGCCATAGTTTTAAGCAACACTCCAGATGAGGATTAAGATGTTCAACTTTAAACTAGTAACACCTTGCGCATTTTTGTTGTCCATAGTTTTAAATTTTCCTTCATTGGCTTATGCACAAACGCAAAAGAAAAAAACTTCTGCGGCCAGCATGACCACTACTAAATCCACGAATAGATCCAAAACTAATAAAACTACTGGAAGTAAGCTATCTACTCAGAGATCCAATAACGAAAAGGTTGCCCAGCAATCAGAGACTAAAAGCTCACCAGATGCGGTTATAAAGGTTGTTTTGATAGATGAACAAGGATTGAGAGGAATTTTAAAGCCTCAGCGTAAACCTTTATTGGTAAATTTTTGGGCTACTTGGTGTGATGCATGTCGTGAGGAATTTCCGGATCTTGTGAAGATCAGCAACGACTATGCTGGAAAGATAGACGTCGTTACTGTTTCGCTGGATGATCCCGTAGAAATAAACAGGGACGTATTGAAGTTTCTTACAGAAATGAACGCAAAAATGCCTGCATATCTTCTGAAAACTGCTGATGAGAATGCAGCTATAAACATTGTATCGCCAAAATGGCAGGGAGGACTTCCATTTACCATACTGTTCTCGTCAGATGGAAAAGAAGTTTATTCCCGTATGGGAAGATTTAATACCGCAACTTTGCGTCAACAAATTGAAAATCTCCTGACCCAAAATAGTTCTAATTGACTGCCTATCAGCCCAAACATTCGACATTCTATGTACTAAGAGTTAAAATGACAGTTTAACCTTACTTTTGATAGGCATAGAATGAAAAGCGAAAGATTAATAACTGATGAAGTAATTAAGCAGCATAATCTGACTGCTGAAGAGTACGACAGGATAGTTGAGATGTTAGGTCGCGAGCCTAACCTAACGGAGCTTGGTATCTTCAGTGTAATGTGGTCTGAGCATTGTAGTTACAAGTCCTCGCGCATTCATTTGAAACGTTTACCGGTAAGAGGCGAACGCGTTATTGTTCCTCCAGGAGAAAATGCGGGAGTTGTTGATATAGGCGATGGATGGTGTATCGCATTTAAGATTGAATCTCACAATCACCCGTCTTTTATTGAACCTTTTCAAGGCGCAGCGACCGGAGTAGGGGGAATTTTGCGGGATGTCTTTACGATGGGAGCTCGTCCGATAGCGACAATGAATTCCCTGCGGTTTGGTCATTTAAATAATCCACAACATGGAAAAAGAAATAAATCGATCATGCGTGGAGTTGTTGCGGGAATAGCTCATTACGGTAATTGTTTTGGAGTCCCCACTGTCGGCGGCGAAGTTTTCTTCGATGATTCCTACAATCTAAACCCCTTGGTTAATGCTTTTGCATTAGGGATAGTTCGTAAGGATCAGATTTTCTTTGGTAAAGCTGAGGGTATAGGAAATCCGGTGATTTATGTAGGTGCCAAGACAGGACGCGACGGTATTCATGGAGCAACTATGGCTTCTGCAGAGTTTGATGAATCTGCACTCGAGAAGCGTCCAACAGTTCAGGTAGGAGATCCCTTTCTCGAAAAACTTCTTTTGGAAGCGTGTTTAGAAGCTATGCGCTCCGGGGCAATAGAGGGCATACAGGACATGGGAGCCGCAGGACTTACATCTTCTTCAGTTGAGATGGCCTCTCGCGCAGGTACTGGTATACAGCTGAATCTGGACCTTGTACCGCAGCGTGAAAAGGAAATGAATGCATATGAGATGATGCTCTCAGAGTCTCAGGAGAGAATGTTAATCGTTGCTAAGAAGGGACGTGAAAAGCAGATAATAGAGATATTCAACAAATGGGACTTGGACGCTGTGGTGATTGGTGAGGTCATAAGGGATAAGCGACTCAAAGTTTTTCATAACGGGAAATTGCAAGCTGATATACCGATCGAGTACTTAACTGACAGAGCGCCTACTTATGACAGACCCAGAATCGCCCCTAAACGTAGCGGAAGAGAGATTGCAGCAAAAGTAGAAACTCCATCAAATTTAACCGACGCATTGAAGAAGTTGCTTGCTTCACCTAATATCTGTTCTAAGCAGTGGGTATATCAACAATATGACCACATGGTTCGCACAAATACGGCGGTTCTGCCGGGAGCTGACGCAGCAGTTATTCGAGTTAAAGAAACTCGTCTCGCTATTTCTATGTGCTTGGATGGCAATGGTAAATTTTGTGCGATAAACCCGCGTGAAGGAGCTATTCTAGCTGTAGCTGAGGCAGCAAGAAATAACGTATGTGTTGGAGCAAAGCCTATAGCTGTAACTAACTGCTTAAATTTTGCATCACCTGAGAGACCTGAAGTTATGTGGAGTTTTTCAGAGGTAATCGATGGAATGGCTCGAGCATGCGAGTTTTTTAGTACACCGATTGTCTCAGGTAATGTGTCTTTTTACAACGAGACGGAAGGTAGAGGAGTTCTGCCTACACCAGTTATTGGAATGGTTGGTCTGATAGATGACATTAGAAAAATCGTTACACCGGGCTTTAAGGACGAAGGAGATCTGATAGCTTTATTAGGTCAAAACGGAAATGATCTGCATGCTAGCGAATTTGAGCAAGTAATATTGAAGTTTACTACTGAAGAGCTTATAGAGCGTGGTAAAATGCCAACGATAAACCTAAAACAAGAAAAGATCGTTCAGGATACATGTCTTAAATTAGCTGATGAAATGTTAATAAAATCAGCCCATGATGCTTCTGATGGTGGTTTGGCAGTAGCCATTGCTGAAAGTTGCTTTTCATCACTTAATCGTAATGCTATAGGAGCCAACATAGAACTGCAAGAACTCGGTTTTTCGGATGAGGCTTTATTATTTGGTGAAACTCCCTCGAGAATCATAATTTCATTTTCTGAGGAAAACCTGCAAAAGGTAACTGAAATCGCAAAATTAATGAACTGTCCGTTTGAGATTATTGGCCGAGTCGGCGGAGATTTTCTTGACATAAAAGTTGGTAACAGGAGTTTGATTTCTGCTAAGGTTACAGAGTTAGAGAGTACATGGAGGAATGCTCTAGAGAAACAGTTACATGAAGTCTGAATCAGAATTTGCAGGCGTATACGTTCACATCCCTTTTTGTCTCTCTAGATGCTCTTACTGCGATTTTGCAACTGAAATTTATCGTGATCCAGAGTTCGTAGATAGATATGTCAAGGCCGTCTGTAGCGAAATATACACCGCTAGATTAAACTTTTCCTCAAGACAACATCAAATAGACACGATTTATTTTGGAGGTGGAACGCCATCGCTTCTGAACCCAGATCAGCTGGAACAGATCTTAAATGCAATCTATAACCGATTTGTTCTTGATGAATCAAATCTAGAGATAACTCTTGAGATTAATCCAGCTACTGCCTCGGCTGAAAGATTAAGAGATTTTAGGTCCTTGGGTATTAACCGAGCAAGCTTTGGAGTTCAAACCTTTAATGAGCGGCTATTGAAAACGTTATCTCGTAGACATACCGCTGAGGATGCGTTACAGACATTTCGATTGCTCCGCGCTTGTGGCTATGATAATGTCTCATTAGATTTAATAGTAGGCCTTCCAAGACAAACCTTGCATGGTTGGCAAGCAGATATTCAAAAAGCCTTGAATTTGAGACCAGAACATCTTTCACTCTACATACTTGAAGTTCACGAAAACACTCCTTTGGCTCAGCAGATATCTAGCGGGAGACAGCCGCCTCCTGATGATTTGCTTACGGCAAAGATGTATGAATTAATGATTGAAAAGCTGAGCTCTGCCGGCTACCAGCAATACGAAATTTCGAATTTTTCCTTGCCAGGTTTTCAATCTAAGCATAATTTAAAATATTGGAAGTGCCTACCAGTTTTCGGATTTGGTGTTTCTGCATTTTCATTCTGCGACACAGAAAGATGGTCTAATGAAAGAAATACTGCCAGATATGTCGAATTGATCGAAAATGGTCGATCCCCAGTAGTTTTCCGTGAGCAAGTGAACTTGGCCTCTGAATACGCATTCCTCAGCCTTAGGCTTTCGGAGGGTATTCAACTCTCTGAGTATAAGCGTAAATTCGGATTTGCATTGGAAGAGAGATTCTCAGCTGAAATCAAGCAATTTCAGGATCTAGGACTCATTGAAATTAAGGATGGTTACTTGCGTTTAACTTCGAGGGGATTTTTGTACTCAAATGAAGTCTTTTCTATTTTCGTTTAGGCAGAGTAATTAAGCACCCTGCCTAAATTTGTTATGAGACTACTCTTTTGGAATTACCAGCTCTTGTCCTGGATAAATCTTATCTGGATCAGTAATTTTATCACGATTTGCTTCGAAGATTTTTTGCCAGCTTATTCCGTATTTTGCGCCGATTTTGCTTAATGAATCTCCTGGCTGAACGACGTAAGTAGTAGCCGTGACCTCTGGTGCCGTAATATTCAATACAAGATCGCCGGAGCGAAAATCAGGATCGATTTTTGCATATTCATCCCACAACCTCTCCTTATCAGCCAAACTGTTGGCGTTTCCTGAAATATGTAACACGCCTTCGCCCTCTTCAATCGTTAAATTTTGCACTCCTAAAGCCTGTGCTAGTCCGATAAGTGATTGATATTTTTCTGTCAGTGACATATTCCTACCTCCTGATGCAATTTACTTAGATTCTATAAGTTCATTTTGGAATTTTCCTGGCCCGGCTTCCTGAGCAGCCTGCACGCATTCTCTCATTTTCCCTTTCGGGACATTTCCTCTGGCGATCGCTAATCCATCTTTAACCTCGACAGTGGCCCCTGTGCAGCCGACCTTCTTCCAATTTTCCTCAATTTTTTGCTTGACTTGTAAGTCATTTCCTGACGCCAGATTAGCCACAGTTTTTGGCGTCGAGTTGCTACTTGTATTCACATTCGTATTTTGTGCATTTTCCTTACATGAAATAATCAAAAATGCACAACTTAGAGAAAGAACTAACAATATTTTTCTCATAACTTTACCTCTCGATCATGAATTTTAGCTAAACTGCCTCGTGCCAGATTAACAAAAAAATCCTAAACTTGAAAGCGTAAAACGTTAGAAATCAACTTAATAAATCATTAATTAAGCTTTCGGATCCTGCCGCGGGCGATATCGCATAAGTTTACGTAGACAATCATGCAAGCGCGGAGTGAGCCGCTGATAATCTTGCAATAGGCACTCGAAAAGGTGAACAACTTACGTAATCAAAATCTAAAGAGTCAAAAAACTCTATAGAGCGAGGATCACCACCATGCTCACCACAAATTCCTATCTTAAGCGCGGGGTTTGCTTTACGTCCTCTCTCCACTGCAATTCTTATTAACTCCCCAACGCCAGTTCTATCAATGGTCTGAAAAGGATCGTCTGGATATATTTTCTTTTCCACATACAGCGGTAGGAACCTACCTGAATCATCTCGACTAAGACCAAAAGTGGTTTGGGTAAGATCATTAGTGCCAAATGAGAAAAAGTCAGCCTCTTTTGCTATTTGATCTGCGACTAGAGCTGCGCGGGGTAGTTCTATCATGGTCCCAACAGTAAATTTAATTTCCGTTCCATGCTCTTGCATTACTTGCTTGGCTATCTCACGGATGAGTTTTGATTGATGTGCGAACTCTTCGACGGTTGAAACTAATGGAATCATCACTTCTGGCAGGACGTTTAATCCCATGCTTTGCGCTTCGCATGCTGCCTCAAATATTGCACGCACTTGCATCCTCGTTACTTCTGGAACCAGCAAGCCTAGCCGGCAGCCGCGAAGACCTAACATTGGATTGGCCTCAGACAGATGTTCCACCCTTTTTAAGATCCGTCTCTTCTCTGCTATCTCATCTAAAATCATGTCCATTTCTTTAGGGGTTGCATGCCTAGCTTTAAATTTTAGTTCGGTCAGCTCTGAGAAGAGTTCTATTTGGCTTGGTAAGAATTCATGAAGAGGTGGATCAAGTAGACGTATAGTTACCGGCAAACCATCCATTGCCTTGAATATATCAATGAAATCTTGTCTTTGAAATGGTAACAATTTCTCAAGTGCCTTTTCCCTTTCTCCTTGACCTCTTGCCATTATCATTTCACGCATTGCTTTGAGTCTTTCTTCACCGAAAAACATGTGTTCTGTCCTGCATAGCCCTATTCCCTCTGCTCCATACTGTCTAGCTAGCATAGCATCGTGTCCAGTGTCGGCATTGGCTCTTATTTTCAAGCGTCTAGTTTCATCGGCCCAGGACATCAGCATATGGAAATTCTCGTCTAATTTGGGCTGAATAGTCGGAACTCTACCTTTGAAAACCTTGCCGGTAGAACCGTCTATGGTTATCCATTCGCCTTTGGTGATTACAAGGTCTCCGATGGTTAGCTCATTGTAACTGTAATTTATGTTCAACGCTGAAGCCCCAACCACACAGGGTTTTCCCATCCCGCGTGCCACGACTGCAGCGTGTGAGGTCATACCGCCTCGCTGAGTTAATATAGCTTCTGCAGCTACCATCCCATGAAAGTCATCCGGGCTAGTTTCGCGTCTAACTAAGATAACTTTTTCACCATTTTTGGCCATCTCTTCGGCTTCGTCAGGAGAGAAGACGACGATCCCTTGCGCAGCTCCAGGACTAGCTGGTAAACCAACGGCTATCGGTGTAGTCTCGACATTAGGATCAATCATAGGGTGAAGCAATTGATCAATTTGCTCAGGCGAAACACGTTTTAAAGCTGTGTTTTTGTCTATCAGGCCTTCTCTAAACATTGCAACTGCGACTTTAACTGCAGCCGCGCCGGTTCTTTTTCCGCTTCGAGTCTGAAGCATGTAAAGTTTTCCATTTTCTATGGTGAACTCAATGTCCTGCATGTCACGATAGTGCATTTCCAGGAGAACGGTTATCTCCAAAAGCTGCTGATAAACCTCCGGCATCTCCTCAGCTAATTTTGAAATGGGTTTTGGCGTTCTAATACCTGCAACTACGTCTTCTCCTTGAGCATTTGTCAGATACTCGCCATATAGAACTTTTTCACCTGTCGAGGGATTTCGAGTAAAACAAACGCCTGTTCCACTCCTCTCACCCATGTTACCGAATACCATAGCCTGAATTGTGACTGCCGTGCCCAAATCCTCCGGGATTCTGTGTATTCTTCTATAATCAATAGCTCGCTTTCCCATCCATGAATCGAAAACCGCAGCTATGGCCATCTTTAGCTGTGATTCAGCATTTTCTGGGAAGGCTAAGCCAGATTCTTCAGTAAACACGATTCGCTTATATGCAGATACTATCTGTTTCAATTCTTCAGTGGTAAGATCTGCATCTTGTCTGACTCCATTCTTAAATCGATCAAGTACTCTCTCGAATTTCTCATGTTCGATACCCAAGACTATCTCACCAAACATGGAGATAAAACGGCGGTAAGAATCCCAGGCAAATCGCTCGTCTCCCGTTTGAGTAGCTAGCCCCTGAACTGTTTTATCATTCAACCCGAGATTCAAAACGGTATCCATCATACCAGGCATTGAAACTGGAGCTCCTGACCTGACAGAAACAAGAAGTGGATTCTCCGAAGAGCCGAATTTCTTACCCAATCTGTCTTCTATCAGATTTAATTTCTCTCTTACCTGAGCCCACATACCCTCCGGAAAAATCTTCTCATTCGCGTGATATTCTCTGCAGCATTCAGTAGTGATTATGAAACCTGGTGGTACCGGAAGGCCCAAACGTGTCATTTCAGCTAATGCAGCCCCTTTGCCACCATATAACAATTTTCCCTCACTAGAATTCGGTTTTTCACATTCCTCAAAAAGATATACCCACCTCTTCATCTTTACAACCTACCTCTATAAAACTTTCAAAACGCAAACAATTTTCAGAAATTTTTCTAACAAAGTCAAAATGAATTATCTACCTTAACGAGCTTAAATCGCCAGATCATTCGATTTTGATTTTCATCAAAAACATACCTTCCATCAACGACCCGCCAAAAACCGAGGAATTGCCAGCAGCCGACCCTTATTTTCCTGAAGAGAGGAACGGCATGACCAGATTTTATAGCGTTCAGAAGAGCTTGATTGAAACAATCTAATTTCTGATTTCCTCGCCTGCCAGCTCCTGTGTAAAAAATTACCTCACCCTTATCATCCTTTTTATCTGGATAACAAGGATTTATCTCCCCAAAATCTGTCAAGAGTGATATCAATTTGCCTTTTTTTTGGTAAATCCCATGTCTCACCTTGTGTACTTCTTTCACCAAGTGCCATGGAAGCAAGTCGTTAGGTTTAAGATTTTTCAAAGAAAGTGGGAAACGTTTTACATTATGCATACCAGATAGCTCAACAAGTGGATAAGTAAGACTTATAGTATCTACTCGTTTTTTAGCTAAATCAATTCTTTGGGTGAGGATAGTCAAGCTGTATTATAAGGTCAGGATACAATCCAGAGCTGCTATAGATAGTTCACTACCCTCAGTGTTGGCACTGTTTCTTTGGAGTAGTGTTGATGACTGGCGGTCTAGCATCCCCGAGCCAAACTGCTTCTTTTCCTTACAACTTTTATCGACTGTTTGCAGATAGCGCACGTGGATACATTGCCTATATTGTTTTAACACTGCGATAAGGTTGGAATATTTCGGTTAATAAAACGGATGGAAAGGTGCATATTCTTTTCGATTCTCGATTCAGAAAGACGTTTTTGTGATTTTTTCATCGTGAAGCTGAACATATCACGACTCTTGTCAACGATCAGGTGGTTGATAGTGCTTCTCAACAACTCACCGATTAACATCCAAATATCAAAGGTATATTGTTTTAAATGTTTTAAGAACTCGTGCTGGTTATCTAAGCGCATGGGCTTAGGTAAGCGAGATTTTTCTTTTCCATCTAACTCCGTCTTTAGTGTCCTCGAGGATTATGCCCTTTTCAGTCAGATAAGCTCTTATAGCATCAGCGCGAGCAAAATCGCGTTTTTTTCTAGCTTCTTGTCTTTCCTCGATTAATTTCTCTATTTCGTCATCTAGTATAACTTCGTCGTCTTTACCGAATATGCCTAACACAGAATCGAACTTTTCTATGGCTTTTAGAGCGAGATTTCTATCGTCTTCTCGCAGATTTTCGTTTGCTATAGCTGTGTTGATTTCCCTGATCATGTTATGGATCGAGGCAAGAGCAACGGAAGTATTTAGATCATCATCCATTGCCTCCTCAAATTCTCTGAGTGATTTTTCTATCAGCTCTTTAATTACTGGGTTTGAGCCAGCTGTTGCTTTCGTTGTTCTGAGAGCTAATTTGAAATTCTCTAATCTTTCTACCGTGGATACTGCGCCTCTTAATCCTTCGAAAGTAAAGTTTAGTTGGTTTCTATAGGGGACCGATAGCAATAGGTATCTTATAGCAATAGGTGGAAATCCTTTTGCGAGGATATCTCTCAGAGTAAACTCGTTACCTAAGGACTTTGCCATTTTCTCACCGTCTACCTTTAGGAATTCACTGTGAAGCCAGTATTTGACGAAAGGCTTTTCAGTAGCTCCTTCGGATTGTGCTATTTCATTTTCATGATGAGGGAATTGTAAATCTATGCCACCAGCGTGAATATCGAAGCTTTCACCCAAATACTTCATTGACATTGCGGAGCATTCGATATGCCAACCTGGTCGGCCTCTTCCAAATGGAGCATTCCAGGCGGGTTCTTCGCCTTCTGGAACAAATTTCCAAAGGGCAAAATCTCTGACGTTTTCCTTATCATATTTATCAGCATCAATACGGCCGCTTGCTCCGGTTATATTTCCTTCTAAATTAATCTTAGAGAGCTTGCCATATTCTGGAAATGAAGCAATGCGGTAATAGATTGATCCCTTAGATTCGTATGCTCTTCCTTTCTCCAAAAGTTTTTTGATCAGGTCTATCATTTCGTTAATGTGCTCAGTCGCACGAGGAGCTATATCTGGTCTTTGGCAGCCAAGCGCATCCATGTCCTCCCAAAATGCTTGAATATAAGGAGCTGTCATCTCATAAATCGTGATGTTTTTCTTTCTTGCCTCGCTGATTATTCGGTCATCCACGTCGGTTAAGTTCATTACGTGGATAAGATTAAAGCCTTTGAATTTTAGATATCGTCGCAAGATATCCCCAAATACGAAGGTGCGAAAGTTTCCTATGTGAGCAAAATTCCAAACCGTCGGCCCGCATATGTACATTCTGACTTTATCGTCATTTAGTGGCTTAAATTCTTCAAATTGTGCGGTAAGTGTATTGTAAAATCTCAGCATAAATTTCTAAATTTCTCCGGAAGAAAATAATATAGCAGAGATAACCCCAAGAATTTGAATTGATGGGTTAAAAGATTTAGGCAGTTTTTCCTATGAGTTTCTCTTGATGTTCGTCTTCCATGAAAAGATATTTCCGCCATTCGGGGCGAGATTCAGCATAGTTACAAAGCAATACGCGCTCTAGGCCAAGACTTAGAATTCTTTGGGGTGTTAATAGCGGCATTCTAGCTTGTTCTGGTGTGCGATTTCCTTTACGCTGATTACACTTAATGCATGCTGTAACTAGATTTTGGGGAACACTTTCCCCGCCTTGAGCTCTGGGAATTATGTGATCCAGAGTTAAGTCTTTTGCTGGCTTTTGCTCACCACAGTATTGACAACGGTAGCGATCACGAATGTATATTCGCGCACGCTTCATTGTAGTTTCCTGGCGGCGACGTTGAACGTGAATGTATCGCCGAAGGCGTATCACAGATGGAACACGAATTTCAGTCGTGGGGGAGTGCAGCACGTTATTTCCGTCGTATTCCTCTATGGTAACCTTGCCATTAAACCACATGCATATGGCTTTGGCAACTCCTACTGTTCCTAAGGGTTCATAGCTGAAGTTAAGCAGTAACACTCGTCCGGATAACAAAACGCAACTACCTCCTTATTTTGAAAATTACTATATCAACCATAAGTTAAGCAAGCGTTAAGAATTACAAAAAAGGCTGTCATTTTTAAGGAAGGCAGCTATTGAGTCGCTCAACTTACGATTCAATCAGAGGAAGAAGCGAGCTTAGAATCCGAGATCAAGCTGGTATGTTTTATCAAATTGATCACAGGTATTTTTGAAGAATTGAAGAGAGTTTCCAAAGCATTTTTAGACCGGGATTTTCTTGGTTATAGAGCACAAAGGGCATATCGTCGATGGTAATTGCAATCACGAGCCTGCCTTTTCGTGTGTAGATAATTCCAACATCGCTTCGAAGTCTGTCAAGAGCACCGGATTTCGAAGCGATTGGTGTTGTATCGAGGAGCCCTCTGCCAATTCCGTCAGTATATTGTTGGCGGCGTAGGATTGAGATCATGTCACGTGATGCTTCTTTGGATATGATCTCACCTTTTTCCATCATTTCTAAGAGTTTTGCCATCTCACGCATGGTAGAAACCCCTATCCCAAAGAGATGATTGTTATTCTCTTTCATTATCTTTGCTTCACCGCCACCACCAATCTTCCTGAGCACTCTTATATATTTGAATCCCAGTTTTTGCATCCGATCATTGACTGCGTCTGTACCAATGCGATCCAAAATAATGTTCGTGGCAGTATTATCAGATACCACAATCATCAGATTGACCAGGGTTTTTAAATCTACTTCGAGTCCGTCAGTAAACTCACTCAAGATTCCCGATCCGCCCGCTTTGTTTTTGATCATGAACTTATCGTTCCAATTGAGAGAACCATCTGCAACTTGTGCGAAAACCTCAACCATGATCGCAAGCTTGATCGTGCTTGCTGTTCTTACCCTTTCGTCTGCTCTAAGCTCATAGGACTTCCCGGTATCGATATTTTTTGCATATATCCACACGTTACCTTGAAAGCCTGAAATCGCTTTTTTTATCTCTGTGTCTAGACTTACTGATTGAGAAATTAAATTTGATACTCTGGAATTTGACTGTGCATGAATGATGTCGATAAACAGTGACAAGAGAAGAAATAATGCTATGTGTGTGAATGAAAGGCTTATCTTTGTCATCTTCGGATTTAAAAACAGAGCTTTCTTAATCGACTCAGTTTCATTTTGAGCACGATGTTATCAATGATCCAACTCAGCAACATCTTGTCCAGATAAGATATTTTTAGGTATATCAGAGCATTTTTAGGTCTCTAGTCGCTCTCCAGAGCGAACGAGAGTTTTTCTTCGAGATGGCTCATGTTTCCGTCTTGCTTATTTCGGGATCGGGATTTTCCTTGTTTTCTTCATAGTCATGCTTATAGCTTTCGTAACCGTAGTAATACCCATAATAACCATATTCAGGGGAGGTTGAGCTTATTCCATTTAATACAACGCCGTATATTCTAGCTCCTATGCTGTTCAGCCTTTGCTTAAAGCGTTTTAAAAGATGCATCGAGCTTTTTCCAGCCATGGCTACAATTACTACACCATCAACTAATGTGGATAGTATGGCAGCATCTGCAAAAGAGATGGCTGGTGGAGAATCTATTATTACATGCTTAAAGTTGGTCTTCAGGTAGCTAAGTAAAGCTTTCATTTCAGTTGAGCCGAGTAACTCAGCTGGATTCGGTGGTAGAGGACCGCTTGTAATGATTTTCAATTTTGGTAGGCCTTCAGGTGATTTTAATAAATCCTGAAGCTCTTGATCGCCAGATAGATAATTAGTTAGACCGACCGAATTCTTAAGCGAGAAATGTTGGTGTATCCTCGGGCGACGCAGGTCGCAATCAATCAAGACAACATCTGCACCAGCTTGAGCAAGCGCAACGGCCGTATTTACAGCAATTGTGGTTTTACCTTCGGAAGGCTGGGAGGAGGTAATTAAGATAGTTTGTGGAGGTCTACCTGCTGATGAAAATAGTAATGAAGTTCTTAGATGGCGAAATGCTTCGGCCGTAGCTGAGGATGTCTCTCTAAGGGTTATCAGTGCAGCAGATGTATTACCGTTGATCTCGCTACCCAGTGATTTGACTTTCTTTTTCTCTTGCGCCTCAGGTATGAGGGCCAAGGTTGGTAGATTAAGATGTCTGGTAATATCATCAACGTCTCTTACTGAATCATCCAGATAATCCATCAGAAAAGCTAAACCTATACCTAGGAACAGCGAGACTATTAAGGAGATAAGTATATTCCTGTTTCTAGGTGGTCCTATTGGTGAGTCCGGTTTAGACGCTTTGCTTGATACAGCTACGTTATCAGGACGACTTGAGCTTATAGCAGACTCTAATTCTTTTTGTCTCTGTACGTAAGTGTTCAATAGGCTACGACTGGTTTCTATTTTTTGAGTCAAATCGGTAAGACTCATTGCTGCTTGTCCTTGCTGATTTGCTTTTTCTACTTCACGCAAATAGGATTCTTTAGCCTGGGCTTCTCTTTTTCTTGCTGAATTGAGCTGAGCAGCGAGACCTGTCAAAATCTCCTTTTTAGCTCTTTCTTCAGCTTGTTTACTTTCTTGTTCAATTTGTGCTGACTCCTCTTGCCTTATTTTCTCTTTTCCTTCCTGTAACTTTTGAATCGTAGCCTCAATTTGTTTAACCTTTGGGTTCTCCGGAGTGTATCTAGCTAATAATGCGGCTCTTTCGCTTTCAGCAGCTTTTATTTTATTGTCTATTTCATTAAGGCGAGCGTCTAAAGAATTTTTCTTCGCGATAATATTTCCCCGCAATGTTGATATAAATTCACTATTTGGAGTTTCGCGGGAAACTATGGAGAAAATCTCCCCACGATTAGCAGCTTGGAGCGCAGCTTCATACATCTGCTCGAGTTTTCGTCTTTCTGCTTCAGCCTTTAGCCATTCTTCACTTTTACTTCGTAGAATACCTGCAGTAAGCTCTTGTCCTTTTTCAGCCAATGGCAACCCACTTTCTCTCATTTGTGCTATTCTCTGGTTTTCCAGCTCTGCGATATTTTCTTGAAGCTGATCAATAGACTTTGTAATATCTTCAAGAGACTTCTGCATTCCTTCAGTTTCTCGTCTGATAGTGCGTTCTATGTAAACTTCCGCTATTGTATTTGCGAGAATCGCTGCTAATTCTGGGTTAGGATTGGTAACGTTTATAGAGAAAAGATTAGTTCTCTCTTCTTGGACTACATCAACTCCTGGTAACAAGTTTGCTGTTACCTTTTCGACGGCCTCCTTTTCCTCGGGCGATAGTTTAGCTTCTAGATTGTCTAAACTCTTTTGAAAATCACTCTCATTGACGACGGGTAGAAAAGTTTGCTCTTGTTTATCTTTTTCAGACTCGAATATTGATTTAAATAATGCTGTAATCCCAGAATTTCTTCTAGTTATTGAATCGGGGTTTCTGTATAAACCTAATCTCACTACGACTTCTTTCATTAATTCAGGACTCTCTAGGAGTTTCTCTTGTGTGTTGTAATAATTAAGGTCATATCCGAAGTTTATGTTTATCGTATCTTTTGATTGTATTTTTGGCTTAGGCGGTTCAATTAATAGGATCGCAGTGGCTTGATAGATCGAAGGCTGTCGATACATATATAGGGCTGTTAGTGTCGTTATGATTAATACTAGCGCTATTACTAACGGAAGCCTCTTATAAATTACCAATAAATAATCTCGAGGATTGAATTTTTTCTCTAAAATATCCTCACCATAGGCATAGCTAGCAAAATATCTCGGCCCTTCTTCTTGATATGTTATCGCATTCTTGTTTGCCTCTAACTCTTTAGGTAGAGGCAATAATCTTTCATCTTTTTCCATATTGACTCTGAAACTCCTTATCCTTTCAGCACATTCACAAAATATAACACATTCTATACAATTTTGCTCATCAGTTCATATCCTGATGAGCAATTTAATTTGATTGAGTTGAGTAAATCTTGAATTCAAATAATAGTTTTGTTCGAGGCAATTTGAGGATGTTATAATTTTCACAAAGAAAGTAAGTTATTATGACAGCCGGGATTGAAGCGAAGCAGTATGATTTTGAGTTAGGAATACCTGGATTTTGGTATTCAGATTTGTACTCGCCAGACAAGTTAAGAGATTTGACAGAAAGATTTCATGAGGACTTAGCAGGCAAAGATACAAACCTCGCTCAGCAGCTAAGACATTATATAAAGGCGCGTGGCGCTGGATATGAAAAAAGGGAAGAATCTAAAATCCTCGTAGATGCAGCAGTTTACCTTTCAGAGTTCATTGCGAAGCTTTTCAGAATAGAGCGGTATCGAAGCAAACTTTACAAACAAATAACAGAGCAAGATGATATTTGGAAGTATAAGTTTTTTGTGCAACGTCGCGCAATAAAAAAGTTTCCAGCAGATAAAATTAATTCTTCGAATTCATCGGAACTTGAAGAGGCCGTAAGGGAGCTTCGTTTCGTTATTTTTAGTGAAACACTCATTTACGATGAAGAATTAGCAATAGCAAAAATAGTCGTTAGGCTATTAGAGGCTGAAGAAGAGTTATCTAAGGGGCAGCAATCTGAGTCTTCAATCGAGACGTTAAAAAAACTTTCGGACGGATTTGAGAAGCTGAAAGATAGGGCTTTAGGAAAAGCATTGGCAAGCAGAGCTGCAGGAATCAATGAATTAGGAAACCTTCTATTAGTAAAGTCTGCGCTTGAGATAATGGAGGAGTGGTCTGCGAATCATTTTTTCAAAGGGGGTAAAAAGAACTGGCAGTCGTTCAGAGTCCCACACAGTTTGGACTATCAGCATTTGGTCAGATTAGAACGCTATGACTCATCAAAACCCGAGGCGATGAGGGCATTGCCAGAGGATCTACGTCGCAGGGATGGATTCAAGTTAACAGATGATAGAGGAACATTGCGTGAGGCTCTGTATGAAGTGAACTACTGTCTAATATGTCACGAGAGATTAAAGGACTCCTGCTCTAATGGTTTACGGGATGCGAACGGGCAAGCGCGTAGAAATCCCTTGGGCATTCTACTTGAGGGCTGTCCGCTCGATGAAAAAATTTCGGAGATGCATCTTCTCAAGCGCCAAGGTGATCCAATAGCCGCGTTAGCCTTAGTCACAATTGATAATCCGATGTGTGCTGGTACAGGACATAGGATCTGCAATGATTGCATGAAAGCATGCATCTTTCAGAAGCAAGAGCCAGTTAATATACCGAAAGCTGAGACTTCTGTTTTGACTGACGTCCTCTCCCTGCCTTATGGTTTTGAAATTTATAGCCTTCTTACTAGGTGGAATCCTCTCAACGCAAGACGTCCATATGCCTTACCATACAATGGCAAAAACGTCTTAGTGGTAGGCTTGGGACCAGCAGGGTACACGCTGGCTCATTATCTATTAAACGAGGGTTTCGGAGTTGTCGGCATCGATGGATTAAAAATTGAACCACTACCAGACGAATTGACTGGTGAAAACGGTAAATTTGTGCCGAAGCCGATAAAAGATATATCTGAAATCACTAAAGAGCTAGATGAAAGAGTTTTATCAGGATTCGGCGGTGTATCTGAATACGGAATAACCGTCAGATGGGATAAAAACTTTCTAACAATTCTTCAGCTACTTCTTTCTAGAAGAAGGTTTTTCAGAGCATATGGTGGCGTTCGCTTTGGAGGTACTCTCACCATTGAGGATGCGTGGAGTTATGGTTTTGACCACATAGCTATCGCAACTGGAGCTGGTAGGCCCACCTTCGTAAAGATGAAAAATAATCTGATTCGTGGAATTCGAAAAGCGTCTGATTTTTTAATGGCTCTACAGCTTACAGGTGCTTTCAAGAAGGACACATTTTCTAACCTGCAGATTCGATTACCAGCTGTAGTGATCGGCGGAGGACTAACTGGTATCGATACTTCTACAGAGCTTTTTGCATACTATCCCGTCCAAGTTGAAAAAATACTTGAAACTTACGAGCAAGTGGCAGAAGAGTTTGGTGAAGAAAGAGTTTGGCAAAATTTGGATGAAGAAGAAAAGCAAATTTTGGCTGAATTTTTGGAACACGGTAAAGCCGTAAGAGCAGAGCGCAAAAGAGCTGAACAAGCAGGCGAAAAACCAGATTTCATAAAACTTGTGCGAGGTTGGGGTGGCGTTTCACTAGTTTATCGAAAACGACTTCAAGATTCGCCAGCTTACAGATTAAATCACGAGGAGGTGCAGAAAGCGCTCGAAGAGGGCATCAATTTTGTTGAGTTAATGGATCCGCGCGAAGCTGTCCCAGATGAGTTTGGAGCTGTTAAGTCAATAATATTTGAGCGTCAAAGATATGATCAAGAAACTGGTAAATTCGTGAGTACCGGCGAGATGGTTGAGTTTCCTGCAAGAACTGTTTGTATTGCCGCTGGTACATCTCCGAATGTCATTTACGAGAAAGAAAACCCTGGGACTTTTAAACTCGATCCCAGTGGCCAATATTTCATGCCTCATAAATTGATTCGAGATAATGGACAGTGGACATTAACTCCTGCAAAGCAGGACGGCACAGCGTTTTTCACTTCTTACCAAAAAGACGGAAAATTCATATCCTACTACGGTGATAATCATCCGATATATGCAGGCAATGTCGTTAAGGCAATGGCCTCGGCAAAATTGGGATATGAGAAAATAGTTGAATTATTTTCAGATTTCTCTGCTGAGGCGAAAAGCGCAGATATTTTCGATGCATTGACTCAAAAACTAGATGAACAACTTCGTGCATTTGTGGTTCGGGTGGAAAGATTAGCCCCAGCGATCGTTGAGGTAATTGTAAAAGCGCCACTTCAGGCTATAAAGTTTCGTCCCGGTCAGTTCTATCGACTACAAAATTTCGAGTCCAACGCCCAGTTGATAGCAGGTAAGAAGCTTTTGATGGAAGGTTTAGCGTTGACAGGTGCGTGGACAGATCCTGAAAATGGCTTGCTTTCAATGATAGTTTTAGAGATGGGAGTTTCGTCGAGACTTTGCTCGCTGTTGAAGCCTGGCGAAGAAGTAGTCGTGATGGGACCTACGGGTACTCCAACCGAAATTCCAGAAGGTGAGACGGTGCTCCTGGTTGGTGGCGGCCTCGGCAATGCAGTCTTATTTTCCATAGCCAAGGCGATGAAAGAGAAAAACAATCGAGTTATCTATTTTGCTGGATATAAGAATGGGGCTGATCTGTTCAAGCGAGAGGAGATCGAAAACTCTACCGATCAAGTTATTTGGGCTACTGATTACGGTAAAGAAATAATTCCTAGAAGACCTCAAGACAAGCATTTTCGTGGAAACATAGTACAGGCCATGCTAGCTTATGCCGAAGGCAAGCTTGGAAAGCAGCTTATAAAACTCTCGGAGGTAGACAGAATAATAGCAATCGGATCTGACCGGATGATGAATGCAGTTAAAGAAGCTCGTTACACGGTCCTAAAGCCATACCTAAAGGAAGATCATATTGCCATTGGCTCGATTAATTCGCCGATGCAATGCATGATGAAGGAGGTATGTGCTCAATGTTTGCAGAGGCATGTAAATCCTCATACTGGTGAAGAATTCTTCGTATTCTCATGCTTTAATCAAGATCAAAATCTAGATACAGTTGACTTTCGTAATCTAAGCGAGAGATTAAGGGCTAATAGTGTTCAGGAAAAACTCTCGAACATGTTACTAGATAAGATTTTTCGTCACGCAGAGTTAGAGACTGTCTGATTTTTATGTTTACGGGAATCGTAGAGGAGGTTGGAACAGTTCAGAAAATAGAGCGATACGGTGAGACAGCCAGAATAGAAATTTCAGCTGAGATAGTAAACAAAGATACTAGAGAAGGCGATTCAATAGCCGTAAGTGGAGTTTGCCTTACAGCCGTGCAAGTAAATCCGGATTCATTCATCGCTGATGTATCAAAAGAAACATCGGATAAAACAACTCTCGGAAGAATCAGTGTAGGCGCAAAAGTTAATTTAGAGAGAGCTTTGACATTACAAACTAGGCTTGGCGGGCACTTGATATTAGGTCACGTCGATGCCTGTGGTAAGATCGTCGAACTAGAAAGTGCTGGAGATTACTCGACTATCAAGATTTCATATCCACCTGAGTTCAGTCAATACCTTGTTTATAAAGGCTCCATAGCAGTAGAGGGAATTTCTCTGACCATCGCGAGGTTAACCGATGAGTGGTTTGAAGTTGCTATAATTCCCAAAACATGGGCTCAGACAAATCTATCTTACTTAAAACCCTTAGATTCAGTTAACTTAGAGTTCGACATACTCGCAAAATATGTTGAGAGAATCCTAGCCGTAAAAAGGATGTAGTTATTTCAAACGGATTCAGCTACATTTTGTGTTGTTCAGAAACCTCCCGGAAATCAAGCTATAAAATTTCAAGGTAACTTTAGCTCAATGCTCTACTATAAACATTCTCCCTCTGTGAAATTATTTCAGATGATTTAAGGATTTTGAGGTATGAGAGAAAACTTACTCATTGTGCCATCGAGTCCAAATAAATAAGCTTTTAAATATGATCTAACAATACTTCAATTTGATTTGTTTTTGGTTTTGATTTCTAGCAATCTGGCCTTCAATCGTTCCTTTAAAAGCTGCGTAATTGGATGTTGGGTAATCCAATCCTTTATTTCATCCTCAGTTGCGTCCTTAGGCGGCTTTAATTTTTTAGTTTGTTTTCTTAACTCCTCCACTGAGGTTTTTTGCGGCGAATCTGAAAGCTCTAATGAATTAATGATTGAGTTTACATTCTTGATCGGAAGAAGGGTTTCACCATGAAAAATTAAAAGCTCTTCTAGCTCTGAATCAATCGATGCAATGTCTACATGCTCAAACTCTTCAGCCACAGATGTCTGTAGCTGAGATTGGATCAATTTGTCTTCAGATTTTTTTTTTGTTTCTGAAGGATTTTCAGGAATTTGCGAAAGGGTGCTTAACTTGCTTTCAAGTTTTTGTAATCGTTCCAATATATCCTCAATAGGAGTGAGACGTTTTATCTCTATTAACTTTATGAGTCCAATTTCGAGTTGGTAACGTGGTTCTTTAGCTTGTCTGAGCCTGAATTGAATATCACTTAAGGCATGAAACAATCGTATCAGCTCTTTCTCTGTGAACTTGGAGGCTAAACTTTTTAGCTCTGCTATAGAGAATGCAGTATTTTCTAGCAACTTTTCGGGGTTTTCGAGTTTCGCTACAAGAAGATTTCTAATAAGCTGCATTAAATCTTGGCAAAATGTAGCGAGATTTTGTCCTTTGCGGCTTATCTCTCCGACGATTGAGATTATATCGGTGGGGGATTGAGCAGATATTGCATCAATAGTACGGTGTAAAATCTCGCTACTTGCTCTCCCAAGAGCATTCATTACGTCCTCGACGACTATGGGCTTAGTCATGGTCTCCTCTGCCTGAGCATAGGCGAAGCTTATAACCTGATCAAAAGCAGTCAGCGCATCTCTCATAGATCCCTCGCCTGAGCGAGCTATCTCCCACAGCGCCTGCTCCTGTATGCTTATTTTTTCTACTTCAGCAATCTCCCGAAGTTTATCGAAGATTTTTTCTGTTGGGATCGTTTGAAATTGAAACTTTTGGCATCTTGAAAGTATTGTTGCTGGTACGCGCTGAAGCTCTGTTGTAGCCATCAAGAATAAAACTCGGGCCGGAGGTTCCTCTAAGGTCTTCAGCAGAGCATTAAAGCTAGAGGTAGAAAGCATGTGGACTTCATCGATTATGAATATTTTGTATCTATCTCTTGCTGGAACAGTATCAACCTTTTCGATGATTATGTCACGTACCTTCTCAACTTGTGTATTCGAGGCGGCATCGAATTCGAGAACATCTATTGAGCGGCTTTCAGCAATTTCCAAGCATGATACACAGGCATTTGCATCTATTATGCAAGGCGTAGGGTTTGGCCTATCGGTTTTTTTGCAGTTGAGTGCTTTAGCTAGTATTCTTGCTAGTGTGGTCTTCCCTACTCCCCGTGGTCCTGAGAATATATAGGCTGGATGCACTCTCTCAAAGCGCACTGCATTCTGAAGAGTTTTGGTGATAGCCTCCTGTCCTACTACCTCTTCGAATCTCTGTGGACGCCATTTGCGGGCTATAGCTTGATGTCTCATTTATTAAAAGCTCCGCCGAGAGAGGGGTTTAAACTTTGGCGGCTTCAGACTTTCCCGCAACACAGGCTGGAATTGCTACCGTTGCTCGATTCCTCGCCTAGCGGGGTTCACAACCCATGCCTTGTGCGGAGCCTGAAGCCATAAATAAAAATAACGGTAAAGTAAAAAATACACGATAAATTGACCGAACGCAATGTAGCCGATTAAACTTCCAAACGATTTTTGATTCCAAGTTGATTTTATCAACTACTGAGGGCTATTATTCTGCACGGCACCAATCGAATTAGTCTGCCACTCAGAGGGCTATGCAGCATATTTAATGACAAGGTAAATAGCCGCGAGTCATATCAACGCCGTAAACTACCAAAAAGCGACAGAAGCAAATGGACTTCACCGATCAAATTCAGCAGAGATTTTAGGATTTTCGTGAATAAATCCTCGGGAGTAGAGGTCCTTGCTATACGTAGAAAATAAACTTAAACTTGATAGCAGATGAACCTGCCTAATCTTCTCACGCTTGCCAGGATTTTCCTAGTCCCACTGCTGGTGGTGATATTGCTCACGTCTGTTTCTGAAGATTGGTTAGGTGTCGGACGTTACGTCTTAGCAATTATAATTTTCATACTCGCATCACTGACAGATATTTTAGACGGATACCTAGCTCGTCGGAATAATCAGGTATCTGATTTCGGAAAACTGTTTGATCCGATAGCCGATAAACTGCTCATTTCCGCAGCTTTAATTGCCTTGGTTGAAAAACATTTGGCTCCGGCTTGGGCTGTCGTCATCATTATTGGTAGAGAATTTGCAGTAACTGGATTGAGGTCATTTGCTGCTTCTGAGGGATTGATCATCTCCGCCCAAGCGATAGGAAAAGTCAAGATGTGGGCTCAGTGTGTAGCTATAGTTGCATTGCTGGTAGCCGCAGCCAATGGAAATCCGCCGGTATCAAACTTTGGTTGGTCAACTCCGACCTTTCGGTTTTGGCAAGTACCAGAGGTTCATCAAGCCTTCGTCAATCTCATTAATCTATCGACAACGACCGACGACTGGCGAGTGCTTGGTTATACGATTGGGAGAGGCGCGCTTTGGATCGCCGTTATAACTGCTGTCTGGTCGATGGTCGACTATTTTCGATATTTCTTCACAAGAAACAAAAGCAGAACGATAAAATCGCCGACAACTCATCAGAAATTCCCAGAAAATGAATGATTAAAATTCATCTCGAGAGAGCTTCAGAGCAAGGTGACGATGTAGCCGAGTTGTGCAAGGCTGGCTGAGCTCTACGAATGCCTTTCACAGTAGAGACTCTGACAATATTGATTGGTCGTGCAGTTGTCCCTACTGTGGTGATTCCATCTTTTGGGATAGAGAAGAGATGTATGAGAGGTTTGGAAGGACTACGTGTGACAACTGTGTGCTTCTATTGAACCGAAGATTTCTCCATATGAATTTTGGGAAACATACAAAGAATTATGCGAAGAATCAGGCGAGGTGTGGTGGCTTGGATTAAAGGAAGGTTAAGATGAGGATTGAGAGTTTGGGCTGTGTTTAGATAGACTCCCGGCGGTTTGGATGTGATCGTGACCGAAGATGAGAGTGGAAGACGTTAAAACAAGGCGATGTAGCTGTGGTGTTTATGCTGTAGTTTTTACTCGCTGTAATGAACTAGATCGTAAGCCCTGAAATGATTTAAAACACAGTTTAAGGATGCTTTTTCACAATGCAATGTCATTTCCGAAAAGCGAGCTTAACTTTACTTTGAAAAATGCTTTTTCATTCAGGCTGGATAAAAGTCAGGGAGCACTTATTCTTAGCTCGTGGTTAACGAAGGTTAGCTGAATATTTTAGTGATATTTCAAGTCGAGTAGTCGATGAAATATCGCACATATGGAACTTCGGCAAGAGTCAACTCTGTAAGAGACTCACATGCGCGAAGAGGCTACAGAACATAAAAATAATTTTTGAGGAAAGTTGTACCAGTCCGATGTATTTAGACTTCGGCATTCTCTCTTATCAGAAGTCAGTAACTCGGCTCGATAAGTGCTCATCGATCTAAATTCATGGTGCTTATCTCATATGGTAAGCATGAACGCAGTCATATCGCAAAAACCAATTTATAGCATGGATTTTAGTGGTTTGATTAGTGCGGCTCTCAGCAAATACAAAGATTCACTCAGGGCCGCACTTGATTGGTGTTCTAAAGTTTAATTATTGAAGCTCGACCATATCACCGGGGTGTATTTCTTGTGTGTTTCTTGTAATCAAAGCAGTCGCTGTTTTTTCCTTAACATTCAAGATTACAAGCTCTCCAACTACGAGTCGTAAGCCAGCCGGACGGCGGCTTTTTGCTTCTTTTGTGGTTACGATCGGCCCACTTGCATTTTCACCCGACTTTCGTGGAGCCATTATTGAAAATTTGCCTCCGCGATAGGCTCGACTTTGAAATCCTTCGTCTCGGGCGCTCATGCTTTCTTTCTGATTTGAGTTTAGCACTCCGCCTTTTCCTAGCGGGCGAAAAATCGTAAAGTAATCCCCGACTTTTACATTATCCTCAGAGCCTAAATCTATGTACACTATTTGCTGAGCTGACAAGGCTTCTCTACCATCCCTGGCCATTACAATTCTACCGACGGTTTTTCCACTGGGCTCTGCGAAAAGATCCAGAGATGGACGAGTTTCATAAAGCGGACTTGATCTATTGGGCTTTGGAACCATCAAATCTCCCATCAAAATGTTGTCACAGGACATTTTAACTCTAACGACTAATACCTCAGGTTTTACTTTTACGACTTCAGCGATTCCAACTTCTTGAATGTAAATACCAAGGTCGCCTTTTTTGCTAGAAAACTTGGTGGAAAATCTTCCCCGAGGTCTTACGATCAAGAACTCATCTCCAACTTGTACATTTCCAAGACCTCGCCTTACGTAAAGAAAATCATTTTCGCTGAAGATATTCTGCTCTCTTTCATCGGTTGAACCTACTACTTCCCAGTCCGAAATAAAAGGTGAGCTTTGAATGTATCCGGCGCAAAAAAGATTATTACCCTCTGCTAGCGGAAGCTTTTCTTTTTCCTTTGGCGCGAGTATCGTCGGCATCTTATTCTGTGCGAAAGTTAGGCCCATTAAAGTAGACATGATTATCCACATTCCTAGAAAAATTTTCCTCATTTTGCTAACCCCCGAAAAACAAAGATAATCCGCCAAAACGGACATCAATTATCCTAGCTTTTTCAAACTTAAACGTCAATTAATTTTTAATCATTCAAAAACAAAATTTAACGCTAACTGACCATGGGTTTTCCATCTACGACATGTATTATTTTCCCCATGTTACCGAATCTCTCTAGGAAACTTTCTTTTGAAGTAGTGACAAAGGTTTGAATTTTTCCATTGAGGAAAACGAGCAATTGTCTTATGCGTTCGTAATCGAGTTCGGAGTCAATATCATCAATCAAAAAAATGGGATATTCTCCATTCTGGATATGGTAGATTTCGAGTGTAGCTAGCAACATATTCAAAAGAGCGCTTCTTTGCTGCCCGCTAGATCCGAATTTTCTGAGGTCCTGTTCATTAAGTTTGATTTCAAGGTCATCTCGATGCACCCCAACTAGAGAGTGTCCTACTGCCAGTTCTGCGCTTAATCTGGCTGAGAGTTTTTCTCGCATGCGCTCCGCATAATTACTTGAATCATCTGAGTTGTCGAGCGAAGACAGATACTGCACCTGTATTTTTTCATCATTGAATAAGCCTTGTTGCAGTACGGCATTTAATTTTTCTACGTATCTGACTCTAGCCTTATGAATACGTGTGCTTAACGAAATTATTTGTTCGTTCCACGGTTCGATCATTTGTAGAAGCTTCTCGAGGGAAAACCCTTTTCTTTGTGCTGTTTCGAGCAATGCATTTTTTTGCTTCAAGCAATGTTGATAGTCAGACAGAGTTTGAATGAAAGCCGGATAAATGCAGGTTATCCCGAAATCTAAGAATTTTCTTCTAGCCTCTGGTGAACCACGTACTATTTCGAGTTGATCTGTATTGAAAATTACAGCACTTAAATTTTCAATGTAGTCTTGAATTTTTGTTTTCTTCTCGTTGACTAAAAAAGTTTTCCTATTATTTTCGAGGGCGATGCAGAGCCTGTGATTAATTTGCTTTGAGAGATAAACTTCGCCTGAAACCATCATTCGGCTCTCACCAAATTTTATCAGCTCTTTAGGGTTTGCAGTTCTAAAGGACTTTGTTGTCGCCAAGAAATAAATAGCCTCTAGCCAATTGGTTTTACCCTGACCATTTTTTCCGTATATTATGTTCAGGTCATCATGACAAGCAAATCCCGTCTTTAGATTACGAAAATTTTCTGATTCTATTGATCTAAGAAACATTTCATGTTACCTTTAGGGTAATGTTGACTAAGAATCTTAAATTCTCAATTTTTTGTAGGCAAAATCAAGCTACATTGTTAGTAAAAACCCTTGTCTCTCTGATTGTAATTCTTGTTTTATTTTCTCATGCATTCTCTCAGGAGCGTCCAGAGGCATATAACTTTTCAGCTAAAGATCTAAATGGCAAAGTAAGAACTCTCGATGAGTTTAACGGTAAAGTAGTTTTGCTATTGATATGGTCAACTAATTGTCCCATATGCCGCTCTGAGATCAATCAATTCAATGAATTAGCAAGAAAATACAAAGACAAGGATATTACATTCATAGCCATGAGTATAGAACCAGAAAAGAGGGTAAGCGATTTTTTAAGGAAAAATCCTCTTGAATATCTTGTCTTGATCAGCGGATTTGATGGCATCATTGGTTATGCCGACATAGGTTCAGACGGCCGCTTTTATCTCGCGTACCCTACTTATTTTCTGATAGATAAAAAAGGTAGAGTAGCCTTAAAGGATCGTGGCAGAGGAAAAACCGAAAAAATTAGCCTCGTTATAGACAAACTATTGACGGAATTTTAGTTAGATATATCGATCACTCAATGAGTTTCAGTTCTACCAGAGCTTTTACGAATATCATGGCCTTATGCGCATAGATAAGTGAGTATCGGTATGAAAAATAAATTGGCACTTATTTTTTAACAATAAAAGCTATAAGCCTCTTACTACCTTAATAATTCAGCAATTAAAACTCGTAAATGGTCCAAGCTTGCACAAATAATTGCGGGCATTGCCTACTGATATTGATCTACAGATGCTTTTCACTACTTGTCGAATTCTCTGATTCTTTATTTCTGAGACGCTGCCTCTGCATTATTTCAAATCTTATGCTTAAGAAAAAAGCGATGGCACCTAATGTGGCGATGATAAAAGATCTTTCAGCATCATTTTTCATCACTAAAAAATAAGCCGCCGCGATAGCAAGCCCTAATGATAAGATCTTAAGGATGTTTGGGGTTGTCATTTTTCTTTATGCCAAATTTTTCGAGTCTATACTGAAGAGTTCTGAAGGTTAACCCTAGCAGTTTCGCAGCTTTAGTTATGTTATAATCGGTGCGTTCCATAGCCTGAAGTATCAAGCTTTTCTCGACTTCTTCGAAATTTATTCCATTAGGTGGTAATTTAAAGACCACGTCGGGGCTAGTTGTGGGCTCTGATTTTTGCATTTCTGGCGGCAGATCTTCAACCTGTATAAATTCTCCTTCAGCTAAAAGCACAGCTCTTTCTATAGCAGATTCTAGCTGACGGACATTTCCTGGATACCAGTAATCTAATAACAATTTCTTTGCTTCTGGTGATATGCCTTTGATCTTATTTGGGCTATTTTTAGTGTGCTTTTTGATAAAGTAATCGATCAATAAGGGAATATCTGCACGACGTTCTCTGAGCGGGGGCACTTCGATAGATAGCACGTTAAGACGATAATATAAATCCTCACGAAACCTGCCGTCTTGGGTCATTTTTAGCAAATCTCGATTAGTAGCAGCTATTACACGTACATCTACTGGTATTTCCTTGGTCCCACCAACTCTGCGGATTGTTTTTTCTTGAAGAGCACGAAGCAGCTTTGCTTGTAATGATATGTCAAGTTCTCCGATTTCATCTAAAAACAGCGTGCCTCCATCCGCTACTTCAAATAATCCTTTTTTCTCCGCCACTGCTCCTGTAAAAGCTCCTCTTTCATGGCCGAAGAGTTCAGATTCCAGCAGGTTTTCATTTATGGCAGCGCAGTTTACAGCTTGGAAAATCGCGTTGGCGCGTGGACTATTTTGATGAATCGCGCGAGCGATTAACTCCTTTCCGGTCCCTGATTCTCCGCGAATTAGAACCGTAGAATTTGATCTGGCCACTTTTAGGATAAGTTTTTTAACCCTATCCATCTGTGGAGAGGCTGAAATTATCTCAGTATCTAACTGATTAAGTTTGCTAAGAGCCCTCTCAATCGTATCTAAGAGCTTATCCCTATCGTATGGTTTTTGTAGGTATGCAAATGCCCCGAGTTCTTTTGCTTCAAATGCTGAGTCAACTGTTCCGTGAGCGGTCAACAAAATTACGATTATGGATTTATCGAAAGCTACAAGCTCTTTTAGTAGATCGAGCCCGCTCATGCCTGTCATTTTCAAATCAGTCAGAACAAGATCAAAATGCTTTTCTTTCACGAACTTGAGGGCCGCCTCACCTGAACTAGCTGTTGTTACATCGTAGCCCTCAGCAGTTAGTATCATTTGCAAAATCTCACGTTGATTTTTCTCATCATCTACGACTAAAATCGACTTTCTACTCATACCTCAATTTTTCGGAAATCTGAGAGTAAATTTCGTTCCAGATCCTTCTTTAGATTTTACCTCGATTGTGCCCCTGTGTTCATCGACTATTCGTTTAACTATTGCCAAGCCTAGACCGGTTCCTGTGTCTTTAGTTGAAAAATACGGTTCGAAAATCTTCGATAGATTTTCTTCGGGTATGCCTATACCCGTATCGCTGACTTCTATCTTAACAAAATCATTTTCATCTGAAAGTGCAATGTGCAATTCGCCGCCAGCATTAGTCATCGCCTGAATTGCATTTATGAAAAGATTATTAAAAACCGAACGCAACGCTTGCTCATCGCCTTTCATTCTTCCATCACCGTCCAAATGCACAAAAGTTAGTTTAACAGGCAAATCTTCAGATTCTGCTTTTGCTACATTTATCGAGTCTTCTATAATCTTCGTGACCTCAATTTCCTGTAAATTCAGTTTTGGGGGACGTGAATAGTTCAGAAAATCAGTTATCTGCAGGTTTATTCGAGCTATTTCTTGTTTGATCTGCCCAGTTAGTTTTTCAAAATCATGTCGTCTTTCATCATCAGGTGCAAATTTAGTTCGCAGGTAATCCAGCGTAAGATTTATGTAGTTCAATGGATTGCGGATTTCATGGGCTATGGCTGATGCTAATCGCCCGACTACGGCGGATTTTTCTGCCTCTTTCAATTTTTCCTCCAGGCGGCTTTTCTTAGCTAGCTGAGCTATCATCTCGTTAAACTGGATGGCTAGCATACCCATTTCATCATTTGGATTCTTAACTGGTACCCTAACGTTTAAGTCTCCCTCGGCCACTCTTCTTGCAGCATCTGATAGATTAGCTATTGGTTTTGTAAATCTCCAGACCAGAAAAATAGTCACTGCAGTGGATGCGAGTAAAACGGCGAGTGTATAAACAAGGCTAAGAGCTGCACGCCAAGACAACAAGTTCCTGTCGTTCTTTAATACGACCATGATATACCAACGTCCCCTATTAGTTTCTATCGGAATTACATGAGCTTCAGCATCAGTTGTTTCAGTTTCTCTAGTCGCAATATTCGGAAATTTTGCTGCCTCTTCGCCTAGTCTCTCAGAATCAACCAAAGGTGGCAGGTCTTTTAAATCCACGAGTTTCTTATAGATGATATTGCCTTCGTCATCGACGGTTGGCAAGTACGCTGGATTCAGGCTGTCATAAATTTCCCAGTCGTTTGTTATTACAATTATGTCTTGAATCCTATCGATTATTTTCTCCTCAAAAAATTCCTCTTTTTCGACTAATTCTTTAAGCCTATAGTCGGGAGACTGCATTCCATTTACACCTAAAACTATACCGGCCACCAAAGCCTGTTCTTGTTTTTTACGTAATACTGCATTCTGCTCTTCTGTTCTCAAATTCAGATAATACTGAACCCCCAACGTGATGAGGAGAAGAAACGTAAGCACTAAAAGAAGTCTGAAGCGAAAACTATTTAAAACTTTCATGACAAACGAAGAAAATCAAAAAAAGTGTTGCAGTCAGCTAGTTTGAATGTTATATTTTCTTTGTCTTTAAATAAACAACTTTGAAATTGTTTTTTGAATCAAAAGCTAGCTCGAGAATTCCTACTGTCGAAGATTTTTGAATTCAGAAGAGGTTAAAAAGATGCCCTTTCCTTTAAAGAATATAGCATTCACAGGAATAATGCTTTTATTTATCTCGGTAATCGTGTCATCAGCTCAACATAAAAGGCCATCAAAAAACAAATCCACTGTAGCTACGAAAACTGCAATTGCTAAAAGAGATTCATCAAAGGAGAGAAAAGCTAACGGTGGGGCAAAACAGAGAAATCTAGAGGCCAGGCGACGGGCTGAAGAGTTGAGAAGAAAATTAATAGAGGAAAGGCGGCGTCGTGAGGAACTCATAAGACAAGCCAGGGCAAGACAAATGGCTTTCGAAAGGGGCTTGTTCGAGTCTACGATTGATAATATCAAGAATGATCAAACCGAGGGCGAGGATTTGGAGATAAGACGTGTTGCGGTAAATGCATTGGGCAACCATGCTGGAACGATCGTTGTAATGGAAACTCAAACCGGTAAAGTTTTAACTATAGTTAATCAAGACTGGGCTGTACGTAACTCTTTCAAACCTTGTTCAACTATAAAGTTAGTTACAGCGATTGCTGGCTTGAATGAGGGTATAATTCAAAGAAGTGGAGAGATCGCTTATCAACCATTCAGATTAGACCTCACGGATGCTCTAGCTTTTTCAAATAACACTTTTTTTCAAAAAGTAGGCGTCAGACTGGGAATAGAAAAATTTGTCTCCTATGCCAAAATGTTAGGTTTAGGAGAGAAAACTGGTATAAATCTACCTGATGAATCGCCAGGTAAGTTACCTTACTCGGAACACAATCCTAGGGTCTATTCACACGGAGATGCGGTAGAGGTAACAGCAATACAATTGGCCGTTATGGTCTCAGCAATTGCTAACAATGGTAAAATCATCGTACCTCAGATTCCGAGATTTACATCTCAAAAGGCTTCATTTAGAGAGATTTTCAAGCGTGAAATTTCGCTGCCCTCATATGCTTTTCAAGGAGTTCTCCCTGGAATGATAGGCGCGGTTAATTACGGCACTGCCAAAACATCAGGCGTATCCTATCTTAATGTAGCTGGAAAAACCGGTTCTTGTATTGGGCAGGGGTCATGGTTAGGGCTTTTCGCCTCTGTGGCACCGGTTGTGAATCCTCAATACACAGTAATAGTAATCACCAGAGGGCATCGCGAACGAGGAAAAGTCGCAGCCTCTATCGCAGGAAAAGTTTATCAGGCACTTGAAAAACGACTAAAGCAGATTCGCAATTACTACTTAGCTAAGGATAACAGCCAACAAATATCAGTTCCTAGACCAAAAGTCGACGAGAAAATTTCTATATTGATCGATGGTGGCGATAATGAGGAAATAGACGATATAATATCAACTAAAAATTTGAGAAAAAAGACCTCACAAACTGTGGATGATTTGCTACAAGATCAAGTGTTTGATAGCGGCAATGTTTCAACGGATAAAAAAATGGCTGATGAAAGGAAATCCACAAATGACAAAAAGAATAAAACCATCGAGAAAAGTTCACAAGACAAACCACAAAATGGAATTTTCAAACCTATCATCATAGAGCCAAAGAACAAGCAAGACGCATCTGAGGAGCAAAAGCCAAAAGTATTGACGCGTCCGAGGATTGTAAAAACCGTTACTAATACACGAATTTTATGATTAGCATTACGGCTTAAATATATTCGAGGGCGATGTTTGCTACGTATAAACTACAAATCGCAGAAACTAGAGTAGTTCATTTCGGTTACTCATTAATCAGCCTGAGCAAGATCGTATGATTACGAGTAGTGGCAGCAGAAAGAATAACTCATTTGTTTGCTTACCTAATCAGCTCAGATTCTAAAAACACCAGCTCTCACTGCTTACACATCAAGCATCAATCACGGGACTGATGATTTTCGTAATATCATCAGTTTAAAAATTCAACGGAATATTTCGATTCGGATGTCTCAACTAAATTCCTCCGCCACACTTCAGGATGGTCTATATTTTTGCTGCCTTAGGAAAATCAGACAGGATTTTCAGTTATTTTTCAATGCTTTTGCCATGTTTTATTTTCTAAGATCAGCGGTTAAATTATCGGTTAGACAAAAGGTCATGAAGTTCTTCAGGATCTTAATCGATTTTCATCGAGAGTTTAATCGTATGGAAGCCAGCATTCTGGAAAAGGCTTGCTCGTAATCCGTTCTCTCGTCTTCCGGAACAACTGTAATAACATAAAATAGATTTCCATCTCGCAAGAGCGTAGTAAAGATGTTTACAGTCTCTATCCTTTTGGTGATTGGTGATCTGCCCTCCAAGAGGGTAGATAGCGCTTCACGGTTCAATAGAGTAGTTCTGCGAAATGCTTCTCTCTGACGCAAATAATCATTGTTGCGAAGAAGATCATTGACGAATATCTGTATCTCCTGCCGTAAGTCCTGACTGTTAGTGGTGGATGTGCCTATTATAGCACCATGTGTAATGCCTTCCTTGCCGTAAGCTCCACGCGGGGCAAACCAAACTTCATTATTTGATTCCTCTACAACTTCCCAGTTAATCGGCACTTTCACACTAAAAATGCCATTGTTGTAATAGGTAGCAGTTCTGGTGGAAGGTAGAGGAACATCTCTTTCGTAGCGTCCATTGTAAATTTTTGAGTTTCTGCTACCACGCTGAATATCCTCCATGGATTTTGCAGCAGGCATTGAACGAAGCTTTTGTTGAACACGCAGAAACTCTGGGGTTACCTTAGTCGGATTTTTGGAAACGGGAAGATAACGCGCCTCAGCCCTTATTCTCTCATAACGATTACCGGGATCTGGGTGACTACTTAGCCATTCGGGTGGTTTTCCGGAGCCTCGTGAGCGAGCTTCTTGTTCTATCGTGCGAAACATATTTGCCAAGTCGTTTGGATCATATCCAGCCCTTGCCATTATTCGAGCGCCTAAAATATCCGCTTGAGTTTCATATTCTCGGCTATACCTCAAAAAGTATCCAGCCACGGCTAGTTGTCCAAGTTGAGCTCCTAAATCACCACCTAAAATTGCACCACCAAGCACAGAGCCTATTGCTAGAATCTGATTTAAAGGATTATTCATCTTGGTGGCCTGAGCTGTGGCATGTCGTAGCACGACGTGGCTAATTTCATGAGCCATTACACCAGCTAGTTCACCTTCGTTTCTTGCAGCTTCTATTACACCGCGATTTACGTACATTGGACCGCCCGGCAAAGCAAATGCATTTATGTCGCTGGCATCTACGACCTTGAATGTATAACGAAACTGCGGTTGTTGTAGTTCAGGCGGAATGGCTCTTACCAATCTATCTCCTACGTATTGCACATATCTTGTGACCTCTGCGTCTCTCAAGATCGGCATCTTACTTTCAACTTCTTGGGCTGCTTGCCTACCGATTTTTATATCGTCCTCTATCTTATACTTATTTTTCGGTACCTTTATAGCTGTTTGAGCTATAATTGATGCGCAGATCGTTAAAACAAATAACGATATGGCGGATTTTTTGATAATTTTCATTTTTATCTCTCCTTACCGACTTAGCGTTTAGTCAAATTCTAACAATAAACATGTATCAAGGTAAGCTTATTTCCAGTTTTGCAGATGAAATTTTCAGCAATGAAGTTGGAATAATTCATGTTATCTTGATTTTTAGGATAAGAAAGCGTTTGTAGATTTTTGTTTTCTCATTCAGCAAGTTAAAATTCACTCTTGTTTGAATTCAAAGGGAAAAGGCATTACGGACATGGGTATTTTAAATGAGATAAACTCGCCTGCTGACTTGAGAAGGTTAAAGGTCGAGGATTTGCAAAAAGTAGCTGATGAAATAAGGCAGTTTATTATTGAGACATGCTCTAGAATTGGGGGACACACTGGTGCTAGTCTTGGCGCAGTAGAGCTAGCAGTTGCAGTGCATTACGTTTTTAACACCCCTTATGACAGGGTTATTTGGGATGTAGGACATCAAGCCTATGCGCACAAGATTCTAACAGGTCGAAAGGATCGTTTACATACTATAAAGCAGTATGGAGGTTTGTCAGGGTTTTTACGTCGTGATGAATCAGAGTATGACGTTTTCGGTGCTGGGCATGCCTCGACCTCTTTGTCTGCAGCTCTCGGAATTGCAATGGCGCGTGATTTAAAAGGTGAGGATTTTCATGTTTGTGCGATAATAGGCGATGCTTCGATTGCTGGCGGTATGGCTATGGAGGCTATAAACCAAGCAGGTCATTTGAAGACTCGCCTCATCATTTTACTTAACGATAATGGCATGTCCATTGCTCCAGCAGTAGGCGCATTGGCCGGTTATCTAAATCGTATAAAAGCTGCTCAAAGTTATCATAGTTTAAAAGAAGAGATCGGAGATGTTCTGGAAGCTGTACCGGGTGTGGGGCATAGTCTAAGAAAGGCTGCTAAGACAGTTAAGGACGCCATCGCTGCTGCTGTCTTACCAGGTGCTTTAGTAAATGAGCTTGGTTTCAAATACATAGGCTATGTTGATGGCCACAACGTCCCGATGCTAATTAAAGCTTTAGAGGAAGCGAAGAAAATAGATGATGGACCTGTAATTGTTCATGCTCTCACAACTAAAGGGAAGGGTTACCCGTCAAAGGAAAAAAATTACTATGCGTGGCATGCGACGGGGCCATTTGATCCTCAAACAGGCTTGCCAAAAACCTCTTCAAAATCAGCTCCGCCAACTTACACCTCTGTATTCGGCAATACACTTTGCGAGTTGATGGAGAAAGATCCGAGAATCGTTGCGCTTACAGCCGCCATGCCTGATGGAACTGGCGTTGATAAAGTACTGGAGAAGTTCCCTGATAGAGCTTTCGACGTCGGCATTGCAGAGCAACACTGCGTTACCTTTGCTGCTGGAATGGCTTGCGAAGGGTTAAAACCAGTAGCTGCCATCTATTCAACCTTTCTGCAGAGGGCTTTTGATCAAGTTATACATGACGTTTGTTTACAGAATCTCGATGTTACGTTTGCTATGGACAGAGCTGGTATTGTTGGTGGTGATGGCCCTACTCATCATGGCTTACTTGATATTGCCTATTTACGTGGTTACCCAAACATAATTTTAATGGCACCAAAGGATGAAGCTGAGCTAAGAGATATGTTACTGACTGCAATAGAATATAACGGTCCGGCAGCATTGCGTTATCCCCGTGGTAATGGTGTTGGGGTTGATATTTCATCTTCACCAAAGAAACTTGAAATAGGAAAAGCTGAAATTTTAATCGAAGATCCATCTGCAGATATAACCATCTTAGCTTATGGATCAATGGTTTACCCGTCTTTACAGGCATCGGAGAATTTGCGTAAAAGTGGTATTAGAACATCAGTCGTAAATGCTCGTTTTGCAAAGCCGTTAGATGCCGAATTAATCCTAGCATTAGCGCAATCAAATCGCTTGCTGGTGACCGTTGAGGAGGCTTATCTAGCTGGTGGATTCGGCTCAGCAGTAATGGAGCTACTGGAGGAAAATGAGTTGATTGACAGCATAAAGGTCCTGCGAATTGGATTACCTGACAGGATAATTACGCATGGAGATCCAAAATTACTCTTAGCAAAGTATGGTCTCGATGCGGATGGAATCTACAATCGAATAAAGCAAAAAATCGAAGCCATGCAAGAGAGACGATTAAGTCGTAAAAACATGAGATTTATATAGGTTCTCCGAGCATAGCTTGTAGCTAATTGATAACTTAACTTTTTGAGGCTAGAAAACGTAAGGATTATCACATGCTCGAACATTTGAGCTGATTTGTATGGACTTTTGCGCTCTATATCCGACTTTAGAAAAATTGGGAATTTTAGCAATAAATCAGAAAACCTACTCGAGAAATTGTGGTTTTCGAACTTAAAAAAATCTTCAAAAATAGTACTTTAGTCTCTTCATCTTGGTCAAAATCAGTTAAAATTAAAAGCAGTTATAGAAAAAAGGAAAGTATGCTTCCATGAGAAATAGACTTACATTGTGTGGTTGCATCTTAGTTTTCATACTAGCCTTAGGTTTTATCCCTGCGCGCACAGCAGATGAATTTTTTATAGTGGATAGATCCTTTTGCCCAATGAAGAGTTTCGCCGTATTTGCGGTCTCTACATCCATTGATAACTCATGTTGCTGTAAGGAATGCTGCAAAGGCGGAAAGTGCTCAAAAGGTGAGGATTGTTGTAAATCCTGCTGTAAAGATTCAGACTCTTGTCCATTAAAAAAGCCAAACGAGGGTAAATCGGGCGACAACGAGAAGAACTGTTGCTGCGAACAAAGCAGCTCTTGCTGTAAAAATTGCGATTGTTGCAAGAAGTCGACATAAACAGCTCCTACGATTGACAACAAGAGACATGCAGAAAGTCGAAGAGTGTCTTTTTTAGCGGACACTCTTCTTATGTCTGGATTGGTATAATTCTCTTGTGAATAAATTTGTCAGATCATTAATAACAGAATGGCGGCAACTACAACTTCCGTTGCAGCAGCAAACTTACGTTTTAGCTGTTTCAGGAGGTGCTGATTCTCTAGCACTAACTTTAGCTATCAAAGATCTAGTCGCTAATGACAAAATTAAATGTAAGTTCGTGATCGCGCACTTTAATCATGGATTACGAGGCGCTGAAAGTGACGAAGATGAAGAATTCGTTAAGCGATTAGCTGCTGATTGTGGTTTTGATGTAATCACTCAAAAATATAATCTACCTCTTTCCAAAAGTAACCTCGAGGAGCAAGCTAGAAAGCTCAGATATGATTTTTTGACTGGAGTAGCAGAGAAGTTTGATGCCTACGGAATTTTAACTGCTCATACGATTAACGATCAAGCTGAGACTTTTCTAATGAATCTAATCAGAGGGAGCGGTTTTAGGGGGCTTTCCGCGATCAAACCGTTGAGAAAAATTCTTCATAAAAACAGAGAGTTTTTAATCATCCGACCTCTAGTGAGATGGGCTACTCGTTCGGAGACAGAGGATTTTTGCCTGAAATGTGGGATGCAGTTTCGGCTCGATGAAATGAATCAGGATAAAAGTTTTACAAGAGTAAGAATCCGTCGAGAGTTAATTCCCTTTCTTCAAACCTTCAACCCCAACATTGTTAATATTCTATCAAGGACTGCGGCTTTAATTAGCGAGGAAGATACGATATTAAATGAATTAGTTCCACTATCTGATAACTCAGAGCTAAAAACAAAGGAGCTACAAAAATTTTCATCTGCTCTGAGACGTCGAATATTACGCATGTGGTTAGAGAAACACCGAGGACATCTTCGTGGATTAACATCCATTCATATCGCGGCCATTGATAACTTAATTTTGAGCCGAAAAAGTGGACGTGTCGTCGAGTTACCAAAAGGGGATAAAATTGTGAAAAGCAACGGTAAGTTGTACTTTAAAAAAGCCCAGTTGGATGAAGCACTTGATAAAGGTATTTGAAAAAAACAATTTTCAAAACTAAAATTTTTATTAGGATGTGGGAAACATCAATAAATCAAATATTCATCGAAACTTCATCTTCGTCTTCATAACGAAGTGAATTTAGATTGATTTTGGAGGATGTAAGTTGAGTAATAAAGCTAAAAACACCTTGTTATGGTTGATGATAATTTCTAGTGCGCTGCTTTTCGTTTGGTTTATTCAGAAAACCCAGAGCGCTCGCAGCCCACAAGAATTAAGCATTGATCAAGCAATAACAAGGATAAAGAACAAGGATTTTAAAGAAGCGTATTTGAAGCAGTCACAAGCTGAATTCGTTGACATTAATGGAAACAAGTTTTACACAAAGCTTGGAAGCGAGGCTACCAGAACATTATTACTGCAAAAGATTACAGAGCAGAATGAGTTGAATCCGTCATCGCCACTGAAGGTATTCGAAGAAGAGGCCTCTAGTGGTATTTTTTGGTATATACTGATCCAGAGTTTACCAATACTGCTGTTAGTTGGCTTTTTGGTATTCAGCCTTCGCCAGATGCAAATCGGTGGTAATAAGGCGTTAAGCTTTGGCAAATCACGCGCAAAACTATTAAGTAATCAGCAGAAAAGGGTAACGTTCAAGGATGTAGCAGGAGTCGATGAGGCTAAAGAAGAGCTGCAAGAGATAATTGAGTTTTTGAAGGATCCGCAAAAATTTCAGCGTTTGGGCGGTAGAATTCCAAAAGGCGTATTGATGGTGGGCCCTCCTGGAACTGGTAAAACCCTTTTGGCAAAAGCCGTCGCTGGTGAAGCAAATGTTCCATTCTTTTCAATATCAGGCTCGGACTTTGTTGAGATGTTTGTTGGTGTAGGAGCTAGCAGGGTCCGTGATTTATTCGAACAAGGTAAAAAGAATGCTCCTTGCATAATTTTCATCGATGAATTAGACGCTGTCGGAAGACATCGTGGAGCAGGATTAGGCGGAGGCCATGATGAGAGGGAACAAACTCTCAATCAGTTGCTGGTTGAAATGGATGGCTTTGACTCAAATGACGGTGTAATCTTAATGGCATCTACCAATAGGCCAGATGTACTAGATCCCGCACTATTACGTCCAGGACGATTTGATAGAAGAGTAGTAGTTGGACGCCCAGATGTTAAAGGTAGGGAAGAGATACTTAAAGTCCATACCCGCAAAATTCCTTTAGGCGATGATGTGGATATAAGTGTCATAGCGCGTGGAACTCCTGGTTTTACCGGTGCAGACCTGGCTAATTTAGTCAACGAGGCTGCACTGAATGCTGCACGTTACAATAAGAAATTCGTAACTATGGCAGATTTTGAAGTAGCTAAAGATAAGGTTTTGATGGGAGTTGAACGCAAGTCATTGGTCATCTCTGAAGAAGAAAAAAGATTAACTGCGTATCACGAAGCCGGGCATACCCTAGTTAGCTTGAAAGTTCCCTCTGCAGATCCGATTCATAAAGTAACCATCATCCCACGTGGTATGGCGCTAGGAGTTACGCAGCAATTACCTGAGGGAGATCGTCATAGCTACACTAAGGAATACTTACTAAGCCAAATAGCTATACTAATGGGAGGTAGAATTGCCGAAGAGGTGTTCTTTGGAGAAGACAGAATAACGACTGGTGCATCCAACGACATAGAAAGAGCCACAGAGATCGCGAGAGCGATGGTTTGTGAATACGGAATGAGTGATTTAGGCCCTCTGGCGTTTGGTAAAAAAGAAGAGCAAATCTTTCTCGGTAAAGAGATAACTCAGCATCGCAACTACTCAGAGGACACTGCTATAAAGATAGATCAAGAGGTAAGAAAGATAGTTTCTCAGCAATACGAAAGGGCTAAGAAGATAATCCTAGAAAATCGTGAGGCTCTCGAGAGACTAGCTGAGGAATTGATTAAACGAGAGACTTTGGATGGCGTACAAGTAAGACGTCTAATAGCTGGTTTGCCATTAGACGAAGAGGATGAGAAGGTATCAGATTCAGATACTGGTGGAAGCATAAAAGAAGAAAACAAATCTCTTGGACGCCTTAAAAAGCCGATCATCCCGCCTATAACTCCCAATAATCCTGCAACTGCGTAATATTTTTGCTATCTGGTTCGAGATGGAGATAGATGCTGTCTCCATCTCTTTCCAAATTCATGTAAATCGACTTAGGTAGAGGTGTAAAATTTGTAGGTTCAGTTGAGCATTGAGTTTCGATTATTATATTTAGGGTTTGCTTTATTTTCTCTTAACACGCTTGTAAGATAAAATGACGAGTAAAGGTGACATCAGGGGTTTTTGAGATGATGTTTGGGGAAAATGTTCGAGGATTTGAGCAACTTCCACAGACGATTCCACATTTCATAATGGAATCCTGTAGGCGAAATGCAAGTAAAGATCTGCTTAATCACAAGGTCAATAAACATTGGATTAGATTTTCGGGAAGCAAAACAGCCGAAAAAATAAAAAATTTGACGTTGGGTCTCAAAGCGCTAGGCGTTCAAAAAGGTGATCGAGTAGCTATTATTTCTGAAAATCGTCCGGAATGGTCATTGGCTGATTTGGCCATACTCTCACTAGGTGCAGTTACAGTTCCCATATTTACAACACAAGCTGTTGAGCAAATCCGTTACATCTTAGAAGACTCTGACTCGAAGATTCTATTCGTTTCAGGAAAACGGATTTTTACTCATGCTGAGCCAGCAGTTAGTGTTGTCGAGAAACTAGAAAAGGTGATTTTTTTTGATGAAGACTCTAAGCCTGATTCGAACGGAAAATATTTGGATTTTAAAGAACTGGAACAGTTAGGAAAAAAGCATTCCGATGATTATGACAAAATAATCTCACAGATTTCTTCCACAGACATTGCGACAATTATCTACACATCAGGCACAACCGGTGAACCCAAAGGAGTAATGTTAACCCATAAAAACTTCACTTCAAATATACTAGCAATCTCCAATGAGCTTCCTATCTTGAAAAATGACAGATCCATAGCGGTTCTTCCACTTTCACATATTTTTGAGAGATGCGTGTTCTTCGTGCTTTGCTCAAATGGAGTCTCAATTCACTATTGCTCTGCGTTTGATCAGTTGTCTGCGTTATTAGTTGAAGTAAGGCCCACTATAATGACGGCAGTGCCGCGTCTTTTCGAACAGGTATATCACAAAATAGTGAAAAAAGGTATCTCAGCTGGAGGATGGAAAACCAAGTTGTTTCTTTGGGCATTGGAAGTAGGGCAGAAATATTGGGACGCTAAGGAAAAGAAGATTTCAGTCCCTGCTACTTTATCTGCAAAACATGCAATAGCCGATCGTTTAGTCTTTTCAAAATGGCGCGATGGTATTGGAGGAAAACTAAGATTTTTTGTTTCAGGCGGAGCTCCTCTCTCAAAAAAATTATCTTACGCGTTTTGGGCAGCCGGTATTCCGATTTTACAAGGTTATGGAATGACGGAGGGTTGTATAGTCTCGGCAAATCGTCCTTATGACCATAAAACTGGATCTATAGGAAAACCATTTAAGGGTATTGAAATGAAAATAGATGATTCCACCGGTGAGATTTTAGTAAGAGGAGATAACATCATGCTCGGCTACTACAATAAGCCTGAGGAAACCGCAAAAGTGATTGACGAGGAGGGTTGGTATCACACTGGGGACATAGGTTATAAGGATGAGGATGGGCATTACTATATTACCGATAGACTGAAAGATCTATTCAAACTATCTAATGGAAAGTATATAGCACCATTGCAAATAGAAAGTCTGCTCAAGCAGTCTCCTTTAATCTCTCAAGTAGTGGTGGTAGGAGCTGGTAGAAAACAAGTCGGGGCTTTAGTTGTGCCAGATTGGTTGACACTTCGACAAACATTGGAAGAAGAAGGCTTTGATCTGAAAAATTTAACCAATGAAGAGCTATGCGATAATCCTCACGTGATAAAAAGAGTGCAGAAAGATGCATATGAACTTACGAAAGAGCTAAGTGAGTATGAAAGAGTAAGGCGGGTTTATTTACTCCCACGTGAGTTTTCAATTGATAAGGGTGAGATAACTCCTACACTAAAAGTTAAAAGAAGTGTGATAGACGAAAAATATGCCGAAGCAATCGATGAAATTTGTGGAGCTGCATGATATGAGCCGTAGATGGCAATAATCTTGCCATTAAGTCGACATAAAGCAATATGGCCCTAACTCGTAATGAAAAACCCACGAAAGATCGCTGTCTCTGGTTTTTTTGATGACTCAAAAAAATGAAACAAGAGAAGCCGCGAGTAAGACGGATGATTGCCGCGCCATATAAAGTAACTAACCATGATTTCGTACGTTTAGAAAACCATCTGATGGCTGATTATCATCGAGATTGATTTACTTAAGCTGTTTTAAGCCTATAGTTTAGCTGCTTCGAGAGCAAAATCTCCCAGTTGTCTGAGGAGAAGAGGTTTTATGAGATTAAGGAAGTCAGATGGTATCTCTGCGATATTCCTCTTAGGAGGCTCTATTTTCTTAAAGTGCGAGTAAAAGTCCACTTCTGACGCGCAAAAATCACAGTCTAAAAGATGCTGTTTGATCATTTCCTCGAGCTCTTTTTCCAAGTTGCCCCTCTGAAAATCTAGTAATTGATTTGATGAAGGACAGCCCTTCTTCTTACAAAACTCTCTACCCATTGAACGCAAATTTACCTTCCTGCTATTTTCGTTTAAATCTTCAATTAGTTTATACTTCCAAAAATGGCTGAGATAGCTGATTTTGTTTAACAAATAAAAGCTATAAAAAAAATGTTGCTCAAAATCGAAATAGTTGGTAATATCAAAGAAGTGTGGTAAAACCACACAAGCTCTTCCCAAAAGGGTAAGCAAACTTTGGAAAATTTAAAGGAAAATCTTTAGAACTTCTTCAAGTCAGCGGGAAAACCAGCTTTCATTTCGTTTTTAAAAGGAGAGCTCTATGGGCGTGGTGAAGCAAGCTAAGCGCTCAGATAATTTTTCATCAGTAACAAGAAAAACTGCAAAGTGGAACGAGATCTTAAAATGCGCAGATGTAAACGGAATTTGGGCTGAGCTGTATAGAATTGTCAGCTCGCATCCTTTGGTAAGAGCTTCGCATACGGCTGGTTTATTAGCAGAGGATGGGAGAAATGATGCATACATAGACTTAACCCAAGAGCTTTTCGTTGTTTTGCTTAGTAAGGACAGATTTCAGCATTATTTAGACAATGATATGTCTGATTCAGAGATAGAAAAAGAGATAGGGCAAATAGAACTCACGAATTTGCTGACTGCTGAGTTAAGAAAGCGCTATCCTGAAAGTTACAGGCTTGCAAGAAGAATTTCAACCATAATACAAACAAGTAAGGCGTTCAAGAGATTCGATAATATAGAGCATGCAGATGAACATAGAAAGCTTGCAGAAAGAATTTACGGACTAGCTGAATGGCCAGACGATAAAAAACGGCGAAATTATCAAGAGGCTGAGAGTCGAGTCAAGTCAATTCCATTTCATAGAAGAGACACAAGGAATGTTGGCTGTACTGGCGACACTCAAATAGTTATAAGCAATAGCGAACTAGAGGAGTTAATTATAAGAGTGCTAAAGGCTATTGATTCTCCGATGGATATCCGCAGCCTTCGATCTTTGGTTTTATCTCGATTGCCAGTCATAGACATTTATTTAGTCCCCATTTTGGGCGCAGATGACCAAGAAGATGATAAACCAGTATTTGAGTTAGCAGACTCCAGAGAGACCCCCGAGGAAAAATTTCTCAAAAATGAAGCTGAAATGCTTGCAATAGGATTCGTGGATAAATTCTTAGAAAGCCTACATGCGTCAGTCAATGGCAAAGCCAAACAGTATAATCGAATGATAAATATTCTCTGGCATTGTTATCTATCAGCTAATGGTCGAACACAGCTAGAAATAGCAGCCAAACTTGGAGTATCGGATTCCCTTGTTTCAGACTATCGTAGAAGGATTGAGCAGAATCTCAGAGAGTTATCATTCAGCGGAATAAATGAAGCGAGGCGATTCGAACAAGAACTAAAACGCCGCGTGAGTTCAATGATATCCGACCAAACTAATCTCGCAACATGATTCGTATCTTTAAATAATTCATAGCCGTGATAGAATCTTTTGAGAAAGTTCTAACACCGGGCGGGTTTGATGGACAAAGAAAATCCCAAAAGTTTTAGGAGTTTAACTCCTCCGTCTAGAATACAAAAGAAAAGCCATGAAAGTCTACATCCTCCGATCGAGCCTTATCAAGAAAAGCCAAAAGAACCACCTGAAGCTAGTCATGATCATGACTCACGAATTCATGAGCTAAAATCAAACTCATCGGATTTAAAGGTTTTCGCTTGCCCTTCATCTATTCAAAATTCGCAAGATGAATCACCTACTTATCCGCGAATTAATAAAAGAGATGAGGCTATAAAAAGAGCATTTAAGCTTTTATTCTCAGAGAGCTGGGTGGTACGAAATGGACATTTTATAACATATATTGGCTTATACGTCTTTTCAATTTTAGTATGGTTTCGTCCTTACGAATTGATTCCTTCATTAGGGTTTTTATCTGCCACTGCTTTTTATGTAGCCTTGGCCACGCTCTTTATCTTTATTCCATCACAGTTTTTCTCAGATGCTTCACTCACGACATTTCCAATTGAAGTCAAATGCGTAATAGCATTGATGATTCTTGCAATAATAACAATGTTCATTGGTAAGGACTTCGCGCGTTCTTGGCAAAGCTTTAACGACACTTTTTCAAAAGCTGTTGTGGTTTTTCTGATAATGGTTAATGTCGTAAGAACTCGTCGCAGACTTTTCAGCATGCTTTTCATTTCTCTTTCGATTGCGTTTATCGTGAGTTTTATTGCAATCAACCTGTATCTCAAAGGTGAGTTTAGAGTTGAAGGCTATAGGGTTGGTTTAGACATAGGTGGCATGTTTGGAAACCCCAATGACATGGCTCTTCATTTAGTTACAATGATACCTATTGCGTTTTGTCTCATGTTTGTAGCTAAAAATCTCCTAATTCGTCTATTTTTTTTGGGATCGGTGATACTTTTCATCTGTGCAATGATGGTGACATTCTCACGAGGAGCTTTCCTAGCATTTTTAGTCTCATCAGCAGTGCTCGCTTGGAAACTAGGTCGTAAGAATCGCTTAAAAATAATAACCACATTTGCAGCAGGTAGCATTTTCCTGATGTTGCTGGCGCCGGGTAATTATCTGCTACGCCTTTTCTCAATTTTCATTCCACAACTAGACCCAGTCGGATCCGTAGATCAAAGGCGTGGGCTTTTCTTTCGTTCCATCTACGTTACTCTTAGAAATCCTTGGGGGATAGGATTAGGAAACTCTCGCATAATGAATGACTATAATCTTGAATGGCACAATGCTTACATGCAAATTGCTTCAGAATTGGGGATCGTTGCACTGGTTATCTATCTAATTTTTCTTATAAGTCCTCTCAAACGATTAGCTGCTATCGAAAAAATACAGGAAAACGAAGCTGATTGGTTTTATTATCTCTCGGTAGGCTTGCAAGCCAGCTTAGTAGCATATATGGTCGGTAGCTTCTTCGCTTCGGTTGCTTATAATTGGTATGCCTACTACCTCGTAGCGTATGCAGTGGCTCTGCGTAGAATCTATCATATTCAGAAATTGACGCGATGATCACTAGATTTATATTTTACTTCAGTCTCGTAATGTTATTTTACACTTATGTCGGTTATCCAATACTCATCTTTTTCTTAGCTCTGTTTTTCCCCAAGAATGTAAGGCGCAATCAGATAGAACCCAAAGTTACTATCATCATAACGGCTTACAATGAGGAAAAAAGCATAAAATCTAAGTTAGAAAACACTCTTGATATAGAATATCCAAAAGATAAGCTAGAGATAATTGTAGCTTCTGATGCATCGACTGACAGAACAGATGAGATAGTCAAAGAATTTGCTGATCGAGGTGTAAAACTTTTCCGTAATGAAGGAAGAAAGGGCAAGACCCCTACACAAAATAAAGCTGTAGAGATTGCATCAGGAGATATAATTCTCTTTTCAGATGCTACTACATTCTACCCCAAAGATGTTCTAAAGCGTATCCTTCCCTCCTTTGCTGATGAAAGCGTAGGATGTGTCAGTGGTAGATTGATATACGTTACCAATGAAAGATCCTCGATTGGTGAAGGGACCAGAAATTACTGGAACTATGAAACATTTATAAAAAAATCAGAAAGCAAAGTCTGCTCTCTAATTGGAGCATCTGGTTGTCTTTATGCAGTACGTCGATCGGCATATAAGCCAATGTACCCAGAAGCATGTTCAGATTTTTTAATTGCAAGCGTACTTTACAGACAAGGTTTACGAACGATTCTCGAATCAGAAGCAGTTTGTTATGAAGTAACGAATGAAGCTTTTACGGATGAATTAAAAATGAGAATCAGGATTGTTACTCAAACTCTGAATGATTTATGGGTAAACAGAGATTTGCTGAATCCTTTCAAGGCGGGTCTTTATTCTATCGAACTCTTCTCTCATAAAATTCTGAGATATTGCGTTCCATTCTTTCTAATTCTTCTCTTTCTGTCTAATTTGATCTTAGCAGTAGAATCAAGCCTCTTTGCAATCTTGCTCTTTGCCCAAGTGCTTTTTTATCTATCAGCTTTAATAGCTAGATTTTTGAAAAAAAGCCGAATAAAATTTTTGATGCCTTCTTTGTATTTTGTGCTAGCGAATTTTGCATCCCTCGTAGGTTTTTATAAATTTCTTAAAGGAGAGAAAATCACTAGTTGGGAAACGCAAAGATAAATATCTAAATGGAATTTAGAGAACGGATGGTGAATACAGAAGTCGAAAAAGGAAGTTTAGTGAAATCGGATCCTCTTGTGAGCATTATAATTCCAGCCTATAACTCTTCAGATTTTATACTTGAGACCGTTGAGTCGGTTTTTAAGCAGACCTTTACAGATTACGAAGTTGTAATAGTCAATGATGGCTCTACAGACACCATCAAACTCGAGGAGTTGCTCATACCCTACATGGATCGAATAATTTACATCAGACAGAGCAACGGCGGTGCTGCAATGGCTCGCAACAATGGCATATTACATTCAAGTGGTAAGTTAATTGCCTTTCTGGATAGCGATGACATATGGTTCCCACAGTATCTAGAGCATCAGATAAAAATTTTAAATCAAAATTCCTATGATCTCGTTTATTGTGATGCGATGTTATTTGGTGACCTTAGGAATAAAAAATTCAGGACTTATATGCAAGAATGTCCATCCGAAGGTGAAGTCTCATGTGAAAACCTAATTTCTGGCAAGATAAATCTGATAACTTCAGGAGTGGTAGCTCGTAGAGAGGCGATCATAAAAGCGCGTCTGTTTGATGAATCTTTGACAGCTGCTTTTCCTGAAGATTTCGATCTATGGTTTCGCATGGCGCGAGCGGGCTTAAAAATGGGATATCACAGAGCGGTGCTTTTCAAATATAGAATCCGCGCCACTGGTCTTACTGGTTCTGATTTACAAAAAGCTAAAAGATCTGTAAAAGCTCTTCAGATGATAAGCCAAAAATATGACCTGACAAACCGCGAATCAGAAATTCTAAAAAAACGCCTAAAAGTAGCAAAAGTCGAGCTTACAATTCAGCGAGCTAAGATTCAGATAGTTAAAGAGAATTTTCTCAGAGCAAGAAAGTTATTGATAAAAGCTTATTTAGAATCACGTAGATTAAAACTGGGTTTTTTAGTTCTCTTGTTTGAAATTAGCCCTCAATTTATCTTAAAAGCCTTTCAGCGCACTAGACCAGCAGAGTTTGCCTCGATAATATCGAATTTGCACTGATGGGAGCCCCGATTTCATTAAGAGCCCAGAGCATGTGGCTATTTTTCGCCAAAATAATCAGCTTTATTTTGGCTCTTGCACTCCCTTTATTAGTTGTTCGTCATTTGTCGCAACACGATATAGGCACCTACAGACAAGTTTTTTTGATAATTGCAAACGCAAGCACGATCTTGCCCCTCGGACTGCCCATGACTGCTCTTTATTTCCTACCACGAGAGCCGCAGTATCGCTCACAGATAATATTCAACATAATGCTATTCAATTTCCTGGTTGGTGCTGCCTTTTTTCTCCTGCTTTTTTTATTTCCTCAAATACCTGCAAAGATATTTTCAAATTCAGAAATAGAGAAATTAGCGGTGTTAATAGGGTTTACGGTTTGGTTGTGGGTTTTTTCATCTCTTTTGGAGGTAATCGCTATAGCCAATCAAGAACCTCGGTTGGCGACGGCGTTTATAGTTTTCTCTCAACTTTCAAAAACTTCTATGATGACCGTAGCGGTTCTGCTATTTTCAACCGTTCAATCGTTGCTCTATGCCGCTATTTTTCAATCTATTTTGCAGATTTTGATTCTTCTAGTCTATTTAACCCGGAGATTCGGAAATTTTTGGTTTGCATTTGATTTTAATTTTCTTCTAAAACATTTGAGATATGCATTGCCTATTGGATTTGCGGGCTTGATATGGATTCTTCAGGGTGATCTCCATAATTACTTCGTTTCATATCGTTTTGGAGCAGAGCAGTTCGCTATTTATGCCTATGGATGTTTTCAGATTCCTTTGATAGCGATTTTGAGAGAGGCTGTGGCTTCGGTCCTTATTCCCAAAATGAGTGAATTGGAGGTTAAAGGTAATAAAGCTGAAATGATTCGTTTAACATTCAGAGCCATTCAAAAGCTTGCTTTTTTCTATTTCCCACTCTACGTCTTCCTTTTCCTAACAGCTGATACTTTCATAAAAACCCTTTTCACAGAAAGATTCGAAGCAAGCATACCTATATTTTTAGTGAATCTAACACTATTGCCTTTTGAGATCTTAATACTAGATCCAATAGTACGCGCTTACAGAGATCTAGGGGATTTTTTGTTAAAAGTTCGTATTATAATGCTTGCAGTTCTTATAGTTTTTCTTTATCTTGCCACTCTTTATTTAAATCTTACAGGTGTGATTGCAATAGTGGTCAGCATGATAATATGCGAAAAATTAATATTCTCGCTGATAGCTGCGCATAAACTTGGGATAACCTTAAGAGATCTAAAATCTCTTTTGGATGTATTCAAAATAGCTATGATCTCAGTAATCGCAGGAATAGTGCTTATGCCTTTTTACTTCATTGCAAAGGATCTTAGCATGTCTAAATTTATTGCTTATTTTAATTCTCAATTCTTAGCTGGGGTGTTATTTCTGGCCGTATGTATGGTAATTTTCTCTACAGTCTATTTGATCTTGAGCTACTATTCAGGGGTCATAGAGAATGAGGAAAAGGCAAGACTAAGAGAGCTACTCAGGTTTTAGCTCTTTTTGAATGCCCTTGCTCATTCTGAAAGTATGGAATATTACTGTCGCAAGGATAATAAATCCGCCGAGAATGGCCCATTTCGATGGTATCTCTCTCAAAAATAAGAAAACCCAAACGGGATTTAAAAGAGGTTCTATAAATCCTATAATGCTTGCATCTAGTGGTCGTACGCCTCTGGAAATACCGTCTGTGAATAGAATGTATGCCAGTCCTATCTGGAAAGCTCCTAGAAAGATCACTGCTATTATATCGTTCGCATTGGGCTGTGGTGGATCGTTAGCTAGTAAAGGTAACATAATCAGCACCGCGAGTATATTGCCATAGAAAACTGAAATAGCTGGGTTAGGATTTTCTACCGATTTCGGATGTCTTAAAAAAATGAAATAAAGGCCAAAAAATATGCCTGAAAGCAGTGCTGCAATGTTTCCTAGGTAAACGTTTGGGGCAGTATCTGTTTTTAGATTGCTATCCACAAAGAATAAAGCCATGCCTGCTAAGCATAAAATGACTGTGAGAAGATCTGAATAACGGAATCTTTCACCTAGTATCAAAGGAGATAAGAGCAAGATATAAATCGGTGCGGTATATTGCAGAAATATAGCGTTAGCAGCATAAGTTAATTTCGTGGCATATACAAAACTAGAAAGTGTAGCTGCATACAAAAATGCAGTGAAGATCGTAAAGATGTTGATTTTAAGTCCTTTGTTATAGGTGAAAACTCCCACGACGATTGCAGCTATCAAGGATCTACCTGCATTGACTGCGAAAGCATTGAGAGTCGTCAATTTAATAAATAGACCACCTGTCGACCACAATAAAACCGCCAGTAGTACAGAGACCACTGGCGGGATTCTATTGATCTGCCATTTAATCATTGCTTTTTACTTGATGCCTTCTTTCGCAGCCTAAGTTTTTTAATTAACTGCTATATCAGGCATTATTTATCTGTAGATCAAGATTAAAGCTCGATGGTTAGGTTAATTTATTTTTGACAACTTCGCGAATAATCTCACGATTTCTTCTAGCAGAAGTTGTAGCCCCCTCTAAAACTTCTTCTTCTATGCCATATATGTCTTTACCAAAAACGCCATTCCAAGGCGGGATTACTATTGTCACATTCCCTTGTACTTTTGCTTGACAAGCAAGTCTTAAAAACGGTTTTGGTTCTTCCGGCTGATTGTAGCCAAAAAATTTCATTCTTTTTCTCTCTAATCTTTGGACTTCTGAGAGTTTCTCTTGTCCACCCAAGATTCCAATCCAACAGCTGCCACAAGCTGCACTCTTGCACTCCACTGGTATTGGTCCTTCAAGACATCTTTCATCCGTTTTTACGTTACATCTAGCGGCTGCAGAGGTAATCTCTTCGTTTAAGTAGGCTTTGAATCTTCCTGTTCTACTGGATTCATCAAATATCACGGAATATTGCTTATCTATTGTTCTCAAAAATCCGAAGATTCCTTGGGAGTCATCCTTAGCTCTCTCCTTGACGATTTGATCCGGAGATTTCTTAGCCCAGTCGCCATTCAAAAAAACCTTGCCCTCAGAGTTTTTAAAGTTTTCAAAGCCAGCTTGAACTATCGTCATCAATCCGACTAATGATATGCCTAAGGTTAGACTTCTATCGACACCAGTCTTTTTAGCTACTAAGTCAGCGACAGAAAGAGCTAGTGATCGAAGGTCTTGCTCATCGTCGAATGCTTCGGATTTTTCAATCAAAGCTTCTTTAACTTCTTTCCAAAAACGATGTCCATATAAAAACTTGTGTGACGAGTCTATCTGATTTTTAAGTTGAAAGTTGCCTCTTATTTGAAATCTTCTAATAATCTCATCCCATGTATCTTGATTTTCCTGTAGATATCGAAAGAACTTTAAGGGAAAGAATCTAAACCACACTTGCGTGGCATTTCTGTCCACCTGATGTATCTCTGGAAGAAGTTTTTCGACCGTTTTGAGCCAATCCCCTTCTTCGAAGCGATTTAAAAACTCTTCAAATCTCATACTCCACATCCACTATGCTTTTCGGTGAAAATTTTACTTTAACAAAACATATAAGAAAAGCAAAGCGTTAATTAATGCGTAACTTATTAAAATTCCTGAAACTTGACGATGCAGAAATCCGAAATGTAAAATCAAACTACGAAATACTAAGCAATAAAGAGATATTTAATCGTATGAAGAAAATTATCAGCTTGATTTTTATTCTACTCGGCTTATTTGGCTGTGAATCGCAACAACAGCAAAAGGTCGATAAAAAAACTTCAGTGACTACGTATGAAGATTTATATGCGAAAGCTCCATCAGGTGCTACCCCAGCGCATTTTAAAGGAGGACAGAATGCAGCTGTAGTCATCGAGGAATTTGCTGATTTTCAATGCCCAACCTGTGCTTTACTTCATCCGACTGTTCAAGAGCTTTTAGCTGCTTACGGTGAAAAGATAAAGGTTATTTTTAGGAACTTCCCGTTGCCGATGCACTCGAAGGCTTTTGATGCAGCATTAGCAGCCGAAGCTGCTGGTTTACAGGGTAAATTTTGGGAGATGCAGAACCTCTTGTTCGTAAATCAAAAATCATGGGCGACCAGTCAAGATCATCGTAAAGTTTTTGAAGACTATGCTCAAAAATTGGGCTTGGATGTAGAGAAGTTTAAAGCAGATATGGCGAGCTTAACTACACGATCAAGAGTGGAAAAAGATATTGAACGAGGTAAAGCCTTGAAAGTAATGTCTACTCCGAGTTTTTTCATCAATGGCAAGCCACTGAATTTTGAAGATACTGAGTTTCAAAGGTTCCGTGCAGTCATAGAATCAGAACTACAAAAAAGCAGAGGTAATTGAGATCAAAAATGAGTCTTTTTTTTCAGCAAGGAAAACTCTCGATAAAAGCAGAGTTTCTAATGGCTCTCTTAGGTCTCGTAGGCTTGACTGATGCAATCTATCTAACAATACATCATTATACTGCTAAACCAGTTCCTTGTAGTCTAGTCGATGGCTGTGAAAAAGTATTGACCAGCGATTATGCAGTCATGTTTGGCATGCCCATTGCGCTTTTTGGGGCTGTCGCCTATTTATCGGTGATCATTTTGACGCTTTTATCAGTCTTTAATAAAAAATTTCACTATCTGCTACTTATCCAAACAACCACAATGGCCATCATCTCTGCCTGGTTAGTATACATACAAGCTTTCGTAATCGAGTCATTTTGCCAATTCTGCCTTCTATCTGCTGCCGTTTCTTTTACTTTGTTTGCAATTAGTCTTTTCAATCTAGCTAAAATACTAGCTAAATCTGAATAATCTTAAATTGAAACTACTTTTATGATTTTAGCGAAATTAATAATTGGAAGTTTTAGGTTTTTGAAATTTGGCAGATGCGGCTTAATCGTTTATTTTAGTTATTAAGCAGGAGCTAACAAAGGTGAGTTCAATACTCCAGCGCATCGCCAGAAAAGATAGAGCCGCCGTAGAAGAGTGCATAGAGACTTATGGCAGGCTCATCTGGGCTTTAGCCCGCAAAATGTGCCCGAATAAAGAAGAGGCTGAGGATGCGGTGCAGGAGATATTTATTGACATTTGGAAAAATGCTGATAAATTTGATCCCTCTCAGTCCTCGGAAATGACTTTTGTTGCGATGATAGCGAGACGTCGCTTAATTGATCGTTTGAGGAAATTTAGAAGGCAGCCCCCAATGGAAGTACTGGAGAACCTGACCTCAGGTCCATTTCAGAGCCACAAGGATATTCAGAATTGCATCGAAGCTAAACAAGCAATAGAGGCTCTGAATCAGTTGAGGCCTGAACAACGCCAAGTACTACATCTTTCGATATGCCTTGGCCTGTCGCATCAGGAGATCTCAACGCTTACGGGGATGCCAATAGGAACAGTAAAATCTCATGCTCGTCGTGGGTTAATAAAAGTTAGAGAACTTCTCGGCCTCGACGATAGAAATAATCTCAAGGGGGCAACAGCATGAAAGAAAAAGATGAAGAAAAACTTCTGGATCTTCTATCGGGCAAGACCTTCTCTAATCTTGAAGACGATGAATTGCTAGAGCTTCAACAGCTCGAGGAGGAGTTTCCAGAAGTTGCTAAGATATCCAAATCTTTTGAATTAACTGCTGTAGCCATTCAATTGGCTGATTTGGATATCTCTGAACCGCTACCCAATAATCTAAAAGCAAAAATTTTGCTAGAGGCAGAAAAGTTCTTTAGTGAGGAGCAATCGAAGCGGCATCAACAGATTCGAAATGAAACTAAAGTAGTCGTCGACGAAGAGAAAAGAATACCTTTATTTGGCTGGCTAGGATGGGCGGTAGCTGGAGTTGCATGCATCGCTCTCGCGGTGAATCTTTACCTGACTCATTTTCAAAACCCCCAATCGACAACAGTTTCTCAATCATCAACTCAAACTCAGCCAAAGCCACCTTCGCTTGCAGAAGAAAGAGAAAAATTGCTTTCCCTTCCTGATGCTATAATGCTCCAATGGCACAGTCCATCTAATCCAAAACAGATAGTGGGAGATCTCGTATGGAGCAATTCGGCTCAAAAGGGGTTTGTAAGGTTTTATAATCTTCCCGCAAATGATCCGAGCAGAGAGACTTATCAGCTGTGGATTGTGGATGAGTCACAAAAATATCCGATCGATGGTGGACTATTTAACGTCAATACACAAGGCGAGATTATTTTGCCGATAGATGCACGCTTAAAAGTCGAGAAACCAAAAATGTTTGCTGTAACCGCAGAAAAACCCGGTGGTGTTGTGGTTTCAGATCTCAAAAAAGTCATGGCAGTAGCAAAAATTGAAACCTAATACACATTCTTTCCGTCTATTAAATTCAAAGAAAATAACTCAAATCGTTAAAAAGGGAGTACAAGAAAAAATGAAACTGACTAAGTTTTACACCTTGCTGGTGATATTTTCGATTATTGGCTCGCCGATAAGCTTGCTTGCTCAAAGCAAGTTAGGGAGTTTGCAACAGATAAAATATGAAGAATTCAGATTAAAAAATGGATTGCGAGTCATAATGCATGTTGATCGCTCTGTTCCGATAGTTGCAGTTAATGTTTGGTATCACGTTGGCTCAAAAAATGAGGTGCCTGGCCGAACAGGTTTCGCACATTTATTTGAGCATATGATGTTTCAGGGCTCTAAAAATTATGATGATGATTATTTCAAGCCACTGCAAGAGGCTGGAGCAACTATAAACGGCTCAACAAATGCTGATCGTACGAATTATTTCGAAGTTCTGCCATCGAACTTTCTAGAATTGGCTCTTTTCATGGAAGCGGATAGAATGGGCGGGCTTCTGGAGGCAATGACTCAAGAGAAGTTGGATAATCAGAGAGATGTTGTTAAGAACGAACGCCGCCAACGCTACGACAATCAACCCTACGGAACAGCTTTCGAGAAAATATCAGAACTGATGTATCCAAAAGATCATCCGTATAGCTGGACAACTATAGGATCGCTAAAGGATCTAACTGCTGCTTCAATGGACGATGTGAAAGCATTCTTCAGACAATATTATGTGCCTAACAACGCTACCTTGGTTATAGCCGGTGATTTTGACCCCGCTCAAGCTAAAAAATGGGTTGAAAAATATTTTGGACCAATACCGACAGGCTCTGAGATTCCTCGTCCCAACCCACCTCAACCAAAACTTGATAAGGAAATTCGCGCGACTTATGAAGACGCTGTTCAACTCCCAAGACTTTACATGCTTTGGCACACGGTGCCACTCAAGCATAAAGATAAACCGGCATTAGATCTGCTTGCGACAATACTTTCATTTGGCCGTGGTTCAAGACTTCAATCGAAATTGATTTACGAAAGACAACTGTCACAGGATGTTTTCGCAGCTCATTCTTCAAGAGAAATCGCAGGATTGTTTCAAATAGTTTCAACCGCAAGACCAGGCAAATCTCTTAACGATATAGAGCAGGAGATAAAAAGTCAGCTCGAACGGATCAAAAAAGAAGCTCCGACTGAAGAAGAATTAGCTAGGGCACTCAATCAAGCCGAGTTGAGTATAATATCTGGTTTGCAAACAGTGCTTTCGAAGGCGGATGCTTTGAATGAAAACGCCGTCTTTTACGGAAACCCTGATAGATTTGCAGAGGAACTTGAAGAATACAGAAGAGTAACTCCTGCAGATATCTCACGTGTTGCCGAGCAATATCTCACAGATAAACTTCTGGTGATGAGCATTGTCCCTGGGAAAAAACCAGCATCACAAAACATTACAGGTGAAGAAAATAAACCTACCTCTACACCTGGTAAAAAAGCAGAAAAGAAAAATCTGACCGTCAACCTTCCCAAACCAGGTCCTGATCCTCAATTTTCATTACCGAAAATAGAAAAGCAGAAGCTCTCAAATGGTCTTGAGGTTTGGATGGTAAGAAAACCAGAATTACCGTTGGTTTCGATGAATATGGTCTTTAAGACCGGAGCTACCTCTGATCCTATCGATCGTGCAGGTCTCGCCCTTCTGACCGCTGATTTACTCGATAACGGCACTAAAACTAGATCAGCGGTAGATATCGCAAATCAAATTCAGTCTTTAGGAGCTAACCTTTTTACAGCTGCTAGTTGGGATGATTCCAGAGTTTCTGCATTTACTCTCTCCAAGAATTTAGATAAAGTGCTGGATATTTTTGCAGATGTCATAACCAATCCAGTATTTCCAGAATCTGAGCTTGAGACAGTAAGAAGGCGGCTTCTGGTAGGATTTTTACAAAGAAAGGATAATCCGAATCTGATTTCCGACGTCGCCTACAACTCATTACTGTACGGTAAAAACCATCCATACGGGAAGCCGATAAATGGCTACGAAAATACAATTAGAGCGATTACTAGAGACGATATTCAAAAGTTTTACTCTAGCTACTATCGTCCAAATAACGCTGTGTTGATAGCTGTCGGTGATATAGATAAGAAAACTCTGATTCCGAAATTGGAGAAAGCCTTCTCTGAATGGAAGTCAGCAGAAATTCCTAAGGAATCAGTACCAACAAACCTTCAATTTGATAAACCTGGAATTTACATAGTAGATAGACCAGGAGCGGCACAATCGGTTATTTCCATAGGTCATATAGGAGTTGCCCGAAATAATCCGGATTACATCCCACTCATTGTTATGAATTCAATTCTTGGTGGACAATTTTCCTCACGTGTAAACATGAATTTAAGAGAAGATAAGGGTTATACTTACGGGGCAAGAACCGCTTGGAGTTTCCGCAGAGGGCCAGGTCCATTTGCGGCGTCAGCAGACGTGCAAACAGCTGTCACCAAAGAAGCCGTGGTAGAGTTTCTAAAAGAACTCAATGGCATAAGAGGATCAATTCCTATCACCAAACAAGAGCTCGAGTATAACAAGCAGAGTATAATTCGGCGATATCCGCAAGGATTTGAAACCATTAGCCAAATAGCTAATCAGCTTTCAAGCCTCTTTATTTATGACCTTCCCGACAGTTACTTCAATGAATTCATTCAGAAGGTCAATGCGGTCACTATCGAAGATGTAAATCGAGTAGCTCAAAAGTACATACAACCTGAAAAAATGGCTATATTGATAGTCGGAGATAGAAAGGTAATTGAACCAGAACTCAAAAAGATCGAGGGATGGGAACAAAAAATAACTTACCTTGATCCGGAAGGTAATCCAATAAAAATCGAGTAAAAGGGTTTCTAACCAAACTCGATTGCTAATCTAACTGCTACCACTGGGCATGGCATAAGAGAACATTTATGCCATGCCCGAGATTTTAGTTTAAGAGTCCACATAGCATCTAGTCATTATTAAAGCTTACCCAGACGTGCAGCTTATCTTCATGAATTTGTAGGATTCTATCTCTCTTAAATAATTCGGTCTTAGAATTAAATTGATCGCTGATGAATATATTCATTTCATCCATGAAATCGCGTCTATAAAGCTTTCAACATATGTTTCACTCGATAATTCAAGCAAATATCTTCAAGTAATATAGTTTTTCGTAATCCAATGAATTTCAAGTATAGGTTGCTGCGTTGATAGTTTTTCTCAATTAAATTAAGATTATTGGATGCCAAAACATCCTAAGGAGCGTTTAAATATGTATCGGGTTGAGAGATGGAAGGAAGTCTATAAACCTAATGCAGCGATGTTGAGAAAAATAATGGTTGATGAAGGATATAGGGTTTATCAATGGAGTGATGATCCTTCAGCGGTATATCCGGTACATAAGCATGAGAACGAACAATCTCATTGGATAATTTCAGGTCAATTGGAACTGACGATTGAAAATGTTGGGACTTTTGTTCTGGGTCCAGGTGACCGAGATTTTATGCCGGCGGGTACTTACCATTCTGCTAGAGTCGTTAGCTCTGAGCCAGTTGTTTATCTAATAGGAGAAAAAATATAAAAGCTGCGTAACAACTTATTCTTCATCCATTTGCTTCAGACTTAAATTATTAGCGTTAAGCTGAGTCTCTTATGAAACGAACCGATATTCCATTCATTGAAAGATACTCTTTGAGAGCTTGTATTTCGATATTTCTGAAATGAAACACGCTAGCTGCTAAGGCGGCATCTGCCATACCATACAAAAATACATCTCGGAAATGAATGGGTTCTCCAGCTCCACCGGATGCAATAACTGGTATCTTCACGATTTCTGATACAGCCTTCGTCAGCTCCAGGTCAAAGCCAGATTTTGTGCCATCTGCATCCATGGAGGTTAAAAGTATCTCACCAGCACCCATCTCTGCCCCCTGTTTTGCCCATTCTACTGCATCTAGCTCAGTTTCAATTCTTCCGCCGTTTAAAAAGACCTTGAATTTTTTGTTTATTTTTTTTGCATCAATTGCTAAAACTATACACTGCGAACCAAAACGCTTAGCTGATTCGGCTAAAATCTCTGGATTTCTGACGGCATATGTATTTATCGAGACTTTATCAGCTCCAGATTCGAGTAAGACCTCAATATCATGTATTGAATTGATCCCACCTCCTACGGTAAATGGAATATTGATCTGTTGTGCAATTCTTTTCACGAGTTGAACTAAAGTCTTACGTTTTTCGTTTGTTGCTGTTATGTCTAAGAATACGAGCTCATCAGCCCCTTGTATCGAATATTCAAATGCTAATTCAACTGGATCTCCCGCATCTCGCAGATTAACAAAGTTAGTGCCTTTAACAGTTCTTCCATCTTTTACATCTAAACAAGGGATTATGCGCTTTGCAAGCATTTCAACTCCTCCAAAGTTACCCGTCCTTCGTATATAGCTTTTCCTAAAATCACTCCGGAACAGCCAATCTCAGCCAGTTTTAATATATCTTGAATGCTGGATACTCCGCCGGAGGCGATTAGTTTTAATTCTGGTAGGTGATCCAAGAGCTTCTCATAAAGTCGCAAGTTAACCCCTTGCATTGCGCCGTCGTTCGATATATCAGTTACGAAGATTTCTTTAATATGTCCAGAGGTTACTAGATCTTTGAGAAAGGGCAATAGTTCGATGTTAGTTTTAGTTTGCCAGCCGTTGATAGCGATTTTCTCTTGGTATACGTCAATCCCTAATAAAATTCTGTCAGCACCATATTTTTCTACCCAACTGAACACTTTATCGGGTGATTTGATCAGTAGACTGCCGAGATTTACTTGTTCAGCTCCAGCCTCGAAAACGGCAATAACATCTTCTTCAGTTCTAATACCACCCCCGAAATCTATCTTTAGATTTGTTGCAGTAGATATCGTTTTAAGAGTATTCAGGTTAGTTATTTTTCCAGTTTTTGCACCATCTAAATCAACCATGTGTAGGCGCGTTATGCCATGCTCCTCGAATTTTTTAGCTATGTCTAAAGGACTATCGCTGTACACCTTAGTCTTACTAAAATCACCTTGAAAGAGTCTTACACATTTGCCATTTATTATGTCGATTGCCGGGATTACCTGTATCATAATTCAATAAAATTCTTAAGTAACTTTTCTCCAACGTCGCCGGATTTTTCCGGATGAAATTGCACTGCATAGAAATTCTCATGTTCAATCGATGCTGAGAAGCAACCGCCATAGTCGCAATAAGATGTAGTTTTTTCGCCGATTTCTACATAAAAGCTATGAACGAAGTAGAAAAAGTCATTCTCATGAATTCCACGAAACAAGTCACCCTTAGGGTCGAATATGCTATTCCACCCAACATGAGGTACTTTTAGTTTTCCCGTAGGAAATTTATAAACTTTGTAAGGCAGTATGCCTAAACAACTCGTATTGCCCTCTTCTGAGAAGTCACAAAGAAGCTGCATCCCTAGGCATATACCTAAGAAAGGTTGTCTGATGGCTCTAATGACTTTATCTAGTCCCTTAGTTTTTAGATAGTTCATTGCGGTAGAGGCCTCACCGACGCCTGGGAATATTACCTTATCTGCTGAAAGTATCAGATTAGGTTCATCGGTTAAAATTGGTTCGACTCCCAAGCGCTTCAGAGCGTTTATTACAGATGCAGTGTTGCCAGCATTGTATTTTATGATCGCAATTGTCATATACTGCCCTTAGTGCTCGGTAAAATATCGCTATCTACATCTCTTTTTATTGCCATCTTTATTGCTCTGGCGAAAGCCTTGAAAATGGCTTCAATCTTATGATGTTCGTTCGTTCCCTCTGCTTTTATGTTTAAATTGCATTCTGCTTTATCTGAGAATGATTTAAAGAAGTGAAAGAACATTTCAGTCGGCATTTTACCTATCATTTCCCGGCGAAATTCTGCATTCCATACAATCCAGTTTCTTCCTCCGAAATCGATTGCAACCTGAGCTAAGCAATCATCCATAGGCAAACAAAATCCGTAGCGATTCATACCTCGTTTGTCCTTGAGCGCCAACTTAAACGCTTCCCCGAGAGTTATGGCCACATCCTCGATGGTATGATGTTCGTCTACCTCGAGGTCACCATTAGCACAAAGTTTAAGATCTATTTCCCCGTGGCGTGCTATTTGCTCAAGCAAATGATCAAAAAATGCAATGCCAGTAGAGATTTCAGCTTTTCCGCTTCCATCTAAGTTAATTTTGACTAAAACATCAGTTTCCCGCGTGGTGCGCCGATGCGTTATTATCCTCAAAGGTCGTTTTAAAAACTCGTAAATCTCCTTCCAGCTTTTGGCTATAAATACAGCTTCTTCTTGGCATTGAAAATTTGAGTTTTCAATGAATATGGCCTTTGCACCTAAATTCTTTGCAAGCTGAATGTCTGTAGGTCTATCTCCGACGACAAACGAATTAGCTAAGTCGTATTCTTCTGAAAAGTATTCAGTCAGCATGCCTATATTAGGCTTTCTGGTGATTTTGTTCTCATGCGGGAAGCTTTTATCTATGTGGATTTTAGAAAATACGATTCCCTCATCTTTAAGCGTTTGCAGTATGAAGTTATGCACAGCAAGAAACTTCTCTTCAGGGAAGGATTCCGTTCCCAATCCATCTTGATTGGTTACCATCACCAACTCAAACTGCAGTTCCCGAGCAATCTTGCCTAGATAGGTTATTACCCCAGGGAGAAAACGTAGTTTTTCAAATGAATCAACTTGAAAATCGGATGGCTCATGGATTATAGTTCCGTCCCTGTCAATGAATAAAACCCGCTTTTTCATAAACGCATACCTCGCAAAGCTTTGAGAAGAATCATGTTTTCTTCTTTTGTTCCGATGGTAATTCTCAGGCAATCTTCATGCACATCGCTACGATGCCTGACCACAATTCCTTGCTTAATCAGCAAGTCGTAAATCTTCTTTGCTTTCCTTACCTTAATCAAAACAAAGTTAGCCTCGGAAGGAAAGACATTTTCTATTATTTCTATTTTTTTAAGCTCTTCTGTAAGCCATTCTCTCTGTTCGATTATTTCGCTCACCATTTTCTCGACTTTATGGCGGTTTGAAAGTGCTTCCTGAATCTTTTCCTGAGAAATCTGTGAAATGTTGTAGGGAGGTTTCACTTTATTAAAAAGTTCTATTATTTCCTCGGTTGCAAATGCAAGACCGACACGCAATCCAGCTAGTCCCCAGGCTTTAGAAAAGGTTCTTAAAACGATGAGATTTTTGTAATTGTTTATTTCCTTTATCCAAGATGGCTTACTTGAGAATTCAGCATATGCTTGGTCTAATACCACTATTCCGGGAAAATCCTTTATTAGCTCGATTATGTGTTCACTAGCAAAGGTATTCCCCGTAGGATTATTTGGCGAACAGATGAAAATTAGCTTCGTATTTGGACAAAATTCGTTTTTAATTGATTGCAAATTTAATTGAAAATCATCAGTCAAGGGAATTTTTTTCAATCGGATATCATTTATATCAGCTAACACTTCATACATTCCGTAGGTTGGTGGGCAAACTATCGCGAAGTCTCGTCCAGGGTAACAAAATACTCTGTAGGCGATATCGATCGCTTCGTCACTGCCATTACCTAAGAAAATTTGATCGCTATTGATATCATAAATGCTAGCCAGCTCTCTTTTGATTTTTACTTGGAAAGGATCTGGATACCGATTGTATGAAGGAGTTATAGGAGAACCAAAACTGTTCTCATTTGCATCAAGAAAAACCTTTGCCTCACCACTAAATTCTTTTCTCGCACTCGAATAAGGTTTGAGTCTCAGTATATTTTCTCGAACTAACTCCTCTAGTCTAAAAGGGCGCTGTTTGGTATCTCGAAGGTTTTGCAATCTTATGCTAACAGCCATTTTATGTGCCATTAAACCTTCAGCTTCAGCCATTATTTCGATGGTCTTACCTAACTCAGATAATCCCTCAGGTGTTAATTTCTGGAATGTAATTTTTTTGACAAAGCTATCCAGGGATACGCCTGAGGAGATTTTGGCATAACCGCCAGTAGGCAGTGTGTGATTCGTACCGGAGGCATAGTCGCCTGCAGATTCACAAGAGTAATTTCCTATGAAGACAGATCCTGCAGAAGTAATCTTGGTGGCTACCAGTTCCGCATTCTTTAAAGCCAGGATTAGATGCTCTGCAGCATACTGATTTATAAAATCTATCGCTGTCTCGATGTCTCTAAATAAGATGGCTTTAGAATTATCTAATGCCTCAGCTGCGATCTGCCTTCTAGGTAAAGATTCAATTTGTCGTTGGATCTCTTTTAGAGTCTCTTCAATCAACGATTCATTTACTGTTGCTAAAATTACTTGGCTATCTACGCCATGTTCTGCTTGAGATAGCAAATCAGACGCCACGAATGCCGGGATTGCCGTTTCATCTGCTAAAACTGCGACTTCCGATGGACCCGCCAGCATGTCAATAGCAGTTCCAAATTTGCTCACTTGTCTTTTTGCCTCAGTTACATACTGATTTCCGGGACCGAAAATCTTGTATACCTTCGGGATCGTTTCCGTACCGAACGCCATGGCAGCGATGGCCTGAGCACCACCAATTTTAAAGATCTTGTCAATTCCACAGACTTTGGCTGCATAGAGTGTTGCGGAGTCTATTTTTCCATCTTTGTTTGCTGGTGAACACAGGATGATCTCTTTGCAGCCAGCTATTCTTGCTGGCACGGCAAGCATCAAAACGGTCGAGAACAATGGAGCTGTCCCTGCAGGCACGTAAAGCCCAACTTTTTCAATTGGCACCGCCCGACGCCAACAAAAAACACCCTTACTTGTTTCTATGATCTGCGGCGCTTCTACCTGCGAAAGATGAAACTTTTCAATGTTGCGATGCGCGATTGCTATTGCGCTTTTGAGTTCAGCAGAAACCCTCATTTCTGCCTCTTGAAACTCCTCTTCCGTTACAACAAGCGAATCAAGTCTTCGACCCTCAAATCTGAAGGTAAAATCTTCAATAGCTTGATCACCCTTTTCTCTGACTTGTTGTAAAATTTCTGCTACCTTCTCTTCTAGAAAATCGGACTCTATCGAAGGTCTTTTTATCAGCTCTTGCCAATCTTGCTTTTCAGGAAAACGTATGACCTGCATCATAGAATCACCTTACCATTTGATCGATTGAAAGAACCAAAATCCCCTCAGCTCCTTCACTTTTTAGCTTTTCAACAATTTCCCAGAAGTCGTTTTCGGCAATCACTGAGTGCACCGAACTCCATCCCTGCTGTGCGAGCGGCATAACTGTGGGACTTTTCATCCCCGGTAAAAGCTCGCAGATGCGTTGTAATTTTTCGTTCGGGACATTCAGGAGAATGTATTTATTCTCCCTTGCCTCTCTGACAGCACGAATTCTGAAAATCAGTTTTTGTAAAATTAATCTTAGATCATCACTTAAGTTTTCTCTTACAATTAAAACAGCCTCAGAATTCATGACCGTCTCAACTTCTTTTAGCCCATTGGTGAACAAAGTGCTGCCAGAGCTTACCAAATCACAAATTGCATCGGCTAAACCAATTGAAGGAGCAATTTCAACGGAGCCACTTATGACGTGTATTTCTGCGTCTATCCCTCTCGACTGCAAAAATTTTGAAAGAATATTCGGGTAAGTTGTAGCTATGCGTTTGCTTTGCAAATCACTTATTGAGTCATAGACAAAGCTTTTTGGAACCGCAAGAGATAGCCTACATTTGCCAAAACCAAGCTTTTCTATGGTTTCTATTCGATCCCGACCCTTTTCTAGTAAAACATTCTCACCAATGATGCCCACATCGGCAACACCATCTGCTACATACTCTGGAATATCATCATCACGTAAGAAAAAAATATCAAGAGGGAAATTCTCCGCCTCGGACTTCAGTTTCCCAAATCCATTATTAAAAGAAATTCCGCATTTTTTTAACAATTCAGCTGATGGCTCGCTTAATCTACCTGATTTTTGTACGGCTATTTTTAATCTTGAATTACTCATAATGACAATAAAAAATCGAGTCTAAAGTCTCAAAACTACTGAACTATGAATAAATTGTCGTGGATTTAAAGAAAAATTGTGACACGCGCCTTTCAATGCGCGTGGTGGTGGAGATGGACATGTACCGAACAGAGCCACATGTTAGTCGGTGCTTTTATCCTCCTGGTTGCTTAGCTTGGTGAAGCGGCGACGCTGCAGTACCGCAATAGCAGCGCCAGACAAGGCCCCTATTGGAACCGTCAGCCAGCCGAACAAGATGAGGCCCCAGAGGGCAAGCCCCGCAGCTCCAATGAGCCCAAACAATGGATCCACGGGCTGCTCACCAAGACTGCTAACCGGCTGGCCGGTTATCTTATACGAGATAAATGAGGTCAAAATCAGAACATATCCCGCAAGGTAATGCCCGACGACTCCTGTTAGAGCGCCTGCAACGACCCCTCGCGCTATCGTATATTGGCCCCGCCGCACAATCAGCAGCCACCAGAAGAACACCCCTGTTATCAAGCCGCTGAATCCTCCGACCAAGGGCAGGTATTCCCATCCTCGGCCCGTAGCATCTCGGGAGGCCAGGATACCTATCACGATACCACCTAATGTTGCTACCCCACTCATGGGAAACAGTCGCATCAGCAGCACGAGATTATTTTTGCTTTGTTGAATAACTTCCTCCTCTAACTTCCGGGCCCTTATACCCGCCGCTTGTCAAGCTCCGGTTCCGCTGCATGAGATGTTAGTTGTACTTTGACCAATTACGCTTCTCGTTTTTGGCATCCCTCACGGTTATCCCTCCGCCGTCAGTTTAGCCTTTTTAGTTCCCTTAATCAACACAGCATCTTCCATAGGGCATAAGCCGTTGCGAACCCGGAAGAATTGCTGACGTGCTACTTTTTTATAGTTTCATATCGTAGATAGAATTGCAAGCTGATTGCAGATAGTGTGATAAAATTTTTGAGCTGTGAGAATCCGAATAGAAACCTCGGGCAGCTATAGTAAGATCGTCGAAGTAGATGGAGAGATAACAATTGGTAGGACAAATGCCGCGAGAATAATAGTTGATGATTCTAGTGTCTCGAGATTACATGCGGCGATATGGCAAGAAGATGGCGATGTCTGGATAGCTGATGAGAACTCTACTAATGGCACTTATGTAAATGAGCAAAAAATTATTAAGCCGACCAAATTAAGAGTTGGAGATCGAGTAAGGTTAGGCTTTGACACATTCATTTTTCTTGAACCTGAGACAGGAGCTTCAAGTTATAAATCCGAATACGAAATAAATCCAGAAGAAAAACGGGCTCCCATTCAAGTAGGAAAAGCATCGTCTAGACCACATCAAATTTCGCTCGATTCGCCACAGCAAAGTAAAACTACACTTTTAATGATAGCTTTGTTAGCCATATTCTTAGTATTGTTTTTCGGTTTACTAGCTTTTTTGATTATCAGAAGATTTGAGGATGGATCTGAGTCCGTAAATAAAACTGTCAGAAGCGGGCTTGCTATACCAGTCAGAGTAATCGATCCGTTAGGAGGTGAAGATCCTGAAGACCTGGATGATTTAATAGCTTCCTGGGAAGTCGAGGAAAAAGAACTAAAAGCTGAAGATCTTGCAGAATTGACAAATCTATCTAGCGAAGCGTCCGATTTGAACGTATCAGTTTCATTTTGGCAAAAACAGCGCGAATTGGCGTTAGCACCTCGTATTGGAGTTACTGGAATAGCACCACCAGGTTTACAGGTCCCTCCAGAACTTTTTGGTGACGGCGTTATAAAACAAAAAGCTAAGCTGGCTGAAATGCTGAAGATGGGTTATCAACAACCTATGGATTTTGCTGATCTTGCAAGGAAAAAATTAGCCAAAGAACTAATTGAATTGCCATTAGCGACTGAGAGTTACTTTTTAGATGTTGGAGGTAGTGCTACAGATGAACCATTCATGGGCTTCAATTTTGATATTGGCAATTTTCCACTTTCACCTGGAAGCGATAAATACGAAGCTCTGCATCGTCTAGCTGAGAGCTTTGATGGACAAAAGTATGATCTGAATAATCCATTGCATCGCAAGCAAATGCGCATAAGGTTACTGAGAATGTTTCACCCGAGGGCAAAACCTATCTTAAAAGAGATAGCTGATGCATATTTACAGCGTTTCGGTCGCCCGTTGCGTGTGACTAGTTTAACTCGTTCCATGGATTACCAGATAGAACTAAATAAAACCAATCCTAATTCATTTAAGGTGCGTGGTGCTGGAAGCTTACCACCACATACTTCTGGCTGCGCCTTCGATTTGGCTAGAAAACACATGACCGTGGAGGAACAAAATTTCCTCATGCAAAAGCTGGCTGAAATGGAGAGGCGAGGAATACTCGATGCCTTGATTGAATATAATCAAAATGCTTGTTTTCATGTTTTTATATATCCAGACGGCCGTGCGCCCTGAACATAATTTCGGCAAATTTAATCAAACATTTTAAGGCTGAGAGGATAATTTGTAGAGTGAGGTTTAGATTAAAACCAGAGCAGTCTTCATAACTTTAATCCAGCACCAATGGTCCTATGAGATAAAACACAATTCCCTGCACCATTGGCATCACTTGACTCAGACCAAGGCTTCAGTTATTTTTATAATTGCGTAGTCAGTTAGCTCAGTGGTAGAGCACTACCTTGACACGGTAGGGGTCAGCAGTTCGAATCTGCTACTGACTACCATTTTTTATTTTTAACTGTAATTCTATCGCTGATCTTAAGCTCTCCCCTGAATTGAGGTTATTGATTTTCCATCATACGGCTACCGATCAACAAGCAGATAGCAGCCAAAGCGCATGAAATTGGACAGACAATAAGTGAATACCGCATCATTGACGGATTAGATGTAGCCTCCAATAGATCACTTAAGTATCCGATGAGATTTGATCCTATCAGATAGGCAAAAATATTTACACAAAAGAAGTAAATTGCAACTGCTAAGCCTCTGAGATTTGAGCCTGCAAGTTCAGTGGCATCGGCAGCAGCAGCTCCTAGCCACGATAATGCTAGAAACAGCAAAACAGCGTTTGCTGTAAGGATCAGAAGAGGATTTGATGTAGTGAGCCATATGATCCAGAAAGGGATAGATAGAGAGGAGACAAGTGCTCCATATAACATTCTGCCTCCTTTTCGCATGCGCTTAAAAAAATCTGCAAAAGCTCCTCCAAAAAGAGTTGCTGGAATCCCAGCGAGTAAGGTTAAAACTCCACCCCAGAAACCGATTGTTATTAGATCAAATCCATGCAGGCGATTGTAAAAACTAGCACCCCAAATGGATAAATTATTAGTGGCAAGACCTAAAAAGGCATATCCAATACATAACAAAATAAACGGCTTGTTCTTAAGAAGTCGTTTCCAATCAGAGCTTGAGTAGGTTGAAATCTGGGCTACATCATTTTGTCTCTGTGGTTCGTGAAGTAGGTAAACTAGGACAGCAACTAAAATACCTGGGAACCCTAGAATGTAGAATGCTGCGCGCCATCCGTAGAGTTCTCCTATAAGTCCACCGAAGAATGAGGCAAAGCCTGCTCCTAATGCTATTCCCATCGAGTATATGCTAGTTACTGTGGCTCTTTTTGATTGAGGAAAATAGTCAGATAGAAGTGAGATTGCCGCAGGTCCCAAGGTTGCTTCACCTATTCCAACCATCAAGCGACACAAAAATAAACTCCAGAAATCCCATGCCAACCCCGTAAGGCCCGTAAAAAGACTCCAGACGGCTAATCCATAGGCTATTATTTTCACCCTGGATTTCTTATCCGCGAGTCTTCCGAAGGAAACACCGAGAGTCGTATAGAAAATCACAAAAGCTGTGGTTCCAAGAAGTGATAGTTGTAAATCACTAAAGGTGAACTCCTTTTTGATCAACGGGAAAACGTATAAGATTATCGTTCTGTCCAAGAAATTCAGTATGTAAACAAAAGTTAAAAGTCCCAGAGCATACCAGGAATAAAAAGAAACCTCCTCCTTCGCGACTTTAGATTGCATATTGCTTCCCTAAATTAACTTGTGACATTTGTGTTTTCAGGGTTTCATTGCTCTAAGATCATAATCTTAGCTTCGCCCTTTACAACTATTTTTCCTTCTTGGTTAGTGCAGACCGTGTCCAAGGTGACTATTGGCTTATCCTCGCGTACGTGCTTTACAGTAGCGGTTGCTGTCACCGTATCGTCAATATAAACTGGGGCTACGAACTCCAGACTTTGTGAGAGATATACGACTTTTTTCTCGGGTAATTCATCGCCCAAAACAGATGAGATTAGCGCTCCGGAAATCATGCCATGAGCGATTCGCCTACCAAATCGAGTACGTCTAGCAAAGTTTTCATCTATATGTATCGGGTTATGATCTCCAGATAATTCTGCAAAATTTCTAACTACATCATCGGATATTTTTTTAGTTCGGGAAAAACTATCCCCGACTTTCAAGGTAATTTTCCTAGTCATACGAACTATCTCTCCAACAAAAATTCCTCAATTTTACGATTGAATTCCATGGCGTTTTCTAGTTGTGGCAAATGTCCACAGTTTTCAAAAACGACTAATTTCGATCCGGCAATGGCATTGTTAAACTTATATGCATCACTGATCGGCAGAAGTCCGTCTTCTCTTCCCCAAATTATCAAAGTGCGTTTCTTTATAAGGCTTAGCTGATTATTTAAGAAATCTTCTTTTCTTTTTATCGACTCAATGAGGCTAGAAATGGTGTAGCCATCATTTACAGTCACCCTCTGAGTCAAAAATTGATCGACCAGTAGCTCATTATTCCGAAATACTGGTTTAACAAATATTCTCTGCATATTTTGTCGTATCTCCTCGCGAGTAGAGTTATTTAATTGATACAAATCGTTTTCATTAAATTTCTCTGGGAGAATGCCAGCGGCATCCACCAATACAAGTTTTTCTACTCGCTCTGGGTATTTTAACGCCATTAACGCAGCAATCCATCCGCCTAGTGAATTCCCGACTAAATGAGCCTTTTCAATTTTCAATTCACTCATGAATTTGTCCAGAAAATCCACGTACGTACCAACTCTATATTTCAAAAAAGGCTTATCTGATTTACCGAAGCCAACCTGATCAGGGGCGATTACATGAAACTTTTCTGATAGAGGAATAATGTTCATTTGCCAGGATTCAGCACTAGAGCCTAGCCCGTGAAGCAATATCAAGACATCTTTGTTTTTTTCTCCTGCCTCTAGATATCTGATTTTCGCCCCGAACACGGTTACGAATTTCTCCTGGATTTGCGCAGTTAAGCAAATGCAGAAGCTGCTCAGGAAAAAAACGACTAAAAACATTCCCTTGATTAAATTTCTATGAAACATACAATCGCTCAATCTCCTCTCTGAAGTTTTTTGAAACCACCTCTCGTCGGATTTTTAAAGTAGGTGTGATCTCATCTCTCTCAATTGAAAAATCCCTTTCTAAGATAACAAATTTCTTTATTTGTTCAGGTGAAGAAACTCTTTTATTAACGTTTTCTATTGTTTGTTTAACGGCTTGCAAAATCATTTCATTGTTTGCGATGTCAGCCATGCTGGTGCACTTTATGGAGTGTTGGCGCGCAAATGAGAGCACCTCAGTTTCATTTAATGTTATTAAAGCCACACAGTAGCTCTTATTATCACCATAGACAAAGCATTGGCTAATTAGATGATTTTCTTTAACCATATTTTCAATCAGAGTTGGGGAAACCTTCTTACCATTAGACAAAACTATAAGTTCCTTTTTTCTGCCAGTTATCTTTAGAAACCCGTCCTCATCTAGCTCTCCAATATCGCCAGTTTTTAACCATCCCTCTTTGTCAAACATCTCGCTAGTTTTTTTTGGATCCTTATAGTAGCCGGAAAACATCATATCGCTTTTTACAAGAATCTCACCATCAGGGGCAATTTTCACCTGACACATTGGCATTGGCTTACCAACTGTGCCAAACTTCATTGCCTGAAAAGTATTGAAAGCTACGCAAACATTTTCGGTCAATCCATATGCCTGTAGAATCGGAAGGCCAGCAGATGCGAAAAACTCTGCTATTTCAATCGGAAGGGGCGCTCCGCCAGATGTCAATAATCTAACTCTCCCTCCAAAAGCATTTCTTACGACTTCCTCATCAACGCTTTTACCGTGCTGTCCAATTATCTTTGCATATATTTTCTCGAAAAACCTCGGTAATGATGCAAAGACTGTCGGCTTTATTTCAAGCATGTAATCATACAGGAGTGAGAGATCGTCAATAAAATATGTCGGAGTTGCATTATACAGACGATTATAAATACCTGATATTCTTTCAGCTACATGACATGCAGGTAAATACGAGAGAGTAATATCATCATGAAAAATTGGGACGCAGAGGCGCAATGACTCTACAGAATTTAAGACGTATTTATGCGATAGCATAGCCCCCTTAGGTTTCCCAGTAGTGCCTGAAGTGTAAACCATTATTGCTGTATCGTTAGCTTGTGCTGCAAACCCTCTTCTCTCGACCTCAGGCAAAAATTTTTTATAGTGTTCTCTACCATAAGAAAGAAATTCTCTAAAGCTAACGGTACCTTCCACGTTTGCTTCAAAAAGCGTGACTATCTTCTTTAATTTCGGATGGAATGTTTTTTTTATTTTCTCTAGTTGCATTTCAGAATCGACAAAAGCAATCTCAGCCTCCGAGTGGTTGATAATGTAGCTAACTTGCTCGGGCGAGCTTGTAGGATATATCCCGACGCCTACACCTCCGGCGGCGATTGTAGCGAGATCTACTATCGTCCATTCCGGTATGTTGCCGGCTAAAATTGCGACCGACGCGCCTTTAGATAGGCCAGATGCTAATAGTGCACATGCAAATTCGTGAACAAGCCTCTCAAAATCTCTCCAGGTTAGAGAGTTCCAAATCCCGTGTCGACGATAATAGAAAACAGGTTCATCTGCGAACTCATCAACTTGCGTACGAAACAAGCTGTAAATATTTGGGAATTTCATATATACAGCGTGCAAAATCAAAATTTGAATAATGCACAAGCCATATTTAGGCCACCTCCAGACGCACACATTATCACTTTGTCGCCTGGGGATAACTTTCCAGCATGAATAGCGTCATGAAGAGCCATCGGAATGCAAGCCGATCCCGTGTAGCCCCACTTTTCCATTATTGTATGAGTTTTTTCAAATGGTATCGCCATTTGACTCATTACAGTTTTTATAGTCGAGAGATTCACTTGAGTCCATAGAAACAACTGTACTTCATCTTTGGATAAGTTTGCTTCCTCTAGAACTTCGGAGACTATCCTCTGCCATCCGTCTATATTAACCTCTGGCGGATATTTTTTAGCAAATCTGACTTTAGTTCGATAACCATCTGCTAGCTCTTTTTCATCTATCGGATATTTCGTCCCACCTGCAAAAATACCGAGAAAATCATGATAAGCTCCGTTCGCGCGCAGTTTAGAGGCCAATAACCCTACGTCCTCATCAGTTGCCTTCAGGACAACTGCTCCAGCTCCGTCGGCAAAAATCGTTGCGGTTTTCTTTTCCTTCCAATCTAAAAATTTTGACATCGCGTAAGCGCCTATTACCAGAACATTCTGATATTTTTTGTCAGCCATTATGTATTTACAGGCAACATCAAAGGCGGTGACAAAACCTGCGCAAGCACAATTTATATCAAACGTACCTGCATTCACGGCGCCAAGGCGATATTGAACAACTACAGACGTCGCGGGTGAGATGTATTCAGGCGTATCCGTAGCTAAGATTATCAAATCTATTTCATCAGCAGATAAATTAGAGTTCTTGATGGCGTTCTTGGCTGCATCGGTGGCTATATCAGCAGTACTCTCATTCTCTGGTAATATATGCCTTTCGGAAATCCCAAGCGTATTGAATACAAAATCATCAATGTCCTCACCTAAAATGCGGCTCAAATCTGCATTGGTCAAGACTTTTTCGGGAACGGAGATGCCAGTGCCGATTATTTTAGCGTTTCTCATATTCATCTCTTAAATAGACACAATTACAGTGGCAAGCCGAGCATATCTGTTGGCTTGCCACTTTTACGGGTGGACGCCTTAAAATCCAAGTTTAAAGGCAAATTGAATTACTCTAGGGCCTGTACTGGCTGATGTTATTCTACCGAAAGTAGGCGTACCTATTAAGTTACCAGGATTTGCGTAATTTACCCAGTTGAACACATTGAAGAATTCAGCCCTAAATTCACCTTTTATTCTTTCCCCAAAAGGTAAGAACTTGATGAAGGAAATATCTACGTTTTTCTGCCCAGGCCCGAATAGAAGGTTTCTCGGAGTGTTGCCGAAAGGATTATTCGGATCGAAGGTAGCTGTCCCAAACCGTGATGTAACAAAGGCAGATGTGTTGAAATACTGGTTCAATCGCTTAGAGACTTTGCCTGAGCCGGTAAACTGATCACCAGCGAAGGCAGGATTAAAGTTTGCCCTCTGAATTATTGAAGTGCCATTAGAATCGATTATTGAAAATGGCAAGCCCGATTGAAAAACAGCTATCCCTGCTACCTGCCAATCATTTAGTAACCATCTGGCAGGATTTGATTTGGCAACCAAATTTGGTAAGTCGTATACCCCGCTAACAACAAACCGATGTTTACGATTAAAATCTGATGGTCCTCTATTCAAGCGCCAATTAAATTGATCTCCCGGCATATTAGTGAGTTCATTCACAGCCGAGCCAGAATAATAATCTATGGATCGGCCAACGGTGTATGCGGCTAGAAATTGAAGTCCGTTTTTGAATCTACTGCTCAAGGACATTTGCAGTGAGTTGTAGGAGGAGAGTGATGTTGTTTGAACTTGTTGCATGCCGCCGGTTACATTCTTATTTGCTGATAGAATATTTGCCGGAGCTAATCTCGGCGTGAAAGTATTCGTTGTGGGATTGTAAACTGGTTGGTTTAACGTTATTACCTGTAGTAAGTGAGTGCCTCGATTGCCAACGTAGCTTATATCGAAAACATAATTCTTTGCGAATTTGCCTTGAATTCCGATGCTATATTGCTGAACGTATGGGGTTTGGAGTTTCGGGTCGACAAAAATTCCTGCTATAGGAACACCAACAATGGGAACAGACGTGGCTAATGGAGATGGAATTGTAGCGGCAACAGGAAATTGTGATGGCGCCGGAAGCGGTATAAAAGGATTTGATAAGTTACGGAATATAGGGCTTGGTTGAGGGACGAGAGAATTTACTAATCCAACCCCCAAAGCGAAATATGGGAAGTTGAACAATTGGGTGTTCGCATAACGAGTCGAGAATCTGTCATAGTAGATTCCATATCCTCCTCGAAGAACAATGGTATCGTCACCCCATATTCTATAGGCAAATCCTATTCTCGGAGCAAAATTGTTTTTATCTAAGGGTACGAGAGTCTTTCTAACCGCAGGAACTCCAGAGAGGCTTCCGCCACTTGCTTGCACAAATCCATTAGGCGGTGGAGCCGGAGACGAAGTAGTTCCAATGCGCAATTGATCTGGTAAGAAATTGACTAGTCTTGCTCGATCCTCGACAGGCAAGCCAAACAGGTCATAACGCAATCCTAAATTAAGAGTCAAATCTTTTGTGATTTTCCAATCATCCTGAATGAACCCACTGAAATCCTTAACCCGGAAATAGCGATCAAAAACTCCAGAACCTTGAAGCGATGTTCCAATGCCTTGCAAGAAATTCTGAAAAGCAGTGGTTACAACAGGCGTCCCGCCTACAACCGTTACAGTATCAGTGAATATTATCTGTCCGCGAGTGAAAGCATTAAAGTAAAACTTAACCTGAGAGAATCTAAATTCTGCGCCAAAGCGTAAGCGATGCTTACCAATGGTCCAAGAAAACGTATCAGCAACGCTATAACCATTAATTCTAGAGGATTGATCAGCTAAGGGCGACGAACCAAAGACGAATAACGCATCACTTCCATTGAAAGAAAGAGTAGGGGCGCCAGGATATAAATTTGCGAAAGGCGTCGCCATACCAAGTTGAGAAGCGGTAAAAGGTTCTTCAGGAACACTCGTAACTCGAATGCGGCTAAAGCCGAATCTAAGCTGATTTACTTGGTTAGCGGATAGCACGTAGTTATCAGTTATAGAATAGAGTTTTTGCTTTATTGTAAGTGTGCCACCAAAACCAATAAGCTGATTTATACCGTTTCCGAGACCGGCAAAGTTGTAATTAGCCTGCACAGTGGGATTGTCTGCTATGAAAAACTTAGCAGAAAGAGAATGCTTAGACGAAAGATTGAAATCACCGTTTATATTCGCTTGATTTTCACGAAATCTCGAAAGTCCTGACTGAGGTTGTGTCAGACCTAATAGGCTAGGAGTTCTCGAGGAAATTCTAGAGGATGGAATCGCAAACTGCCCGTTAGGAAGTTTAGCGTTTAAGATAGCAACTGCTACAGGATTTATGGCGGCTGGACTCAAACCAAACGTAGCAGCTAAGGCAGCTGGGGTGCGATTTGTATCAGTCAAACCTGTTGGTATAACAGGGAAAGTCAAACTATTCGTCAAAGATGCGCCGTTCTTCTCACGAGTGCCCTGATAGGAAACGAAAAAGAAAGCCTTATCTCTTACGATTTTGCCGCCAAGAGTTCCACCAAATTGCTGACGGTCTAAAATTGGGCGCTGAATACTAGCAGCCTTTAGAAATGGATCGTTTGCGTTTAAAGATTTGTTACGTAAAAAATAGTAGACATTTCCACGAAATTCATTCGTTCCACTCTTAGTTATCGCTTCGACATTTCCACCAGAATTTCTTCCATTAGAGGCATCATAGAGCGAGGTTTGAACAATGAATTCTTGCAGGCTGTCTGTGGCAGGTACTGCTATGTTCGGTGTAGAATTTGTACCTATCGAGTTAGCATCAATCCCATTTATTCTTACTGAATTCGAGGTGGTTCTTTGACCATTAACACTTATAACCGTGTCGCCGCGTCCTAGTTCTGTATTATTCGACAAAGAGCTCTGAGCACCTGGAGAAAGTGTCAAGAGCTGCTGAAAGTTTCTAGTAGGCAATGGTAGTTGCCGCAGAGTCTCTCCTGTTACTACGCGACCTTGTTGAGAAGTCTCAGTCTGTAGAAGCGGAGCTTCTGAAACAACTATTATGCTCTCTTTCCTACCTGCCACATCCATACGAACATCGAGAGCCGTTGTTTGGGTGATATTAATGGTAACTTCTGCTTCATATTTCTCGAAGCCAGGAGCAGTCACCTCTAATCTGTATTTGCCAGGAGGTAATAATTGGAATGAGTAAAATCCTTCCTCTGTCGTTCTGGTTTGGCGAGTAATTTTCGTGTCGAGATTGGTTATTGTTACATTTGCAGCAGGCAAAACAGCTCCATTAGGATCAGTCACTACTCCTGTTAGCTGTCCTGTCTGAGCAAACACCCATCCGCATAGAATCAAAATCGCTAAACATAACCTAACTGTACGCATTTTCCTACTCTCCTTTCGTTTTAAGTATAATAAAAACGAACGTCCGTTTTTTAATTGTTAATATAACAAAACACAAATTTTCAAGACTAGTTACTCGAGGAGGCAAAATCCTTTTTGAGTTGGGATAGTTTTTCTTGACTCATGGAGCCATAGCAAAAGAGCTTAGTTAAAAAATTAAGCGCCTGTTCATCTGTCAGCCCAAGATGTGCATTGCCTCCAAAAAGTTTCTCTACGAGAAAGTAGTTGAAAAACTGCATATATGCAGCAGTAAATACGCAAGCCGGATCGACACCGGTGCGTAGATCCCCTCTTAACTTGGCGTTTTCGAATTTATCCTCGAATCTCTTGCGAAACACATCGGCTAGGCCATCAAACATTTTGCGAAAATGACGGTTTCTGAACTCAAGAACGTCAATATACATCAATAACCAGAAATCCGAGTGACTATTGACAAGCATGCCTATTTTTTCACCAAGAAATCTCAAATTCGAAGGTTCCAATGGTTCATCAATTTGGTCTAAGATTAATCTTAGCTTTTCATTAATAATTGCAACGTATTCGTTGATGATAAACTCAAATATCGATTCTTTAGTATCAAAATAATTGTAAAGATTTCCGAGAGATACGCCGGCACGGCGAGCAATATCACGCATTGAAGTTGCATGAAAGCCTTGCTTTATGAAAAGCTCTCTTGCTGCTCTGGCTATTCCCGCCCTCTTCTTTTCAATTTCTTTTTCGCTCAGTTTTGGCATATATCTGAACGAACGTTCGTATTCTATATGTCTCTTTAACTAATTGTCAAGTTTATCCAGCGGCTTTTTTAGGTTGGATTTTCTTTTTGATAACGAAGCAATTTCTGCCATTATTTTTAGCTTCATATAATGCTGTATCACAACGTTCTACAACTTCCTCTTTACTTTGGTCATCAGTTTCTACTAAAGCGCCGCCGATACTTACGGTAAGGGAGAGTTCTTGGACAGGCGCATTTTCAAGCTTGATAGGTGTCTGTGAAATGGATAGGCATATATCTTTAGCCATTTCTAATAGGCTATCCGTCGTTTCTCCACAAAACAGCATGGCAAACTCTTCCCCTCCGTAACGTGCGGAAAATCCATCTTTGGAGAATTGAGTCAATCGAGACGCTACCACCTTCAGAACTTGATCTCCTACCAGATGACCATAGATATCATTTACCTTTTTAAAATAGTCTATGTCGACTAGAATTATCGCAAAAGATTTCTTATTAAGCTTCCAATTTTCCCAGAGTTTTTCTAGCATTCTATCGAATAACCTTCGGTTGCCTATTTCAGTAAGAGCATCTTGAAAGTTCAGTTGTTCTAGCTTGAAATTTGCAGATAAAAGTTCTTTATTCACTTTCTCCGACTCTTGCAGCAGCTTTTTCACTATTGATCTTTGCCGCTCTATTTCGGCTATTCTTACTTCAACTTCTTTTTCTAGATCCCTTCGGATTTTAATAGATAGCTCTTTTTTATGAACTTCAACTCGTTTGATCTGGTCCACAATGGCAAATGCCAATAGAATGGCTGACAATACAGAAGCTATCTGGAGGGCTTGATTTAATATTAAATTTAATTCAGAGAGGAACCCGAAGAAGTTTAAAGTGTAGGCAAAGATCGATACCAGTAAAATAGCATAAGCCAATGAAAAATATTTTGCCGGCTTAAATCCATCTTTCCAACACTTGACACCAGCGTATGGATAGAAAATAACAAGGGCCAGAGATGTAAAGGCTAGTAATTGCTTTGCAAAGTCCCAGTAGTATGCTAAACCAGCGACGAAAGAGATCAAGACTGCGATGTCAGCAAAAATGAGAATTTTTGAAATAAAAGGAAGATTTCGCCTTAATCTTAGAAAATATTCCACAAATAAATTACCAAAGAAAATTGCAAAGCCTACAAGGAAGAAGGACCCGTAATAATTCCATGATACAGCGTTTGGAAAGAGCCATGTCGAAAGTATTCCACTCTTATGAATCCAGATCATTGAGAAAGAAGACACGTGTAAAACATAGAGCAAATACAGTTTATCTCTTAAGGCTAACCAGATAAGAAAGTGGAAGACAATTATCCCAAGGATAATACCTATGTAGATTGAATTGAAGATATCTCTTTTTCGCGCATCAGCAGCGAAATTGTCTCGGCTTTGGATATTAGTTACAAATTCCGTGGGGTTATCATAATCATCGAATCTCGAGGAAAAGCGTAGAAAATACTCCAGCTCGTTGGGTTTGTAGATAGGCAAAACTAATAAACTTATCTGAACAGTACGATCACCGATTGGGATCTTTGATCCAGTTATGGCTACTATTTGTCGCTGTGAGTTTATAACCTCAACCTTATCCCATCCTTGATCAACTGTGATTAACACGACGTTTTGATTTAGAGCTGCAAAATTTGAGAAATCTATTTTTACCAACCAGTTTTTGGTCTCGCTGCTGAGTAATATGGGATCGAAAATAAAAGGTTTCGTATGTGTATCTGAGAATGCAGTCACTGGGTCAATATTGTTCTTCGGATCAGGTATTATCTTGATGGAGTTTGAAATTTCCTCAGAAGAAATGCTTGCTTCGTTGCTGGTTGTAGCTACTGCTTGCGAAAGTAGAAATAAAGCACAGATAACTCCAGAGCAATATAGGCGTGTCAAGCTTCGTAGAGCTAAAATAAAATCTTTTCGTTTTGACTTAGATTTCACCTTTCACACAGCCCTTGTTGCGATACTCATATGAGTATCGCAAATCAATCACCCATAAGTTAACCATGGATGTAATTCAAACCTTTACGTAAAAGGCTTAGACTACAGACTCATGACTGATCATGAAATTGCCACGAAAAGGAAAAGTTCTTTTCGTAATAATTCCAGAGCCTCACTTTTTAAACTCCAACTTAGCATAGAAACTGACTCATATAAGTCTTGTCAAACAAGCTTAGTAAAGTAAAATGCTCGTCTCTGGTACTGTAATGTCTTTCTTCTATTGAGTCTTCGGAGGGAAAACGAATGTTCAATTGAAGGAAAGCCACATGAATAGCAGCAACGGACGATTTTGTTTTCTAAACTCATTCTGACAATAGTTACTTCGAGAAAGTTTATAACTCTTGCTATAGTTATTTGAACCCCTCACTCATAGTAACAGATTTTAAGGAAAAATGGAAAGAATTTTTTATCGTAAATTTAGTTTTTCATCATAAATCATTTTGTACATTCTGTAATTGGTCATGACTTTGAATGTGTAGTCCTTTGTTTGCGGAAATTGTATTTCGGAAACGTAGCGATCAGGATCATTTGATTTTGCATTCACTAACCATCGAAGAGCATTGTTTTCGCCTGCATTGTATGCCGCTGCTACGACTTGAGGTTGATTCGGAAACAGTTTAAAAAGTTTCAGCAGATGTGCCGAGCCCAAATCTATCGAGATGTTTGGATTATAAAGATCATGTACTTTGAAATTAGTCTTATTAAGCTCGGCTGCGACACTATTTGCCGTCGGGGAGATCATTTGAGTTAAACCTCTGGCTGCGGCTGATGAGCGAGCGTCGTTACGAAAAGCTGATTCTTGCTTGATTATTGAAAAAATGAAATGTGGTTCTATTTTCCTCTCTTCCGCATTTCGTAAGATCAATTCTGCGTAGGGAGTTGGGTAAAGGATCTGAAGTTGCGCGGTAGGGATAAGTTCTGGCTGATAATCATTAGGGATTTCTCGCCAAAAGAATTCGAGCCAGCTAGAGGCACGAGAAGCGAACTCGCTCTTACTATAGTAAAATGCAAGCGTATAAGCAATATTATTAGGGAAGTCCGCAAGATTACTCATCGGGGAAGATGACTTTAAAGATCGCTGTGCCGCTTCTAACTCAACTACTGCTTCATCTACTAAATTCAGTGAGAATAATGCTTCTGCCAACAGGCGTCTTCTGGCGTTAATTTCGAGCTTTGGGAAATTAATGCTATTAATTTCAAGGATTTTCAGGGCCAACGGTGATCTGTATGATGAAAGAGCAGGGTAAACGTTCCTGAGAGCATCAAGTAATTTTTGCTTATCATCCTTTGAGCTAATAAATCGAAGACAAGTTTGAAGCCTTTTTCTGAGAGTCTCTGCATTGGATGGATTAATAAGTTTTAAATCTACGGAGCCGCAGTCAAACTTTTGTTTCAGATGTTGTGCGATGTCGTCAGACTCGATGAGCGCTTTTAATCTTTCTGAAGCTCTCCATCCGTAATAGCTTTTTCTTCCATCTGCAATCGAGGCGTAAAGCTCGGCAGCTTTCTGATACTCTTTCAATTGCTCTAGACAATAGGCTTTTAGAAATTTGATCTCGGTTTCATCAGTTCCTCCTGCCACAGCTTTTGATTGAATTAGTCCGACGATTTTTTGTAACTCATCCAGATCCACCAGTGCTTGAGTCCAATCATTTTGGGCTATCTTTATCTTTGCTCTCGTAAATAACGCTAAAGCCTCAGCTGGTTTTCCCCGAAAATCTCGCCTGATTCTCTCTATCCAGCTCAATGCCTCGCTTTCCTCTCCTATGTCCCTTAATGTATCCACGATGTTTAAATGAATTCGGTCGATCCGTTCATCATTTGGGTAAAGCTCAATGTATTTTTTGTATCTTGAGATTGCCTCACGTGCCTTATTTACTCTCAAATAGCAACTAGGAACTTGATTTAATGAACTTTTAGCAAAGTCACTTTTTGGAAACTCTGATATTACTCTTTCGTGCCACTTTATTGCATCATTAAAGTTTTCCTCGCCTTGATAACTTCTAGCGATAAGATGCATTGATTCTGCGATGAGACTCGAGTTTGGAAAATTGTCTAGAATTGCGTAGAGATGATTTCTAGCCTGGCGAAATTCTCGATTTATGAAGTATATCTTGCCTCTCTGAAAATGTTCTTCGTCTGAAAGGTTTTTTCCTTGGTCAAGCTCGTCGAGTGACTCAATTGCAATCAGATCAAAATCATCTGGCTCACTGGGCTCAGGTGTGCTTTGTAAAATTTGTTGAAAAATCGATTTAGCTTCTTCAAGCTGCCCTAATCTCAAAAGCGACTTTCCTAAGAGTGCCATTGAGTCTCTATCAGGTCGATCTGAAGCTATTTGATCACTGAATGTAATGAATAATCTCTTGTTCAATTGATTACTGTCAGCACTCTCGAATAAGCTCCTAGCTATGCGTTTTTCTGCTGCTTGGCGAAATAAGCTTCGCGGGGCTTCTGTGATCAATTCATTCAGGAAAAGTCTCTCAATCATTAAATCGCCCGCCGAAGAGCTGATTTTGGCTAGATGCCATAAAGCATATTCCTTTAAGATTGAGTTTCTATTCGCCACAGATTGATAATTAGCCATTGCAACGGCGAAATCACCTGACTTTTCAGCTATACGAGCCAGCAGATAATCATAATTCGCTTTTTCAAACTCAGCCGGTTTGGATTGTTTTAGTTCTAGTAGAATTTTCATTACCAGATTATATTCTCGGCTAGCTATCAATTGTTTTATTTTTACCGACTCGGATTCATCGGCGAAACTTGAAAGCGATAAGAAAAAGACAGCTATAATGAGGCAAAAAAACTTATTTCGCAGCATCAGATCGCTCTCTATAACATCAGTCTCAAAAAATTTTAGACTAAAAATTCTTTGAGACTAAAAGAACCATGGATTAAAATTTCCTAAAACCAAATTTTATATGAGAAAATGTGGCATAAGTGGGGTAAGTTTGTTTGTAACTACATTGACATTAAGGGATGATACGTTATGGAAAAAGATTCATCGAATGAAAATTTGAGATATTCTGAAAGTGATGAAGAGGAGCTAACTGAGAAAGGAAAAGAGCGTCGTCAGTTAATCACAAGGGTATCAGCCACTACGTTAGTTCTCCTGAGCTCTAGTTTAATAACTGAGGAGCAAGCTAAACAGATGGAAAAACTTTTGGATACCGATTTAACAGAGAACAATTTGGCTGATCAAAATCCGATAACTTTCAGCATGAAAGTTAATGGCGAAATGAGGAAATTGACGGTCGATTCTAGGATGACCTTGCTAGACGCGTTGAGAGAGAGGCTTGGTCTGACGGGAACAAAAAAGGGTTGTGATCATGGACAATGCGGAGCTTGTACAGTTCTGTTAGATAACCGACGTGTGCTTTCGTGCTTGACACTGGCTGTCATGTGCGATGGACGTGATGTAGTTACGATCGAAGGTTTGGCTACAGAGAACACCTTACATCCAATGCAATCAGCGTTTATAAAATACGATGCTTTTCAATGTGGTTACTGCACGCCTGGTCAGATCTGTTCGGCCGTCGCCCTATTAGACGAAGCAAAAAATGGAGAGGCCAGCTATATAACGCCTAACATACAAACAATCGTTAGAAATCTGAAACTATCAGACGATGAAATTCGCGAACGCATGAGTGGTAATCTCTGTAGATGTGGAGCTTATCCGAATATAGTAAAAGCAATTCAGGAGGTTCATAGTAAAAAAGAGCAAGCGCGTGATTGGAATATTTCAGAGCAGCAGGAGGTAAACATAGATGAATCCATTTAAATTCATAAGGGCTAACGATGTCGATGAAGCTATCAAATCGGCTTCTCAGAGCCCTGGAAGTAAATTCATCGCAGGAGGCACCAATCTGCTGGACTTAATGAAGGAAGGCATAGAAACCCCAGTTACGCTCGTGGACGTATCGCGCCTGCCGCTTTCCCAAATAAAATATGCAGCTGATGGAAAACTCTCTATCGGTGCTACAGCCAGAAATTCAGATACTGCGAATCATCCATTAGTCAGACAGAAATACCCGATGCTTTCGCGAGCCATTTTATCTGGAGCATCTGCTCAAATTCGCAACATGGCTACAAATGCCGGTAATCTAATGCAACGCACCAGATGCCCCTACTTCTACGATGTCTCGATGCCTTGTAATAAACGCCAACCTGGAAGTGGTTGCGCAGCTTTGGATGGAATCAATCGGCACCATGCGATTTTAGGCTGGTCAGATAGATGCGTTGCAGTGTATCCTGGGGATATGGCCGTAGCCCTGACGGCCCTCGATGCTTCAATAAGAATATTAACCCCACAAAAAAAAGAAAGAGTGCTACCAATCCAGGATTTCTACCGTCTTCCAGATCAAAATCCAGAGAAAGATAACAACCTGAATCACGGCGAGTTGATAACGTCTATAGAGATTCCGCGAAATAACTTCGCTGCTAGTTCTTACTATCTTAAAATTCGTGATCGAGCAAGCTATGCTTTTGCTCTAGTTTCTGTGGCAACTGGAATTGAAATAAAAGATGGGAAAATCAAAGATGTAAGAATAGCTTTAGGTGGAGTTTCTCACAAACCTTGGCGTGCTACAGTTGCAGAAAGCTTACTTCTAGGAAAAGAGCCATCTGAAGCTCTCTTTAAATCTGCTGCTGAAGAAGAATTGAAATCAGCAAAACCATTAAAGCACAACAAGTATAAAGTCGAAATGGCAAAACGCGCCATTGTTCGTGCTCTTAGTGTCGCATCAAATCTACAGAAATTTTAGGTACCCTGCGGTTGAAACATTTCTAGTATTCGCATGTTTAGCGAATTTTCTTTCAATTCCTGTAGAACTAATTCGCTTTTGAAAAGTCCTCTTTTTGATTACAGAAAAACCCTCGCATACGATCAGCTTGCGTAAAATAGCCGTGATATCTTTCGATTATAAAACTTAGCTAAGTTATACTTTGGGGTTTTTAGGGTTTCTGATAACATTTTCTTGTTATTTTCATAAGAGAAGGTTTTGAAAAATGGATAAATTTCTCATTCGTGGTGGTAAGCCATTAAAGGGAAAAGTTGCTATAAGTGGTGCTAAGAATTCCGCATTGCCATGTTTAGCGGCATCACTTTTAACCTCCGAGACTGTGATTTTACACAATGTTCCTTATGTGCGTGACATAATAACTCAACGCAGGCTTTTAGAGGATCTAGGTGCTACTGTTTTAACCCCGGAACTTCGTACTCACAAGGTAACGGCATCTAATATTGAGATTTTCGAGGCGCCCTATCATTTGGTCAAAACCATGAGGGCTAGTGTGTTGGTTTTGGGGCCTCTGCTAGCGAGATTTGGACAAGCGAAAGTCTCTCTTCCAGGTGGATGTGCCATAGGTACCAGGCCTATAGACTTGCATTTGAAAGCCTTTGAGCTTTTGGGAGCTAACATCACCCTAGAATCAGGCAATGTAGTAGCGCGTGTGTCTAGGGGTAGATTGAAAGGCGCTGAAATAAACTTTCCTAAGGTTACAGTAACTGGAACTGAGAATGTCATGATGGCTGCAGTTCTTGCCGAAGGCAAGACAATCTTAAAAAATGCTGCAAAGGAGCCGGAAATCGTTGATCTAGCAGAGCTTCTGAATAAAATGGGCGCCAGAATAAAAGGTGCAGGAACTGACACTATAGAGATTGATGGAGTAGATTCTCTTTTTGGTGCTGAGCATACGATAATACCTGACAGAATAGAGACAGGCACCTATATGGTTGCGGCAGCCATAACCAATGGTGAGTTAGAAATAACCAATTGTCAGCCAAGACACCTAGATGCAGTTGTAAATAAACTGAGAGATGCAGGAGTCGAGGTTCAAGAACTTAATCAAAGCACACTTCTTGTCAAGCGTGGTCGAGATGGATTGAAATCATGTGATATAGTGACTGAACCATATCCAAATTTCCCGACGGACATGCAGGCTCAATTTATGTCCCTCATGACACAGGCTGACGGGGTCTCCCATATAACAGAGACAATATTCGAGAATCGATTCATACATGCTGCAGAACTAGTAAGATTAGGAGCAAGAATAGAAGTCTCTGGAAATACCGCCAGCGTGTATGGTAGAACTCCACTCTCCGGAGCCCCTGTTTTGGCATCTGATCTTCGCGCTTCGGCTTCACTCGTATTAGCTGCGCTATGTGCGTCGGGTGAAACTCTGATTGATCGGGTCTATCATATTGACAGGGGATACGAAAATATAGTCAAAAAACTACGTGCAGTTGGCGCAGATATAGAAAGAATAACTACACAACAAGCTTCTGAGGAGCAAAAGCAGTTTGAATCTTTGCAAACTTAAATTCTAAAATAATCAAGAACGATATTATGAAAGACTGTATTTTCTGCAAGATAATATCAGGAGATTTGCCATCTACAAAGGTTTTCGAAGATGAAGTGTGTGTTGCTTTTAATGACATACATCCGCAAGCCCCGACACATGTATTAATAGTGCCTAGGGAGCACTTCGATTCATTGGACAAAGCAGAGACTAAACATAAAGAGGTTTTGGGACATCTCCTGCTCACAGCAGCTGAAATAGCTAGAAGAAAAGGTATCAATCAGAAAGGATATCGAGTAGTTATAAACACAAACTCCGCTGGAGGACAGACGGTTTTTCATCTGCATGTTCATCTTCTGGGTGGAAGGCAATTCGTGTTTCCGCCAGGATAATGTATAATCAATTCCTCAAGCCTTTTAAATTAAGCAAGCGGAGGATGGTAGATGAGGCTGATCGTCCTTATAACGTGTTGCGCTGTCTTTCTAGTTGCATGCTCTACTACTCGAAATAACATCGAAGAAGCTCTGCAGCAGAGTAACAAAGATAACGTCCTAGTTTTTTCGAACGCAGATGAAGCATTGGCTGCTGGCAAACGTTACCTTGATGAAAACAAGTTAGAAGAGGCCATCGAAGCTCTAAAACAAGCGATAAAATTAAATCCAGAATCTGCTGATGCATATTTTCAGCTTGGGATTGCACTGTCTTTAAAAAGAGATGAGGAACAGGTGAAAGATAAGCTAGAGAAAATGAGCAATTCAAAATCTACGGACATTAGAAGCGGAAAACCTGTGATTCTAAGTGAAGCGGATAGGGCATTCGAAGTGGCTGCAAAACTTTATAAAAAGATTACAGAGCGAGAACCTGAGAATGCTGAAGCTTTTTTCAATCTGGGAAGAGCCTACAATAAAATTCAGATGGACGAGGAAGCTGAGAGGGCTCTTCGTCAAGCGATCAAATTAAAGCCAGATGATAGTGAATATCAGACCGAACTTGGAGCGATACTGATAAAGCTTGCAAAGTATGAGGAAGCGATAAAGGTTTTAAAGAGAGCTCAGGAGTTAGATGAGAATAACCTTCGTGCGGGAGAACTTTTAGAGAGAGCTGAGGCAGGAAAGCAGAGAATAAGCTTTACAATGAAGCCAAAAACACCAAAACCACGAGAAGCAAATATGGAAGGAAATATGGAAGACATGAGCGAAGAGGACCAATTGGTGAATAATTCCGAATCGCCCTCTGATAAGATCACCGAGGACAAAGCTTCGTCTGATAAGCCAACGGAAGCTAATAAAAAACCATAAAAATATTTGCTGAAGCCTATGTTGTGGCACTTTGCCAAAAAACACGTACCTCAAAGATGAGCTCAGTCTCAATGTAAATTTTTGATAAAATTTGAATTATGAGTGAGAAGAAGATCAGAGTTTTAATCGCTAAGCCAGGTTTAGATGGGCATGATAGAGGTGCAAAAGTAATTGCCAGAGCCTTGCGTGATGCTGGAATGGAAGTTATTTATACAGGATTGAGACAGACGCCTGAAATGATCGCATCGGCTGCATTACAGGAAGACGTAGATGCAGTGGGTATCTCAATTCTCTCAGGAGCGCACAATACGCTTTGTCCGAAGATTGTTGAGTTAATCAGGCAAAATGGCATGCACGACTGTCTAATCTTCGTTGGAGGCATAATCCCCCAAGAGGATATCCCATTTTTGAAGTCAAAGGGAGTTGACGAGGTCTTTTTGCCTGGAACCTCCACTGAAGAAGTGATAAAAGTTTTACGTGAAAGAGTAGGAAGCAGATCGCAAAAACCAGAGCAAACCGGTTAAATATGCTCTCTGAAAGATCTATTCAAGTTTTTCAAGCAAACGCCGGATTCTTGGGGAGAAAATTTCGTAACGATCCACTAAGATTCCTAACACAAATCTCCGAAAATAGTGACATCGCAGCCTTTAAAATAGGACCTCAACAAGTTTTTTTTCTCAATAATCCCGAATTCGTACGCGATATTTTAGTTCTAAATGCCCATAAATTTGTGAAGGGAAGAGCCTTACAAAGGGCGAGAAAGATTTTAAATCAGGGACTTTTGACGAGTGAAGGGGAGTTCCATTTGAAACAAAGGCGAATGATTCAGCCGGCTTTTCATAAGCAAAGAATAGCAGAATACTCGAAGGTAATGACTCAATATGCTTTACAATGGGCAGAGAAGCGTTTTGATGGAGAAATTCTCGATATTGATAAAGAGATGAACCGATTAACGCTGAAAGTCGTTGCAAAAACTTTGTTTGATGCAAATGTTGATGACGAGGCAGACGAGGTTGGTAAGGCTTTGACGGCTCTGATCGAGATGTTTCAATATCTTTTGCTGCCGTTTTCTGAATATCTTGAAAAACTCCCGTTACCTCAGACTAAAAAATTAAATAATGCACGGAAAACTCTGGATAAAGTTATTTACAGGATTATAAAGCAGAGGCGGGCTTCCGGTGAAGATAAAGGCGATTTACTTTCAATGTTATTGATGGCGCAGGATGAATTAGATTCAACTAAAATGAGTGATGAACAAGTTCGGGATGAGGCTCTTACTTTGTTTCTAGCTGGCCATGAAACCACAGCTAATGCATTAACCTTCACTTGGTATCTACTTTCAGAGAATCAGGAAAAAGAGCAAAAGTTACATCAAGAATTAAAGACGGTATTAGAGAATAAACCACCAAGGTTTGAGGATTATCAAAACTTAAAATATACTGAAGCAGTTTTTGCCGAATCGATGAGACTTTTCCCACCAGCCTGGGCGATCGGTAGATTAGCAGTAGAAGATCACGAGATCGCGGGATGTAAGATTCCAAAAGGCTCGCTTGTCTTGGTTTCGATGTTTGTAATGCATAGAGACAAGCGTTATTGGGCTGATCCAGAGAAATTCATCCCAGAAAGGTGGGAGACTGTCTCAATTCGTGATGCTTCATCAAAATTTATTTATTTTCCCTTTGGTGGCGGAGTTAGACGTTGCATTGGTGAGCATTTTGCATGGGTTGAAGGAGTGATGATGCTCGCTACAATCGCCCAAAAATGTAGGTTCAGGGTATTACCCTCGCAGAAGTTTGCGCTAAATCCACTTATAACCTTACGCCCTAAATTCGGCTTGAAAATGAGGGCAGAGTTATTGTGAGAAGAATTTTTATAGCCTGTCAAGGTTGGAACTATAAAGACTGGATAACAATTCATGAACCCGTATTTTACCCTCGTGGAACACAAATCGATCAAATGCTCAGCATTTATTCCGAAGTCTTTGATGCTGTTGAGGTAGACTCGACCTTTTACGCAATACCAAACAAATCTGTCGTAGAGAGTTGGTATCGCAAAACACCAGAGTGGTTTAGGTTTGCTTTAAAAATGCCAAGAGAGATATCTCATGAGAAATTTCTAAGTAAGGAATCATTCAAGACTCTAGAGGCATTCATAGATGCCGCCTGTGTCTTGCAAGACAAGTTAATGGCGATTTTAATACAGTTGCCGTCGTATTTTGAAGCCAATCGCACAAATGCACTGAATTTCAGAAATTTTCTACGACAATTGCCAAAGCACTTAAATTTTGCTGTTGAATTTAGGCAAGATAAATGGCTGATTGATTGGACCTTTAATGAATTAAATCGTAACAATGTATCTCTTTGTTTAGTGGAAGGCGAGTGGATAAGCCGTGAAAAAATGTTTCAGGCAATCGAGCATATTAAAAATGATTTTTGTTATGTAAGGTTCATGGGAAAAAGAGATATAACCACCTTTGATCGAATAGTGCGCCCGCAGGATGAGAATTTAATCATCTGGAAGGAAGCCTTAGAGCTTTCATCTGCTGAGACTCTGCTGATCTCATTTAGCAATTTTTACGAGGGGTTTGCCCCGGAAAGTGCAAATAAAATGCGAAAACTTTTCGGATTAGAGCCTAGAATGCCAGTTGATAGACAAGCTTCGCTTTTTTAGTCTTAGAAATTAAAATTTTTAAGAGCTGCGTTTGAGAACAGTTCAAGATAAACATGGATACGCTCTCATACACGTTCTTGATATTGCTTTTCTTTGTAACCAGCATGATTGGAGTTGTTACTGGCAGCAACTCCCTTATAACAGTACCAGTTATGTTTCAATTCGGCATTGACCCAAAGGTTGCGGTTGCTACAAACATGTTCGGATTGACCTTTATGAGCATTGGAGCTAGTATCCCATTTCTTCAGAAAAAAATGATAGATTCAAGAAAAGCCAGTCCATTAATTGCAATTACTGTTGTTGCCTCCTTAATTGGTGCCATTTTAGTCATTCTACTTAAACCACAGAATATAAAACTGATAGTTTCAATTGCGATGATCTCAGTTTCATTATTTATACTTTTGAGAAAAAATGACACTAACAACACAGCAACGTTATCTCGCAGCAACCTTGGACTCTTGACTTTAATTATAACGTTTGTGCTTGGTGTTTATGGCGGGCTTTATAGCGGTGGTTATACCACAATGTTGACTGCTGCATATGTTGCATTTTCGAAGATGAGTTTTTCTGAAGCAGTGGCGCTCACAAAATTAATAAACGTTTTTTCGTCTTTAATAGCAACGGTTATATTCATGTGGGAAGGACTGGTGGATTATAGGTTAGGGTTATCCCTTGCTATCACTATGTTTATTGCAGCCTATATCGGCGCTTTTGTCGTAACAAAGCTCAGCGAGCTGCTGCTAAGACGCATTTTTATCTCAGCTGTTCTTTTATTGGCAATTAAAACCTTGTTTGATTTGATCTAAATCGGATGACTTAATTTGAGAGTGCTCTCTGTTCGCTCTTAATACGAAAATAAAGGTTTATCCATAAAATCAGGAATTTTGAAAGTGAACAGCATCCTCAAAAATTACTTCATAGAGGTTATTCTGCGTATTTTAGCAGGAAAAACACGCATCTAACACCAGTTATATTTTCCGGTTTTTGGTTTTCAGCACTATCTTTTATTTATTACCTCCAAGAGTCGCGCAGCTAGGTTCTGATCTATGTTCAGCAATGCTTCATATTGTTCACGGGCCAGCTGTTTATTACCGGAGATCAGGTATGCATAACCGAGATTGTAACGGGCTTTTGCGAAGTTTGGAGCGATCTCTAGAGACTTTTTGTACGCCTCTATCGCTTTAGATCTTTCATTTACTGCAAGATATGCATTCCCGAGCAAATAAAAACCGTCAGAATAATTCGGATTACTTTTTGTAAAATCCACAAGACCAAGTACTGCTTTTTTGTAAAAAGAGTCCGCTTGTTCTCTATTACCCAAAAAATCATGGGCACGAGCTAGATAAAAGAACGTCTCCCCATCATCCGGCTTTATTTTCAGAGCGTTATTGCATGCTTCAATCGCTTTATTGAACTGTTTTAAATCATTGTAAGCTCGGCATAGGTTTGTATAACCCATATGCTCATTCGGAAGCATTTGAATAGCTCTCTGAGCAGCTGCTACAGCATCCTCGTGTCTATCAGCTAGACTATATATCCAGCTTAAATTCACGTAGAAATTACCATCATCGGGATATATAGCAACTCCACGCTTTAAAATATCGATACTGTCATTAAATCGATTAAGAAGTCTATAAACTTCTGATAGATTGAAATAAACCCCTTTCCCTATATCGTTCTTTTCTTGAATTGCTTCCTTATAAGCTTCGGCAGCCTCTGCATATTTACGTAAGAGCTGCGCAGTTTGTCCTATGTAGACCCAAGACTCAGCCCTATATTTGGTACCACGTTTAAGGGCTTCCATAGCAGCCTCACGTTGAGAGGCATAATCACCGAGCTGATTATGACAGACAGCAATGAAAAAATGCACATCCGGATTTTGATTGTCCAGCTCAGCTGCTTTCTTGTAATATTGCAACGCATTGCGAAAATCTTGTTTAGCTCTGTAAATATCACCTAATGCCAAATTAAAATAAGCATTTGAAGGCTGGATTTGAAGAGCTGACTGAAGATCTTTTATGGCAAGATCATAATCTTTACGCCAAAAATAGGCTTGCCATCGAATAGTATAAACATCAAGTGGGCGATAACCTTGTTCTAAAGCAGTTGATAAATCTATGATCGCTTGATCTAATTCTCCGAGGTTGTAGTGACAATATCCTTTTGAGAAATACGCGTAGGGATTTGTCGGTAGAGTAGCGATAGCCTCGGAGTATTTCCTTATTGCATCCCTGTAATTCTTCTGACGAAAAAAGTTATCGCCTTCAATAACCAATCTTTTAGATTTTTCTATTCTCCTTCTCTCTTGTTTTGATTGAGTTAGAACCGAATCAGCAAAAAATGACGTGAATAGAACGCTAATCAGTAGTAAATTTAATATTCTCATAGCCGATATACCTCTCATTGCAAAATTTCCAACCTTTCAGGTGTTTTAGCTGGAGTAGGTTTCTTTTGTTGAGATTGGCTCTTCTTTTGCTGTTGAGTTTGACGCGTTACAGAAACGTCTGGTTGATCGCTTTTATCCGCTGAAGGTTGTTTAGAAGACCGTCTTTCTTGATTCAGGTTGTCCTTTGCAACTTGTGTTGAATCATCTGAAGGCGTCGAGTTATTTGAGTCATTGGCGAAAGAGGGTGATGTGTTAGTTAAAGTTGGTGTGTTGGCTGAGCTGATACCTTCGTTATTTGAGTTTGTAGTAAGAGGTTGTAGTACTTCCGGCGTGCTGACAGTTTCGGGCGTAGGTTCAGGGGTAAAGTTTACAAATGGAGTCGGTGTTGAGGTTGGCTTTCCGAAGGAAAAAATTCTGTCACGAAACGCATATAGACCTACAGCGATTAAAACCACACCAAAGAGCATAATTAACAAAACAGAAAAGATTACAGCCACAGATTTTGATCTTTTACTAGTAACAACCGCTGGGCTTACTGGACTTTGTGGGATAACATTTGGCTGCTGAGTAAGTGGTGCTTGAAAAGAATCAGGTTGCTTGGGTAATTGCTCAACTATGTACGACTGAGTTGTAAATGGTTGAGCTGGAACCTCTTCATTACTAACTTGATCAGGAAGATTCCCAATCTCTGATTCAATTCCCGCTTTACTTTCGAAAGCTGAGGTCTGCGGGATTGATGGCTGATTAGATTGGATTTCTTCGCTGCTGAACTTGTTGGTAATTTCATCATCAAGTTGATGTTTATGTCCTATATCTTCATCAAAATCCACGGTTTGCAGGGTTTTATTTTTTTGAGAAAGGGCTTCATGTGAAAGGGAAACCTTATCTTCTAATTCATCAGTTTTTATTAATGGAACAGTAAGTTCTGCTGCTTTCTCATTCGGTGACGTAGGTTCTTGCGGAATTATCTGAGGAAAAATTTCCTCGGGCGAAATGGTCTTTCTTCTTTGTGGTGAAGAGGTTGATTCTTGTAGTGTCTTTTGTGAGGAATCTCCGGTACTCTCTAGTACTAAGGTTTTCTCAGCTATGGATTGATCATTTAAAACTAGAGTTTTCTCATCTGCTGGTGTACTGGTAAGAGAAGGAGTTTTCTCGTCATTTTTCGATTCATTCAATATCAAGGTTTTTTCATCTTGAGGCTCATTATGAGCTGTCTGGCTCTCGGGTTGTTTGAAAGATTCTTCATAAGATGGGATTGCTTGTACTTCTGTACGCTGGGAAGTATCTAAGCGCTGATTTTTCACTCTAAAATATGCCTCCCGTAAGGCTCGTTGCATTTCTTTAGCGGAGCCATAGCGGAGGTTGGCTGCAAGACTTAAGCCACGCATTACGACTTCAGATATTTCTATAGGAATTTCAGGATTCAAATGATTTACGGATTTTATTGGATCAGGCAGATTGTTCAAAAGATGATTTGCTCGTGTTAGAGAATCGATTGGTGGTTGAGCTGTCAATAAGAAATATAACGTTGCTGATAGCGAGTAGATATCACTTCGTTCTGAGGCCGCTGAGCCGCGTAGCTGTTCTATTGAGGCGTAATTTATGTCTTGAGAGGCTTGAGGGCTTGAAACTATCTTTGGTGAGTATTCCTCAATGAATTTCGCCAAGCCAAAATCCAGTAGCATCACATTGTTGTCTGGAGTTAGTTTGAGATTTCGAGGCTTTATGTCCTTATGAATAAGTGGCGGTTGTTGTGAATGAAATAGATTCAGGAGCTCGAGTAACTGATCCGCCCAAAATAAAACCCATTCTAAATGGAATGGACGACCAGAATTATTAACTATTTTCCCTAGATCATCACCCGAAATGTACTCCATCGCCAAAAACTTAAATCCATCTTGCTCGAAATATCCGGTTACTTTCGGAAGACTGGGATGTTTTAAGTTTAAAAGTAAGATGGCCTCTCGGTCAGTCAACTGAGCTAATTGAGGATTTGTTTTAACGTGAACACGCTTAAGCGTAATTTTCTCGCCTAGGTGTTGGTCTATCGCCAAGTAGGTTTCGCTGAATCTTCCTTTACCAATGACTTGAACGATTAAATAGCGATCTTGTAGGACTGTGTTGCGTTCTAAAACTTTTGAATCTGTCATAACTCAACTCCGTATTAGTTATCTTCAGGGATTTATCAAGAGGTTCTCTTTTGGAAGAATGGCCGGCTGTCCAATGTGCTGCCAACATCTGCCCCCACCTTTGACTCGCCTTCTACAATATGTGCCCTTTTGTGTCATAGCACCGCAGAAGTATATCTTCTCTGTTTCTGCACCAGTTTTGATATTTTTTCTCCCTGCTTTTTCAAGCCCATCAATGGAATTAACAATGTTTGTTGAACTTTCAGGCAAATAGTTTGCTTGTTTTGCATTTAAATCCTCGATTCTTTTCTCCTTGAAAATAGCCTGAGACTTATTGTTATTTTCAGAAACCAAAACAAAGCTTTTCGGTTTTTCAGTATCTTTTTTATTCAATAAGAGGCTTCCCACTCCGAACAAGCCGAATAGGAAAAGCAATATGGCGATAAATCTCCAGAAGAGTTCATCCGATTTCTTATCAATTTCACAGGATTCGCAAAAACGGCGGCTAGTCCAAATCCTCCACTCTTTCCTAAAGATCCTCTCGCCACACTCACAACAAAATTTCGGCTTATAAAGCATTTCTTCAAACCATTATGACTAACGGCTCATCTGAAAATTTCCGACAAAATTATACACCAAAGGTAGTTGATTTGATAACATCTTTACTTGGAATTTATGATTCTTGTGCGAGTCCTCTTAGGGTTTCTAATATTTTCTTCGTTTTTCAGAGTTGCCCTTGGGCAAGATGATAACGTGATAACAATCAAGACTGCAATCGTTAGGTTGAATGTTGGTGTTGTTGATCGTACGGGTAGACCTGTATTGAATCTTAAAAGAGAGGATTTTTCCGTTTATGAAGATGGTGTACGGCAATCAATCCTGAAATTCGAGCCTAGTGAGACCCCATTTTCCGTCGTGCTTCTCTTAGACATGTCTGGTTCCACAATAAGTTTTAGGCAGACGATTAAAACTGCTGCGATGCGTTTTATCGAAGCACTGTCGCCTCATGATAGAGTAGCCGTGGTCGAGTTTTACGATAAAATCAATCTCAGAAACGATTTCACAACAGATCGTAAGATAATCATCAATTCAATAAATGTCTCAAATGGACGTGGTAAGACGCAGTTATATAAGGCACTAGATTTCGCATTAGATAAGCTAGAGAAAGAAAATAGCTCGCGAAAAGCAATAATTGTCTTGACCGACGGAGTGGATACAGATTTAAGGGATAAAGATAGACAATTATTTGCCAAACTTGGGACAGAAAATATATCTATTGATATACAAAAGGATGAGACACTAAATCGAGTTTTGCTCAAGGCTCAGAGACAGGGTGTTAGTATTTATCCGCTTGCTTTACCAACAGGCGATCCAGCGCTTTTGCCCGATCCAACACCGTTGCAAGTTGCGCTCTATAAAGCAGCGCGTGAGAGGCTAGAATTACTTGCTATAAACTCTGGTGCCTCTTTGACAAAAATTAATCGTATAGAGGAGCTCGGAAGAATTTATGCTTCAGTTGCTGCTGAGATTCGTACTCTTTATACAATAGAATATCAACCAAGTAACGATAGATTTGATGGAAAATGGCGAACGATCAAAATTGAAGTAAGTGACCCTAGCTTGATAGCTCGCACAAAACCCGGTTACTATGCAAAGTGACATTGCTTAGGCATGGGAGAATGAGCATTTGATTTCCTGATCAGAATCCTAAAGGCTGATAGAGCTGACTCGGTAATTACTCAATGTGGAGATCCGAATCTTGGAGTTTTTGTTTAACTTAATTACGAAAACCTTAAGACTCTCTCTACCGTTTCTGGAATTTGATTGAATTGATCTACGACCTCAACACCTGCAGATCTCAGCGCTTCCACTTTGCTTTGCCAAGTGCCCTTACCGCCCTCTATTATGGCACCTGCGTGTGAATATCTAGTGCCTGATTTTGCTGATTTCCCGCCTATGTAGGCTACTACAGGCTTTTTGACTTTTCCATTCTTGATTAGTTCTGCTACTTGTTCCTCTTGAACGCCACCGATTTCGCCTATCATAACGATTAAATCTGTCTGAGGGTCGCTCTCGAACATCTGAACCACCTCGGGCATGGTTAAACCAATGACGGCGTCGCCCCCTATGTGGCAAATCGTAGAAATGCCTATCCCTCTTTGGCATAGATAAAAACCTGTTGAGGCAGAAAGTCCGCCACTGCGCGAGACTATGCCTACATTTCCTGAATGAAACCAACTTCGGGCTGTTTCAGCATTTCCTCCCATCATTCCTAAGACTGCCTTTTCCGGTGAGATTACACCGACTGTGTTCGGTCCGATAAATTTTACTCCACATTCTTCTGCGACCTCACAAAGCTCTAACACGTCATAGAGCGGTACCCTATCGGCTATCAAAGCCAACAGCGGGATATTTGCCTGCATGGCTTCTAAAGCAGCTTGTTTAACATTGGGAGCAGGCACAAAAATTACGCTGACATCAATGTGTCCGAGTGAGTCTAATGCCTGCTGAACACTGTCGAAGACTGGTAATCCGTGTACCTTAATTCCTCCTCGTCCAGGAGTGCATCCTCCTAGTATTTGGGTACCATAATCAAGCATGAGTTTCGTTCTTATCGATCCCTCACGACCGGTGATTCCCTGAACTATTACTCTCTTTTTCTCATCGATCAGAATTGACATCATCCAATCCCTCTATGGGAAGTTCTATCTTTACAGCTGCAATCCCAGCTTCTAAGCTTGCAAACTCGCAGGCTAAGCATTCTATACATTTACCGCGCTCTGCTTCTTCTGGTTCGATTGCTAAAACTGGTAGTCCCTCAGAATTTTTCTTTAAGATCTTAACTGGACATGCATCTATTACAGTTGAGGCATCTACCTCACGAAATACGGAGTGATTGAATATGATTTTACCGGTTCGAGTTTTAAATTCGTATTTCTCTCCCAAGTCATTAAAACTCTTGAGTGCGTGAGAATTACCTGTAGCTGAGTTTTGAATCAATTCTCGTAGTTTTGCAGCGCAGAAATCAGCTGAATCAAATTTCTGGTATGCTTGCATAGGAGCTGGTAAAAATCTAGAAAAGCGTTCCACCAGTTCCTTTGCAATCTCTTCTCCATTACCGCCTAGTCTCAAAACTGCGGGAATACGCGGCTGAATTTCAAGAAATGCCTTTAAAATTCCTCTAGCCAAAATGAATTGCTCCTGGCTAGCCACTCCAGAACCTGAAAGGAAATAGCCGCGAATTTCGGGTATTGAAAGAATAATTCTCGTTGCGCGATAAATTTTCGAGGCTGGAGGACTGCCGCTTGTATCAACATAGCAAGCAGGGCTGAGCCCATTACGCTCAGCAGCGTCGAAAGAAGCCATGGCACCACCACCGCCCGCGCCATGAAATCCGATTTTTATTCCTTCAGTGTTCTCATCAGGAATTTCTATGAAGTAAAAAGTTCCTCTGTAATCATTTTCTTCTATTTTCCATGCTATTTTCTCCAGCTTAGTAAGTGTATGATTAATCTCACGGGCAATCTCTATACCTAAATCTTTATGACGAAAAACCGCATAATCGTCTACTGAGATTCTGCAATCAATTGCTACCAACCTACCATCTTCTAAACGCGCGAGTGGATTTATTTCAGCGCTTCTGGCTTCAAAAGAAATTGCTAACTCGTATAATTTCCTCAAAATCAACGCGATTTCATCATCCTCGCAGATGGTCCTTATTTGATTTATAGTTGGTGGATATCGAACTGAGCAGACTAATCTTCTTGTGGTACTAGCTCTTTCCTCTATGCCAGTACCTCCTGACTCTGAAAACACTAGAACAGGACGTTTCAAAGCTGAATCGATTATAAATCCGAGATAAAACTCTTGTTTTATCCGAAGTTTTTTCTCTACCAATACTGAATGACAAATCTCTGCATCAATCTTTGAAGCAATCATTGCTGAAGCTAAACTTCTAGCCTCTTCTGGTGTTGCTGCGAACTTGATGCCACCTTTTTGAGCCCTTGAGGTCGTATAAACTTGAGCTTTGACCACTACTTCGCCGGTCAATTCTTTAGCTAGTTTGTAGGCAGTTTCAGCATCAAAGGCGACGTGCCCATCTGGAATCTCTATGCCTTGATTTCTTAGCAGATTCTTAGCTTGATGTTCGTATAATCTCGCCATTTTTCAGACCTTAGGCATCCATTCAGGACGAATTTTTTCGTAAGATTTGATTTCCTCATCAAATCTCAGGATTAGATCTATGTCATCCCATCCGTTTAAGAGCTTTTTGCGATTAAATTCATCTACATGAAATTCAACCGCTAGTCCGAAGTCATCCGAGATTTGTTTAGTTTCTAAGTTCACGGTTAAAAAATAATCAGAATTAAGGGCATTAGCCACGAGATGCTGAACGATTTGTTCCTGCAGTACGATTGGCAAAAGCCCAACTTTAAAGCAATTATTGTAGAATATCTCACCGAAAGAGGGCGCTACCAGTACGCGAAATCCGAAGTCCATTAGTGCCCATGCGGCATGTTCGCGTGAACTGCCGCTACCGAAATTTCTACCAGTAATCAGAATAGAAGCAGATTTGTAACGATCTTGATTAAGAATGAAATCGCTTACGGGATTACCTTTTTCATCAAATCGCCATTCATAGAAAAGAAAATCCCTAAAACCGGTTTTTGTTGTAGATTTCAAGAACTGCCTGGGTAAAATTTGATCGGTGTCAATATTAGGCTGAAATATTGGCACAGCTTTACCTTTGTGTTTTTTGAATGCTTGCATTTATTTGAACTTCCAATCTCTGATATCAACAAAGTGTCCAGCTATTGCGGCTGCTGCTACCATCATTGGCGATGCTAGATGAGTGCGTCCTCCACGTCCTTGTCTGCCCTCGAAATTTCGATTTGATGTAGAGGCGCATCGTTCCTTAGGTAGTAGAGAATCGCCATTCATAGCGATACACATTGAGCAGCCGGGATTACGCCATTCAAAGCCAGCATCTAAGAAAATTTCTGCTAAACCCTCTATCTCTGCTTGTTTTTTTACATTTTGTGAGCCGGGCACAATCATGGCTCTAACTCTTGGATTCACTTTGTATCCTTTTACCACTCTCGCCGCAGCTCTTAGATCTTCTATACGCGAGTTTGTGCATGACCCAATAAAAGCTCTATCGATCTTTATGTCTGTTATCCTTTGCAAAGGTTCTAATCCCATATAAGAAATAGCGCGTTCGTAGGCCATTTTCTCAAGTTCATTCTTAGCAGAACCTGGGTCAGGCACGACACCCGATATGCCAGATACCATCGCCGGTGTCGTTCCCCATGTTACCTGTGGCTCAATTTCTGATGCATCAAAATACAAAGTGCGATCAAAGCTTGCGTTTTCATCACTTTTTAATTCAGCCCAAGCGACAATCGCCTTTTCCCAGCGCGTTCCCTTTGGAGCATAAGGTTTTCCCTCTAGGTAATCGAATGTTTTCTGATCTGGTGCTATCAAACCTGCTCGTGCTCCTGCTTCTATGCTCATGTTACATATAGTCATTCGCTCCTCCATCGATAGACTTGAGATGCAATCACCAGCATACTCGATGACGTAACCACTTGCTCCGTCCACGCCGACTTTTTTGATCACATGCAAGATTAAATCCTTGGCTGTGGTTAGTTGAGGAAGATTGCCAGAGATGTTGATCAAAAGATTTTTAGATTTCGTTTGATATAAGCATTGAGTCGCTAATACTTGCTCGACTTCAGTGCTTCCTATTCCAAATGCTAGAGCCGCGAACGCTCCATGCGTTGATGTATGAGAGTCACCGCATACTATAGTCATTCCAGGTTGAACTAATCCCAGCTCAGGGGCGAATACATGAACAATACCTTGATTCTCACTGCCTAAATCAAAAAACTTAACGCCAAACCTTTTGCAATTTTCTCGGAAAACCTCTAATTGTAGAGCTGCTTGGATGTCTTGGATTCGATTAATATCTAGAGTGGGAACAGAATGATCCATTGTTCCAATGGTCAAGTCAGGGCGACGCACCGCTCTATTTGCTTTTAGTAGCGCATCGAAAGCTTGTGGGGAAGTGACCTCGTGAATCAAATGTAAATCAACATATATGAGCGCGGGCCCATCTGATTCTTGATACACTACATGATTTTCCCAAATTTTATCGTATAAAGTTTTCATGCTCCATCTTCAGCCTTACTTTCATGCAGATTGTAGTCATTTTTGATACCACATTAGGTTACTTGGCTTTCATGACGCGCCTGGCTTTTGCGGAGCAATGACATAAGTTTGGAGACATCGTTCAGGTTTTCCAGATTAGAGACCTGTTGGAAAACTTGCTCCCTTTGCTCTGAAGGTAAAACGCCTTCAGCTAAAGCCTCAAACTTTTCTTTGAGTTCAAACGTAGTGAGCCTGTCTCGTGGATCTCCCTTTGGAAAATCTCGCTCTCTATAAAAAAATCTTCCATCGATGGTTTTTATAACCACGCGGCACGGTTGTTCATGTGGAAATCTAGCCTCAAAAGCTGGATCAAATATTGCACGAATCTTGCGCAGGTTTGATAAAATACGTCGATCCGTTAGAGACTCCTTAGTGAACTCCTCTGGAGTCAAACGCCTACGCACTAAAGCTGCAGCTATGCAGTAAGGCAAACTATGATCTGCGGTTTCCCGAGAGTCAATTATGTATTTTTTCTCATCAGCTAGTATTTCGACCGCGCGTTTTAGCGTATAAATTTCAACTGACTCAATTTTCTCAGGCTTCAAATCGTTTTCAGAAACAATATCCAAAACAGCGGAGATGGGAGTATGAGTCAGGGCTTCCGAAGGGAAAGGTTTTATGGAGCAATCGAGAATCTTGAATTGATTCCCTAGATTCTCGATCAGGACTTCAGGCTTCCATTCTTCCCCGATCGATTCGAAGAGACCCTCTCGTCCTTCAAAGATCGCTTTCGGACCTTTGTAACCCTTCTGTGCTAAAAGTGCGGCAAAAACCCCTGCCTCAGTCGCCATTGGATCAACCGTGTTTTTCATCATGGTAAGTGAGCCGGCTGTTACAGCTCCTAAAGTTACGTGGTGTGAGCCGCTAATACCAATGGCATTCGTCATTTGCTCAGAGTTTAAGCCCAATAACTTACCCGCAACAACTGGAGAAACAAAAGCGGTTAACGTAGCATGATGAAGCCCCAACTCACGAATACCCGGAAAAGCCGCTTCCATCAATCTCATCTCCAATTCGTAGGCGATGACTATGGCTGTTATGAGGTCTTTGCCAGTTTTCCTTTCTCTTTCAGCAACACAGAAAGCAGCCGGCAATAAATCGCTTGGGTGGCTTGGATCTTGCCTCCAATAAACATCATTGTAGTCGAGCGCACGAATGGCTACTGCGTTTATCAGAGTAGCATTGCGAACGTCTGTTTTTATCGCAGAGCCGATGATCGAACATTCTGAACGGCCACCGATCTCACTTATGACTTCCTCTAGAATCTTGAAATCCTCCGTTTTAGAGCCGCCCAAAGCACATCCTAAGCTATCATATAGAAACATCTTTGCAGCTTTTACTACATCATCCGATAGCGATTCATATCGCAAATCGATAGCAAAATCTGACCATATTTGGGATATTGTTTTCTGCATGACTTCAATCTCTTAACAAAAAATTTCTACATTAGAAAGGTTTTTTGTCACTCACGAGGTCGAAATCGATAAAATCTGCATGATGGAAAATTATCGATTCACTTGAGCGCTTCATTATTTCACCCTCTTTCGAGTGAGTGGCGATTATATGTTGTACTTCGACCGGAATACCTTCGTTATGACTCAAGGCGACACCGATAAAAGGATGTCTTAATCGAGTTCCTAGTTCGGAGATTCTTAGTTTGCCATCTTTTTTCTCATACTCTAATAACTTACCGACATCAGCTAGCAAAGCTCCTGCTATGAGATAATCCTTGTTCAAGTTAATTCTCTCTCCATATGATTCCTGAAGGACATCAGCTATGGCTAGACACATCTTGGAGACAGTGCGCACATGCTCAACGAAAGTTATGTTGCAGTCTTTTACATGCACTGAAAAAGGCATCTTAAGGAGCTCATCCACGCTCCATCCACCTTGCCTAATAGCTTCTTCCCAAACTTTTATGGTCTTCTCACGCAAATCTGAGTCTATTATGAGATTTATCTCAGGAATGGCTGCAAGTATTTCTTCTCTAAGCTCTGCAATTGTTCCCATTGTCTTCAACTCCATCTATTTAAACTCTTTATTTCTTCGGAATTCCTTCCCTAGCTCACCTTCATAATCATATTCGTCAATTTTAACTGTTCTCATAGGAGTATTGGTTCTCTCCTCGATCGCATGCGCGATCAATCCAATAACTCGAGAAGCGATAAATAATCCATTGGCCAGGACCTTGGGAAAATTCATCTCACACAAAAGCGCGGCAATCGCCCCATCCGCATTAATTGGAAGATCTTTGGCGAATTTTTCCTTAAAAACCTTTTCGATAGCTTTAGCCTGAGACACAAATTTACCAGAGAATCCAAGTTTCTCAGCAAACGAAAAAAGACTAACGGTTCTCGGATCTTCACCATGAAAGCGATGGCCAAAACCAGATACTCTAAGTCCAGACTCTATGTGTGATTTAATTACTTGTTCAGCTGCTTCCTCCTCTGATAATCCATCTGTGGTTTGTAATGAATATGCTTCAGATATAGCAGTCATTGCTTCCTCGATAGCACCACCGTGGAACTTGTTTATTGTTAGAATCCCAGCAGCTACAGCAGCATTTAGATTAGCTCCCGTGTTAGTAGCTGTTACCGTGACGATGGTAGATGGTGGACTTACGCCGTGATCAATGACGGAAATCATTATAGCCTCTATAAGCAGCGCTTCCTCTTTCTTGGGTAGACGCCCCGTAAGAACTAAAAAAATCGCCTCCCCCAAAGATATATTTCCAATTAGGTCCTCGATCTTGTACCCTCGTAAATATATTTTTCCTGATTCTACCCAAGAAATTGATGTTTTTCTTTTGTTATTCATCAATTTACCATTGACAAAAATATGTTATTAAATTATAACTTTTGGTTGAGAATTATCGTTACAACTTGCTAGATTATTATAAATTATGAAAATCTGCAAGTCGCTTTAAAATGTCTTTTTAATAAAACAAAAAAGGAGGAAGTGAGGCACCATGTCAGAACGCATTAAGGTTATTTTTTCAATGTTAATAGTCTTGATGGCTATTGGTAAGGTTTTAGCTCAGGGCGGCGGAGTCATTAAAGGAACGGTTACTGACGAGGCTGGAGCAATCATTGTAGGAGCTACGGTTAAAGTGCTCGATTTGGCCAGCAATCGTGAATTAACAACAACTACAGACGAAAAGGGACAATATTCGTTTAAAGGCCTGCGCGCTGGCAGTTATTCTATTTCGGTCGCTAGTAGGGGTTTTGCTAGTATTTCAAGAAATGTTCTGGTAAGTGACGCTGGTGAGCAAACAGAAGATTTCGTGCTGAGCCCTGGCGTTATTCAAGACATAGTCACTGTAACTGCAGCTAAAGGTAACATAAGAGTGGCTTCAGAGGTGCCACAGACCGTCTCTGTAACCACATCAGAGGACATAGAGCGACGGCAACCACGCTCTTCGTTCGAAGCAATAGAACGCACGCCAAATATAATCGTGCGAGAAACAAATCCATCTCGTGAGAGACCTAGATTGCGTGGACTAGACTCAAGTAGAGTTTTGATTGTGATCGATGGTGAACGCTTAAATAATGTGCGCACAGATCTTCAGACCGGTCTTTCTCCATCCATCATTGATGTAACGCAGATAGAAGCCGCCGAAGTAGTTGCAGGTGCAGGATCATCGCTTTACGGTTCAGACAGTCTCGCTGGGACTATAAATTTGGTAACTAAAGCTCCAACTCTTTCCGACAAAGGTCTGATTTTAGGATTAAGATTCGATGGTAGTTATGCTAGCAATGGCAAGGTAAGACGCGGGAACGCCGTGCTTAATCTAAGTAATGAAAATGTAGCATTTCGTCTTTCCGGCTCTCTGTTTAGGTTAGAAGACTACAATATAGGTAACCGCGCCATTACGATTCAGGATGTCATAAATTTCGGCAACTTTTTTAAGAGTGTACCAGCTGGACAAAGACCAGATGGAACACCGACATTCAATGGACCAGGCAGCTATGCGATATTTAGCATTCCAAAGGGCGGAAAGGTTTTATTCGGTGCGGGCCACGGCTACAATTTGCAAGGGGATCTATGGTGGTTTCCGTCTAAGAATCAAAACTTCCGATTGCGGTTTTTAAGCAGCGAACACTCAAATCTGCAGGACGCATTCTCCGGGCCACCCTACGAAACTCAACAAAGATTCCAGCCCTTTCGTAATTACGATAAAATAGGTTTGAGGTATGAGATTTTAGATATTTCTAAGTTGCTCACTCGTCTATCAATTAACTTCTATCATCAAAAACTAAGCTTCCCACAAGGGCAACTTGACTACACGAACCAAGCAGTCAGTCCTGCATTTCCGAACGGTAGCTACAGCGGTGTAAATTTTACAGGCAATCCATCTGTCATGACTCTGAATGTTCTCACAAACAATAAAAACACCATAGATACCACAAACTTCGATGTACAAGCCAATGTTCAAATGCTGCGCGGACTTCTTTTAACTATCGGAGCTCAGAGACTAAAAGACTCATCGAGTGATGAGTTCATTCAATACGGATTTTTCTTCTTTGATTTTAACCGTCCAAATCTGGGTAACCCGACAACTTTCAGTTTTGGTGGGCAAAACTTCACGGCACAGGGCTTTCAATCGGGGAAAAGCTCTCCCAACACGAGTTATGAGGATAGAGCTTTCTTTATTCAGAGTGAATTCGATAGAGTGAAGTGGGTGAGATTAACGGCAGGCTTACGAATAGACAACTGGAGAAGCAGAGCAGTGCCGTCAGATACTTTTCCACTGCGCTTCGAGTTTGGAGTTTTATCAGCCGCATTTCCAGCACTACAAGCAAATCCAGGCCCATTGGCTTCACAAGTTAGTGCGATTCCTCAACTTTTAGCGTTAGCTGGCAGAACTGGAGAAGCGCGCACGAGCAAAACTTCTTACACTGGCAATATTGGAGTCCTCTTCAAGCTTCCTTTCGGGATAAATCCCTATTTTCGTTACAGCAACAGCTATCGCGAACCTTCAATTACCGAACGATATATCATCAGAAATTTTCCTGCATTTCCAGGACTCGTAGCCATAGTGGCTGGTAATCCAAATCTCAATCCTGAAACTGGAAGAAACTTTGATTTCGGGGTTAAGGCACGCGGAAGATTCTACAATGGCAGCTTTGGATATTTCTATAATGATCTTAAAAATTTAATAGTCTTCCAAATACCCTCGTTTGGTAACATTTGTGTTACTCCAAACCCAGCAATTGGGTTGCTGCCACTCTCCACAATATTTGCACCTAGCGCGCCGCCATGCACAGTTGGACAATCAGCAATAAGTTTTAATGGTCGCATAAATCAAGCTAACAATATAATCAAAGGTTTTGAGGGCACGGGAGAGCTTACGATTCCCATCAAAGAGATCGGAAGCATAAATCCATTTGTAAGTTTTGGAACGCTTCATGGGACAAATAAGTCTCCTACGGCAATAGATATCTTCAGATTGCAATACCTACAAGGTTTGGCGAATAAGCCATTCGAGATAGGCGGTTCAATCTCAGACTTTCCTTTAGCTAACATAACACCATATCGTGTCATCGACGGTTTACAATTTTTCGATAAAACTGGAAACTTCTTTGCAGAATATTCATTCCGCCGTCAAGGACGTGTTAGGAGGATTGCGCCTGCCGCTTTAACAGGAACCACCTTGGTGAATTACGGTACGTATGCTAGTTTGAATGGATTCACTCGCCATGATCTAAGAGCCGGTTATACTTGGCGCACGGAAAAGGGTAAAGTCTCTTTAAACGTTGGCGTTACAAACTTGACTGATAAGCTTTATTGGGAACATTTTCAGAATGCTCCCGCTCCAGGAAGGAGTTTTGTTTTCGGTGTTACTACGGAAATCTTCAACTTCTTAAATCTGAAGTAATTTTGGCACTAGAAAATGTCCGTGTGACATCCATAGCACGTTAAAGGCTCAGTCTGAGCATCATATTAAATTGATCCTATAGAGTTAAGATTCTTGATTGAGCGATCTCGTTCTTGTGTTCTGAGATCGCTCAATACAAGCAACTGAAAAGTGCTGGTCTCTAAATTCCATTAAACCCTTCTGTCTTAAAGAGAGGCAACCTGCTGAGTTTTACTCAATCAATTATAAAGTCAATCAAAGCTGCTCTTGTATCGGAACGCCTGACATAAGAAACCTAGCAAGAACGAGGGCAAACATAATGGCAAGGCAGAATAGATAATTTAAAATTTGCCCAGTCTGTACTCGATGCTTTAGCCAGGTTCAGCATGGAAAATGTAAAAAAGTTGTGAAATCCTGGATCTATAAGATTTTATCTGAAACCAAATTTTGTATTGATACGAATTTTCAGTTCGAGCGTTGATGGATGGAGGGATTTGATTTATATGTTTCGATTCTTATCGTTAATTTCTCTGCTCGTTTTTATCGGTAGCCTTATAACATCTGCTCAACAGTTAACGGAAAAGACGTTGTCTGGTGTAGTCATGACTCCACAGTTTGAAGCAATTCCTAATGTGAAAATCGAAGTGACTACATCGAAAGGGAAAATAGTAACGCTTACGGATAAAGAAGGTAGATTTGAGGTAAAAGTACCGATAGATGAGCCGCTTGAGGTGCGATTTTCTGGAAAAAATCTTGAGACGGTGGTTAAAAACTATGGGGTTTCAGATAAGACAGAAGATTTGCAGATAAAAATACCTTATTTGATCCCTCCAATCAGTGAGTCAGTAGTGATAGAAGCGAAGGCGTTAACGCCTGATTTAGAGGAACGAAATGAATCTGTTTATAAAAACACTCTCTTCGGGAGAGACGATCAAATCATTTTCACTCTTAACGCTGGCATTAACGCTGGTCAACATGAGGGTGGTGGAAAATCACTGGAGATTCGTCGTTATGGATTCAACTTGGATCATGGTGGCGTCAATGGTGGATTGAAAGTCTTGGTGGACAATATCCAACAAAATCAGAGCACTCAAGGTCATGGTCAAGGTTACTTAGGAAGCCTGAAATCATTGTCTCCGGAATTGGTAAAGGATGTATCTATCATAAATGGACCATTCTCTGCGGCTTACGGTGATTTTTCAGGATTAGGAGTCGTACAAATTCGCTTGCGTGAAAGCCTCCCACAGATATTTACCGCAAGGCTGCAGATTGGACGTTTCAATACAAGGCGAGCCTTTCTAGCATTTAGTCCCAAAATAAAAAATATAGACAGTTTTATAGCCTATGAGCCAAGTTACACCGATGGCCCTTTCAAAAATCCTCTTCGTTATCGTAGGGATAATGTAACCTCAAATCTAACTTATAATTTCGACGAAAAACAGGCTATAGGAATCAAGTTTAATTTCGGGCGCAATGATTTTACATCTTCCGGACAAATACCACTTGATTTGGTATATAGCGGTCAGCTGGATCGCTTTGGGTTTCTAGATCCGGAAAATGGAGGAAAGGTCCGTCAAGGGACCATCAGCAGCTACTTCAGAAAAGAGTGGAATTCGGGAGCTACAGTAAAGGGTGATGTTTTTCTCTCAAGATCCCTATTCGATCTGTGGTCGAATTTCACATTTTTTTTGAATGATCCAATTTATGGAGATGAAATCCAGCAACACGATTCTAGATTGCAAGAGGGCGCAAACTTGCAGTATCTTCAACCCTACAAAATTTTTGGTAGTCAAGCACTTTTGACTACTGGAATTAATTTGCATCTAAGCCAGATAAACGTTGGTTTGTATCCATCGATTAATCGAAATCCAAATCGAAAGTTTCTGCCAGAGAATCTCGACAATCCTAATGTTGTTTACACTAAATCCAAAGCTAATGTGAATAATTACGCAGGCTACCTACAGAATAGTTTTTATTTTCTCGATGGGCATCTGAGACTTGAGGCTGGCCTTAGATTTGATTATTTTACATTCGACGTAGACGGCATTGAAATAGCTGGAGTAATGAATTCAAGGCCTGCGACCTTGCAAAGTTGTGATAATTGTTTGCAGATTAATGGAACACCGTTGATTGGTAAGGAGTCAGCAGGTAAGTTACAACCGAAATTTTCGCTAGTATGGTCACCTTCAGAGAGGTTACCAGTTTCGGTTTATCTAAACTACGGCAGAGGAATTTCATCACAAGATGCGAGAGGAGTCGTGAGAAATCCTTCTGCTCCCAAGCTATCAGCTACAGACTTTTATCAGATTGGTATGAGTTATAACTCCAGCAGATTCTCGATGGTTCTAAGCTCATTCTTGATTGATCGATCCAGGGAACAGGTGTATGTGCCAGATGATGGTTCAATAGAATTTGCCGAACGTTCACGCTCCTACGGAGTTGAATCACGCAATTCTTTGCGAATTAATAGATATCTAAGTCTTAACGGTGGACTTACCAGAGTCATCAAAGCATTTTATCCAGGCCAATTTACGACTGATGGCCGAAGGCTAATTGTCGATAGTGCACCGCACACGATCGCCAATGCTAGTCTTGTTCTATCTGATGTCTTTGGTTTTAACTCATCATTAAACTGGAGGCATATTTCAAGTTACCGTCTTGATGGGGAGGATGAGACAATTAAAGCAAGCGGACATGATGTGGTGGATCTGAGCTTATCAAAGCGACTTAGTAGATCTCTAGATTTAAATCTCGCAATAGATAATCTTCTGAATAAAAAATATTTCGAAACTCAAAACTATTTTGAATCTAGAACCTCTCCCCTTGCAGATCCCATGATGCGTATTCATGCTACTCCCGGATATCCAATTACAGTCAGCATCGGAGTTACTTTTAGATTTGGGGTAAAAGAGTAAATCTGGTAAGTCAGATCATGACTCCTCAACTTTCATAAAAATCCAGTCATTAGCTGCATGGACGAAGCTTCACTTTGATCATATCTTGAAATATTCGCTACGGATGTCGTGTCAGCCCGGATAATTTTTAGGCCAGTCGCATGAGATTTGAACAAATATATACACACTCAAAAATTAAGCCAGCCTCTTATAAACATGAAACGTTTCAGATCTCGTAAACATCAAGCTAAAAGACGGGCTATACTGAGCCGAGCGATGCGTAATTGTAGAATAGGCGGGTGGTTGTAAAATAATTGAAAAGCAGGGATTTCAGATCTAAATTGAAGAAATTTATCCTTTCACGCAAACGACTTGTTTAAGTTCGGCAACTATCTCGACAAGATCTGATTGATTACGCATCACCTCTTCTATATCCTTATATGCGGCTGGAATTTCATCTAGAACTCCTCTGTCTTTGCGGCATTCTACACCATATGTCTGCATTTCTAAGTCTCTCACAGAAAAATGTTTTTTTGCCTGGGCACGCGACATTTTACGTCCAGCACCATGAGAACATGAATTATAACTTTGGGGATTTCCAAGCCCTCTTACAATATAGCTTTTAGCACCCATTGATCCTGGAATTATCCCATATCTACCGTATTCTGCATTGATTGCACCTTTGCGAGTTATATAAACCTTTTCCCCAAAATGTTTTTCCAGAGCGCAATAGTTATGATGACAATTGACTACTAGAAGAGCTGAAAAAGGCTGGCCCTTGTTTATGACCTTGCTAAAGACCTCTTTTATTCTATTCATCATGATTTCGCGATTTTTCATTGCATAGCTCTGAGCCCACTCAAGGTCATGCCAATAACTGCGAAATTCATCAGTGCCTTGAATGAAATACGCAAGGTTAGGATCAGGTAAGTCACTTAAACGATGAAGCTGCTTAGCTGTCTGAATGTGACGTTCTGCGAGTTCCTTCCCAATATTTCTAGAACCACTATGAAGCATCAACCAAACGTTATCATCGGTATCTAAACAAACCTCTATGAAGTGATTTCCGCCACCCAAAGTGCCGAGTTGTTTCATTGCCTTATCCAGTCTGTCTTGCACACCTTCATGCAGTTTTTTAAATTTTTTCCATCCTTCCCACTCCACAGCTTCTCGCTGAGGAGTTTTGTATTCGTCGAATCCTACGGGTATTGCATTCTCTATTTCCTGGCGCAGTGTTTTTAGTTTTCCTTCCAAGACAACGCTTTTGAATGGAGTCTTAATAGCTGCCATACCGCAACCGATGTCAACACCAACAGCTGCAGGTATGACAGCATTTTTAGTTGCGATAACGGAACCTACCATCGAACCTATACCCAGATGAGCGTCAGGCATTAATGCAATATGCTTAAATAAACACGGAAGACGCGAAACATTCCTTAACATGTTTTTTTCTTCCTCTGACAGCTCGTGATGTACCCAAGATAAAATCTCTGTCTTGGCACCTGAAATGTTCAGCTTATTGTATGGCATATTCCACCGAGTATATGAGAGTTTGAGGAATTTTCACCAATCAGCTAGATAAAATTTTACAACCTATGTTCAGAACTTCGAATGCTCAAATTTTCTCTAATTCAGGCTATAGCTTATCTGCCTTTAGAAAAGAAATCTTCACCGAAGCTTTTCAATAGGTAAATGAAGACAAAGAAGGTTCTTATCAAGTCAGAATCAATTCTTATTGATTTAATCACCCCTGCTCACTGAAATGTAGAGCTCAATTTTTTGTCTCAATTACCTTTATTTCGAACAATCTCCTCCACTTTTTGCCAGTTATAAAGATTCTATCATTCTCTGGATCGTAGGCTATGCCATTTAACACATCAGCGTTACTGTCTTCCTTTGCTATCTGATTAGCAAGTTTCGATAAATCAATCCATCCGAGAATTTTTCCACTTGCTGGATCTATTCTGACTATTTGAGGAGTTTGCCAAATATTCGCCCAGATCTCTCCCTTTATGTATTCAAGTTCGTTTAAATTCATGACGGGCCGATTCCTTTGATCTAAAACAGTTATAGTTCTTACGGTTTCGAAATTCTCAGGATTGATGACACGTATTACATGGGTTCCATCACTCATGAATAGATTTACACCATCGGTGGTAAGCCCCCATCCCTCGCCAGAGTAATTAAATTTCTTCAGTAGCTGGAAATTTTGAATGTCATAGACGAACGCAGTTCCCTCCTGCCACGTCAATTGATAAACTTTATCACCTAATATGGCTATTCCCTCACCAAAATACTCACCTGGTAAGTCTATTTTCCTCAGAATATTACCAGTTTCTAATTCGACTTTTCTGAGCGATGAGTGAAAATCATCGCGCTTTCTTCCGCCTGTTCCCTCATAAAGAAAACCTTTGTAATACACCAATCCTTGTGTAAAGGCTTTTGGGTCATGCGGGTAGACCTTTATGATCTCATATGTATAAGTTTTTGTGGCGCTAGATTGGCGTGCAATATTCGTAAACTCTGTATTCTGCCCGAATTTTGTACTCTCTGAGTCTTTACAAGCTAACACTAAAGATGCAAGTACGAAAAAAAATAGTACTAATTTTCTCATAAATCCTTATTGATTTTCTATTGCGTTCTCGACGGCTTTCATAAGACCGCGTATCGAAATGTCCCGAAGCTTTACTCCATTTACAAAAATGGTTGGTGTGGCAGAGACACCGTAGTTTTTTCCTTCCTCTACATCTTTCCAGATACTATCTGCTATGGTTTTATCACTCATGTCTGCTTCAAAACGTTTCATGTCAAGGCCTAGTTGTCGAGCGTATGCCTTTAGTGACTCTTGGTCAAGTGCTTGCTGATTTTTGTACAAGATCTCTATATATTCGAAAAACTTCCCTTGTCGCTCTGCTGCTTTGGCTGCTTGTGCGGCTCGAAAAGCATTCTTATGAATTTCAACTAACGGGAAGTTTCGGACTACAAGCCTTACTTTATCTTTATATTCGTTTAAAATGGCCTCAAGAAGTGGATGAGTAGCCGCACAAGCTGGACATTGGAAGTCAGAGAACATAACTATAACTACTGGTGCTGCTGGGTTTCCCTTCGAAGGCTTGCCTTGAGTAGAAATATTTTGAATCGAGGGTTTAGGGCCTTTGAAGAGTATTTTCACATTATATTTTTCAAAAAGTCGCTTGCGAAACTTAGCTGTGAGAAATTCCTCTTCGTAGCCCGAAAAATCCTTGATTTTATTCGTTATCTGTTCTGCGATTAAATCGTTTGATGCGACACCGAGAGATTGTGCCTCCGCTAAAACTAAATCATCGAAGATTTTCTCCTCTAACTTTTCGATTATCATATCTGCGAAATTCGCTTCAGCTTCGTATAAAGCCGGAGCGTTAGTTTTTTCAAATTCGGCAAATGTAATTTTCTTATTTCCAATTGATACTATGACATCTTGTGGATTCGTGGATTGGGAATTTACGTCCCTGTCGAAATTTATCTTTATCCTTTGTCTGAGTGCTTCTACATATTTCTCTAAGGCTTCTTGCTCTTTTTTGTTTGCTAGAAATCTAAGAATCTGATCTTTGACTTCTTCGAAGGATTTGCCGCCGAAGATGTCCCGATTGGATTGGTAGAAATTTTCTGCTTCTTGAATGGATGGCTTTTGAGCTGTGTTCTTTATCCTCTGAATTAATTTTTCTTCACTGAGTTTCAGCCTTTCAGATTCCAATTTTAAGAGCGTTGCAGAAATCATGTTTTCTAACAAACTTCGACGATACTGAGCTAATTTTAGCGGAAATTCATTAAACGCTTTAATAACGTCTGATGATAAATCACTTAGTGTATAGTTACGATATCTACTAGTTGCCAAAAGACTATTAGTCTCCTGTCCACTAGTTAAAATGTAAGCAGAGAGAACCAAGATTCCTATCAGTATTTTTCTCATAAATTTGTAGATGCTGTTTGTCGAATTTTGATGAACTGTTTTGAGACTCTTACTGCTTCTTGTTCGGATGATTCGCCGAAGATTTCGGGATGGAGTATCTTTGCGAGTATTTCTATTCCTTCTACGACTCTCGGCCCAGGCCTGCTGAAATAACTTGTGGCATCAAGTGCCCAAATTTGTTCATTTTTAATTGCTGAGATCTCAGCGAATTCCTTTGGGAAAAGCGTATTTTCAAGTTGTCTGAAAATATCATGCTTGTAATACCCGCAAGGAATCAATACCAGAACATCTGGATTAGTTTTAACTATCTCCTCATAGGTACAGGTGATACTTCTTTCGCCTTTTCTGCCAAGCAAAGACTTTCCACCAGCTAACTCAACTTGTTCTGGAACCCAGTGGCCAGGTGCGAAAGGCGGCTCTAGCCATTCCATCATAAAGCATTTAGGACGGGAAGAGATATTTTTTGTCTTTTCCGTAATAATTTCTAATCTCCTTCGCAACGCTGATACTACCTCAATCGCATTTTGTTTGACGCCACATACTTCACCGACAAAAAGTATGTTCTCAAAAATATCGGATATGGTATTTGGTTCAAGTGATATCACTTTTGCGTCTGCCACGAAAAGTCTCGCAGCTTGCTGGACTACTTTATAGCTTACGGCGCAGACGTCACATAACTCTTGCGTCAATATTATGTCTGGTTTAAGTTCGGATAAGAGTTTTGTGTTTAGATCATAAATTGAACCATGTCCATCTAATTGAGACCTTACAGCATGGTCAATCTCCGAACTCGTCATTCTCTCATGAGAAATTCTGCTGCTAGTAAGTTTTGGTTTGGCGATTACTGAAGGTGGAAAATCGCACTCATGTGTCACTCCTACTAAGTTTTCTTCGAGTCCAACAACGCAAACTATTTCTGTTGCGGAAGGTAAGAGAGATGCTATCCGTAGGTTATTTTTCATTTTTCCGAAACCCAAAATAAACTGATAAAATTTTATCAGAAAGGAGCGCATATGTCCGAAACTGGCTTAAGGTTTTCTGGTGTAGTCGACCATCTGGCAGTGAAATGTTCGGATTTAAATAAGGCTGTGCAGGAGTATAAAAAGTTAGGGTTTACGGTGGAGACGCTTTATGAAGATTGGGCAATGATGAGAGATGCGAAAGGATTTGGGATAGCTTTATTGCCACCAAACTCTAAGCATCCGCCTCATATAGGTTTGCGCGTGGAAACACAGGAAGAACTAGAGGAAGCAGCTAAACGAGAGGGTCGCCCAATAAAACCTCATCGTGACGGGACATTGTCTTTCTATACTAAAGGCATCGATGGCAACGTCATTGAATTGATTTACTATCCTCCTGATTTTGGCAAAAAAGAATTAAGCAAAGCCTCGTAGTCCTGTGGTGTGTCGATATCGAGCATCGCTTGCGGTGCTTCTATGACTTCTAATCTATCCTGATATTTGAGAAGTAACTCTTTAGCCCCGCTCTTGGCATTAAATTGGAGAATCTCATTGAACATAGTGGAAGAGAAAATTGCTGGCACTCCTATAGTGCCCGAATATTTGCTTGCTGCAATCAAGGGCTTCTTATTTAGAAAAATCTCAATCAGTGAGTTTATTAATTCAAGATCGACTAATGGCTGGTCACATAACATGACTAAAACTCCTGCCGCACCGTTGGCCTGTTGAATTAACCTTGACAAGCCAGCATGAATCGATGACATGATACCAGACTGCCATTCTTGGTTATAAACTACATGTAAAGGCAGACCTTCCAGCTCCGGTATTAACTTTTCAGGATATGCACCTAGAACCACAAAAACTCTTCCACAACGCACAGAAACGGCAGTTTCTGCAGCCCTGCGTAGCAGGCTTTTACCCTGAAAAGTTGCTAGTTGCTTTAAGAAACCAAATCGCTTAGACTCACCAGCCGCCAAAATAATAATACCGATCTCTTCAGTATCTTGCATATATTGAACCTTTGCGATCTCTTAAAAAACCAGCAGATCTCCGATTGAAAACTGCCTCAATTTCCGCGAGCACACAAAGTGCAATTGTTTCAGGTGTTTTCGCTCCTATGTCTAATCCCATCGGAGAGTAAAGCTTTTGAATCTGATCAGCAGAAAAATATTCTCTAGCCTCTGAGAATAGACGCTCAATGCGCTTTTTCGGTCCTAATACTCCGACATAAAAACAGTCGGATCGCAAGGCCAAACTTAAGAGTTTTTTGTCATGTTCATAATTGTGCGTCATTATCACACATGCCAAATTTTGCCCCTCGAGAATTTGTTCATTGATCTCCTCAGGCTTTAGCAGTAGTAGCTGATCTGCATTTGGGAATCTTTTTTTATCTACGAATGCAGGTCGATTATCAATGACACATGTATCCCAGCCGATTAAATGTGCCATCTCTACAAGCGGTATTACATCGTATCCAGCTCCAAAGATAATCAACTTTATGGGAGGCGATAGTTTTTCTATGAATAGCTCGTAGTTCTCGTGATTGAATTTTCGAGAGATCAAAAGCGTTTGCCTTTTCGTCTCAGTAAATTCACTTACTATCTGTCGGATAGACTCAAAGTTATCGCTCCAATTTTCTCCGAGGTACAAAGCTTCTTCCTCCAAGTAAAAGATTCTTTTACCTACGAGAGATTTATTGTCACTATCCACAACAGTAACCAAAATACCGGTTTTTCTATTGAAAAGTGTCAGATGCAGAAATTTAAAAAAATCTGATTCTTTACTGATGGGCTCTAAAAACACTCGGATGACTCCTTGGCAGCCCATGTTAAGATGAAAAACAGAATTATCTGTTTTAGTTGTATCATAGTGAAAAATAATGGGCCTTGAGTTATCACGAAGCATAGAGGCTCGTTCGAGTATGTCTATCTCCAAGCATCCACCCGAGATCATGCCTAATGTGTTGCCATTTTCATCAATCAACATCCTAGCTCCTGGTAGGCGGTAACTAGACCCCTCGACCTCTATGACGGTAGCGAGTAATAACCTATGCTCTGGGTCAGAAGACTCTATTTTTCTGAAAATCTCTTTTAGTTCTTTCATGAAGAGTTTCTAACAAATTTATTCGAAGAGTTTGTCCGGGGTGATCGGCAATTGCCTGATTCTTTTGCCTGTTGCGTGAAAAATAGCATTTGCGACAGCGGCTGGAATTCCGACCATGCATAATTCACCCATTCCTTTTATACCAAGTGGATTAACTATTTTATCTTCTTCCTCGATAAATTCGGTTATGACCTCATGAATATCAGCATTTACTGGAATATGATAAGTGGCTAGGTCGGTTGTAATCATTCTACCGTATCTGTGGTCGATCTCTGTAGCTTCTTGAAGTGCCATTCCTATTCCCCAGACGACCCCACCTATTTCTTGAGAGTGCGAGGTTTTTGGATTTATTATTTTTCCGGAGGCTGTAGTTTCAACTACACGAGTAACCTTGATTATACCCAGGTCCTCATCAACTTTTACCTCAACAAATTGAGCTCCATGTGCCATGGTAGTGTACTTTTGTCTTTCTGGAGAAGGATGCGCCGTGTAAGTCTCGGTTATGTGTTCGAGACCATTTCTCTGCATCAATTCAGTTATGGAAACCGAGCTAGATGGATTAGATTTTAATCGTAATGAACCTTGTATCATGTCTATATCGTCAATACTCGCTTGGATTAAAGGAGAGGCAGGATCTATCTTTGCCATTTCTACGAGCTTGCGTTTTATTTCAAGAGCGGCACCTTGAGCTGCAGTGCCAACAGATGCTGTCGTGAAAGAGCCACCCTGTAGAGGCGCATTAGGCATTTTACTATCCCCAAGCGAGAATCTGATACGTTCAATGGGCAATCCGAGGAATTCAGCTGCTATCATTGTTATCGTCGTATATGTTCCAGGTCCGATGTCAGCCGTCGCACTTTCTACCTCTGCCGTATTATCGGCATTATATTTAATCTTCACAGATGCCGGCAGCATAAAAGCTCCCCATATTCCTGTAGCCATTCCCCAGCCGACTAGCCAGCGGCCATCACGCATTGAGCGCGGCTCAAATTTTCGATTCTTCCATCCGAAAATCTCCGCACCTTTTAGGTAGCATTCCTTCAATGCCTTACTTGAAAATGGCTTGCCAGTCTCAGGATCCACTTCAGCATAATTTATTAGCCGCAATTCTAGCGGATCGATTTTTAGTGCATAAGCAAGCTCATCGAGAGCACACTCTAGAGCGAATGCCCCAGAGACCATACCAGGAGCTCGCATCCAAGTAGGAGTTGGTAGATCGAGTTTTGCTATTCTATATGGCGTGTCGTAATTGGGGCATTGATACAAGCTTCTTCCATAGCTGTTTGAGGTTTCGATAAAATCTTCGAAACTTGAGGAGTTAGTTATAGCTTCATGAATAATGGAAATCAGTTTACCATCTTGTGCTGCCCCGATAGATACTTTCTGCCAAGTATAGGGACGATATCCATGCCCTGTGAACATTTGTCTTCTCGTATAAGCCAATTTTACTGGGCGCTTTAAATCGCGTGCTGCCATCGCTGCGAGAAATGGATAGTATTGAGGATTTAAGGCAGAACCGAATGCGCCACCCACGAATGGAGAAATCACATGAACCTGTTCCTTTGGTATACCAAAACTTTGAGCTAAATGATTCTGAACCTCCTTTACACCTTGCGTTTTAACGAAAATAGTCAGTTTATCTCCTTCCCAACTAGCAATTGCCGCATGAGGTTCTATAGGATTATGGTGTTCGATTGGGATTATGTACTCGGCTACTACCTTTACAGGTGCTTCCTCAAAAGCTCTCTGCGGATTTCCCCTCTTCTTGCCAGATCTAGAAGTTTTTGTAGGGGCTTTTTCTAAATCTGTATTAAAAGCTTCCTGAGAGTACTTAACTTCGATTAACTGAGCAGCGTAACGTGCCTGTTCGAATGTCTCTGCGACAACTAAAGCTATAGGTTGGGCATTAAACAAAACTTTTTCAGATTGTAATGCTACGAATCCATCTTGTGATCTAGATTTAGGCGTATTTAGATGCGTATAGATTTTTATCACACCCGGCAGCTTCTCCGCCTTTGATGTATCGATGCTCAAAATCGAGCCCTTAGCACATGTACTTTGTACTATGTATCCATAAGCTAGATTTTTTAATTGAAATTCGGCTGCGTATTTAGCTTTGCCCGTTACCTTCGCAACTCCATCTACTCGGCTCGTTTCCTTACCAATGTATTTCATTTTTCCAACTCCACTGTTTTTAACCACAATCGCGGCAGGTTTGCTTTAATTTTACATCTAGACTTGCCGATTGTTAAGACTGATCTTGAGTTTTATGTCTTTTTAGCATTTATCAAAGTAGCTTTTACGCTGAATCTAAAACTCATGTCACCGTAGTCTTCATTGATTATTTGAGTCATCATATGGCAGACACCCGCTCTTTTTTCTTCATCTAAGAAGTCTAACCATACGGGCACAAAAAACCTAGAGATTAAAACTGAATTGATCATCTCATTTGCATCTGAGTATTCAAAGATTTCATTTGAGGTGTAATTTTTGATTGAAGTAAAACCGGCATCTTTTGTCATTTCTTCAACCTGAGACACGGTCGGAAATGCAGTTACTAATCGCTCAGCCTCCGCCCCATGTTCACCTAGATCTTCATTGAATAAAACTTCCCATAAAAATGAAAATATCTCTCCAAAGCTGCCTGAAGTAGGAGTATAGAAACTAACCTGTCCACCTGGCTTGACATTTTCTGCTAACTCTTTAATAAAGTTACGTAGCTCCTCCGGTTTAACGAGGCTTGCATCCGCAAAAACAGCATCAAATTTTTGTTGTTTATCAATTCTAGTTACGAATTCAATTTTAGCTTTTAGAAGTGAGGCTTTACTACGGGCAATCTTCAGCATTTGTTCATCCTCACAAATAGCTAACACATTGATTTTCTTGTCTAATTTTTCTCTTAATGCCAGGACATGTCCGCCCGTACCGGCGTTCATGTAAAGTACGTCTTGGCCTATGTCTTCAAGCTTTACATGTTGGTCGAATAGATCAGTAAAACGCTGAGTCCATTCTGGCTCGATGTATAAATCTCTCAAAAAGGCTAATTCTCTTAGCGTTGAGTCTTCCATTTTCATCCAATCCCAGAGAAGAATTATCTCATAGTCTCAAGGATTAAGTATGGGACTTGAGATGTTTTCGGATAAAAGTAACGATTTTCCATCCGTCAAAATACACCCAAGGTTTCTCACCTAAGGTGTAATGTCCGCATGGAAATCTAACTTCGCTATATTTAATGCCCTTTTGTCGTAAACTTTGCATCAACTCTTCTGATAAATCTACTGGAAAGCTTAGATCATAGAGTGTGTAGATGTATCTTTGAGGTCGATACGGCATTTTTGATAGTTTATCAAGGTATACAATAGGAGACAGAGGTAACCAGCAATTTCGAAGCTGCTCTAACGTTATATTCCCTGCTAGTCCAGCCTGAACATGATACGTAGATATTCCTCGCCAAACGACATCTGCAAAATGCCCAGAGACATGATTGAAGACTCCGGCATTTATATTCATATCATGCACAAAAGCTAGAAAGGCAACACAGCTACCTATGCTCGTACCGACGATACCAATTTTCTCATACCCCTGTAGCTTAAGCCAGTTAACCATTGCTCTGGTGTCAAGAACAGCTTGTCTGACGGATTGTATCGTTCTTCCGATATTGGGTGAGACTAAATAGTCGGCTCTCTCTAGCTCCGGAGGCATTCTTTCCTCATGATAGGGTAATACCAAGCGCATCGCAGAGATGCCAACTTTTTGGAAGACGCGGCAAAGATCAAAATAGCTACCTGGCCTTGCATTCCAATGAGGCAGAATAACTACAGCTGCCTTTTTATCTTTTTCGTATGGGAAGAGCCTAGCATAGGCGGTGTTATTTTCATCAGACGGGGTTTGAACAGCGCTCGTCCACGTTAGGACATTATTTTCTAGTTTATAATTCGATATAATCGGGCTTCCAAAAAACTCATCGCTGTTATTTATAACTTTGTCAGCATAGATGCAAAATTGAGTGTAAGGATCTTTCTGCACATGTGAGTCTATAAACTCCACGCCCCATTCAAATTTTCTAACGGTGCGATTATCGTTTAGAAATGCCAGAAACCGCTCTCTTTTCTCAATATATCTCCTTAACATTGAAAGAAGAATTATAGCAGATAAGCCTAAAACCCAGGAGATACAGCATGAGCATTCGGCGGTTCTATGCGATTTGCAAGTTTGATAGACTTAAAGCTATGTCGGAAGAAAAAGTGAAAGTGAAGTTACCTGCAGATCTTTTTAAGGGTCAAACAGCTATCGTTACAGGTGGTAGTCGCGGAGTAGGAAAAGCTACGGCCCTTAGACTCGCTGAAGCTGGGGCGAACGTAGTCATAAACTTTCTGAAAGAGAGAGAAAAAGCAGAAGAAGTAGTGAGGGAATGTCAATTGAATGGAGTCGGTGCAATAGCCGTGAAGGGAAATTCAGCACATCTTGAAGATGCGCTAAATATAGCCAGGATCGCCGTTGAGACCTTTGGTGCTGTTCAACTTTTGGTTATAAACGCTGGAATCTGGAAGGGAGCGCCAATTGAACAAATGGATGAAGATATATGGGATGAAGTTTTAGATACTAACTTGAAGTCAGCATGGGCGATGAGCAAAGCATGTGTCCCAGAGATGAAGCGTGCGACTAAAGGCTCTATAGTTTTAGTTTCCTCGACAGCGGGACAACGCGGCGAAGCGTTTTATTCATGTTACGCTGCCTCAAAAGGTGGACAAATTTCGTTTACCAAATCACTTGCGGTTGAGCTTGCTCCAAACATAAGAGTCAACGCGGTTGCCCCTGGCTGGATTGAAACAGCCATGGTTCGCCCTGTGTTTGATGACGAAAACTATAAAAGGCAAGTGATAAACTCAATCCCTTTAAAAAGGGTTGCCACCGCGGATGATATAGCTCTTTCGATATGTTTTTTGCTATCTGATTGGGCAAGGCACATAACAGGTGAAATTCTCAATATAAATGGTGGTGCCGTGCTTTGCGGGTAAAAATATCTTTTCCAATGGTAAAATTCGTTTTTTAGGAATTTGTTGCTTTTTGTCATTTAGTCTTAAAAGACCATGAGGCGCTTCTTAATTAGTCCAGAATGAGGAAACGCGATGCCGATCAAATTTGCCTCAATCTAAGACTAACAAAAAGTAATTAGCTGTTTTTGCTTGTAGTATCTAAAACAGAGAAAAATTTGAGGTGTAAAAAAGGCGTAGCAGCAAGCTACGCCTTTCTTAGTTTTTCTGAACGGGATTGCTAGAACTGCAACCTTATACCAAGCTGCATTTGGAAAACTGGTGTTCTAGAGAAGTTCCCGCCACGAGATGTTATGAGATTGCCGCTAGCATCTCTTATCTGGCGGAATGTAGGATTCGTAACGCCTTCAAGACCGCAGTTTACGTTTCTGACGGCGCAGTAGAGTGTTTGGTTACCACCAAACTGAATGTTGGAATTGTTGAAGAGATTGAAGAACTCAGTCGAGAATATAACTCTCCTGCGCTCAGCAAAGCGAAAACCTTTTTGGATTCTCAAATCCACCAGGTATTCATTACGATTCCTGAAAGCGTTTCTTTTGATTGGAATGCCAGGAACCAAGTATGGACGGTCGTTATTTATGCTATCAAGATTCACGTCAGAACCTATCAAAGCGTCCATTGGTAGTCCTGAGCGAAGACGAATAGCGCTAGAGATCTCAAAGCCATATGGTAGGAAAAAGACAGGACTTGCCACGAATTGATGCGTTCGGTCTAAGCGGGCTAAACCATACTCTGATCTGAGGTCAAATGAATTATCGTAAAAAATACCAGTCGCATTTCTTTCATTGTCATCATCCGAGAGGTTGCGTGATAGTGTATAGTAAGCGTTTATATTAGCCCACTTACGAACAAAACGCATTCTGAAGGTTAAAGCGCGGAATAGAGATTTCGCTGATGATTCTCTAATCAGCAATCTCCCTATTTGTGGAACAGGGCGCAGAGATCTATTGAAACAAGGTCTTTGCGCTAAATTGCTGGTGCAGTTTGCGGGGTCTGGTGGCGGCAAGTTTATGTCTCGATTGCGTTCGAGATGAATAGTTTTTACGTGTGTGTAATCTATTCCTATGATCAGGTTAGGCAGAATTTCTTTTTCATAGCCAACACCAAATTGGAATGACTGCGGATTCTCAAAGTCATTCTGCATGGCAATTAGATTAGCACCAAATCCTGGAGGAGGTGTCTGAGTCCCTAATGCTTGAGCAATTTGCTGTAATTGTTGAGCAGATAGTGTTGGTAGATTATTAAGCGGGCGAGTATTTAAGTTAATCCCCAGAATCGCAAACTGTCTAAACAAGGTATTTGGGGTGCAAGATGCAGGGTTAGCAGTGCAGTTTGCCCCAGTTGCTTGCATTATAGCGACGTATTGAGGATTGTTTGCGAGAAATGTTGTTAAATTAAATCCCGCGGGAAGAGAGAAAGGCAATTGCACAGAGACGTCACCTGGTGGGATGCGGAAGTTATTTACTGGAGCAGCAAGGACAAGAAGCGGAGTACGGGCGAAATATAAGCCACTGAATGCGCGTAGCACAGATTTACCATCCCCACTTATATCCCATGCAAACCCAAGCCTGGGTCCAATTTGCCATTTGCTATCAGGAATTACGGTAGGATCTATCGAGCGACCTCCTAAAAGAGGAAATGATGCGCTCTTAATTAAATTGATTACGGCATCGTTTCCAGTCTCAGCAGAAGGATTAAATTGCTTTTCTATTCTTAGACCATAGTTAATGGTGAATGTTGGCCTAATACGCCATGAATCCTGTCCATAAAAAGCCAATTCTCTTACTCGAAAAGCTGCTAGCAGGTTTCCAATTTGTTGATTGTAAAATGAGTTTCCATCGAACCTACGGTCATTCGGATTAGTAGGATCTAAAGAAAGAATCTGAAGAGCGGTATTTCCGCTCACGCTGAACGAGTAGCTTCCAAACTGATTGAAACCGAATTTCTGAAACGTGTAGATATCGCTGAATTCCGTTCCAACCTTGAAGGAATGATTTCCTTTTGTTATCGAGAGTGCCTCAACGAATTGAATACGATTATCGTATTGATCGGTTGGCAGAAAGCTTCTGGTTCCATAAATACCAACTTGCGAGACAGTAACGAGCGGTGTCAATGCGTTTGCCTCACGTGGACGTTCACCACGAGCATACTGGAAGCGAAACTCATTGAAAAGCGTTGAACTTAGGGCACTAGTAAACTGAGACACAAAAACATAGTTTCTGTCTCTCTCAGTTCCTTCATTAGATAACGCTGAATCGATTACAGGATTAAACAAGACTCCTGCATCTCCTACTGAAACACTATTTCTCCCAACCCCTCTATTCGCGCTGAATCTGAAGTTTATGGAGTTAGCGCTATTTATGTTCCAGTCAATTCGACCTAAGCCAAGCGCAGCATCATTTGTCAATTGATAACCAGTTTCAAGTGATTTGAAATAGTCGTAGGCTTCCTGATTGGCAGAGGATCTGGTGATATTGCCGAGGCTAAATATGACATTTCTATCTGCTCTGAACCTCTGCTGTTCATAAGAGGCGAAATAGAAAAGCTTGTTCTTTATGAAAGGACCTCCAACGCTACCTCCAAACTGTTGCTGGGTCGGGGCGGCTACAACTTTTTGGTTGTTTTCCCTCTCTATGGCTTTGACGAATTTATGATTTACTGAGAGCTGTTCAGGTCTTAACAGATAAAACGCCGTCCCTCTCAATTGATTAGTGCCACTTTTGGTTACTACATTGATTATACCGCCCGAGGAACGACCAAACTCGGCAGAATAACCAGCTGCAACGACTTGGAATTCTTTTATTGATTCTTGTGGAATCGTCGGAGCAAAGTTTGAGCGTTCGCCACCTCGAATTCCACCAAAAAATGGCTGATTGTAATCAACACCGTCGACATTAATATTGGCGTTAATGCCTCGTTGGCCAGCAAGTGAGATTTGGTTACGCTCAGTATCGATCTGAGCCGTAGGAGTAAGTAAAGCGAAGTCTTGGAATCTTCGTCCATTTATAGGTAGGTTTTGGATCGCGGTCTCACTTAAAACTGCGTCCGAAGTGCTTTGTGTGGTTTGGATGCTTTCAGCAGTCACTATAATCTCAGCAGCGACTTTGCCTACTCCTAGCACTAAATTAGCGTCAGTTATACGCCCAACTTGGACTTCAACCTTTAAAGAAGTTTCGTTGAAATTAGGTGCAGATGCTGAAACCTCGTATTCACCGGGCTTAAGCAAAGTAAAGTTATATATTCCCTCACTGCTAGTAGTGGTGGTAAGTTCAATACCTGTAGCAGTGCTTTTTGCCTTCACTGTCGCATTTGGAATGACAGCACCATTGGTGTCTGTAACTACTCCCGTGATACCACCTGTCCCTGCCTGAGCAAATACTCCAATCATACAAAAGGCAAGACACGCGGTAATCAAACAACTACTCAAAAGAATTTTTTTCATATCTTCTCTCCTCTTGAAATTATAGAAATCTTCATTTGTAATTTATGATAATTGCTCTGGCTTGTCCAAATGTACCAGCTAATAAACCTCTTAAGTTTCCAAGAATCTATTTCCAAAAAATAGAATGTTTCCATTTTTCTGGAAATAGTAAGCATTGAAAAATCAAGAATTTCAAGCCTTTACGGACATTTGTCCAATCCAAAATCCTACAAATTTTTTACCAAGCAATTCAAGCACCACAAATTTTTTTGCTAAAGACTAAGAATAATTTTTTGATTTTAAATCGCTGTTAATTAATTTTAATTTTGAGGTAAATAAAAAGATGGTATGGGTTTATCGTCCTGCATCCCAAAGCTGATGGCGGTAAACCCATTGGTGCTTTGTAGTATGTACCAGGTGCCACCTCGAAAAACCGCTATATCTGTTTTCCCATCTCCATCGTAGTCTCCTGGGACTGGTTTATCTGAAGAAATACCAAATTGAATTCCCGTAAAGCCTAGTTGACTACGGAGTAAGTACCACGTTCCATCACGAAAAACGGCGATGTCGGCTAATCCGTCACCATCATAATCTCCAGGCACAGGTTTATCACTGGGAAGTCCAAACTGTATAGCGGTAAAGCCTAATTGACTACGCAGGAGGTACCAAACACCATCTCGAAAAACAGCCAGATCTGTTTTTCCATCACCATCATAGTCAGCCGACACTGCTTTATCTCCACTAGTCCCGAATTGTTCAACACGAAGAGGATTTGGACTTCCTGAACTATTTAATATATACCATATGCCGCTGCGGAATACCGCAATATCAGCAAATCCATCTCCATTGTAATCTGCTGGTACGGCTACATCAGTCGAAGTACCAAATTGTTGGGTTCGAAAGATGCGATTTTGAATGTACCAAGTAGACTCTGACGGACGGAAGACCGCAAAGTCTGTTTTTCCATTCCCGTCATAATCAGCTGGCACTGGTATATCGCTTGATGTTCCAAAATTCATCACTCTCAGACTCTGTGTAGAACTTTGTAAAATGTACCAATTGCCATCTGAGGGGCGAAAGATCGAAATATCTGTTTTGCCATCGCCATCAAAATCAGCTGGTTTATTTTTAGGTGCAGCAATACCAGCAACTGGTCCTTCTGCTATGTTACCGTCTATGTTGAAGGTTATGCCTCCCCATGTTTCATTGTGTGGAGCCTGATATTGTTTTATGCGTTGACGATTATTCCAAACATTAGCCGGAACCTGAGGCGATGGGGCTGCATATGTCCATACTGAGGCTATGTTATCCCATCTAGCAAGCCACACAGCATCCATACGGCTTGGAGTGGGTATATCAATCCAATCATTCACAGCATTGGTCGGTGAGCCATAAACTCCTGAGATGTATCCAAGCTCTTTTAACCTATCGGTCCATCCCTTTAAGAATGCCTTCACTGCAGTTCGGCATCCAGGTGTAGTAGAGGTTTCGTCGTATCTCTCCATATCATAATAAAGTATCGTTCCTTGAGTAAGGCCTAGATTGTTAGCATCTGTAATGGCAATATCAGCCTCTGAACGTCCTTGTTGTTCTGCTACCACAGGATCAGAACTGTGCTTTGCGCAGTTCGTGCAGCTAGAGCAGGGGGCTTGATACCCTACAACCGTTGGTATCAGACCCCATCCCATCGCTGATACTTGTTGCACCCAAGAGGCCGAGAGTTGAGTTTGAGAGCATCCACGATTCCTTCCTGAAATATATATGTTAGCATCGTAAAATGGAGAAAAATCCCACCAAGTCTGCATTTGAGAGATACTGGCTGCTGCACATTTATCAAAACCGCGATTTATGCTCGTCCTTACGGACCCTCCTGGACTATTTAAGACCAAAATAGAATTTTTTAATCTAAGTTGGGCCTTAATTTTCTCTGCTTCCAATAGATCTCCAAGGGCGGCAGGTGTAACCTCTCGCCCTCTTATGAATAGCTTAGTTTCCTGAAAACATTCTCTCTTGAATGCCATGCATGAGCCATCTGACACCAACAACCAAGGAGAGTTGCTTTCCTCGATTTCATCCTCTTTCCTTATTTCTGAGTAACTATTTTGAAAATGCCAATTTTCCCCGCTGTCAAAACTCCTGTAAACAGCCACACGGAAAAAATTGGAAGTCGAAGGTAAACGTAATCTTAATTCAGCCACATGCGCATCGTATTTTTCCAATGAAACCTTATCTAAACCAGCTTCCTGCAAATCAGAAAACCTCAGCCTTATTGAAAAGCGGCTCCAGCTTTCACCATTGTCTGTACTTTTCAAAAGCCAGAGACCTTTGTGATTCGTGACTATTACCCATATCTCATTATCATTCGTTAATAAGGCATTGCTGATTATTTCGTCATTGTTTTTTTGTACTTCGATTTCCTGCCAAGTTTGTCCTGCGTCAGAGGTAATGAAAATTATATCCTCTGTGAAAATTATTCCGGTATCTTCGCTGAAGCTCTGAACACCTTTAATTAGCCAAGGTGTTTTCTCCGCATTCGAGCTTTCATCGGTTTTATAAACCAATGGGTAGCCATGACCTTGAGAACTTAGATTGAATAGGGCTAATGTCGCTACTATCAGCAAAAGGAAACTACATTTTTTCATTTATGTTGACCTCCTCAGCAGAAAATCTTATAAAATTTTAAAAAATTATAATTCAATCAAATGAGTTTTTGTAGTCATTTCTGCAACTTTTTTTGCTCATCGAACGTCTATTAAAGCGACCGAAAAAACCTCTCAAAAAATTTTTACACTTTGAGCGGTTTGAGCGGTTTTGTTAAACTTGACTTTTTTGTAATTTTAGTTTAACTTTTCAATGCAAGCCTAGAAAATCTAATAAAAGGTTTGCTAGGTAAGCACCCTAACGAGAAAGGGAGGGCAAATATAGATATATGGCAAGAATAGAATCATCAAAAATCAGCAATAATCGTCCATCTTTTCATGAGAGAATCATGGCTCAATTACGTGTAAAGGCTAGTTGGGTTGATAAAGTCACGGGGAAGAGAGTGGAAGTTGAGGGGTTCACTGAACATATAGGAGAAAGGAGCGCTCTAGTAAACTTCAATACTCTTCCTCCCGTTGGAAGTGAAGTCAATTTGTGTGTTTTAGATGATGACAAACCCTTGATCGAGGTTCCAACGGAGGTAATCCGTGTTGAAAGAGATCCGAGCAAGCCTTTAGCTGCTCTCTCCATAGTTGAAAATCTAAAGAAATGGAAGAGCATCGTAATGACAGCGGCTCAGGAATGGGTCGCACGCCAATGGAAACTCAATTATGAAGAGGAATGGGCGAATTAATCAATCTACTTATCCATCCTAAGCGAACGGAGTTTACCTCCGTCCGTTTTTTCTTTATTACAAGACACAAAGTTTTGCCATGAGACTTACGACTTTCGTACTGATGTTGAGCCTTTTTGGGTCTTTCCTTCTAGGCCAAGAACAGAATAAGCCACTCACACAAGCAGAATATGTAAAACTTTTGTATGAGTTGGAAAAAAACCCTGCCAAACGTGATGAGATAATACAGACTATAAGAATACGTGGGATAGCATTCGAGTTGAGCGATGGAATCCGCGGGCTTACAGCAACTAAAAGTCGTAACGACCCGGAGCTGCGCAGAGTTTTAGAAGAAGCGGCGAGAAGATATAAAAACCCATCGATAGGGCTTTTACCTAGTATTGAAGAGAGCAATCAGCTACTTGAAAAAACGAGAAAAGCAACGCTGGAAGCGGTGGAAGCAATGCCTGATTTCGTAGTTAAGCAACTTATCCAGCGTTCTATTTCTTACGCGTCTACAGGTAACTTTCAAACCTTGGACCATTTGATTGTTGCAGTCAGCTACCGTTCTAATGGCCAAGAAGAATACAAATTATTAAGCGTTAATGGCATAATTCAGGACAATACGAAACCAAAGCAAAGCTATGAAGAAGTCGGAGGCGTAAGCTCTACAGGAGAATTCGTTAATGTCCTTGCGACAATCTTTAAGCCTGAGAGTGAAACAAAATTCCAAATTTTGGATACTGATTCTGTGAATGATCGAAGAACAGTTGTGTATGAATTTGAAATCACCAAGGACAAAGCTAGACAGCAGATTGTTTCAATGAGTGGATCGTTTGCCTCAACGGTCACGGGAATGAAAGGAAGAATTTGGATTGATAAGGAGCTTTTCAGGGTTTTAAGGATCGAATCGACAGCTACGGATATTCCGCCTGATTTTCCGATACGTGCAGCTAGCCGTAGAATTGATTATGGTTGGGTAAAAATAGCTGATGAAAAATACCTTTTGCCTATTCTTGCCGATGTCAGATTAATAGTCAGAGAGAGTGGTAAGTTGTTTGAGACTCGAAATTTGATTCGTTTTAAAGAATATCAGAAATTCGGGACAGAAGTTAGGGTTTTAGATGATGACATGGCGGAACAACCTTGATGGCCTATATGCGCTCGAGTATAACTATTGCAATTGCATGCTCTTGGGTATGAGACAGCGATAAATGCAGTCGATCCACTTTTAGATGTTGCAATGCTTTCTCTGCCGTTCCAGTAACTTTCAGATAAGGAAATCCAGTTTCTTCTCTACACACTTGAATTTCTTTCCACTTCATGCCGTCTCGCCAACCAGTCTTTATCGCTTTTAGAAATGCCTCTTTGGCAGCAAACCTAGCAGCGTATGACTCGAATTTTGCTAAACCGCGACTCTCACAATATAACCTCTCTTCATCTGTAAATACTCTTTGCACAAATCTTGGAGTTCTTTGCAAAGTTTCGCGCATCCTGTAAACTTCAACTATGTCCGTGCCAATCGAAATGATCATATTTGACGAATTAGTAAATCAAGATACACCAGAAATCGAGGAAAACAAAATTCTTTTGCATAGAGGTTTTTATTGGGCTGAAAAAAATGGAATTAGAGTTTTGGTATGTGAACTTTTAGAGAAATCAGGTTTCATAAACGGATTTTCTACCAGATTGGGTGGAGTCTCACCATTTCCGAAAAATGATTTGAATCTAGCTGGCTTCGATGAGGACTCTCTAGAAAACATAATGGAAAATCGAAGAAGATTATTGAGTGTTTTTGCAACTGACTATGTTTTATCAACTGTATGGCAGGTTCATGGAGATAACGTAAGGATAATAAGGAACTTAGATGAAGCTAAAGACGGTAATTTTAGGGCAGATGCAATTGTTTCAGATTTAGATGGAATTTTACTGGGTATAAAAACAGCGGATTGTGTGCCTATACTGCTTGCGGACGTGAAGAGGTGTTGTTTTGCTGCAGTACATGCCGGATGGAGAGGAACGCTTCAAAAAATAGTAATGAGAACTCTCGAGATAATGTCTAAGACTTATGGGTCTGATGTTAGTGACATCGTTTGTGCATTAGGTCCTGCTGCAGTTTCACGATATGAGGTAGGAGAAGACGTAATTAATCAATTTCGTGATGAATTCAGAGAAGAAGCTGATGAAATTTTAAGGCCATCTTGTAATTCTAACCATGCTTTTTTGAACTTGCACATAGCCAATGTGAAACTCTTGCTTAAATGCGGAGTTTCACAAAACAATATAAAAGTAGCGCCATTCTGCACTATGCAACGAAACGATTTATTCTTTTCCTATCGTTTGGAGAAGAAAAAATTAGGTAAAGTGGGAAGATTACTCTCTGTCATTGGTAAAGCGCGTGGTAATTGAGCATAGAATTGTTAATCCTTGTCAGTGAAAGCGTTTTTTTGCTTAGTCTTAAAGAGGCGATTTAAAGTAATCTCAAACTACCTTAGCCGTTAATAATATCTCTTTTTCTTTTGGGGGAAAGCATACTTCATCATTGCAAGCTTGATAACGGACAACTGCTCTTACTTTGATAGTCTTTCCTTTAAAGCTCTGTGGAACCTGGACAGAAAATATAAATCTTACTTTTCCCTCATAAATATTGATTGGTTTTTCATTGAAAGGGAATTTCTTATCTTTACCTCTTGGATACAAGACTTTACCTACATTTATATCCTTTGAATATAAACGTAGGGTTGTAGGAATTGCATACTGGTTATTAGGACGGTTTGAATTAACATGTAGTCCATCCGGAATTTCTAATATGACTACTCCACGAGCAGTCGAACCTTTCTTCACCGTCCCATTACCTATGGATCCGCTAATATTTTGTGCGTTAATACACTCAGTAATAATGAAGATAAAAGATGATAACAAAAAAATCTTGAATATTCTCATAATTCGATATTAACTGAGTTTATGCGGCCTCCGCAAGCTCTAGTAAAGGACGTAATCCTCAAAACCATCTAGAGCGGTTTGAAAAATCATCTTAGTTTATCCTAAAATAAATTTTCGCTAAGCCCTTGTAGCTCAACGGTAGAGCAGAGGACTCATAATCCTTTGGTTGGGGGTTCGAATCCCTCCGAGGGCATTTTTTATTTACAAGCTGTGGTTTTTTAAATTCTGTGTTATAAGTTTATTGGAACTAGTTTTCCTGAATAGGCGTGTAACTTCTCAGATGTTGGAGGTTTAATTTAGTAATGAGAGGCTTTTCGTTGGTAGAGTTAATGATAGTCATAGCCATTATTGCTTTGATAATAGGGATCGGAATTCCGACTTGGCAATCAATGGTCAGAAATGGCAACGAAACCACAGCAATCCAAACATTAAATACGATACGTACTTGTCAGATGGGATATGCAGGAAAACATCAGGGCAGATTCGCTCAGAATTTTGCTGAATTAGTTAAGTCTGGATGTATCGAAGGAGATAAGTTCAACAGTGAAACTCCTGTAATAAATGGATACATATATACGATGAAGGTAGAACAACCTTCTGGTAGCAGACCAGCCTTCTTTTCAGTAAATGCCGACCCACAAGTAGCGGAGGGAACAATGGCTACTGGCACCAGGCATTTTTATATTGACTCATCTGTAGGGACAGTAAAAGCCACTGAGGAAAACCGCCCAGCGAAAGCCGACGACCCATCAATCTAAGTTACTCGTTTTATAGATCAGCTCTTTAGTTCAAGGAAAGGATCGAGTGTCAGCAGAACCTCTGGGAAAATAAATTGCAAGATTAGAAGCTCCCAAACTTGAGTATTTTTAACTGAAATAAATATTGTCAAACTGTATGCTTCCATTTAAGGTTTCATAAGAGGATTACGTGACTAAGATAAAGTATTGCGATTAAATTTCTGCGATATATGCATGGACTTCAGTCGATGAATTAGAAGTAGTATCTGAGGCAAGCGTGATCTAGTCGAATAATCTAAGATTTTGTTTTTGAGTTTCTTTAAGCCTTCTTAAGAACTCTTCTCTTGAGATCTCTTTTGCTCCTAAGATTTTGAAGTGTTTGCTCATAACCTGTATATCTACCCAAGTAGCTCCTCTAGATTTAAGGTGATCGACTAAAAACAGGAAGGCTAGCTTCGATGCATTTGATACGTAATGAAACATGCTCTCTCCCGTAAAAACACCTCCTGCATCCACACCATAAAGCCCTCCAATCAATTCTCCCTTTTCATTCCATACCTCTACACTGTGAGCTATACCTCTCCTGTGTAGTTCTAAAAAACTTTCGAAGATTTCGTTGATTATCCATGTACCACGCTGTCTTTTTCTCTTTACGGTCGCACAGGCGCTTATCACCTCAGCAAAGCTCTTATCGATTGTATAAGTGAAATTTGAATTTTTCCTGGCTTTTCTCAGAGATCTTGGTACGTGAAGCTCTTCAAAATCCAAGACTGCTCTTTTTGGAGGGCAAAACCACGGAACATGATTAAAGTTCGATGCAGTCCATGGAAATATACCCTTGCGATACGCATGAATTATGTTTTCAGGATTAAGATAACTTAAATCCGTTATGCAAATGATACCATCAGGATCCTTCGAGGTTGCAGGATTGGGAAATTTAATAATGTTGGGTGCCATCTGGATTGAATTTCAACCTTAAAATTGAAGCATTTGGATTTTTGATTTACTTAAATTGGCATTACGCTTTTTATTTTAAACAATTGCCTTGGCGCGTAAAACCCTTTTGCATGCATTTCTCCTTTGATGTGCAAGTCCTCATCTCTTATGACTGTTCGTAAATTTAAAAAGAGTCTTTCTCAGTTTGGACTTTATTTTCTCTTTGAGTATTTAGTTTAACCACTTCTTCGGTTATTATATAAGTTTTCCGACCTAATAATTATGACGAAAAGAACTCTTTGCATAGCTGTAGTTGGTTTGGGTGGGGCAGTTGGCACAACCATGGTAGCCGGAATTGAGCTTTTACGACGAAACAAGATAGACAAAGTAGGTTTACCACTAGCTAATATCTCTACAAATTTAATAAGCTACTGTGATATAAGTTTTGCCGGTTGGGATTTATTCGAGGAAGATTTATCCGAAGCAGCAGAGAATCATCAAGTATTAGACGCCAAACAGCTAGATGAAATAAAGGATTTTCTTGCTGACATCAAGCCTTTGCCGGCAATTGCCGACAAGAAGTTTCTCTCAAACATTGAGGGGAAGAATGTGATTAATGCAGAATCTCATAGAGAAAAGATTGAATTGATAAGAGTAGATATAAGGAGAATGAAAAGATCAGCAGATTCGGTGGTGATGCTGAACCTAGCCTCAACGGAGAAGATAATTAACACGGATGAACCAGTTTTTCAGAGTATCTCTGCTTTTGAAAGAGCTCTAGACGAAAACTCGGATCTGATTTCACCTGCTATGATGTATGCGTATGCTTCAATCGCTGAAAAAGTGCCATACGCAAACTTTACCCCATCATTTGCCGTTGATGTACCTGCGTTAATGGAGTTTGCTTATTCTCAAAATGTCCCTATAGCTGGTAAGGATGGTAAAACTGGTCAAACCTTTATAAAAACCGTAATTGCACCAGCATTGAAAGCCAGAGCACTCAAGGTAGTTGGATGGTATTCTACAAACATTTTGGGAAATCGCGATGGATTGGCTCTTTCAAATGAAAACTCGCTCGCCTCAAAGCTAAGGACAAAAAGTTCTGTTTTGGATGAAATTTTAGGTTATGAAGTTGAAGATCACATAGTGGACATAAGATATTATCGTCCTCGAGGTGACAGTAAAGAGGCGTGGGATAATATAGATTTTCTAGGCTTTTTGAATCAGCCAATGCAGATAAAAATAAATTTTCTCTGCAGGGATTCTATTCTTGCAGCTCCTCTGGCAATAGAAATCGCTAGATGTTTAGAACTCGCAGAAAGAAGGGGTGAAGGAGGCATTCAGGAGCAACTTTCTGTATTTTTCAAGTCACCTATGAGCAAAAGTGGGTCGCCAAAGCATTCCTTCCATTTACAGCAGGAAGCGCTTTTAAAATGGCTTCATCAAGTTTAGATTTTGCTGATAAAACCCTAGAAGCTGTAGCCTAGTTTTTGCAAACCAAGCTCAGATAGCAGATATGTAAGCTCTGTCATCAGGTATTTACTCAGATTTTTGTAGTTTCGATAGCAAAATGACTCTCTGAAAGTATTTCGAATTTGCTATATTGACGTGGCTTCATATGGTATCTGTCCGATTGAGCAGTGGTGATATCCTAAGCTATTTGATTCCAAGCATCTTCAGAGCCTTTGTAAAGACTTCCTCAGATGAGATTAGTCTCATGCAACGGTGGTCTATGGGACATTTTCGTAACATGCATGGCGCACATTCTACCTGTTTTCTTATGATTTCTGATCCTATTGGCTGAGTCGCTTTTTCATTAGTTGGCCCAAATATAGTGAGAGTCTTAGTTCCAACTGCCGGAGCGACATGGGCTAATCCCATATCATTTGAGATAAGCAGATCTATCTCCGAGAGGATCGCAATAGTTTGAGCTAAGCTTACTTTACCATTTAAAACCACTGGTTTTAGCGATGATTGATTGTAAACCTGCATGGCAATGTCTAACTCGTTTTTCGAGCCCAGTAGAATTACATTTGTATTTGCCTTTTCCTGCAATAAATCGTTAAGCCTTGCATATTTTTCGGCGCCCCATCTTTTTGCCATTGAGTTTATAGAACCGGCACCCAAAGCCACAGTTCTTCTAAGTGTGTCAACGCCATTAATCCTTAGTATTTCTTTAGCCTCAATTCTTCGCGATTCTGAGACTTTAATTGAGATATCTAAGTCTTCAGATATCGTGGTTTTGCCAAATACGTCATTCTCTACTTCCCTCACGAGGTTTAGGTAAAAATAAGATTCATGACGATTTTTCTTCCATTCCGGGACAGAAAAGGCTCTATTGAGTAAAAACGAACGTCCATCAGTTGAATAACCAAATCTCAGCGGGACATCGGCAAGGCGTGCTAAAAGCGCTGAGGCAAATGAGTTAGTAAAAAGAATTGCTATGTTAAAGTCCCTTTCACGCCATATCTGCGCCTGTCTTATAAGATTGCGAATCGGATTATCTGACTTATCAAATATCAAAATTTCATCTATAAAATCTGCCTCACTGAACACATCTTTTGCCAGGCTTCTGGTACATAATGTAATCGTAGCCCCTGAAAAGATACGTCTGATTTCTTTCAGGGCTGGGATTGCCATCACCGCATCACCTATCCAATTTGGAGAACGAACTACTATTTTCATTTTTGGCAGATGTGTTTTTATTTAAATAAAGTTTTCAATCCATCCTCAATAGATATTTTGGGCATCCAGCCTAACTCTTGCTTTATCAGCGATAAGTCTGAAATGTAATTCATTGGAGTTGGAGCAGGTAATGGATTTTCTTCGTCTATTATTGCTTGCAGTCCTGATACTTCCTCCATTTTTTTGACTAGTTCGAGAATTGAGAGCGAGTTATCTGGTCCACCACCGACATTGTAAAGTCCATTTGGAATAACAGAATCAATAAAGGCTTGGCAAGCACGCGCAAGGTCTTCAACATGTAGTATGTCACGGATTGGCTTGCCTGCAGCAGGTAGGCGTATTGGCAGCCCTTTGTTTATACAATCAGCGTAATGAGTAACAAAGTTCGGTGTATTACCTTCACTTAAAGGGGCATATACCGTAGAGAGCCTGAATATACAATACCTAAAACCTTTTTGATGAGCATAGAAACTAACATAATGCTCGGCAATCAGCTTTGACCACTCTAAAGCTGACTGTCCTGCATAATTTGTCGGACACGTTTCCGGAACTAATCTGTAGTTATCAGCAAAACGACCATAAACATCCTTCGTCGAAGCAAAGATAAAAACTGAGCCTTTACGCACTGCGCGGAGTAGATTGACAGTGCCTTCCACATTTACCAAAAATACTTCTTCAGACGCTTCATGAGACTTATCAAGCATGGCAGCTAGGTGTATTATCACATCATACTCTTGTGCAATCATCACATCCTGCAGGTTAAGCAAATCCAAGTTTGAGCGACGTGAGAAATCGTCTGCATTAAAAAATCTTCTGATAAAGCTACCTAAAAAACCGCTGCCACCCGTTACCAAAACTTTCATATTTTAAATTTAAAGTTGATTTACAGGGAAAATAAAGTCCTCCTGACAAAATCTAAGCTGTTTTGCTTTTAAAATAAAAAATGCGAAAATTTAATTTGACTTTACCATGAATACCTCTGAGCTAATCAAGCAAGTACTTTTAGGTAATCCACGTGCAGTAGCAAGAGCAATTTCCAAGGTTGAAAATGCAGAGCCAGAGGCACCAGAAATAATGAAGGCGCTGTTTGAAAACTCTGGTAATGCAGCTGTGATTGGAATTACTGGCTCGCCTGGTGCTGGAAAATCTTCATTGGTAGATAAATTAGCACTGCTTTACAAGGAGAATAACGAAAAGGTTGGGATTATCGCGGTTGATCCCTCTAGCCCTTTCTCAGGTGGGGCTATCCTGGGTGATAGAATAAGGATGTCAACCCTCGGCACCGATAAAAATGTATTCATTCGTTCAATGGCCACAAGAGGGAATCTCGGAGGATTAGCACGCGCTACGATAGATGCTGTCACGATTCTGGATGCCGCTGGTTTCCACAAGGTGATTGTTGAAACAGTTGGGGTCGGACAAGATGAGGTTGAGATAGTAAAAGCTGCCGACGTAACAGTTGTGGTTTTAGTGCCGGGAATGGGCGATGATATTCAAGCAATTAAGGCTGGTATCATGGAGATTGGAGATATATTCGTTATCAATAAGGCTGATCGTGATGGAGTTTTGAGAACTGAAAGAGAGCTTAAAATGCTCTTGGAACTCACTAGTCGAAATGATGGATGGTCTCCGCCAATCATCAAAACAATTGCAGTCGAAAGTAAAGGAATTGATGAGCTTGTTAAAGCAATTGATCATTATTTACAGTTTCAGCGCAGTAAGGAAAACCTTGAAAGAAAACGCGCAATAGCGAGGTGGCGGCTCTTAGAGTTACTCAGGGAAAGACTTTTGTCTGATCTGCTAAGTAAAAATGGTACCCGCGCAAAGATTGAAGATTTTGCATCTCAAATAGCTGAGAAAAAAACAAATCCATATTCAGCTGTGGAGAAAATTTTACAATGAAAATCAATCATTTGGGTATTGCAACGAAAGAAATTCAAGAGGCTTTGAGATTTTGGGAAGAAGCTCTGGGCCTGCAAAACGTTCATACAGAGGTTGTTGAAGAACAAAAGGTTAAAGTGGCGATGCTGCCGATTGGTGAGACAAGAATCGAATTACTGGAGCCAACGGCCAGCGACTCACCTATCTCGAAATTCTTAGAGAAAAGAGGTGCTGGTATCCATCACATAGCGATTGAGGTAGACGATATAAATGAAGCGCTAGAAAGACTGAAATCAAATGGCGTTAAGTTGATTGATCAAGTCCCCAGAGTCGGTGCCGAAGGATGCCTAATCGCATTTGTTCATCCATCATCAACCAATGGAGTGTTACTGGAATTAGTTCAAAAAGAAAGTAAGGAGTAATTTTTTATGACAAAAGAATTTAGAAAATTTGAAAAAAACTCATCAGATGATCAGAGAGGTTCTGCTTTAATAAAAGCTTTGATAGTGATCCTGGTGATCATAGGGATTGGCGTAGCTTTATTGGTCTGGAAAGCCAAGGTCGCAAAACATGAAACAGAAATCCCAACTAAACTTACCGAACAAGATTTTTTAGTTCTGCTCAAGGGAGAAGATCCGGCTTATTTAAAGAGACTAGCCGATGACCCATCTGCCAGACAAAAGTTATTGGAAAATTTTAGACAGACCTTGGCTTTTGCTAATCAAGCAAAGAAGGAAGGTTTGATAGATGATGAAGAAGTTAAACAAGACTTGGGTGAGATAAAGCTATTCGTTACCGCCTCTAGCTACGATCAAGAAAAAAATAAGGGAAAAGGTCCATTTCCTCCATTCGGTTTCATCGAGGAAGATGAAGTGAAAAAGTTTTATGATAATCGTTTTAATCAGGCGCTCTTCGATGAGTTTTTGCAGAAAGCCGTTGAACGTGCAAAAAAACAAGGGCTTTTACCGAAGGATGCCGATCCTACTGAAGAAGATATCGAAAGAGCAAAGAGTGATTTCGCTAAGGTGAGAATCTCTGCCGAAGAATTTAAGTCAAAATCCTCTGAATTAGATCCTGATTTCAAAAGAAAAGTGGACTTAAGGGTAAAACTGCAACAAGCTTCTTACTTGGCTCGTCGTTATTCCGAAGATGTTTTGAGAAAGAAGCTAGAAGTAAGCGATTCAGAGATTGAAAAATATCTGAAAGAACATCCTGAATTGGATACAAGAGCTGAAAAGCGCGCTAAGGCTGAAGAGTTATTGGCAAGAGTGAAAGCAGGCGAGGATTTTGCGCAATTAGCTAAACAGTATTCTGAAGATCCCGGAAGCAAAGATAAAGGAGGTTTGTATCAGAACATTCGCAAAGGTTCTTTTATACCGGAGTTTGAGACAGTAGCCCTCTCACTTCAACCAGGCCAAATAGCTCCGACAATCGTCGAGTCAAGATATGGCTATCACATAATAAAACTTGAGCGACTTGACTACGTTGCAAATCGTGATGGAAGTGATACACCAGTTTATGACGCCCGTCATATCTTGCTATCGACGAATGTCCGAGATCCTGAAAATCCCCTATACGATAATATTCCTCTGAAAGAGTTTATAAAAGAGAAACTCCTAGCAGATAAGCAAAAACAAATTCTAGATGAAATAATGAAGAATAATCCTATTGACTTGCCAGCGGATTTACCAGTTCCTGAGCTGTCACCTGAGCAGATTAAGCAGCTGGAAGAAATGGAGAAGGTTCGCCAGGAAGAGTTGAAAAAGCTAAGAGAGGATGAAACACAAAAATCAAAATCAGAAAAACCACGAAAAGAGGATGGCAATAAGAAGTGAGCTCAACTTTGGCGATTATAAAGTCAAGGTTATCCCAGATGCAGAGTTTAGACTTGACGGTGGGGCAATGTTTGGTGTTGTCCCACGCGTTCTCTGGGAGAAAGTTTGTAAACCTGATAAGTTGAATCGCATACGCCTTCAGACTAATTGCTTATTCATCGAAACCCCATCTGATCGTATTCTCATCGATACAGGCATTGGTGAAAAATGGGATCAAAAACAACAAGAGAGATTGTGTATCAAAAGAGAAAAACCCTTTGCACAAAAACTCTTTGAGATTACTGGTTACACTGTCGCAGACATTACAATTGTAATTAACACTCATCTTCACTTTGATCATGCAGGTGGAAACACTGTGAGACTGTCAAATGGTGAGATTACACCGCAGTTTCCAAATGCTAGATATTTTGTCTCCCAGACCGAGTTGAAAAAAGCTGAAAATCCTCATGAAAGAGAACGCGCAAGCTATATACCCGAAGACTGGCTGCCTTTGAAACAAACTGGACAGCTGGAATTAAAACCAGATGAATATCACGCCATTGAAGGGCTGAAGCTTAAAAGAGTAAAAGGACATTCGGAAACTATGCAGGTAGTTTTTCTTAAGAGAGCTGGTAAAGCATTATTTGGCTTTGCAGACTTAATTCCTACAACTGCTCATTTACCATACGCATGGATAATGAGCTACGATTTGTTTCCTACTCATACACTTGCATTCAAGAAAACCATATTACCGCAGGTGGCACGAAAAAAATGGATTTGTTGGTTTTACCATGATATCTCGATGCCGCTTTGCATCCTACACGAAGTAAATGGAAAATTTGAGCCTGTTAAAATCAAGGATTTTCAAGAAGAAAGCATATGGAACAAGTAAAAATTGGAATAATTGGCGGTAGCGGTTTGTATCAGATGCCGGAGTTGAAAGATATCAAAGAAGTCGAAGTCGACACTCCTTTTGGCAAACCTTCGGATGCATTCATTGTTGGATCTCTGGATGGAGTAAAAGTCGCATTCTTACCGAGACATGGCAGAGGTCATAGATTATTACCGACTGAGATCCCATTCCGGGCCAATATCTATGCTATGAAGCTACTCGGTATTGATTTTATTTTCTCTGTATCAGCAGTTGGTAGCCTTCAGGAGAAATATGCCCCCACGGATTTCGTTATTCCAGATCAATTTTTTGATAGAACCCGAGCGAGAACTGAGGAATCGACCTTTTTTGGTAATGGAATTGTTGCTCATATAACCTTCTCCCATCCAGTCTGTCCTGAGCTCTGTGACATTCTGGAGCAAGCTTGTAAAACGGTGGAAGGATTACGAGTTCATCGGGGCGGTACTTACCTCTGCATGGAAGGACCTGCTTTTTCTACCAAGGCAGAATCTCACGTTTATAGACAATGGGGCATGGATATCATCGGAATGACAAATCTTCAAGAAGCAAAATTAGCTAGAGAAGCAGAAATAGCATACGCAACTCTGGCTTTAGTGACAGATTATGATTGCTGGCATGAGGATCATGATTCCGTCTCGGTTGAAATGGTAATTGAGTATCTGAATAGAAATGTACGTAATGCCCAACTTGTCTTAAGAGAAGCAGTTCGTTTAGTCCAGATCAAAAATCTTAAAAATCCATACGCGGGTGCAACCAGAAACGCTATTTTCACATCGCCTGAATATTGGGATCCTGAGACAGTTAAAAAACTCGATGCAATCATTGGAAAATATGTCAAAAAAACGGCTGAATGAATGTAGATGATTATGAGGCTACTAATTTTCATAACTCTTCTTTTTACAATGCTCTCAATTCAAGTCTTGGCTCAGAAGCCAAGTAATCAAATTACTCAGACTGATGTTATTTTGGAAGCAGATTCAAAGCATAATCTCGAAGTCGCAAGATTGATGTTTCGTCTTAGAAAGGCTTATAAAGGAACATTGATGAGATGCGAGGAAATAATGGCAGCCCATCCTGATTTTTCTAAGATGGATGAAGTTTTGTATCTTGCAGGAATGAGCAGCTATTACTTGTCTGAGGGAAAGGGCAGCCAAAAAGTAAATCTAAATATCGAGTCTGAGAAAGAGAAGTATAATCCAGAGAAGCTAAAGGCTGATGCTATCGTTTATCTGAGAATGCTGATCGATAAATATCCAAAAAGCTCCTTTAGGAAAGAAGCAGAAAAAACACTGGAGATCTTGGAAGGTAAGAAAGAATCGAAATGACTCTTTCTGCAGAGAAAATAAATTCGGTTCCTAACCTACCTGGTGTCTACATCTACAAAGATGAGGGGGGCAAAGTTTTATACGTTGGTAAGGCTAAAAACTTGCGAAATCGAGTCCGCCAATATTTCCAATCAACCAGCCAACAGAGCATAAAAATCCGGGAATTAGTCAGGCGCATAGCAGATTTAGAGTTTATAGTAGTGGACAATGAGACGGAAGCACTCGTTTTGGAATCGAATTTAATAAAAAAACATAAACCTCGCTTCAATGTTTTGCTGAAAGATGACAAACAGTATCCACATATTAAGTTGACTAAAGAGAGATTCCCGCGGGCTATCATAACAAGAAAGATTACAAAGGATGGCGCAAGCTATTACGGGCCTTTCTTACCAGCATCCATGGCACGTAGCATTCTTAGCCTCATAAACAGATCTTTTCAATTGCGAACATGCGATATAGACATCGATGGAAAGATGCCTCGCCCATGCTTAGAGTATCATTTAAAACGCTGCTTAGCTCCTTGTGTTGCCGGCCTTTGTAATGAAGAAGAGTACAAGCAAGCTGTTCGCGAAGTGAAAATGCTCCTTGAAGGCAAAAACAAGGAACTATTAGCAGAGTTAGAGGAGAAAATGTGGCGCTTCGCCGAAGAGCAAAAATATGAACTTGCTGCTAAGTATAGGGATCTGAGAGCTACTGTTCTGGCGCTCGCAGAACAACAAAAAATGGCTGTAGCCTCGGACAAAGATATTGACGTATTCGGATTTTACAGAGAGGATCAGCGCTTAGCTCTTCAACTTTTTACTGTCCGCGACGGTAAGGTTGTTGGAAGGCGCGAGTTTTTCTGGGAAGATTTAGATCCAGACTCATTCGACGCCTCTGAATTTTTGAGTAATATTCTTACTCAATATTACTTATCGGGCTATATTCCGTCCGAAATTCATCTTCCATGCGATATAAATGATAGAGAGATACTACAAAAAGTCCTCACCGAGAGAAAGGGTAAAAAAGTTAAAGTGCTCGTACCAAAACGAGGTAGAAAAAGCGATATGATCGAGCTAGTAGAGCAAAATGCAAAAATAGCTTTTGAAACTAGATTCAGAATCCTCAAAGCTGATACTAAAAAGATCCTAGAAGAACTTCAAGAAATCCTAGAATTAGTAAATATCCCCGAAAGAATAGAATGCTTCGACATTTCGAATATTTCCGGCGCAGAAAATGTAGCTGGAATCACAGTTTTTGAACATGGAAAGCTTGCAAGAGAAGAAATTCGACGAATCAAAATCAAATCTGTAGATGGCGCTAATGATTTTGCTTCAATTAGTGAGGCCGTCTTCAGAAGATATAGAAGATTACTAGAGGAAAATAAACCACTGCCACAGCTTATTTTGATTGACGGCGGTAAAGGCCAAGTAAATGCAGCATTATCAGCATTATCCGAACTCAATCTAAGCATGATACCTGTCGTCGGTATAGTTAAGCCACCGGGAAAACACAGCAAAATTTCGCATTTGATAAAAGCTGGAAAGACAGAGCCAATAAAATTCGATATGTCTATACCAGCCTTGCGCTTTGTCCATCAAATACGCGATGAAACCCATAAAATCGCCGTTGAATATCATAGAAAACGCAGGCAAATTAGAGATCTGACTTCCGAACTGACTGCCATAGATGGGGTAGGTGAAATTAGAAAAGTCAGATTGCTCAGAAATTTTGGCTCCATCGAGCGAATATCGAAAGCATCTATAGAGGAACTCAGACCCTTCGTAGGAGAAAAGACTGCCCGCGCTATCGTCGAGTATTTTCAACAAAAAAATCATTCTGATAAAGCCCAATAACTCGTAGCTTCGCCCTTTGTGATGCCACTATTGAAAGGAATTCTGGCGTAAACGTAGAAGCGATGACCAAGA
>CAZALE010000006.1:206748-208217 GCA_964486055.1 uncultured Blastocatellaceae bacterium
GTCTGTATTAGTTCGTTGTTCAATCTCTTGGACGATGTCACCAAAGGCGGCGGTACATCTGTCAATATCACCCTGTAGACTGTGGGGACGGAGTTCTAATAGAACTCAGCAACTCGGTGGATATTATGGGTTCCGGTACTGCGTTTCATGCTTATTTCATTCTGATCTTCCTGCCTAGCGCTCACCATCAGCGGCGCGTCCGCTGCATGCTGTTATTAGACAACACGATACATGCACAGCCGCTACCGCACCCGCAAATAGCGGCAGACTACTGCGCTAGTGCTCGTCCTTAGGACAGGGACAAGCTCGAACAGCAGTGGCTCAGCCCCATCGGAAAAAGCTTCTTTCCGCTGCCTATGACAATTGGCACAACCGTGAGCACCAGCTCGTCCATCAGGTCGGCAGCGAGGAGTGATTGCACCATTGTAGGGCTGCCGTAGAAGCAGATGTATTCACCCGGCGAATCTTTTTCATAACGGGTCGCGTCATTCAGGTCTGGTTCAACCTGTTGTTCGGCAGCGTGCAAAGCTATAGGTTGATTCGATAACCGGCCAATAAAACATACATATCTGGTGATGGAGGGGCGATAGTTAAACCAATCATGGGCCGCCGAATACCGCGTAATATCGTCATAATATCGACTCCGATTCCAATCTGGTCACCAATTTGTCTGGGGTTTGGAATCAACCCGCCGGATACTTGACTCAAACCGACAGTAGTAATCATCCTCGTTCGATAGCGACCTCGAAGCCGCATCGTCACGCCGTAAGCTGTTCGCTCTTCAACCAGGACGAATACTTGGCTCTGTGGACTATCTATAGCAGTTCCGAGATCAGTTCCCGACCATTGAAAAGATAGAACGAAAGCACCATCACTATTAGTTTCAGTAGATAGATTCTGAAGAGGAGCCGGCATCTCAGTTGTTAAGCCACGACGCAGGGATCTAAGCCGATCCGACATACTGTCAGCATCACTACTATACACCGGGAGTGGAAGATCGCCCCCACGAATCCAATCGAGTCCCACAACCGCTCCTTGTAATGGACGACCCGCTTGGCGCACGATACCTAAAATATGACCGCTATTCATAACAATGTTTCTCCCCGCTCATTTTGTTAACTAATCCATAGAAAGCAACTATTGATTGAGCAGAAGCGTTCTGTCTAAACAACAAATTTCGTGTATTATCCAGAATTATTCTTGCTAACACCCCAAATTCGCGTATTATGCAGGCTTATACGGAATCATTCGGGATAATAACTTTATATGCAGATATAGATCTAACAGATTTCACCTTTTTTTGCAACAAACTATGGATAGAGCGAATGCGGATAGCAAGCCAGTACTTGCAAGGTAGCTTCTTGCTACCAAGACGAATATGCTACCGGCGCTGAATAGAAGCGCGCCCATGGTTACGAAATCCATGATGCCCCAGTTCACTTCTTCTGTGACCTGCATAGCAACCGACG
>CAZALE010000007.1:0-120126 GCA_964486055.1 uncultured Blastocatellaceae bacterium
TGTCTTCACTGGGGGCGCCCGGTGCCTGGACGACCCCGTCGAGGCTGATGAATTCTGTGATGAGTGTCTTCATAGAGTCTCCTGTTTTTGTTTTTGTGTTTGGAATGTTTATGATGCTCCACTGATCACCTGCGAGCATCGAAGCCAACCATCAGGTTCGCCGGCCAGTTGGGCACGGCGGCCATCCGATACCAGCATGGCTGATACAAAATCACACGAGCGGTTAACCCGACCATCCACAGGAAATGCCCAAGTTCCGCCACGAACCTGCGAATGGAGGTCGTCGACTGGAACCGTTTGTTAGGCGACACCGTCCGGCCAGGAATCGGACGCACGTTTAGCTCCCCAGGTTTGTAAAGATACCCACTGCGAGCTCTGCCCATACATACAAAAGTGCCAGTGCGACCAGCATGCCGATAGCAAGCCAGTACTTGCGCGGCACCTTTCTTGCCACCAAGACGAATATGCTACCAGCCCCGAATAGAAGCGCGCCCATGGTCACGAAATCCATGATACTCCAGTTCACTTCTTCTGTAACCTGCATAGCAGCCAACGGGACAAGCAATATGAAGCATGTCCCGATTGCAAGCCAGGCGAACACAGTGTTCCGCATGATGAGAGAGTTGTTTTTCATGTTTCTACTTCTCATGAACATATTGCCTCTTGTCTATTGATCTTACAGCGTCGTGACCCGGATACACCAGGCTAGCGCTCTTTTTTCCGAGAAGTCTCCAGCTGATACGTGTCTTCGTGGTTCTGAGAGCCATGACCAAGCGATATTAACAAGCAAACGAGAATTGCCCGCGCTTATAATCCAGTAATTCACTGGTAACCCACGTTCAGGATAGTCATTGCTGTTGTTTCAAATCGGCCGGCCGTTGTCCGAGAGCACGACTCAGCGCTGGCACACGATAACACCGGATGTAACACACAACAGAGTTATACGCAACGCCGGATGCAACGGTTGTTAGGTGTGTTCTATACTATGCCAGTTAAGATATTGCTGGCTGAAGTTTTTGGAAGTCTATACACGCTTATCCGAAAACGGCGTTATTATTTTCCGGATTGTCACGCCAGTGTAAACTCCTCCAAAGGCAATTACTAAAGCCAATAAGGTGGCGTAATTATGATCGATCACTATTCCTACCACCGGTATCCATAGCCCAACAGATATTGCCCATAACCAAGCCCGTTGTGGTCTAATCGCGCCAAATAAGCTGCAGGAGAAAAATATCGTCGTTGCAGTTATTCCAGTATCGTCCCAGTTTGGTCGTGTATCTACATAGGTGATTATCGCCCCGAGGCTAATAGCTGTCAAAAGTAGTATTTTTTGCATTTTTGCCTCCGCATTTCTCTTGTCAAAAAACGGCTTCGTCTACTGCGATTGTAGACAGCTCATTCATTTTTCCACTAAATCAGCTTCAATCATACCATTTTGAGTAGGCGTTCCTAAGGTTTAATCATGTATGACGGCCTAATTATTATTTATCTGATTTCTTCTGAGACTCTCGTACCTTTTCCTGTTGGCTGATTGTCGCGTCTATTGCCTGCAGAGCGATGTTTGGATATCTCATTTGCTCCTCCATTTTGTTGCCTATCAACACAATACAACAATACGTTTATACAAATACGTGCTTCGCCGGTTGGATTATTGGCGCAGTAACTCTTGACATTCCATTTTCAGTTATTCGCTCGGAGCTCCAGCTGATCAGGTTTGGCGGCGAATAAGCATTTCGCAGGGTGTTATTGGGCGAACATTCTACAAGTAAACTTCTCCCCAAAATTTGGGTAAACAACAAAGTTGCTGAATAGCCAAAATTTAAAGAGAGGGTCAAAATGTGGTAAGTCTTGAAAGTTGTGCTAAAACTAGGAAAATGATATAACACTCATGGACAATGTAGCGTAGAAAACATATCCTCATGAAAATCTTCCAAATAAACCATACTTCATTCTGAACAAATTACTTTTTTAAAATATAAAGGCAAACCTGTACCGCTGAAGCTAACGACACGGCAAACAAGAATTCGTCCTCAGCAGCTTCTTTCAACTCAAGCTCACAACGGTTTGCTAAAAGCCATCCTTTCCAGCGAAAAGTACCCATCACTTCCCTCTCATCAGGATTTAGAATCTCGTAATATTGCTTTCCAATTAATCCTATGCCTCCCTTTCTGCGAACAACTGCTCTGACCCGATCCAATGGATCCTTAATCAAAATTTTGTTAGCAATAAAATTTTGATTCAGCCTTGCAATCAATCTGCCATCAACGTCCTTTCTCAACAAAGTCTCGCCTTTATAAATCCAGCTTGCAGGTCTCTCTAAAACGAATAGCCTCTCGCCATAACGATTCTGAAAAATTATCTTTAAGGGGAGAAGAGTTCTGAAAACAAATAAGTTAAGTATCGAAGATAGAAAATGCCCCACTTCAAAAGCATGAGAATTAAAGCCACCGTCATAGCTTCTTATCTCAAAACTAATCTTGTAGCTGAGAAAATCTCCAAACTTTTGAATATAGAATTTTCTAGATACGGGTTTCATCAGAAAATCATCAAGTTTTCTAAGATTTTTGTCAACCAACATCAGTAAATTGACTCCATTGTCGCAGTTTTAAAGCTAGAGAGCTTAAGACTCAGGGCTATCATTTATGACTCAAACCCTCCCGTCCCTATAAACCTCTTTCCTACAATAATGTTTCTCGATATCATTGGAGGTGATACAGAGCGTTATCAAGCGTATTTTACCTCTTTTCTTCATTTTAGTTATTTTAAAACGGGAAACAACTTTTAGACATTGCTGATGGAAGTAAAAATAGCTACTTCATCATTATTCTTCGAAATATCACCACTTTTGCGTACCCTTTATTTACAGCGAGATTACCTGCGTTCGATGAAGGAGTTTGAGCCTAAACTTTCACAAGTTATTGTGAACCAAGAAATCAGGTTTAACGTATCAAAAGTTAGCTCCTTAAAATCAGTCAAGTCTCTTCAATGATACGGAAACGGTCTATGAAAATCTCGCTTTTAATGTTGCTTCTGATCAACTGTGGTTTAGGATTCATCTACTATTCAGCAGGTTTAAGTAAGCTAGCTCCATACGATATAGGCAATTTTATTGGGCCAGTTGATCTTGGTACACAATTGCAATCTGAATTAATCAAGGTAATGATGTTGCTTGTGGCAATTTACCAATTCGTCGTTGGTTTTTTGATTTTATCAATACGTTACGCTCTCATCGGACAGATAATGCTTTTACCAATATCATTCGGAATCTTAATCTTTACGATCGTTGCTGGCTTCGAACTAACGCCTATAATCAACGGCTTTCTCTTGCTGTGCAATATTCTGATATTACTGAGCGAGCGAAAGGCTATTGGTGAAATCCTAGGCAGAAACATGAAGTTTCTGCATGAATCGTATTTCTTCAATGCCATCGCCCAGAAAGACCTGTATCTTAAAATAACCTCAGTCGTTAATCTTATACTTTTTCTAGCTTGCCTATTGTATCCAGCGATCGCTATATATCCTCTGATGATAACTTTTATATTATTCTACGCTCAGACTTGTTTTTTTAAAGGTCTATCTTTCATAGACAAGATTGTACTGCTTGGACTTTATCTTTTCTGTTTCCATATTCTAGGAGGCATCTGGATGATAAATAATTTGTCAAAACAATTTTTTCTTTATTCATTGGCACTCTCAGCATTACTTTTTGTTATTACCTTCATTTTAAAATTTGCTCTCATCATTTTCTATAAACTTAGGGGAAAACCGAATATAGACTGATCATGTATGGTAAGGAATAAGCCACTCAGATAATAGCTTTGCAAGGATGTGAATTTTTGAATTTTATCCACCAAATCGTTAATTTTGGCGGAAGCTTCAGGGTAATCATTTTCCATGTCGTAAATACCGCCTAATGCACATTGAAGTCGAACTATTGGTTATTCCGAAGTAAGAACTAGCTAGCCATATGCTAAGGCAGTTCCTAGAATTGCGGGTTAGTTCATCTTCTAGTCGATAGTTGCTTGCTTTGCAGGTATCATTTGTAGCGACGCCTAGGATTTCAAAATTTTCAGCAATTTTTGTAAACATCTAGAGCGAAGAGGAGAGATGCTGGTTTCATTAACTCCTATGAGCTTAGCAACATCCGAATAACTAGCTCGCTCATAATAAAGCATCTTTATTATTGTCTGACATCTTTGATCCAATTCAGCCAATGCCACTCGAATCAAATGCTGTTCTTCCATTTCCATCAAATTTTCATCTGCTAAAGGCGAGTTATCAGGTAATGTCTCTAATTCCTGAATTAACTTCTCATCATTTTCAATGAAAGTCATCCCTCTAGCTCTGCGCAGCATCTGCCAGGTTTTGAATTTTGTAGTTGTAATAATCCAGGCGCGAAGTCTTTGGGGTTCTTCTATTTCGTCAAGTTTTTCAATCAACGTTAAGAAGACCTCCTGGAAAATGTCTGCAACATCTTCCTCTGGCAATCCAGCACGCCTAGGAATCATGGCAATCAATCTCTGATAGCGATCAACTAATTTATCCCAAGCGTTTTGATCGCCTTGCCGGCAGGCTTTTAAGAGTTCTGCATCTGAGGATGATAATCGATAGGCTGGAAAAATTCTTTTCTCGCGACTTTTCATTGAGTCGTTGTGTTCACTTTTTTATTGATTTCCTCTGGGCAGCTTGTGCAAGGGAATAGGCTTTTGGCAGATTAAGTATGGCTCTGTCAACCTGAGGATCATTTTCTATTAACACTCTGTCGGCGATTGTGAGACCATTCATAGCCATAGCGATTTGGTGACGCAATCGCAATGATATGAAATCATACTCAGCCTCTGATAGCTTATCCCCTTTTTCATTCAAGTATGCTTTAAATGCATCGACGAGTTTATCGAAGTTCTGAAGATTTCTTTCAGTGAACGGGCGATCAAATGCAGGAGCTTTTTGCCATTTATAAGCCTCGAGACCCTTTATCCTGCCGTTGACTAACTCCCTCACGAAGAAAAAAACATGGTTGACCAAATAAGTCTGACGTTCAGTCAATGATGGAGCTGTTACAATTTCATCTGGGGTTATTCCATTACCGCCGTATACGATTCTGCCAGTTATGGTTTTTCTGGCTGAGGATGGATCAGGCTTGTAGTCAGTTTTATGAAGGTAATAGTCATAGAGATTTTCAGCTTTGTAATCACGTTGGATCAGTCTTCCAGATGGTGTGTAATATCTGGCAGTTGTGAGAGTCAAACCTGCGCCAGTTGGAAGATTAAAGACACTTTGCACTAATCCTTTCCCAAAGGTGTTCTCGCCGACTATCAACGCTCTATCGTGATCCTGCAAAGCCCCCGCAACTATCTCTGAAGCTGATGCCGAATATCTATTCACCAAAACTACAACTGGAACATTTTCAGGATTCCGATTTGAAGACTTCCAAACCCGATTGTCTATCGGATATCGCCCACGTTGCGAAACTATGGTTGCCCCAGCTGGCAAGAACTTCTCTGCAATCTTCACAGCCTGCTCCAAGATCCCCCCTGGATTATCGCGGATATCCAGGATCAAGGCATTCATCCCTTGTTGATGAAGCTCTTGCAGCGCTATATCAAACTCCTCTCGTGTTGTGTAATTAAACCCATTCGACAAATTTATGTAGCCGACGCCTTGACGCAATATATATGCGTCTGAAATAGAAGGCACAGCAACAAAAGCCCTTCTAATATCGATTCTCTCAGTCTTACCAGTAGAAGCTCGCTCTACTAAAAGACTAACAATTTTACCTCTCTCACCACGAATCTTATCTCTAACATACAGCGAAGCCTTACCCGTTACAGGCTCACCATCTACTGCTACTATCTTATCTCCAAAACGCAGTCCAGCCCTTAGAGCTGGTGAATCAGGAAACACGCCTATTATATATGTATCAACGCTTCCATCTCTCACGAAATTTGCTATAGAAGCACCAATCCCAGAGTATTCTGATCTCTGTTCCTGCAACATCTGGCGGAATTCTTGTGGAGTGAAAAAATTCGAGTGAGGATCCAAAGCATGGAGCATGGCACTTACCGAAAATCTGGTTAATTTTTCATAATTCAACCACCTTCCATCAACGTGGTTCTCTTGAACTATTTTCAGGGCTTGCTTATAGTCATCTATGATTTTCTCTAAGTCTCTATCTTGATAGCGCTTCTCTACGGATGCAGAGAAAGAAAATCCTGGGCCGATTCTAAATGAATCACTCTTAGCAGTCGGTGTTGACGGCTCCTCGACTGTCTGAGAAATCCCTACGAAATGGCTTAGCAAAAAAACAAGCAGAATAAGCTTTTTGCTCATTATCAAATGCCTCTTGCCAAATTTAATCAAATCAACCGGAAAATCTCAAGCAAAATCTTAGGTAAAGTGCTAAGTTTCAGCAAATACTGCGATAAAATCGCCTTCACGTTTCACCTACTGTCATAATCTCGATCTTGTGCATGTAACGGCTCCACAATATGTTCTGCATTTTTGTCTATTTACGTTTCATCTGCTATTATAATCTCGATTTTGTGCTGCGATATCAATCGATACTTGATGCCTCTCCAAGTGATTCTCCTAGAAAAGGTCGCTACGATAGAATTGTAGAGATATAGCAATGTGGATGCGATCCATAAAGTGCTATGGGTTATGAATTGCCAGTAGACTCTAAAGCTTTCGTCCTTAAGAATCAGGCTTACAGCTTTCAAACGTAAAACGCTTTTAGCTACACTGCAGAACAAAACAATAGATAAACAAATCACTGTCAGCAGCGTTGAGTTCCTAAAGTAAAGGAGATTTAATAGAGACAGCAGCACGAATGATGTGAATAGCGCAGATCCTAGTAAGCAGCTTATCCAGAGTTTGGGCGCATAAACTCGTGTGATTTTCATCTGCCTCGTTGTGAATTCCAATACTTCTGAAATAGACGTCTCAATCAACGAAACTGTAAGTGCAGCAGGGACAAAGACTATGTGCTTTCCAGAACGTTTCAATACATTCGTTACGACGAAATCATCAGAAAGTGCCCCACGCCAATGTTTTTGAATTTCACACGCTTCGAATACTTCTCTGCTTAAAGCCATCGAGCCGCCCCAGCAAAAGTTTGATTTTTGGTTGGGACCGAGAGCAGATGCAATGGATGCATTCCAAACAGAACAAATTTCCGATGATAAATTAAAACCTTCAGAAACAAACCATCTGTATCCAGTCGTGGCACCAACCCTCGGATTCAATAATGGCAGTATCAAAGACTTTAGCCAATATGATTGCATCTTTGCGTCAGAATCAGCAAAGACCAAAAATTCTGATTTAGCATCAACATGCTCTATAGCCTTGCGTAAATTCCATATTTTCTGACTTTCGCCAACGGCTTTTCCCGCTACGACTAGCTTCGAGTGTCTGATCTCATGCCTCTTTCTTAATTTTTCGATGATTGAAACCGCATCATCACTTAAGCAATCCACCACAAAAATTATCTCGTAATTCGGGAAATCTTGATTGAACAAAGATAACAGGTTTTCCTCTAAGCCTTTATCAATCCCCCGACATGGGACAATGATGGATGCTTTTTTACAGAGAAGTTTAGTGTAAAAGCCATTTAGTCCCAAGCCGTCAGCCAGGTACTTTTTGAAGTATCGCAAGTAAGATATACCACCAAGAAATGATTGAAAGCTGCTCCAAATCTGTAATCCAGCGATTATAAGATATAGAGACATCGACAACACAAAGTTTATTTTCTCGATTCTTTAAAAAAATACAAATTCAACTCACAGAGGCAGATGAAAATAGAGGAGACTTTTGCCTATAGGCGTAAAATCCATCCGTTAAAACAGCCTTGAGCTGTAACTTAAACTCACTAGGCTTTAAAGATCTGTATGGTGATGACACTTATAATGGACTCGACAATCCAAACGTTGATAAAATAAACGTTTTCTGTGAATATGAGTAAGCCTGTGGTTGCAATCGTTGGTCGCCCGAACGTCGGTAAATCCACACTCTTTAATCGACTCACTGGCAGTCGCAAGGCAATAGTCGGTGATGAACCAGGAATAACTAGAGATAGAATTTATGGTCATGTTGAGTGGAGAGGTCGAAATTTTGACCTTGTAGACACAGGAGGCATTGTGCCGGATGATGATGCTGTTATACCATCAAATATTTTCAAGCAAGCAAAACAGGCTATAGATTCAGCGCAAGCAATTCTCTGGGTGGTCGATGCAAGAGAAGGAATTACGCCCTTAGATGAAGAGATATTTAGATACTTGAGAGGTATCAATAAACCTGTTTTTATTGCAGCGAATAAGGTTGAATCTAAGAAGGTAGAAGGACTAGCAGCTGAATTCTATCAATTCGCACTCCCAGTGATTCCGATCTCAGCCGAGCATGGAACAGGAATAGGCGACCTACTTGATCAGTTGCTAGAATATCTCTGCTTTGATCAAGAAAACCCGGCGCAAGAGGAACAAACTATACGTTTAGCCATAATAGGACGGCCAAATGTCGGTAAATCCTCCATCTTAAATCGCATCCTAGGAGAAGAACGCGTTATAGTCTCACCAATCCCTGGTACTACTAGAGATGCCGTCGACACAGAGCTTACGTTTGAAAATAATAGGCTTTTGCTCATTGATACTGCTGGCATTCGTAGAAAAGGAAAAACCAAACAGATGGCCGAAAAACTCTCTGTAATAATGGCCAAAAAAGCCTTAGAGCGGGCCGACGTGGCTTTGCTTGTAATCGATGCGGTTGAGGGAGTCACAAACTTAGATGCAACAATCGCAGGTTATGCATTAGAGGCAGGGTGTTCAATTATAATAGTCGTCAACAAATGGGACGTAGTTCAGCCAAAAGATGAAAAAACTCTCGTTGGAATGCAAGAACAAATCCGTGATCAGCTGAAGTTTTTGGATTGGGCGCCAATAATCACAGTTTCAGCACTGACAGGTCAGCGAATTCACAAAATACTTCCATTGGTAATCAAGGCAAATCAGGCTAGAAACTTTAGAATTCCGACTGCAAAGCTAAATAAGTTTTTTGAGAGGCATATAGCTCAACCAACAGGATTAGTGACAAAGATCGAAGAGATAAGCGAAAAAGCCAGCTCTCCATCAGGCGTTAAAGTACAATATTTAACACAAAGCGGCATCAGACCTCCGCTCTTTGTGCTTTTTACTTCAGGAAGTAAGGGAAAAGCTTTACACTTTTCCTATTTACGTTACGTCGAAAATAGGCTACGTGATGAATTTGAATTCTTCGCAACACCAATTAAACTAAAAGAAAAACCAAAAAGACGCGTATGATCGACGCTTTGACAATTACTTCAAGAATCTTTCTATTTCTCATTTTCGTTATAGCTGGTTTAGGCAAATTGTTCGACATCGAAGGCGGCAAAAAGAGCCTCAAGCAAATGGGCTTCTCTGCTCGACAAGCTTCCATAATTGGTATCATTTTACCATTTGTCGAATTGATACTTGCAATCAGCTTTCTACCAAAGCAGACTGCGTTGCTTGCGGCCATCTCCTCTCTCATCTTGCTCTTCGGTTTCAGTATTTTTACCGCCTACCAGATTAAAAAGGGTAGAACTGCTGATTGTCATTGCTTTGGAGCCCTTCATAGCGAACCCATATCTCCGAAAGTCATCTATAGAAACTTGCTTCTATCAATCCCAGCAATATTTCTTGTCTCACAACCTCATAAAACCTCGAACATTGACCTTTTGATGCTCTCTCTTGAGCAATCAATAATTCTGATCTTTGCCTCGCTAATGAGTTTACTACTCGTTTTGATTGCAAGTTTCCTAAATGAAATCGTAAAAAAGCAGAACGAAATGATTCGCAGGATTGAATTGCTGAGTTTGAGTGATCAAATAGCTCAGGATCGTCCGGATGAAATAGGGTTGACCAACCCAACTGAGGGATTACCTATCGGCTCACCAGTTCCTTACTTTAATGCCACAACTGCAGATGGTCAACACATTGAGTCAACAAGCTTGTCTGATAAGCCGACACTTCTGTTGTTTGTACAACCATCTTGCGAAGCCTGCTCACTTTTGCTTCCTGAAGTCAGAGCTTGGTATGGAGAAGTCAGAGATCGCTTCGATCTATATCTCATCTCCACAGGAGACCTAGAGGAAAATGTAAGCAAATACGGAAAAGAGAATCTGATTTTGCAAAAAGGAACTGAGATATCCGATGCTTTTAAGAGTCGTTGGATCCCTACAGCTATCTTCATAAATCATAAAGGTAGAATAGGAAGCGCTCTAGCAGCTGGTGATAAAGCAATTAAAAATTTGCTTACACAGCTTAAATCTCAGAGCCAACCCGAATTTATTGCTGAAGGAAACGAAGAGAGAGATGGTAAGATTGGACTGGAGGTTCCGGAATTCACTCTCACCGACCTAAACGGAAATCAGTTCCACTCTCGACAGTTCATAGGTAGAAAGACTCTATTACTTTACTGGAGTCCTACGTGCGGATTTTGTAAGGAAATGTTAGAAGAACTGAGAAAATGGGAGGAAAACAGAAAACCTTACGACCCTGCACTCATTCTACTAACTGCTTCTGATGAACTCGAAAAAAACAACAACCTTAAGCTACGCTCCCCTATTCTAATCGATGAAAAAAGAGAGGTGGCGAGCATGTTTGGAATGAAAGGCACTCCATCAGCAGTTTTAATAGATGAAAACGCAAGGATTATCTCACAGATAGCCATTGGAGCAGAGCAAATCTGGGCTTTAGTCGGAGGGCAAAATTAAAAATCTTTACTCGCTCTGGATTTCTGTTTATTGGATTCCAAAGTTATTCATGTCTGATTCAGAGGCAGTATCTTTGCTCTCGTTAAATTGTTCAGCCACCTCGTTTTCAGACAGCGGATTTAGTGCCTCTTGAATTTTCTGAATTAAATTCACGGCTTGTTCTGGGCTCATTTTCTCTTGATACTTCTCATCAGCAAACACAGCGAGTGCAATCTCACTCTTCAACTCTCCTACAATACTCATACAAAACCTTTACCAAATTGAAATTGGCGAACTTTAATTTTATACGACTTAAGATAAAAGGATTTTGTTAATATAATGTTACGGAAATGTTAATTTTTCTTTCGGTGACCGAAAGAAAAACTCTAATTTAAGTATAATGTAACCATTGACATCTTTCATTTATTTAAAATATAGGCTTGATGAAGATTAAAATCAGTGTCTCTAATCTCAATTTTTACTACGGTAAGACAAAAGCCTTGCATGATATATCCCTAGATATCGTGGAGAAAGAGGTAATAGCCTTCATAGGGCCATCAGGTTGCGGTAAATCAACATTTCTTCGGACATTGAATAGAATGAATGACATTATCCCGGACACAAAGGTTGAAGGTAAAGTCTTCTTGGATGGAAGAGATATATATGCTGTAGACACCGATTTAGTATCACTCAGAAGGCGCGTAGGAATGATATTCCAAAAATCAAATCCTTTTCCTAAATCGATTTTTGAGAATGTCGCTTACGGAATCAAAATAAATAGACTACATAAAAATCGCACGGATTTAGAGGATCGTGTAGAGAGAGCTCTCAGAGATGCTGCACTTTGGGATGAGGTGAAAGACAGACTGCATAAATCTGCTTTAGGCTTATCTGGTGGGCAGCAGCAAAGGTTATGTATTGCGCGTGCTCTCGCCGTGCAACCTGAAGTAATATTGATGGATGAGCCAGCTTCGGCATTAGATCCGATCGCAACACAAAAAATCGAAGAACTCATAGTTGAATTAAAAAAAAATTATACAATCGTAATAGTAACCCATAACATGCAACAAGCAGCTCGCATCTCAGACCGCACAGCATTTTTCATGCTTGGAAAACTCATAGAAGTCAATCCAACCAGAAAAATCTTTACAAACCCAGACCAAAAACTTACAGAGGATTACATTACAGGAAGATTCGGATAAAATGGAACGAAGAATTTTATATCAGCAACTGAATATTTTGAGAGACAAGGTATTATTGCTAGGTGGCACTACAGAAAAAGCTCTACATCGTGCAATGCAATCTCTGATCGAAAGAGACAGTGATCTAGCCAAGCAAGTCCTCGACGATGATCGCATCATAGATCAGATGGAACTTGAAATAGATAGATTATGCATAGAAATACTTGCCCTTCATCAACCAGCGGCCCATGATCTAAGATTTGTTATTTCCGTTGCTAAAATAACTCCCATCTTAGAGAGGATAGCTGATCACGCCTCAAGTATAGCTGAAGCAGCTATAATCTTGAATAATGAGCCACAACTAAAAAAATACATTGACCTTCCTCTAATGTCACAAATCGCGGCTGACATGCTTAGAAATGCCCTGGACGCATTTACCTCTGAAAATTCAATTCTGTCTAGAAAAGTAATTGAAGAAGATAGCAAGATAGATGCATGTTATAAAAGGGTATTCAATGAGCTGATAGAAATGACGATTGAAAATCCGCTTATCACAACCAGCGCTGCTCATCTTCTTTTCGTAGCAAAACACCTGGAGCGCATCGGAGATTATGTCAAAGACATATGCGAACTCAATGTCTATCTCACCGAAGCAGTCTTCATAAAACATAGCAAAATAGAAAAAAAGCATAATGAAATCACAACAGAAAACTGATTGCCATAAGAATAAATACTAGATTTATCACGAAAAAATCAGTTATAATTGATCCACGAAATTTTTCTCCCTTAAAAAACGGAGAAAAATAAATCTGCTAAACATCAATTATCTTCTCCATGTTTTTGCTGAAGGGGAGAATATAAATAAGAAAAAAAAATCAAAGGGAAGTGTTAAATTCAGGAGAGTTATTTGCAAGATTAGGTTTACCTATGAAGAGCATTGTTTTGCAAATTCAAAGCAAACAACGTTTAAGGTTAATTCCAAACTAAATTAAGCAAAAGCTCATTAAAGAGATCTAACCTGGGAGCGAGACTCGAAATGACGAAGAAGTTACAGATAAGATCAATGATTATCCTCATCATCGGAATTTCTATTCTACTAATTCCTCTGAACTTTGTGTTGAATCCGCTTTATACTCAAATAATATTCACTTTGCTACTAGCAATTTCTGCTTTCGTTTTATCCTTAAACCTTCTAAACGAGCAAACACCAAGTAAGGAGAGGTTCAAGCAGAGTAAGAAAAAAAGTTTAATAAAAATCGCTGCTTTAAAGCGTGACATTGAATCTCTCAAGGAGCAAATCGCCTTTTTTGAGCAGGAAAATAAGATACTTCAGGAGGAGAATGAACGAGTTACAGAGGAGCGTAACAAATTCGAGCATGACGCACTCCATGATCCGCTCACAAAGCTTCCAAATAGAACATTCTTGGTCGAAAAGCTTGAGTTTTTGCTCACTTTATGTAAGCGAATACCCTCCATGCGCTTTTATGTTCTTTTTATAGACTTAGTTCGATTCAAAAACATAAATGACTATTTAGGTCACACCATAGGCGATCGTCTTCTTTCTCTGATAGCTAGAAGAATCAAACGTGTTGTTGGCGTCGAAGACATGGTAACTCGCCTCGGCGGAGATGAATTTGCCGTCGTAATAAGCGACCCTCTGTCCATAGAAAAAGTTCAACAATTAGCTCTAAACATCCATAAAAGCATCACATCCAGCCCTTTTCTAATAAGAAAAAATAAAATTGACGTAAAGTTACATATAGGTCTTGCAGCTTATGACCCGCTACACGAAACCCCTGAGGATATCCTTCGTGATGCCGATATAGCAATGCATTACGCAAAGGAGCATGGCTTGCCAGTGGCCTTTTTTGATGATACGCTGAAAAACCAGTTTTTAGAAAATGCAGAAATAGAAAGAGATCTGACCATAGCTCTCAAGGAAAAACAGTTTTTATTGCATTATCAGCCGATAATTTCCTTAGCTGATGGTAATCTAATAGGATTTGAAGCTTTATTAAGATGGAACCATCCCACTAAAGGTTTTATATCTCCGGCTAAATTTATCCCAGTTGCAGAGGATTCTGGATTGATAATTCCTATGACTGATTGGATATTAACCGAGGCCTGCTTGCAAATAGCAAAATGGCAAAAAATAAGAGATGACTTAACTATAAGCATTAACCTCTCAGGAAAACACTTTGCAATGGAGAGTCTGCCATCTGAGGTTGCGAGCATAATTAATAAGACCGGAGCAAAACCAGAAAGTGTTAGATTAGAAGTTACAGAAACCAGCGCAATGGAAAATCCAAGTCAATCGCTTAAATCCCTGAATGCACTTAAAGAACTTGGAGTTAAACTTTCGATCGATGATTTCGGCACCGGATACTCTAGTTTAAGTCAGCTCTATCGACTTCCATTCGACGCGATTAAAATCGATAGATCCTTTGTCTCAGCAATCGACGAGGCAGAAGAAGCTCCAGAAATTCTAAAAGCTATAATTTTGTTAGGCCAAAGTTTAGGGATGAAACTAACTGCAGAAGGAATTGAGACGGTAAAACAGCTAAAATGTCTGCAAAAACTCGGATGTGACTATGCCCAAGGATATCTCATCGCTAAGCCCATGCCAAAGGAGCAAGCAGAAGAGCTGGTCACTGCTTCATGGAAGTTAGAAGATTTGATAAAAATATCTGCAGAAAACCTGATCGAGATCACGTGATATTTCTATTGAAAATCAAACAAATATTTGAATAGTTAATCCGCTTTAGTTTGATGCGATAGGTTATATCGGATAGCGAGTTTCTCGACGTTATGCTTAGCTATTTCTTCTAGCGACAAACCGAGTTCATCTGCACAAGCTGCTATGTACCACAAACAATCGCCTAATTCATCCTTGAGCTTATTGCGAATCTCCTCTGTAATAATACCCTCAAAATCTCTCTGGATTTTTTTAACAATATTTGCAACTTCTCCAGCTTCGCCAGCTAATCCGAGGGTAGGATATTGTAAATTATCTTTTCGATTCGGATAGCCTGCAGTTAAAGACGCTAATTTTTGATATTCATCAAAGGTCATGATTCTGAACTCCTCAAATAAAATGCTCTTTGATACTAAAACAAATACTTTCAATTAAACCATTTATCGGACGTAATAAAACAGTCTTAACCGAGTTGAGAGCTAATCTTGCTTAGCTTCTCGACGTAATTTACTGGCCTTTAACGTATTTTTCATTAGCATGGCAACAGTCAAGAGTCCGACTCCACCTGGTACGGGCGTGAATGCAGATGCCTTGTAGCTCGCTTCTTTTGGATTTACGTCGCCAACTATGGTTGCTCCCTTTTTCCTGACGATCTCAAGCCGGCGTCTTAATTCCTCGCCGTCGAAGAATTCATGTAGCATTGCTTCATCCTTTATTTGATTTATCCCTACATCTGCGATCACTACTCCATCCTTCAAATCTCTGGCTCTTATGAAACCTGGCTTTCCAATAGCTGCTACCAGTATGTCAGCTTGCCTCGTAATATCCGAGAGATTTTCAGTACGAGAATGACAAATAGTCACAGTCGCATTTTCTTGCAGTAATAAGACTGCCATTGGCTTTCCAACTATGTTACTTCTACCAACTACCACGGCATGTTTCGAGGAAATCTGGATATTCGAACGCTTCAGGATTTCTATGACGCCTGCTGGCGTGCAAGGAGATAAACACTCATTACCTTGTAAAAGTCTTCCCGCATTTACAGGATGGAAACCATCTACATCCTTCTTTGGATCAATTCTCTCCAAAATCTCAAGCTCGTTGATATGAGTTGGCAATGGCAATTGGACTAAAATACCATCAACATCTTCTCGATCATTTAACTCGTTAATCTTATCAACTAAACTTTCTTGTGATATCGTTGCTGGAAAATGATGGTGCTCCGAGTGAATACCAACCTGCTCAGCTGTTTTTATCTTGTTTGCAACATAGACTGCCGATGCTGGATTATCTCCGACACGAATAACAGCAAGGCATGGTTTATAGGAAAGCTTGGCCATTTCAGCCATCACTTCCCTCTTTATGGCTTCTGATATGACCTTCCCGTCTAAAATTCTTGCGCTCATATCTAAGTTTCTAAACCTTCGGTTTTAAACCATTCAACAAACTTCCTGATTCCATCTTCGATGTTCGTCTGCGGATTATAACCAAGAAGTGCACGGGACTTGGAGATATCGGCAAAAGTTATTGGCACATCGCCGGGTTGATGAGGTTTTTTATCTATCAACGCTTTCTTTCCGAGATTTTCCTCCAGCAGTTGAATCAAGTATCTCAATTCGATGGTTCTCGATTCACCTAGATTGAAAATCTCATAATCGGATCTATCATAATCTATTGCATTTCTGACTCCTTGAATGATGTCATCAATGTATGTGTAATCTCTTTTAGTACTGCCATCACCAAACATCGGCAAAGGCTTACCCTGCCAAATTAATCTTGAAAACTTATGAATTGCGAGATCCGGTCGCTGCCGTGCCCCATAAACCGTGAAAAATCTTAAGCAAACCACTCTAATTCCATATAGATGTGAATAAGTATGACATATCAGTTCACCCGCAGCCTTTGTGGCAGCATAAGGAGAGATGGGACAAGATATCTTATCATCCTCTGAAAACGGCACTTTACAGTTTATTCCATAGACACTCGAGGACGAGCCGAAGATAAATTGTCTAATCCCAAACTCTCTTGCTATCTCCAGCATGTTTAGAGTGCCCTCTACATTTACCTTTGTATATGCATTTGGATCAAGAAGTGAAGGTCTGACACCAGCTAACGCCGCTAGATGTACTATGACATCGATTTTGTTTTCACTAAATATCCTGCTTAATGATGATTTATCGAGTATGTCAGCTTCATATAGATGAAACCTCGAATTTGCAAGGTGAGCGGATACGTTCCTGCGTTTTATTTTTGGCGAGTAAAAATCATTAAAGTTATCGACTACGAATACTTGCCATTTATCTTCCTTAATCAATGCGTCAACAAGATGAGAACCTATAAATCCAGCACCGCCTGTGATTAAAATGTTATTTAAACCCATCACTTCCCTCGCTTATGATCATTACAGATTAATGACTAATAAATCATCGATCTTACACTTGTTTTCTTAGAAGCTTAAAAGCATGGCAGAAAGATTTTATAAGATTACTAATCAACAAAGTTTACGTTCCAGGCTCATTTGGATCTTACTACTGACTCGGCTATTGAGTGACTCGACAAGAAATTTATTGCTATGGCTGATACTTGAGCTATTCGAGGAATCATTCATTCTTTTGATGAATTCATTAAGTCTTCAATTTCCTCGACTTCCTTCGGAACTTTCGAAGTTAGTATTTCATTTCCCTTCTCTGTCACTAAAACATCATCCTCAATTCTTATACCAATTCCGCGATATTTAGCTGGTGCGTCCTTATCATCAGGTTGAACATAAATTCCCGGCTCAACAGTCAAGACCATGCCAGGTTCAAACGGCCTAGATTTAGTCGCCTCTTGATCCAAGAAATATCTACCAGCATCGTGAACGTCCAATCCCAAATAATGCCCTACTCCATGCATGTAATATCTTTCATAGGCCTTTTCTTTGATTAATTTTTTGGTATTACCCTTGAGTAATCCGAGTTTTTTCATGCCCTCCGTGAGAAGCTCGATGGAAAGCTCCTGACGTTGTTGCACAGTCACTCCTTTCTTCGTGGCCTCAATACATGCTTTTTGTACCTCGAGCACCACCTCATAAACCTCTCGCTGCGCTTTACTGAATCGTCCATTTATCGGAAACGTACGCGTAATGTCTGAGGCGTAGCCTTTATACTCACACCCGGCATCGATTAGCAACAGGTCTCCGTCCTTTAAAACTGCGTTATTCTCTACATAATGAAGTATAGTGGCATTAGCTCCAGCACCAACAATGGAATTGTAAGCAGGACCGGACGCCCCAAACATCCTAAAGTGATATTCAATTATTGCCTCAACTTGAGCTTCGGTCATGCCGGGCTTAACAGCTTTCATGGCTGCTATATGGGCTGCAGCAGCAATATCACAGGACTTACGCATTATTTGAATTTCTTCACGTGTTTTGTGAAGGCGCATTTCACCAATGATGATCGTCGGATCAACTATTGTGTGCGGAGGATATGGTGTTTTCAACCGCCTAAATCTCTGCAGTGAAAGATACTGTAAAATTAGCCGGTCTAACTTTTCATCAACACCGAAACGATAGTAAAGCTTCTCTTTGCCATTCAAAAATGAAGGCATCCTTTTCTCAAATTCATCTATTGAATAGGCCTTACTTGCTCCATAGTTTCTGACTGCTCCGTCTATTCCCTCTCTACGGCCATTCCATATCTCCATCTCTGGGTCACGTGGTCTTACAAATAAAACGTAAGGATGCTTTTTGTCCGACGGCGATATAACGGCGATTGCATCGGGTTCCGGAAATCCAGTCAGATAAAAAAAGTCTGAATCTTGTCTGAATTTATATTCGGTATCGTAGCTGCGGGTTTTTTCATGAGCTGCCGGTATAATGGCAACGGCATCATTACCTATGGCATGCATGAACTCTAGTAATTGTCTTTTCATAATGATCAACTTCCAAGGATTCTCTTTACTTCCTTATCCATTTTGCCTGATAACATTAAGAACATCATTTTGTAATCCGAGATAAATGACCAAAGAGGATATTTAAAGGTAGCTGGCTTATTTTTCTCTATGAAGAAATGGGAGAACCAGGCAAACCCATACCCTACAAACAAACACATTGGAAAGTAATACCATAAACCTTTCCATAGAAAAATTAGAAAAAGCAAGCTAGCCATTAAAGTTCCGACACAGTGAAACAATCGGGTCATTGGTTTACTGTGTTCCTGAACGTAAAATTCCCAAAACTGCGAATAATTTTCAATTCTCATTTTTAAGCTCCGAATTCTGTGAGATTGAAAAGTCTCTGAAATGTCTCTAACTCACAAACATCAAATTTAGCTAATCTCATGTTTTCCTCAACATGAGAAACTTGACTCATCCCCACTAATGCAGTTGTAACGCCGGGCGTTGAGCGCACGAATTGTATAGCCGCCATTGCGTCGGTCAGGTTATCGCCGAGATGTCGGCGAATTCCCTCAGGAACGTTGTTTACTATGTTACCCTGCAACAAAGCAGCACTACAAATAACCTTAATTCCTAATTCCTCTGCGGCTTTTAATGGAGTGACGTAATCTCCCGCCAATGGCTGATTTGCTGATAGATAAGCCTCAAGCATCGATAGATTGTAAGGCAGTTGAACGAATTTGAATCCGTGTCCTTCTCCAGCTATTTGCTTTGCAAGATTAACCATGCTTTCCATGGGGTGATAATATCTTTTCTCCGGCGAGATTCTAAAACCATTCCAGGTAGCAACTCCGTAGAAATTAATCTTACCCTCACTTCTATTTTTTTCGAGTAATTCGAAAGCTTTTAACAACCTATTTTCAAAAGTCTCTCTATCAACTACTTGCAATTGAGACTCTGGATTATGAATATAAAAAAGATCAATTCCCTCAAGACCTAGATTTTGAAGCGATTGATCGATCTGAGATTGCAGGTATTCGGGACGAATGCAATGACTTTTTCCTACCAAATCCTCAAAAGACGCTAATCCTTTACTTACAAAATTCTGCTCGAAGTATTCATCTACATCCCAGGCAGGTTCATTATCAAATGGCAAGTAACCAGCCTTCGTGCATACAAAAAGCTCGTCTCTACCAAATCCTCTTTCCCTCAAAAGACTTAGTGCTTTTCCAATGTTTCTCTCGCTTCGCTGAAAACGATAATTTATTGCTGTATCTAAGACGTTTCCACCAAGTTCCACAAACCTCACTATCGCTTTGACATAACTTTCATCTGTCTCTTCGTCCCAATTTCCTAGATAGGTGCCGATACCTATCGATGAAAGCTGAAGATCGTAGGCTGATCTAAAATGCCCTTTTCCAGCATCATTGAATCTATTAGCAAACCTCGCCGTGCCATCTTTAGTCGCAAATCTTTCCATCTTTCTCTCCGTTGATCTTTTAATGAAACTTTTCAGGAAAATTCACAAGTCAACAAAACAAAAGATATCAAGCCGAGAGTAATTTTTCCACTATCGCAACCACCTGTTTCAAGCCAAATTCATCTATTTCAGAAAAATCATTCAGTTTGTCACTATCAACATCCAGCACTCCAAAGACCTGCCCATCAGAATTGAAAATCGGCAGGACAATCTCCGATCTAGATAGAGAGCTACAAGCAATATGGCCTGGAAAAGCGTCCACGTCAGGCACTATTACGACTTTTCGATTAGTATAAGCATATCCACAAACTCCTTTATCGAGTTCTATCCTCGTGCATGCTACCGGACCCTGAAATGGTCCTAAAACCAAATACTCGTCTTTTTTTATGTAAAATCCCACCCAAAAAAAGTTCAGAGCCTCTTTTACAGCGCCTGCAATGTTAGCCAGATTCGCTATAATATCACTCTCGCCGGCAACTAGGCTCTCTATCTGCGGTATTAATTCTTCATAAATCTGCTTTCTATCCGTCGTTTTGGAAATTTTCAAAGCCTCTGCCATGCCTTAAAGTTTAGCACCTGAAACAATATCAAAACAAAATGTGGTAAAATTTTAGAGTGTTCAATACAGAACTTAATACCGCAATAAATTTAGCCATTGCCGCTGGCGAAGAAATAATGCGGCTTTATGAAGATGGCTTTGAAGTAGAAACTAAAAAGCTTAATCATAATTTCACTGAGCCAGTAACTTCAGCCGATAAAAGAGCCAACGAACTGATCGTCTCTGAGCTTAAAAATTTATTCTCAGAGGATGGAATTCTATCCGAAGAATTAGAGGATGATCTAAATCGCCTCAATAAAAAAAGAGTTTGGATAATAGATCCTATAGATGGAACTAAAGGATTCGTCGAAGGAGCTGACGATTTTGCAGTGCAAATAGGATTCGTTTACGAATCTAAGCCGGTAGTTGGCGTTGTTTACCAACCAGCACAAAAACGCCTATTTTTCGCCTCTGAGAACAAAGGTGCTTTCTTGGTGGAGAATGAAAAAACTCCTCGAAGACTACATGTCAACGAAAAGAATGAAATAGAGGATATGATATTAGCTGTCAGTCGCTTACACAAAAGTCCCAAATTATCTGAAATAACATCAAGGCTTAGGTTTAAAGAAGAAATACAACACGGATCCGTCGGATTAAAAATAGGGCTAATTGCTGAAGGTAAAGCTGATCTTTATATCCACTTGTCACCGCACACTAAACTTTGGGATACTTGCGCGCCTCAGGTAATCCTTGAGGAATCAGGTGGAATTCTAACAGACTTGTTTGGTGAGAAATTAGACTACCACTCTAGCGACACACAAAACTATAACGGCATACTGGCCACGAATCGAGCCTGTCACGAGCAGATCCTCTCAAAATTGATTCCAATTCTCAAAGAAATTGGTAGATTAAAGCTTAAAAAATCATCTAATGAAATCAAAGAAGCTAAGCTGCATGATCAAAACGCACAAAAATAACTTACCCTTTAGGTTCAATTGCTGTATTGTATGAGAGTCACCTGCTTTCTTTAATTTCTATTTGCAGCCAACTAGGTAAATGCAAATTTAATATGCTGACTCAAAGTCTACCTTGTAACGCTCAGGAATAGATGATATCATTATGCCAATCTAATTTAAGGGTGCTATAGAGCGTAAGCTGTTTTATAATCTACGTATGAAGTTTTTACACATTTCAGATATTCATCTAGGATGCGATCGTTATGGCATCGAGAATGCGGAAAAAGATTTTTTCGATGCCTTCAATGATCTAATACAACGGTACGCTCTCGGTGGAAAAGTAGATTTTATCCTGATAGCCGGAGATTTTTTTCATAAACAGCAGTTAACACCACAAACGCTTAACTACGCTTACGCAGTTCTCGAGCAGATAAGAAAAGAAAAAATTCCAGTCGTGGTAGTAGAGGGTAATCATGACAAACGAGCACCTAACCAGAAATTCGCGTGGTTACAGGTCTTGGCAAATTGGAAATTTATCCATTTTCTACAGCCAACAGTCAAATCTCATGAAAACGAAAAAGAGATTATCTATGAAAGGTGGGATGAACAAAAAGCTCGAGGAGGGTATGTTGATATTGGCCAGGCTCGTATCTTTGGCTCATCATGGTATGGAGCATCGATCAATCTGGTAGTCCCCAAGCTTATCGAAGGCATTCGTAAGGCTCGCCGTGATGGAGCTTTTCATATACTTCTGCTTCATACTGACATTGAGGGACATGAAAAAGGCTTCTCCACAGGATTAAGTAGAGCCAATCTGAATAAGTTAAGAGAGGTGATTGATTACCTTGCTTTAGGGCACATTCATAAATCCTATGAGGAAGAAAATTGGATTTTCAATCCTGGCTCACTTGAACCAACAAACATTGAGGAAGTACAGGAAAAAAGAGGAGCATGGCTCATAGAGGTTGATGACGAAAACCATATAATATCGAAAGCTTTCATATCTGAATATAAAAAACGCGCATTTGACAGAATAGAAATCAAAGTTTCAGACTGCGTTGCCCCAGAAAATGTACATGAAATGATCGAAAAAAAATTAGAATCGAGAGATTACTCAGACACAATTGTTGAGGTGTCTCTAACTGGATTGCTCAGATTCTCTAATTCCTCGCTTGACTTGAAGAAAATCAGAGATAAAGTGTGCGAACTGACTAATGCTTATCATGTAAAAATCAGAAACAAAACCATAAGTGATAGCATAGATTCGCTCGAACCAGGAGAACGAACGAATAGCAGCGAGATCGAGGAAAGAGTAATAAGAAAACTGATCCTAGCAGATTCAAGATTTAGGAAAGACGAAGATACCATCAAAAGAATGATAAACGCTACACTTACCTTGAAGAACATGGTGCTCGATGAAGAGTCTCCTGAGAACATATTTAATTCTCTCGAAGCACAACTTTTTAATTGATTTTTATTGCGCCGACAGTATATTAAAGGGCATCTAAGTTTATGTCAGAAACATCAGGTAAACTTCAAGAATTGAACCAATTACCTATATTTCCTCTTCCGATCGTTTTATTTCCGAACGAATTACTGCCTTTGCATATATTTGAACCCCGTTATAAAAAGATGCTCGAGGATATTCAGGAAGATAACAATATTTTCGGCGTTTCGTATTTTAGGGCAGAAGAAGCGGCTACAAGTAACAGGCCACCCATAGGCAGTATCGGCTGCGCCACTGAAGTCAGAGAAATACAGAGGTTGCCAGATGGGCGCTCTAACATATTAACCATAGGTTTAGCCCGTTATGTTATTGAAAGATATGTTAACTGCTCTAAACCTTATCTAATAGCTGAGGTTTCTTACTTTGAGGATGATGAGGAAGACGAAGAGTTACTTAAGCCTCTAGCTGATGAGGTTTTTCAAACATTCGTCAAAATAGCCAAAATGGCTCATGATCTTTCAGGAGAGAAAGGAAAAATGCCGGAGATTCCACAAGCTGAGCCACAAATCCTGTCTTTTTTAATCGGGGCATCTTTTAATCTTTCTCCAGAGGAAAAATATAAATTGCTGCAGACTAGATCCACTTTTGAGCGACTATCGCATTTATCAAAAAAGTTAAAAGAGATAGTTACACGAATTGAGACTACTACCAAGACAGTAAAAGTGGCACAATCTAACGGCCATACAGGAAGAAAGATTGAATTTTGAAAAGGTAAGCAAGATTGAAAATAAGGAGGAAAATATGTTAAAGGAAGGCGACATAGCACCTGACTTTAAAGCTAAAAATCAAGATGGTAAGGAAATCAAGCTATCAGATTTTCGTGGGCACAAAGTAGTCCTTTATTTTTATCCTAAAGACGACACGCCTGGTTGCACCAAAGAGGCTTGCTCTTTTCGTGATACATTTGAATCATTCAAAGCTAAAGGCATAAAAGTATTAGGCGTGTCGACTGATGATGAAAAATCGCATCAAAAATTCATATCTAAATACAATCTCCCGTTTGATCTTCTTGCAGACACCGACAAGTCAATTGTTTCTGCCTACGGAGTGTATGGTGAGAAAAGCATGTACGGAAAGAAATATTTTGGAGTAAATCGCACAACATTTCTAATCGATGAAAATGGAAAGATCAAAAAAATCTTCGAAAAAGTGAAACCCGAGGGTCATGCCGAGGAAGTCTTAAAAGCTTTCGAGGAATAAATAGCTCGCTGAAGAAAACTGTGATATAATTCTGCCGTCAAATGGAAAGCTCATGGATGAGTCTGTCAGTATATTTTTAACTAACTCGAGTTTAAATCTTTTATTGGTTGTTTTTTTAGTACTGGCAAATGGATTCTTCGTAGCCAGCGAATTCGCTCTGGTTGCGGTAAGAAGGTCTAGAATCGAGACTTTAGCTAGTACTGGTAATAAGACTGCTCGTAGGTTACTCGACATACTGAATAATCTCAACGCGTACATATCAGCAACTCAATTAGGTATTACGTTGGCCTCTTTAGGACTTGGTTGGATAGGTGAACCCGCTGTAGCGCGACTCATTGAATATCCATTACTGCTTTTTGCTGAAAAAACCGGCCAGCAACTCTTAGCTACTCCGGCTGTCATTCACACAATTGCCTTCACTATAGCCTTCTCAATAATCACATTTCTACACATAGTCTTCGGGGAGCTGGCGCCTAAAACCATCGCGTTAGAACTTGCTGAAAAAGTCGCTTTTATCATCGCTCTTCCGATGCAGATATTCTATAAGGTATTTTATTACCCCATCAAAATCCTCGATTGGACAGGCACGAAAGTAGTCAGGCTTTTGGGGTTCGAATCTGCAAGTGAGCATGGCTCTGGCTACACAGAAGACGAAATACGCCGTTTAATTAAAATCTCAAGTGAGAGAGGGCTACTAAAAGAGGAGGAGGGAAAGCTGATTGATAAAATCTTCGAGTTTTCCGAGACTACAGTTAAGGAAGCCATGGTACCGAGGACAGAGATGGCAGCAATCCCAGCCAATCTCTCACTGGAGGAAATAGTTAAAGCCTTTCAGCAGTACGGTTATTCGCGCCTTCCCGTCTACCGCAATTCAATAGACGACATAATAGGTTTCATCCACTCAAAAAACGTCCTGCCGTATCTTCTACGCCCAAAATCCTTTAGATTGGAAAAGGTATTGCAAAAGCCAATGTACGTAATCGATACCGCAAGGCTAGAAGATGTGTTGAGGCGAATGCAAAGAGAAAAATTTCATTTTGGATTCGTAGTCGATGAACACGGTGGAATCGAAGGGATAATCACCTTGGAAGATTTACTAGAGGAAATAGTCGGTGACATCTCCGATGAGCATGATGAAGAGGTCAACGAACAAATAATACCTCAGCCAGATGGTAGTTATATCTTAGATGGGGCACTCGCTGTTAGAGATTTCAACCGTAGATTAGGAGGCAATCTGCCTATCTCTGAAGTCTACACAACCATCGCAGGATTCCTTATGAACGAAACTGGAAGAATACTCAAAAAGGGCGATACTGTAAAATTTAATGGCTACGTGTTTGAGGTCGATGAAGTAGAAAAACATCGCATCCTGCGAGTTAAACTGAAAAAAGCACACGAGAATCATCCAAACGAATCATCAAACGCTCAACCAACTACAGCAGAATTAAAGCAAGCTTAATTTGCTTTTTGCTAAGCTCCCATTATAAATTTTGAACTTATTTCCGATAAACAAAGGAGATTTTAAATATGAGCTTGATAGAAAAAATTTGGGCTAGAGAAATATTGGATTCGCGAGGTAATCCGACGGTAGAAGCAGAAGTAATCCTGGAAGATGGGACTCTTGGAATCGCTGCCGTTCCATCTGGAGCTTCCACCGGCGAGAATGAAGCGGTAGAGCTGCGTGACGGCGATCAGAATCGTTACTTAGGAAAGGGCGTCAGGAAAGCAGTAGAAAACATAATCGAAAAGATTGCCTGCGAAATCGAGGGAATGGACGCACTTGATCAAAATTTAATTGACCAGACCATGATCGAATTAGATGGCACTGACAATAAGTCTAATTTAGGCGCAAATGCCATACTAGCTGTTTCAATGGCAACAGCCCGAGCTGCTGCTGCGTTTTTACAACTGCCTCTTTATCGCTATCTAGGTGGCGTGAATGCACGAACTCTGCCAGTGCCAATGATGAACATAATCAATGGTGGCGCCCATGCGGATAATAACGTCGATTTTCAAGAGTTTATGATCGTCCCGGTCGGATTCCCTTCTTTCGGTGAGGCTCTCAGAGTCGGGGCTGAGATATTCCATCATCTTAAGAAAGTCCTCTCTTCCAAAGGTTACTCCACTGCCGTTGGCGATGAGGGCGGATTTGCGCCTAATCTCAAATCCAATGAAGAAGCCATTGAAACCATATTGCAAGCAATAGAAAAAGCTGGATATGAACCTGGAGAGGATGTAATGATAGCATTAGACCCAGCATCCAGCGAATTCTATCAAGACGGACGTTATGTATTCAAAAAGTCTGATGGAAGAAGCCTTTCATCAGATGAAATGATAAAATTCTGGCAAAATTGGATCGAAAAGTATCCAATAATTTCAATTGAGGACGGACTTGCTGAGAAGGATTGGGAAGGCTGGAAACATCTGACAGAGGCCCTCGGTAATAAAATCCAACTCGTCGGAGATGATCTTTTTGTGACAAACACAAAATTTCTCAATCGAGGTATTGAAGAAAATTGTGCAAATGCAATATTAATAAAGGTGAATCAGATTGGAACTTTAACAGAGACACTTCAAGCCATAGAATTAGCCAGAACACACAATATGGCTGCTATTATCTCCCATAGGTCTGGTGAGACTGAGGATACCTTCATCGCTGATCTTGCTGTAGCCACTAATGCTGGTCAAATAAAAACCGGTTCACTTTCTCGCTCGGATAGAATAGCTAAATATAATCAACTTCTTAGAATCGAAGAGGACTTAGGGCTAACCGCAGTTTATCCAGGTAAAAAAGCTTTCTATCAGATTAGTTAGGCTTGCTTTTTGAAGATCTGAAAATTATCATTGAGATTTGGCTTAGATTAAACTAAAGTCATAGAGGTAAATCATGAAAACAGGAATACATCCAGAATATAAAGAGATAACAGTTTCGTGTGCTTGTGGTAACGTCTTTAAAACTCGCTCAACGCGAAAAACTGATTTACACATAGAGATATGCTCCGAATGCCATCCATTTTTCACTGGTAAACAAAAGCTAGTTGATACGGCTGGCCGAGTGGATAAATTCAATAGACGATACGGTCGAAAAACCACCCAATGAAAAAACAACACAAGCACTAGCTACTGTTGGTCGAACGCCGCACCGTAAACGGTGAAACATCCGTTTTGCATCTCAAAAAATGCGGCGTTTTTCTTTTTTAATGCTAGTTCTATGAAACATTTCTTAAAAATTTTTCTAACTCTACAGAGAGATCTGTTAGTTGGAGGACAAGCAGTGATAGAAGGGGTAATGATGCGAACTCCCTCAGCATATGCAATCGCTTGTCGAAAATCTGACGGCTCAATTGTTCACCAATCATATCAAGCTGAGAGATGGACAGATGCGCATAGATTGTTGTCTATACCTATAATTCGAGGTGCTGTCACATTAATTCAATCTCTGGCAATTGGAATAAAGGCTATCGAATTCTCTGCGAGGATATTTCAAGAGGAAGACGGTTCAGAATCAACAGGTCCAAAAGGATTACAAAACTTTGCAATAGTCACCTCAATGTTGTTCGCCATAATTTTTAACGTAGCACTTTTTATAATCGCCCCGCTGATATTGACGAACTTCATCTTTATCTCGATCGGCTGGACTGATTCACCGCCTTCATCAACCTCTATCTGGCAAATCATTCAGTTTTATCTATGGCAGGCTAAACCTAACTCTTGGCTTGCATTCAATGCCGTTGACGGATTTATACGAATCACAATCTTTTTGCTTCTGATTTTTTCGATGTCAAAGATGAATGATGTAAGTAGAATCTTTCAATACCACGGCGCTGAGCACAAAACGGTTTTCACGTGGGAAAAAGGAAAAGAATTAACCGTAGAAAACGCTAGATTAGAGGCCCGTCAACATCCGAGATGTGGAACATCATTCCTAATGGTGGTCATGTTAATTGCGATAGTTTTGTTTTCCTTCGTAAGATTCGAATCTGTAATTCTTAATCTAATCGCTCGAATATCGATCATGCCGCTGATTGCTGGTATTTCTTATGAAATAATTCGTTATGCTGCAAGAGCAGAATCAAGCTGGATTTTTAAGGCACTTACCAAACCAGGTCTTTGGCTTCAAAACATCACGACACAGGAGCCAAATCAGGAACAGATCGAAGTAGCTATTCTTGCATTAAAAGAGGCGCTAAAATTAGAACCATCTGAGAGGCAATATGCTTGAAAAGTTAGAGCAAATAGAAAAAACATATGAAGAATTGACTGAACGAATCTCGTCTCCTGATGTAATTTCGGACGTTAAGACATATGCGAAGCTGATGAAACAACATCGCAGCTTGGGTGAGATAGTGGAAAAATATCGAGAACTCAAAAAGCTAAAGGAAGACTTAGAAAGTGCAAAATCATTATTAGCTGAGGCAGATGATGCTGAATTGCGGCAACTAGCCCAAGCTGAAATTGATGAAATAGAACAGAAGCTTCCTAAAGTTGAAGAAGAACTAAAAATACTACTTTTACCTAAAGATCCAAATGATGAAAAGAATGTAATTCTCGAAATAAGGGCCGGAACTGGGGGCGATGAAGCAGCTCTATTTGCTGCAGAGGTTTTAAGGATGTATGCGCGCTACGCAGAAAAACAAGGATGGAAATTCGAAATCATGGATATATCTGAGACGGGCTTGGGTGGCGTCAAGGAAGCAATAGCAGTAATTGAAGGTGATAGAGTTTACTCGAAGCTACGCTATGAATCCGGCGTTCATAGAGTCCAGAGAGTTCCTCAAACTGAGGCAAGCGGCCGCATTCATACCTCTGCAATAACCGTCGCTGTATTACCAGAAGCAGAGGAAGTAGATATTCAAATTGACCCAAAGGATCTCAGAATCGACACATTTTGCTCATCCGGACCTGGAGGACAGTCGGTCAATACAACTTATTCTGCAGTTCGCATTACGCATATCCCCACAGGTATCGTCGTCTCGATGCAAGATGAAAAATCGCAAATAAAAAATCGAGAAAAAGCGATGAGAATACTAAGAGCGCGTCTACAGGAACTCGAGGAAAGAAAAAGACAAGAAGCCATTTCTGCCGAGCGCAGATCGCAAGTTGGTAGTGGCGATAGATCAGAGAAAATACGCACCTATAACTTCAAGGAAAACCGGGTTACGGATCATAGGATCGGTCTGACACTTTACCAACTGGATGCAGTAATGGATGGAGAGTTAGACGAATTCATAAATGCTCTTACGACTCACTATCAGACGGAAAGACTTAAATCTGAATCGCTTGTGGCTAACTGAATGAAATCAACCAAACTCTTTTTAATAAGACACGGACAATCGGAAAAGAACGCTGAGAGGAGATTTGGCGGGCATTCTGCTACTCCTCTATCGCCTCTGGGGCGAAAACAAGCTATTGCAACAGCTAGAGCTCTTTATAAAGAAAGAATAGACGTAATCTTCTCTAGTGATCTTCTTAGAGCAGTTCAAACCGCCGAGCCTTTATCCGAACTTATAAACATACCGGTTAACGAGAAAGCGGCATTTCGCGAAAGAGACGTCGGAGTGCTAGAAGGGCTAACCTTCGAGGAGGCTTCCGTAAAATATCCAAAAGATTACCAAGCATTGATGAGTAGAGACTTCAAATATGTCATAACAAACGGAGAAAGCTACGCACAGCTGCTTAAAAGAGTCAGAGATGAATTGGAAAAAATACTAAATGAGTATGAAGGCAAGAATATAGCGATTTTTTCACATACCGGTGTTATTTGCTTTACAAGCCTATATCTTCTCGGGGCTATCAATGAGCACACTACTAATACTGCTTGGCTTGTCACCTCAAATTGCGGTATTTGCCGCTTCGAGTTTAGAGGCAGAGGAAACGTCCGACTCTTGGCTTTTAATGATACCCGCCATTTAGAGAGAATCACCGGAAATGATGCATTTGCATCAGTTTAGTGTTGCTCTGAATGTGTTAAAATGATTTTCATCAACACAGATTCACTAAGGGTAATGAGGAAATGACCACGCTCGAGGAAAAACTCCGATATGTTCTAGAAACTCTGGACATAGGAAATGCGATGACAGAACCTCTAACTGAATCAATCAGAAAAGCTCTGGAGGTATCTGCGCTTCGACTTAAGGCTGAGGGGGCTTCGGTCCTCGTCAGAGATGCTGACACAAACGACCTATATTTCTTGATGGCAACCGGTAAAGTCGCTGATAAATTAAGAGGCATGCGTGTGCCTGCGGGTCGAGGAGTAGCTGGTTTCGTGTTCTCTTCGGGACAACAAATGGCCATAGCCGATGTAGCCCAGGAAAGCGCCTTCTATGCAGAGATCGACAAGCAAACTGGATACAACACCCAAATCCTTCTCGCCACACCATTGAAATATAGAGAGGAAACTATCGGCGTTCTGGAATATGTCAATCGCTCCGGCGAACCACCTTACGAACCATTCACTTCTGAGGAAATGGATGAAGCCGTCGCATTTGCTGAGATTATCGCATCATTAGTGCACACATACGAGACCGTCAGGACTTTTCGCCAACTCGGCGAGAGTGTAATAAAAAATGAAAGTATTGATCTATCCGATGTTCAAAGTTGGCTAACCAATATTAGAAGCTCTCCAGAGCATCAAGAAATGACTGAGCTTGCTATTTTAATCCGCGAACTAACGAAGCGAGGTGATGCAGAAAGACGACTTTGTCGTGACTTAATTAAAGCAATCCTAAAATATTCTGACTACAATAATCTACTAACTTGAAGATCGCCTATGTTGCCGACAAATCTGGAAACCTGCCACCCTGAATTACTAGAAGTAGATTTGGACGAAAGTTGGAAAAACGCTACAGGCAAGGGCGTTGAGATAGCAATAATTGATAGTGGAGTTGAGATAACACATCCAGCGCTGAGAGGGAAAGTAATCGATTCGGTCGAAGCGACAATTGAAAAGGATGGGATCATATTTCATCCTTCTGATGGAAATGATGCCACCGGCCATGGAACTGCATGTGCAAGTATAATCACGTCAATTGCGCCCGAAGCAAAACTACACAGTGTAAAAGTCCTCGGCCATGCCAATGATGCCCGACTCTTGCTAGCAGGGTTAGAATACGCAATTCAGAAAAAATTTCGCCTAGTAAATCTAAGTTTGGGCACCACAAAGACTCATTACTGTGCTCCACTACATGACTTACTGGATAGAGCTTATCAGGTCGGAACGATAGTTGTCGCAGCGGCTAATAATCTTCCACAACCATCCTACCCTTCTGTATTCTGTTCTTCATTGATCGCCGTCAGAAAAAGCGAAGAGTCAGATCCGTTTAAGTTCAGCTTTCATTATGGAGAGATCATAGAGTTAACTGCACCGGGTGTTAACGTAGAAACAGCTTGGCTAAATGGAAGCTATAAGAGATTGACAGGTAATAGTTTTGCATGTCCACATATAGTAGGCATCGTCGCTCTCTTGCTCGAAAAATACCCACATCTGACGCCCTTTCAAGTCAAATCCCTGTTGTACTCAATCGCGAGAAAGAATCAACAAATCATAAGATAAAGCTTGCAAATCACTCGATTCATCCTCAAAATAAAATTTCAAGACAAGTCAAAATTTCAGGGAGGAAAGATCAATGCCAAATAGACCACCACCATATTTTCCACAAGAGCAACTATCACCGCCAGATCCAAAACGCTACAGGGCATTTAAAATAGCTGTTGCAGTTCTTACTGTCCTATTCATCCTTTTTCTCATAGGAATGGGAATAGGAATCTACTACCTAATAAGATGGCTTTTTCTCTCTTGAATCCAGGCGCTTAACCCTAGGAGAATAAGTTCAATGTGCTTGAATGTAAATTGAATTAAAGGCATTACTAACTATCAAGGTCACTACAAAAACACATGCTTGAGATATTTGAGATCGATAATTTGCCTTGATTAAATGGGAGATTCACCATATTTCAAGCTACGAAAAACATTATTACGAAACTTAACGCAGTTAACCTAATTCAACTCTTGAATTAAGCAGCTACATGCTAATCTTCCTTCACCTTAATGGCCGTAACCTTCCATCTAACCATTGCTCTATCATCTTCCTTCTTAAATCCATCTATCGTGAGTCTTACAGGCATTACCTCCTCGGGGAGTAGACTCTCTTTCTGAGTTGGAACCACGACTAGTTTTTTTTCTTTTATTGGGTTATTCATGCGATCAACCACCGAAACTTTTATCTCTAGTCCCGTTATTGTCTTGCCCGTCATATTTCTTATGCGCCCGGAGAGAGCCATTGTGATGGTTCCTAACGCCGTAGGGGATTCGAGCGTATTCTCATCATCATTGGCTATTGAAATTTTTTTAGTTAATGCCTCGAACTCCGGTGATCCCTCACGAACTGCACCTTCTAAGCTGCGCCGCTCTATTTCTTGGCTCGTAGGAATAGATGAAATAACTGCAATCAAGACTCCAACCACCAAAAACGCTGCGATGAAGGCCACTGCTATTTTACGTCTTTCGCTCCAATCACTCATTTTCATAGAAATTAAGCATAGCTCTTTGAAAAATTTTGAGACTCATATAGCATTTTAGCTTTAGAATTTATGAAACCTGAAGTCGTAGCAAGTGAGTTGATTTATAAGGGCAGGGTTTTTGATGTTCTCCTGGCAAAAGTCGCCGAGGGCAATGTTACGTACAGTCGAGAGATAGTATCACACAATGGAAGTGCGGTAATAGTGCCGATATTTTCTGACGGCACGATCGGATTAGTCCGACAATATCGGCATGCAGCCGGAAAATATCTTCTCGAGATTCCTGCTGGCTCTATCGAGGAAAATGAAACCCCTGAGCAATGTGCCATTAGAGAACTTAGAGAAGAAATAGGTGCCTCAGCCGGAAAATTAGAGAAATTAACAGAATTTTTCGTATCACCTGGTTTCCTCTCCGAAAAAATGTTCGTTTACATCGCCTCAGACTTAACGCACATAGGTCAGGAGCTAGAATATGATGAGCTCATTCAAGTGGAAAGATTAGATTTCCCTACCATTTTCAGAATGATAATAAATGGAGAGTTCGAAGACGCTAAAACTATGTTAAGCTTAATGCTCACCGGCATTAAGCTTGGGATCATAAATGTTGGATGTTGATTTTATTGATTAGCTCCCCTCAAAATACCTCTGTGCGCTTGACAGGAAGTATTCTTCTCGGTTAATCTGTTAGTTCGCTTCCCAGCGAGAATGTTGATTACTATTAAGGGAAATTTTATGGAAACCTATTTTCCAAGTGGCAAGGGATTATCAGACAATAGAAAGTGGTTTATAGTTGATGCCAAGGGCAAAACCGTAGGAAGGCTTGCCTCGGAAGTAGCAAAAATTCTTATGGGAAAGCATAAGCCTGATTGGACGCCTTTTTTAGACACGGGAGACCATGTCATCGTCATAAATGCACGTCACGCAATATTTACCGGCACAAAAGCAACGCAAAAGGTTTACCGCCATCACACCATGTATCCCGGCGGATTGAAGGAAATTCCAGTAGAGAAAATGTTCAGGGAACACCCCGAGCGTGTTCTTGAATACGCAATCAAAGGAATGCTACCCAAAACTAAATTAGGGCGCAAAATTGCCAAGAAATTAAAGGTATATCCAGATGCTGAACATAAGCATCATGCTCAAAAACCAGAAGTTCTAGAATTATAAGACTATGGCAGATATTCAATATTACGGAACAGGTAGAAGGAAAACGTCGACGGCGAGAGTTTTTCTCCGACCAGGAAAGGGAAAGATTGAAATTAATCATCGCCAATTCGAGGAATATTTTCCAAACGAAACGCTTCGAATGATTATTCGGCAACCTCTACAGCTGACAAATACTGCTGATAAGTTCGACATTTATGTCAACGTGGAAGGCGGTGGTATTTCTGGCCAAGCTGGAGCCGTTAGACATGGCATTACTCGTGCTCTATTAGAATACAATTCTGAGTTCAGACCTGTCTTGAAAAAAGCAGGTTTAGTTACTCGTGATCCTAGACGCAAAGAACGTAAGAAATACGGCCAGAAAGGTGCGCGTAAACGCTTCCAGTTCTCTAAGAGATAATTTTTATACCATCGCTGCAAAGTCTTTGGTTGATCACAAGGATTCTCTTTGCAGCGAGTAAATAAACCAAAGAAGGGAGAGAAGATGATTACTGTAACAATGAAAGAACTCCTCGAAGCAGGGGTTCATTTTGGACATCAAGTTCGTCGTTGGAATCCGAAGATGAAAGAGTATATCTTCGGAGAGCGAAATGGCATCCACATAATAGATCTTCAAAAAACACAAAAACTCTTCAGAGATGCCCTGGCTTTCATCGAACAGTATTTCACTGAACATCCAAATGCTACTGTTCTATTCGTCGGGACTAAGCGACAAGCCCAAGACGCCATAAGAGAAGAGGCCGAGCGCTGCGGTATGTTCTATGTGAATAATCGATGGCTCGGCGGATTGCTGACAAATTTTGAGACAGTGCAAAACTCTATTAAAAAGCTAAAAGACTTAGAGGCAATGCGCGAAGATGGTCGCTATGAGAAACTGACTAAAAAGGAGCGACTACGTCTGGACAGACAATTAGAGAAGTTAGAGAAAAATCTCAAGGGCATAAAGGAAATGAAAAAACTTCCTGACATCGTCTTTATCATCGATGTCAAAAAAGAAGAGATAGCCGTTAGAGAAGCAAATAGACTAGGAATTCCGATAGTGGCAGTGGTTGACACAAATTGCTCACCTGAGGGCATAGATCACGTAATCCCCGGCAATGATGATGCTCTGCGCGCCGTGCGGTTGTTCGCCTCGCGCATTGCAGATGCCATCATTGAAGGTAGGCAATTAGGTACAGAAGGCGGTGTCATCACACCTGAACCTACCGAATCAGAAACTGAAACCTCCTGGGTAGAGCTACTATCCCAACAAGAACCGATAAAAGAAGAAACCTTGGTTGAATCTAAATCGGATGTTGAGGAAGAAGCTGGTGAAGCATCAGCATAAGTAAAATTTTTTTATTCGAGCATTTTGGAGAAGCAAATTATGGCAGAAATAACAGCTAACGCAGTGAAGGCCTTGCGTGAGAAAACAGGAGCAGGAATGATGGAATGCAAGGCTGCCCTGATAGAAGCTAATGGCGATGAAACAAAAGCGATAGAGATTCTTAGGAAAAAAGGAATTGCAACTGCAACTAAGAAGGAAGGCAGAGTAACAGCCGAAGGAGTTGTTGGAGCCTACATCCATATGGGTGGCAAGGTCGGCGTGCTCGTAGAAATTAACTGCGAATCTGACTTTGTTGCACGCAGTGAAGAGTTTCAACAACTCGTGAAAGACATCGCAATGCACATAGCAGCTTCCGCTCCTCGATACGTAAGAAGAGAGGATGTTCCAGAAGAGGTCTTGAATAAAGAAAGAGAGATTCTCATGGAACAGCTCAAAAATGATCCTAAAAACGCTGGAAAACCAGAAGAGGTACTGAAAAAAATCATTGAGGGCCGGCTGAATAAGTTTTACGAGGAGACAGTTTTACTAGATCAGCCATTTGTAAAAGATCCATCTAAGACAGTCGGTGAACTAATAATCGAAAAAATAGCATCGATCAAGGAAAATATTTCAATAAGACGATTTACGCGCTACAAGATGGGCGAAGGTATAGAAAAGAAACAGCAAGACTTCGCCTCAGAAGTAGCATCAATGCTAAAGCAAAATTGATAGACTCCGGGATTCAGAACATCCCGGATTTTTTTATCTTATGCCGGAGCGTTCTATAAAAGGTTCTAAACCAGTATTTCAGAGAATACTATTAAAGCTATCCGGTGAAGCGTTGATGGGCACGCAGAACTATGGCATTGATACCTCCGTCGCTGAGGCAGTAGCTAAGGAGATTAAAGAAGTTTATGATCTTGGCGTGGAAATAGCAATTGTTGTCGGTGGTGGGAATATATTCAGGGGAGTTTCGAAATCAGCTGGGAACATGGATCGCTCTAGCGCTGATTACATAGGTATGCTAGCCACCGTAATGAACGCCGTTGTTCTTCAAGACGCTTTGGAGAGGATAGGAGTACCAACTAGGGTATTATCAGCGATTGATATTCCACAGCTTGCGGAACCATTTATTCGTCGCCGTGCCATACGGCATCTCGAGAAAAAAAGAGTAGTGATTTTCGCCGCAGGTACCGGAAATCCATATTTTACAACTGATTCTGCCGCTGCTTTGCGGGCCCTAGAGATTCACGCGGAGGTGCTGCTCAAAGCGACTAAAGTCGACGGTATCTACTCAGAAGACCCAAACATCAATCCAGACGCAAAAAGATTTGAAAAGATATCGTTTCAAGAAGTCATAGAAAAACACCTGAAGATAATGGATTCCTCAGCTATATCACTTTGCAGAGATAACAACTTACCTATAATGGTTTTCAACATGAAAAAACCTGGCAATATTGTCAGGGCCGTTAAAGGAGATCTTTCCATCGGCACTTTGGTCGAAAAAGGGGCTAAAGCTCATTCAAAATCTGAAAAAAACTAAATTTTTCGAGGATACATATGGCTACAACAGTCGAGGAAGTCATCAAGCAAACTAAACCTAAGATGGAATCTGTTATTGAAGATCTAAAAAGAAAACTAGCGACTATTCGCACCGGCAAAGCTACCATAAGCTTGTTAGACGGAATAACAGTTGACTACTACGGAGTACCTACTCCCCTAAATCAGCTAGCCTCCATCTCGGTTCCAGAACCACAATTGTTAGTAGTTCAACCATGGGACGTCTCTCAGATAGGAGCAATAGAAAAAGCGATAATAGCCGCAAATCTAGGATTTAATCCCTCGAATGATGGTAAAATCATTCGCCTTCCAATTCCACCACTCACTGAAGAAAGGCGCAGACAATTAGCTAAACAAGTCAGTGAAGTAGCAGAGGAGCATAGAATCGCCATCAGAAATATTCGTCATCATGCAAACGACCAGCTGAAAAAAATGCTGAAGGAAAAACTGATTTCCGAAGATCTTGAACGCGATGGGTTAGAACAAGTGCAGAAATTAACCAATAACTATATCTCGAAAATCGATGAACTGGCCAAGAATAAGGAAAAGGAAATAATGCATGTTTGAGAGACTAGAAAAATATTAGCGAGGATCTCTCCAGCAACAATCATCAAAACCAGCTCAAGCCTCACATAAATTGAAAAGATTTGTCATGGATGCCGCATCAGCCCATTTATTTGAGGATATACTGCTGATAATAGGAATCAGTATTCTCGTTGTCATTTTATTTCAAAGGCTACATCTACCTGCAATTGCTGGATTCATACTTACAGGGACTTTCATAGGACCTCATCTTCTTGGATGGATAGAAGATGCAGAAGCGATAAAATTCCTCGCTGAGATGGGAGTTGTCCTTCTTTTGTTTTCACTAGGAATCGAATTCTCCGCGACTCAAATGTGGCAACTTCGTCACTATGTTTTCACAATCGGCCTGCTTCAAATAATCTTAACGATTCTACTTTGCTCCATAGGTGCTAGTTTCCTAGGTTACTCTCTGATCCAGTCAATCGCATTAGGAATGATAATAAGCATGAGCAGCACAGCCATTGGAATAAAACTGTTGAAGCAGAGAAATGAGTTAGACAGTGTACATGGTAGATTAGCCCTCGGGGCATTGCTATTTCAAGACATAATGGCTCCAGCACTGATGGCTACAATGCCATTCTTGCCGCAGATTGCAACACCAAACCTTGATTTGCTAAAGAAGCCACTCGTCGCACTTATAGCCCTCCTACTGGCGTTCATCGTGGCAAAGAAAGCTCTACCGCTGATATTGCGTTGGATCACTACATCAGAAAGCCGTGAAGTTCCCGTGTTAGGTTCGATATTTCTGGCTTTATTGATGGGATATGTCACAGAAAAATTAGGTCTGTCACCTGCTCTCGGCGCATTCATGGCAGGTATGATAATCTCTGAAACCCCTTATAGCCATCAAATAACTGCTAATATTGGACCATTTCGAGATAGCTTCATGGCTATATTTTTCATATCTGTCGGTCTGCTTGTAGACCTTCCCTACATTATCGAGAATTTCAGCAGAGTCGTGGGATGGACACTCTTATTGATGGGACTGAAATGCGGAATAATCATTCTTATCGGTACTATAATAAAAAGACCATTGAGGATTACGCTTATATCCGGAGTTATTCTGGCCAATATAGGAGAATTCTCCTTTGTTCTGATTGCTCAGGCTAATAACATTCTGCCATATGACTTAATTAATGCTCTCATAGCAGGCACTTCGATAAGCATATTACTAACACCAATATTGCTGAGCCTCACCTATTCTATAGTAGAATCTATATCAAAAAAATCAGACCTACTTTCCTACACCAAAAAATCACACGCCTTTAAAGACCAACTAAAAGACCATATCATCATAGTAGGTTTTGGGCTCAATGGGAGAAACTTGGCTAATCTGCTGAGAGAGTTAAACAAAGCATTCATTGTTGTCGAAATAAACGGCGCACTCGTCCGTGAAGCTGAAAAGCAAGGCATCCCAGTAGTTTACGGGGATGCTTCCTTTCCGGAGATTTTAGAGGCTGCAGGTATAAAAACTGCCAGCACTTTAGTACTAGCAATATCTGATCCGATAAGTACAAGGCACGCTGTTAGATCAGCAAGAAACCTTAACCCATCGATATACATCATTGCCCGCACACGCTACGTCTCAGAAATCGAGAAACTCTATGAGGCTGGAGCAACTGACGTCATACCTGAGGAATTCGAAACATTTATCGAAATTGCGGGTAGAATCATGAGAACGTTGAAAATTAGTAATGATGAACGCCTTAAGATTATGAATCAATACCGAAATCAGCATTACAAAATCTTTCAAGAAACGGAAGAAGGTGTATTCACCAATTAATCTTTTAGCCTGTGGAAAACCGGAGCAGATTTTTTATACGTTTACATAATATTTTCCCTAAATCTCCTGCGCTGGATATCTAGTCTCTTAATTATTGGCAATAATGCGACCTTGTAGAGTATCTATCAAATCCTAAGGAAACTCACACGGAGATCATTTAAGCGGTCATATCAACGGTTCATAGATCACGGTACTATCGAAAATATTTTGTCATCTATATTAGAATTCACCAAAATTTCCTTCGCTCTGAAATCTGAATAGATTGTGAAATTACCCAAATCAAATCTTTGGAAGTAACGTTCAGGCAAAACAACTCCTTCGATTTCACGGAATTTATCGATCTCAACTGCTGTAGTAACGGTTCTGTTTCCGACCAGGTAAGTGGCTTTGTAAGACTTAACCTTACCAGTTTTCTCGTCAATGAAAAAATCTGTGTGATATCCTTCGGGAGAGGTTATACGAAAACCAAGCTTCTTTTTTTCTTTCTCCGGTAACTCCGAAAGCACAAAACCATTTTCACCCATCCTCTGCAAAAGAGGAAACCCGAGTCGGTTTATGGGTGGCAGAGTGAAATTGCCTATGCTTGAGTATGTTTGCCTTCCATCACAGACCTGCTTGAAAGGCTGGAATGGATTGTTTACCTCGAGCAGATATTTATCCCCTGAGAAAATCATCTGAAACGTAGCAGGAAAAGTAGCTGTAGGAGAACCAGAAACCTCTGCAGTTCCACGAATAATCAATGACTGCATTTTCTTAAACTTTTCACCACCATGGGCCCGGATAACTCGGTCCGCTAAGAAGGCTAAATCTGATTTTTGTTTAATATCTTGAGCAGAAGTAACTAAACTTAAGGAGAGTAAGATTAAAATTGCTAGTGCTAACCTCATATCTTTAAATTCTTACACAGAATAATGCTAACAAAAAAGTCAATTTTCATCATTCTCAGTCTCTTTAACAAAAAGCTCCTCAAGTGACATTTTTATAGGTTGCACAGCGACTACTCTTCCGCCGAGCCTTTTGGTTATCGAGATAATCTGCTCTAACTCATCTTCCCTGCCATAAACTCTAACTGTCAAACCAGTGGGCTTTTCGGCTATCTCTACATTGATTTCTTTCTTCAATGCCTCCACGCCGACTCCTTTTAAACTAATCTCAAAACCTTGTCTCTCATCAGAATCGAACAAAAGCTCATCTAATTTTCCTGTGGCAGCAAGCTTGCCCTTGCGTAAGATTGCTACCGAATCACATAGAACTTCAATATCTGAGAGTATATGAGTAGACATGAAAACCGTAATACCGCGATTACGCAAATTAGCGATCAATTCGCGAACTTCTCTTCTCCCGATTGGGTCAAGTCCGCTCATGGGTTCATCAAAAAATACTATCTCAGGATCGTTTATAAGCGATTGAGCTAAGCCAACTCTTTGTAACATCCCTTTTGAGTAGCTTCGCATTTGCTTATGCCAATCTGTCTCGTCTAAACCTACCAGATTTAATAATTCTTCAGCCTTTGCCTTTCGTTTACTCTGATTTAATCCAAACAACTCACCAAAATAAACCATCAGTTCGTAAGCAGTTAAATAGTCGTAGAAATAAGGGTTTTCAGGGCAATAGCCAATCTTACTGTGCATTTTAACGTCTGAGATATCCGTACCTAGTATCCGCGCCCTACCGTAGGTGGGGAATATGAGCCGCATTAGAAGCTTGATAGTCGTGGTTTTCCCTGCACCGTTTGCTCCGAGTAAACCGAAAATCTGCCCTCTTTCAACCCTGAGCGTCAAACCGTCTAACGCTCTAACCGTTCTCTTTTTCCAAAACCCGACTTTGTAATCTTTCGTTAGGTTCTCTAGTTCAATTGCAAATTCCATAAGCCAATATCAATTAATTCAGATCAGGATAAATCAATTCAATGGTAATTTGGTGTTCTCTATATCTAAAGCAACATCACAATTCTGTGAATCTAAAATATAAGGAGCGCCTGTAGGATCGTGTGGAACGCCGTCTAAATCAAATCGTAACCTGCTTGATTCAGGGATTGTCCTAAGCTCAGGAAGTAACTCTCTCCAATTCTCAGCACAACGATTCCGTTTCTGCTTAAAATTTTGCAGTGCTTGTTTGATCAAATCCCTCTCATCTAACGAATCAAGCCACATAAGCCATAAGAGAAGATTTCGTTTTATCTGCTCCGAGTTTGTTTCTTCATACATCTGCGTGTACATTTGCCGAGCGATCTCTCTGCTACCTCCGGCAGACTTTACTTTCGCACTCATCATCTTCATAAAAGCCGGAGAATTCGCGAGCTTCGACCCTCGCTCATAAATCTCACTTGCCTTATCGTATTCCCCTCTCTTCCAGTATATGTATCCAAGATAGTGATAAACCCGCCAATCGTCTGGTAAATTTTTGGGTCCTTTTTCAGTGAGTTCTACCGCCTTATCCATGTCAATCGCAGATAATACAAGGCTGGAGAAAAGATAGGCATCTTCAAACTTCGGATCAAAACTTATCACGCTATCTAATAAAGGGTAAAACATTTTCGGATTTAGCGAACGTAAATCATTTATGTTTACATGTTCACCTCTTGCAATAGCAACTATGAGTTTATTGCCCAAGTATTGTAGAGACTGCATCCAATAGTAATCAGCAACCAAACCATTTAGACCTAAACAAAAGTTGCGCAATTTCTCTCCTCGCAAAATCAGATACTCCTCTTGATACTCCGGCAACAATGCCGGACGATTCGCCTCGAGATAACTACTGAGTTGAAAGACTAAATAAAAAGACATCGTGAGAAAAAGCAGAAAAAACAAACCGCGTTTCATATTACTTAAAATCCCGGCTACTAAAGATATAAAGTGAAACGCCTAGCAGAATACATGAATAGATTATCGCGTAAATAACTGCAACAATGATGAAGCCATACGGAGGAATCTCTGCGTGAGATGCCTGGGTTATAAAACTAAAATGCGATAAATTAGGCAAAATGTAATAAAGTGCTGTAAAGAAAATTTTGGCCGATTGGGAGCCTAACTCCTGAGCCAAATCCTTTAGGCTGCTGCTTAGATGACCTATGATAAAAACAGAAAAACTGAACAAGGCAGATAGCGCTGGTGACGAAAATGAGGAGAAAAGCATAGATACAGCCACCATTAAACACAACTCAATGTAAATCAGAAAAATGGCTGTCCATACTGCTAACAAACGTAACTTATCGCCAACATATAACAGTGCCAGCGAAACCCCTATGCCCATTATGAAAGTATTGACCAGCAGCGTAATACATAGACCAAGAAATTTTCCTAACAGAAATTCTTCTCTTCTTATTGGCTTGGCAAATATTGCGTAAATCGTGCGCTTTTCGATTTCCTTCGAAACTAGACCAACTCCGACAAAAATAGCAATCAGAACACCAAATATCAGACTAGCTGCAAGACCTATGTTAACAATAGTGCGAGCCTCATTACCCGCTGTCAGCTCGCCTAAGAAATTAGCTGAGACTGTTATCAGCAAAAAGAATAAAATCAAATTATACAGAACTCTGTCCCTTATCGCCTCTCGAAATGTGTTCTTTGCAACGCTGATTATCTTACTCATGCTCAACCTCCAATTCGAGGAAACATTGATAAAACCTCTTGTTCATGAATTACAACATAAACTGCCAGATCAGGCTTAAGTTCAGCGGGCGGCAAAAAGGCTTTATCTCTGAGAGCCTGTCTGCCTGCCTCACTCGCACCTAGCGTCATGAGCTTCAACCATCCGATGGCCTGTGATTCGTCTAACTTCATGGCTTTTCTTAATTCTTCATCTGCCATTTGAAGCTCACCTCGAGAGGATAAGTTCAAGTATAATCTAACTCTTAAAAATATCGATCTCGGAAAAATGGACAAAGCCTCCCTTAAAACGTACTCCTCCTTTGCTAAATCACCTATTGCTCGATAACAAGATGCCAAATAAAACCAAGAGATACTGACATCAAATCCATTATCAATTGCTTGTCTTAGGAGCTCACCTGCCCGTTCAAAATTTTTCTCTGAATAGTACTTGAGAGCCAGAGAGAAATAAGCAGTTGGGTTTGTCGGATTAAGAGTGGCTGCCTTTAGCAATATAGGTTCAGCTTCAAGACTATTCAATTTACGCTCTCCCGCAATTAAAAGAAAATTGCCCAAATTTGCCATGGTTGTCGTAGCAGTAAGAATAATTCCCGAAATGAATAAAATCAGACTGACTCTAGAACTGATAAGTTTTGTATTCGACAATAGGCACGGTTCGCCTCTTCGTAATCCTTTATCAACTTTCACCAGAAAGAAAGAGCTTAAAAAGAAAAATATAATGCCAGAGGCTAGATATCTGAACGAAAATGAGCTAAACATCGAGGAAAGAATAAAGGCAAAAATGCCACCTATAGTGCCCCATATCGCTGGAGAAAGCTTTTTTCTTACTCTTAAAGATCGGTAGCCAACCTTGAGCAGGTAAAAAAAAGGTAATAAAAACATGCAACCTCCAATTAATCCAAGCTCAGCAAAGACCTGCAACAATTCATTGTGCGCACGCTGAACAAAAAAATCCTCTCCTATCGTCAGTAATTCATCATCTGGATGATTTTTTACAAACTCTCGTCTCGCCTCATTAAAGCTAATCCAAAAATTATCAGCACCTACTCCAAATATCGGATGCTGTTTTATCATCTGTAAACCTATCTTCCAAAAGAAGATCCTACTTACCGCAGTGTCGCTACTTTTTGCAACTTCTCCAGTGATATATTTACTCGTGCTCAAAGGGACAAAACTAGAAATCTGAGAAAAAACAATTAAAAAGGCCACTGCAACAGTCAATAAAACAGTTCTCCATTTGTAACAACTCTGACTACAGAAGAGGATTCCGAGAGAGGAAATAGTAAAACCCGCGAGGAAAGACAAAAGGGCTCCTCTGCTCAATGAACTCAAAACCCCCAGTAATGCAAGAAATCCTGCTCCGCTAATGAGGAACTTTAATCTTTTTCTTACTTGCAAACTTACACATAGCAGAAAGATCGAAATTACAGCTAACATCTCGGCGAATTTACCATAACGCATTCGAAAAGTACCCAATCCAGTACCTTCTAGATCTTGATTCGTGGCTAGATCAATCGAGGAGGTAACCCCTAAAATCAACGCAATCAGAGCAATCGGGAGTATGATTAAAATCCCTCTACCCTTAGATATAAGATGACAAAAGATCATGAAGGCACAGAGGTAAATAAACCAAACGGTAGCAAAATGAAAAACTGAAAATTGACTCTTAGCCCAGATAACCGAAAGCAAAGAGTAAAGAAAAAAAGGTAACCAGACCAACAAAAACTTCCCTGCTGTTGGCGATAAATTTATTTCTGCTGGTTTATATAGGCAAATGAATGAAATAACTGTCACGATTGAAATTGCAATCCATTCAGCAAACCAAGGATGTGATGGATTGCTTGAAGGCGATGGGACAATGTTGAACAGAGGAAATAAAATTATCAAACTTAGAGAGGTCAGAGATACTATGAGGAGCCGATAATTTTTCATTTATACAAACTTAATATGCTACAAATAAAAAGGCAAGTCTGCGGGAACTTGCCTTTTTATGCAGAAGAAATTCCTGACTTTACTCAGGTCAATTACGGATTAAGTGGTGAACCGTTGGTAACAGCTCGTGTAGTGTCGTCTATTCCCGGTGCCGCAGCAGTGTTATTGAAGTAAATAACACCTGACTCCGAAACTGCAAAAGACCTTGTACCAGTTCCAGATAAACCGGTACCATGTACAACAGGTACTGCAGTGTGAGTGTAATAAAACCTTGGCTGACCTGATACAGCACCCCCACCAAAGTTGTAACCACTCTTTGAGCCACCACCTAATTGACTATCAATCAATCCAGCAGTCTGCAAAGCTGCTAAGTTATTAGCATATGCCCCGCCACCAACCGTTGCTTGGTAAGTAGCTTGAGCACTGGTTAAAGTCCTTAGAGCTGATATGGCGGATGCTTCATTAGCAGCACGACGCGAAGCTAAAAGGTTTGGAATCGCGATAGCTGCTATGATACCGATGATCACAACAACGATTAGCAACTCAATTAACGAAAAACCTCTTTCTGCTTTCATTTTTTCATTCTCCCTTTCTTAAATTTTTCAGGCAGTAACCTGTCATCCCTCTTCCTATCAAGTAGCGTGCCAAAGTTTTAACATATTAAAAACGCTGAAAATACCTGTCTTTAGGAATCTCGTGCTTTATAAAACATTAGTTGAGTAACATAGTTTGGTATGTTTTGGGTGACGAATTTTGTCAGGGTTTGCTACGAGTGAATATTAGCTTATCAGGCTAATCTCAGGATTGTTGGATTTCTTTCAGAAACTCAGTGTTATTATTTCTGCCATAAAATGTTTGAGGTAGATAAGCCTCTACCTCAAACATAAGAAACTATTTGAATTTATGGAGGTGAAAATTAACTCGTAAAACTCTTAGGAAACCTCATACAAAAAGTTTTCAGTCGTATCTACCGAAACATGTATCTTTTTAATCTTCTCACCGAGTGCAATTCTAGATAAAACTTCAACTGCCATCTGAGGTAACAAAGAGTTATTCAGAATGTTGTGGACGTTTCTAGCACCTGCGTCGACATCTGTACAACGTTTTGCAATGGTCTCAACTAATTTTTCATCGTATGAGAATTGTGCTCTGTGATTTTCAGCCACTCTCTCAGCAATCTTTCCTAACTGGAGTTTTATGATCATTCTCAGCACGTCATCTGAAATTGGATAGTATGGAACAACTGTCATCCTTCCCAATAATGCAGGTTTAAAGACCTTTAGTAAATCGGGTTTGATAGCTTCAACAAGCCCATGAGGCTCAGGCTTAGTCTCGGGATCAGCACAAAGCTTCATTATCGTATCAGTTCCGACGTTAGAGGTGAGCAAAATAATACAATTTTTGAAATCTATCTCCCTTCCTTCACCATCCTCTAGGACGCCTTTGTCAAATACCTGATAAAACAACTCCAGCACATCTGGATGAGCTTTTTCAACCTCATCCAGCAGGACGACAGAATAAGGTTTACGACGAACAGCTTCCGTCAACACTCCACCCTCACCATACCCAACATATCCCGGAGGAGAACCTTTCAAACCTGAAACTGTGTGAGCCTCCTGATACTCACTCATGTTTATGGAAATGAGGTTTCTTTCACCCCCATATAAAGCATCTGCTAAGGCTAGAGCCGTTTCAGTTTTCCCAACTCCGGATGACCCAACAAGCAGAAACACTCCTATTGGGCGACGAGGATCCGTAAGGCCAGCTCGGGAAGTCTTTATTCTTTCAGCAATCACATTAATTGCGTGATCCTGTCCTACAACTCTCTTCTTGAGAGTCTCAGCTAGATCCAATATAGCTTGTATCTCATCAGCAACCATCTTTCCTACAGGAATTCCAGTCCAACCGGAAATGATCTCGGCTACCGTTTGAGCCCCTACAACCGGATGCATTAATGGAGTATCACCCTGAATCATTTTTAACTCTTCGTTAAGACGAGCTAATTCCCTCTTCAAAAATTCAGTTTCTGTCTGAACGACTGTGGGTTCTGAGGATAAAACATTTGATTCTGATAGAGCATCAGACTCCGAATTTCCGTTAGTCTGTAATTTCCTCTCACATTGGTTCATCTCCAACTTAGCTCTTATGTTTTGAATTCTATTAACCAGTTCTTTTTCCTTTTCCCACTTTTCCTTTAATTGAGCCAACTTTTCCTCAGCACGAGATTTCCTATTACGTAAATCAGCAAGTCTCTCACCATGATCTACACCTGTAGCTTCTTCTCTCTCAAGAGAAGTTATCTCAGAATCTAAGTTCTCTATGGTTCTGATGGTTTCTTCTATTGGTGCTGGGGTGGCTGCCTGTCCTATTGCCACCTTCGCACAAGCTGTGTCCAAGACTGATACTGCTTTATCCGGCAATTGCCTACCAGTTATGTATCTATGTGATAGCTTGACACATTCTACTAAAGCTTCATCCAAGATTCGCACCTTATGGTGCTCTTCCATTTTACCCAGTAATCCACGCAACATTGCTATTGCTTTCTCTTCATCGGGCTCATCTACTTTCACTACCTGAAATCGCCTGGCTAGAGCAGCATCCTTCTCAAAATATTTTTTATACTCAGCCCAGGTAGTAGCTGCTATCGTTCTAAGTTCACCTCTGGCAAGGGCAGGTTTCAAAAGGTTCGCTGCATCATTTTGACCAGCTTGCCCTCCCGCACCTATTAATGTGTGGGCCTCATCTATGAAGAGAATTATTGGTTGAGGTGAAGATTTTACCTCGTCAATTACATTCTTAAGTCTATTCTCGAACTCGCCTTTTATACCAGCTCCAGCTTGCAACAATCCTAAATCTAAGGCTCTTACAGATACATTTCGCAGCGGTTCAGGCACATCACCTTGTGCCACGCGTAGAGCAAAACCCTCAACTACTGCTGTCTTACCAACACCCGCTTCTCCAGTTAATATAGGATTATTCTGCCGCCTGCGCATTAGTATGTCTACGATTTGTCTGATTTCAAAGTCTCTACCTCTTATCGGATCAATCTTCCCTTCGCGTGCTTTCTGAGTCAAATCCTCAGTGTATTGATCAAGCGCTCTACCACTTGAGGAAGACGCTGGGGAAGCCGTTGTTGATGTAGCATCAGAGACAGCAGCTGATTCTTTTTCCTCTCTAGATCCAGCAATTATTTGAGGCAAATTACTTCGTAAGGATTCAATAGATATGTTATTCAACTCCCGAGATATATCTCTGGCGATCCGAGCTAAATTCTCATTAGCTAAGAGTGCGAGCAAAAGGTGAGAAGAACGAATGCGAGCCTCTGAGTATTCTACGGATGCTAACAACCAAGCCTGTTCAAACCAACGTGGCAAATGCTCGCTGAGACCTGGTGTCCTAGAATTACCAGTTTTTAGGCGATTAAGCGAGGCATTCACATCTCTTGTCAGCCTGTCGACGCTACACTCATAATGTCTCAAAATTTTTTGAAAATCAGTATTTTCAATCTCTAAAAGCTTAGCGAGTAAATGCTCTATCTCCACATCATAATTTGTCCTCGAAAGACATAGTCCTGCAGCACCCTCAAGGGCACTTCTACATGTGCTGTTTAATCTGCCGACTAAAGACTTTAAATTAATATTCATAGATTGCAAACCTCCTTTCATTCGAAAATGTTATATCCCAAGAGTAGTCTGTCATAGGAGATGAAAATCTATTGCTTATCCAGTTAAAACAAGCTGATCAGCATCTGTCTCAAAGGGTTTGGTCTTCAAAAAACTAGTCCAACCCAACATCGGACGCCTTTTTGCCCTTGTGGTTAAAATAGTGCTCGGAACCTCCTTAGCTCTCAACTTTAGTTGAATATCAAAGTCAAACTCATCTCCTACGAACAATCTGATAACCGACTTTAGTGCCTCATAGGCATTACCAACAGGTAAAAACGCCATGTATTGTCTAAAAGTAAGAGGTCCTATTTGTAGTCTAAACTTAGATTGGTTGTGCCATATTCGAGTACCGACAATTGTATTGACACCAAGTCTATTGTTCTTGACACCAACGCGCGTTAGACTTTCCTCTTCTAGCTCTAACCATTCTCCAAAAAACTGAATTACGTTAACTGAAACCCCGAAATAATCAGCAACTAAATTTCTGAGTGCCACAGCAGAGTGAGGTTTTTGATTAATAATGCCAGCATACGGCAAAAGTGATTCATCATCAATAGACATTCGCCCTCGTAAGCCGGCAGTCCCAAGTCCTATCAGGCAGAACATGTATTTTGTAAAATCGTCAGATCCTCGCTCATAATTGACTGGAAAATGATATTTAACCCAGGCTCTGTAGAATAGTGAGACAGCTCTATGGGTGAAGATATCGAGAAAATACCAAAGGGCAGTGTCACCATACCTTGCCCTTTCAGCCGCAAGCTCAGCGTATCTCATGGGCATAGCACCAAGAAGCCCTAGCATTCCCATGAAATTTACAAAAACCTCTGTCTTTTCACGATCTAAAACCTCATCATAAAATTTCTTTATCTCCTGAATCTCACTTGCTGGAAACTCTAGACTCAAAGTGGAGCGAATGTTGACTACCTCATTCTCTGGAAGGCTGTTGTATCCAACTGGACTTTTGTCAGGAAAAATTCTCTCTAGCAACCTTACCAACTGAAAAAACTCAAACCGGTAAGGTTCCTCAAAAATTACTTGCTCTAAGGATAACGAACAGTGCTCTTTTTGCAGAAAATCGTTCATTTACATCAATAATTGCAGCCCCGCCCTGGGCTCAAATCTCTTTATTATGCCTTCTCTTTGCTTGGAAGTTATGACTAACTCATTGAATGAATTTAGAGAAACATAAAGACCTAAGAAGTGATCTAATACACAGGCGAATAAATACACGCTATTACCGACAAACTCACTCTCATCGAATTCCAAGGTAGTTTCTAGCCCCCTAACAAAACCAGTTCCAATTCTGCCACCGATCTGTCTGATTATTTTTCGCTTCTTGACGCCCGTTATGCCTAAGATCTGCTTCCTAACCGAATTAGAATCGGCTAAATCATAAAGGTACAGGAGTTCTTGCAGTGCTGTCGGGATACCTTTCTCATCCTCAAGAAGTGACAAGTGATTCAGCAATAAGTGGGATATTAACCGCCACTGTAGAGCCCTTCGCCGCGGTGGGCGTAGAGTCTCAGTTGGTTTTGTAAGACATTTAATTCTAGACATTACAACCGAACTCTCTGCCTCAAAATCATTGCCTTTACCTCCAAACGGAAGCTTAGAGGGTAAATCCCTGTTTGTACATGTAACTTTTACAGTTATTACTTCTTCAGGAGGTACGTTCGGATTAAATTCAGAATCCACGAAAGAAAGGAATATCTCCGTGCCATTATCCCCATCTCTTTGAGAAGCTCTCCTGGAGGCATACCAGAAAGATTTTTTAATCTTATCATCGTATGAGTGTTTTATTGAGTAAAACGGCGAATAATGTCTAGTGTTTCCAGTGCGAGGGTCAATGGCAAACACTTCATCAATTGAGTAAATCTCCACCGCATTCTGATGATGAACGTCAGCAATGATGTGATATTCATACCTTTGCTGGGATAAATAAACAGGATCAGCGGTTTTTTCAAATAAATTAATTATTGGCGAAGCTCCGATTGCAAAAGTTTGAGCCGTTATCTCGCCTGCAAGAGGAGATATGTTTTCCAGGTGAATTATTATATCGAAATATGTACCAAAACCACGTCTTATGGCCTCATCCAAGCCATAAACATCAAAGAAAAGGAACTTATAAGGAAATGCAAAATATTCAGTCAGTAATCTGTACCCAGGAAATGACCGCATGCTGTAGGGTAGCATCGCTTCCTCCTCTGAAAATCCAACTTGCTTGATTCGATCAACCGGCAAAAGTATTGGCTCCAGTAATTTTAAATTGAAGTTAGCTACTGTGAGCAGTGTCCCAGCCTCTAAACTTGATTCGACTGGTCTAAATTCTAGTGCTACTGCATTGTTAAAAATATACTCATAGAGGGGATAGGATATTTGAGGAGTGTCGTTTATATAAAAGCGAATGAACTCTGGAATTTTATCATTCTCTCCGTGACGAAATTCTGCCAAGCGGCCATTACCGTAACAACGAAGGCTGATACGTAGTCTAGCCTTGGATAATCTTCCTCTGGCATCAGGAGGTGCATCGGATTCTAATTTGGCAGCAACTATTTCTAAAGGAAACAAAAAAGTCTCGTAGCAGGTTTTAAAACGGCAGTGAGTACCACCAACCGCACGTGAGTAAAGCTTCGTATTTTTTGGCAAGTGTTGAACAGCAGTTAGTTTGTCGTTTGGATTTCCATAAACGAATTGCACTATAGCCATTGACGGAACTGGAGAAAGGTAGTGCGGATATAATACATTCAGGAAAGATTCGGTTATTTCAGGAAATTCATCTGCTAACTTTAAATGAATACGAGATGCAAGAAAGGCAAATGCCTCAATTATTCTCTCTACGTGAGGGTCTTCTGTCTTCTCCTGATCCAAAAGTAAACGGGAAGCTATCTTAGGATATTTGCGGGCAAATTCTGCTCCCATTCGCCTTAAGAATATGAGCTCGCTTTCATAAAATCCTAAGAGTTCGTCTCTCATGTTCACCTTTCTTTTATCTCGAATTCACCATTTCCCGGCTGTAGCACTGTGTCGAAGGTGATTGGTTCAGGCGTCGGCTCAACGTTCAATAAAGCCTCCAATCTAAACCTCAGAACTTTATCCACCTCAGAAAACGGTTCAAGCTTGACTTTTAGATTTGATAATCGTGGCTCAAAGATCCTCACAGCGTTCTCTAATGCCTTTGTTAACCTAGATTGTTCAATCTTACTCTTGATACTGACTCCGGTAAAATCAGGCATTCCATAAGCGAGTACTGATTTGCGTAACTCCTCGATTTTTTCATCTAACTCAGGAAGATGGCATCTTGTGTTAAGCAACCATTCCAAGTCTCTTTTGAGACCTTGTTTAATCTCCCTTAAACTTCTTAATCTTGCCTTAGGCGGTTCCTGAGAAAGCTCAGGTTCAAAATCCAAGAGCCTATCCAATAACGATGGCAACAATTTTACTTCATTGTCGATTCTCGACATAGAGTCAGGATAAAACTAGAAAGGGTTATCGATTTCGATAACCCTTTCTGCCAGAAAAATTAAGCTCCAGATGCTTCAACTTTCTTCTGATCGTAGGTTACAGTGTTAGTCAAAGAAACTGTTCCATCAGCCTTTTGCTGGAAGTATTCGTGAGTAATTTTAGTGAAGTTGAAAGATATCTGCTCCATAGGTAACACACTACTTCCATTACTTCCGCCAGTTTGGAATGAAGATATCACTAAGTCATTAAAAATTACTCTGTAATAGGTGTAGGGTTTACCATCACCACCAGTTTTACGGCATGTAAGAACAGCTTCTTTAATGTGATTTCCCTTGCAGCAAGCTAAAAAGAGCTGCGGACTAGCCTTGCCGTTGTAAATAACGAAGTGAAAATCTTGAAGATGGGCTCGCCCAGTCCCCATACCAGTGCCTAGAGCAGCAGAACCAGAATTAGTCACTCCGAATGACCATGATTCAATTTGCATCTGCTTCTCAAAACCTTTTACTTCGCATTCACCTTCTATACCGTCTATTTTCAAGTAGTAGTCAGCAACAGCCATATTATTTTCTCCTTATCTTTAAAAAATTATTAGTAACTTTTGGTTACCATGGCCTAAGACGGATGCCGTCCCCTGTTTTGCCTGCTTTTTACGATGAAAGCAAACATATTAGACATCGGTTGATACATGCTCATTTAGCAGGTGGCGGTAATTCAGCCACTAATCTGAGAGAAACGGATAATTCATCCAATTGAAAATGCGGGCGCAAATAAGCAACAGCTCTATAAGCTCCGGGTTTACCAGGTATTTCCATAACATCAACTCGTGCTTCACGTAGTGGATATCTCGCCTTTTGTTCCTGAGGAGCTACGTCATTTTCCAGTACATAATTGTTAATCCAGCGATTAAGGAAGATCTCACACTCTTTACGAGACATGAACGAGCCAATTTTATCCCGCATCATAGCCTTTAAATAATGAGCAAATCGTGAAACAGCAAAAATATACTGTAATTGAGCAGACAAACGCGCGTTAGCATTGGCTGCGTCAGTGTCATACTTTTTAGGCTTATTACAGGACTGAACTGAGAAAAATGCTGCGTAGTCAGTATTCTTGCAGTGTACAAGTGGTACGAATCCACTGTCAGCCAACTCCTTCTCACGACGATCAGTTATTGCTATTTCGGTGGGACATTTCATCGCCACTTCTCCCTCGTCCGTCTCGAACGTGTGTGTCGGCAATCCTTGTACTAATCCACCGCCTTCGACTCCTCTAATTGCCACACACCATCCGTATAATGAGAAAGCCTCAGTCAGTCTGGTAGCTAACGCATAGGCTGCATTACCCCACAGATACTTCCTATGATCTTTGCCATCTACATCCTCCTCGAATCTAAAAGTTTCAGTAGGCTTAGTAGCTGAGCCGTATGGCTCACGTAAGAGAATATGAGGCAAAGTTAACGCGACATATCTTGAGTCCTCTGATTCACGGAAACTGCGCCACTTCATGTATTCGGTACGATCAAATATCTTGGCGATGTCGCGTACCTCAGTCATTTCATTAAACGACTCCCATCCGAACATTTGCGGGGATGCAGCACTTATGAACGGAGCATGAGCGGCAGCAGCTACTTGAGCTATTTTTTCGAGTAAAGTCAGATCTTGGGGATTATTTCCAAACTCGTAATCGCCAATTATTGCTCCGTAAGGCTCACCACCAAAGGTCCCGTATTCCTCCTCGTAAATCTTCTTAAACAATGCGGACTGATCAAAGTCCAGAGCTCGTTCGAAGTCTTTTAACAACTCCTTTTTGGTGGCATGCATTACTCTTATTTTCAACTGAGAACTCAACAAGCTGTTTTTGACCAAGTAATGTAAGCCGCGCCACGATGCTTCGAGTCTTTGAAACTCCTCATGGTGCATTATTTCATTGAGCTGAGCCGAGATTAGCCTATCAATTTCCGCAATTCTGGCATTTATGGCTACATCAAGATTCCTGGATAGCTTTAATTCGCCAGACATTACCTGATTGACGAACTCAGCTATCATGTCTTTTGCAGCTTCTTTCTGATAGTCATCCCTAGCAAGTTTACTCTCAGTTAGAATCTGATCTAATAAACTTATTTCTTGAGTTTGCTCAACAGTTTCTTTTGCTGAGAGATTTTCTTGAGCTTTTTCGACCATCTTTAATTACCCTCCTTTTCTTCTTGCAACCCAAGTGCTTCACTTAGTTGCTTTTGTTTCTCTGTGTTGGTTAGTATGTCTTCTAATATTGATTCGAGTTTTTCATTTCCATCCATTTTTGAGCGCAAGTCAGCAAGTTTTCGTCTAGCTTCAACAAGTTTTCTGAGTGGCTCAACTTGCTGCACGACGTTGTCAGGCTCAAAATCCTCAATGCTACTGAAACGTAGCTCGACCCCGATTTTGCTTCCGTCGTTCTGCAATTTATTTTCAACAGTAAATGCCAAACGTGGCTTCATGCCGGCTAGTACTTGGTTGAAATTATCTGCATTAATCTCGACGAACTTTCTATTTTTCAATGGTGGAAGTGGTTCTTCTGGTTTACCCACAAAATCACCTATTACCCCCAGAACGAAGGGTAATTCTTTGATTTGAATTGCACCACCAACCTCTACATCGTAAGTGATCTGAACTCTAGGTGGTCGAACGCGAGCTATTTTATGTTGTAAACTTTCTTTCGTCGGCATACTTTTTCCTCCTTTTATTCTTTACTCGGTAGATTCATAAGAATCTTTTGTATTAAAGCCAAGAGTCTGTCTTATTTGATAAATCACCGATTCATCCTTTATGACATCCTCTAACCATTGTTCAAGTGGCATATTACCCCACTTAACTGCCCTTTGAATTAAATAAGAGACAGGGCTGTGGGGCTCGTTCTTACGGAAATACTCTGCTATTTCGGTTAATCTTCTAAGCGCCTCTTGTCGACTCTGAATTGGACCAGTGCCGCTTGTTACAGCTCTCAAATTCTGAGATGTCGCTACTGCTTCACCCGGCGTTGAAATTTGGTCTTCTTCTACGTCTGGTTCCTGCAAGCGCTTTTCCTCTAGAAGCCCTTTTATGAGAATCCTTACGTCCTCTAGCGATCTCTGTAAAGTCCTTAAACTTGGCGCTTGATTCCTATCGTATTTTTCTTCAATCAATTTATCTAGCTCTTGAGATTCTTTCCAACACTCTTCTAATAAGAGACTCAATCTCTCATAAAATAGGCGAGGAGTCTGATTCTTGGCTATTCGCCACATCATCCCCGTTACCCTTTTTTCTTCATCAGCTTGCGCCTTGAGAGCTAATGCCTTCTCTCGCTCCTGATAATCCAATGAATCTATGTCATCTGGAAAATCAAATTTTTTGGATTCTTCCCACTGAGAGTAAGAGTATCCGTTGCCAGCGGTAATCGGAATAGTTTTTATGAAGACTCCCAACTCTTCGCTAACCCATTCCACAGCATTAGCTCTTCCTTCCATATCTCCTTCTTCAATTTGCGGGTGTAGGGTATCCCAGAAATCTTCATGCAGCCGACGTATTAGGTGAAGGCCATCTCTTAAACCAACGAATCCATGTTCTTTTGTAAGTGCTTCTACTAGCCAAGCTGTTATCTGAAGATCCTTTGTCTCACTTGCTAGAGCGCTAGTAGCAATCTCAATGACTTTTCTGTAATCGGCAGTTTTGACATCTTCCTGATCTTGAGCCGGAATAATGTCAGCACGGCGAGCTTGCCGAATTTCGTCATAAAGTCCTGCATACTTCAAATCTTCCCCAGATGGATTCTCCTCTGAAATGGGCTTGAGTAAGAGATTAAAGTCTATAACTGGAGGTATTGAATCAACTTTCATAGCGCTTCTCTGTAGATCAGGTTTTTTCTTTACTTTGGAAGTTGATCTGAGCAATTTCTAGTATGGGCTCCATCTTATCATTCATAAAGAAGAGCTTTTGTCCTTCGCCTGCATATATATCGTTTCCTATCTCCCGCCAATCTGTCACCTTTCCAAGTTTTATCTGATCATCATCGCTTTTCCATGAATCGGCATAGAGTGCGGGGAAAAACACCTCACCACCTGTTCCATTTCGGGTTTTTACGGATGCATGCCTCCAAAAAATATCTCTCAATGATTGAAGGGGAGCAAACTCAATACTAGCTATCTCTTCGAATGGGATCCACACATAGGCGTCATAAATGAAAACTTCCATCACGCAAGAGGTCAAATCATTACAGTCCCTGAAGTCTGTAACTTCTACATCGTTTACTTTGCATGAGAAAGATGGCCTGTTCTGCTCAACTTCATCCAATAACTCTCTAGCCTTTAAAGTATCACCATTTATTAAACAATCGTTCGCCTTTAAAAGGCCGTAGACGTATTCGGGGACCTCCGTTACAAACTCAGGTTTAACATTCTCACTAAAGTAGCGAGAACGTTTCTTCTCCGCGACGATACAGTGTTGATAGATTTTTGCTCCCAAGGCAGCTTGTGGATCCATCTGACCTATTGCATCCAGTTGTTTTTCAGCTCTATCCCAATCCCCGGCGAACAGAGATAGCTCAAACAAAAATGTCCTAGCTTGGAAATCTGTTGGTTTTTGCTTCACGATTTGAATGACTGAGTCAATCGCTCCCTTTAAATCTCCTCCATCTAACTTCATCCTCGCCTCTTGCATTTTTCCTCCTTAACGCAAAATATTCTGTGGAGCACGAGCGGACTTAAACAAATTTCTATCGAACAAATCTCCACCAGTTGGTTTCAACGATATGTTGACTGTTTTGTTTCCGACCCGATAACTCAACATATATTCACCCGTTGATTGATTCTTCCTAGGAGATCCTGCTTCAAAGAACTTTAATAATCCCCAGGTCCCAGGAAATCGCTTGGAAGGTGCCGTTTCTTGTGAAATACCAGAAGTATAGACGTTTGAAGATGAAGTGTTTGCTGAGTAAGTTTGAGTAATAGTTCCTGTGACGGAGCCGATAGGAGAAACATTCAAAATAACTCCAGTTTCTCCAGAGTTTGCAGGGAATTTAAAATTCGTTGAGCCAGTGCCGCTAGAGTCAATCTTTTGCCCGTCTATCACTAATTCAACGATAGCTCCATCCACCTTTTGCAGCTTAACCTCATAACTGAATGACGGGGTCTTGCTTTTTGCAAATAACGCTTCTCTGAGTTTGAAAGCTCTATTCAGATAATCTACAAACTCATCGGAGAATTTTACTTCACTACCCTCCTTAACTTTCAGCTTACCATCAACTTCTTCAAAGAATTTTTCTAGCCGTTCTTTGTAAAATTTGGATAAGTCTCCATCGACAGGGTTAAGATAAGCGGAGAGTTTTGTAAGATCTGCATCACCTGAATCTTCAAAAGGATATCCCTTCTCGATTTCTTTAGCTTTAGGTAGCAATTGATCATTCCAGACCTTTCTTATCTGAGAGGCTACTCCAGCACCTAATAAATCCCTTAAATTCGCAACAGGTCTTTTTAAAACGCTGGCCAACTCTTGACCAGATGGAGTATCATTAAAGGCAGTCAATAAATTGGCGATGGTATTTTCAGAATCTCTAAGTTTCAATTTCACATCTTTATCCTGAGAGAGATCTTTTGCAACTTGGGAAAATTCCTCAGAAGACATGCCTGCGAACCTATCCCTGAGAGTTTTCAAGATATTTGAATATTTTGCCATTGACTCATCCTCAGCGAATGAAAACAATGGACGAAAGTCCTTCTCAACCGGCGTATTAGCAGAAGTATCAACTCTTTTCTGGGTTTTGAACCAACCCAAAATCCAATCCAAAAAGCCAGAAGACCTTGAACCAGCCGAGAGATTAGTCTGCCTGGCTATTTCTTTCATTAACACCTTTATAGGTGAGTTCGCTGAAATGAATTCTTCGAAGGCTCTCTCAGCATCAGACTGATTATTGTATTTTCGAATGCTGATACCTTTTACAAACTTTCTCCACTCATCAGTATAGTCTCGCAAGTAACGTTCTTGTATTAAGCTAGCCTCCACTCCCTCAGTATTTGTCTTACCTTTTTCACCCATCACCCAATCATCAGCTCCTAACTCCTGAGTAGCATTTTTGATTGCTTCGTCCATCATGTAATATCCGTCGATTGTATATGCATTCGGCACTCTATAGCTACCTTCTAAGAAATCTGAGCTTGCACCGTTTCTAGCCAATATGTTTGCTACGGTAATATCTCCCTGACTGTTGTTTAATTGTTTGGAGATATCAGTAACTTTACGCTTGTAGTATCTTTGCCAAGCCGGATAAGCCTGAAGTTTACGCCTAACATCAGCTATTAAATTCTCGTTTGTCAAAATAAAAGGAAAGTCGTCTCTATCAATTTGCTTAGCCCAAAACTCTAACTGTTGTTGAGCGACCAATTCTAAGCCTGTACCTACCTTTGATTCCTTTTTCCAGTAATCAGCCAACGTAGTAGCTAAAAAACTTGATTCCACATGTTCTTTATACTTACCTGAAAGCATCAAGTAGGCTTTTAATAAATCATAATTTTTTCCAAGGATATCCTCCTGTTCTGGGGTTAAGTTACCAGCTATGTTTAGTTGTGAAGATGCAAAAGCCTGAAGGTCAGCCTCCAACTTCTTGATCATAGGCTTTTTAAATCTTTGTTCGACAGCGTTGAAATATATATTCAGCAATCTATCTCTGTAAAGACGATTGCCTGAGTATAAGCCAAATCTCATCCACCAAGGCGCTCCATTCCTCTCATATTCATCCAATTCCGCAAGTTGTTTTCGGAGATTCTCTATTGCGTTGATCTCAGCAGTTATTTCCTCCTGATTCTTAGTGAAAAGATCCCTACCAGCATCTGACCTGTATACGTCTATAACCTTTTCAGCCCTCTCAACAGCAGAATCTATGAGTAATTTATTACGATAAAGTGAGTAAACGGATAAGATTAGAAAAGTAAAAACTATGAAAGAGCCTACTGCCATTAGGATCCATCCGAGGACGGAGGGTTTTTGACGTTGAGCTAAAAATGTTCTCACTAAATTTCCATCCTTCAAGATAACATCACGGAAGAGGCGCTCAGTGAAATAAGTTTCACCGATTGTATGTGGCGTTATCGCAATCGTTTTATCCCCTGGTGACAACTTAGGACGATTTACAGGAACAGCTGTGAAGTAAAAGCCTCTAAATAATGGGTTTTCACTAAATGGATTTGGGCGAAACAGAATGTTTATAAAATGTCCTACTTTACGTTTGGTTGAGGCAAAATGAAGGGGAAAATTAAATATTCTCAGCTGTCTTATGGGTGGGAATGGAGCGCTCAACCGAAACAATCTTCTTTTCATTAGCGCATTTTGTAAAGTGTCAAATTCCGAATCGAATAGATGAATACCCTCGTAACTTCTCTCCAGAGGCAAAGTAGAACCCCAAATTAGTCTCTGCCCTTCTTTTTGAGAAGCAGAGAATGAGTCACGAAATCCCTCTATAGCGTCTGAATGTGTGAAGACCACATACACTGGAAACTTGACGCTTACTCTGGATGTAACATCATCTATTCTCAACCTCAATATCTTGGCTTGTTCCTCGATATCTTTTTCATCTGAGATCATTAGTTTTTCTAGACTAGCTGAGACTATGACCCCATCTATAGGTCTTTCAGGTCTGTATTTTTTAAGTAGGTCTAAAAATGATCTCCATTCTTGAGCGTCGGCTTGATTATCGGATTGATAACGACCTGCAGTATCGATAAAAACTGCTTCTGATGTCACTTTCCACTCGATACTGCGTGTAGGACGAATGAACTTTAGCTCTGATTGACGTTGGCTAGGCAGAGCTTGAAAATTGAGGTTAGAGCCTAAGATAAGAGCGGTTTTACCAGATTTATGACTGCCCATTACCAGGTACCAGGGAAGTGAGTAAACGTCTAATCCAGCATTCTTGAGAAACTGAGCTACTTCCTCGATCCCACTTTCAAATTCTGAGCTTAGAGTTTTTGAATCTGTTGCAGGCTGCATGGCAACCGGAGCGGTGTTATTGGAAGGTTCATTAGCTGTGCTCTTATTTTTTCTTCTGGAGTTTATGTAGCTGATTACTAACGCTATTGGAAGTGTGAGTAAGACCAGGACAATTATTACAACTCTATCGGTCACTGGATACCTTAGCTTTTCACCAGCAAACCAAACTATAAAAGCTACTATACCGTAGAAGGAAAAGAGTCCTCCTATCCCCAAGGCGTACCTCAATTGATTAAAATGCCACGACGACATACTTTTTATTAATTATCAAGCTCAAAAATTTCAAATAATTCAGGATTGGTTTGAAAACTTAGAATTGCAGCCTCTGCATTGCGTCGTCCAGAAACTTTGAGGCTAATAAGTAGAGTATCAGATAGACCAATATTGCAAAGGCCAAGCCACTTAATGCCGATATCTTAGCCCAGGTTGGTATACCTTGTTTTTTCGGGGGCAGAGGTTGATCATTAACTAAGACATGTGGTGAAAGATCTACCTTTCTTATTTTGCCAACTCGCATCAAAGCTTCAGCGGTTTTTTGCATTATGCTCATGAGCTTATCTTGCTCGTAAACAGCATACCTTCCTTTAAAGCCTAAGAGCAGACACATGTAGAAAACTTCTACCGCATCAGCTGTAATATCGATTTGTTTCAACATCGCCTCGAGTTTATCAAAAAACTTTTCGCCCGCCAGCTGCTCGCCAAAATATTCGAGCTGTAGGGGGAAACGCTCCCACTGCTCCTTTAAGTGGAAGTCTCCAGTTAATACTGTCTCATCCACAAATGCAGCAAGTGCAAATTTCGAAACATGAACAATTTTATGATTGAATTTATAGCGTTCAGCTCGACGCTCAAAATCATCGAGCAAAGATTTAATTTTCGGCCTTAGCTCATTTGACGGTTTTACTATGCCCGCTTGCAAACGCAGTATAAGATCGAATACCGGAGAAGCAAAATAGACAAGATCGGGGGATAATTGGGTGCTTATTCTCTGTGCTACTTGTGTTTCTGTCTCTGCCATCTCAGTCTGTCTCCATCAAGGCTTTACAGCGTACATTTCAAGTTTTTCATCAGGAATCTTCTCGGGAACATAAATCGCAACGATTTTAGAACCCTTTATTCCTTCCCAATATGCTCCGCTGGCATCTAATTGAAAATATCTAAAGCCAATCCTGGTCGGGATAGGAGCAGGAGGTGGATTTGTATGTATCAATCCAACTCCTGGAAGTGCGCGACCGACTACTGTATCGATCACATCTCTTGATGCAATCTTCAAAATCCTGGGTATTTCCTCTATTATTCTTGCCTCAGGCATTTGAGCTCGCACAGCTAAATAAAATGCTGCTTCATTCAAAAGCCTGTCATCCTCAATTCTGCCGACATATAGCGTTGGACTGACTTTTTCTAGTGGAATAGGCACACAACGACTCGGAATCACGGTTTCTAATAAATCTCTGAGCTGAGCTGATAAGTTGCTGAAAGTGAAGTATAGATCATCATGGTCATACCTGACTATATCCTTGGGGTGTAACTCAGTGGAAAAGGTCATCAACTGTCCAACTAATTCAGCCATCTTCAGGTAAAGTTTCTCAGGATGCAACAATGGAAGATAAAAGTAATGTGTAAGAGTAGGTATAGCAGAATTCACAGTATGCAGTAGCCAGAATCCAGCTACCTCCGAGGTAGTGAACTCCGCTAACGAAGCCTTACTTTGCCTTCTCTGTTCACCAAGGGTACTGCTTTTAGTAATTAAGATCTCCACTAGTTGTCGAAGCATGTTGGATAGCCATTGGGAGCAAGCTACGTTTAAAAGTGGAGGAATATAAGCATCGGAGAGTCTAAATTTGCCCGTTGGTGTGCGTTCGACTTCTGCTATTTTTATCGAAACAAAGCCATCCCGTAATTCATCATCGAAAATTATCCTTAAGTTCGGCTTAGCAAATGCCAAGGTTTGCTCATTTGATCCAGTCGTTTCATCTCTAACTGAGGCAGCCTCTTGAAGAAATCTTACATTCACGCTCTCTGGGGCTCCATTTGACTGAAAGTTGGCTGCACCAAATCTTTGTGCTGGTACAGCAAGATGGACCCCCAGCGAATCTTGCTCTGGCCCGAAGTGCACTGCAACAGGACGTAACGAAGGTTCTGGGTCTACATCAGGGATATTTACAACTAATCCATCAGGCATAACTGCTCTGCAGATAGTTATCTGAAAATTGCCATTCGCTAGCGCCTCGTGATTAAGTTGTAAATCTAAAACACCGTAGTTAAACGAAAAAAGTGAATTAATTCTGGAATGAAGTAGGGACTCATGATAATTATCCCACTGTTGGAAATGATGTGGGGTAAGAAGCATTCCTTCATTCCAAACTATTTTTCGATAACGACTCATAAACCCATCTTTTTCTCTAATTTCCTCGATCCGATGTTCAAATTAACTGAACTCAAATTCTCAAGAAGCGATGAACTTATTATTAAAGAATAGCAAGAGGCAACCCAAATTCTCTAAACTCCGCATACCGAACTGAAAGCATATTATCACAGAACAAAATCCTTGTAAATCAGGTTATAAGTAAAAGTTTTCATGAAGCTTGTTTCGTCCCGTTACTCATACCTGCATTACAAAAAATTCATATGACCTGAACAAAACTCAAGTATCTAAGCTGAATAATAAAGATTAGAATTGCTGATAAACTTGTGAAATCCATCTTGAAGACTTATTCTATTAAAAAGTGAAGTTTATATTGTACGACCAAAAAATCAGCGATAAATACATCGCATTTTTAGAGGTGTTTATATGCAGAAAGACGTTAAGACTCTGAGAATAGCTCCGAAAGTATGGCGAGATGGTGAATTGATAGATTGGAAAGATGCGCGCGTTCACATAATGACTCATGCAATGCATTATGGCTCAAGTGTTTTCGAGGGAATCCGCTGCTATCAGACAAAGTATGGGCCAGCGATTTTCAGATTAAAAGAGCACATTCAAAGATTGCTCAACTCTGCAAAAATTTATCGAATGGACACTAAGTATGACTGTGAAACTCTTTGCGATGCTGTGGTCACGGTGGTTAAAGAGAGTGGACTCGAGCAATGCTATATCAGACCGATAATGTTTCGCAGTCTTGATGAGGAAAATCCAGCTTTTGGAGTAAATCCTTTCCCAAATCCAATTCAGTGTTTTATCGCCGCTTGGGATTGGGGTAAATATTTAGGTGATGAAGCCGTAGAAAATGGAGTTGACGTTTGTGTCTCTAGCTGGACCAGAATTACTTCAAACTCATTACCAGCAATGGCCAAGGCATCCGCTAATTACATGAATTCACAGCTTATAAAAATGGAAGCTATATTGAATGGCTTTGCTGAGGGTATTGCTTTAGATGATAGAGGCTACGTCTCTGAAGGCTCCGGAGAGAATATATTTCTAGTAAAGGACGGTAAGATTTACACTCCACCACTTGAGGCTTCGATTTTACCAGGGATCACTAGGGATTCTGTCATAAAGATTGCGAGGGAACTTGGGATTGAAGTACATGAAACCTCTATTCAGCGTGCAGCTCTTTATTTAGCCGATGAAGTCTTTTTCACTGGAACAGCTGCAGAAATAACCCCTATTCGCTCAATCGATCGAATTCAGATAGGAACAGGAAAGCGTGGAGAAATCACTAAACGTCTTCAAGAGGTCTTCTTTGGCATAGTCCGTGGAGAGCTTCCGACACCAAATCAAGAAAATTGGCTCACCTACATGTCTGATGCTCAGTTTCAGTCAAAATCAACTGGAGGATTAGATTGATATTGAGTAATTAAAATCAAAATAACTTGGGACATAAATCTGATTTCGAAGGTAAAGTTAAACCTTCATTCTAACTTTTATCATTAGTCATCCAAGTTAAAAAAGCCCGTAACAACGGGCTTTTTGATCAAATACATGACAGCAAGGTAAATTGATTATCGAATTAATAAGATTTTAATCAATGATTCTTGAATGGTTTACATCCTTTGCTCGATGCTTTTCAACTGATGAAATAGTCCTCTTTCTAGTTTTAAATCGCCAATCTTCATCAGGATTTTCTTATGCTAAATTTTCGATGCGAATGGTTCGGCTCACCCAAAAGAAAAAATTTTAAAAGACAACAACGAGTGGAGCCAGGCAGGAGTTTCATCGGATACTCATAAATCTATGCTTATTGGCTAGTATTCTGCTGATTAACTCTGCCCTTTTATGAGGCTCATGGCCTCCGCTCTCGTTCTAGCGTCACGTCTGAAATTTCCTAAAACGCTGGAGGTCACAGTTTTTGCGCCGGGTTTTCTGACACCTCGTAGAGTCATACAAGTATGCTCAGCTTCGATTACTACCATAACACCGAGCGGTTTTAGTTTTTCAAAAAGAGTCGTTGCAATTTGTTGCGTAAGTCTCTCCTGTACTTGTAGTCTACGAGCATATATCTCGGCTACCCGAGCTAACTTTGACAGACCAACTATTCTTCCATCTTTTGGAATGTAGGCTATGTGACATTTTCCAACGAATGGCGCTAAATGATGCTCACAAATCGAGGCTATTGGGATATCCTTTACGATAACCATCTCATCATGAGAGTCTCCAACCAAAACTTTTATATGCTCGCCGGGATCATCCCACATTCCTTCTGTCAGCTCAGCATAAAACTCTGCTACTCGTTCGGGTGTCCTTTTTAAACCATCTCGTTCAGGATCTTCTCCAATACCCTCTAGAATCAAGCGAACGCCTTCTGCGATTTTTTTTAGATCAACTTTTCCAGATTTCCTCATGATTACTTAAATCCCTCAGAATATCAGACTCTACTTCTTTAATCGGTTTGTTAATAGCTCTTGCAATTTTATGTAAATCCTCGTATTCAGGCTTTACGTTTAAAATTCTACCTGCTAACTTGGATTTTTTTAATCTGATCTTCCCATACCGGGACTCGAATGTTAAATTCTCCCTCTGTAGGCTAACCCTTTTTATTTGCGTGATTCGGATACCTAAGGTAGTTGTCTCCTTGAAAAGTAACTCGGATAGACGATCTTCGGCTTCTCTATAACACAAAAGCGAAATAAGCGTGGCAGGACGGTTTTTTTTCATTTGAATAGGAGTAAACCAACAATCTAAAGCCCCCATTTCAAGAGCTTTTTCCATGACAAAGCCTAGAATCTCCGGTGTAACATCGTCAATATTGGTTTGCAAAAGGCTTAAAACTTCTACTCTTTCGTCGTTTTCAGCTTCGATCAGCTCGCCCAGAAAAATTCTTAAGACATTTGGAAAATCCTTAAAATCCTTCTTACCGGCACCATATCCAATCTTCATCAACCTCATGGGAGGCAGCTCGCCAAAGTCATCACAAAAGGTCGTAATTATTGCAGCTCCCGTTGGTGTAGTCAATTCCGCATTTATTTTGTTCGAGAAAACCTTTGCATTTTTAAGTAACTCAGCTGTTGCCGGGGCTGGCACCGGGAACATACCATGTGCGATCTCTACAAATCCATCCCCAACATTAATCTCGGAGCAAAAGAATCTTTCAACTTCGAGCATCTCGAAGCCTACGCACGCTCCGACGATATCAACGATCGCATCAACTGCTCCAACTTCATGAAAATGAACTTTTTCAACGTCTATACCATGGATTTTTGCTTCTGCTTCAGCCAATCTCCTGAAAACCGATATCGACTTTTGTTTTACGAAATCTGAAAGTTCAGAGCTACGAATTATTTTCTCTATTTCCGGTAGGTGACGATGTTTCTTAGTATCGTTAGTTAAAACCTCAACGTAAGTGGCCGAGATGCCAGATTTGTTACGTTTCGAGAGCTTGATGTCAAAATCTGGAAGATTGAGTTTTCTGAGTTCGCTTGTGAGCTTTTCTTGATCAATCCCCAGCTCAATCAATGCACTCAAAATCATGTTACCGCTTACACCAGCGAAGCAATCAAAATAAATAGCTTTCATAGTGAATCTAACTCCCTAAGGGCTTCAGTTGCTTTCATTCGTAATGCTTCATCACAACAATCACTGATGGGAGTCTCTTCTGGATTTATCTCCACTAAAAATGCTCCATTTAACTTCGCTATTTCTGCTAGACCAATCGCCGGATAGACTAATGCAGAAGTTCCTATTACAAAAAATAAGTCGCAATTAGAGGCTTTCATTTCAGCTTCGGCAAAAATCTCGCCTGGTAAAAATTCTCCGAACAAAACTACGTCGGGACGAACCCTAGAATTGCACTCATCACAAAAGTCGGGTTTGTGCGGTATCTCATCTTCTTTCATTAAAAACTTCTTCTCACAACTTAAACAACGTGAGCGATTTATATTACCATGAAGCTCCAAAACCCTTTTGGAGCCGGCTTTTGTATGAAAACCATCGATATTCTGAGTAATCAGTGTAAAATCGTTGAAGCGGTTTTGCCATTTAGCTAGCACATGATGCGCATCATTGGGTTTGCAATCTCTCAAAACATTACGCCTATAGTCAAACCACTCCCATACTTCGTCTAAATTTTCCCGCATCATTTTAGCTGAGGATATTTGATCAAATGGCATGCCTTTCCAAACTGTCGTACCCGCTCCCCCACGAAACGTAGGCACCCCAGATTCAGCTGAAACACCCGCACCAGTCAAAACACAAACCCTTTGTGCACTCGAGAGTAAACTCCTTAATCTCTGAGAAATCATACTTGAGTACAATCAAGCAAAGTAAGAGTATAACATTCATCCAGACTTTTATCAGCTACTTATAGAGTGATTGCCGGCACGATTAAGTTAACTCTCAGGCTTCAGAGTAACGATGAGTGCTCGTGTTGCTTTTGCGACCCTTGTTAAGCCTAAATTAATTTTAGACACGGTTAAGCAATTTGTGGCATTGCGGGTTCATTCATAGTTTGCGGTAGATTTTCACGCAACGAAGCGGCATAGGTAAAACGTTAGAGCCTTTACCCTAAAATCTAACCCGAGCATTACTTCAAGTTAAACTTACGAGGGTTGAATAGTTGACGAAAAAATATGAACATTATCGCTCGCCATGTCGTAAAGTAAATTTGGTAGTCCAATCTTAGGGTTTCTGGAGAGGAGAGTTGGAAACTGCAAAGGCTATTAATTCTCTTGAGGGTGAGGCTCTGGTAAGGCGCTGTCAGAGAGGTGATCCGATAGCGTGGGAGACAATCGTAACTACCTACTCACGGCGGATTTTTAATCTGGCATATAGATTTACCTTTAGCGTTGAAGCTGCTGAAGACTTAACTCAGGAAGTGTTTATCAGAATCTATAAATCGCTTGATCAATATGATCCAAATCAGGGTGATCTATCTAATTGGCTCATGAGAATTGCAAGAAATCTTATAATCGATGACTATCGGAAAAGGCAGCGATCACCGCAAGATTCTGAGCCAGACGATATCGAGCAGCACATATTTCACCTGAGATCACTTGAGAGATCGCAACAAAGTGAAATCGAGCGCCGAGAGCTTATGCAACAAATACAGCAGGCGATAAAGAAGCTGCCGCCAGACTTAAGAATCTGCGTTATCTTACGTGACATCGAAGAACTGAGTTATCAGGAAATCACTGAGCTCTTGAAGATACCTGAAGGGACAGTTAAATCTCGGATAAACCGAGGAAGAATAGAATTAGCGAAAATTTTACGTAGAATGCGAATCGTGCAGATATGAATGAACTTAGAATAAATTGTCAGGAGTTCGAGAGTCTACTGAGTGAGTATTTAGACTCTGGGCTAGATCCAGGAATGCAAAGTCTCGTTGCCGAACACGCATTGCAGTGCCCTCTATGTCATGATTTACTTAACGAAGTAAGAAAAAATCTGGAGGCATGCAAAAATCTTCCCTCGCCTCAGATTTCCCTGGTGAAACTCGAGGCCAGTATTCTCTCTTCCACTATGCCTGAAGCCTCCATGTCTTGCGAGGAATTTGAGAGATACTTAACTGATTACCTAGACGGATTTTTACCAGCTCCACTATTTCATAGATGGGAACGTCACGCAATTTTATGTAACAAATGCTCTGACTTGCCAGGTTTAGTAGTCCGTTCAATAGGCGCTTGCTATACTTACAAAAATGAAGAACTGCTAGTCCCAGATGGTTTGCACGAGAAAATACTTTTATCAACGATTGGAACAACTCAATACCGCAGAAGTCTTAAAATATCCCTTGCAGAACTAGTTTTTACGATCAAAAAACTCTCGGCTCAATGGGCTTTTCAATTTGCTCCGGTCGCAATGATGTTATTATTTGTCATGTTTGTGTTAATGCAAACTGCCGATGGCGGCCTGACAAAAGTATATGAAAAAAGTCTTGAACTAGCTGATCAAACTTATCGACAAGGAGCTAATGTGATCTCTAACAACATGAACGAAAACAAAGAAGAGTCAACTAATCAATCCATTGATGATGTATCCGGGAAAGAGAGATGAAAATGTGGTGTGCTTATCATAATGAAACTACAGCGGTAGTCAATTGTAATGGTTGCGGAAAACCACTTTGCCGCGCATGCGACCATCGCATAAAAGGTTTTCCTTTTTGCCAGGATTGTATAGTTGCTGGTATAGAGCTTCTTCAACAAATGCAAAGCACCAAACAGCGAATATTGACAACCAACAAAAATCCATCTCCATATGTATCAGTCATCCTTTCACTAATATGCCCTGGACTCGGAACGGCTTATAATGGTCAAATGACAAAGGCTCTGATATATTTCCTCATTTTTACAAGCCTTTTCCAATTAGCAGTCATAACATCATCACCCATATTCGTCTTTGGTTTCATAGGAATGTGGTTTTTTTCTGCTATCGATTCATGGCGGACAGCAAAGATGATGAAGATTGGCCTTCAATCAAAAACGGCTGGCGATTGGCTGGTTAATCAAATACAAAACAATCCGAAAATAGTGGGTATGATCTTAACCGTGTTAGGATTTACGTTTCTATCGCATTTGATAATTCCGGCCAAGATTTTTGTTAAATTGATCTTGCCTATCACGCTAATTGCTCTTGGGATTTACGTACTAACGGAACATAGATCGAGAAGAAATATACTGGATGATCAAAGTAGTTATCCTTCCACCAGCTTTAGGACTGGTGAGTTTGAAATGAGAAAGTTTGATGATGTCTAGGTTTGTCCTAATTACTAAAGAATTCTAAAATACAATCAGCACTTTGAGGAAAGGAGATTGGTATTATGTTGAAAGTACTAAAGACGGCGGGTAGGTGGGGCAGCATATTCCTTTTGATTGCTTTATTAATCGCATTGGTCCGACAACTAATAGCTTTCATAGGCTTCATGACGACCGTCATAAAAATATTAATAGTTCTCGCCTTCGTGGCTGTTTTTCTATTCGTCGGCTACTTGTTTTTCAAAGCTATGATGGAAAAGCAGAGGAAAAAAGAACCAGAATCAGATTAGTTATTCCCACTCAATAGTGCTAGGGGGTTTCGAAGAGATATCATACACCACTCGATTTATACCTCTCACTTCTGAAACTATTCTAGACGAAACCTTTTGCAAGAACTCATGAGGCAGACGCGCCCAATCTGCCGTCATACCATCGGTAGAACTAACAGCACGCAACGCTATTGCCTGGTCATAAGTTCTAAAATCTCCCATAACACCGACTGAATGGACCGGAAGTAAAACAGCAAATGCCTGCCAGACACTATCATAAAGCTCGAATCTTTCGAGCTCCTCGATGAAGATTTTGTCAGCTTTCTGAAGTAATTCAACCTTTTCCGGGGTAACTTCTCCCAAGATTCTGACGGCCAATCCAGGACCGGGGAAAGGATGTCGCTTGAGAATCTCGCCGGGTATGCCTAGCTCTTTACCTATTCTCCTGACTTCATCTTTGAAAAGCTCACGAAGCGGCTCTATCAATTTCAAGTTCATTTTTTCCGGTAATCCGCCGACATTGTGATGAGTCTTAATCGTTACTGACGCACCTCTTAAGGACACTGATTCTATGACATCAGGATAAAGCGTTCCTTGTACTAACCACCTAGCATTGCCAACTTTACTAGCCTCAGCTTCGAAAATCTCTATAAATTTGTGCCCTATTCTCTTGCGCTTCTCCTCTGGGTCTGTTACACCTTTCAAAACATTGTAAAAAGACTCTGAGGCATCGATTCCTCTGACATTTAAATTCAATCTCTCGCGATATAGCGCCAGAGTTTTTTCATACTCTCCATGCCTCAACAAACCATTATTGACAAATATGCATATCTGACGATTGCCTATAGCCGCATGAACTATCGTTGCAGCTACCGTCGAGTCAACTCCACCAGAAAGCGCACAAATAACATTTTCATCCTCTGCGACAATGTTTCTTATTTTTTCTATCTCTTCCTCTATGAAATGACCTGGCGTCCAATCAGCTTTGCAACCGCAAATGTCAAAAAGAAAATTCTTTAAAATTTCTTTGCCCATGGGTGTGTGAGCCACCTCTGGATGAAACTGTACAGCGTATATCTGACGATCAGGATTCTCAATTGCAGTTGTTATTTCGCCGCTCACGGCAGTTCTCTTAAAGCTCTCCGGCAATCTATTAACGTGATCTCCATGGCTCATCCAAACTTCTATCTGCCTGGGTAAGTTTGAAAAAAGCTGTGAGGCATTATCGGTTATCTCCACAATGGCGTGACCATACTCTCGCCTCGTTGAGGGCGAGACCTCACCTGCCAAATCTTTCGCTATCAATTGCATTCCGTAACAAATACCTAAAATCGGGACTTTGATCTTAGAATAAAATTCAGATGATACCTTAGGCGCTTGCTCATCGTAAACAGAATTCGGTCCACCGGAGAAAATTACGCCCTTCGGCTTTCGGCTCAAAATCTTTTCTAAATCATAGTAAAAGGGAACGATCTCGCAATAAACATTCAATTCGCGTATTCTTCGAGCTATTAATTGTGTGTATTGTGAGCCGAAATCAATTATTAGAATTAGATCGTACGACATAAAGCTTTCGCCTCTTTTGTACTTCCCCTATCAAATAAAGAGAACCAGTCACTAAGACTAAATCATCCGTACCGGCAATTTCTAAGATCTTACCCAATGCCTCATCCACGCTTTTCATTGCAAAGACCCTATCACTGGTTAAGTGTTTCAGTGCGATGCGATGCAAACATTCGATAGGCATGGAGCGTTCACTCGCCTCAGTTAAAACTAACTTATTCGCTCTAGGAAATAAAATCTCTGCTATTTCCTCAACATCCTTATCTTTCATAACGCTAAAGAGCATTATTATTGGCTTATCCACTGATTCATCAAGAAACTCGCGTAAAGCCTTTGCCCCGGCGATGTTGTGAGATCCATCGAATAAAAATCTTCCATCAAATTCGAGTCTCCCTTTGTGTTTCACAGATCTGAGGCCATTCACTATGGCCTCTGCAGAGATAACAAAATATTTCTGCAATTGCTCAACTGCTAAAACCGCTGTCTTTGCGTTTTCCAACTGATGACGACCCAAAAGTCCCAGCTGTACGTTTCTATATTCACTTTTTGTAGTTTTAAACTGAAATCTTCCATCAATCTCTGTAACCAATACGTTGCTGGCGAGATGAGGCACGAGGTTATATTGTTTGCATCTACGAAGAATTACATTCATTGCCTCAGGTCTTTGTTGAGAGGATATAACTAATGTATCAGGACGAATGATCGCCGCCTTCTCTTCAGCAATTTTTTCAATCGTATCACCTAGGATTCTCTGATGATCAAAATCAATCTGCGTAAATACGACAATGTCTGCCTTTGCAGCAGTTACAGCGTCGAAACGTCCGCCCAATCCGGTTTCCAAAACTGCAAGCTCGATTTCTGCATCGGCAAATGCCTTGATTGCAATTGCAGTTACTTGCTCAAAAAACGTAGGCAATGCCTCTAGCTCACCTTTTCTCAACAGATCAATGCTCACATCTCTTATGAGGCTAGCATATCCTGCAAACTGCTCCTGCGAAATTTCTACACCGTTAATCCTTATCCGCTCTGTTATCGAAACCAGATGCGGAGAGGTGTTCAAACCAGTTTTTATGCCTGCTTGGAGACATATAGATTCTATGAAAGCGCAAGTCGAGCCTTTTCCATTTGTCCCCGCGACTTGCACCTTTATGAACTTCTCTTGTGGATTACCTAAAGCTCGCAGAAGCGTTGTTATGTTCCCTAAGCCTAGCTTCATTGCTAAGACTTCATTGCCGAGACTGTACAAGTAATTTAACGATTCGGAAAAGTTCATGTGTGCCGAATATCTTATTTCTGGAGAAGTGAGTCGTTCATCATGAAATCCAGTAACCTAATAATCGTCTGCCGCATTTGTCGGCGATCAACAACCATGTCAAGCATTCCATGTTCAAGTAAGAACTCAGACCTTTGAAATCCTTTAGGAAGTTTTTGCCTTATTGTCTGCTCTATCACGCGAGGACCAGCGAAGCCAATCAATGCCTTTGGCTCAGCGATATTTACGTCTCCTAACATTGCAAAGCTAGCAGTTACTCCACCTGTAGTTGGGTCCGTCATAACAGAAATGTAAGGCAGGCGTTCCTCATGCAATCTGGCAAGAGCAGCCGATATTTTTGCCATCTGCATTAAGCTCAATATGCCCTCTTGCATTCGTGCACCGCCAGACGCTGAAAAAATGACCACTGCGCCATGATCTTTGATAGCCCTTTCTATCAATCTGGTTATCTTCTCGCCAACAGCCGACCCCATAGAGCCACCGATGAAATTCATATCCATCGCACCAGCGAATACAAGATGACGACCGACAGTGCCTCTCCCCGTTACTATGGCCTCGGGAATCCCTGCCGTTTTTTTTGCTTCTTCAATTCTCTGTTTGTATGACTTTGAATCGAAAAATTCGAGAGGATCTGCCGAAGATATTCCTTCATCCAATGGCTCATATTTCTGATTATCAAACAACTTCTCGAGCCTTTCGCGCGCACTTATACGAAAGTGATACGTGCATTTCGGACAAACATTCTCCGACTCCTCTAATTCACCTTTGTAAAGTGCTAGCTCACATTCAGGGCACTTTACGAATACCCCCTCAGTTCGAACAGTCCTTCGGTTATCATCTACCGATTCAGTTATCTTAGGCTTTTTTCTAGTGAACCAAGACATCTCTTCCTAAAACAAAAATTTGGATCAAAGCTAGAGATTAACACATCTTTAGCGTTTGAAAAAATATACATAACGGCTTCTCTAATTGCACATTGCATGCTAAATTTGTTTTGAAAAACTTATGCAAAAAAGGGAATAAAGCCTATGAGACTCTCACTAAGCATAATAATCATGCTTACTTTAAGCTGCTTTTCAGTTGCGGCTACGAGAACATGGGATGGAGGCGGAACAGATAATAATTGGACTACTGCTGCTAATTGGGTAGGTGATGTAGCGCCTACTGCTGGAGATGACCTTATCTTCCCTGCAAATGCAGCTCAATTTACAATGAACAACAATTTCTTTCCTTTAACAACTTTTCGCTCCATAACTTTTGAGGGCGGCACCTACACTTTGGGTGGCAATCCAATCCGATTGTCAGCTGGAATGATCATCAATGCTGGGACTCAAACAATAAATACAGCGATAAGTTTAGGCTCAACTCAAACTTTTTCTATCGCTCAGTCTGCCACCGCAACTCTAGCTGTTCTTTCCATAGGGAGCTTTTCTCTGACAATTGCTGCTGATGGAGGTTTAGGCATCGGGTTAATCTCTGGCTCTGGCTCAATAACGAAAACGGGATTGGGTGCCTTGCTACTAGCGGCTTCTAGCGGTTTTAACGGCTCAATAAATCAGAATGGAGGCATATTAATCGTAGATGCAAACATTCCTAATAGTTCCGTAACCGTCAATAGTCCATTGGCAAGCGGTCAACTAGGATTTAGCGGGTTTGGCGGCACTGGCACTGTCGGACCTGTCAACATACAACAAGGGGCCATAAGCGCCGGATCTTTAACTTCACCGACAGGCGTTCTAAACACCTCAAACCTCACATTTACTCCGAATGGATTTTACATCTGCAAAATCGCAGGTAACTCTGCGGGACAGTATGATCAGTTGAACGTGACCGGAAGTGTGACTCTAAATAATGCTCGATTGATACCACTTCCATTTAACAACTTCCGTCCCGCAATCGGTGACACTTTTTTGATCTTAAAAAATGATGGTACAGATCCAATCAATGGCACTTTTTTAAACGCACCAGATGGAGCAGTATTTGGCGGCGCATTAAACACGGCTTTTCGCATCAGCTACACGGCTGGCGATGGTAATGACATTGCGATTACCCGAATCAACAGGACAATTTCTGACTTTGACGGTGACGGACGCACAGACATCGCTGTTTTCAGGCCTTCAGACGGCACTTGGTATGCATTGTTATCAAACGGTAATACGCTCTTCATCCGCCAATTCGGAGGAAGATTTGATTTACCTGTCCCTGCTGATTTCGATGGAGATAATCGCGCGGATATCGCCGTTTTTCGCAAGGCGGACGGATCATGGTATCTGACAAAAAGCTCAGATGGCAGTTTTTCAGCCCTGCAATTCGGCGGAAACTCTGATTTACCGTCCCCTGCGGATTATGATGGCGACGGTATAGCAGACATTTCCCTGTTCCGACCCACCGATGGAACTTGGTATCAAATGCGTAGCTTGTCTAATCAATTCTTTGCCAGACAATTTGGGAACGAGCAAGACAAGCCTGTAATGGCAGATTTTGATGGAGACGGCATTTTTGACCTCGCCGTCTTCAGAAATGATGGGAATTGGTATGCCTTGCGGAGCAGCGACAATAGTCTATACAGCGTCAAATTCGGCTTAAATGGTGATAAACCCGTGCCAGCCGATTTCGATGGTGACGGTCGTACGGATGTTGCTGTATTTCGTCCCTCTAACAACCCATCTGATCCTGACTTTTACATCTTGCAAAGCTCAGATAACTCACTGAGAGCTTTATCTTTCGGATCGATAGGCGATATCCCGGTAGTTGCCGATTATGATGGAGACGGAAAAGCAGACATCGGAGTTTTCCGCTCTGGCACTTGGTATTTGCTTAGATCGTCTGCTGGCTTTACATCAATTCAGTTCGGCATGCCGGGAGACATTCCTCTGCCTGCAGCAATGAATTATTGAGCTTTTACAAAACTCTTACAATACAAACCTCAGAAATACGCTATTCTAATAATCAGTGCTCAAAAACAGCACTGATTTTTTTGAATTGGAGTTACTCATGCACAACATTAGTCGAACTGAAATCAACGACCCCGTAGAAGAGTCTCTAAAGCTAAGATGGTCAACTATAATCGCTGTCAGCGTTTTTCATATATTGGCTTTAATCGCGCTTTTTTATGCTACATGGCAAAATTTTTTAGTTTCCGTGTTGCTTTGGTGGGTTTCTGGAAGCCTCGGAATTGGGCTTGGATATCATAGACTTCTGACGCATCGCGGCTTCAAGGTGCCAAAATGGTTTGAGAGATTCTTAGCCGTCTGTGGAACTCTAGCGTTGCAATCAGGTCCCATAAGCTGGGTCGTTACTCACAGATTGCACCATGCCTTCACCGAAACTGACAAAGATCCACATACTGCTACCCGAGGATTTTACTGGTGTCACATAGGATGGATATTTCAAGGCACTGCACAAAGCCATAGTGATGAAACTAAAAAACGTTACGCCCCTGATCTGATGAAGGACAAATTCTATCTATTCCTTGATGATTATTATTGGCTTTCGTCCGTGATTATTGGGTTAGTCTTATTAGCAGTAGGCGGATGGACTATGGTCTTATGGGGAATTTGCTTGCGCACAGTTGTTGGTTGGCATGCTACATGGTTGGTTAATTCAGCTACTCACATGTGGGGCAAGCGACGCTTTGAAACTAACGACTCCTCAACAAATAATGCGCTAATAGCCGCTATCACCTTTGGTGAGGGTTGGCACAACAATCATCATGCTTTTCCCAGATCCGCCAGACACGGCCTCGCTCCATGGGAGATCGATATGAATTGGATTCAAATAAAAGCACTAGAAAAGATCGGTTTGGCCTACGAAGTTTATGCTTATGATTTAAAGAAGAATCTGAAAACAGCCGAGTAGTTTCTATTAATGACCAGCGACAATTTTCATTAATTTACTGGACCGCTTAACTAAAAACTTAGATTTCATATTCGCCTTTGCATCAAGTTAAAATTTAAACGATGCAAAGGCGAAATGCATTCATTCTCTCTGTAGCCCTAGGAGTTTTCTGTATACTCATCGCAGTTATTTTAAATGTCAGCTGGATTTTGATCAGCTGGCACGAGATTGCTCTATTGTTGCTAGGCATCATACTCTCCGCCCTCATAATAACTGGCTTAGTTCTAAATACTGTGTTTCTCATCAGAGAGATCAGACGCAACGAGTTAAAAGACGCATTTTTAAATGCTGTAACTCACGAGTTAAAAACCCCTGTGGCATCTATAAAACTCTATCTGGAAACTCTAAAAAATCGGAATATCTCTGAGGAAAAACGCATGGAGTTTTACGACATAATGCTAGCCGATAGCAATCGCCTGATGGGTACCGTTGAACAGATACTACAGGCAGCACGTCTTCGGGAGCAACGTATTCAGATAGAAAGCTTTAATTTGACTGAGATAATTCATGAGGCCATCGAGATTACAAAACGAAGATATAATCTCCCTGACTCGGCTATAAAGTTCAATCCACCAGAACAAATTTTAGTCGCAGGGGGTAAGGAAGAGCTGAAAACAGTCTTTTTGAATCTCCTAGACAATGCTGTCAAATATGCTTCGTCTGAACCAAATATTCATGTTCGTATCAAGAATTCCGGCAAAAAAGTAGATGTTTTGATAAAGGACAATGGAATCGGTATAGATCCGACAGAACTAAAACAAATATTTAAGCGTTTCTATAGATCAATGAACATTCCAGAGGGCCGAAAAGGCACAGGGCTTGGATTATTTCTAGTAAAAACCATAGTAGAAAAACATGGTGGACGGGCCTGGGCTGAAAGTCGTGGGAGCGGCAAAGGAAGTACTTTCATAGTTAGATTACCTAAGTACGATCAATAAGTCACTATGTCAATATACGATATAAAACCAATCAATCTAGAAAACATAAAAACCTATGAGCTTGCATCAAGACCAAGCAAAGTCACAAAAGATGATTTCGCTAAGCAGATATTCTCGAATGACAGTTTAAAAGATTTTTTGAACAAACTACCGAATATTCTAGCTGTAAAATCGCTTCGTGAGATATCTGTTCAGATAAAGCGAGCCAGAGAGCTTCGCAAACCAATAATTTGGGGCATCGGCGGCCATGTCATTAAAACTGGTCTTGCACCAATTCTAATCGAGTTGATGAAACAGGGCTTCATCACCGCCGTCGCATCGAACGGCTCAGTAATTGTGCATGATGCAGAGATAGCAATGGTAGGTTTTACTTCGGAAGATGTTGATTCCGCACTGAGTACAGGTGACTTCGGGGCAGCGAAAGAAACTGGCGAGATCTTAAACGCCGCTGCTAAAATTGGTTTTGAGCAAAATATAGGTTTAGGCGAAGCAATTGGCAAACTACTCTCCGAGACGAAACCTCAATATGCGGATTTATCGCTCATCTATCAGGCATACAATCAAAAAGTTCCTTTTACGGTTCACGTCGCCATAGGTGCTGATATCGGGCATTTTCATGCATCTGCTGATGGTGCTCAACTCGGTCAAACTTCACACACGGATTTCAAACTTTTCTGTTCTATAGTTCGGCAAATGAACGATGGAGGCGTCTACTTAAATGTTGGCTCCGCCGTCATACTTCCTGAAATTTTTCTTAAGGCAGTCACGGTTGTTAGAAACCTTGGCTTTCCACTCAGCAACTTTACCACAGCTAATTTTGATTTCATTCAGCACTATAGACCAAATACAAACGTCGTTAAGCGACCAACAGCAGGCGGCGTCGGTAGGGGATTCTCAATCACTGGGCATCATGAAATAATGTTACCATTGCTCGCCGCACATCTTATTTGCGACTAGAGCGTTGCATCTGTATTAACCTTTTCTGCTAACATTTACCTTTGATGAGCAAAGTAACGATAATTTGTGATGGCTCCTCTCGAGCGATGCCGGATGGTAAAAGGCGAGCAGCTGCAGCTGCCATATTAATCTACAACGATCTAACTTCGGATAGTCCTCGTTTCAAAATTCTTGTAGAGCCATTGAGTGATAGCACAAATAATCAAGCGGAAATCATGGCACCATGCATAGGATTAGAAGCGCTCGAGAATAGCAGCACTGTGGAGGTCTTGAGCGACTCTCAATATTTAATCGAAACAATGAAAGGAAATTTTCAAAAAAAGGCTAATCATCAGTGGTGGCGTAGATTAGAAGAGGCGGCTACTAAACATCATGTTCAGTGGCGATGGATAAGAGGACACGATGAACATGAGCTCCAGAAAATAGCAGATTATCTGGCGAGGAAAACTGCAGAGTTTCAAAGGGCTGAACCTACAGTAATACAATTGGCTGAGCAAAGAATTTTAAGATTGCTAAATGAAGAAAAGAAATAAACTTAATTACTTACGGCTTCATATTTTTCTATTAATTTTTTCAGCTCTAATTTTCAATCATTTTGGGCAGGAGCCAATCGGTTGGGCATGGCAAAACCCTCTACCACAGGGCAACACACTAAACTCATTGCGCTTTGCACCCGATGGCCGAATTGGATTCGCTGTCGGCAACAACGGAACTATCCTCAAGACCGAGGACGGAGGTTTTAACTTCTTCCTATTAAACTCTCCTGTGACATCGAATCTTTATGACATATTCGTCAAGAATCCAGATGAAGCCATAGTAATCGGCTCCCGCGGAATGATTTTGCGAACTCAGGATGGCGGGAAAAAATGGGAGCAAATGCAGCTAGAAGGCAAAACTCATCTTTATGGATTGGCATTTCCGAAGAACGAATCATCTACTGGCTTCGCTGTCGGAGTTTACGGAAAGATTTTTAAATCTGTCGATGGAGGTGCCACATGGAATGAAATCTCATCGCCCACTTGGGAACATCTTTTTAGAGTAACTGCATTTTCCGCAAAGAAAATAATTGCCGTCGGCGCAAATAGCACACTAGTTAAGACAGATGATGGTGGTGATACATGGGAAGTCTTCAAGCTGCCATGCAATAACGCGCAGATTAACGACGTTAGCTTGCTCAATGAGAATACTATCATCGCAGTTGGGTTAAACGGTTGTGTAGTAAAAAGTGATGATGATGGCAAAACGTGGAGAAATATCAGCTTCCCAGGCTCCGCAGACTTTTTAGCCATTAGCTTTGCAGACGAGCTGCATGGTTGGATGACTGATTCAAATGGAAATATCTGGATGACCGCAAGCGCTGGAAAAGTCTGGTTACCATTCAGCTTAAGAAAAAAACCTCGTTTATTGTTCATCTCATTTTTAAATAAGCTTACTGGTTTCGCAGTCGGCGAACGTGGACTTATTGTACGTACGGATGACGGAGGATACGGTTGGTTTAGAGTCACAGAAGGAGCACGTGAGGACATAAACGACATATATTTTTATTCAGATTCACTAGGTTGGGCTGTCGGATCAAATGGTCATATCTGGTTAACCAACAATGCTGGTAACCAATGGATAAACGTTCAATCTCCTACAGACGAAGACTTAAATTCTATATTTTTCATAAACGACTCCAAGGGATTCATAGCGGGAAATTCTGGAGTAATCTTACGTACGAATAACGGCGGAGCGACCTGGGGTCGTGGCATCTCTGGCACTACTGAGGATCTCTCTGCAATATTTTTTATCAATGAAAGAATCGGCTATGCAGTTGGTAAAAATGGAACAATACTAAAAAGCGATTCCGCGGGAGCCTATTGGCAAAAGCTAGAGTCTAACCTAAAAACCTGGTTAGAAGATGTCTATTTTTTTGATGAGAATAGAGGGATTGTAGTTGGGGGAAGAGGAACAATTCTAAAAACCGATGATGGCGGAAAAACCTGGCGCAAAATCAATATGGATATTGAAGAAAATCTCTACGATGTTGATTTTTTTGATAGTAAGATAGGTTATGCCGTCGGCAGCCGCGGAGTTATTCTGAAGACTGAAGATGGCGGTGAAACATGGCAATATCTCGAAAGTCAGGTGCAAGCCAATCTGTTTGCTATCTCAGTGTTACGTAGTAATGAAGCCGTCGCTGTAGGTGAAAGAGGAACTGTGATTGCTACAGTCGATGGAGGTAAAAATTGGAATCTTCAACCTGCGATTTCCTCTAATTCTCTGTTTGCCGTGGTATATCGTGGAGGTAAAAATCTATGGGTCGCCGGTAGAGGCGGCACAATTCTGAAACGAACAGAAAATTTGCGAATTTTAAATAGTCAGCCGACCAAAAAATCCCCGCCTAAACTCAAAGACGTAAGCCCGAGCCGTCAAATAAGACCAGTGCCGGCCAACGACACGGATATTCCGAAGGCCTCACCACCATTGAAAAGGCCATAATCCCATTGGCTATGGTAAAATTTATAACTAGATCTCACGATGATTTCTGAACGGATAATCCAGACCATAAAGAACAGAATACGAGAAAAAAACACCATAATCATAGAGGGATTGTCTTCGATCTCATCAAAGGCATTTGTGATTTCAGAGCTTTTTAAAGGCTTTCGATTGCCATTAGTCATAATAACAGACTCAAACGCTAGCAGTGAGTGCTGGCAAATAGATCTAAATTTCTTTCTCAAAGACCTGTCAATAGTAAATCTACCATCATTCGAGACTGATATTTACTCAGGCGCGTCACCTCACTCGGAAACCCAAGAGGAGCGGGCACTTTCTCTATACAAATTAGCAAACAATCAAGCTGATATAGTGATATTGAGCGCAAAATCCTTGATAACCCGTACCACAAGCCCCTCGAATTTGTCAGGTTTGACGATAAGAAAAAATCAAATCTTAGATTTCAAGGGGTTTTCTGAGCTCTTACCTTCGCTCGGATACGTATTTGAGGATCCAGTTTACGGAGTGGGACAATTTTCCATCAGAGGGGGCATCATCGATATTTGGCCGCCGAATGAAGAGAAGCCATATCGCATAGAATTCTTTGGGGACGAAGTAGAATCGATACGGCAATTCAATCCAGAGACCCAACTTTCCACAGCGGAAGTCTCTAAAGCAGCTGTTTCACCAATGCGAGAGTGGGTTTTCAGCAAGAATGATCTTAGAGAATTCAGCCAGAAAATTAAAAATCTATTTTCAGATTCGAGATTTGAAAGAAGTTTAAAAGACATAACTTCATTTGCCGATGCAGGAGAGACTTTCCCGGGCTGCGAGTTTTTAATACCGATTTTATCGCCACTTGAGTCAAACGTATTTGATTATCTTCCATCGAATAGTGTTTTAATCTTCGATGAGCCGTCAATTATAGAGCAACAACTAAACTCACAAATCGAAAAAGCCCGGAAAAGATATCAAGAAACCATAAATGCAGATCTAATCTGCCTGCAGCCAGAAAGCTTCTTTCTTGACCCGGTTCAACTCAAGGATAAGCTCAAAAATTTCAGTCGGATCGAACTCAGGATGCTTGGCAAGGCGGCCGGATTCGTAGATACAAGCTTTCAAGCCATCGAGTCTCAAAAGGAGTTTAGCTTTTTATTCAGCGATAGCCTGCAGTTTTCGGCTGAGGTTTCCATATTTTCATCGTCAGTCCGCAAGTTTCATAATCGCATTCATGAATTCATTTCAGAAATAAACTCAAGTGATAAAAGGAAAGTCATAGTAGCTAACTCTGAAGGCATGGCTCAAAGGCTTGCGAAACTCTTGAGTGAAAATGGAATCATTCCGACAGCGCGAAAAGATTATGAAGCAACAGATTCAATCACGATTGCAGTTGGCCATCTGTCTTCAGGTTTTGAAATAGCCGATGAAAAACTGATTTTTTATACCGAGGCTGATATCTTCGATGAACTTCAATCAGTAGCTCCTCCTAAAAAGCAGAAATCCAACTTGGGCTCTTTCTTATCGGACTTTAGAGATCTCAAGCCCGGTGATTATGTTGTTCATATAGATCATGGTGTAGGACGCTTCGAAGGTTTAAAGACGCTGCGCGTAGCCGATACGACGCGCGAGTTTATGGTTTTAAACTATGCAGACAATGCGACACTGCTAGTGCCAGTTGAAAGACTCGATTTAGTCTCTCGCTATGGTTCCACAGAGGGCAAAGAACCAAGCCTGGACAAATTAGGCAGTATAAACTGGCAGAAAACAAAAGCGCGCGTAAAGAAATCAATGCTGCAAATCGCAGATGATCTTCTGAAACTTTATGCGGAAAGAAAGCTAGTCAAGGGATTTGCGTTTTCAAAAGACACCCAATGGCAAAAGGAATTCGAGGATTCATTTCCATTTGAGTTGACGCCAGATCAGGTTTCTGCGATTGAAGCGGTTAAAAAAGACATGGAGCGGGAATCACCGATGGATAGATTGATTGTCGGGGACGTTGGTTACGGAAAAACTGAGGTTGCCATGAGAGCCGCGTTTAAAGCAGTTATGGATGACAAGCAAGTAGTCGTCCTTACACCAACAACCGTCTTAGCATACCAACACTTCCAGACCTTCAAAAGCCGCTTCGCAGCGTTTCCAATCACTATAGAATTGCTATCCCGTTTTCGCTCAAAAGCGGAGCAAACACGTATTCTTCAAGATTTGGAGGATGAAAAAATTGATATACTGATAGGAACTCACCGCCTACTTTCTAGCGATGTGAATATTCCAAAGCTAGGACTGCTCATCGTAGATGAGGAACAACGCTTCGGCGTAGTCCAAAAGGAAAAACTCAAGAAACTCAAAAAAAGCGTAGATGTCTTGACATTAAGTGCAACCCCAATTCCCCGAACCTTAAACATGGCACTTTTTGGATTAAGAGACATCTCGATAATCGAAACTCCTCCGAGAGATCGCCTAGCCATAAATACGCAGATAGTGACGTTTAGCGACAGCGTCGTAAAATCAGCAATAGAGCTTGAGTTATCTAGAGAGGGACAAGTATTTTTCATACATAATAGAGTTGAAACCATAGAAACTATAGCTTCCAAACTGAAAGAAATCGTTCCGCACGCTAGAATCTGCATAGCTCATGGGCAAATGACCGAAAAAGCAATAGAAAAAACTATGTTAGACTTTATGGACTACAAGTACGACGTACTTGTAGCAACTACAATCATAGAGAATGGTATCGATATTCCAAGAGCGAACACGATAATAATTAATCGAGCGGACAAATACGGTCTTGCCCAGCTATATCAGCTTCGTGGTAGAGTCGGCAGATCTAATCGAAGAGCCTATGCATATTTGCTAATTCCTCCCGAGGCTGAACTTTCACCAATTGCAAGAAAAAGACTTTCTGCAATAAGGGAGTTTTCCGACCTAGGTGCAGGATTCAGGCTGGCCGCTCTGGATTTGGAATTACGTGGTGCGGGAAATCTTTTAGGAGCTGAACAATCAGGACATATAGAGGCTCTGGGGTTTGAACTTTACATGAAAATGTTAGATAGAGTCATTCGCGAGCTCCAGGGCGAGGAAGTCGTAGATGATATTCAAACGTCGATCGATCTAGGCCTCTCTACTGCAATCCCAATTGAATATATAACGGAAACATCTCAAAGATTACGAATCTATAAACGCATAACGTCGGCAGAATCTGAAAAAGAACTGGAGAGAATAAAAGAAGAGATAGCCGATAGATATGGTCCTATTCCAGAGCCCGTGCATAACTTATTCGAATATCGTAAATTGAGCCTGCTAGCTCAGGCACTACGAATCACGTCGATAGAGAAAACTAGTTCCGATAAAGTAGCTATCAAATTCGATAGAAATTGTAAGGTCGCGCCCGAACGTCTGGTGGAGTTAATTTGTTCGGACACGAATTTAAAATTTTCGCCTAACGGAGTTCTCTATGTCTCAGTAAATGGAGAAAATCACTTTCAAAAGACATTTGAGGTCATTAAAAAACTCGTAGGAGAGCGTATAGATTGACTCTCAACGGTTTTCGTAATATCGAACAAACTTCAACAAAGCACAGTGCATCAATTGCATTAGGAAAAACAAGAGATTAACATGTAAGATTCATAAAGGAGTGAAAATGAAGAAGTTCATAGCGTTATTATTTGTACTTTTCATGTTTTCAGCTGCGCACAATGCACAGGAGAGCGAAGCTATCGTAGTGGACGAAGTCATCGCACAAGTCAATGAAGGTGTGGTTACCCTATCTCGATTGAAAAGAGAGATGAAACAAGCAATCGAAGCCTTGGTTCGAGAAGGGAAAACACCTGAGCAAGCTAAACAAGAGGTCGAGAATAGAAAGGGTGAATTAATAGCTAACATAATTAATGATGAGTTATTCTCACAAAAAGCGAAAGAACTCGGACTTGATTCTGAGATAGATGCACAAATCAATCAAAGATTACTGCAGATAATGAAGGAACAAAATATTCGTTCCCTGGAAACCTTAAGAGAAGAAATGAAAAAAGTAGGGATCGACATGGATGAGCTGAGACAGGTATGGCGTAAACAGCTCTGTAGAGATTATGTATTACAAAGAGAAGTCGATTCGAAGCTCTATTGGGGATTCACAACTCGTGAACTCAAAGAATATTACGAAAAAAATAAACAAAAATTCACCCGTCCTGAGACAGTCACACTCTCTGAAATTTTTCTAAGTTTTGCTGGCAAAAACGAAGCAGCAGTTAGAGAAAAAGCGAAACAACTTGTCGCTAAGATAAGAGCCGGTGAGGACTTCGTAAAGCTTGCAATAGAAAATTCTGATAGGCCAAATGTCAAAGAGACTAAAGGAAAGTTGCAAACATACAGGATCGATGAGCTAGACGAAAAGTTTGCTAAACCAATACGTGCAACAAAAACAGGCGACGTTACTGATCCAATAATTCTAGATGAAGGAGTGCTGATACTTAGAGTTGATGAACGAACAGCCGCTACTAAAGAATCGTATTTTGATGAAGATGAAGTAAGACGCGCACTACTTTCGGAAAAAGCCCCTGATGAACGCAAAAAGTATCTGGCAAGCTTAAGAAAAGAATCGTATATAAAAATTTCTGAATCATATCGCCCTTTAGTCGCACCAATTCTGTTAGAGGATGAAAGAAGATCAAAGAACTAAGAGAACTCCATCTGAAAATAAGAAGCGATTAGACGTATTTCTGAAGGCAAGCTGCTTGGTTTCACGTCGCACCGTGGCTAATCATATGTGTGAAGCGGGTTTAGTAAAACTTAACGGAGGCACAGCTAAGCCAGCAAAAGAGGTTAAAATCGGCGATGTCATCGAATTAAGGCGTGGGAGCAAAGAAATTGCGATCAGAGTATTGGAGATACCCGACAAACAACTCTCCAAAAAGCAAGCAAGAAAGCTATACGAGATAATCCATGAAAAACCAATCGAGAACAACCTTGATCTTTAAAGCTAACGCCTGATGGTTCTGTAGCGTATAAGCTCCATCCAGAAAAGCAAGATAAGTTTCTGAAATCGATCATCTAGATGACTTCCTTGAATTTTTTACGGGAGAAATGTAACCCTCACGAGCTCTAACCTTTGCGCCTTCACGTTTTACTCTTACCTCTATCGAATGCCAACCACCTTCATCCTTACTTTCAGATGGGTGGAAAACTATTGTGTATTGATTCCCAAGTTCCGATACAATTTCCTTAAATGCCTGTTGTAGAGCAAAACCTCCTGGTGTAGTTATGAATCTGCCCCCAGAGCGCTCAGCAAATCTCCTAAGGGCAGCTTGGCTTTCCATCCTCTCCCTGGGATTAGCTTGCGGAGATGACATATCAACAGTGTAAATAATTGCATTTACTCCAAGCGCAGCGCTCAAAGCTTTATCAGCAGAAATTTTACTAAAAGTATCAGCACCATCAGACAAGATAATTATTGCACGCCTTTTTTCTGGTCTTTCAGCTAACATCGCAGAAGCCCTAAAAATTGCATCATTCAAAACAGTCATACCATCAGCCTTTAAATCAAATATTGCTTCTTCAATGTCTCGACTATTTGAAAAGTCTTGTAAGAGATTCACCTTCGAGTCGAAACTACAGATAGCCACAACATCCTCGTCTCTAATTCCTTGAAGAAACCTAATTGCAGCAGCTCTAGCGATTCTAATTCGTTCCTCCATGCTACCGGATGCATCTATTAGAATTACAGCAGCAAATGGTGTCTCTTCAGTGGAAAAAGAGGTTATATCTTGCAAATTTCCATCAACATATAATTCGAAATCGTTCCTCTTTAGTCCGTTAATTGGTCTGCCTGACTTATCAGTGACAACGGCATTTACTACAACTATTGAGGAATCAACCCGAATGACTTCATCGTCTGTCTGCTGCGGAAAAACACAAATCGAAAGAAACAGCATGATACAGAAGAGATAAAACGATTCACTCATCAATCTTGCACTAGCCTGGTTCATAGAAATCATGGCTGGAGTGCCTGAATAATTTTTAAAATATTGTTTGAGATTTCAATTGCTTGAGCTGAAACCTCAAATCGCGAAGTCTTTTCAAGAATGGAAAGCAATTTATTAGTATTTTCCTTGATGATTTCTAGAGCCTCTTCTTTTGATTTAAACGGCTTCTGCGTATCCTCTTCGTCATCATCTCCACCGAGCCTATCTCTTATCTTCCTTATCAGCTTTTCTAGTCTCTCCAGCTTCTTTTTTTCTTCCTCACTTAGTTTGCTCCTGTTGATACCAACCGATAGTTCCTCTGCCAATTTCAACGCTTCATGGCCTCTGTCTAATAGCTCTTTGTGTTCCTTCTTCTCCTGTTCAATTCTTCTCTTTTGAAGGGTTTCCTTAATGCCTAAAGGCAAATCCTCGCGTTGACGTCGGCGATCTTCTGGAAAATTATCCGTTATCTGAGCGATAACATTTTGCGTCGCGAACAATAAAACCAACATTAGAAGATAATTTCTAATCATGATAGCATCAGACCTTTAGTTATCCGAGTCAGATTCTTCTTCAGATTTCAATCCGATCTTTTCAACCAGCTTCCTTAAAAAATCTTCTTCAGCTTGCCCGCTAGATTGCAAGGTTGTCCACTCGGATCCGACACCACTTTCAGCACGCCCCTCGATCTTTGCCGTAACGAAAACTTTATTCCTTATCCCATCTATTGATTGAACCTCTATTATTAAGGTATAACGCGCCCGACTCCATACACCTTGATTATCAAGCAGTATGGCATACCGGCTTAGTTCACTGGTTGTAGTTACTGGCCCCTTAGCAAACGTAAAAGGTTGAGTTATTATCAAACCCTCACTCTTTTTTGAGGAAGTTTCATCAACTATTATTTTCATTTCTTGAAGGGTCTCGATGATATTTTCTATCAGCGCATCTCTACGCGATGTTACTAACAGCGGGTTTGGCAAATGTTCTCTTACTTTGGTTTTTCCTTTCCCAAAATCAATGCTACGTCCTACATCATTAGGCCTAGATCCAATCCTGTCGGAATCAGTCCGAATTTGCCTGGTTTGAGTGTCTATCCCTTTTCCTTGCTGAGAGAATACAGAGCCAGGAGCAAATATAATAAATATCAAAAATGCGAATCTTTTAACTTTCATTTTCACTAAACAGTCCTCCGATACGATGCCTTATGAAAAAACTCAGGTTGCAAGTTACACTTGTAATTGTAAAGCCAAAATTAAGATGGTTAAAGCTAAATTTCTTCATCTTGAAATTTCTAGGTGAAAATTTTAGGCTGATGTTTTGTGGTATGAAGATTCAGATGGTCGACCTAAGAGGTCAATACGAAAAAATAAGAGATGAAATCGATACTGCAGTTCTTGAGTGCATACGCTCCACAGCTTATATAAACGGCCCGATAGTAGAGGAATTTAGCAAGAATCTAGCCGAGTATTTGTCAGTAAAACACGTAATTCCGTGCGCTAACGGCACTGATGCTCTGCAAATAGCACTCATGGCTCTAAATCTCAAAGAAGACGATGAAGTTATAGTTCCAGCGTTTACATTCATAGCCACCGCAGAGGTAGTGGCTTTACTCAAGTTAAAACCAGTTATGGTAGATGTTGATCCGGACACTTTTAACGTGACACGAGAAACCATCGAGCCAGCAATCACTTCGCGCACTAAAGCAATAATACCCGTACATCTTTTTGGCCAGTCTTGCGATATGCAGCCGATAATGCAAATAGCCGAGGAGTATGGACTATATGTCATTGAGGATAACGCTCAATCCATAGGAGCTGAATACATTTTTCCTGATAACAAAAGAAAAAAGACCGGAACAATTGGACACATCGGAACTACCTCCTTCTTTCCCTCAAAAAATTTAGGCTGCTTTGGAGATGGAGGAGCAATATTTACTAATGATGATGACCTAGCTGAAAAAATGCGAATGATAGCCAATCATGGTCAATCAAAACGGTACTATCATGATTACATTGGCATCAATTCCAGACTTGATTCAATTCAAGCCGCAATATTGAATGTGAAACTAAAATACCTGGATCAATACTCTCAAGCCAGACAAAAGGCAGCAAACCTTTACGATGAGCTTCTCTCCAACGTCCCGCACCTCAAAACACCATTTAGAGCTCCCTACTCAACTCATGTATTCCACCAGTACACACTACAGGTAACTAATGGTAAGCGCGATGAATTATTTGATTTCCTGCAATCCGAGGGAATTCCAGCGATGAAATACTATCCGCTGCCGCTCAATCGTCAAAAGGCTTTCAAAAAATTCGCTTCACCCGATTTGAAGCTCCCAATAACCGAAAGGCTATGTGAATCAGTTCTATCTCTACCCATGCATACTGAATTAACTGAACAAGTCCAGATAAAAATCACCGATAGAATCAGAGAATTTCTCCAAATTCGGGATCATGTTTTCTAGAAAAACAACACACATTGGCTTACAAGAGCCAATCAATTATTTACGAGTCTATAAAATGTTGAAACCATAGTTCCAGCATTAACAGAGTCCATAATCTGAATGCATGGTCTTGTTTTGCCTCTATGTGTTCGGTCAGATACCGTTCGACGACTTCGCGTTTAAATAGTCCTCGATTTAATGCCTTTTCTGAAAGCAAAATTTCTGAAAGAAAACCTCTCAGCTCTGCACGGAACCATTTACCAATTGGCACTCCAAATCCCATCTTACGCCGATAAATGGCTTCTCTAGGAACTAACTGAGATGCAACTTTCTTTAGAAACGATTTTGTTTGCAAACCATTAACTTTGAGCTCCTCAGGGAGGCTGGCAGCAAATTCAATGACTTTATGATCCAGAAAAGGCGAACGTGCTTCTAGACTTACAGCCATCGAAGCAATGTCTACTTTTACTAATAGATCATTTGGTAAGTAAGTCATTTGATCTGTGAATAGTAATGTGTCTATGATCCCTAATCCATCTGATTTACTAAACCATTGGTTGATTACCTCTATCGGAGATGAACCGTCTATTAATCGGTTAAACTCCTGAGTATAAAGTTCCGACTTAGCTTCAGGTGTGAATGTAGAAACCCAACGAAAATATCTTTGTGAACGAGGAAGACTCGCAACTTTCAAAAATCGCTTTAGATCTCTTACTCTCGAACGCTTTGTTTCAGAAGTAGGCAAAAGATTAATTAAGTTCTCGATTACTTTTTTTCTGATTAATGAAGGCAGAAGGCAGTATTTGTCAGCTAACTTCATAGCTATGTAGCGCTCGTATCCTACAAAGCTCTCATCACCTCCGTCACCATTCAGTGCCACCGTTACATGTCTTCTTGTTTCCCTGGACACATAATAAGTCGGTAAGGCACTTGAATCAGCGTATGGCTCCCCATAATGTCTCACTAACTTAGGTAATATTTCCAACGCATCGGGTTTAACTATGAACTCGTGATGATCAGCTCCTACGTGTTTCGCAACGAGCCTCGCGTATTTTAACTCGCTAAAATCTTGCTCCTCAAATCCAATTGAAAAAGTTTTTACAGGTTTATCACTTACATCAGCCATCAACGCTACAACAGTTGAGGAATCAACCCCACCAGAGAGGAAAGCACCCAATGGCACCTCAGCAATCATCCTGATTTTTGTAGCCTCGCGCAGCAGGCGTAGCGTTTCCTCAATCGCTTCGGTTTCGTTAATTTTAATCTTCTTAGAAAAATCCGGGAACCAATACCGTTCAGTTTTAATTTGCCCATCTTTCCAAAGCAACCAATGTCCTGGCTCGAGTTTACGAATCTGCCGGAAGGCAGTCTGTGGCGCGGGAATACAAAGGTAAGAAAGATACGAGTCTATCGCCTCGTGATCGACATCTCTCGAAACCTCAGGATGCATTAACAGAGCAGAAAATTCTGATCCAAAAATCAAATTACCGTTCTTCTGGTGAGAATACAAAAGTGGTTTTTTGCCGACCCTATCTCTAGCAAGAAATAGCTGTTCGTTGATCTCATCCCATATCGCAAAAGCAAACATCCCCCGCAAATACTGCAAACATTCAACACCATAAAGTTGATAAAGATTTACTATTACCTCTGTATCTGAATTAGTATATAGCTCAAAACCCTTATCTAATAAGTGTTTTCGTAACTCCAGAAAATTGTAAATCTCTCCATTGAAAACTATCCACTTGGTTTTATCATGACTGTGAATTGGCTGTTTGCCGCCAGAAAGATCAATTATAGCGAGGCGGCGCATCGCTAAACCAACGTAGTCCTTAATGAAAAATCCTTCATCATCGGGCCCTCGGTGTATTATCTGATCATTCATCCTACGCAGGACTTTGATGTCAATGGGAGACTTGTCAGCATTAATAAAGCCAGTGATTCCACACATTTTAGATTTTTCTTTCCGCCAGACCAGCTCGCAGCCTCATTTGTCTTAGTCTTTTAATGGCTATCTCATTCTCTTTCTTTTCTTTAGTCAAAACCCAACCAACGGCAAAAAAAACGAAGTAGAAGACTTGCATTTGAGTTCTTTGACGATAAGCAGTGCCAATATTACCCTGAAATATCGAATATCCTACAGTTAGCATTAACGTAAAAATCAATATGGCAAGAGTTTCTCTAAGGCGATGACGAATTGAATACGCGATTCCCTTGATAACAAAAGGAATCATAAGCCACCAGAGCACCATCTCTGGCTGAGTTAGAGCAGACCTAAGGCTAGTAACCTGCCAAGGAAGCGGCGCCAACATTAAATACAAGAATCCCAATGGGAGGACTGTCACCGCACCTTCAACTGTAGATACATCTCCACCTATATCAATGCCAGATGCAGCAGACTTTATTTGATCTAATCTGGAATTATTTAACATCTCGAGTGCGCCGTATTTCTCGAGATCGCGTGTGATTTTTCCCAATACTCCAGCATAAGTAAGAGCAGTCCCAAGTATTAACAATACCGTCACTCGTCTAAAGATTGAAATGGTTGTATCAGTTTCCTTAACTCCTATTAAAAATGAAGCGAGTATACCAATGGCTAGCATTGGAAAAATATAGAATCTCAAGGATATTATTCCAACGACACTTATAAAGAGCAGGGTTAAATAAAGCAGACTAAACTGTTTCTGAAGCCTGACTACCATTAGTATAGAGAGGGCTAATAGAAAGATTATTATTCCATCTTTCATTATGAAGCTTGACCAATTTATGAAGCCTGGCATAAATCCAACTAGCAAGCTAGCTATCAAGGCTACTCTTCTATTTTTATAGATCTCTTTTGCCAGCAAATAAACAACTGGAACTGCACCAGTCGCGATGGAGGCAACAAAGAAGTTGCCGGCAACTGTGTTTTTACCTATGAAAAAGTATAGAGATGCCACTACATAATACATTCCCCATCCTGATCCGCTGAATTCAAAAAATCTTGAGTAAAAAAAGGGGTTTCCTGTTTTAGTTATAGTGATAGTACCCCGGAGATGATCTGCCAGGATGGCACCAAATTCTGTATACGTGTATGCATCCGACGCTAAGTAATCCCAGAATCCGAGTGCATATGCAATAGCTCCAAAAATAGCCCTAATGGTGAGAGCATAGAGAAATAAAGACCACAATAACTCCTTTTCCTTTGGATCTCCTTTCGAAAGATTTATGATAAGCGCAGCAAACGGTAATGTGAAACATCCTAAAACCAGGAAAATAGCAAAGCCATCAGGGGCTGTAATCACGACAGAGAAAATTAAGGCAATGATTAAAACCAGTACAGCTCGTTTCATTTTCTAATTACTAAATTGTTTTCCAGCACTAAAGCATCAAAATTTGCCTTCTTGAACGTATTAATTGCATCGCTAGGAGTGCAAACGATCGGCTCTTGAATATTAAAAGATGTATTTAACAATAGTGGAATCCCCGTGATTTTTCTGAATTCATTTATCAGATTCCAATACCTGGGGTTAGTCTCTTTGCTTACCATCTGCGGTCTTGCCGTTCCATCTACGTGCACTACAGCCGGGATTTTGCTCTTCCACTCATCAGAGACTTGTATTACAGTTATCATGAAAGGATCATAATGATCTTTACCAAATATTTCTTTGGCGTACTCTTCGAGGATTGATGGAGCCAGTGGACGAAACCATTCGCGGAGCTTAACTTTGTGATTCAGTAAATCTCTCATATCAGCCCGGCGCGGATCAGCCAAAAAACTTCGAGCGCCAAGAGCACGTGGGCCCCATTCCATGCGCCCCTGAAACCAACCAATAACAGCTCCATCGCTCAACAATTTTGCTACTTTAGGAAGTAAAATTTCATCATCGAGAGTTTCGTAAGCTAATCCAGCATCGTTCAACGCTTTTTGACACTCAGCATTAGTGAATCTCGGGCCCCAGTAGGCATGCTTCATCACAAAACCTCTGGGTTTATTTAGGATTTGATGCCATACGTAATAAGCCGCACCCAAAGCGCACCCCGCATCCCCAGCAGCTGGTTGGATAAAAAAGTTTTTGAAAGAACTTTCATGGAATATTCGACCATTCATTACAGAATTGAAAGCGACTCCACCCGCCATGCAGAGATTTTCCTCACCGGTCATCTCTCTGATTTTATTCACGAGATGCAATCCAGTATCCTCTAAAACCTTTTGAGCAGATGCTGCTACGTCCCAATGCCTCTCAGTCAAATCTTCTCCCGGAAGGCGAGGCTTGCCAATCTCTCTGATTATTGCTTCCGGAAACTGATAATGTTTTGCTAAATGATGATCTAAAACTTTTATGTTGAATCTAAACTCACCGTTTCCATTCTTTATTAAAACTTTCTCTGAAAAAAACTCGTAAAATCTTGGCTTTCCATATGCCGCCAAACCCATTACCTTCCACTCATCACCCTCGAACATGTTAAACCCGAGAAAATTTGTGACAGCAGAGTAAAATTGTCCAAGGCTATGGGGTAATTTTATTCTTTTCAAAACCTTAATCTTGTTCCCTATACCATGGCAGAAGAGAGTGGTAGTGTCCTCACCAGTCCCGTCCCAAGTTAATATAGCGGCAGACTCGAAGGGAGAAACAAAAAAGGCGCTCGCAGCGTGGCTTTGATGATGCTCAATGTAGTGAAATTTGAAATTGCTTGGACCAAATCGATCACGTAGTCTTTTTGAGTGAAGGAACATGCCTAGATAACTATCACTAACCTGCGCTACCCCTCTATCAACTCTCGCACGAAACATGTCTTTAGAGATAAACGCAGCTTTTACAGCTTGGAGTGCTTTGTGACGCAATATCCATGGTTTCCAATAATGTCCAACATGCTCGACATCTTTTAGTTTTATGCCGGCATAATCGAGGCAGAACTGAATTGCATTATATGGAAAACCGCTGTGATGTTTTACTCTGGAAAATCTCTCTTCTTCGGCAGCAGCTATTAACTCCCCATCTTTGATTAGAGCAGCGGCTGCGTCACCCAATGTTGTCAATCCCAAAATATACATCGCTTAGATTATACCCCTTCTTCAAAAATAGCAAAAGTCAGTTTTTTGAATACCACTTTACAATATATCAAAAATTGACCGAAGTTTTATCTCCTCTTGTATTTGTTTGATCAAATCTAATACTTCAGAAATTCTGCCTTTTTGAATACGCTGATATTCTGTCATGGTGCGTTTGTGGAACAAGTGAATCTAAAACCCTACTTTGCGACCTCTTTCTACCAAAGAGTCTACAAGATAAGAACCTATAAAGCCGATACCACTAGTAGCTAAAATGTTCATGTTTCTATTCAACCCTCTCTTTCAACGAATTGAAAGCCGAGCAGAAAACTTAATAAGCTTTTAGTTTTTTATCTCAATCATTACCCAGCACAGAACGATCCTTAAAAATTATCAAAATATTCGCTTAGGTCAATCACTCAGCAAGATAAAAAATGAGCCTCTCATCTATTCTGCAAATAGTACATAGATTTATTTCAACACGGAAAAGTGGCTCATTAGGATCAAATAATTAAAATGGCTTGTAACCCCCTACGGTCACAGCTGGTTCGGAAATATAGATATCTACTAATCCGCTTTCTTCAAACCAATTAAAAACTTCGGGGTATGTGTGATGCCATTGATAACGAGGTGAGTACCAATCGAATGTATCTAAAACCCTCCATCTCCAGTTCTCATGCTCTGAGATGTACCATAAGCGACCTGCTAAGGAACGAACTATTGGAATTCTGGTTAGAAAATAATATGGGACTGCTAAGTAGCAGATTGAATAGAGTAAACCCTCTGGTAATCTGTATGTAAATTTACGATAAAAATTCGAGAGCTTCATTTTAAATGTATCATCTAAATAAGCACTGTAAACCCATATGACAATCAATCCTCCAGGTTTTAGATATCTGACTAACGACTGAAAAGCTTTTTTTGTATCTGGAGTATGGTGCAATACACCGATACTGAAAATAACATCGAATACCTGGTCTTTAAAGGGCGCTTTCATTAGATCTGCTTGAACAGCAATAGCTCCACGTTCCTTAAGGTTTTCATTGTAGGCATCCACGGCAAGACTCATATCTAAACCTATGACCCTTCCACCCCAACGAATTACCACATCAGAGTATCTGCCAGACCCACAACCAGCATCTAAAACTAGTTTCCCGCGCATTTTCTCCTCACTTAATCCCATTTTTCTCATGAATGCCTCAGAGGGAGCATAATCTAACGTATCAAATTGAGTCCTTTTATGTTTATTCCACTGAAAACCAAAATTTCCAACATATTTCTCATTTTCCACAAATCTGAATACACCGTCTTTTATTGGATATGACTGACTACATTCACCACAGCTTAAAAAATTGTCTGTGAGTTCTAGCTTCCCTCTACATTCAGGACAGCAAATAATCTCGAGTAATTCTTCGTGTAAAGTCATCTTAATCCACCTTTACTTTTCCAATTTTAAAATCAATGAGATGTAAAACCTTGCTAGTCAAATTATGAAACACGTAATCTCTAAGCTCTCTAAGACCTAAAAGTGAAAAAGCCATCGCCAAAAACAGTAACAAAATGCCAATAATTGATTCAACCCAATTACCCAATTTCAGCGGAGCTAACATATACTTCCCAGCGAAGATGATAATGAAAGAGAGGACAAACGGAACACCATTGTCAACGAAAAGCCACTTTAGATAAGAACCTCTCAAAATAACCTTATGAGTAAAATACACAACCATAAGCAAGTCAATTAGATTAATTACAACTAAAGCCCATAGAGCCACCTTAAGACCATAGTAATAGCTACTATAAGCCAAAGCCGTAGTCATTGTGATGACTAAAATTAGATTTTCGTAGACATCTAAACGAGTCCAACCATAGGCGATACGAAGAAAGTGAGGGGGTATTCTGGGAACTGTGAACATGTAAGCTATACATAGCAGTGGTAAAACGCTAGCTACATTGCTGACGAAATCATCCTGCCTCAACCAAAGACGTAACAATGGTTCACAGAAGAGGCACAAGAAAAAACATGATGGAATTACTATCAACGATAAAGTCTGAGCGACTTTATGATATGTGTTTTCGAGTACTACGAGATCATTTTTTGAAATTAACTTTGAAAATACTGGGTATATTGACCTGTACACCGGATTTATGAGAGGCAAAAATATCATCACTATGATACTTGCAGAGAAGGAGTAATATCCAAAGTGTTCAAGATTTAGGGTCCGGCTCAATATACCTTTATCAACATTGATAACTAATAAACTTAAAATTCCAGCGATGGTCACCCCTGTAGTAAAACGAGATATAGATTTAAGCAAATTGATATCAGGTTTGGATGAATAAAAATTAGAAACCAGCCCCCACACACTTATTAATAACAATAAACTCTGTAGAAAAGCCATCAGTGCTTGCCAAAGTAAAAAGGCCTTAATCTTGTCCTGAAATATAATCAAAACTGGTACAGAGCCGATATATCTCAACAAGGACATGAGAGAGCTTAAAACATTACTCAATAACTGGCGACCAGTCCCCAACAAAGCATTTGTATAAAAACCGACTATTATGTTAAAGACAAGACTTAAACTCATCAGCAAAAAACACTCAAAAACACTTGACCTAGAGTACGTTTGTGGGTTCACCCAGTAGTAAGCGGCTCCGTAGGAGAACGCTACCATTACAGGAGCCGCTAAGATGATTCCCAATAGAACTAATACCTCCAGTGAACGTATCATTTTCCTGGCAAGGTCCATCTTCTCAGGGAAAAGCTTCGCGAGTTCACGGTTTATCGTTGCACCTGCTCCAAAATCAGAGACGAAAAAAAAAGCTGAGACCGCGTTGTAAAAACCAATTATTCCATAGCCCTCAGGTCCTAGGTACTTTACGTATATAGGTGCGAAAAGCACGCTCAATAAGGCATTAAGCGCATTAGCACCTAAATGAGCTACTAAAGCTTCTGATAGAGTTGTCTCCTTGATGATTCTACGTTTTATGGAGGTCAGCATTTATTTCTGCCTCTGGCGAAGTTTATCAGGTAACGGGGCAAACTCTCGTCGTCAAAACATTTCAAAGTGCTTGAGTATTAGCTTCTACGCCGTTCTCACCTTCTGTTTCGCCGCCATGTTCCGCCAAGAATCTTTCTGCATCAATCGCCGCCATGCAACCCGTCCCAGCTGCTGTGACTGCTTGACGATAGTAATTGTCTTGAACGTCGCCACAAGCAAAAACACCAGGAACATTTGTCTTCATCGTTTTGCCTTCGGTTTTTATATAACCGTGCTCATCCATCTCTAGCATGCCACGAAATAAATCTGTATTAGGTTTATGCCCTATCGCCACAAAAACACCTTGACAAGGAAAGAGCGATTCTTCGCCGGTCTTGTTGTTATAGACTCTAATGGACGTAACTCCTGCTTCTTTAGTACCTAAAATCTCTCTAACCTCAGTGTTCCAGAGTATTTGAATTTTTTGATTTTTGAATACTCTATCCTGCATAATTCGCGAGGCTCTGAATTGATCTCTACGATGTATTATTGTCACCTTTGTAGCAAATCTAGTTAAAAACAGCGCTTCTTCCATCGCGGTATCACCACCACCTACTACAACCACCTCTTTTCCTCTAAAGAAAAATCCGTCACAAGTTGCGCAGGCTGAAACTCCGTTACCGCCAAAACCTTCCGGCATTGGTGCTTCTCCCGGAACACCAAGCCATTTTGCCGATGCGCCTGTAGAAATTATCAAAGTGTCCGCTTTTATAATCTCCGTCTCTTGCCCACCTGAAGATGCCGATTTGCCAAATAAAGTAAAGGGGCGCCTAGTCAAATCAACTTTTTCTATCCAAACATCGGAAAATTGAGTTCCGAAGCGTTCTGCCTGAAGCCGAAACTCATTCATTAACTCTGGACCTAGAATTCCTTTTGAAAATCCTGGGTAATTTTCGACATCTGTGGTGATCATTAATTGTCCTCCGGGCTGGGGACCTTCGATCACCAAAGGTTGCAATTGTGCTCTGGACGCGTAGATAGCAGCGGTTAGACCCGCAGGGCCAGATCCTAGTATGACTACCTTGTATCTTTGTACTCTTTCCATAAATTTCTTAAGTTCTAATTGTAAATTTTCCAGAAAATCTAGTGCAAAGCCCATGAGCAAGTTACAATTTTAAGTTTTTATATGATAAACTTTGTCTTACTCAATAAACTTTAGCATTGCGCAAGGGCCGAAAATGGTTACCAACACTCAACCTCAATTTGAAGAAAGACGTTTTGCTCTGCGAATGGCTTTGCGTTTACCTATCGTTGTCTCAGGAAGGGCGCCAGACGGAGCAGCTTGGAGTGAGCCAACTGAAACCGATGACATATCTACAACAGGAGCCCTTTTTCATCTTAATCAACCTGTTGAAGTCAATGACATTCTCTATATAAGATCTCATAAACCAGATGGGGTTCCTGTTGAGACAAGGGCTCGAGTTGTGCGAATTGCCCCATCGACCTACGGAACTATAAGGGTTGGGGTAACAATTTTGGAGCCAACTGAGAGCTGGTTGAGGCTTTTCGTAGCCTGGGTGGCTGACGATCAAACTTCTGAACATAACACAGAAAATAATCTCTGAGGTTATTGTGATGGGAAATTACGATACGATCCTGATCGAAAAACAAGAGAAAATCGCAATACTTACCATAAATCGTCCTGATAAACTTAACGCCCTGAATTACCAAGTCCATCGTGAAGGAGTCTATGCGTTAGACGAGCTCAAAAAAGATGATTCGGTGCAGGTGTTAATAATCACCGGTGCCGGTGAAAAAGCGTTCGTCGCAGGAGCCGACATCTCAGAATTTATCGGCAAATCCCCAGTGCAACAGCGAGCTATTTTTCAGGAAAGAACGCTATTTAATTCTATAGATTTGTTCCCTAAACCTGTGATCGCAATGATAAATGGATACTGTCTAGGTGGTGGATGCGAAATAGCTTTATCCTGCGATATACGAATAGCAAGTGATAAGGCTAAAATTGGCCAACCTGAAGTAAACTTAGGCATTATCCCAGGCGGAGGTGGTACACAAAGACTTACAAGATTAGTCGGTGAAGGCAAAGCAATGGAGCTCATCCTAACAGGCGAGATGATAGATGCGCAAACGGCTCTATCCATTGGGCTAGTAAATCACGTATATCCACATGACTCGCTTCGCGATAAAACGCTGGAACTAGCAGCTAAAATCGCAGAAAAGCCCCCCATTGCCCTACAGATGGCCAAAGAGGCTATTAAAACAGCATCCAGAACACTTTTAGAAGAAGGATTACGCCGGGAAGTAGACTTGTTTTCCATATGTTTCTCGACTGAGGATAAAGAGGAAGGAGTCAAAGCTTTTTTAGAGAAAAGAAAGCCCATCTTTAAAGGGCGATAATTACTTGAGGAGAGGGAGACAAAATGAAGAAATTTTTGATTCTGGCTAGCTTGCTTTTTTTCTTGCCCGTATTTGCTTCTGAAGAAGGCAAAAAAACAAATAAAACGAAACGTCAGGCTCCACTAGAAATTAAAGTAACTCCATGGGGTCCGACTCAATCTGATGTAGAGCTAGCTAAAAGGCGAGTATTACAGGACCTAAATGTTCAACGAGAATTACAGGGAGCTAAATACAGATTAGTAGCTTTCGAGCTCATAGACGACGAATCCGTAAAAGATAAATCATTGCCCAGCGTACCACCAAGTCGCTATAGAGCCATCCTCTATGACTACACTAACAATCAAGCCGTCATTGCCGAAGGCGATTTTGATGGTAAGGAGCCAATAACAGTAAAGCGATCAGCCTTTGATCCCGGTGTAGGAGATGAGGAGTTGCGGGCAGCATACGATCTAGTCGCTAAGTCCCCTGAGTTTGCAACACTCTATGACAAACATCAGATTCAATTCTACGAACCCATGCCTCCAACAACTCATTTAAACGGCGAAAGGCTGGTTAACGTTGGTGTAATAAATCTTCAAACTGGACAGCAAGAGATCGTGAGCGTTAGTTTTAAAGATGACAAAGTCATCAGATACGAAGCGAAAGCCCCACCAACTGCCAAAGCTTCACCTGAGGCATGTGGTATTCAGAACTCTGGGCAAGGAGCGACAGGAAGAGGTGTCCCCGGTCAGTATCAGCTTACAATCACTCAAAATGGAGCCCCCTTGTGGGAAATGCTTGTGATTCGTCCTTCCTCATCTTCTGGCTCATCGGAAGGTTCAGGTATTGAAATAAGAGACGTTAAATACAAAGGTAAATCAGTTTTGAAAAGAGGGCATGCACCTATTCTGAACGTTAAGTACATAAATGACACTTGCGGCCCATTCAGAGATTGGCAGTATTCTGAAGGATATTTCCAAATTCCAACATCGGGCGTACAGTATCCAAACGGTCCCTCAGGCGGCATAGCAATATTGAGTTCAGGAGTAGCAACCACAGCCATTGAAACTCGTAATGATCAGGGTAACTTTCAGGGAGTAGCAATTTATCGTCAAGACGTTGGTTACGGTGAAGAAGTGGTTTTAGTTACGGAGATGAATGCTGGCTGGTATAGATATGTGATGGAATGGAGATTCGCACCGGACGGCACTATACGTCCACGATACGGATTTGCTTCTACTGCAAATAGTTGTGTATGTAATCCTCGAATCCATCATGTATATTGGCGTTTCGATTTTGATATAGTTCAGCCTAATAATAAGGTGTTTCAGATAGAGCGAGGTAGAAAATTTATGAAACAAATCCTCACAGAGGCTGCTATATTTCGAAACTACCAAACTAATCGTAGTTTTTTGATTCAAAATGCTGATGGTGATGAGGCTTACATTTTAACTCCTGGATTTAACGACGGCAGCGTCGCGGACAGAAACGGTAACTTGATTGATACATTCGGAGCAGGCGACATCTGGTTATTGAAGTTTCAAGGTACTCCCAATGATCCTGGTGAATTAAATGACCCAAATACTAGCGCAGCCGCAAATCTCAATCCATGGGTAAGTGGTGAATCCATTGATAATCAAGACATTGTCATTTGGTACGGTGCTCACCGATATCGTTCAGATGACACAAGCATTAGTAATCAAAGAAACGAGGTCATCTCTGGAGTGAATATCATAGGGCCAACGCTGAAACCTGTTCGCTGGTGAGTTTGAACCTTGATTTATACAGGAGAAATTCTTGATAAATTGTGACTCTCATCCTATTTCGTCATTGATAGCAAATGCAACACGAAAGCAAGAGCTTATCTCCTGAAGCAGACTGGAAGAGTAAGCTGGCTGAACAAGTCGATTTATTAGAAATTGATTAAGAGATAGTAAAAGCTTGGATTGCCTCTCGCTAATCTCTATCTAGCCCTCTTAAGCTGCTGCATTAAGGTGTTCAAAACCTCTTTAGGCATCCCGTATCCCTGTAAAACACACTGATTCGATGAATCCAGAGAATTTACCTCAAGAGGTAGCTAATGAGACTAGTTGCAGAAACTGCTTAAAGACCTAAACTTTTGGATAGCTACGCTAGATGTTATCATCAAATTTAAAATATGGAGTTAGCAATTGAGAAATACCAAGTTGAGAGTGAACCATACTACTTACCAATAAAGCATGAAGTAGAAGTCCTTGAGGCTGCTTATAAAGCTCGGCTGCCAGTAATGTTGAAGGGGCCAACAGGCTGCGGAAAGACTCGTTTTGTAGAGTACATGGCATGGCGACTCAAGAGACCTCTTATAACAGTAGCATGTCACGAGGATTTATCAGCAACTGACCTAGTGGGACGATTCTTACTTGAGGGAGAAGAAACCGTGTGGCACGACGGACCATTGACGAGAGCCGTCCGAAGTGGCGCTATCTGTTACCTCGATGAGGTGGTGGAGGCAAGAAAAGATACTATCGTTATTATCCACCCTCTGACAGATGACCGTAGAAGATTACCAATCGAAAAACTCGGCGTTATATTGGAAGCCCCGCCAGAATTTATGTTGATAGTTTCTTACAATCCAGGTTATCAATCTATCCTCAAAGACTTAAAACAATCTACTCGCCAGCGTTTCGTTGCTATAGAATTCGATTATCCAAATATGGAAACCGAGACGGCAATCGTAGCGCATGAGGGTGGCGTAAATGAATCAATTGCACATGACCTGGTCAGAATCGGGCAAAAGGTCCGAAATCTACGTGGACATGGATTAGAAGAAGGAGTTTCCACTAGACTTCTAATTTATGCAGCTCAATTAATATCAAAAGGGATTCCGCCTATTCAGGCTGCTGAGGTGGCACTCTGCTCGCCAATAACTGACGACAGAGAATTACAGCGAAGCATAAAAGAAATAATCACAACGATCATGGTCTGAGAGATCAATTCCTATAACCTTATTAGTTGTCGATCGGAGTACGGATCAAATCCGCGGCTGCTCCGATCACAAGCGTTTATTCTGTTAATTTTATCAGTAGCTTGCTCATAAAGTTTGTTCTCTTGTAGGAAGTCACCAATAGAACGACTGAACCAAATTTCAGAGACAACAAGAGGCATCATGGACGCTTAGATAAATAGTGAGACCTGCAATTCATAACTCATGCAAAGTTATAATCAAGTTTTAGCGTTCATTACCTAGATAGACCTAGTGCAAATTAAAATATAAGGGTTTAGTACAGAGGATTTTGACGAAGCATTTCTCTTAACTCTAGTAATTCCGTGGCAATTTTGCGAAGAGCTTCACGACGTCTCTGATCGAGATATAAGCCAGTATTTACGTCAGTATTAGCTTCTTCTATCTCGGTTTCAGCAGAGTCAAAAGCTAAACAATTTAGATTGGATTCGTTCCTAAGATCTGAGTTATAAGTTGCCTCTTTCAAGGAATCAGGCGCAAATTCCGGAAAAGCATTGACTTTAATTTCCTCAGATGGTTCTGAAGCCTTAAAAATTTTTAATTTACTCGACTCTCTCAGTTCAGCCTGCAGTTTCTTCTTGGCGCCCGCGATTGTATAAAGCTCGTCATAGAGCAACTCTTTTATTCTTAGGGCAATTTCGACGTCGCGTTGGCGATAAGTTCTCTGACCTGAGCGGTTTTTTTGAGGAGCTAACATTGGGAATTCAGTTTCCCAATACCTTAGCACGTGGGGTTGGACTCCTACTATCTCACATACCTCACCAATTTTAAAAAATAATTTCTCAGGGATGACTCTCATCGCATAGCCCATACTTAATTTTCATTCATTCCAAATTCTATTAGCACTTCTATTCTCTGTCAATCTAGACACTTAGTTAAATAATCTCGTGTCAAATTAAATCACCAAAACGATGTTGCAAGATTGCAGTTATAGCAATCGCCGAAGTCTCTGCCCTCAGCACTCTACCATTTAAAGTGACCACTAAAGCACCGTGGGATTTAGCCATCTCTATCTCTTCCCTCTCCCATCCACCCTCTGGGCCGATCACTGCAATTATTTCCTCCGAAGATTTTATAGCCGAAAAATGCGTTCCATCTTGCTCCGAGAAAACGATTAAATTCTTACCCTTATGACTATTCAAAAAAATACCGAATGGCATTGGATCATATATCTTCATTAAATTAGCCCGCCCACATTGCTTACTAGCCTGAATTATTATCTTCTTCCATCTGTCTTTGAGGTTCGATATTTTTACATCAGACCTTTTCGTGATTAAAGGAGTGAACATCTTAACTCCCAGTTCTACGGCTTTCTGGACTACCAGATCAAATTTCTCTCCCTTGAGTAATCCAATTCCCAGATGCAAGTCTAGACTAGATTCTCTGGCGGCTGGTGGTATCTCCTCAACGATCTCTGCAATAGCCTTCATCTTATTTATCTTGTTTATACGACACAAAAACTCTCGTCCTTGGCCATCAAAAACCCTGATTAAATCAGACTCTTTTAGCCTTAAGACATTTTTCAAATGATGAGTCTCGTCACAATCTAAAGTCAGGAAATCTGGAGAAATATTCTGAGGGGCTGTATAGAAGCGATGTATCACAGTCTTATTTTAAAAATTTTTCTCGGAATTCATCCGACAAAAATCGTAACTCAATCCATTTCTCAAATAAATCTGGAGATTCTAAATATATCCTGAGCCACTCTGCTATCTCATGTTTTTCTTCAAATTTGCCTATACTTGAGCGTTTTTCCTTTAAATCAAACAAAATTCTCTGTCTTGTCTGAGCAATTATCTGAGTCAGTAAATTTAAACCCTTTTTGTTTTTTTCTCTTATGAATTCCTTGCGTAAATTCTCCAGATTTTTAATTGAAGTTATTGCATCCTCCATGCTGTCAAAGCCATGAATAGCAGAGAATATTAACTCTTGCACCGATTGAGATCTCCTCTGAAAATCCAAATCCATGATCTCCGGATATTTCAGCTTGGCTCCAGCATCAGCTAAAACTCTTGCAATTTTCATTGGCATTTCAACAGCCCCATCACCAAAACGCTCCCTTAATGCGAGTTCTATCACTTTCAGCTCTTCTGCGCCTACGGTCTCTCTCTTCAAAGAGCGCCAAACTTGTACTATTAACTCGTTTTTTGTTTTTGCTTCAGCCATTGAGAGATCAGCTCAGAAGAGGAGTGATTTTTTGGGTCTCCTACGATTGCAATGCTGCCGCCATATTCTTTTACTATCTCTCTTTCAGGAACAGTGTCTACTGTATAATCCGTCCCCTTCGCGTGAAAATGAGGACGGATTACACGAATAAGTTCCTCTACAGTCGGTTCATCAAAAATGGTGACATAATCGACAGATTTGATCGAGGCAACAATCTCCGCACGCTCATGCTCGGGCATAAAGGGGCGATCTTTGCCTTTTAATCTCCTAACCTGCTCATCAGAATTTATCCCCACGATTAATATATCGCCCAATTGCTTTGCACCAGCCAAATAACGAACATGACCAACATGGAATAAATCAAAACAGCCATTTGCAAGAACTATCACAGCACCCGCAACTTTTAATTTTTCTACTTCCTCAACTAATTCTTGGCGATTCAAGATTGGAGCAAACATACTCATAGGCTTATATTAACTCATATCTCAATGAACTCTAAAGGATTGTGCAAGCTCTACTTACATGTAAGCTTATCAGAGTTTATTGATTCTATTAATTCTTCTGGGGTGACAGAAGCTGTTCCTTTTTTCATGACAACTATGCCACCAGCGTGATTTGCAATCCATGCAGATTCTAAAAAACTTAAACCAGAGGCGAGGGCCAACGAGTAGGCTGCGATTACAGTATCTCCAGCTCCTGTGACATCGACAGGCTCTTTAGAACCCACGGCCTCCAGATGAGCTTTAGTTCCATCTTTTTCAAGTAACACCATTCCTTTGCTGCCACGAGTTACCAATAACGCCTCACAATTCAGCTCCCTTCTTAACTCTTCACAATGATCTACAAGATCTGCCTCATCGAGTAATTTTTTGCCAATTAAGTCTTCTACCTCCTCTTGATTCGGCGTCGCCGAAGTCATACCCACAAAATCCCTCAACCTATAACGCGAATCTACGAGAAGAGGAATTCCTCTGCGCTTTGCATAGTCCCTTACAAGGGCAGAAAAACTTTTTGAGACAACACCATAGTTGTAATCCGAGACTATTATGGCATCAGCTTCAGCTGCAAGATTGTAAAAATTTTCTACCAGAGACTTATGCACAGATTCGTCTATCTGCAGCTTGCTTTCATAATCGATTCTTATCACCTGTTGCCGTGTTGCATGATGACGACTGGCCAAGACTCTAACCTTAGTCGTCGTCTCAAAACTGCTAGTAACTACAATGCCTTCACAATTGACATTTGCACTGCGTAAGCTCTCTAGCAAATGTTCACCATTTCTATCGCAGCCTACAACTCCTATCAAAAAAACTTGACCTCCTAAACTAGCCACATTTACGGCAGCATTGCCAGCACCACCTGGCAATGTTTCAGTTTTATCGTGTTTCAAAATGAAAACAGGAGCCTCTCTCGAAACCCTATCGATCGTTCCGTGAAGAAACTGATCAGCAATCACATCACCGACAACGATGATTTTCCTCTTACAGAACTCACTATTGATGATTTTAGTAAGATCTTGCCTCATTAAATTAAAAATTTATACAAATACATAAACCTCTCAAAGGCAAACAAAAAGGTTGGAGTTCAATATTCTCCAACCTTGAGCAAGCAGGCTAAACTTATCTGATCAATGTGTATCGTAACTGGCTATCGGGAAGTCGTTAGAGGTACCCCATTGCTGAACTAGGAGTTGGCCATCGGAACTTCTTATTACATAGAATGTTCCATTGCTATCACGCCAAACCGCAACATCTGTCTTTCCATCTCCATCGTAATCACCCTGTGCGAGCAAATCCGAACCTGTTAAGCCAAAGGAGTAAGAGAGCAATGTGCCATTAGAGCTACGAAGTATATACCAGAAAAGATTTGAAGTACTGGTGGAACCTTCACGAACGACGGCTATATCGGTTTTGCCATCTCCGTCATAATCTCCCGGGACAACTAGGTCATTACTGAAGCCAAAGGTGACTGCCTGCAAGTTGCCGTCGCTACTACGCAAAATATAGAAAGTTGCGGGACTAGTTGGTGATGATCCAGGTCTCTGAACGGCAAAATCGACTTTACCATCTCCATCGTAATCGCCAGGAGCAGTAAAGTCCGTCTGAACACCAAATTGAGTTGCTAAAAGACTGCCATTAGAACTCCTTAAAACATACCAGAAGAGAGAACCTCCGGACCGCCTGGCTACTGCTAAGTCTGTTTTACCATCACCGTCGTAATCTCTCGCTACTGGCTCATCTCCAGTTGTTCCAAATTGAGTAGCGACAAAGGTGTTGTTTGAACTGTTTATTCTATACCATACTCCATTCTCATCACGCCAAACAGCGATGTCGGCTTTTCCATCTCCATCGTAATCACCTGGGGTTACATAATCGCTAGTAGCAGAACCAAAGGGCTGAGCCACAAATCCACCAGTGCTCTTCAAAATGTACCAGGTATTGTTGCCCGGACGAAATACACTAAAATCAGCCCTGTTATCATTATCAAAATCCAATGCTTTTCGAAGTGACACCTGACCCACAGCAGGAATAATTAATAAAACCAACAGCACGATAGTTTTTTCGAACAAATTCAACATCTTTTATAAACTCCTTTTCCCGATAATCTAACCTGATCAAAATTTTCTTTCCTTACGGAATAGATTCACTATACTACTTGAATCATTCAAATTGCAAACATTATTTTAGATTAAAATCAAAATGTTGCGTATTCATCAAATGCCAAACCTTTAGACTTTGGCCATGATTAATTAGTCTATGAAAAATAATAACGTTGTTGAAAAATATCTTAGCTCGACAAACATCAACTACCAGGTCTTTTTTGTCTCAATAGCAAAATTTTATCTCCGATGGTTATGGTTGCCGTTCTAGAGATGGTTTGATTTACAGAAACGTGCAAAGTTAAAGTTGAGTTGCCGCTTAATACTTTGCTACCGATTATAGAGGTCCATCTAGAATCGCTTTTGACCTCGTAGTCACAGTTATTCGGTGCAGAAACACTAACGGTAAACACTCCGCCTTTAGTAGGTGCATCTATAACATTTGCTGACAGTGCTAAATCGCATACCGTCTGATTCCTCAGGGCTCTATCGACATTAAGTCTACCTCCAGATTTTACAATTCCATTCCATGATGATAAGACATCCACTGAATTCATGAGAGTAGCCTTTAACGAAGCCACAGATAAATTAGGATTATAGCCTGCAAGCAGAGCTGCGGCTCCAGTGACATGAGGTGTAGCCATAGATGTGCCACTTAACGACGTATAGCTCGAATTCGAGCTGTAGTAAGTGCTCAAAATCCCAGAGCCGGGGGCTGCAAGATCTACGCTTCTGACTCCATAGTTAGAAAAACTAGAGCGAGCGTCACTAGATGTGGAAGAGGCCACAACCAGTATGTGAGGAGAGTCGTAACTTGCTGGGTAAATAGGTATTGCATCTATGTCCCGTCCATTATTCCCTGCTGCGAAGACATTTAGCACTCCTGCGTTTCCCATGGCATCCAATGCATCTTTGGTAGCTTGATCGTAACCACAAGCCTCAGGACAATCAGCGTAAGAATTGTTGGTAACTCTGATGTTTGCTCCGCGATTACGCATCATTCTTATGTAATTGTAAGCATTTATGAGCATTGCTGATGTTGTGTCATTCGCAGCAGCACTATAAATTTTTATGGCCATTAGCTTGACGGTCCAATTCACCCCTACGACTCCTAATGCGTTATTACCTACGGCGCCTATTGTGCCCGCTACGTGAGTTCCGTGACCATTTTCATCCATAGGATCTGGATCATTGTAACGAAAATCATAGCCATAATAATCATCTACAAAACCATTTCCATCATCATCTATGCCATTATTGGGGATCTCAGCGGTGTTGCGCCACATGTTAGCAGCCAAATCTTCATGCGTGTATCTAATACCCGTATCAATTACAGCAACTACGACGTTAGAGTTACCTGTCGTCAGATCCCACGCAGCAGGCGCTGAAATTTTAGTTAGCCCCCACAGGCTAGAAAAACTGGGATCATTGGGAGTAGCTTGAAGATGATAGTAGTAATTTGGTTGTGCGTATTCAATTTCTGGAAAACGTCCGTATTCCTTCATTGCTTGCTCGACGGATAATCCATCGGGTAGCTTTACTCTAATCCAATTTAAATCGCTAAAGCTTTCTAAAAGCTCCGATCTGAAATTTTCATTTATTTGAGAGATTCGACTCTTAGACGCTCTGGGATTTATTTTCAACAAAATCTCGTTCTCTACGTAGGGTTTGCTATTTAATTGTGCAATGGATTCATTTGACAGTGCGTGAAAAAGAATTAGTGAATAGAGCATTAAAACTAACTTTTTCATCCCGGTTGTCGTCTAATTGCCAGTTACTACCTACACGCAACTTTTAGTAGTTATGTGCTTAGCCCGCTCGTTAATGTGGGGCGGCTAGTCGGACTCGAACCGACGACCTCAAGAGCCACAATCTTGCGCTCTAACCAACTGAGCTATAGCCGCCATATTTGCTCCCGGCACGACTCGAACGTGCGACCCACAGCTTAGAAGGCTGTTGCTCTATCCAACTGAGCTACGGGAGCATTAAAAAAACAACGATTCAAAAAGCCTCAACCTCGATTAGCGAAATATGATTTTAACTATTACCGCGTCATTAAGTCAAACATAAATCCCTCAAAAAGATCACTGAATTGCTAAGAATTGTCAGAGTAAAATTGTCAAACCATCAAGAAAAAACGTAAATTCATTAATGAGATGTCAGCAATGAATCATGCATTAAAACTTCTCGCAAAAAGAGATTACTCAAAAGCTGAGATGATTGAAAAATTAACTCAAGCGGGTTTCGATCAATCAGATATAGAAGATGCGGTGTTGCGATTATCGGAATATGGATACTTAGACGACGAGAAATTCACTACTTCTTTTATTGAAACTAGAATAAAGCAGAAAGTAGTTAGCAAGCAATTGTTGGAAGAGGAATTACGCCGACGCAAAATCGATGAAAATATCATAAAAGCTGCAATCAACCAAATTAATGACGAGAATCTGTTACAAAGAGCGATCAAAAACTATTTACGATTGAAGGGCAGTCCTAAAAATCTCAAGGAAGTGAAAAAACTTTATTCTTATCTTCTCAGGCATGGATTTTCAGAGGAAATGATCCTAGAGTCATTTCACAAATTTAAAATCTCATTAGATGATGTCTAGTATTAGTCTCCAGTAATCTTCAGCTCAGCTCAAAACGGGTAATCATCTACGCACTGCAAACTTTCAAAAGCCACACTTGCAATCTAAGATAAAAATCAGTAAAAATTTAAAGGGTTGCTTCTAACTGAGGCTCTAGGGAAATAAAACTCAAGGAAAAATAAAATGAAAAGAATATTACTGCTTTTTGTCAGCTTCATAGCTTTGGTTTCTTATAATTACGGTCAGGTAATATCGCGCCCTAGGATCGTCGAGATTCCTCGTAAATCAGAGCAAAAAGATCCCCAGAAAACCTTAGTCAAATCGTTAGTTAATCAACAAACTGCAAATTCGCAAGCTGATGCCTCAAAACTCGTAAGAAAAACGGTTGAGTCAAATCCATCAGTTTCCACCGCCAATTTATCTACCCTTCTCACGAGATCATCACTTACCAGTGCCTCAGCTATCAATTCACCGATTTTAAAATCTCCAGAGATGCTCTTGAAAAATTCTCTCTACGACAATCGAGTGACATTTCTCTTGCTCAATGCCATTGAATCCAAGATAGGACTTCCATATCGGTATGGTAGTGACGGGCCCACCTCATACGATTGCTCGGGGTTTATTTGGAGTATATTTCGAGCGGCTGGAATAGATTTCGAAAGAACCAGCGCAAGAAATCTATGGCTAATGTCTGAACCTGTCCCAGAAAATGAAAAATACAAATTTGGAACGCTAGTTTTCTTCAATCGCCTTGGTCATGTTGGCATCGTCGTTGATGAAAATGGATTCTATCATGCATCAAGAACTAAAGGAATAACTTATTCTCCATTCGCAGGCTATTGGCAAAAGAGAATCGTCGGCTTCAGAAAACTGAAGCTGCCACAATCTGTGCAATTCAATACGAATACGACACTACTGAATCCGATAGATTTGATAAAATAAAAGCATGTCTCAGGAATTTAAACCAGGCGACTTTTTACTCTTCCAGGTTGAAAGTGGATATGGGCTATTACGAATTCTAGAAATACAAAGAACCGAAGACGATACTATATGGCATCTTGCCGCCTACAACGAGTTCTTCATAGATCCTGAATCTGCAGATAAAGCGATCGAAAATAATAATCTAACAGTAAATTTAGCACATATTGCACTCACGAACAGGGCTTTCTTTGCAACACAAACCGCCATAATGTCAAATAGAGAGCTCACAAACCAGGAATTAGAGCCTTTGCTTAAATGGAAGCAAAGCGCTTCACCTCAAGTCCACGATCGTTCAATAAGATTGATGATCGGTATCAGGTAGTTACTCCGAGAGTAAGACCCTTTTCAGCTCGTAGGTAGCAATCCCCTGATCTGACGAATTAAATTTTCCACTTCCTCTTGATTATTCAGTGAGATCATGAAGAATTCATAGCCGATTTTAAAGCAAACCAATCCATTGCTGAAGAACCAAATACCTTCGAGCACTGGATTTCCTCTTAAAATCCAGCTAATCGGTGCGCCCGTAATCCCCTTTGGCGATAAAACGTTCATCATCATCATTGCACCAGCAGCACATGAAAATCCTGCCAAAAGTGGCGCGCCTACATATTTGACTATCTCTTGCTCAAACTTAACTCTTTCCTTCTCAGCCTCTGATAAATTCCCGCTCCTGATTAAATCTTCTTGATCCTCTAGATATTCAATGAACCTTTCGCTGATTTGTTTAACAGACCATGCTGGCAAGGCAGAATTAAATAACCAATGTGAGCTGATTAATGTCATTCCAGCGCCTAATCCAGCACCTATCAAGATCGAGGCCCCTGTCAAAGTTGCTTCAAACGGATTTTCCTTTATCCACTCTGCAGCTTTCTGCGTAGATTTCAAAACTGAATCAAAGGTCTGAGTCCAATTAATCCCGAAATCAACCGTTTTTGAAATTTTACTAGCGGTACGCTCAAATCCATCTTTCGTTTTGTCAAAAATCTCTCCCGCCCTTTCTGTAGCAGATCCAAAAACTTCACTAGCTTTTTCTGTGGCTTCCTCAGCTACTTTACGAACAGGTTCGCTCAATTCCCAGGCATTTTTAGCAGTTTCAGATGCAGTCTTTGCGACCTCTTCAACTACTTTGACAGCCTGCTTTCCCACCTCACTCTTTTCTGCTTCCTGCTTTAAACGATCAACTCCCTCACGCAGCGTCTCCGCCCCTTTTTGAGCCGTGTCCAATAGAACTTTCGCCCCCTCCTCAATCTTTTCTCTCAAGCGAATTTGCTCGTCTATCTCTTCTATCTTCTCTTTTGCTGTCCTCTGCCATTGCTCAAATTTTTCTTTATAATCCGACATAGTTATTTCCCTCTCGAAACTACGTTCCTTTTACTTTTTGAGTTCCCCGAATATCATATCATTTTTTTACTCATTCCAACGAATTAACACAAAAAGTTAAAGAAAAACTTTAAATTTCAGTTGACATTTGTATCTAAAATCTGCAAAAATGAAGTTTCAGAAGCAAAACTGAGGGAACGCTACTAATACCTCAAATTAGTAAGGGCTTTTTTCGTCTTGTGAAAAAGTCGAGAATTGGATTTTATCTCCATCAGATACAAACTTAATAGTACCTAATTCGCCTGTCATCGAGACCTCTGCGCCAGAATTTCTCCATCTCTCAACAACCTCCTTTTTTGGATGACCAAATGGGGAGTCTCTTCCAACACATATAACAGCAAATCGAGCCCCAGTAGATCTTACAAATTCCTGAGTTGAAGATGTTGAACTCCCATGATGAGGAACTTTGACTACATCAGCGCTTAATTGACTGCCACTAGCCAATAGCTTCATTTCCGTTTCTTTTTCTATATCGCCAGTGAAAAGAAAGCAGATTTTCTCGTGACAAACTCTGAGAACGATAGAATCGTTATTTTCAGAATCTGAGCTATCTAGGCTCGGATTCAAAATTTGCATCCTTACTTCTCCTATCGCGAGCTGATCGCCACGCGAAACAAAAATAATATCAGTTCCCTGTCGCTGCAAAACCTCATACAACTGCCGTAAATTATCATTCATAACTACTTTTTTGCTCAGAATAGCAGTTCTCACATTGAAATTTTTGGCTACATCAATCAAACCCTCTATGTGGTCTGAATCCGAATGAGTTACCATGATCAGGTCAACTGTATCGTATCCTTTTGCCCATAGGAAAGGAGAGACTACCGATTCCCCAATCCTCATTGTCTCAGGTTCAAAAATTTCACTGCTATCATCATCGACATAGAGTTTCCTTTTGGTAAGACTGCCGCCACCGTCTATCATCATAGTTTCTCCAGTCGGCATTTTTAAAAAAATTGCGTCTCCCTGTCCAACATCCAAGAACTCCACATGCAAACGACCATCTGCAGCATCCTGGCTAAAAGGATGAAACAATAAGACTAATGAAATTAGCAGAAACAGCAAAAACGCCACTGCGCTCGAGGTTTTCTTCACAACATTTTTGTAAGGATTCCAATTGAAGATTGAGTAAGAGATATAAGCAACAGGAAAAAAGTATATGAGATATAGGGACTTTAAGACACCTGAATAATGGGGAGGTCTTAATGCACTGATGCTCGTAGAGGTTAGCAAATGTGTCGCATTTAAGATCATTTCATTTAAAATCTCCGTCACATATATGAATACTAAGCTCACATTAGGACTAAGTTGATAGGAGATAAGGGAGAATAGTGCAATGACGCTTTCCAGAGCCATCACCAAGCCTACCCATAAGTTAAGTAAAACTGCGCTAAATGATACCCGGTGAAAATACAAAATCATCAAGGGTAATAGCCAAACTTGTATCGAAATTGTTAAAATCAGGGCTTCAAATAAGAAGGCAAGTATTCTCTGTAAACCATATTTTTCAAGAGTATGTGCTAAATCTGACTTGAATAATTTGCAACTCCATACATTCTGACTCATTTCATATTCCCATTTTCTATGGCTCCAGTATAGACACTCACAAAATGCCCGTAGTGAGTCGTTACAAGCAGGTGGCATTGGAGTGTCACTAGATGGCCTCCAATTACCAATAGAACGCAAATTAGTGATTATAGGTGAGGCCGTGGCGACTATGGCCAAAACACTCAAGATCGTCAACTGAAACGATGGATCAAATAAATCATCTGGGTCTATTAGAAGGATTATGAATGCAGAGGCTGCTAAAAGGTTCAGCATTGTGGGCTGTCCACCTATGGATTGTAAGCGTGCAGGTCTGAAATTAATCCTTCCGAAGGCGAAAATTGTAAACATTAAAGCAGCTCTTATAACTGGTTTCTCATAAAATCCAACTGAAAGTGCGTACATCCATACGAAACAGACTGCTAAGAGAAATTTTATGAGTCGATTCCCTATGAATCGCCCGAGAGTTAAGAGCACAATACCAGCAATAAACGCAACTTGGGCTCCGCTTATGACTAGTAAATGAAACGTACCGCCCTCAAGAAATGCCTCTGAAGTACTTCGGTCTAAAAAATAAGGATTTCCTAAGAAAGAGGCAATCAATATGCCTGCAGTCCTGACGGAAAAGAGAGCCAATATTTCGTCTATTAATTTCTCACGAATTCTGAGTATTGAAAAGAAAGGACTCCAATTGTTTAAATCGTTTCTTTTCTCGATGAGAAGCGGGCTCTTAAGATAACCTATAGCGTCAATTCCCTTGCGATCTAGGATAGTTTTTCCTGATATGACACCATCATTCCTAAATCTATCCTCTCTCCTGAGCTCACAGTAAACAGCGACTCCAGAACCATAATCAATCCCGATCTCCTTATAATCATTTTCCATGTGCTGATTGTTGATTGGAACGAACAATCTAACTATTCCTGAAACCTCTTGTTTTTCGCCTTTATAGATGGCAGATTCAGCGCTCAAATAAAGAAAAACTCCACCAACCGCTCGTTCCTTTCTTATCAGAGTTGCAAAAATTTCTATTGGATCTCCGGATCTGAAAATCCCTCTATCATATAGGCTACGTAACCTATTTGAGTCCACAGTGGCGTTTTGAACTATCAAATGAAAAGCGCCTACACAAAAGCAGGACAAAATAATAGTAAGAGCTACCTTCGAGCTATGAATAAAAAACAAAACTGCAGCAGTAGCTAAGCACAATATCGAAATGATTAACCAAAACCAAAAGCCATAGTTTAAAAGGCTCTCCAGGTAAATCCCGGCCGCAAAGAAAAGGCAGATTAAGACAAAAGGACAGGATGTAAAGTTTGTTTTTTCAGACACTTCTGAGATGCTAATATTTGTATTTAAACCCGCCAGATTCATGCTTGACGAATTATTCAAAAACGATACAATCCCAAGCAATGATCGAGTCTCAGGCGAATTCGTTAGCTCACCTGGCAATAACCAGATGCCTTATGTTTCGGAACTTTCTATCACTCATCCCTCGAACAATGATTAAATGTTCAACACGCCGGAACTTACCATATTTTTCACGATGTTCCACGATTCTCTCTGCGAGAGTTTTGCCGATCGTTGGTAAGCGCTCAAGCTCATCTATACTAGCTGAATTTATATCGACGAGAGTTTCTGGAGTATCTGAATTAATTGAAAAATTTTTCTTCTCTAAAGCATTCGTGTTAGATAACTGGTCTGAAAAACCAGCAGATAATTGGTCTGAAGAGTGACAACCAGAACAAAGCAAAACAAGAAAAGCTAGTAAAATCAGGGTTGTAATGAGAATCCAAGCTTGCATATGAACGTATGCAAAGTGATATTAGATTTAGTATATTCAATGAATTAACCCTGTGGAAAACTCATATTCCACAAAAGTTTTCCACAGAATCTGTGGAAAACTTCTGAGAACTATTGTGAGTTTGAATGAAAGTAAGACTGGTGTAGATGCAATAACAAAACCACTTATCCCACGAAGATGGTTAAATTAAGAACTAGCTTAAATAGTGAGAGGCGACGGTAAAATTTTATTATCAGAATCTTGGAAATACTCTGATTATTGAATCAGGAAACCATTCATTCAAATCACGAGTGACTGCATCAGCACCCGCAGAGCGCAAGGTAGCCTCATCAAATGTATTCGTTACGCCTAAGGCCTTCATGCTTGCGGATTTTGCAGCTTGAATCCCCTGTGGAACATCCTCGATTACTAGACATTCGTAACGCTCTAAAGGTAGATGTCCCCTGGCTGAACGAATTTTATCAACCTTACGAAATGCTTTTAGGTAGCATTCTGGATCAGGCTTATGTTTCCTAACGTCCTCAGCAGAGACAACGGCGTCAAAATATTTATTCAATCCTGTACGTTCCAAAACATAATCTATCTCTGCCCTATTAGCCATGCTGACCAGACCTAAGGAAAAACGATGACTACATTTTTTTATAAAATTTTCAACTCCAGGGAAAAGCGGAATTTTATCCTTTAAGATTTCACGCCATCTCTCTGTCTTTTCTTTCAATATCTCCTCTACTCTATCATCACTTACTGGTCTTCCGACTCGAGAGAATTGAGCTCTGATGAACGCTTTATCGTCCATACCAGTGCAGGCATAGTAGTCTTCTTCTTTTATTTCAATGCCTTCTGATTTGAAACACTCGGCATAAGCCTTCATTTGTAAAGGCTCATCATTTATGATCACTCCATTGAAATCCATCAAGATAGTTTTAATCATAACGCTCAGATAAAAATTCAAGTTTAGCGAAATTTTAGCTGAAACTTTTGAACAACTCAATCTAAGAGGCGTGGCTCGAATAAGTTGCCACGACCGAGAATATAGTTAGGATCAAAAGATTTCTTAAGAGCTACCATTTCATTTATATATCTTTCCCCCATCTGCACGTACAAATATTTTCTTTTATGTTTACCGATACCGTGTTCAGCTGATACTGTTCCGCCGAGCATTATGGACTGTGCAATGAATCTTCCATATAGATGTCTGGCCTTTACCGCTTCATCATCATTCCTTGGTAGAAGATTTACGTGCAAATGACTATCGCCAATATGTCCAAAAATGACGTAATCCAAATGACTCTCCTCAAGTTTGGATTTATAGAATTTGAGTAAGCATTGAAAATTTTCATCTGGAACAGCCATATCAGTTCCTACCTTGCGCTGATTATATCTGGCAATAGTTTCATTTACGGCAATAGGTAGTGCATGACGAAAATTCCGCATCTTTTCCCTATCTTGTTCACTGGTGGTAAACCAAGAATCTTCGAGTAAGGCATTATACTTCTCTAATAGCTCATACCATGATTGAAGAAGATAATCCTCTGTCTTCTCATTTGTCTCCTGTTCAAAAAATAACGCTGAATCAGCCCTACTTGGAATTTCCGGAAATTTTCTGGAGATGAATTTTAGCGATTGATTGTCAAAATACTCGAGCAAGGTGGCGTTGATGCCTACAGTCATGGAAGCTCTAGAGTCGAAGGATCTTTTGCGAGCCTCGTTCACACATGCTATTAAATCAGATTCATGTTCGAAGAAAACTATACCGCTGAAAAAAGATTCAGGTTTATCCAACAACTTTAATTCAGCCTCTAGTACCACACCAAGAGTGCCTTCGCTTCCGATGAATAAGTCAACAGCATCTACTTCGCTAGCCGTAAAGTATCCACTTGTATTCTTACGAACTCTTGGTTGAGGATAAGTTGGAAGTTTGGCTCTGATTTTATTGCCTCGATTTATCTCTATTTCTATTGAACCATCAGAGGATAAGACTTCTCCTCTCCGCAAGTGTACAACATCGCCATTTGCTAAAGCGACTTTAATTGACTGGACATAACTTCTAGTTGATCCATATTTAAAACTTCTGGCTCCACTCGCATTAGTTGCAATGTTTCCACCGATTTGACAGCTCCATTCTGTCGGATCGGGAGGATAGAAGAGTTTCTCTGCGTCCACAAGTTTCTGAAAATCTCTCAATAAAACTCCCGCCTGCACTCTAGCGACTTTTCTAGTCTTGTCTAAATCCAAAACTTTATCGAATTTTTCTAGTGATATGACATAACCTCCGAACGGAACAGCTCCTCCGACAGTTCCTGTCCTTGCGCCTGCTATGGTAATTGGGATTTTTCTCGCATTTGCCTCTGATAAAATCTCAGAAACCTCTTTGAAGGTCTCCGGAATGAAGACTTTTTCTGCATGCCCGATTATGTTGCTGGCATCCCTTAAATAGTTTTCGAACTCATCTCGATTTGTCTTTATCTGCATGATTTGATTTTACGACAAAAAATATATTTTACTTTTTCCTTTCATTAGCTCTTAGTATTTTTTTGCGTAAGCGAATAGATTTTGGAGTAACCTCTACCAATTCATCTTCAGCTATGAATTCCAATGCCTGCTCCAAAGACAATTCTTTGATTGGAACCAGACGCATAGCTTCCTCAGCCGTGGAGGACCTCATATTAGTTAATTTCTTCTCTTTGATAGCGTTTACATCTAAATCGATGGCACGAGCATTCTCTCCTATTATCATCCCCTCGTAAACTTTTGTTTGTGGTTTAATGAATAGAGTACCCCGCTCTTGCAAGTTGTAGAGTGCATAAGCAGTAGCCTCTCCCATTCTATCTGCAACTAATGAACCGGTCCTTCTACCCCTCATCTCGCCTTGCCACTTGTCATAACGCAAGAATAGTGTGTTTAATAAACCAGTTCCTTTTGTTTCCGTTAAAAACTCATTTCGAAACCCTATCAATCCGCGTGACGGAACTTCATACTCGAGACGGACTCGCCCAGAACCATTGTTTATCATTTTTTTCATCTGCCCTCTACGCCTACCCAGAGCCTCCGTGACTACTCCTATGAACTCCTCTGGAATATCAATTACTACTAACTCTATCGGCTCCAATAATTCCCCGTTTTCTCCTTTTTTAGTTATCACCTCCGGCCTAGAGACCTGAAATTCATACCCTTCGCGCCGCATCATTTCGATCAAAATCGCTAACTGTAACTCACCGCGCCCAGAAACCTTAAATTGATCCGGAGACTCAGTCTCCTCGACTCTAAGAGCAACGTTACCTAAAACTTCTTTATTTAAACGCTCTTTCAGCTGCCTAGATGTTACAAACTTTCCCTCTATACCTGCAAAGGGCGAGGTATTTACTCCAAAAATCATCGAAATAGTCGGTTCATCGACGGCGATTGCAGGCATTGGACGTGGATTGTCCACGGAGCTTATTGTCTCGCCTATTTGAATATCATCAAAGCCAGCCAATGCTATTATCTCTCCAACTCCAACTGTTTCGACAGGTTCTCTCTCCAATCCTTCAAATACGAATAGCTCTCTGACCTTTCCTTTTTCTAACTTGCCATCACGCTTGCAAACAAGAACCTCCTGGTTTTTCTGAATTTCCCCAGAAAAAATCCTCCCTATGGCTAATCTTCCAACAAAAGTATTGTAATCGATGTTTGCAACTAAAATTTGCAGAGTATCTTGACGCAATGGTTTAGGGGCTGGAATTGTATGAATGATTTGTTCAAAGAGTGGTTTTAAATTTGTGAATTCTGCGTCGAGAGATGTTTTTACCAATCCATCACGCGCAACTGCATACAGTATCGGGAATTCGATCTGTTCTTCCGTAGCCCCCAAATCTATGAAAAGATCGTAAATCTCATTGACAACTTCTTGAGGACGAGCATCGTGCCGATCAATCTTATTAACCACAGCAATCGCCGGCAAGTTCTGCTCCAAAGCTTTTCTTAGAACAAACCTTGTCTGTGGAAGACACCCCTCAGCAGCATCAACTAACAGCATCACGCCGTCAACCATCTTCAAAACCCTCTCTACCTCACCTCCGAAGTCTGCATGGCCGGGAGTGTCAACTATATTTATCTTGTATTCACCATATCGGACAGATGCATTTTTTGCCATGATGGTGATGCCGCGTTCACGCTCAAGATCCAGTGAATCTAGAATTCTCTCCTGAACCTCCTGATTTTCCCTGAAAATCCCGGCTTGCTTTAACATCGCATCCACCAACGTGGTTTTGCCATGGTCAACATGTGCTATTATCGCTATATTTCTTATCTTATCTGTAGGCGTAATCATCATGTTTCAAAGTTTTTTATAATGCAGCATTGACCTTAAAAAGGCAAATCCTGACTCGGTTTTCATATGCATTTTTAACATGCAAAATGTAAAATTCTTATGATGATGGAGATCTGGGTAACTTATCCTACACCAGAAGGATCCCGTGATTTAAAACTTCGCGATATTGATAAGATAACGATTGGACGATCGGCAGAGGCAGATCTGTGCCTTGATGATACTAACATCTCTCGTATCCATGCCACTATCTATCGAGAAAGAGATAAAATCTGGATCATAGACGAAAATTCTACTAATGGCACTTTCGTAAATGGAGTCAAAGTACCTCCAGAGGGGAAGCCTTTAAAACACGGAGATCGTATCAGAATCGGGCTCTACACAGAGCTTTTGTTACGGATAGCAACCCCTAAAAACACCAGGAATCCCTCATCGCTAGCCCAAAGGTCACTATTGCCGGTTGCTCTTATTATCGTTTCATTCCTGATTTTCTTATCAGCCATTTCATTCATCATTTTCAGTGTGCTAACCGACATAACTAAAACCAATAAAATGCTTAACGACTCAACCACGGAGCGAAGAAATATAAGGCAAACCCGGCAGTATCCGGAGAACGACTCAGAATCAACAATCTCAAATGGAAAAAGCTCATCGACAAACTCTCCAGATGATAATAATTTACCTTCCAGTAA
>CAZALE010000007.1:120226-174149 GCA_964486055.1 uncultured Blastocatellaceae bacterium
AGAAGTGATACTGTAACAATCTTGGAGAGAGCAAGGAAAAATGCCCCGTTCATTATAAGATCTTTCTATTCAGAGGGTTTAGATCCACAAATTGGACTGTATATAGCGATGATAGAATCTGAGCATTGCCCGTGCTTACAAAGTCCAACAGGGGCACTCGGAATGTTTCAATTTGTTCGTTCGACTGGGCGAGAATTTGGTTTACAGATAAAACAAGATGCATCACCCAGTAATCCAGATGAACGCTGTGACCCAGAAAAATCTGCTAGAGCCGCAGCACGTTATCTAAAATCGCTTATTAGTAGATTTGGCTCGGGTCCTATGAGTTTTCCTCTGGCCATAGCTAGTTATAACAGCGGGCAGGGAGGCTTGAGTCAAAATCTTGAAAAAGCTCTGAAAACTGCAGCTAACCAGGAACGTTCGTTTTGGACCTTGGTATCTAATCAAGCCATATTCGAGGGTAAAGTAGGAGAACAATTCAGGAAAGAAAACGTAAGGTACGTACCAAAGTTCTTCGCTGCCGCAATAATCGGAGAAAACCCACAAGATTTTGGAATAAACATGGCTCCTCTCTCAACTTATACAAACTGAACTTTTATCCCTGACAGTAACTGTGTCCTCTATCAATCTAAACAGAGGACGATAGCCATAAAACCACCAAACGATCTAACCTAAAATATCTTGAGTTATGTGTATTGGCATCTTGACCTCTGCATATTAGTAAACAGAGATTTGATGTGCTAGAAAGGATAAAGCGTGAGGCAAACCCTGGATTTGATTGCCTCACCGAGTTTGTATTATTGCTTCTTATTTGTCGATCTTTTCCGAGAACTCAGTGTCCTAAAACTTCTCTCATGGTTGATCCTATTTCGGCAGGTGATTTGACAACATGAATTCCAGCTTCCTCTAATGCCCTCATCTTTTCAGCTGCTGTTCCTTTACCACCAGCTATTATCGCTCCTGCATGTCCCATTCTGCGACCTGGAGGGGCCGTTTGACCAGCAATGAAAGCTACAATTGGTTTCCTCTTGGCAAGACCAGTTTGTTTAACCCACTCAGCCGCTTCCTCCTCAGCAGTTCCGCCTATCTCACCTATCAAAATTATGCCCTCGGTCTCATCATCCTCTGCAAAGAGCTTTAAAGCATCAGTATGTGTAGTTCCAATTATTGGGTCGCCACCAATTCCAATAGCAGTTGACTGTCCTAAACCAACTGCTACAGTCTGCCCCACAGCTTCATAAGTTAGAGTGCCAGAGCGTGAGACTATACCTATGCTTCCCCTTTTGTGAATATGGCCTGGCATTATTCCTATCTTACACTCCTCTGGGGTTATAATCCCTGGACAGTTTGGTCCTATTAAACGTGTATCCTTATCCCTCAAGTATTCCTTTACTTTAACCATGTCAGCCACTGGTATACCCTCTGTGATTGCTACGATCAGCCTAACGCCTGCATCAGCTGCTTCCATTATCGCATCGGCAGCAAAAGCTGGTGGAACGTAGATGACAGAGGCATCGGCTCCCGTCTCCCTTACTGCCTCAGCGACCGTATTGAATACTGGAATACCTTCATGTAAAGTGCCTCCCTTTCCAGGAGTGACACCTGCGACTATTTTTGTCCCATACTCAATCATTTGTTTTGTGTGAAACGTACCTTCTTTACCTGTTATTCCTTGCACTACAACTCGCGTCTGTCTGTTAACCAATATACTCAACTTTCTCGGACTCCTTCACAAGAATTTTCTACAAAAGACAAATAATAGATTAAAACAATGGAAGTCGGCAATTTCACCGAGCCAAGAATTCTCAATAAGCTCTTGCGAAAAGCACCCTCCTATTGGATGGTTTTCCTGAAAAAACACATCTACCGGGCTCTTGCTTTGCATCTAGCGGTATACAACGAATGGTTGCCTTTGTTTCTTCCTTGATCTTCTCCTCGGTCTCCGATGTCCCATCCCAATGCGCTAGTATAAAGCCTCCTTTTTCAATTCGCTCTCTAAAATCATCCCATGTATCGACAATAAAAGTATTTTCCTCGCGAAACTTCAGAGCCTTGCGATATATGTTCTCCTGAATATCATCAAGCAACGTCACAACGTAATCGGCAATACCTTCTACAGGCCTCGTTTCCTTAGTCAGAGTATCTCGCCTTGCCACCTCGACTGTGTTGTTTTGTATATCCCTCATTCCAAAAGCAAGGCGCACTGGCACGCCTTTCAATTCATACTCAGCAAATTTCCATCCAGACCGTTGTTTATCGTCATCGTCATATTTAACAGAAATCCCTCTATGTTTTATCTCCTCGATAATCGGCTGCACTCTTTCCGTAACTTTCGCTAACTCTTCCTCACCCTTATAGATCGGTATCACAACAACTTGAATTGGAGCAAGACGAGGCGGGAGCACCAATCCTTGATCATCTGAGTGTGCCATGATCAAAGCTCCCATCAATCGCGTGGAAACACCCCAGGATGTGGCCCATGCATATTCTAATTTACCTTCTTTGGTCATGAACTGCACGTCAAAAGACTTCGCAAAGTTCTGACCGAGGAAATGTGAGGTCCCAGCCTGCAATGCCTTACCATCTTGCATCAAGGCTTCGATGCAATAAGTTTCTTCAGCGCCAGCAAAACGTTCATTTGGTGTTTTGACGCCCTTAATCACTGGCAAAGCCATCCACTTTTCGGCAAACTCGGCATAAACATCAAGCATTCTCTCGGCTTCTTCGAGGGCCTCCTCTCGAGTAGCATGAGCTGTATGACCTTCTTGCCATAAAAACTCAGCAGTGCGCAGAAATATGCGAGTTCGCATCTCCCATCGAACGACGTTTGCCCATTGATTTATCAATATTGGTAGATCTCTCCATGACTGAATCCAATTTCTATAAGTATTCCAAATTATTGCCTCTGAGGTGGGTCTGACTATTAATTCTTCTTCTAATTTTGCTTCTGGATCAACTATTAGTCCTTTACCATCAGGGTTTGCTTTCAATCTGTAATGTGTTACCACTGCGCATTCTTTAGCAAAACCGGTGGCATGCTCCTCCTCCTTTTCGAGAAAACTCTTGGGCACAAATAAGGGAAAATAAGCATTTACATGCCCAGTAGCCTTGAACATATCATCTAAAGCTCTCTGCATTTTCTCCCAAATCGCATAACCATATGGCTTGATCACCATGCAACCGCGAACGGCGGAGTTCTCAGCCAAACCAGAACGTTTAACTAATTCGTTGTACCACTCAGAATAATTCTCTTCCCTTTTTGGTATTGCCTTGCTCATAGCATTCAAAATCTCAAATCATAACCTAATTTTCTTTCAGAAACAATTTGCGTTTGAGCCTTTTAAGAGTTATGGTAACAGTTAGAAAACGCTGAATGAATGAGGCAGCCTTAAAAACTGAATTCAGGTTAGATTTCCAAGACACTGAAACAGCCTTTGCAGATAAAACTGATGCAGAATTAAAGGAAAAATACTGGCTTTTCAGACTTATGAACTCTGAAAAGCTTGTTAATATGACTACTGAATTAACAAAACTAGCACTAAAGATACATCTTCCAATCGAGCCATTAATTAAAAGAACAATATTCAGACATTTTTGTGGCGGAGAAACTATACAGGAATGCGAGAGAGTCATTGAGAGACTAAGCAGATTTAACATTGGCACTATTCTGGACTATTCGGTTGAGGGTAAGTATGAAGAAGAGGACTTTGGCAAAACTAAAGACGAGATAATACGCACAATAGAGAAAGCCAAAGATGATCCTCGCATTCCATTTGCAGTTTTCAAGGTCTCTGGTATAGCTCCGCTCGGTACTTTAGAGAAAATAACTTCTGGAACGCCGTTGACCGAAAAGGGACAATTAAAATGGAAACGAATACGCGAAAGAGTAGAGGAAATTTGCAGCTATGCTCACTCAGTTAATCAACCAATCTTCATAGATGCAGAAGAATCTTGGATTCAAGGCGCCATCGATCTTCTCGCAGAAGATATGATGAGAAAATACAATCGTAACTTGCCCATAGTTTACAACACAATACAACTATACCGGCGTGACAGGCTAGATTTCCTGAGAATCTCTCACCAAAAAGCCCTACGTGATGGATATCTCTTAGGAGTTAAATTAGTACGTGGAGCATACATGGAAAAAGAAAGGGAAAGAGCATTTCAGATTGGATATTCATGCCCAGTGCACGACAATAAAGAGGCTACAGATAACGACTACAATAAAGCAGTACTTTACTGCCTCGAAAATCTCGATTCCATATCATTTGTAGCCGGCACTCACAATGAAAACAGTATCCAGTTATTAGTACGAGAAATGCATGAGAAAATGATTCCTCCAAATCACCGTCACATATTTTTCTCTCAGCTTTATGGGATGAGTGATAACCTCTCATACGTTCTTGCAAAAAATGGCTACAATGTTTCAAAGTACGTTCCGTATGGACCTGTGGCTGATGCAATACCGTACCTGATCAGGCGAGCCAGAGAGAATACTGCAGTCATGGGACAGATGAGCCGAGAGCTAGAGTTAATAATAAAAGAAATGAAAAGACGCGGTATCTACTAAAAAATTTCTTGCTAAACTGATAAGCTCATTTCGGATATTCGTAAGATTATTAACAATCAAAATAGATTGACTTTATCACAGCAAATACGGACTAAGTAAATGCAATTTCAGTAATTTATTGAAACTTTTCTCAATTCAAAACGTGCCTACAATTGCAATGAGGAGAAAAATTATGAAAAAAGTCCTATGTATACTAGCTTTATCCTTAATGGCGTTTCATTCAATGCAAGCCCAGAAAAACCCAACCAAAGAAAACCCTAAGAAAAAAAACTTAACGATACCTCCGTCGATGGTGCAGATTGAACCAGAAGTCGTGACAACAACTACTGACCATCAATCACCGGAAGTTATAAGCCCTGAGACACTAAACGAGAAAATCGAGAAACTGAGCGTCAAAATCAAAGAGTTAACTGAAAAAATATCTTCTTCCGAATCCTCGAGAAAAAACGAACTACGAGATAAGCAACAAATCTTAATAGCTAACCTTGAATTACTCTCTAAAGCAGAACAAAGAGCTGAAAATTTGAGGCAGAAGCTTTTTGAACTGGCGGAAAAAGAAAACTCAATAAAGGCGCAAATTAGCCAGATAGACCTAGAATCAAGCGATGAAGTAATAAATAGAAGCGTGGCCTTGATGGGTGGGCTGAAACCAGAGGTATTTCGTGAACAAAAAATCCAGTCTTTACAAGCTCAAAAAAATAATCTGCTCAGTCTCCTAACCCAAATTCAAAATTATAAAGCCAAACTTGAGGAAAATCTTTTAAAAGCCGATCAAATAGTGGAAAAATTAAGAACCAAATTGGAGAGAGAAATTGACGAAGCGCTGGAAGAAAAGCCATAGATGTAAACCTCTGTCGATAGTCATTCTTTACCTCATCCCGTCTGAGAAAATTTCATTGTCGGCGCTATTTGAACTAAACACGACTGAAAAACTGAGCAAAAACTGAGATCGTAGAACGCAGGATTACCGAATTAATGTTTTCTGAAAAGCAAAACGGTTAAGTTAAATTACCGATCCATCTGAAATAACTGCATTCTTAGGAATGATTATGATTCCATCGCGTATGTAATAAGAACCATCTGCAGAATCTTCATGATCAACGCCGCGTTTATTGATCAACTGAACATTTCGTCCGATTCTTGCATTTTTGTCTATTATAGCTTTTCTTATGATTGTGTTTTCACCGATTCCTATATGGGGGATCCCTCTACCTAAATTAACTTTCAAGTCATCTAAAGTCTCAAAGTAATCAGCACCCATTAAAATTACATTTTCCAATCTTACCCCCTTATCAACCCGACTTCTAAGGCCGATTATCGAGTTACGTGCATAAACCCCATTTAATATGCAACCTTCGCTAACCAGCGAATTATCTATGTCACAATTATGAACCTTGGAAGGAGGTAAGAATCTACTTCTAGTGTAAATTGGGAACTCTGTATCAAAGAAGTTAAACTTAGGTAAAGGTGAGGTCAGATCAAGATTAGCTTCATAGAACGAACGAATAGTTCCTATATCCTCCCAATATCCGTTGAATAGATAAGCTTGGACGTTCAATGTTTTTATGGCTTCAGGAATAATCTCGCGCCCGAAGTCGACCCACTCCAGATTCTTTCGCAGGAGCTCTACTAGTTTTTGATACTTAAAGACGTAAATTCCCATGGAAGCAAGGTAAGGTCGTAATTCAGCCTCCTGCTTACTCAAACCGAACTCTGTTGTCTCGACTCTCATTTCCTCCAACTCTCTGCCTTTGGGCTTTTCCCTAAATTCTATGATCCGCCCGTCTTTATCAGTCTTTAATAATCCGAAGCTTTCAGCCTCTTGTTGACGACAAGGAATTACTGAAATTGTAACATCAGCATCCTTCTCATAATGCCTCTCGAGAAACTTCCTGTAATCCATTCTGTACAAGTGATCGCCCGAGAGAATAAGCAAATCCTTCACCCGCCAATCGTGAATATGAGGTAGCGTCTGCCTGACTGCATCAGCTGTTCCTTGAAACCAATGTGGGCTATCGCGTCTTTGCTCAGCAGCTAAAATCTCCACAAATCCAGTCGAAAAGTTAGAGAATCTGTAGGTTCTTGCTATGTGACGATTTAATGATGCAGAGTTATATTGCGTTAGGACAAAAATTTGCGTGATACCAGAATTGATACAGTTTGAAATGGGAACATCTATGAGACGATATTTTCCACCTAAAGGTACTGCCGGTTTGGCTCTATCTTTTGTCAAAGGAAATAACCTTGTCCCAGCTCCTCCACCTAAAATAACCGCTAATACCCCTGAAGACATATAAAACCCGCTTGTCAAAAATATACAGGAATTTTGATAAATTGCAAACTTTTTAATCACGATCATGTCGTGAATTAACAACTGCAGAGTAACTGCAGCTTCTGTCAAATTGCCGCTTTAACCATATTCAGCTAATCTTCTATGGTTTTTGGGTTTATGCTATAATCAATCTGCCTTTATTTATTTGAGAAAATTCAATTGCAGATTGCAGATGATAAATTACTATAAAGTGCTTAAAGTCTCACAAAATGCCTCGATGGCAGAGATAAAGCGTGCTTATCGTAGGCTTGCCAAAAACTATCATCCGGATCTGCATGGAGGATCCGAGGAAGCAACACGAAAATTTGCACTGATAGTTGAAGCCTACGAAGTTTTGAGCGATCCGCAACAAAGAGCCAATTTTGATTTACAATTAGCCAGAGAAATCCATGGACGTAAATCTGAAGACTCTATTCTATCCTCAAACAATTACTATGCAAGACGTTTAAGACAAATCGCGCTGGAAAAACGCTATAATCAAATCATCAACAGAATAATCGATGCAGAACGTCAAGAGGTATTAGCCCTTCAAAAAATCATCTTTCCTTTAGTGGGATTGTTCTTTTCTATTTTCTTCGTTGCGGTATTTCGTCCAAAATTTTTTTCATCTTCAAATACATTTAGCAAGATAATTTTGGTTACTTTATCAATCGCAGGCTTAGTACATCTCATCTCGAGATTACGTGAGGGCTTCCAAAAATACACATACGATTCCGAGAAATTACATGACTCAATCTTCGAAGAGAATAATGATACCCGGCCATATTCACGAATAACAGCTTTGTGCTTCATATTAATAGGGGTTTTCTTGAGTTTGTCGCTTGGTGCTTTAATCGGCAACTACATAGAAACGTTTGTCACAACTGCAATGCCTGGTCTATTCTCACCAACATTTCAAATCGAATTTCTACTCTATCCACCAATCATTGTTTTATTAGTCGATGCCATACATTCAATCACTTCCAAAGAATAGCTGATTCACTTAATCCACCTTTTCTAGCTTTTCAATTAATCTTCTCGCCTCATTAATTGCCTCATCTAAAGTTTTTATTTCTCCATCCAGCTGTTTTTGATACACGCTCTCCAGTATTTCACCAAACAATGGTGAAGGTTTTAATCCGAGAGCGATTAAATGCCTTCCCATAAGTATAGGTTTTGGTGGCTCTATCTCCACCTGAAGAGCTCGAGCTTTGTTTATAAACCATTCCTGGGCTTCAGCAGTAAAACGTCTCTCCGGCGGCAGCCAATCTGGATTTCTGCCAAGACTATCTGCTCTCGCAACCCTGTAGAGAAGCTCAAGCTCGACTTTTCTTGCTAATCGACGGAAGGCGCCATCGCCAATGATCTCACGAGATTTATAGAACTCGCCGGGCTTTAGATGGTATCGAACTATCTGAATGACTTGCTCTCTTACTGGGAATCCATCAATAGTGAAAATACCGAGCTTATCTAAAAACTTTTCAGCGATGGGTACTCCTTTTTCAGCGTGTTCTATCGATCGCCATCTGCCATCTATGTAGGCCGTTGTTTCGGGCTTGCCAAAGTCATGGCATAATGCAGCAAGCATGATCGTAACTTTTCTGGGATAATCCAAATCATCGATGAGTTTTCGAGCCTCATCCACGACCATTAAGGTGTGCGTCCATACATCACCCTCAGGATGCCATTCAGGCTCCTGCGGAACATTCACCAATGCCTCTAGTTCAGGAAAAAGCTGCCGATTAACATTTAAATCTCTCATCCAACTCAATCCGACAGACGGCCTTCCAGCTTTCAATAAAATTTTCTCTATTTCACCCCATACCCGCTCTTTTGGTAAGTCTGTAACATCAATACGCCTGCAAAGCTCCACAGTTTCATCGTATATATCAAATTCGAGGCGCGCAGCGAATTGGCATGCCCTTAAAACCCTCAGCGAATCTTCGGGAAATGTTTTCTCAGAAACATGACGAAGTAGTTTGGCCTTTATGTCTGCTTGACCATTAAATGGGTCGATTATTTCCCCTGTCAATGGGTCCTTCAAAATTGCGTTTACTGTAAAGTCTCTTCGAGAGCAAGCCTCGTGAAAACTCATGAAAGGATCACCCTCAACTATGAATCCTCGATGTCCACGAGAAACTTTCCTCTCCCGACGGGGAATGCTGACATCTAAATCTTTACTAACCTTATAAACCGAGAAACTCGCCCCTACAATATCAACATCGCCAAACAAATCATTCAAAATTCGCCGCAGTTTCTCAGGTTCTATTCCATACACCTCTACGTCATAGTCCTTCGGAGCAATCCCCATCAACTCATCGCGCACACACCCACCGACAAGAAGAGCTCTACCCCCTTCTCGACGAACCGTCTCGCAGATTAATAAGACTTTCTGGTAAAGATCGCTAGACTTCATTAAGTCGTTTCTTAAGGTAATCTTTTAATACAGAGGTGTTAACTCGCTCCTGTAGCCATGTATCTCTATCGCGCACCGTAACCGCACCATCTTCGAGAGACTGATGATCGACAGTTATGCAAAAAGGTGTGCCAATTTCATCTTGACGCGCATAAAGTTTGCCAATCCCAGCCGTATCATCATAAACCGCCCTAAAATCACCCATAAGGTCACGCTTGATCGATTTTGCCATCGTAACTATCTCAGGTTTGTTCTTCGCCAAAGGTAAAACCGCGACTTTTATTGGAGCAAGAGACGGCTTAAGTTTTAATATTACTCTCCTTTCGCCTTTATCACTTACCTTTTCAGAGTATGCATCCATCATGACAGCCAGAACAGTTCGATTAACTCCAGCAGCAGGCTCGATGCAATAAGGATAAAAACGCTCATTCGTGGTTGGATCAAAATACGATAAATCCTCTGTAGAATCTGGATTTATTCTCTTACCCTCTGCATCCAAAGCTTTCTTTGAATGCTGTTTAAGATCATAATCAGTTCTATTAGCAATGCCCATCAACTCATCAAATTGGGAATCTTCATCATTACGCTCTGGAAAGAAACGATAAAGAATATCGACGCACCTGACAGCGTAATGAGCCAGCTCATCAGGCGTCTGTTCATGTAAACGAAGATTTCGTTCGCTGATCCCCAAGTCTTTAAACCACTGATAGAAGGCATCGATCCATTCTTGGTGAATTCTTTCGGCATCTTTTGGATGGCAAAAGTACTCCATTTCCATCTGCTCAAATTCACGCATGCGGAAAATAAAATTACCAGGTGTTACCTCATTGCGAAATGACTTACCTATCTGTGCTATTCCGAACGGCAATTTTCTACGGGTTGTGTCTAAAACGTTTTTGAAATTTACGAAAATTCCTTGAGCCGTCTCAGGACGCAGATAAACAAGCGCATTCGGATCATCCTCAGCAGACACGGCCCCGACCGTAGTTCTAAACATTAAGTTAAATTGCCTAGGCTCCGTCAAATCGCATTGCTTACCCTGACCGACACAAACCGATTCTTCATTCGGACAAGCATACTCATTGAGCTTATCGAATCTGAATCTACCTTTACAGGTTCTGCAATCAACCAAAGGATCATGAAAAGTAGCTTCGTGACCACTATATTTCCAGACCAATCGATTTTGTATTATACATGTATCGAGGCCTTCTATATCGTCTCTTTCATAAACCAACCAACGCCACCACCTGGATTTTATGTTATTGGCAAGTTCAACTCCCAACGGACCAAAATCCCATGCACTGCTAAGTCCACCATAGATTTCTGAGGCAGGGAAAACAAAACCCCTGCGCTTTGATAGATTCACTATTGTTTCAATATTCGGAGCTGACATAATCGCAAAATCTGAATTTTACCAACCTATTCTCTGACAGCAAAAAGCAATTAATCCTCTTCTGCAACTAATCCTCGTAAAAAATTATGCTTGAAATTTTCAAACTCTCCGTTGATAATGGCTCGACGCATCTCTCTCATCAAGTTCAGAAAAAACGCCAGATTGTGATGTGAAAGCAAGATACCTGCTAACATTTCTCCAGCTTGATAAAGATGTCGAATGTAGGCTTTACTATAGCGTAAGCAAACCGAGCAATTACAGCTGGGATCGAGAGAGCTCATATCAGTGGCATACTTAGCATTTCTGATATTTATTTTACCGTTTGATGTAAAAGCAGCACCGGTACGGCCGTTTCTGGTCGGCAAAACACAATCAAACATGTCCACGCCGCAAGAGACAGCCTCTAGCAAATCCTCGGGTGTTCCCACTCCCATCAGATAACGCGGAGCATCAGATGGCATCTGTGGTGTAATGAAGTGCAAAACCTCGTACATTACAGATTTTTCCTCACCAACGCTGAGTCCACCGATCGCGTACCCATCAAATCCTATCTCAACAAGCCTCTCCAAACTTTCCTTTCTCAGCTGCAAATGTCCCGCCCCCTGAATAATGCCAAATAAAGCCTGGCTTCCACTTAAGCCTTCACAAATCATTCTACCTGTATCCGCTCCCATCAATTGCAACTCTTGAAATTTCAACCTCGATCTTTTAGCCCAGGAGATCGTTAAATCTAAACTCTTTTTAGCCTCAGTAAAATCAACTCCACCTGGTGGGCATTCATCGAAAGCCATTACTATCTCAGCACCTAAAGCAGCCTGAATTTCCATGGAGATCTCAGGGGATAGAAACTTTCTGCTTCCATCTATGTGCGAACGAAACTCAACCCCATCTTCATTCAGTTTTCGCAATTCAGCCAAGCTAAACACCTGAAATCCCCCAGAATCTGTGAGTAACGCCCTCTGCCAAGATGAAAAACTATGTAACCCACCACAAGCTTTAATTATCTCAATACCTGGCCGGAGGAACAGATGGTAAGTATTACCCAAAATTATCCTAGCATCTAGTTCATTCTCCAGACTCTCGAAGCGGATGCCCTTTACAGTTCCTTGAGTGCCAACCGGCATGAATACAGGAGTTTCAATCACAGCTCTTCTGGTGCGCAGAACTCCCGCGCGAGCATTTCCGTCCTGTGCTATTAACTTCCACTCAATAGGCTTTTCCATTCTAGAAAAGCTCTATATTACGCCTTTTTCGATAAGTTTTTCAATTACGGATCTTTGTGTTTCGTAGAAATGCTTTCGATCTGGCTTTTTTCCGAGCAGGTTATTGGCAGGATAAAAGGAGCTGGACGAATAAAAATGAGCAAACAGCTCAAATCTCTGTCGAGAAAGCAAATTAGCTAATCCTGGTCGACGACGGTATCGCCTTAACGCCTCTATGTCAATTTCAGCGAACGCACTCATGGATTCACCCTGTGCAGTTTCAGCCAAAACTAAGCCTCTGTAATCAACAATCTTCGAGCCACCGTCGGTTGAACTTTCAGGTATTGGTATATCGGCTATGCCTGCAGAATTTGCAGAAACAACATAAGCCATATTCTCGTAGGCTCTAGCAAGCTTGGCTACGTCCTTGGGCGCGTTTCTGATGCCATATATTTCAGATGTACAATGACAGAAAACTTCCGCTCCGCGTATGGCTAGACATCTAGCTATCTCTGGATACAGAATCTCTTCCGATGCAAGACAGGCCAAGTTCCCAATCTCTGTTTTGGCTACCGGAAATAGATCTTCAACCCCATAAACCTCGATGTATTTATCCAAAACATCATGAGGAGTTGGAGTAAACATGGATGTCAAGCGTCTATAACGCAGTACTATATTCCCCGAGGGTGATGCTATGAAACATGTCTGAAAATACAGGTCCGGGAAATTTTCATCGAGCTCATAAACATTTCCAACGAGGTATACGGAGTTTTCAGAGGCTATATTGCACAAGGATTCATATATTTCATCACCAGGCGTGATACATGCCTTATGTTTCCATTCTTCTATCGACTCTTTGATCGGGAAGCCAGTTAAAAAATACTCCGGCAAAACGATCAACTTCGTATCAGCACCAACAAATGAGCATGAAGCCTGAATCTGAGATTTCAGGCGTTGTAAATTTTGTTTGATTATAACGAGCGCCTCTTCCCTGCTCGTTGCGTTATTAACTGCATAACATTTTGTTTGAAGCGCTATCGCGCGGTATCCAGCCAACATATCCATTCACTCAATTCGGAATTTACAGTAATCAAGATGGATAAATCAGAATATTCAAGTACTGATCGACTTCACCGTAATGGTCAGGAAGTATTACTGCAGTAGAGTCTTTCTGCGTAATTATCGCTGGACCCTTTACAACATGACCAGGTCTCAGTTTTTCCCTGTCATAAATCGGTGTTTCTATAAACTCAGAATCAAACCAGGCCTTATGAACCTCATAAATCGCTTCATCCGCAGCATGATTCACTCTTTCGTATTTTGGCAATTCAACCTTTCTGACTTGGCCTATCCCAATAACTCTCAGATTGACCACCTCTATATCCGAATCGATGTTGAAGCCATAGTTCTTATGATGAACGTCTTTGAAGTCATTTATGAATTTTTGTTTACCCTCATCCGTATTGAATTGATCGGGCAGTACACGAATAGGAAATTCGTAGCCTTGGCGATAATACCGAACATCCACTTGATAATCAAAGCGCTGTCTTTCTGCCGGTATGCCTTCAGCATTTAACCAATCTCTGGCCTCTTTAGATAATCGCTTAAAAATTTCCGTGAATTCATGAAGATTTATTTCATTCAGTTTTCGAATCATCGTTTGAGAAAATTCGTTCTTAATATCTGAGTGCAGGAAACCGAGAGCTGAGAGCACTCCCGGCATCGGTGGTATTATTGCAGGAAAACTACCACAAAGTCTTGCGAGATAATTAGCATGTAAGGGACCTGCACCACCAAACGCAACTAAAGCAAAGTCTCTCGGGTCTAGACCTCTCTGAACCGTAACTAATCTCAGGGCACCAAACATGTTCTCATTAACTATGTCGATTATCCCCTGTGCCGCCTGCTCTATGCTCAATCCCATTGCATCAGCAATCTTCTTTACAGCTTGCCTAGCTTTTTCAACATCTAGTGTCATCTCGCCGCCCAGTAGCTTCGGTGGAAGATGCCCTAACACTACATTTGCATCTGTTACCGTAGGTTCTTGACCACCTTTTGAGTAACAGGCAGGTCCAGGATCAGCACCTGCAGATTGCGGACCTACGCGCAGTGCTCCGGTTATAGGCACATGAGCAATTGAACCCCCACCAGCACCAATGGTCCTAACATCTACAGATGAAGCTTTTACCGGATAATATCCAACTCGAGTCTCACGAATTAAATTTGGTTCACCACCCATCGAAACAGAAACATCAGTGGATGTTCCACCCATGTCAAATGCTAAAACGTTTTTGAAACCAGCCAGCTCGCCGATATAAGCTGCCGCTACCGCTCCTCCACTCGGTCCAGACAATAAGGTATTCACAGGAGAACGAGTAGCAGCATCTATCGACATCACTCCCCCATCCGAACGTACAATATTAACCGTCGATGTCAGCCTCGCCTCTGCTAATTTCTCTTGAATACCTCGCAAATAATTTGCCATCTTTGGTCTTACATAACTGTTCATTACGGTCGTCAGACAACGTTCATATTCGCGAAATTCCGGCAATATGTCAGTGGAAATTGTGACAGGCAAATCAGGGTACATTTGCTGAACTATGTCTCTAATCTGTCTCTCATGCGACGGATTAGCAAAAGAGTTTATAAGGCAAACCGTCAATGCCTCTATACCAGCGTCCTTTAGCTCCTTTGTATATCGTCTGACTTCCTCTTCATCAATTGGAGTTAATTCAATTCCCTTCGCACTCATCCTGGCAGACACTCCGCGCGTTAAATACAAAGGAGCTAGCGGATCAGGCTTCCGCATAATTATCCATCCTGCCAAAGGTCCCGGCGTCTGCGAGCGTGCTACATGCAAAATTTGCTCAAATCCTTTAGTTGTTATCAAACCTACTAGTGCCCCTTTCTCTTCCAAGACCGCATTGGTCGCAACTGTAGTTCCATGCAAAATCAACTTTATCTCACCCGGATCGATTCCCGCAGCCCTTACTATCTTGCTTATGCCATTCATTATGCCAACGGATTGATCCGATGGGGTCGATGGCGTCTTCTCCATCGTCAATTCACCTGTCGCCTCATTGAACAAAAGAAAATCAGTAAATGTTCCACCTACATCTATTCCTAAGCGATATGGCATTTCACGTCCCTCCATTAAAAAGTCATATACTTATGATGAATATTATTAACTCGATATTATCCATATACTCACTGTATTGTCAAAGAAAATTTGATAATTTGTTCTAGACTCATATCAAATTTATATGATAAGATTTTCATCCGATGAGGGTTATTTACAAAAACTCAATGCATTACTGAATAGGCATAATGGTGTTTCAACAGCATTGTAAAAACCTGCTGAAATAAGTTGATAAAAAGTGAGGAATGAAAAAGCTTGAGTTATGATCACATTGAAACCTCTGTCATTTAGCCAATTTGTAAGGCACATTGAATAGTGCGCTTTTGCTATGTAGATTTTCTATTCAGCTTATTAACTGACATAAGCATTAAAAGATTAAACTTCGATCAATGAAGAAAGTCTTTAAAGGCAAAAAACGAAACGAGATAATGAGTAAATCAGAAGCTTTTTTGATTAAAAACTATACGGTTCTAATAGAAGATGATTTTCGGCGGATTAAAAAATGCTGGCGATATATTGTCAAGGAATGCCAGGAATTTTCCTAATCAACGCGCCTTAATTTTTGAGGACAAGAGCTTTACGTGGATTGAGTTGGAGGCGCGAGCTAGAGCTTTTGCTCGCTCCTTGATTTATGAACTTAATCTTGAAGTAGGCGACAGAGTGGCTTTATATGCAAGAAATTCAAACCAATGGGTAGAAGCTTTATTTGGTTTAGCCCAAGCGGGATTAGTATCTGTCACCATAAATTACCGACTCACTGCCGATGAAGCCTCTTACATAATTCAGAATTCCGAGGCAAAGGCAATCATTTGTGATGAATCGACCAGGGAAAAAAGCCATAGGGTACAGTCGATGAGCTCTAATCTGAAACATTTAATTACACCTGAGGATTTCGAGAGATTGATTGACGAAGGACTCAAGCATGCTTCTTTTCCAGATTTCGAGCCAAATTTTAAAACTCCAGCAATGCTTCTTTATACAAGCGGCACAACTGGTTTTCCAAAGGGTGCGGTGTATACACACGGAAGCCTACTAGTCGGAATGTTCATTCATGTTCATGCGATCGGTTCACGAAGAACCCACAAAGTCATGCTACCAAGCCCATTGTACTCGGCAGCAGGTATCGCTGGGATCTATTGCGCCGTATATGTAGCTTCACAGATATCTCTGATTAATTTTGATGTGGAAACAGCTTGCAAGACCATAGAGAGAGACAAAATCACGTTTACTAACTTAGTGCCCACAACAATACAAATGTTATTGAACTCCGATGCTCGACATAAATACGACTTAGGCAGCCTAAGGGTAATACTCTATGGTGGCTCTCCTATTAGTGAGTCATTAATATGTCAAGCAATGTCGGAATTCTCATGGTGCAAGTTTCGTCAAACCTTTGCTACCACAGAAACAGGATGCGCTGGTACAGTCCTAGAACCTGACGATCATCTCTTAGCGTTCAGAGATCCGCTGAAAAGGCATCTATTCCAATCATGTGGTAAACCTCAGGTAAATGTGGATGTGAAATTGGTTGACGAGGATTGGCAGGAAGTTGAAATCGGTGAGATAGGGGAGATAGCAGTAAGAACCGAGGCTAACATGGTCGGCTACTGGAAAAACGAAACAGCAACATCACAAATAATGAAAGACGGTTGGATAAGAACAGGTGATATGGCTAAACGTGACTTGGACGGCTATTTTTACTTGGTGGATCGAAAAAATGATTTGATCGTAACCGGCGCATTAAATGTATATCCATCAGAGGTTGAAAAAGTTATTCAGAATCATCCAGCGGTTCAGGAAGTAGCGGTCATAGGCGTACCGAGCGAAAAATGGGGAGAAGAAATTAAAGCTGTAATCGTGTTAAAAGAGGGGCAGAAGGTTGGGGCTGATGAAATAATCAAGTTTTGTGAGGACAAGCTGGCTGGATTCAAAAAGCCGAAGAGCATCGAATTCGTAGAGAGTCTTCCGCGAAATCCCACTGGTAAGATTTTGCGGCGCGAATTAAGAGAAATATTTTCAAAACAAGGGTAATATATGCCAACCAAAGCAATAGACATCGTGGTTAATCTCTGGACCAAGGAAGTGACTGAGCGTTATCCACCAGAATTAGATGAATTCTGGGCGCTAGTTAAAATCTTAGATAAAACGAAACAGGGCATTCCCATCGAACAGCAGATTGCGGAGATGGATGAAGCAGGTATCGACAAAGGACTTCTAGTTGCAACTACTGGAGGAGCAGTTGGGTCGAGTATCCACTTTGAAAAACCCTTCGAGAAGATTGCGGAAGTTTGCAATCTTTATCCAGATAGATTCAAAGGAATCATAGGAATAAACCCGAGCAAGATAATGTTGTGGATGAAAAAACTAGAGACAGCCGTAAAAGAGTATGGGTTCGTTGGAGCTCATCTGTATCCGCATTGGTTTGGTGAGCCACCTGATAGTAGAGTTTATTATCCATTCTACGCAAAGTGTGCAGAGCTAGGTGTTCCGATCCAAATACAAGTTGGACATTCAGCTCAATGGTTTCTTCGTACAGTGGCTGACCCAATAACATTGGATAGGATAGCGATAGACTTTCCGGAACTGAAAATAGTGGGAATCCACATAGGGCATCCTTGGACTGAGCAAATGATCTCGATGGCTTGGAAGCATAAAAACGTGTTCATAGGAACTGACGCCCATCTACCGAAATATTGGGACAAATCCCTGATAAATTTTATTAACACTCGCGGCCAAGACAAAGTTTTATTTGGCACGGATTATCCCGTCGTAGATTTTAAACGTGCAATCGAGGAATTGAACAAATTAGAGATTCGAGAGACTGCTAAAAGAAAGTTATTAGTCGAAAATGCAGTACGCGTTTATAACCTTGAAGATTGGGTGTAAATTCTGTATTTTTTAGAGATTATGGAAAACAACAAAGTCACAAACTTTTTGAAGCATCATTTCAGGCACTTTAACGCTGCGGCCTTGATTGATGCCGCTGAAGGTTATAAACGTCTAGTCGAAAGCGGTGGAAAAATGATGGTAACGTTAGCAGGAGCGATGTCCACCGCCGAAATAGGTTTGTCCCTCGCTGAGATGATTCGCCAAGATAAGGTGCACATCATTTCGTGCACAGGGGCAAATCTAGAGGAAGATCTATTTAATCTGATAGCTCATGATTTCTATGAGCGTGTTCCTAATTATCGTGATCTAACACCTCAGGATGAAAAAGCGTTACTTGAAAGAAAGATGAATAGGGTAACTGATACTTGCATACCTGAGGAAGAAGCCATGCGACGATTAGAGAGTGTCTTGATAGAAGAATGGTTAACAGCTGAAGCTCGCGGAGAGCGATTGTTTCCTCATGAATTCATGTATCGCGCACTACTTTCCGGCAAGCTCGAAAAATATTATCAAATTGACCCAAAAGATTCCTGGGTGCTGGCAGCTGCTCAAAAAAAATTGCCGATGGTAGTTCCCGGATGGGAAGACTCTACCATGGGTAACATGTATGCAGCACGCTGCATGGCTAAAGAAATTGAAAACGTGCACACGGTGCGCACAGGCATCGAATACATGATCTACTTAGCTGAATGGTATATAGAAAATTCAAAACACTCACCTATCGGGTTCTTCCAGATAGGCGGTGGCATCGCTGGTGATTTTCCAATTTGCGTGGTTCCAATGCTGCATCAAGACATGCGGCTAGAGAACATTCCCGTTTGGGCATATTTCTGCCAAATATCTGACTCGACTACAAGCTACGGATCATATTCTGGCGCTATCCCAAACGAGAAAATCACATGGGGCAAACTGGATGTCGACACTCCAAAGTACATCATAGAATCTGATGCTTCGATCGTTGCCCCTCTTATCTTTGCAATAGTCTTAGGATGGTAGAGAAATGAAAAAATATGATCTGTTGATAAAAAATGGAACAGTCGTGTTTCCCTATCACGGTGCAGTCAGATGTGAAATCGGCATCAAACAGGGACGTATAGCCTGCATAAAGGATGAGATAGATGCCCAATCCTCTGAGGAAGTTCTAGACGCAAATAAAAAATACGTCTTTCCTGCTGCCATAGACTCTCATTATCACATAGGCATCTATCGGCCACACTCAGAAGATGCTGAGAGTGAATCGAGAACTGCTTTGGTCGGTGGCGTCGGAACTATAATAAGCTATTTCCGCACGGGTCACCATTACTTGAATAAAACTGGACCTTACCGTGAAATTTTTCCCGAAGTCCTCTCACTTTCTGACGGTCATTTTTATACCGATTATTGTTACCACATAGCGCCTATGACTACTCCTCAATTAGATGAGGTTCAATGGCTGGTGGAGGAGGCTGGCGTCAGTTCTTTTAAGTTTTACATGTTCTACAAAGGGCTGACGCTAGCCGCCGATTCAACCAAGGGTAATGAATATACGATGGCTGAAAACTATGACTTAGGACATTTGTATGAACTAATGACCAGAGTCGCAGCCATGGCGGAAAAACATCGTGAGAATGGCAGAATTTCTCTAAGTTTGCATTGCGAGAATCCAGAACTAATAAGAGTGTTCATAGAAAGAGTAAAAAAACAGGGACTAAAAGGACTAAAAGCATACAGTGAGGCTAGACCCCCGCTTACCGAAAAACTTTCCGTGCATGAAGCAGCTATCCTAGCAGATGCTACCGGATGCCCGATAAATCTCTTGCATCTATCTAGTCGTGAGGCTTTACAAGCCGGTATAGACGCCAGAAGAACATATCCGAATCATGATATAAAGCTAGAGACGACACTTCACCATTTGGCTCTCGACCACGAAGAATTAGACAGGCTAGGAATAGGAATCAGAGCAAAAGTGAACCCACCCATAAGAACCCGCGAACATAGTGAGTTTTTGTGGGAAGGAATAAGACGTGGTCACGTAGATACTGTCGTGTCTGACCATGCATGTTGCGGTGAAGAGCATAAAAGCAAAGGCGTCTGGGAGTCTCTGCCAGGATTTGGTGGTAGTTCGATTCTATATCCAATTCTACTGAGCGAAGGTGCGCACAAAAGAAAAATTCCGCTAGCCCGCATCGCTGAAATCCTATCTGCTAATCCAGCTAAAATCTTTGCCATATATCCAAAAAAGGGATGCATTGCGATTGGAGCCGACGCAGATTTAACAGTGATTGACATGAACATAGAAAAACCTGTCAGAGCTGAAGAATTGCTCTCCGCTCAGGATCATACTCCTTTTGAAGGCTTTATCGCTAAGGGCTGGTCAACACAAACAATCGTACGTGGTCGCATATTGTTCGATAATGGCAAGGTCATAGATGAAAAACCAGGCCAATTCGTCAAACGCCCCGTAAACCTTTAATGATAAATCGATGAAAGAAAGAAAAATCTTTTACGGATGGTTGATAGTTGCTATAGCGACACTTGCTTTATTGATAAGCAATGGTCTCTCGATCGGCGGATTTCCCGTATTCTACAAGTCTATTCGTCAGGAGTTTGTTCAGATAGGCGCAGTCGATAGTAATCAAGCTGAAAGCTTTATAGGCTTTGGCGCCTCTCTGACTTTTTTAACGGCCGGAATCATCTCACCATTTGCGGGATGGTTAATACATAAATTTTCAGTTAAAAGAATGGCAGTAATGGGCTGCGTGATTCTAGGAACAGCTCTAGTACTGCATTCACAAACAACCTCACCGACTATGGTCTATGTATCAAGGATGCTAATGGGAGCATCACTTGGATTCGTTGGTGTGTTAGCTATGACAGTGCTCGTGGCTAACTGGTTTGTTCGCAAACGTGGAACTGCAATAGGTATTTTACTTACTGGCACAAGTTTCGGCGGTGTTCTGATTCCATTATTCACCGCTCCTCTAATAAGTCAGTATGGATGGCGAACTGCGATGCTCCTCGTAAGTCTAGTCATATGGTTAGTTCTGATCCCTTGCCTCATCTTTCTTGTAAAAAACTCCCCTTCAGAAATTGGACTCCTTCCTGACGGAGATACAGAGATCTCCTTGGAAACGCAAGCCACTCCAACTGCCTCAACTGGACTTACGCTTTTCGAGGCAATGAAAACCCCTATTTTTTGGATTTTCTCCCTTTGTGCTGCTCTAATTTTCTACCCAATTTTTGTAACTAGCCAACAGTTTATCCTCTATCTACAGACTGACAAGGTCGGGCTCTCAGCCGAGGCAGGGGCATTAGCGCAATCTGCTTTGTTCTTTGTTAGCGTATTTGGCAAATTTCTATTTGGATTCTTAAGTGATAGAATTCCTCCGACCAGAGTGATGCTTTTATGCTGCTCGATAATGTTTCTGGGGACGCTATTTCTGATCAACTTGACTTCCAAAACTGCCTTCATGTTTTTGATACCCTTTGGTATGGGCTACGGTGGAACTTTTGTGTTACTGCAGAGGCTAGTTGCCGATTACTTCGGTAATAAAGATTATCCAAAAATACTCGGCGTCATAACGGTCGTAGAAACTATAGGTGCAGCAACTGGCGGTATATTGACCGGTCGATTAGCTGACGCTGCCGGCGGAGATTACACACAAGCTTTCTCTCTGGTTATTGCAGTGACAGGCACTGCACTATTACTAGTAATCATTTTAAATTTCATGATCAGTAAGACCTTCAACAAAACAACCTTGAATCATCACGCAGAGAACGAGATATGATGAAATATTTCTTTTTTACTCTACATAGGACTCCCAAGAGGGAAACAGTAACAGACGATTTTGCCTTAAGCATACTCAAAAAACACACAGCGTATTTCAAACAACTTGGTGCAGAGGGAAAATGCCTGGTAGCTGGCCCATTCGCCGATCAAAGTGGTGAACTAGGAGCTGGCTGTTATATTTTTGCGGCTGAAACTGAGCAGGAAGCACTCAATATGGCAAATAATGATCCTTTAGTAAGCGAAGGACTCTACAATTTTAAGATGTATGAATGGATAAAGGTCGTACCAGAATAGCATCATGATTTGATCCAATCGCCAATTCCGTATGGATCCGCAGCAGGTTGAGAAAAATGCTCGTGGATTATTCTCCATCTATCCCCTTCATTCTTAAAAACAAAACTAGCTCTGAACTGTATATGCTTTGTTTCACCATTAATTTCGACTTCTAATTTCACCATGCCTGCTACGAATCCTAAAAGACCATCACACTCAGCCTTTGGCTCATCGATCCAATCGCAACTTTTCAGATTAATAGAGGAACTACAGAAATCTCGCCAACCTTTCGCTACAGCCTGATAGCCCACCGTCATCCAGCGAGGTCCCTCTACAAAAACTAGTAAATTCTCCGATTTAGAATAAGCGCTCAGAATACTACTTAGATTCTTATCAATCGCAGATCTGAAATGCTCTCTTGTGACCTCGATCAAGTGTCGCTGATTCATTTAGTTGATCTCTCTTTTTTGTTCTTGGATATCGGCACCGGAGGCTTTCTGGATATTGGAATTATGGCCTCTGATTTGGTCAATTCTTGGATTGAATAAGGGATTTCATCGAAATGTTGTCTCAGCTGTTCCAGGAAAAGATTAAATTCCCTCTGCATGGCAAGCATTTTTTCACGCATGTTGAGGATTACTTCGACTCCTGCTAGATTAACCCCTAGATCACGAGTTAAGGACAATATCATTTCGAGTCTTTCCAAATCCGCATCCGTGTAGAGCCGGGTGTTGCCCTCTGAACGAGAAGGTTTCAGTAGACCCTCCCGCTCATAGAGCCTCAGGGTTTGAGGATGAATATCATAAAGCTCCGCAACAGCACTTATCGTATAAGTTTTAACCTTTTTTTTCGTGTTCATTGGCCTACTCCAATCCCATCTCCTTTCTAGGATTTTCTGGATTTATCTTCTCAAATTGCCTGAGCAACTCTTTAGTCTCTTCAGAGATGACTTTGGGTAATTTTATCTGAACCTCTACAAATTGATCTCCGCGCAGATTTGGGTTTCTCAAGGATGGCACTCCTCGACCACGCAGTCTGAATTTTTGGCCGCTCTGTGTTCCAGGTGGAATTTTTAACTGAGCCTTTCCCTCTATCGTCGGAACTTCGATCTTTGTGCCTAATACGGCCTCAGGTATGGTTATTGGAATAGTTATGTAAATATTATCGCCTTTTCTGGTGAAGTACTTATGATTGCTAACGTTTGTAATTATGTATAAATCTCCGGGCTCAGCGCCTAACCTGCCGGCATGACCTTTCTTAGGAACCCTAACACGAGAGCCAGTATCTACGCCGGCTGGAATGCGTACCTTCACCTGCTCCGTCTTCGGAATTACGCCTTTACCTGCGCATACGGAGCAAGGTTGTCGACGCTTTCCCGTCCCTGCACAATCTGTACAGGTCTGAGCCAGTTGAATCCTTCCGCCAAACCTAGCAACTCTGCCCGTGCCATTACATGTGGAGCACAATACTAAAGGTCCCCCAGTGTCACCTGCACCTTGACAGCGAGGACACTGTTCACTACGGTTGACGGTAATTGTGGTTGTCAAACCTTTAACTGCCTCCTCGAAGCTCAGTGCTAATGGTATCTCTATGTCCTCCCCTTTTTTTGGAACTGGTCTCGGTGGTTCTGCTTCTCTTTTTCCACCACCAAACAACTCCGAGAAAATATCTCTGAATGAAGATCCTGTGGATGTTGAACCAAAATCCCAAGCAAAACTTGAGAAGTCAAAACCTGTACCACTGGACGTTGAACCTGCATGAGAAGCAAATGGCGAATCAGGATCTAAATTGTCGCTGTAATATCCAAATCTGTCATAAACTCTTCGCTTCTTTTCATCGGAGAGAACATCATAGGCTTCCTGAATTTCCTTGAATTTCTCCTCAGCCACTTTATCCCCCGGATTAACATCAGGATGATACTTTCTTGCCAACCGACGATATGCCTTTTTTATTTCGTCAGGCTTCGCATCTCTTTTCACACCAAGAATGCTGTAGTAATCCTTATTCGCCATGTCCGTAAGTTCTTCTCAAACTTATTTAAGCAGGCTGAAAGCCAGCACACTTTCAGCCTTCCAGATTATTTTTTGTTGTCTTCGACATCGACGTACTCAGCATCGATTACATTATCTTCCGAAGATGAAGAGGAACCAGAAAAGTCAGAGCTCCCAGCGCTTGCTGAGGACGTCTGTTCTGAGGTTGTGCTTCCACCAGCCTGAGTATATAAAACCTCTGCTAATTTGTGGGACGCAGTCTGTAATCTATTATATGCATTGTTTATAGTGTTTATCTCATTACTATTCAGAGCCGTCTTAGCTTCAGATAAGGCAGATTCTATCTCACTTACAGCGCTAGAATCTAGTCTTGACTTATTCTCGTTAAAAGCTTTTTCGACCGAATAAACCAATCCATCCAGTCGATTCCTGGCCTCGATGACTTCTCGTCTCTTAGCATCCTCTTGCGCGTGTGCCTCGGCTTCCTTCACCATTCTCTCTATCTCCTCTTTAGTCAAGCCTGAGGAAGCAGTTATAGTTATCTTCTGCTCACGACCGGTTCCTAAATCTCTAGCTGAAACGTTCACTATACCATTAGCATCGATGTCAAAAGTAACCTCGATTTGTGGCACTCCACGTGGTGCAGGCGGAATACCAACCAGGTGGAATTTGCCTAAAGTCTTATTGTCAGCTGCCATCGGCCTTTCTCCCTGCAACACATGGATTTCAACCGATGTCTGGTTATCAGTAGCTGTCGAGAATATCTCGGACTTTCGCGTAGGGATAGTAGTATTGCGAGGTATCATCGGTGTCATAACACCGCCAAGTGTCTCTATACCCAAGGTGAGTGGCGTGACATCTAATAGCAAAATGTCCGTTTTCTCACCCGCCAAAACTCCGGCCTGAACAGCAGCTCCTAATGCTACAACCTCATCCGGGTTAACAGACTTGTTAGGCTCCTTACCGAAAAATTCTCTCACCATCTGCTGCACCTTCGGTATGCGGGTTGAACCGCCGACTAATATCACTTCGTCTATTTTATCTGGCGTCAAGCCGGCATCTTTTAAAGCTTGCTCAACTGGTGGTATCAGCCGCTTCAAGACAGGTTCAGCTAACTGTTCAAATTTGGCTCTGGTTAACTTCATCAACAGATGTTTCGGGCCTGAGGCATCTGCCGTAATGAAAGGCAGATTAATCTCAGTCTCCATCGTAGATGATAATTCCATCTTTGCTTTCTCAGCTGCCTCTTTTAGTCTCTGTAAGGCCATCTTATCGGTCGTGAGGTCTATTCCTTGATCGCGCTTAAATTCATCTATTATCCATTTGATAAGAACATCATCTATGTCGTCACCGCCCAAGTGAGTATCACCATTTGTAGCTTTTACCTCTACAACACCTTCGCCTACTTCGAGAATTGAAATATCGAAAGTTCCACCACCAAAGTCAAAGACCGCTATTGTCTCATCTTTCTTCTTGTCCAATCCGTATGCTAGTGCAGCAGCAGTAGGCTCATTGATTATACGTACTACATCCAAGCCCGCTATTCGTCCAGCATCCTTAGTAGCCTGACGTTGAGCATCATTGAAATAAGCCGGCACCGTGATCACAGCTTTCTCAACTTTCTGACCTAAATAGTCCTCCGCTGCTTTCTTCAGTTTCTGCAACACCATTGCAGAAATTTCAGGCGGAGCGTATAACTTGCCCTGTACCTCGAATCTTACATCTCCGTTAGGCGCACGTGTGACTTTGTAAGGAACTTGTTTGATTTCCTCAGTTACTTCATCGTATCGCCTTCCTATAAATCTTTTAACAGAATAAAGCGTGTTCTCAGGATTCGTGACAGCCTGCCGTTTTGCAGCTTGTCCAACTAGGCGGTTGCCGTCCTTTGTAAAAGCAACTACTGATGGAGTCGTGCGGCCACCCTCTTCATTCGGTATCACTACGGGTTCACCACCCTCCATCACAGCAACCACTGAGTTTGTAGTTCCTAAATCTATTCCTATTATCTTGCTCATTTTGCCTTCTTCTCCTTATTAAATTTTTCTCTTTGACTAATTGTTAATATAAGATATGAGTATATCATTGTCAAGTTTCTTTAGTAAAACCCTTTCATTTTTTTCGATATTTAATTTACGAAGCTTCCTCTTGTTTCATCAGTTGGGCTACGTGGAAGATATAATGTAAGCCAGATACAACAGCGAATAGCACTACGATGAAGTAAACGGTAGGCAGATAAAAACTATAGCCAGAAACATTTGCAACTAAAATTAAAGACACAGCCGAGACTTGAACCAAGGTGCTCGCTTTTCCGAGAAGTGATGGCCGAAATTTTTTAAATCCAGTGATTATGAAGATTGCGCTTGCGGAGGCCAAGATAAGAACATCTCGACCTATGACAGCGGCCGAGACCCAAAATGGCACGGGAAGATGTTTAGTTGGCTGAAGCACATTAGGCATAGAGAGCACTATAAATGCAACCGTCATTAGCAATTTATCAGCTATTGGATCCAGGATTGTCCCTAATTCAGATTCTTGCTTGTATTTTCTGGCAATCAGCCCATCGATACCATCTGAAACACCTGCAATTAAGAAAACAATCAATGCCCAGAGACTGTGCCCGTAAAAAAGCAGGGTAGCAAAAACTGGGATAAGCGCCATTCTCAAAAAAGTCAATATGTTAGGAATTGTAAGAATCGTCATACGCACAGAGATCAATTACTTATCACGTCGCCCGTAAAAGTTCTAGATTGCAGAGGCTTCTTTTGTAAAACCTCAACTGGTGGAGTGAATTTGGAAACTATCTAACATCTTACGGATCCTTTCCTCGTATTCCTGATAATTATCTTTTAGCGCTGTGACCGTCAATTCATATGTATTTCGTGGGGTGTGTAAATATTTTCGAATAATTTTCAAACTGACTCCATTCTTGACCTCATGCGACTCAATTTCAGTTTCATTAACGCTAAGTCTCTCATGGATCAGAAGAGTCACCGCCACATGATGTAAATCCGCTGCCTCGCCTTCCCCGAATTCTCTGGAATAAGCCTCGAAGGCATATATCGATTTATCATCGCAGGGACTTAAGAAACCATCGGGTTTTATTATCTCGAAATCTGGTGTTTGAATTTTTTCTTCACTGTAGGCAGCAGCTACTGCTGCTTTTATCTTCGTCGAAGTATAAACCATTAGAGCAACTAGTATAAGACCTATTATTAAGATTTCCATAAAGCTCAATCGAGAATAGTTCTTGCTGCCAACTGACCACACGCTGCGTATATATCTCTTCCTCTAGGGCGTCGAATGTAATTTGCGATGCCATTTTCCCTCAAAACTTTCTGAAATTGTAAAATTGTTTGCTCAGATGGCGGCTCATAAGACAGAGTGTCTGCAGTATTATGTGGAATTAAATTAACTTTCACCCGATTAAGCGAGTGCTTCTTGATTAGATTGACCAATTCAGTGGCATGATGAATGCTATCGTTTATGCCTTTTAGCAAAACGTATTCGAACGTCAAGTCCTCACCCCGTCGAAGACTTCTCTCCACTTGCTTAACTGCTTTCATAAGCTCTTCAATATTCCATCGCCGATTTATAGGCATCAACTTGTCTCTTAAGGCGTCATTAGTAGCCGAAAGAGATACAGCTAAATTTGGCTTCCTTTTTAACTTAGCAAATTCGTATATTTTCGGCACTATACCAGCTGTTGAAACAGTCACGCGGCTAGGAACAATAAAGAGTCCATTTTTCGATGAGATTATCTCTAATGCCTTCATCAGGTTCTCGAAATTCAAAAAAGGTTCGCCTGCACCCATCGCTACTAGATTTGTGCCATGAGGTGTTTTTGTCCCGATTCCATAGACATCGTTGAGAACCAATATTATTTGCTCGACTATCTCCCCTGCAGACAAAGAGCGCAGCAGTCCTAATCTAGCAGTCAGACAAAAGTCACATTTAAGTGGACAACCAGACTGCGAAGAAAAGCAGATCGTATCACGTCCCTCACTGGGTATGAAGACAGTCTCTACCGGGAGATCATCAATCGTCTTCATTAAATAACGTCTTGTACCGTCGGATGAAAAAAATTTTGATTGTATCTTCAGTGTAGAGGCTACGGCTATCTGTTGGAGTCGATCTCTAAAATCAATTGGCAAATCGCTCATTTCCTTAAAATCCAATTGCCGGCGTGAGTGAATTTGCTTGAATAGTTGATTCGCACGAAATCGCCTCTGCCCACAACTCTCCACAAAACTCTCTAACTCTTCTTCCTTAAGGCCGGTAAGGTGAAGTTTCTCCATAGATTCTTAATGTAACCCACTTCTTGTAAAATCTGAAATATGCACTTCTTCAGAGTACTTGATAAATTCACGAGCATTTAATTTTAGTAGCAAATTGCATTGATCCTACACAATCCATGCCTACATGCTTGCCAAAATCGAACCTACAGAATTAGAAGCATGTCATTCCTAGTTGATAAACTTTTTTCTTATGAAGAAAAAAACAGGTCTGATCATAGCGTTGATCGCTTTTGTCTTTGCCTTAATAATCGGATTATCTGCACTATGGCTCAGCTCTAAATTTTTTTCACCTAAGGAATCTGAAAAAATATCTGAAAAAGGAACTAAAAGCAGGCGAATATCTACTAACATCAGAAATCTCGATCTGATAAGTGAGGCAGAAAGTTTAGCAGTTCACCTACCATTTGGTAATCCATCAGAGGCAACAACAGAAAATCCAGAGAATTATCTTCTGATTAATCGATACATGATAATTTCCTACAGCAAGAGCCGAAGGGTTCCGAACTGGGTCGCATGGAGACTCACCGATGCAGACATAGGTAAAATGGACCGAGTAGATTCTTTTAGACCAGACGACAGAATTCCAGAATCATGGGGTAGAGTCACGCCGTTCGATTATACAGGATCAGGATTCGATAGAGGACACTTATGCCCAAGTGCAGATAGAGAAGGAAGCCAGGCTGCCATGGATTCTACGTTCCTGATGACCAACATAGCTCCACAAACTCCAGACCTTAACAGAGGCCCGTGGGAAAAGTTAGAGTCATATACGAGAACTCTCGCGCGTCGCAATCAAGACGTCTACATAATTGCCGGCACCTATGGCGAGATAGGACGAATTAAAAACAAGATTGCTATACCTGCTAGTTTCTGGAAGATCTTGGCCGTTTTACCAAGAGGCGCTTCAATTGATTCAATAAACGAAAACACCAGAGTCATAGCAGTGGAAATGCCTAATGTTAGAGGAATCAAAAATGCGGATTGGTTTATCTACAGAACAACAGTAAGAGACATAGAGAGTAAAACCGGCTATAACTTTTTCTCATCATTACCGCAAGATCTACAAGATCAATTAGAGACGAAATTTGATCAGGCAATAGACTAATCTTGCTTTTATCTATTTTGTCTGAGAAGCTATTATTGAAAATAACGATCAAGGGAAGGGAAATCATGGCTGAGCATGTATTACACAGAAGACAAGTTATACCTTGCCCAATAGAAAAAGTATTTCAGTTTTTTTGTGATGCAACCAACCTAGAACGCATAACACCACCAGAATTGAATTTCCACATAATCACTCCTCTACCCATAGAAATGCGAAAAGGAACTCTGATTGATTATCAACTCAAATTGCGAGGGATACCGCTAAGATGGCGTACGGAGATAAGCGAGTGGAATCCACCTTACTCATTTGTAGATACCGCATTAAAAAGCCCTTACAAGCAATGGATACATCTTCATAAATTCACGCCAAGCGATAACGGACATACCATCATGGAAGACATAGTCCGTTATCGCTTACCTTTTGAGCCGTTTGGTGATTTAGCTCATTGGTATGTAAAACGCGAGCTTAAATACATTTTCGATTACCGACAAAAGGTAATCCGTGAGATTTTTGGAGATGCGCCGGAGGCCGAGCTCTCCAGAACCTAGAACTTAATTCGATAGGCAACTCGAAAATTTCTACCTGCTCCATCTATACCCCAGCTTGGATTCCTGTAGGGTCTATCGAATATGTTCTCGATGGCCCAGTTTATCTGCTGTTTTTCATTTAAACGTATGCCGCCGCGCAAGTTTAATAATCCATACGACGGTAGATAAGTAAACATTGGCGCTGAGTTAACCCCAATACCTAGAACTCTGTTTTGCACCTGGGCTAGAGTTTCACCAGTCAAGAGGAGAATGGTTTCGTCTCCTGTTCCGCAAACCCCATCGGGATTATTCGTGAGACCACGCACACAAGCGCCTCGACGAAAGAAATTTGCTATTTGACCTCTGGTGCGTAGTGCGCCTGTGCGACGATCCTCTATATCTAGACTCGACAACCTATTCTGCTTCTGAGCAAGTATCGAATACAGCTCGATCCAGAAGTTTCTTCCTATTGGCTGATATTTAAAACTCACAAAAGCTGTCGGCGGAGGAGTGCCACCCTCTATGTTCGGTGGCAAACCAGTCGACTTATCTTTTGCATGAATAAATGTGTAATTCGCGGTGAATTTTAGGCTTTTTGTTAACCATGCTTCACTTTCCGCCTCTATGCCATAAATACGAGCAGATGAATAATTTGCTCTCACCAAAACTGGCGAGGTTGAGAGCGCGACAAAAACAACGCCATTCGGCAGCTGGCTTATTATTTGCTGGTCTCCCAAGAATTTGCCTACTGCTCCAGGAGGTAGTATTAATGATTGTTTCGTGATTATGTCCTCGATGTCCAGTAGGAATCCGGTAAACTCAGTCTCGAAACGCTTGTGTGCGTATCTAAAGCTCAAATCAAAGTTGTTGCTGAACTCTGAGCGTTGCTTAGAGACTGGAATGCCTGTCGAAACTGCTGAAGAATCTGCCGTTGTTCCAATAGTTCCACCTAAATTAACGGCCGATAGGTAGTCCACTTCATAGCCACTACCAGTTAGACCTAACGTTCCCAGATCAGTCATGTTTGGATAACGAAATCCACGACTGTAATTTGCGGCCAGCGAAAATTGCTCGATGAGTCTTAGCACAAAGCCTATTCTTCCGGAGAAAGATCCTACTCTGAGACTATCGTCTTGCCACAGACGCCTTCCAGCAACGATTGGGGCATCGGCAGCCCTTGCCTTATAATCTGCAAAACTATAACGCAATGCTCCCGAGAAACGTATTCTCTGTAATTGCAAAGCCCCATTCAAGAAAACACCACTCGACCTAAATCTTGCCTCGTCTGGGATTCTCGGCCTAGATAGCGTAGAGGTGTTTGTTCTTGGATTAACCGTAAATGCAGGCGAGTTTATTTTTTCGAAGTAGTAATCTCCGCCAAAACCTAATATGAGTTTCTCTAACGTCTTATCCAAGAAGAAATTAAACCCGGAGACACTTGTCCTTTCGTACTGATGGGTTATTGATCCAAATGGATCCCCTTGTCCTCCTTGATTAACTCTCTCTTCCCTCTGGCTATTGTAGGAAAATGTTATGGAAGCTGAATCGAATAAAGATAAATTTTGCTTTATCAAGCGAATGTATCCAAAGTCAGTCATCAAATTCTTCAGATCAGCTATGAGGTTTCCATCACCGCCTAACAGTTGATCATAACGTTTCCCATCATCTTGTTGACTACGTTGGTAATTAAAGATTATCTGTAGGTCATCTGTAGGTAAGTAATTGAGGCGTAGGGCTCCACCATATTGAGTGAATTCAGTATCTGGGAGTCGTTCTCCCAAAACTTTCGAGGATATTCCCAAAAATCGGGTTAATGCTGAATGCGAGTCTATGCCACGTGCTGGTCTTAACTTATTGATTCGCCTTCCCGCAAGATTTAGAAAGAAGTTAAATCTATTGGTGCCATAGCTGAGGAGTGCAAAACTACCGCCCGATCGATCGGCGGTTTGAGCGTTCGCACTAATCTCACCATTGAAAGCTGGCTTATCTGAATTTATCGAACTGTTCAAGGAAACTAGATTGATAGTCCCGCCAAGTGCATCAGAACCAAATTGAGCACTTGAAGCACCTCTTATGACTTCGATCCTTTCTAGACTGGATGGTTCATTTAGATTGAAGAAAGTGTTGATACCGCCGCGTTGAGCTGCGTTAGTGAATCGCACCCCATCTACATAAACAACCACATTTTTGCCGGCGAGTCCTCTAATAAAGATTCCGCCCAATGAAGGACTTGTCCGTTGAACATTTATGCCTGCTTCTTGTTCAGCAACTCTAGCGAGAAAAACCGTGCTTCTGTCTAATATGGATTCTCTGCTTATCAGATTTACTGCCTGTGGTGTCAATTCCTTTTCAAGCTTCTCACCATACTCGGCTGTAACAGTAAACCGCAGACTCTCTGGCACCAATCTGATCTCTATGATGGTTCCAGCTTGGATCTTACGCACATCTGGATTAAAGCCTCGTGCGTAAACACTCAATTCATAATCTGATGTGCTTGTTGGCAAATTATTGAAGATGAACTTGCCATTTTCATCAGTCAAAACCGATGTTTGAAAGTTATCAGCTTTTATTGATACTTGAGCTGCGGGGATCAAATCGCCTTTTTCATCTTTTACTGTACCTGAGATCGTTGTTTGGGCTAGAGTTTTTGGGAAGGGCAGAAGGAAGATAAGAAGAAAAATGCTATAGATCCTCAGGTAATTTGATAGTCCTAGCGTCGCGCCATAGTCTCTCAAGATCATAAAATTCTCGCTCCTTCTCACCAAAAATATGTACTATAAAATCGCCATAATCCATGAGAATCCATTCGGCCGAATTATAACCTTCGATATTTAAGGGAGTTTCTCCGAACCGTCTCTTCATCTTTTCCTCGATCTCATCAGATATGGCTTGAACCTGCCTCTGATTCGAGCCACTCGTGATTATGAAAAAATCAGTGAAATCTGCTATTTCCCTCAAATCCAAAAGCACTGTGCCTAAAGCTTTTTTTTCAGCCGCACAAGTGATCGCTAATTTCACTCTTTCATCTATGCTTTCAAAAGTAACGTCCTGACTTACGTTTTCCAGTGATTGCGAAGCTGAAGAATACTTTTCTTTTAGTCTCATCAACAAAATTATTTCAAATATAGCCCATACTTTACAATGTAACGAGCTACGTTTTCGGGAACTAAATTTTTCCAATCTGTCTTGCCCTCTTTTATTATTCGCCTTATCTGCGTTGCGGATGCATTCGATTGAACTATATCAGTAATATAAATCTTGAGAGCCTCTGAAACGGAGATTTGATATTTTCCTCTTACGTCTATGATTCGTCTGCGAATCTCTTCATTTACATGATCAAAAACTATCGGGTAACCAGGGCGAGTAACTACGATTATGTTCACAATGGTTAATACTTCTTCCCAATCCCTCCATGTAGTTATCTCTTGCCATGAATCAGCACCGATTATAAAGAAAATCTGATAATCACTAAACTCCTTTAGCAGCCTATGGAGCGTCTGAATTGTATAAGGCTCTTTTGGATTTTCCAATTCGGTTTTTGAAATCTCGATTTTTTCTTTATCACTTGTGGCTAATGCTAGCATTGCATATCGATCATATGCTGACGTAGGTTTTAAGTTCTTCTTATGCGGAGCATGAAAGGCCGGCACGAAAATGAGCTTTTGAAGATCAAATAAATCAATTAATCTTTCGGCTATTGTTAGATGTGCATTATGCACGGGATCAAATGAACCACCGTAAAAAGCCACTCTATTCATGTTTACCGCGAAACCAATTGAGATTCGTTAATTTTCTCAAGCTCTTCCCAGGTGGCTTCTAACAATTCCTTGATACCTCGATTAGCCACGGCTGAAATCGCTAGGAATCTACGATTATCATTTAATGCTCTGTCACGCAGCTTATCGATTTTACTTAAGTCGCTTACGGCATCGATTTTCGTCGCTACTACAATCTGCGCTCGTTGAATTAGCTCTTTGCTGTAATTCTCAAGCTCCCGGTTAATTATTTCATAATCTGAAACAGGATCTCTTTCTGACGAAACATCCACTAAATGTAAGAGAATTTTAGTTCGCTCTATATGTCGCAGGAAACGGTCCCCGAGTCCTGCTCCTCTTGATGCACCCTCAATTAGCCCCGGAATATCAGCAACAACAAATGTCCTGAAGTCTCCCAAGTTTACAACCCCTAGATGTGGCTCCAAAGTTGTGAATGGGTAATCAGCTATTTTTGGTTTAGCAGATGAAATTACGGAGATGAGAGTGGACTTTCCAGCGTTAGGAAAACCCACTAAACCTACGTCGGCGATTAACTTCAATTCAAGTCGCAAAATTTTCTTTTCGCCCGGCTGTCCACGCGTATGAAATCTTGGGGTTTGTCTCGTAGGTGTTGCAAATCTGGCATTACCAAGTCCACCTTTACCTCCTCGAGCAGCGAGAAAGCGCTGACCGTGTCTCGTAAAATCAAAAAGAAGTTCACCTGTTTCATCATCAAATACTTGTGTCCCTACCGGCACTTTTACGACGACATCAGCACCATTTCGGCCATGTTTATTGGAACCCTCCCCATTTCTACCCCTCTCAGCCCTGTGCTCTGGATTATATTTTAAGTGCAACAGGGTATTTAATCCTTCGTCAGCCTCGAGCCAGACATCTCCACCTTTACCCCCATCGCCACCAGAAGGACCACCACGTGGAACAAACTTTTCCCTGCGAAAAGCCGTGACTCCGTTTCCACCGTCGCCCGCCTTCACCTTGATTTTTGCGCTATCAATAAACATCAATCTTCAGACACTAAGTTCTTTAAATATTCAAAGCTGTAGATTCCAGTCTCATGCCCATCAGAGAAGCGTAAGTTTATCGCATATCTTCCTACGAGCGATATATCTTCTATTTTTATATCCTGCTTTATCTGCTGATCATCCAAGATTCGCTCACCGGTCCATTCATTGATGCAACTAGCACATGGACAAGAACGGCGCAGTTTCAGAGCATCAAATGCATCTTCCTTACCATCATGCCAAATGACTTTTAGGAGGAATTGGGTTTCTAATATTATCTGCTTAGGTTCTTGGCTCATATCTACTTGCTGGAAAAATCTGCCGGTATATAAATGTAATAACAGCTAAACTTATTGGAAAAACAAAATAGACTCCAATACAGCATGCTAAAAGACCTATTATTGAGAGTAGAAAGGATATCAATAATACATTCACAACCAAACCTAAGTTTGACCAAACCGCCTGCGAGCTAACCAAGATAGATTGTAATGCCGACATGTTTTTGTCAACAACTAGGAGAAATGAGAAAATCATGAGCGAATGCAAGCAAACCATCGACATGACGGCGAGAAAAGCAGCAATCATCCATACTGCGAGCACAAGCTGAGGAGAAAAATCAATATTTTTAATCAAGGCACTTAGTGTGAGAAGAAGAATTACAGTTATAGCTATCGGAATGCTGGCAATAATAATAAGCAAAAGACTGGGTAGAAAATAACTAAAGCCGGCGAATAGCTTTCTAAATGAGGTATCTGGGTTTTCATTATCTATTACATCGAGGCATGCTGCAAACATCGAACATATCATCACGCCGGAGAGAATACCATTACTAAAGGAACTTATCAGATTGGCGATCAGACAAAGAGCCACTAAGTACAAATAATTCTTTTTTATTCTTTGCCAGGCTTGCTTATAACATTCCATGGCAGAGATCTGGACTTGATTCATATACTCCTTGATCATTTCCTCCGCTCAATACTGATTTTAACTATTTCAGACGACAATATGGTTTTCGTATCGCCATCTTTAGTCAAAATTACCAGAGACTCATCATCGATTCTTAAAGTTAGAATCTCCTCCATTAGCTTTTCGTACTTTTTCCCATCTTTGAGAATGACAATCAACTTCATTCCAGATAGCGCTGAGTCACGACGTTTTAGATTCGGATCCTCCGAGGTGGCAGTGTTTTTTGTATCAGTATTTTTCTTTGGAGATTTTTTCGTATTCGATTTGTTTTTATTAACGCCAACGACTTTTGGCTCGCTTTCAGTGGATTCATTTCTAGCCGTGTCGCTCTGAGGAGAGCTGAAGTCGATAGGTTTGTCTCTATCGACTCCACCCTCGATGGACTTGTTGTCAATGTATTTGTCGCTGCTCTCAGAATTCTTTTTGCTTCTGGTTTTATCTGACTGTTCGCTCCTAACAGAGTTTTTCTTTATGCTGCCCTGCTCATTACTCACAGACCTATCCATCTCATTTTTTGATCGATCCTTTTTTGATAAATCCTCGTATTCAATCTGGCTGGGCTGCGATGTATTCTTAGCTACTTTGTTATAGTTTCTATCTTTATTCCCTGAGTTATCGGAATTTTCTTCTACCGTAGTCGAGTCTTTAGGCTCATCTCTTTTTCTCTTCTTCTTATCCTGAGCTTTATTCCTGTTTTGGGCAATCTTATCGATGCCAACCGATGCTTCTTCTTCAGTCGGAGCTTTTCGCTTTTTTGCTATGCTCTCACCAATTTGCTTGCCATTCTCTGGCATAGATGATTGAGAGAGATTTTGATTATCAGCCTGGGGATTTTGATTGTCAGATTTGATAGCTACGAAGCTACCGGCAAATTTTACTTTGAAGGTAGCAGGAGAATCGTTCAAGGTACGTCCTTCAATTCTCAGAAGCAGCTTTTCTGGCTTTCGCAGATAAATAACTCTGCCCGTTTCAGTTTTTGAATTTGCTGAAAGAATAGTGATTTTAGCCAGTGGACGCAAATTTTCCATTACAAAAACATCAATATCACCGTCAAAATTCTCCGCCTCGACGTTAATAAAAATATCGCCTTGTTCGCCCATGAAAGAGTAGAAGTACCTTGTGAGTCTATCATCGCCGATAGGTCTTGGTTTTATTGAACCGACTATTTGATTGGAAGTAATTGGTGTTGGAGCTTCCTGAATGGTCGATTGTGAAAATACCATTTTGCAGAGAATTAGACAAACTAGAAATGTTTCAGTTATGCGTCTTAACATCATCGAGGACCTTGAGAACAACTCTATCATAACTCCTTGCGCCAATGAACAAGGCGAGATGTCTCACGATAGCCTAATTTAGCGTGAACAACAATGCTCACTTCGTTACCTATTTCTGAATCTGAGGCCATCTCGAGGCAACCCATACTCTTAGCCCAGCGCTCAGCTGTCTGAACTAAAGCCCTTCCGATACCATGACCCCTATACTCTGGCTCTACATACCATCCTTCTAAATATCCAACATTCTCCGTCAAGCAGTCTTCAGCAAATGGACGAATACTAGCTTCTAAAAATCCTACAATTTCTCCAGCAGAACCCTCCGCTAGTAACACCAGCTGGGTCTCTGGATTTTGATAGATTCCTACCATTTCCTCGCCGTGCTCTTCCTCACTTAACTCGTCCCACAGCTTTTTCCTCAGCCTCAGCCATGCAGGAAAATCTTTTCTCTCAACAGCCCTAATTTTAAACCTGGTCTCTGACATTTCTAACCGATTTTAGCAAGCTTGACCGAAATCACCAAACATTTTCATTTTATAAAACCTTAAAATTTTTACGGAGAGTTATTTTAGTCTCTATTAATTTCAGAATTGCGGATTGAGTGGCCTCCGCAAGCATAACTTTAGCACAACCCGGAAGTAGTTTGAATCTTAGGACGATTGCTCGAGTTTAAGTAAGAAGGTTACCGCGACATCAGTAGTAACCAGGGTTTTCTCTGCTACGATGATTCCTCTTTTCAATGCTTTTAGTAAAGTCAGAAAGATTATCTAAAGTACGGAAAAGCAGGAAATTTCAGGGAGGCAGAAAAGAAGAGACTATCCACAGCTAGAATTGCTATCTGAGGATAGCCTCCGTTAAGTCTTGTTTTTCCTCAATGTGGTTTACTTGTTTGCGATGAGAGCTTTTAGTTTTTGCTCAACTTCAGTCTTGATTTTTTCAAGATTCTCTTGGTTATCTGCCTCGAAACGTAAGACAAGAACTGGTTGTGTATTAGAGGCACGGACTAATCCCCATCCATTCGGAAAGATTATTCTTGCTCCATCGACTGTTATGACTTCGTGAGTCTTCTTAAATTCCTCGGTTAAAGCCTTTACAATTTCAAATTTCTTCTCCTCTGGGCACTCCATTCGGATCTCTGGAGTGTATACAGTTTTAGGAACATCTGCGATGAAATGTGAGAGAGGTTTTTCGCTATTAGACAAAATCTCAAGGAGTCTCGCACCTGCATAGATTGCATCATCATAACCAAAGTATCTATCAGCAAAAAATATGTGTCCGCTCATTTCTCCTGCCATTGCAGCCCCAGTTTCTTTCATCTTTGCTTTGATCAAAGAATGGCCGACTTTCCACATTATGGCATTACCACCATGCTTTTTTATGTCATCAAAAAGGGTTTGTGAACACTTAACCTCAGAGATAAAAGTAGCGCCAGGACGCTCTCTTAAGATTGCCCTGGAAAATATAATCATCAATTGGTCTCCCCAAATTATGCCTCCCTTTTCATCTACAACGCCGATTCTATCTCCATCTCCATCGAACGCAATGGCTAAATCAGCTTTATGTCGAGCAACTGCCTCTACTGCAAATCTCATATTTTCAACGACCGTAGGATCGGGATGATGATTCGGAAAATTGCTATCTGGCTCGCAAAACAGCTCTACAACGTCGCATCCCAAATCTTTGTAGATCGGAGCAGCTACGAATCCACCCATTCCATTTCCCCCGTCTACCACTACTTTCAATCTTCTATTTCCAAGTTTTACATTGGATAACAAATATTCGCGATAAGATTTCAAGATATCTTTTTCTTCGTAAATCCCGCTGCCATCACTTATGAAATCCCCGGATTCAGCAATTTTCCTTATTTCTTGTATTTGCTCGCCATAAATGCTAGTTTTACCCAGACATATCTTAAAACCATTGTTGTCCGCTGGATTGTGGCTACCAGTTATCATCACCCCTCCATCAACTTCCCAGTTGAACAGAGTAAAATACAGCACTGGCGTTGGTATCATACCAGCGTCTATACAATCACATCCGCTCTCGGTAAGCCCTTTGACCATCAGATCGCGAAATTCGGGAGAGCTTGCGCGAGCGTCACGTCCGAGACTGACTTTTTTCGCTCCGTTACGTCGAAAATATGTTCCGATGGCGCGTGCCAATTGATACACGGTTTCATGATTTAAATCTCTCCCCACAACACCTCTAATATCGTACTCACGGAAAATGTATGAATTCATTGCTTTCACCTCTCTTGGTAATAATATGCTTTAATACAGTCCGTCCCTACCATTTGCCTTGAGCAGCTCAGGAAATTTTTTGACTTTCTGAGAATGCTCTAAATCGGCAACCAGTAAAACATCGGAAGTATCAACAATAACTAATCCTTCGACTCCAAGCAAGCAGACCAAGCGATTTGACTGAGAGTAAACTAAATTTGCCTTTGACTCTAATAATAATGCATCTGCCAAAATCAGATTTTGATTCTCGTCACGTTCTTTTCTCAATTCATATAACGCAAGCCAACTACCAACGTCGCTCCAACCAAAATCTGACTCTAACACATAGATCTGCCGTTGCGTTTTTTCCATCACAGCGTAATCAATCGAGATTGATGGCATTTTTTCATAAGCTTCTTTCAGTATGGATTCATAATTTTCTAACTCAAGAGCTTCTTCAATCCTCTCTAGCTCTCTGTAGACATCTGGCATCAAATTTTTGATTTCCGATAGTATGGTTTGGGCGGTAAATACAAAAATTCCACTATTCCAGAAATATTTTCCCTCTGAAACAAATTCAATAGCTTTATCGAGACTTGGCTTTTCAACAAATCGCCTTACTTCATAAATCTTTTTCTCAGCTGAGACTAGATCACCACGTTCTATGTAGCCGTAGCCCGTCTCCGGTCTTGTAGGAATTATTCCAAGGGTGACTATTGCTCCATCAATTGCCATCTCCGATGCAGTTTGAAGTTTTTCTTTAAATCTCTGCGGATCAGCTATGAAATGATCGGCTGGTAAGACAGCCATCGGGACATTACCGTACTTACGGAGAACATGTATTGCCGAGAGCCCTATACAAGGAGCCGTGTTTTTTCCTATCGGCTCGGTTAATATTTCTACCTGCTCACCCAGCAACTCCTTAACTTTCTCTCCATGCCTTTCGTTTGTCACCACATAGATATAATCTGCTAGGCTCTCAACGCGTGCTACGGTTTCCTCAAGCATCGTCTTATCACTTATTATTCTTAAGAATTGCTTCGGTAAATCTGCACGGCTTGCAGGCCAAAAGCGAGTCCCAGATCCCCCAGCCATTATTACAACAATCATAGTTCTTTTTTCCTCCTGATGATAAAGACTAACCTAAATATCACGAACATTAATCGAGACTGTACTCACGAAGAAACTTCGAGTATAAGTTAGTCATATTCTTTAATGGAGCTTCATAGAAGCTCTTCTTATTCATTTCAGCCCATCTGAATCTATCTTCAAAGCGTTTTAACTCATGCATATCATCAAGGAATTGCCTTACCTGAGCCACCGAAAGTTTCTCCTCTAGCTTCAAACTTGCAGTACCAGAAAGGTGAGAATCGTGCTGGACCGACTTTAATTTCGTTTCAGAAAGGCTTAAATTCATGTACCCGAAGTTTTCATCTTTTATTTTCCAAAATCCGAAATATCGCTCATGCAAAGCTAAATCGAATGGCGGCTTATTCCAGAGGCCCTGGGCATAATCACTGTAACACCATACCATCGCACCAATAAGGTTGAATCTGTAAAGCAAGACTAGAGAGTCATAAATAAACCGTGCTACTTCAGCTTCGTTCAAACTTGGTAAATTCGAGTCCAGATGATGCGGAATTGTCGGAAGCCCAAATTCTTCGAACAAAACAGGTTTTTCTCCAAGCCACTCAGTCAGCAACCCTAAGAAAGCGAGTAAAGATGAATCTGTAGCATTTCTAGAGCATTTAGCATATATCGGATAGCCATGCATACAAAGAAAATCACAAAATGCTGCTGCCTCCGCCGGACCTAAGTTTCGATCTTCCTCTAAATCCTCCGTATGTAACCCTATGGTGATAGGATGGTTATCTATTCTACGAATTGTTTCAGTAATCTGCTCTAACCATTTCTTAGCCGCAGTTTTATTAGATGGAACCACGCAATTTGAGCTTTCATTACCTAAATCCCAGGCCCATAGTGATCTATGATTTCTGAGCGCAGAGACAACTTCGGTGACTAGAAACTTTTGTGCGTCTAAGATTTGCTGCTCCTGATACCAATTTTTTATATTGGCTTTTCTAATCTTACCGCTGGAAAAAATTCTGAACCTGGATTCGGCATCTGAGCTCTCTTCTATTGCCCAGTTCGGAATCCAATTAACTCCGCTCATGTGTCCAGTGAAAAAGGTAACAATTATCTCCAGGCCAGCCGCAGTAGCCACATCAGCCACAGTCTCTAAATTTTTTAAAGATACATCTGAAACCTTGCGTGGTGCTGGCTGGAAGTCTTCCCAAATCAAAAATATTCTAACTGAATCGAAACCTGCTTTTTTTATCAGAGTGAAATCCGCCTCGACTTCTTGACGTTCGAAGTTTTGCCACCAATACATGGCTTTTCTTGCAGGAAAATAGTTTATGCCGAGGCGGAATGATGCTTTACTCATGCTCTTCCATAATCATCTTGAAGACGCACTATATCGTCTTCACCTAAATAGTCACCTCTTTGGATTTCTATGAAAATGAGCGGAGCGCTCGATGGATTCTCAACTCTGTGAGCAGCTCCGATGGGAATGTCAATGTAATCTCCCACCTTCAAACGATGCTGCTGACCGTCGAGAGTTACTAAGGCTTCACCGGCCACTATCATCCAATGTTCAGAACGACGAGAATGTTTTTGATAACTTAAACGTTTTCCAGGCAATACCTCGATCCTTTTGACTTTATAACCATCGCCTTCATCCAAAACCGTGAAACTACCCCATGGTCTCTGATCGAATTTCGGGGAAACTTCCATAATTACTCATCACCTCCTTGTAAACATTAATGTAACCATCAACCATTTTCTCGACACTAAAATTCTCTTGAACGTGTTGACGAAGCTTGCGCTTATCGAGAGTATCAAGCTCTTTGAGCGCCTGCACCGCTTCGTCAATCGATTCTACGATAAAGCCTGTCTCACCATTTTTTATTATCTCAGGTATCGAGCCTTTTGGCCTAGCTATGACTGGTGTTCCGCAGGCCATGGCTTCTATCAAACTCAAGCCAAATGGCTCGTTAAAGTTTATTATGTGAAGCAAAGCTCTAGCCTTACCCAAAACTTCGTCACGTTCATCCGGTCCTACAGAGCCAATGTATTTTATTTGATCTCCATCAATGTAGGGAGCCACTTTTTCATTAAAATATTTTTGGTCTTGAATAATACCCGCAATTATCAACCTACAACCAGCTCTTTTGGCTATCTCTATTGCTTCAAAGGTTCCTTTCTCGTGATGTATTCTACCAAAAAATAGCAGATAATCATCCTTTTGCTCTCTAAAGGTAAATTCTTGCAATGGTATACCATGATACACAGTCGCAACGTAGTTGAGATCGGGGTTTCTATCGGCATTGCTGATTGAAACATAATAAACATGCCCGTTGTATTTCTTATAAACTGGCACTATCCGCTCTGACGAAAAACCGTGAATTGTAGTCACTACAGGCGTTTTGATAAGCTTACTGTAAGAAAGAGGCAAAAAGTCAAAATGATTGTGTATCAGATCAAATTCCTCAGCTCGCTCAAACACCTCAGATATATGTAGACATTCCCATACTTTTACATCCAAAGACGGATCCTCAGAGTATGGCCGGGGACAGATGCCTACAAGCTTTGCCTTTGTTACCGAATCGGCAGTTGCAAACAAAGTAACATCGAGTCCCCTTTCAACCAGACCCTCGGTCAAAAGCGAAACGACTCTTTCCCACGGGCCATAATGCCGCGGCGGAACTCTCCACGAAATCGGCGCAAGAATTGCTACTTTCATACTACGTCCGGAACGCAAATTACTGGTATTCGCGAAGCCCTAACCACCTTCTCAGCTGTAGAACCAAAAATCAACTCCTCTACGTCTTTACCTCGACGGCCTCTGACACCGACGACTATAGCTTGAAAATCCAAATCATTGGCAACTCGCAGTATTTCCACGAAGGGTTTTCCGACCACGGTCATGGTTTCAATTTTAGGTCTTTCTGCTGGTAGGCTGTCTAGTATCTTTCTCAATCTCTGCTCAGCATTTTCTCTCATCTTTGCGATAGCAGAGTCTAGTTCGTCAAAACCCTCTTGGCTAAGTCTCTCTGCAAAGTCAGAATCTATGACATGAAGCAAGTATACATCACCGTCGCGACCCACAAGCGAAAGCGCAAACTCAATTGCACGCAGTGAGTTTTGAGAAAAATCTACTGCTACGAGAACATCTTCTATTCTCATCGTATTTTACCCTCCTTTAAACAAACTTACAGAAAACTTGTGAAACGCTGCTGATCTAGATAGCAGAAATCTGCTCTCGAAAATGCAATCGATTTACGCTGAATTCTTGGACAGATTTTCAGCCAGATGACTTTTTAAGCCACTGAAGAAGTTCTTTTAGGCTGCCTTTTGCTAGAGCTATCGATGTATCAGCAGCGCCGTAATAGAGTAGTATCTCATCTGCGTTGCAAACCACTCCACATGGAAAAACGACGTCGCTTACGTCGCCCAAGCGTTCGTATGGTTCATCAGGACCAAATATCCACTCATCACCGCGTGCTATAACGCGTCTTGGATCTTCTAAATCCAACAAAGCAAGTCCAAGCCTGTATATACACCCAGCTGGTGTAGTCTTCACACCGTGATAAATGATCAGCCATCCTTCCTCAGTTTCGATCGGAGGTGGCGATAATCCAATCTTATTTGCGTCCCACCAGGCCCCTCTTCTCGCTTCTAAGAGAACGCAATGATCGCCCCAATGCTTAAGATCCGGCGAATAAGAAATCCAGATGTTTGCCTTTGTTAACGGGTAATTCGAGATCGGGCGATGAATTAAGACCCACCTTCCATCGAATCTTCGCGGGAAAAGAGCAGCATCCTTATCTTCGGGTGGCATGATTACGCCGTGACGTTCAAACGTCTTGAAATCTTCAGTAAGAGCTAATGACACGAGTGGTCCACTTGTCGAGTATGAGGTGTAGACCACAGCATATTTTCCTAGCTCATCAATCCAGGTTATTCTCGGGTCTTCAATACCCCAAATCTCTTCTGGATAGTTTTCGGGATCGGGAAGCAAAGTAGGTTGAGGATCTATCCGCCAATCTGTTACGCCATCTTTACTCCTTGCTACGGTAAGATGAGATATTCCGCGTCTATCCTCAACCCTAACTAATAACAATACATCTCCATCACGAAGACGCGTCGCTCCTGCGTTAAAAACGGTATTGGCTGGATAAGGCCAATCATTAGCCGTTAGAATCGGATTACCTTCGTAACGATGAAAAAGCTCTTTGAAGAGATTATTTTTTCCCATAGGCACTAATCCAAAAGCACAAGCTTGAGATTGAACTAGACTTTGCAAATCCTTTTAGAAGGCAACTGTTCTGATCTCGGTTTCCTTTGTTTGCCTTTCTCTCTGGCGAGATGCAGCCAGCAGTCCTAGAAGACAACATATCACTGACTCTGCTCCCTGATTCATACTAGCGCCTTGCGGATCTAATCCATCAGAGCATGCTCCCGTGGTGAAATCATATAACCCTATGCCCAATCTGTTTCTTCCTAAAAACCACTCGACTGCAGCTCTTGCCATATCGAGATAGAAATCCTTGCCGGTTATCTCATAGGCTAAGCAACAGGTTTCAATCGTATAACCAGCTTCTATAGGTTGTTGACCAAAGATGGCTCTAGCTTGTCCTTTACGATACCAACCTTGATTACCAACAAAATCAAAATACCCGTTTCGATATGTCTGCTCAATCAGAAAATCAAATGACTCTAGACCGATATTTAGATATTTTTCGTTTCCTGTGACACGATATGCAAGCAGCATAGCTTGAGGAATTTTTGCATTTGCATAGGTTATTTCATCGCCAAACCATTTCCAGCCCTCCGTGCTGCTCTCTTTGTATAACTGCATTAACTGCTCTGCTAGCTCGACCAACAAACGACGTACCAGTATTGCTCCCTCGTATCTCTGCAGAAAGCTGTAAAGACCACAAATAGCATATGCGATCGCACGCGGATATTGAAGCCGTAAATTCTCTATCGCTCTTTCGAAAATATCCTTAGCTAAAACCTGCATTTTCTCGTCAGGGGACATCGAGATGGCAGTGCCAAGTCCCCACAAGGCACGTCCCATCGTATCCTCACTCCCACATTCATCAGTAAAGCGCCGAGAGTAGTCCATGAAATTATGAAACTTTCCGTCTGGCCTTTGAGCATATTGAATAAAACTAAGATAGCATCTAGCAAGTTCTATGGCACGATTATCTTTAAACTGCTGATAATAATTTAAGACTGCTACTAACGCTCTGGCAGCATCGTCAGTGGTATAACCGAACCTTCTATCTGGAACTCCGTAAGTGGCATGTTGAAAAATCCCGGTATCATCTGTCAAACGAATCAGATGATCTAGTCGGGGCTCAGCCATCTCACTAACAAACATCGTGTTACTTCTCGTCTGCAAGGCGCTGACATGCTTCTTGCGACCAGAGTTTATTTTGTCAAAAAGTTCAGCATAGGCCGAGCCGACGTTAGACCAGGTCATCTGGCGACCAAATTCGTATGCTTTCTTTCGCATTCTATGTCTGATAGCTTCATTCTCTATCAGATCTATTAGAGCCTTAGACAATCCATGGACATCTCGAAAATCAACCAGCTTTCCTCTTCCGTTCGCTAAAACCTCTTCAGCATAGAAGTAAGGCGTTGATATGATTGCCTTGCCTGTTCCAACGGCATATGCAAGCGTGCCGCTGACTATTTGCTCTCTAGACTGATAAGGAGTCACGTATATATCACAAGCGCCTATGAACTCACACAGCTGTTCAAAATCCACATATCTATCAAAGAAAATCACGTGATTTTCTAAATTCAGTTCGCGCGTTTTACGTTTTAACCATAATCGATATTCCTCGCCCTCACGACGCTTAACCTCTGGGTGAGTTGCACCAAGCACTATGTACACAATCTCTGGATGTTTTTCTACTACCGGAGGCAAAGCCTCTAGCATGAATTCTATACCTTTGTTACGGCTTATCAATCCAAAGGTCAAAATTACTAACCTGCCTTCAACCTTGAATTTATCCTTGTAAAAATTGGGATCTACGAATGGCATATCAGGCACCCCATGATGAATCATGCTGATTTTGCCCTCTGGTATGCCATAAACATCTCTTAAAATCGAAATGGCTTTATTACTTAAAACGACGAGATGATCGGAGATATCTGCAATTCGTAAAAGAGTCTCTTTCAAACCCTCATTGGGTGCACTTAAAACCGTATGCAGTGTCGTTACCACTGGCTTTTGCAGATTCAAAAGCAATTCAGCAACATATCGACCATGATTCCCTCCAAAGATACCAAATTCATGCTGCAAACATACAAGATCGACTCCAGAGAAGTTTATAAACTCTGCCGCTAGTCTGTAATCGCTCAAGCGATTCTGACGTATCTCAAAGACTACCTCCGGTGGATAATCAAATGAATCTAGCTCATTGGTTATGGCAATCACTGACGAATTGTAGCCACTTTCTAAAAGGGCTTTCCTCAAATCGAACGTAAAAGTCGCAATGCCGCATGCCCTCGGCGGATAAGTCGAGATAAGGCATACCTTCTTTTCCATAGATTACCTCCTGAACTAACTAATCTTCATTTTAGCAAAAAGCAAAAACTCTCTTCCTCATCAACCCGGCCCGAAACCCTGAAAAGCCTATTGACCAGAATCCACGCAACAATTGAATTTACTGCAGAATCAGAGCAGTCTGTTTTTAGACCACACACTTTTCTGTAAATTTCAGCTTTAGCGACTCTTACATCACTTGCTGTCTATTTATGAGCTTTTGAGAAAACTCATGCCTAACTTTTAAATTAAGCACGATCAAATATTTTTATCTTAACCCTAGGGGGCAGAATCATGAGAGCACGGTAGATTTTATAAGATTTTCTGGTAAGCATCGAGCCTTGAATGACAGATATCAGATTTAAGTTGATCTAAGGTACTTGTTAAATCATGCTGCATCTGTTTTAACACTTGTGGACGTTTCTCGCTTTGCCCGTTTACGACTTTGACGCTGCCAAGCCTGACAAAAATTTCTGGCTTAAAGTCGCCCAAGAATTCGTAGCGGCAAGCCATGGGAAGCAGGGCCACTTTTCTCAACTTAAGAGCAATTCTCGCAATTCCACTTTCGAATTTTATGGGTCTCAGATCATTAGGCTCTATCTTCCCTTGTGGAAAAATAAGCAGTGCTATGTTATTTTTAGAGGCAAGTAAATTTGCTGCGTAGTTTATACTCTCAATCGAGCGTTTCGGATCATTTCTTACAATAGAAAATGCTCCTAACCATCGAAAGAAGAAATACTTTTTAAGCTGCTTTTCTTCCATCATTACATACCAATCAAGACTCGTTAAACGAGAGATTTCATAGGCAAGCAATCCATCCCACCAACTGGAATGGTTCGCATAGACTAAAAAAGGCACTTCAACTCGACTAAGCAAACTTTCCAAGCCATAAACGTAAATTCCTTTGAAACGCCTCTTGATCAAATTGCGGTTATAAAGGCTAAAGATCAAATCGAATAACTTGCTTTTGTTAGCCGATATCATCTCGATATATCCGATGAACTCTGCGATTTATTCTGCAGGTTATTTCATACGATATCGTTTCACACCATCTAGCCACGTCCTCAGCGCTGACTTTTAACCCATTTTGTTCTCCTATCAGCAAGACCTCATCGCCGACTTTCACATCTGCAATTTCAGTTACATCCACGAGGGTCCAATCCATGGAGATTCTGCCAACTATCGGCGCATATGCGTTCCTAATTATGCAGAAACCTTTATTAGATAGCAGACGCGGATAGCCGTCATTGTATCCTACGGGTAACGAGGCGATGATCGAGCGCCTTTTGGTTCTGAAGGTTAGACCATAGCCTATGGGTTCTCCAGCAGGCACCTCCTTCAGCAAACTAATTCTGGTGTGAAAACTCATCACTCTTCGTAGCTGAGGCCTCTGAACTCCATCAGGCAAGATATCTTCCCAAATCCCGTAGAGTAATCCTCCGAGTCTTACCATGTTTCCTCGTGCCTGTCTGTAAGCAATAGCCGCGGGCGAATTAGCCATGTCTAAATATTTCGGCTGAAAGCCTAAACGCTTGAATAGCTCGACTGATTCATGAAACCTCTGAATTTGCAGCAAAGTGTATTGCTCATCTGAATCCGCAGCTGCAAAATGCGTCATGAGCCCTTCGACCTCAAGATTCTTAAGCTCTGAAAGCTGATAAGCGAATTCTGCAAATTTATCAAATCTCACCCCTACTCGATTCATTCCGGTGTCGACCTTTACATGAATTTTCGCTCTCGTATTTAACTCCGTCGCAGCTTTGTTCAAACGCTCTGCATTCTTTATGTCGTAGATTACTGGTGTTAAATCATTCATCAAAACGTCACGCTCTTGCCCTTCCCAAAAACCACCTAAGCAAAGAATTGGCGTTTTTATCCCATTATCTCTTAATTCGATTCCCTCCTCAGGAATTGCAACTGCGAACCAGTCAATCCCAGCAGCTTCCAACTTTTTAGCACACGGCACTGCCCCATGACCATACGCATCAGCCTTTATCACCGCCATGTAACTCACATCATCTCCCACATCTTTCTTTATGCTTAGAAAGTTATATGCGAGATTATTGAGATTTATCTCCACCCACGTCGGCCTTTTGGCTTGCATAATCAAAAAAACTAGCATAAACTCCACGTAATCTCTAATCAAAAATCCTTTTAACCTAAAATTATGAAAACATCGCTTGATTTTCCTTAACGAAAGTGTTAAATGCAGAAGTAGAACGAGCAAAGGGTAGGAGTATGATAGATTTGAATAATTTCATCAAAAGTTTCGAACAAACAGCTTCTGATGTTCTCGAAAGTTTCGCTGAGATCTTGGTAGGCAAATCCGAATCTTTGAGGGACGGCACTGAATACTCCCCAGTAGAATTACCTAGAGACTTAGCAGCTCACCGAAATGCTCAAACTGAATGGTGGTATTATACTGGACATTGCACTACACAAACAGCTCGACAATTCGGCTTTGAATTAGTTTTCTTCAAACGTAGGACTGACTTAGACAAGTTCAATCTAGTGCCACTTAGACTTTTCGGTAATCCCCTATATTTCGCTCACTTCGCTATCACCGATATAACCAAAGGCAAATTTAGCTACGCCCATAGAAAAAGCGCGAATGGGTTGATGGATTTTCCAGCTGCGGCTAGTGAAGAGCGTTTTTTTATTCAAATAGGTGATTGGTCTGCCCGTGAATCATTCGATTATCATATTCTGAGAGCTTCAATGGATGATCTAACCCTTGAAGCGACTCTCAAACCATTAAAGCCAGCCGTGCTTAATGGTAAAAATCAAGATGGTATTTCATTTAAGGACGTAGGACAGGCATCACGTTACTTTAGTTACACCAGAATGCAAGTAGAGGGCTTTTTAAATGAAGCAGGAAAAGCCATTCCTTTCTCCGGCAGCGCATGGATGGATAGAGAGTTTGGAACATGGACACCAACCGAAAAACAAAAGGGCTGGGATTGGTTTTCCATTCAACTCGAAAATAATTCTGAACTAATGTGTTACCAATTGCGCGATAGTCAAAACAACGTTTCAGAGTATTCTTGCGGCACCTGGATCCCAGACAATACAGGCACCTCTCATTTTCTGTCAAATGATGATTTTACAATCGAGGTGCTTGATTTCTGGAAGTCACCGCAAACCAATGCAAAATACCCTAGCGGATGGAGAATCAAAGTCCCAAAGTTCGATATCGATCTAGAGATTCATCCGTTCATAAAAAATCAAGAATTGGACACACGCGGCACTACGATGATCGTCTATTGGGAAGGTGCTTGCAAAGTAACAGGTACGCCCTCGAATGGCAAGGCTTATGTAGAGTTAGTCGGTTATGACCGCTCCCATGAATCACCAAACCTTGCCTATTTCCTCATGGGAAACGAATTCGTGCGTAAACCTTAAGCTGAGGGTCTTCTCCGTTCAAAAGCTAGGCTAAAATCTTCAGAACCTCCTAAGAAAAACAAAAAATGAAATTTTTTCGACTAAGATGATCTTAATTTCGTCTTAACCGTCGGATTCTAATTAATATTTCACTTGTATTTCAAACTGAGATGAATTATTATTCTTTAGGCTTTAAACATTATTTAAAAATTCAAACCAGCCAAAGTTAAGGAGAAAAATCATGTCCAGCCGAAGTCGATCGATTGTCCTTTCAGTTTTTGTGCTCATTTTACTCGCATTTTCAGTAATTGCCCAAGAGGATCCGAATCCTGATTCACCGACACCTATTCTGATAAGTCATTCTAAATCAACCAGAACACTGGCAGTATCTGCGAAATCTTGGCGCGGCAATTTACCCAAGGAAAGAATCACTGCATTTGCATACGGCTCTGAGGTGGTGATTTTCGTCACAAATCTAGATCTGATGAAAGATGAGGGCGCTAACGCCTTTAGAGTATACATTCAGGACGCAAATGGTAAAGAGTTCAGATTACCTGTCATAGATTTACGTCCGATAGTAGGCAAAGAATGGATATACGCATTGATTGTCCAGCTAAAGGATGAACTAGAGCACTGGGAAGAAGGACCCCAGAGGGGCGATGTATTGATGAGAGTTTCTTGGCGTGGGCTTACGAGCAATAGGACACGATTTTCCATAGATTATGTCGGCGGACCCATCAAGGATGATCCAGGAGCTGCTCCAACACCTGCTCCAACGGAACCTCCGAAAAAACTTCAATATCCAAACACACAGGAGTATGTAGGCTATCGCTGGTCTGGAGACAGATTAAGGTTGCTCGAACAAGCTACCTTCGGACCGACCAAAGCCCTTGATGCCAGGATAAGAAGAATCGGAATAAGAACATGGCTAGAAGAACAGTTTAATGCACCTTACCCCACGGTCCCATACCCAGACCTTCCGCTTATGCCTTCAACTCCACCCGCAAATTGTAACGGTAATCCAAATGATACCCCTGATGATCCACCAGATTGCTATAGACAAAGATATGGAATGTATTCAGCACAGAAATGGTTCTATCAAGAAGCATTTTATGGAGAAGCTCAACTCAGACATCGTGTTGCTTGGGCTCTCAGCCAAATTTGGGTTATCTCCGGTACCGACATTCAGCAATCTAGCCACATGATCGCATATTTTCAGGTTTTAGCCAGAAACGCCTTTGGTAATTGGAGACAACTCATGTATGAAATGACGCTGAATCCAGGAATGGGTGAATATCTAGACATGGCTAGATCCACCAAAAATAACCCCAATGAGAATTATGCAAGAGAAATACTTCAATTATTTAATGTCGGCTTGTTCATGTTAAACCCTGATGGCACATATCAAAGAGATGCTCAAGGTAATCTCATACCAACTTATGACCAAAACGTGGTCAATAATTTCACAAAAGTTTTCACCGGCTGGTCTTTCTGCGAAGATACAGCTTTATGTCCTAACAGAACTGCAGGCGCTGTTAACTTTAAGGATCCAATGCTTTTGAGACCACAGAATCACGATCTAACAGCTAAAACATTGCTGTCCTATCCTGGGTCCTCGAGCACTATGAATATCCCTGCCTGCACAAACTGCACTACCAGCGCTGCAATTACTAACTATGCCAATAACTCTCTCAATCAAGCCTTGGATAACATTTATAATCATCCAAACGTAGCACCATTCATTAGCCGAATCCTCATTCAACATCTGGTAACCAGTGATCCCACACCCGCTTACGTCGCGAGAGTCGCAGCCGTATTCAATGCTAATCGTTCCAATCCTAACCAACTCAAAGAAGTAATCAAAGCAATTTTGCTCGACCCAGAAGCAAGAGGAAATGTAAAGACCGAGCCGAATTATGGAAAATTGCGCGAGCCCGTTCAGCTGTTAACTAATCTGGCAAGACAGTTCGATGTCATGTCAGCCGACAGAACCACAACCAGCGACGGCGTCGTTACATCAGAAACCTCTACGATGGGACAAGTAGCCTTCATGGCCCCAAGCGTTTTCAACTACTATCCGCCAGACTTCGTAATACCTGGCACCACACTCAATGCCCCTGAGTTTGCAATCTACACCACAGGAACTTCCATAGGTAGAGCTAATATAATCAACACCCTCGTCTTTAATCGTATCAACGTCAATTCAGGGCGAGGAGTCACGCAAGGCACCTCACTAAGTTTCGCAGATCTTCAAGCCATCGCCGCAGCTGATCCAACTAGTAATCAGCTCCTCGATGAACTCAACTGGCGACTTTTGCATGGTACCATGTCCAACGATATGAGAAATCGTATATTGACAGCCGTTAACGCTGTCTCAAGCTCAGACCCATTACGTAGAGCTCAAACCGCTGTCTACCTGATAGCAACTTCTTCCCAATATCAAATTCAGAGGTGAAAAAACAATGAAAAGAAGAGAATTTTTGCAAAAATCCGGATGTGCGTTAACGTTAGTCAGTCTCGCAACCCAAATTCACCATTTTGGTCTTATGAGTGCGCTAGCACAAAAAATGGAGGAACAATCTCAATCATCTCCACCAACTGACTATAGAGCCCTCGTTTGCATATTCTTAAATGGAGGCAACGATGGTAATAACACCGTAGTGCCTAACCACAATGATTCGAGCGTTAGTAATTATTCGACCTACTTCAACGCACGTAATCCCCAAGGATTAGCCATACCTCAAAATCAGCTTTTGCCGATATCAGTCCCGCGAATCGGTGGCTTGACCTATGGCCTGCATCCATCTCTTGGTCCTCAAACACAAAACGGCACTACAATAGTCAATAACGGCATTTACGAACTTTGGGCACAGAACAAGATGGCTATCGTTACCAATGTAGGCACACTAATTCAACCAACAACACGACAGCAATATCAACAGCGCACAGTTCCGCTTCCCTACCAACTTTACTCTCACTCAGATCAAGTCGCTCAGTATCAAGCCGGAAGAAGCGATCGTGTAGTCAGCTTTGGATGGGGAGGAAAAATCTCAGATCTTAGAACCTCGCAAGATAACCCAGGGGCTCTTGTGCCAATGATAACATCCGTGGCCGGCGGCCAATTGTTCACCCTCGGACAAACAACCTTACCACTCTCAATAGCACCTGCTACAACACCGCTAAACCAAGTATTAAGCCTACAAGGTTTTGGTACATCCGCTGCTGAACAAGCAAGGCTAGCCGCATTCAATGATATCAGGACCTATGATCTGAACCAACAATTAATAGCCGCGGCAAGTCGTGTAACAGATCAAGCTATTCAGGCAAGCAACGCACTCAGGAATTATCAGGAAGTTACTGTAACTTTCCCTAATACCTCACTTGGGAATCAGCTAAAACAGGTAGCTCGTATGATAAAAACTCGTTCAACTCTAAACGTTACCAGACAAATTTTCTTCTGCCAGCTAGGTGGATTCGATACCCATCAAAATCAACTACCAACTCAAAGCAGTCTACTCTTACAAGTCAGCCAAGCCATGCGTGCCTTCTACGATGAGATGGTAGCTCAAGGCATCGCAGATAAAGTAACTCAATTTTGGATAACAGACTTCAACAGAACTTTCAATCCCGCTGGCTCAGGTGGCAGCGTTGGTAGCGATCATGCTTGGGGTAATCACCTGATAGTTTTAGGAGATGCAGTTACTGCCTCAGACTTTTATGGCATGAACACTTCCAACGGCACTCCATTTCCAACTTTGACCTTCAACGGCCCTGATGATGCAGATTCCGGCTCCAGCGCACGCGG
>CAZALE010000008.1:0-25822 GCA_964486055.1 uncultured Blastocatellaceae bacterium
CAAGGATATGTTTATAAAGAGTAACTCTTCGTTTTGATGGGAAGGCACTCGATGGTGATTCTTCTCAAGCCTTAGTTGCTCGTGAAGGTAGTGACGTTAAGGATTTTAAGACTGTCGGTAATAGGAACGACTTTTTGAGGAGTTTGATGCTCACGATGTGCAATCAATAATTCTTGAGGCTCAATTCCCAGACCAAAGAAAGTTTTTTACGGTGACTACTCCCGGCATTCTGCCGAAAGAAACCAAATATGATATTTGGAATCCGAGTTGGGAAGGACCAGATAAAGAAACGCTAAGAAGCAATGCGATAAAGGACTATTTAGCAGTACCGATAAAACAAGGTGGTAAATATGAGTTAACGCCACCGAAGCCAAAACCGAGACGGGCTGCTCCACAAAGGAGGAAAAATTAGTGAAAACTTTAATTTTTTCAATGGCAGTTCTTTGCTGTCTTATGTTAACGTCATTGGCGGCTGCACAAAAGAAAATGCCATCAAATCGGACTAAAAAAATGACAAGCAACGATGTGCGTATTGTGAAAAGCAAACCCCATGTTTTTATCGGTTATGAACGGGAAGGAAAAATCGAACCGCTTTATGAAGGTGAAAGCGATACGCGAGTTTGGTTGCGATTCTATAATAATTCAAAGTGGATGGTAATGTTTTGCTCAAACCCTGTTCCAAAGGAGTATGGAGAAACGGAGATAACCTATGAAATTGAACGATATAAAGGTTTTGGCGAAACACCGGGAACTAGAAGTTCAGACGCTTGCGGATATCTTTTACTGAAGGCTGGCGAATCAATTGTTTTTAGCGTCCCGCGTGAGCATTTGGCTGAAGGACTGGCGATAAAAGTTAATTTTCTTTATGAGTGGGATATTGACTCGGATGGTTCTATCAGTGATTTAGAGCCAAAACATTATGTTTACTTCTATTCGTCGCAGATCCCGAAAAATAACTCTGGGCAATCGAAGCAAAAAAGGCGTGCGAAACAAAAGAGGCGTGAGTGATGCTCACGCTTTTTGCTTTTGATGAATGTCCAGCGTCGTATCTTCTTTAACGATGCGTTGTAGATAAACGATGAATAATGTAGTTTGTGGTGATTTTTCAGCAGGGACTAATCAGCAACTGTTTTCGTAAGCTTCATGACTTTATCGTTTCAAGATTTCCTCTCATCTTAAAGAAAATCGAAGAAAATAATCATCCCTATTCGATTTTGGCTTTTCTTTTTAATAACAAAACTCTATTCTAAGAGGTGTGAATGCTGACCGAGATAATACGTTATTGACTGAAACAGCATCGGGCATTTCAGAGCTTCATGCGGTGAGAGTGCCGTCGAATGGATATCTTTCAGCTATATTTCTTTTATTGTTTGTTGCTGCGTTTTTGATCTATTTAGAGCAAGATGCATGGGCGCTTGCAGTTTTTATCCTCGCATTTTTTGTAGTTCCAAGTTTAATATTGATGGATAAGTTTGTATTTGATGGACAGAAGGTTTATAGAACTGGTATATTCCCGAAACTCTGGGCAAGATTAAATGGGCAGGAGTTAGTTCTCAGACTAGATGAGATCAGGCAAGTAGAAACATTTGCTTTTCGTGCCATGAAAAGTGGTGGTACAGTATCCTACAAATATCGCACGGTCATAAGAGGAAATAAACAAGATTTTGTAATTCTCTCATCCAATAGCAAGAGATACAGAAAATTTTTTAAGGCTTTTATTTCAAACTTGCCCTCAGAGGTGTTAGATTTACGAACTTTAGAATTGAGAGAGTTCTTAAGTGATCCTCGACGTTTAAAGATAGAGGCGGAAAGATTAGGCTTACCATCGGATGAGTTTTTAGAGAATACCATTGACGGACTTAAAAGTGCTAATGGGCTTAAAAAATCTGACAAATCTGATTTGCAGACATTTGAGATAAATAAAGCTGAGCGGTTAAGGCGGCTTGGAAATCAATTAAAAATTGCCGGGCATCTTTTACAAGCTTTAGAGGCCTTTAGAAGAAGCTTATTTTTACAGCCTAAAGATCCGAGACTGATTTTCGATTATGCAAGATGTCTCTATTCATTTGCTGATTCTGAACGCAATCAGAGATTGAAGATGCGAGCGATAGCAGCTCTCAGGTTAGCCAGCATGCGCTCAAATGGCGACACGGAACTAGTTACATTTATCGCCGAGGCTCATTTTCAATACGGGAATCTACGCTACGCGAGAAAGCTCTTTCAGCAGGCTATTGAATCAACCTGCGAAAATTTTCGCGCGGCTTACGGGCTTGCTGAGGTTGCTTTAAGAGAGGGTAAACTAAAACAGGTGGTCTATTATTTTTCATTGGCTAGTCGCTTTGCAAAGAGAGAATCCCTTAAGAATTGGGCTGAGAAGGAGGCCACATATTTTCTGAGGTTAGATACTGACGATGATTATGCCGAAAAAGAGATAAGCCGAATAAATTGGTTCAATCATATGCTTTTAGGAAAAAAGATCGCTTTGAAATCTGCCTTCGTCGGTTTCTTGATGATATTATTTGGACTCTTTTCAAATGAATCTCTGATGGATTTTGGTTGGACAATTTCCATGTTGAGTCTGCTTTGTTGGCTTGGTTTCAACATAAGTAATAGTTTTCTTACTGAGAGAACGCCCTGAGAGTTATGTTCATGGCTTTTTTGAGTCGATTTTATTTGGATCGCAAACTTCGATCTGAGTTGTCTTACCCTTTTTATCGATTGAAACATTCTGCGATGAAAGCTTTTGACGGATGAAGTTCTCAACCTCTTCCTCGATCAACTCTCCGTTTACTACGTAGGTTTTTCGAACCAATATTTCACTTTCAGGCTCGATTTTAGAGGGTTCTATGAAGATATTCCATGGAGAGCCCCAGTTCCTTGTGTCGCCGGCTTGCTTACGGTATTCGTAATGCTTGGTCTTTTGCTTAGCTTCTCTAGAATCTGACTCGTAGACTACAGGGAAAGAAATTTTCATCTCGTTTATGTTTTTTCGCATTGCATCTACTGAGTCGTATTCTCCGACAGCGATTACATCAAATCCACTGGCTTTATACTTTTCGTAGAGACGTTGAGTAATAGGAGCTTGGTGCTTCCAATTCGGACACCACGGGGCGAAATAGACAATGAGAACAAGTTTCTTATTTCGGATGAAATCGCTCAAACGTATTTCCTTACCGTCGAAGATAGATTTAAAAGTCCAATCTTTATAATTGACTTGTTTTTCCTGAATCGGTGCTTTCTCGTTTTGTGCAAATACGGGTGATATGATCGACAAGAAAACCAAGATAAATCTTATTAACCTCATAGATTACCTCCTTCAATGAGCATTATAACTTTTATGATGGAATGCAGGGAAGACTCCTAGTTCGTAGAGGCCACCATTTCGTCATTCGTTTTTATTTCCACAATTCTTTCACGAGTCATCTTTGAACCGATATTTGGGCGAAAATTTCCATTTTCATCATATAATCGCCTATATTGAGCCGTATTTCTGATTACTCCTTGCACATAACCGCGTGTTTCATTAAAGGGGATTGCTTCGACGAATTCGTCTAGCTCTAAAGGCAAAGTATTTCGCCATTGGGCTACTCTTGCTGGTCCTGCGTTGTATGCGGCAGCAGCATACTCGATTCTTCCAAATCTATCTAGCATGTTTTTCAGATAGGCTGTTCCTAAGCAAATATTGAGCTCAGGCTGATATAAGGTTTCCTCGTTTATCTGTGAGTTTATTGCACACTTAGCAGATAAAGTTTGTGCTGTAGGAATCAAAAGTTGCATTAATCCATAGGCATTTGCTGGAGATTTAGCGCGTGGGTTGAATACGGATTCTTGTCTAATTAATCCGGCTACTTGATATGGATCCAGATTTCGCTGCTGTGACCAAAATTTTATTTTGTCCCAGTGCTCGAGTGGGTAGAATATTGACCATTCTTCTCGCCCCATCTCTTCAGGGAACATCTGCGGATAATCTGGGTAACTGTTTGCCAAGGCTAAAAGCGCTCCTACATAATCTCCTTTCAAACGAAGAATCCTTGCGATTGAAAGATTTAGTTTCGGGCTTTTTGGAGCTGATTTACTAGCTTCCTGGAATTCGTCTGATGCCCAACTGAACAAACCAATAGTTGCTAATTCCTCAGCACGTTTAATTAGTTTTTCCTCTTTTGCAGTTATGGTTTCGGCAAATACACTTACGGTCTTCAGATTTTCTATTGCTTTTGTCAGCGTGGGGTTCGATGGTACTACTTTATCTGTGCACTTTCCCGATTTTCTAAGTTTATCCAATCGTTGAGCTGCTAGGTATCCATACCAATTGGCATGATACCGATATATCAATGCTTCGTAGAGCATGCATGCATTATCGAAATTACCGATTTGTTCAGCGTCACGCGCAGCCCAATATCCGGCGCGGCCTCGGTAAGAGCTGTCTCTATCTGCATATTTAGCGAGGTGTTCGATCAGCATTTTGGAAGAGACATTATAATTTTTCGATTCATGCTCGAGCCACGCCAGTTCAAATTGAGCTTTAGCGACCTCAATGTCATCAGAAAAATTTCTTACCGCCAGCTGGAAATAGTAACGTTGCTCAGATTTATTTTTAGCGTCTCGGGCTTTGAATCCAAGTTCTACTAGTCCTCTAAGTGTGAGTTTACTTTTTGGGAATTCCTTCAACATTTGTTCTACAAAACTCCTGGCTTCAGCCCACTGGCGATCTGAGGCAAATGAAATCGAGAGAATGTAATAAGCTTTTTCCTTATGTGCGGATGGAATCGAATTCAGAAAAACTCTGGCTTCGGCAAGCCTCTTAAGTTTGACTAAAGCCTCAAGTTTTTTCAGTTTTGCCTTGGGTGGGAGTTCGCCAAAGGCAGATGCTTGATCGTAGGCCGATATTGCTTCGACGAATTTTTTAGATTCAAATAACTTATCGGCTTTTGTTATCGCCTCTTCTTGATTCTTTGGAAGTGCTAGAGCGCTTGAGTTGAGACGGGACTCAGCTTCTTGAGCTTCTGTGCTACCAGCTGCGTATATCGTGGCCAATCTGTAGAGCTCTAAGGCGGTATTTTTATCACCTTGGAGCTCATGACTTTGAGCGGCTAAGAGAAGGGCTTTAGGATGTTTTTGTTCAATTAAGTCTTGAATTATTGATATTGCAAGCTGGGGATTATTAGTTTGTATTGCTGCTTCAGAGGCAATCAGTTTAGATTCCTCTGCTCTTGGAGATTCAGGATAATTTTTGATCAAGACTTCCAGAGTTGATATTGCCTCGTTTAAGCGACCAGCTTGCTTGAGAGCTTTTCCTCTCAACCATAGGCGATAATCCTCTAAATCCGTTTTTTGCAGGATATTTTTTGTGTTGAGGATATCTGCAGCCAAAGTTGGGTTACCGTTTTCAAGGAGTATGTAAGAGCGTAGTAATGTTGCGAGAGCGCCTATTTTTGTGTTTGCAGATTCTCTTTCTACTTTAATCACGATATCCTCAGGTGGCAGTTTGCCTTGTGCCATCATTTCGCGTATTTTTTGGAGATCAGACTCGCCAGTACGCGTTGTTGAATTTCTTTGACAAAAAACACAGGATGGAGTGAATGAAAATAATACAACGCAACTTAGTAACAAGACGCTCCTTTTCAGCATATGGGTTTGATTATTCGGATAAATACACGGGATGTCTCGTTACTTTTGGCGAGAGAAACTGGTGTTTCTTCTGGCTAATTCCATCAATTCTTCAGGCATCCACTTTGAAAGATTTTTGGTCAATACTTCCTCGATGCCTTTTTGGCGATTTCTCCACTCTTTGCGTGGATCATCTTCTCGGCCGGACTGTTTTGGGTAATTTTCAAGCTGGTCCAGTATTATTACTATGCCATGTGCTATCTCATTCCAATCCCGGTTTTGTATGCCTCTGAGAATTATGGGTAGCCCCGCCGTCCAATCTTCCTCGGGTGCTATATTATCGTATTCTGGAATGGCCAATTTTGTCGGTGATGGAAATTCGCACGAAGAAAATTCTCTTACAATCTGCTGCTTTATTTCTTCATAAGATGCATTAGGATTTGCTTTTCTGATTTCCAAAGCTCTCCGAAAGATTTCAGAAACGGTTGGTCGATTACTCATAGTGTCCTTTCCTTCAACCTGTATCACGAAATTTAAAGGTTATCACATTCTCGTGCTGTTCAGCAAAGAGTTTTTGTTTTCATTTTGCAAGCCAACTAATGGACACTTTCGATTTAAGGGCTTTATACTTTAATTCTATGCGGGATTTTCTCTATAGATTGCATTTAATACTTGGTTTAGTGGTCTCCGTACCAATTTTAGCTTGGTCTGTAAGTGGTTTAGTTTATCTTCTACCTGATCGGGTGGATGGCAGTACAGTGCAAAAAATAGACGCTTCGCGAGTTGGCATCTCGCCATCTGATGCTATTTTAAGAGCTAACCAGCTTGCGGGAATGGAATTGCCGATAACAGCACTGACGTTGCTCATGAAAGACGGACAGCTGTATTATCAAGCCATTGGCGGATTAGGGGCTGACTCAGTGTTCATAAATGCGCAAACAGGTGAGGCTGAGTTCTCTAAGCCACCGTCGTTGAAAAAGCGATTCTTTCGTGAGGCTCATTTTTATTTCTTTGCCGGCCCTTTGCAGGTTCCGTTGCTAATTATCTTTTCACTTTTAGCTACAGTAATGACATTAAGCGGTATTTACCTGAACATAAATTATTGGCTCAGAAGAATTAAAAAGCGATGAGCTTGGCAGAAATCAGACTTGATTTTGAGCTAAGCTTGGTTCGAATTGAGTTCTTATTGAGAAGACTGTAGGGATTGAGTGTTTTTCCTGAGATCAAGCAGCGGCTCCAAATGCGCTTTGCTAATCTGTTATTTTAATGCAATAGTCGCAGCTTCGTTCATCTATCATTCATTTGCCATGGTTTCGACTGGATCTATTTTTGAGGCTTTCCATGCCGGATAAAATGCTCCCAGCAGACTCCCAAGCAGAGATATCAGGATAGCTATTAAAATCCACTGAGTGGTGAATTCTACCGCAAGTTCCAGGTATTTTCGAATAAAGACTGCTGAAATAATCGATAGAAAGAACCCTATTATTACACCGATCGCTCCTATCAGTAGTGCCTCACTCTCAATCACGGAGATTATAAAGCTCTTTGAGGCCCCTAGTGATTTCAGGATGCCTATTTCTCGCCGTCTTTCTATTATCGTTGTATACATGGAGAGTAGTACAAAAATAGCAGAGACGAAGGCTCCAAGGCCAATCAGAACCCGCAGAAATTTATTCAATCCCGGTACTCTATCTTGCGCGTCTATTATCAAGTCCCTGGTTAGATTAATTTTGTTTCCCGGTAAGGCTTGGTTTATGCGATTGGCTACTTGCTCCGGATCCTCGCCGTCTTTGACCTTTACTAAAATGTAAGTACACTTATTCGGAGATTCGATAGCTTCTTGCATGGCAGAAAGCGACATTTTTATTCTAGCCCCGGATGGCGGGCTGAACACTCCAACAATTTTGTAAGGTTTTTCGCCAAATAGATTTATGGTGTCTCCAATTTTGTGATTTTCTGCGTGCATTTGTCGTTCATCGATGATTACCTCATCATTGGCAACCGGTGGTCGTCCCTGTATTATTCTCATTTGATTCATCGATGCAAAGGGTTCCCAATCTACACCATCAAGTTGCTGAAATCCCCATCTGCCTTTCGGATTTGGGGACACGTAACGAATAACTGGAACCGCAGATTTTACTCCCTCGATTTTCATCAATCTTTCGACATAACTGGTCGAGAGCGATGGGCTAGCGCTCGTAAGTTCCATTGCCCCTGGTCGGGTAAAGACTATTTCTGCTTTCCAATTTGCGGCTCGCCTAGCCATATCGTTGCTGATGCCTATAGCTAAGCCAGAAAATAAAAGAACTAAAGTAACACCGATTGCAACACCGATGATGCTTATTGTTGTTCTGAAAGGACGAACTTTTAGATTAGCTAAAACCAAATCAAGCATCGTTCTCTACTCGTATTGAGCATTACTGAGGAAATTTCTTCAACGCCGAAGGCTTGTGTATTTTCCTGAAAGAAATTGTAAATCTTATCGTAAGTATTAAAAAGTCTCTCAGCGAAGTGCTCTACGCTATTTTCTGAGGCAGTCTTAACGGCATTTTCTATTTTTCGGTTTCTTAGTGCTTTATTTTTTGTTACTTCCTCAATAGCTGATGCGAAGCCTTCGGGAGTTGGTTCTGAAAGCCAGGCATTTTGCTGAGTTGCATAAGTCAACACACCGCCTGAATTAGGAACAACAACGGCACAGCCTGAGGCCATAGCCTCTAAAACTACGTTGCCGAATGGTTCTCGGGGATTGGGATGCGCGTAAATATCGACATTTGCATAATAGTCGGCCAGCGCTTGCTTATCTAGATGACCCAGTAGAAAAATTTTACCTCTCATTTTTTCGGCTTGTTCTCTCAACCATGCCTCTTTTGGTCCTGAGCCAGCGATGAATAATTTGAACTTATCTTGATTTCTACATAGGGTTTTCATCGTATCGACTAAAAGTTCGATGTTTTTCTCGGGAGAGATTCTACCAGCGTAAAGTAGAAGGATCGAGTCCTCAGGCAGTTTGAAATCATTTAGGATTTTTTGTCGAATCTCAGGATTTTTTCTTTTTGGTGAGAAAAATTCGATATTTACTCCACGGGGACAAACGAAGACACGATCTTTGAGTGGTATCTGTGGTGCTAGAAAAATTTTTTCTGACTTGCTCAAAATCCAGGATGAAATCTTTCCATCTACTGCTTTGTCATAAGCTTCAAAAAATTCGCTCGCTGTATACTCAGAGTTAGCGACATGAAAATCAAAAAATGGGATGACCAAATTTGCAAGATAATTATGTGCGAGGATTTTGCCTACCTTGCTTTTTGTCACGAAATGAGCTACGTTGTCATCCATTCTTTCTGCGCTGAAATGAACTAGAACGGGTCTGCCAAGTTTTGAAAAAAAACCTTTGCGAATCATTGCCCCAATAAAGGCGAGCGTATATTTATCTGTTACTTCTATCAAATTTGGCTTTTCGTTTATTAAAATGCGTCTTATCACGGAGTCTTTCAGGGTATACTGCCACGGCATCATCAATCGATATCGTTTATCGAAAAAAGGGGAGCGTGGTGCCGCAACGTAGTAGATCTTGGCGAAATCGTTTAGTTTTTCGAGCTTATTTTGTTCGCCGGGTACTATTAGCGTAACTTCTCTTTGATTTCTTTCGGCAGCTTTTAGAAGGTTATTTAGGCTGGTGCTTATACCGCCTGAATTTTCGTGATAATAATTTGTTAGATGGACTGTTTTTATAGGCATTTTCAAATTTTATTTTATTTAAGCGAACTTAAGCTTTTCAAACTTGGTTTTCTGAATGATAATAAATGCTTTCGGTAGAATATGAGTAAAGTGCTTAGATCAGTTCATCTCACGAATTACTACCATGATATTTCCGGGGGAGTAAAATCTAATTACGACAATCTTCTACTTGCAGCGAATGAGTATGGACGTTACGTTAGCCTTATAGTGCCGGGCGAGGAAAACCATTTAAAAAGAGTAGGCGATTATGGGAAAATTTATTTTGTTAAGGCTCAGCGTGCGCCTTTTTTCGATCGCAGGTATCGTCTAATGTTGCCTTTTCATTATCTAAAGGAAGGTTCACCGATCAGGGAGATCCTCTTGGAGGAAAAGCCTCAGATGATAGAAATTTACGATAACTACTCGCTTACATTAATGGCAGGCATGATACGTAAAGGTTATTTTAAAAAACTAGGCCGACCGATGTTGGTCTATTTTACTGGGGAGAGATTCGATACCATCTTCAATTCATTCGTCTTAAACGGTAGATTGGGCACATGGTTTTCACGCCGCTTGATGGGAAATTACAATCTAGCAATGTTTGATTATTTCATAGCTAATTCACCTTTTGTGGCAGAGGAACTTTTCGAATCTGTGCTGCCAGAGTTTAATCCGCGGCGCTCTAAGAGATTCTTTAATTTTTGTTGGAGTTTTTTTAATTCGTCTGCTGATGATTTTAAAGAACGCGTTGCCATTTGTCCTAGGGGAGTAAACACTGTTCAATTCTCACCTTCAAGACGCTCTGAAAGTTTAAGAGCTGAAATACTCAAGCAGCATAAGATTCCCACTGATGCGGTAGTTTTACTTTCTTCGACCAGAATCTCTCCAGAGAAAAATATAGAGCTATTGCCGAAGATAATGCAGATTTTGTCGAAGGATGCAGATCATGACTTTAGATTGCTGGTGGCTGGTGCTGGACCAAAACAAGAGTGGCTCGAACTACAGGCTAGAAAGCTACAGGGTAAAATCGTTCTGGTCGGACATTTAAATAAAGAGACGCTTGCTAATTACTACGCTAATGCGGATGTTTTCATTCACCCGAATCCTCGTGAACCTTTCGGCAATGTGGTTTTAGAAGCAATGGCTTCTGGATGTGCGGTGGTAGCGCCGAACTCTGGTGGGGTGCTCAGTTATGCTAATAAGCTAAATGCATGGCTTACCAACGCAACACCCGAGGATTTTGCTTTAGCTATAAAAGATGCAGTTGAAAATCGGCATCTCAGGGAGATAAGAACACAAAATGCGATAAAGACAGCTTTAGAAAACTCTAAACAGAATGCGATAAGAAGGCTTTTTGAGACTTACGATAGAATGTATGAGGAATTTTCGCGTCTAAGATCCACGGTTTAGGTACTTGATTTTAATCAGCAAAAAAATGCTACAAATTCATTGTAGGATTGTTCAGTCTTCACCTAAGATTTTTAATGTTTAAATGACCGCTAAAGGAAACTATCAGCTGTTTAAGTGATTTTTAAAGAAACCATCGGCGTGTAAGTTTCAGGATTGCGAATAAATGCGAGTTATTAACTCCTAATCACGTTTTTTAACAGGATTTTGGGATTACAATTTCTCTGCAGGTTTTAATTCATCTATGTTTATTATTTCTTCTAATGAGCTCTCTAGCGAATGTTTGACTTTGAGAGTACGGCTTCTAGGTGGGATTGCGAGCGATATTATGGTTGCGATTAGCAGCAGGATTACTCCATCTATTCCCCAATATTTCAATAAAGGAATTTGTTTACCGCCAGAGTAAGTCCAGTAGAATTTTTCGGTGACTGCCCATACGAGCAATTGTGAGAAAATACCAAATCCAACGAAACTTAGGAATGCGGCGAGCAATGCGTTGCGTCTGATCATTGAAGCAATTTCATTGGGTATGAATGCACAGAATTGAAAAATAAGAGCGGGTAAGTGAAGAATATCCTTTTTGAGTGGTTTACTCTCTGCGTCTCCTACTATCATTACTCCACGTCGCATGACGAAGAGTGTAAATAGCGCTGATATAATGGTTACACATACTGACCGAATTATGGCCTCATCAGTATGCTGGTGAGTAGATGTTAAATGTGCAAAGATACTTTGAAAGATAAACTCTAGTCCATGACTGACCAGAGGAATTATCAATAAAATCGCTGTCAGTGCCTTCCATGCCGGTTCTACATGCCTGAAGTTTTGAACCATTGCCCCACTAATACCGGCATAGAAAAATCTGAATAAAAATTGAACTAGGGCTGCGCCGATCGCTATTCTGATGCTTTCCTTACCGATTATGTAGGTTATGAAAAAAATTGGAGCTCGAAAAATGCCACTTAAAATGGCGCCTTTATAATTCCAATTACGGATTATCTGTGATGGATCTTTGAGTAGATTTAATAAGGCCTCAGATATGGTATGCGTTTTCTTCATAAAAAACTTCTATTTGCAAATTACCTATGCTAACTTCAGTAAAGACTGATATCAAACTTTTGCAAAAGATAATCTTAGATTTTTATTCATTGTTTCAGTATAAGCTTCGTAGACGCTCTGGAAAACTGACTCCCAACTTCTGGATAGTGCGTGTAATCGAGCCTCTTTCTTCATTTCTGATAACATTTGACTATCTTCCATGATCTTCATTGAGAACTCTATGAATTCGTTTTCATCTTTTGCTATAAAGCCAGTCTTTCCATGTCTGATCAAAAATTTTGGCCCGCCTTTGCTGGTGACTATTGCTGGAACTCCAGAGGCATTTGCCTCTTGTACGACATTGCCAAATGTATCTGTTTCGGAGGGAAATAAAAACACATCTAGGTTTGCAAAAGCCTGAGCGAGTGCTTCGCCTTCCAAAAATCCAGTTAATTCAGCAGTCTTCATATTTTCAGCTAGCCATTCTCGTTCACTACCCTCGCCGACTATCAAAAATTTGAAGTTTTCTTTGCCTTTTTCTAATAAACAGTTTTCTACCTTCGCTAATAATCTAAGGTTTTTTTCGGGTCTGAGCCTGCCGACGTATCCGAATCTGAAAATTCCATCATTTACGCTGCGCTTATCAGGTGAGTAGAAATTTGTGTCCACGCCACGTAGCATCAGCCTACCCTCTCTACCGGTTCCTTGAGTTAAGATGTCCAGCAATTCTTGATTGGGTGCAAGGATCATTCTCGCCATTTTGTAATATAAAATCGATCCTTGTAACACTTTTTTTTCTATGAAGCTCGAGACTGGGTTAATAATACGTTCGGGAAAGAACCAAAGTAGCTTAGCAAATCTTCTAGCTGCATACTCATGTAGATTTGTATGCCATGAGGCAAGCAGTGGTAACTTCATTTGCCAGGCTAAGAAAGCCCCTAGAATGCTTACGTCATTTAATCCTGTTATGTGGATTATTTCTGGCTTAAATTCTATTAGTTTCTTTAGAGCAGTGTTTCTGTATCGTTGAAAGAGTGGATCATACTTTAAGCCTTCGTCCATTGGTATTGATAGCGCAGAGCGTTGCAGACAAAAGTTTATCACGCTCCCTTCAACAGTTTCTTCAGTTTTTTCGCCTGCATGAATGCAGATCATCGGATATCCACGGTTCTGGACGTATTTGACGAAACGCTTACTCGTCATTGCCATGCCATTAATCTCGAGGTAAGAGTCTGGAAAAAATGCAACGCGTGGTACAGACATTTTAGGAGGCAAATTCCGTTTCTACAGAGCTAGGACCAGCTAGCTCTGCGGCTATTTCCTGTAGTTCCTTTACGTCTGGTATTTGTAGATCAATAAGCTTTGCATCTTTTGGAACGCGGTCTTTCTTCTCTCTGATGAGATTAAAAAGCGGCCTCATTGTTGGACTACCGAGAAAGCCTAGTGTCCATATAGCCCATCTTAGCCAGCGTGGCCCGCCGCGTTTCCATCCGTAGGCAGATAAAGGATTCAAACCACGTCCGTCACCTACATCGAAAAATACCCTATCAAACCATCTTTTGCGGCCATCCGGGAAGTTAGGATAGTAGGATAGTATTTCTGCGAAGGATTGAAGTTGACGTGATTGCAGCGGTTGAGAATACTCAGGTAAAAGGACTACTTGGCTTTGCTTATAAACTCTGATTTCCTCTACGAATTCGGAGAAATTCGAAGTATTTGTCAGGTTTATTACGGTATTGGGTTTACAGCCATGTCTATCGCCTCCAGTAACTAGCGGTATCCCTAGCGCCTCAGCCATTTCTATTACAGCTTTGTTTTCGGACCAGGAACGAAAGCCATTTATCTCAAATGCATGAATCCAACGACCGTGTTCTTTCAGGAAGTTTTTGAGTAACTCTTCATGTCTTCGTTTTCCGACCCTCTCAATATCCCACAGAGGATGATTTAATACAACCAAAATATCAGGGATCGAATGTAACATCGCAAATAATTCATTTAGATGCTCTTTGGTGTGCTCCTCACCAAATGTGTAATCCAAAAGTTTTTTAGCTATTTCAGTTGCGTTTTGCTGTGGCAGGTTATGAACACCTACGTGGAAAAATCCGTATTGAAACGGCACAGTCCACTCCATCGAAATAGGAGCAGAATGATTGTCATGATGTTGATTGATGTTTAAGTTAGCTTCTATGCTGTCATGATCGCTTAGCGAAACCATCGCATCCAGTCCTGCGCTATTTATTTGCTCTTTTTCGATTCGGAAGACTTCCTCTTCTGGAAGTGGCGGGGTCCAGTAAGCGGTTGAGAAATCTATTCCTTTGCCCTCGCGTTTTAAATATTTATCTCTTTCCTTTTTCCAAAAATAAGATATGATTGGTAATTTCTCTGCGTAATAAGGAACAAAATCGAGCATTTCTTTAGAACGTTGAGTGTGACAGTGAAGGGAAACTCCTGTTTTAGCCTCCTTTCTTAAATCTTTATGCTTATGCAGAATAAGAAGACGACCATTTCTCAATCTCATTGTTTAACTCCGAATCGAAAAATTAGAAAAAATTGAATTAAAAGGTAACAAGTTTTGAAGTTTAACATAGAAAAGTAAAAAAGTCAGCTGGCAAGAGGATTTTGGTCGTAGCTTTGAAATATAATTAGTTCAAAGAGGGTTAAAGGATTAATATGAACGGGGAGATGCTTGATGGTAAATACAGAATTGAGCGAGAACTAGGAAGAGGCGGCATGGGGACTGTGTATCTCGCTACTCACATTGGGACCGATCGTCCGGTTGCTATTAAAGTTATCTCACCTGAATACATGAAAAAACCTGAGTTTGTTGAGAGATTTCGTCGGGAAGCTAGGGCCGCAGGCAGGTTAAGGCATCCGAATGTTGTGGATGTGACCGACTTTGGATTTGCGAGCACGTCACAGGGGGAGGTAGCTTATCTTGTCATGGAGTATCTGGACGGATGCACGCTGGCTGAAGTATTAGAAGAGGAGAAGAAACTTTCGCTCTCATGGTCGTTGGATATAATTGAGCAAATTTGTTCCGCAGTTCACCAAGCACACTTACAAGGTGTTATTCATCGTGATTTGAAGCCGGAGAACATATGGTTAGAGCCTAATCAACGAGGAGGTTACACGGTAAAGGTACTGGATTTCGGTATTGCTAAGCTGGAGGACTTAGTCATAAAATCTGGGGACTTGGCAGACGAAGCATCAGAAGATGTGGTCAATAGCCATGAAGCTGCAGAAAATGCTGGTGCCGGATTAAATAAAACACAGGAGAAGAAAGCAGCTTTGACCATGGCTGATTTGGTATTTTCGTCTGATGAAGATTCGGTAAATTTTCTAGAAAAACAGACTCTTTTGATTTCTGAGGAAAAAGATACAGCGATTTTACAGGCGAAAAGCGCAAAAAACACAAATACTCAGGTAACTGGAGGGGTTACTGGCGCGGCAGGTGAGTTGACAAAATTCGGGGTTGTATTAGGTACACCAGCGTATATGTCACCTGAGCAATGTAAAGGTGATAAATTAGACGCTCGCAGCGATGTTTATTCATTAGGCGTTATAACCTATCGAATGCTTTCCGGAAAGGTGCCATTCGAAGGAGATTTTAATCAAGTGATGCAAGCGCATATCGATAAAACCCCGCCTCCAATCGATTCAAATAACATTCCTACAAAGGTAAAAGAGGTAATCAATCAAGCTTTAATGAAAGAGCCTGAAAAACGTCCTCAAACGCCCTTGGTATTCGCCTCGAAGTTACGTGCTGCAAGTGAGGGTATCGGAACTTTGTTACAAAAGGCTTTGATAATTTACAGTCAGCACTTTCCGAAATTTTTGTTTATGGGGTTAATTACTTCCTTGCCATCGATTTTGATTGGTATCTCCGTGCTCTTTCTCATATTGTTCTACAATTTAGGCATAATCAATCTTCAAGCAAGGATGTTGCTGCAAAACTTTGTTGCGCTTATTTTCTCGCCTCTTTCATTCTTGAGCACTTCAATTTTAATCGGTTTGACTACCTGGTTGGTTGCAAAAAGTTTAGCTGTGCCACTTAGACCGCTGACGCTACGAGGATTATTTTACCTTTTACGGCCGCGACTTAAAAAATTGTTAATTGTTAATTTAATAGTTTCAGTCTTAGTCCCTCTAGGTTTCTTTTGTTGTATTATTCCTGGGATTTGGTTATCCACTAGATTCTCTTTAGTTTCACCTGTCATCGTAATTGAAGAGATTGGCATCAAGCGATCTTTCAGTAGGTCTGTAGAGCTGGTGAAACGAGCTTATGGTACAGCGTTAGCTTTGGTTTTTATATCCTATGTTACCCCGCTTCTAGTAAGTTGGATTTTGGCAATAGCTACTGACTCGATAATAAAAACCTACTTCTCAGTTGAACCGAGAGCTTCAGGTGTATGGGCTGTAGAAAAAACTAAAGATGCAGGGCGATTCATCAATGTAGAGAGCTCCGCTTTTAATCTATTAGGGAAGGTGGAGACGAAAAAGGAGAATATGCCTCAACAGCCGATAAAAAAGAGTAGTGAGCAGAAAGATATACAAGGATTGTTGTTTCAGCTGTTTTTCCTTCCGTTTGGCATTTTATTTTTCCCATTTATATCTATCAGCTCGGCTCTTTTTTACTTTAAGACCAGATTGCTTGGGGGCGAATCATTACAAGATTTGCTAATACACTTTGAACAAGAAAACTTTAAAACATCGAAGTGGCAAGAGAAAATGAAAATAAGACTCGTAAGCTTTGGTAAGTGATATATGTTCAGATTGGTCTTTTATTCTCTAGCCTTTATTTGCTTTGTTGCTTCAATCCCTTCGCAGGTTAGAGCTCAGCAGCTACAACTAAAAAAGGAACTACCCGAGGCATCAGAGGTGGAAATTGAGAATCTTTACGGAAAAATTGCAATTTTCGGTGAAAGAGATGCAGATAAGAATGTGTTGATTGAGATTGCATTTGAGAAAAATGCGTCAGAGGACGAGGTAAAGGCGTTTGTTCATAAGAATAGAGCAGTCGTCATCGTTAATCCCAGGGAGAAGAAGCGTGTAGACCTGACGATAAAAGTGCCAGCATATTCTAAAGTTAGAATTAAAAGTAGAGATGGGGAGGTCAGAATTTCTGGTTATTTTTCTTCCTGTGAGGTAACGACAGAGACTGGCACGATTTCCACGGATGTGCCCACTGAGAATTTGATATATTCTTTTCTTTGGACTTCATCATATCCACGGTTTTTGAGTAGCATTCCTCTCGAGGAGATAAAAGAGAAGGCCGCAGGGAAGTTTTTGATCGCTGGAAGGCTTGGCGAGAATAAGAAGGAAATCAAAAAGAATTCTGAAAAAATAGATAAAGACAAAAGTAAAACGACCAATAAAGATGCACTAAATACGTCCGAGAATCCTACTGAGGACTTGCAGGATAAGAGGGAAGTCAGATTAGATTTTAAGACGGCTCGTGGGATAGTTCTTTTTAACATCAATCCCTCTGAAGTGCCGTCTGATTTGAGGGAGAGACCATTGACAGAGGCTGCTAAGGCGATAATTCGTAGCGGCGATAGCTTTTTGATGGAAGCAATTCGCCGGGTGAGTCCCAAGTTCTTCGGTGATTATGCAAAAACACTTCCTCCTAGAAAGGCTGAGCCTGGTTTGAGGTATCTGCAGCAAGGGGTATCAGAAAGTTCAGATAAAAGACAAGCCATAGTGAAGGTGATAGATTTTAGGGGTAGGGCAATAAGCGGTCTCGAAAAGAAGGATTTTTTAGTTTTGGAAGATGGACAAGAAAAAGAGATCATCTCAGTTGAGCCAGTAACAGCACCGATGAATCTCGTATTATTACTGGATGTTTCAGGCAGCGTGGAGAATTATATTGACTTCATTCGAAGGACTGCTAGAGCCTTTATCAACACCATGGCTCCAAAGGATAGAATTGCGATAGTTATCTTTAATGATGATGTAAAGCTTTTGTCGGATTTTACAACTGATCGAGAGAGGCTCTTTAAAGCATTGGATGAATTCGATGCTGGCGGAGGAACCGCATATTACGACGCATTAGCCTACACATTGGTTGAGATCTTAAAGCCAACGAAACAGAATCGCTCGGCTATTGTGGTGATTTCTGATGGTGATGACAATCGTTCTTTTCTCTCTTTCAACGATTTGATTCCGACCATACAGGAAAGTGGAGCCTTAATCTATCCACTCTATGTGCCGTCCAGCTTGATTGCATTTTCATCTCAGACCGATCCTGATAAAGCTGTAGATCCGGTCTGGACTAAATACATGTCGTTAACCTCTAAGGCACAGCAGGAAGGTGCAAAATTAGCGGAGATATCAGGTGGGACTTATTATCAAATCACAAGTCTCGAGCAAATTCAGAAAGCGTATGACGATATAGCGCAACAACTGAAAAGCGCTTACTCCATTACCTTTCGCTCTAGGTTGGATACCTCAGTAGGAAAGGTCAATCCTCGTCTAAGAGTTAGGGTGTTACGAGATGGTAGTTTCGCAGTAGTCGAGGAGGTAAAACCAGTAAACTAATATGGTAGATATTTTTGATTTCATTCTTGGTGAGAATTTCGATGATGGGGAAGATTCTGAAAAGCTGCTGACGGTATCAGAGTTGAATAATGAAATAAAGGATCTTATAGAAAGACATTTTCTGAGAATCTGGGTTGAAGGAGAGGTGACGAACTTTCATAAGTCCGATCGCGGCCACTGGTACTTTAGTCTGAAGGATAGTTATTCGCAGATACGAGCCGTTTGTTTTTCGAGGCAAAACTCGAGATTGGGATTTTCGATCGAGGATGGAATGCACATTCAGGTATGGGGTAAATTGACGATTTATGAACAGAGGAGCGAGTATCAAATAGTAGTCGAGAGCCTTGCCCCGTTCGGTAAGGGCGCTATTCAAGAAGCATATGAACAAGTCAAGGCAAAACTAGAAAGGGAAGGGCTTTTTGATGAGTCGCGCAAGAGAAGCTTACCAGCCTTTATTCGTAGAGTAGGGGTAGTGACTTCTCTGAAAGGAGCTGCCATAAGAGATATGCTTAAGATGTTTGAGGAGGTTGAAAATCTCTATATAACCTTGATACCAACACGCGTTCAAGGCGAAGGGGCAAGTTTAAGTATCTCAAATGCTATAAAGCTAGCCAATCTTCATAATTGTGGATGCCTGGATGAGGATAAGATAGACGTGTTAATAGTGGGACGTGGCGGTGGCTCGGTCGAAGATCTCTGGGCTTTTAACGAAGAGATAGTAGCTAGAGCCATAGCTAGTTCTTCTATTCCGATCATTTCAGCAGTTGGCCATGAAAGGGATTTTACAATAGCTGACTTAGTAGCTGATTTAAGAGCGCCGACTCCTACTGCTGCGGCTAAAATGATTGTTGAAGGGCGTAAGGAACTCATTAATCGACTTGATCGCTCCAGAAGCGCTCTCATTGAAAAAATCCGATTCAAGTTGGTATCAATGGAAAATCGCATTAACAAGCTTCGCTTGCCACTCGAACGCACTATTACTGAAGTTAAAAACTTGCAAATAAGACTCAATGAATACAATCAAAGATTGAAAGACTCGTTACGAGCAAGAATCTCAAACGATAAAGACAGACTCTTTTTGATCAAGAACAAGTTAACACCCACAGCGATTCTGAACATTTTACAGAAAGGTAGAACCGATTATTTATTATTGAAGCAGCGACTAATTTCAAGCAGTTATTTTGTTGAAAAATTTCGTAATGCATTAGAAATCAAGGAAGCATCATTGCGTGCTTGCTCCCCACTAGCAGTTTTGGAACGTGGATACGCAATAGTTTTTGACCAAGATGGCAAGGTCATCAGAGACTCTTCTCAGGTTGTCGATGGCGAAGAGATAAAAATAAAATTAGCGAAAGGTCGGATTACAGGAATCGTCACCAATAGAGAAATATGATTTTTTGTCTATTTAAACTTTATGTTAAGTAAATCGCTTAAGATATTAATACTGTTGGCAGCATTTTTGGGATTTTTTCTGATTTTGATTGCTGCATTTGCATATTTATACTGGCAAAAAGTAAAACAATCACCACAGTATTCGTTAGCTATTTTGGTTGAATCCGCACGAGTAGACGATAGAGATGTTGTAGCTCGCTTTATTGATGTAGACGCTGTAGTCGATGACTTTATGCCTCAGGTGATGCAAAAAGCGACTGAGCTTTATGGTCGAAATCTCCCACCTGAGACGATTAAAAAATTCTCAGAAGCCATAGCGCCCATTATGCCATCCTTAAAGAATAGGGTTAGAGAAGAAATCCCTCGCGTCATAAGAGAGAAGACGAAAGCCTTAGAAAGGCTCCCATGGTGGGCAATTGCGCTAGGCGCAGACAGGGTTTTGGAAATTACAGTTGAAGGTGATTTGGCGTATGTTAGAGGTAAAGTAGATGACCAGGATCTGGTAATTACGCTCCGTCGTAGTGGGGAGATATGGCGGGTAGTGGCGGTGAAAGATGATCGCTTAGCTCGCGAAATAGCAGAAAAAATTGGTCAAGATTTAATATTAATGTTTAATCGTGAGGGTACGAAAAAAGCGGCTGAGAAATTAGGTATCAGAGGGGTTGAAGATTTGTTAAAGAAAATGACATCGCCTTAGGAAAATTATGAACAAGCAAGAGCAAACTTTTGAAGAGGGATTGAGAGAGTTAGAAGAGATAATTGATCAGCTCGAAAGCGGTCATTTGCCGTTAGAGAAAAGTTGCGAGCTTTTTGAAAGAGGGATGAAAGTTTTACACTTCTGTCAACGAAAGCTCGAGGAAATAGAGAAAAGAGTAGAAATTTTAATGAAGGAAAACGATAGTGTTAAGCTGCGTCGGTATGATGTCTCTGACATAGGGGACGAGGATTATGAGGACGAATATGGCTACGAGGAAGATTGACTGGATTCAATAAAGATGTTTTGATTTTAGATTTCCGTGTAGTTATTTTGAAAAAAGCAATGATAAAAGTAGGAATTCCAAAAGAAATTCATCCTGGTGAAAAGAGAGTAGCCGTAACTCCGCAGACGGTTTTGCGACTGCGGAAATTGGGCTTCGAGGTCGGCATTGAAAAAAATGCCGGCAAGGAAATCGAATGTTCTGACGGTGGTTACAGAGAAGCTGGAGCCCACATTTTTGAGGATGTTAAGGAGCTCTGGGCGTGGGCCGATGTAATTTTAAAGGTACGCCCTCCAGAGCAAAACGGCAAGTTGGGTATACATGAAGCTGACTTGTTACGAGAGGGCGGATGGTTAATTAGTTTTATCTGGCCTGCACAGAATAAAAAACTTCTTGAACATTTGGCAAACAGAAAAGCCACGGTTTTTGCTATGGATGGAATTCCTCGGATTACACGAGCTCAAAAGATGGACGCTTTGAGTGCAATGGCGAACATTGCTGGCTATAGAGCCGTCATTGAAGCAGCAAGCCATTTTCCGAGATTCTTCGGTGGGCAGATGACCGCTGCAGGGAGAATTGAGCCTGCCAAGGTTTTTGTAATTGGAGCTGGAGTCGCAGGATTGTCAGCCATAGGAGCAGCTAAATCCCTAGGTGCAGTAGTCAGGGCATTTGATCCACGTTCTGCTACAAAGGATCAAGTTAAGAGTCTAGGCGCGGAGTTTTTAGAGATTAATGTCAAAGAGGAAGGTGAAGGTATCGGTGGTTATGCAAAAGAGATGAGTGAAGCCTTCATTCAAGCTGAGATGGCCCTAATTGCTCAGCAGGCTATGGAGGTCGATATAATCATAACCACAGCTCTAATTCCTGGAAAGCCCGCTCCTAAGTTAATAACTAAGGGGATGGTAGAAAGCATGAAACCTGGCTCGGTGATTGTTGACCTTGCGGCTGAGCAGGGTGGAAATTGTGCAATGACAGAGCCAGGAAAGGTTGTAACACATAAAGGGGTAACTATAATTGGCTATACTGATTTACCTAGTAGGATGGCCAGCCTCTCCAGTCAACTTTACGGCTCTACATTGGCATCGTTTCTTGAGGAGTTGCTTGACAGGCAGACCATGCAATTAAGAGTTGACTACGAAGATCAGGTTGTCCGGGGAGCATTGGTTGTTCATGAAGGTAAGATAACATATCCGCCACCGATGACCCCACCCGCACCTGAGCCTGGAGTCGCTTCAAAAAATATACTCATCAACTCTCAGCTTGCTAACACTATAGGCGAACATGAATCGAGGAAAAATCTGAATGTATTTTGGTTGATGTTAGCGGCGATTGCGCTATTACTGATAGGCATTTTAGTGCCTCCGTCGAAACTAAGTCATTTTACTGTTTTTATTCTTTCATGTTTTGTCGGATGGCAAGTTATATGGAATGTCAAACCGGCTCTGCACACGCCCTTGATGAGCGTGACTAATGCGATTAGCGGCATTATAATCGTCGGCGGAATGCTTCAAATCTCTGGATTGCAGCTCAACCTCACGACTGTTTTAGGCGTTTTGGCTGTGTTTGTAGCTACAATAAACATAGCTGGAGGTTTTTTAGTCACTAATCGAATGCTAGCAATGTTCAAGAAGTAATCTCGGTGAAGCAGAAAGATGAAGGAAAGTCTAGTTGTTATTTCATACATTGCGGCGGGAATTCTGTTTATTCTTAGTTTGGGTGGGCTATCTCATCAGGAAACAGCGCAAAGGGGTAATTTGTATGGGATATCTGGGATGCTCATAGCGCTTCTAGCGACTGTAGCTCAAATGCCATATGATAGCTATTTAGTCTTATTTGCGGCGCTTGTACCAGGTGTTTTGATAGGTGCTCTAGTAGCCTCGCGTGTGCAAATGACGGCAATGCCACAGCTTGTCGCAATATTACATAGCTTTGTTGGTTTAGCAGCCGTATTTGTCGGATTTGCTACATTCTTATCAGATAAAGGAATTCCAGAGAATGAGCGATTGGCTCATCTAATTGAGATATACGTAGGTGTATGCATAGGATCGATAACTTTTACTGGCTCGGTGATTGCATTTGGTAAGCTACAAGGTCTCATAAGTGGAAAACCCTTTTTAGTTCCGGGTAGACATTTAGTCAATTTGTTAATGTTGTTAGTAACCATAGCGCTGGGTGTATGGTTTGCTCAGAGTGATCAAGCAAATGGTCAGAAAGCGCTTTTGTTAGCGACCATAATAACTGGTGTTCTCGGAGCGCACTTGGTGATGGCAATCGGTGGGGCGGATATGCCTGTAGTAGTTTCAATGCTCAATAGCTACTCTGGATGGGCTGCAGCAGCGGCCGGATTCATGTTGAGCAATGATTTGTTAATAATTACTGGAGCGTTAGTAGGAAGTAGCGGGGCAATTCTAAGCTACATAATGTGTCGGGGCATGAATCGTTCATTTGTTAGCGTAATACTTGGTGGCTTCGGAACTGAGGGAAAAGCTACCGTGGCTGGCGTCATGCCCGGTGAAATAAATGAGATAAATGCTGAGAGGGCGGCCGAAATAATATTAAGCTCTGAGAAAATCATGGTAGTTCCAGGTTATGGGATGGCAGTGGCCCAAGCACAGCATTCTTTGGCTGAAGTTGTCCGTGTTTTAAGGGAAAGAGGAATTGAAGTCAAGTTTGCAATACATCCGGTTGCTGGTAGATTACCCGGTCACATGAACGTACTGCTTGCTGAGGCTAATGTGCCTTATGACATAGTTTTTGAAATGGATGAGGTAAATGATCAGTTCAAGGAGACGGATACTGTTTTGGTTATTGGTGCAAATGACATTGTAAACCCAAGCGCTCTTGAAGATCCAAGTAGTCCAATAGCTGGAATGCCGGTTTTGAGAGTATGGGAGGCGAAAAATGTGATAGTAATGAAGCGCAGCATGGCGAGTGGCTATGCAGGTGTGGAAAATCCTCTCTTTTTTAAAGAAAACACGATGATGTTGTTTGGCGACGCTAAAAAGGTAGTAGACGAAATTCTAACTCATATACGTACAATTTAGAATCTGTTTTTGCTTTTGATTTCAAAATTGTGCTAATCTTATTTTTTTGTTAAACCTACCGATTCCTGATAGGTAAATCCTGAAATGAGGAGCAATATACAGAATGGGAAACAATAATAACGATCACATAGGACGAGTCGTTCAGGTGATTGGACCTGTAGTAGATATAGAATTTTCAGATGGTTATCTACCGCCTATTTATCAAGCTATAAGAATAACTTCGGAAGGTTTTGATGTTGAGAGACCTATAAATGTAATAGCAGAAGTTCAGCAACATTTGGGTGAGGGACGGGTTCGTGCTGTTTCAATGGCGCCGACTGAAGGAATGGTGCGCGGCATGAAAGCTATAGACACTGGTGGCCCAATAACTGTACCTGTCGGAGAACCAACCCTAGGTAGAATTATGAATGTTGTTGGTGAGGCGGTTGATGAACTCGGGACGATACAGTCTGAAATACGTTATCCGATTCACCGACATGCGCCCAGCTTTGAAGAACAATCGACTGAGCTTGAAATGTTCGAGACGGGCATTAAGGTTATTGACCTAATGCAGCCTTTCTTGCGCGGCGGCAAGATAGGCCTTTTTGGTGGAGCTGGAGTAGGCAAAACGGTTCTCATCATGGAACTAATTAACAACGTAGCTAAAGCTCACTCAGGCTACTCTGTTTTTGCCGGGGTTGGAGAGAGGACTCGTGAAGGTAATGACCTTTTACGTGAGATGGTTGAGTCTGGTGTCATAGCCTATGGCGATGTTTTCATGAAACATTTCCATGAAACAGGCAGCTTTGATTTAACCAAAGTCGATAAGGAAAGCTTGCGTAACTCGAGGGTTTCTCTGATTTATGGACAGATGACTGAACCACCTGGTGCTAGATTGAGAGTCGCATTGACGGGGTTGACTGTTGCTGAGTATTTCCGCGATCAGGGGCGAGACGTTCTATTCTTCATTGATAACATCTTTCGATTCACCCAAGCCGGATCTGAAGTTTCTGCATTGCTTGGCAGAATGCCTTCAGCAGTCGGTTATCAACCTAATCTAGCCACTGAAATGGGTGAACTCCAGGAAAGAATTACCTCAACGAAAGTTGGAGCTATCACTTCAATACAAGCCATATACGTTCCTGCTGACGACTATACAGATCCTGCGCCAGCTACAACATTTGCTCACCTAGATGCGGTTACAGCGTTATCACGCCAGATAGTAGAGCTCGGTATATATCCGGCGGTCGATCCACTAGCTTCAAGCTCACGAATTTTGGATCCACAGATAGTGGGTGAAGAGCATTACCGAACTGCTCAAGACGTCAGGCGTATTTTACAAAGATATAAAGACCTGCAGGATATCATTGCGATTCTTGGCATCGATGAATTAAGCGAAGAGGATAAATTGATCGTGGCAAGAGCTCGTAAGATTCAGCGTTTTCTTTCGCAGCCTTTTCACACCGCGGAGCAATTCACCGGCCTACAAGGTAAGTACGTAAAAATTGAAGATACAATAAAAGGCTTTCGTGAAATCGTCGATGGAAAATGTGATGATATGCCGGAACAAGCATTCTATATGGTTGGAACGATTGAGGAAGCACGTGAGAAAGCGAAGCGGCTTGCGGCAACTGCTTAAAGTTGACTGATAATTCCACAAGCATTGGGATGCACTTATGTTAAAGCTAGAGATAGTTACCCCCGAAAGGAAAGTTCTGAGTGAGTCGGTTGAGTGGGTAACAATTCCCACAGTGACCGGTGAAATAAGCATCTTACCTAATCATGCTCCTCTGATTTCGAGCTTAAGCCCAGGAGTATTGAGTTACTCTCATGCGAATTTCGTTGGGAAACTTGCAGTAGCTGGAGGATTTGTTGAAGTAAATGAAAACAAAGTGTCTGTGTTAGCTGATATAGCTGAGCATGATTACGAGATAGATTATGAGAAGGCTCGTTTAGAAAAAGAGGAACTAGAAAAGAATCTTAGTCGTTGGATGGGATCTGAAGAGGAATTCAAGACTGAGAAGGATAAGTTAGATTTAGCCCAAGCCAGATTCACCTGTGCTACACAGCGTCGCTCCTCCTGATAAGCGTTAAATTGAATCATCAAAAAGGCTTTCTGTGAAC
>CAZALE010000008.1:25832-69778 GCA_964486055.1 uncultured Blastocatellaceae bacterium
TCTGTGAACAGAAAGCCTTTTTGATGTAATATGTCTTGTCCTTGCGTTAGCTTTTTCTGACCAAGCGTGGATTAGCTTTTTTGGTCAGCAACTTCTTAAGTTTCGCTCTAGCCTTGTGTAATTGTGATTTAGATGTGCCAACTGAACAACCTAGAATCCTTGCAACTTCCTCATGTTCATATCCTTCAACATCGTGTAGAAGGAATACTTTTTTATATCCTGCTGGCAATTGCTGGATTGCTTTTTTCAGAGCGATTCGGTCAATAACCGACATTCTATTGTGATTTTCCGTACCAGGGACAATTTGAATCGGGGTTTCCTCCTCATCTGCGGTTTTTTCATACCGCACTACTCTCTTGCGGAAGTGCATCAGCACTTGGTTAACGGTCAGACGATGAAGCCATGTCGTAAATGCAGAGTCACCACGAAAGCTCGATATTTTTCTATGTAGCTGTATAAAAACGTCTTGAGTTAAGTCTTCAGCTTCTGTAGGATTTTGAAGCATTCTAAGACATAATGAGAAAACCCTGCGGTAATGTCTTTTGTAGATCTCTTCAAAGGCTTCCATGTTACCCTCAGCGGCTAGTCTTGCGAGATTCAAATCTGTCTCATCGGAGATCTCGAGAGTTTCGCTGAAAACCTCAGTTATTTCTTGCTCTTTATCCTCTACCGTTATCCAATTCTGCATTAGATCCATTGTTTGCGTTGACATTTTATTTTCCTCCTTGCGTCATAGATTGAAATCATTTTCCATGCCAAAGCTCTACGTTTGTCCTTCTGCTGCTGTTTGACGCATGAAAATGGCTGATTTGGCTCATTTTTAAATTACTAAGAGCCTAATATCTTGATGTGTATAAGCCTGACGAAATCGTATGAGGTTTTACTGATTTGATTCATCATCGCAAGTTCGTATTTTTGCTTATAGTTGCTAATATCAAATAAGGAGAAGAGTAAATGCTAAGAATGCTTCCTCTAATCTTAGTATTGGTTTTCAACCTTCAAATGGACGATGCCTCCAAAAGCCAAGAGGTTGGTGATGATGGGATTCCTGTTATAATCAAACACCTTCCTGACTGGGAAACAAAAAAAGATTCAGCAATTTTGATGAGGACCAAAAAAGAGTTGATAGAAGCTTTAGGTGATAGGGCTATTTTTCAGGCGGTTGAATTTGTAGGGGGTGCTGAAGCTGTAACTGCCGAATATCCTTCAGGTAGGCTTTTAATCATTGAGTATAATACTCCTCAGCTATCGATAGATGCAGATACAAAGATTAAAACACGACTCGAGGAGCTAGCTGATAAGTCGATAATTTACCGACGAATCGGTAACTATAATGCTTTTGTTTTGGACGTGAAGAATGCTCAAGAGGCTAATCTTTTATTGGATAACGTTAAATATGAAAAACTCGTACAGTGGTTAAACGAAGATCCATTTCAGTGGGAGAAAATTCAGCGAGCTTATGCATTATTCGTAGGGCAGATGTTATTTTCTACGATACTGGCTGTGCTATTAGGTGTTGGGGCTTCTGCGATTATAGGAGTCTGCGTGGGAATGGTAATTTTTCATGTACGGGAGAGAAGAAAAAGAAAATGGACTCGATTTTCTGACGCAGGAGGTATGATTCGTCTCAATCTAGACGAGTTACAAGAGATAACCGATAGAAAGCTACTTGAAGATTGAATCACTTTTTGTCTGTTTTATTGCCTTTGGCAAAGTAGCCTTCCCGATAGATCAGCCTTATATTTTGCTTAGCGAGTTGTGGATTGACCAGCTTTATTTGTATACGTCTAAATGACCCATCACGCTTTTGATTTTTGGGTTGATAAGCTATTAAGTACTGCGATCGCATTTCTGTTTCAATTTCTGCGAAGGCTTGGCGAAGTTGCGATTCATCTCTCGGAAAGAAGGAGCGACCGCCCGTGCTGTTAGATAGTTTGTTTAATCCAGATTTTTCAACACCTCCGTAAAAGTCATCACCGATGCCAATCGAATATACAGTAATGTCGTGGATGAGGGCTGCTTTAATGGACTCATTTAAGTTTTTACGACTAGAGGTATCTCTGCCATCCGTAAGTACAATAATCACACGGCGGGTTCTTTCAGGTGTTCTACTTAAGACTTCTTCAGAGGCCACCCAAATGGCGTCCCAAAGCGCAGTCGAACCGGATAGTCTAGAACTACCACCCGATATAGGTGGTGTCGTAGGAAATGTAACCATGGGCGATGGTCTAGAGATTTTTAAGGAGTCAATTGCACGCCGTAATCTGATGAGATTGCTGGTTAGTTCTTGCTCCAGCATTATCTCACCCGAGAAGGAAATTACAGCTACTTCGTCTTTATTTGGTCTAACGACTGATTCTATAAACGTCTTCGCGACCTCTTTTTCCTCATCTATTATTGAGAACTGAGAGAAGCTTGTATCTACTATTATTGCGATCGATAATGGCAGATCTGTTTGACGAGAAAACGTGAAGATCTCTTGCTCTTCTCCATCTTCGAAAACCTTTATGTCTTCTTTAGATAAGTTAGTTATGAAGCGACGATTGCTATCTTGTGCTGTGAGCAATACGTTTACCAATTCGGTCTCAATCCTAATTGGCTCATCATCTTCTGTTATGGGAGGGGTTGGGGTTGCTTGTGCCATTGTGTGGTGAGAGTTTGGCTGATCAGTTAGAAGTAACGTTATTGCGAAGATCGCCGCGGTAAAAATTAGTATTGTCCTTATAATATCGTTCATAATCCAGAGTTTTGCATTGTTAGAATGTCGCGCACTGCTCTATATTCGGTTTTCGTGCGAATTTTGTATTCTTTAGCCTTGTCTTTATCAGCCAGTCTTACCTCGATTTTTCTTTTCTTGCCGTCTAATTCTTGGTTTTTCGGACGATAGATCAAGATGTACTGACTTTTTAATTCATCTGAGATTCTTCTAAATGCTCTTTCAAGGGCCAGCATGTCTCCCGTATAAAGTGCCTCTCCTCCAGTTTCTCGACATAAACGATCGAGTATTTTATCACCTTCATCCTTAACAGCTCCCGCTTCAACACCCGGAACAGTGCCTAAGAATCCGGCTTTTGTAGAGATTGCGAAGATCGTCGTTTCGGTTCTTTGAGCTATGTCTATTACATCCTCAAGATCAGCTCTGCTAAAAGTGTCGTCGCCGTCAGTTATGACGACGACGACTCTACGTCCGGGGGCAGTTCGCAGTTTTTCATCACAGAACTGCCATATTGCATCGTACAATGCAGTTTGTGAACCGGTCTTTTTAACTCCATCGATGGCTCTATCAAGTAAGTCAAGTTTGTCGGTAAAATCCTGAACTAAATTTACTTCATGATCGAAGGTTACAAAAGCAACTTTATCTTTGCGCAATCTTAGCACGTTATAGATGAAATTTCTGGCTGCTTCTTTTGAAAACTTCATCTTTCCGGCGGTAGATGGTGAGGTATCCATCAAAACGCCAACATACACTGGAGGGTTATTTTTCTCATCCGAGAAAAAGGTTATCTCTTGTGGCGCCCCATCTTCGAAAACCAGGAAATCTTCTTTGGTTAAGCCTGAAACTAAATTCTTCTTTTTATCTCTTACTGTTACTGGTAACCGCACCTCAAAGGTTCTTACAGGTTCGTTCTTCTCGGGTGTTCTAGTCGGAGTTGGATTGGGTTTTTGTGCCCATATTACGCTGTTTACAAAGATGCTTATAAATAGAGCAAGAATGTAAGGATAAAATTTTACTTTCATAGGTTTTTTGTATCGACCAAATCTTCTGATGTCAGAGTTGTTTAGATATGTTGTCCTCATGTGAAATTATAACAGTTTGGCACGTTATTGTAATCTGAGGGCATTGCCAATCTTGATTTAGAAGGTGATTCGTATATTTGTTGAAGTAGGTTAATCAGGAGTATCAGACGAAAGACAGGAGGAATTTTTAGAGAGTGCAAACACTCGTATTCTTAAAATAAAAAATCGAGGGGCCATTCGACTCATGGCCCCTGAATTTATATCAATACATGTTGAAAACATACTCAATAGTTTTGGTTACGGTGTAAGGAACTCCGTTCTTCTTAGCTGGCTCAAACTTTATTTGCCTAGCGGCGGCAATGGCTTGTTCAGTTAATCCATAAGGTAAGCCACTCACTGCAACTATGCTGCCTATTGTGCCATTTGCTAAAAACGTGACTTTTAGACGTACTACACCTTGAACCTGATTTTTTCTTGCTTCCTCTGTATAATTAGGACGTGGTTTATAAAGAATGTTCAAGGGTGTAGATGGTCCTTTTTTGATGCTGGGTGGTTCATTTGGGCCATCAATTCCATCACCGACGCCATCTCCTATTCCAGATCCTAAGCCGCTTCCCATTCCAGATCCTCTTCCTGATCCCGCTCCTGATCCTATACCAGAGCCTTGGCCAGTTCCGATTCCAGAGCCTTGACCACCGCCCGTACCGGTACCATCAGAAAGTTTGTAGGATTTTGAGAGAGGATCTCCATATGGCTCTTCGGTTACCTTTGTAGGTCTTTCTGGACCTTGAGTAAAGGCTTGCATTTTAAGCTCTGTATCCATTTGAGGAATGGTTTTAGTCGGGGAGATTAACGGATCTCGCGTTTGAGGAGCTAATCTTCCTTTTGAGACTGGATCAAGTTCTTCACGTCCGCCTCCTCCACCGCCTCCGCCTTTATCTTTTTTCATTTGCTCCTCTTGTTGTAATTCCACCTCCATGGGTGTTTCGTCAACTACCATCGCCGAGATTAACTCGTTATTTCCGAAATCAGAGATAAATAAATCCTTACTAAATAAAGACCATACTACGCCAATGGCCCAAGTAACCGTGACTAAGACTAATGAACCTAAGAGAAGAAGATTACGTGTTTTAGAGTTTCTTTCCTCGACGAAAGTTATGTGATAAATGTTCTCTTGATTTTGCATATCTTCGTAAGAATATCCATTATCTTTCTCAGCGTAACCTGATAGGGAAAGGTGTTGATCAGGTTCACTGTTTGTTTTTGTAATTTTAATCTCATTGACCAGTCCGAGAGGATCAGCTTTAGACAAAAAGCCCGCCACATTTACAGGGGTTATTATCTCTGGGGCTGCAGTAGAGTCTGACGTTGATTTTTTCGACTGATTGTTATCGAAGTCTACCGTTTTTAATGGATTGCCGCAAAATCTACAGAAATTGAATTTTTCTGAATAGGTTTCATCGCAATTTGCACAATACTTTCTGACAATCCTCATATGTTTTGTTCCTCTCGTGCGATTTCTAAAACCCCGCTTTCATTTTATCATTAACGAAATTTTTTAAAAACCAATTCTCAAGTTTTACTGATGCCATCGGAAAGTTTTTAGATGCTTTTCTTGACAAAGCATATTTTAAGGAAATATATTTTAGCTTGCACGAGATATATTTCAGCTTGCACGCCACCTTAGCTCAGCCGGTAGAGCATTCGATTCGTAATCGAAAGGTCGTCGGTTCGAATCCGACAGGTGGCTTTCGTTCGATTATCTTGAAGTCTTCAATTTTTGAAACCCTCTTTTAGTTATTTACGTAGTAGCTTGCAGCTACTAGTACCGAAAATAGATACCGAGTGAAAATGGAACTGGCCGAATACAGTAATAAAAGCGAGGATCTATCCCTTTTACAGGATGTTGAGCTGGTTAATTTCATTTTGTCTGGTAATGAAGGTGCATTCGAGGAATTAGTAAGCCGATATCATCGTCCACTGACTGTATACATTCATGGAATGATAGGTGATTATGAAACTTCACTGGATATAACTCAGGAAGTCTTCTTAAAAGTTTACAACTCTATTTCTCAGTATTCATCAGTCTATAAGTTTTCAACGTGGCTTTACAGAATCGCACACAATGCAGCTGTAGATTATCTAAGGCGACACTGGCGTTCTGAGCAAAGTTTAGATGAGGAGAGCGAGAAATTCACCATTGCTGAACCCGTTAGTAGTCGTTTGTCGCCTGAGATGGAGAGCGAGTCTAGAGAGTCGATGAGGGAGATACAAAAGGTGATAATGTGTTTACCGGCCAGCTATCGAGAGCTCATAATACTTCGTCACACTCAAGATTTGAGTTATGAGGAAATTGCAGAAGTGACTGGTTTACCCCTTGGCACCGTAAAGAATCGGCTTTTTCGTGCACGAGAAATGATGAAGCAAATGCTGATCAAGAGAGGTTTCATTAGAGATTAGTATGAAATGCCCTTTACCTGAAATTGCAGCTTACATTGACGGTGAACTGTCTATCGAGCAACAGCAGATGCTCGAATCTCACATGAAAACTTGTAAACTATGTAGTCAAGAGCTTTATACTCAAAGACAAATTGCGTGTCTAATCGAGGCGGCTTTCTCGCAAAATATGCGTGCTCCATTATCGAGCACCTTTGTTAAATCATTAGTTACAAACGCCGAAAGTAGAATAACAGGCTGCACAAATCAGGAAGAGGCTTTTAGAGCCTCAACTCTGCTCTTTCTGATTGTTTTAACCATTGTAGTTTTTGCGTCTTTCAGTAGTGTCCATATAAGCGATAAAATGATTGTGCCTCTTAGATTTATTGGTAGCTTTGTTGCAGAGCTTTTTTTCAGCATTTCGGTTATTTTCAAAAATATAGGCTTATTTTTAGGCTCAGATTTTATCAGCAAGTTGTTTTTGTTATTCCTAATTACGGTGGATTTCATATTTCTTACAAGGATGATTTTCAGTGTTAAAAAGAAAAGCATTGCACAGTAAGTTAGTCCTCCACGCATTAATAGCATTAACAATATTGTGGTTACATGTCTTTGAAGTGAAAGCTAGTGGTGAAACGCTTGTAATTGATAAAGTAGATGAAAAGGAGCTTATCGCATTAGGTAAAAACGTATTAGTAAAAAATAGAATCAAAGGAGTTTTGGTATTCGGTGGGGATGTAACGATCGAAGGCTCAGTAGAAGGCGATGTGGCTACTATCGGCGGGTCCGTTTTTCAAAAAAAAGGTGCATACATCGGTGGCGATGTAATAGTCTTTGGAGGTAACTACCTGTATGAAGATGAAAAGCCTCTAAGGGCTGATGATAAGCAAACGATAATCTATGCCGCTTACGAGGAAGAGCTCAGAAATCTAGCCAGAAATCCTACGGATATTTTTACAACCACAATCTCATTTGCTTTCATACTTCAAAGACTCATATCGATCCTATTTTGGTTTCTAATTTCCTTAGTTTTGACCAGTATTGCCTCTAATACAATTTCCCAATTTATTACTAGCTTAAGAGTCTATCCGACAAAAGTCTTCATGGCTGGAGCGCTAGCTTTTTTTCTCTCGCTTTTCTTAATAATGGCTGCCATATCAATCTTCCCTGCATATGTAAGTGCAATTATAGTCTTAGTAATCCTATTACTCTTAGTAATCAGTTACGTGTTTGGTAGAGTGACTCTACAGCTAATCATCGGAAAATGGTTGCAAAAAAAATTTTTGCCTGAGCAGTATAGATCTGAAACGAGTGCTTCCTTGATTGGGATACTCATTGTAACTTCATTACTTTCCATACCGTATCTTTGGGCTTTTATGGTTATGGTTATCTGGTGCTTTAGCATGGGGATTTTTATTCTTTCCAAAAACTCGAGCCAAAAAATCAGAGAAAATTGAAACCTCGCAGTCTGAAAAAACGTCTTCTAGGATTGGATCTGATAAGGGAGACGCGACGATGCATAAGATCGTGATCATATTTTTAGTTTTTACGAATTTAGTTTTGAATATTTTTGCGCAAGAAGGAATTAAACAAAATTACGCTGCGGGTGAAGTGATTTCTGTCGATCAGAATGCTGGTAAAATAACACTACAAACGAAGGATGGTGTAATCGAGGTAAATTTATCAGCTAAGACGGTTTATAAGAAGGTTTCGCCTGAGAATCCCAAATTATCAGCAGCAGCCGAAACTTCGATAAACGAAATATCGGCCGGTGACAAGATTTTAGTTACTGGGCAAGTTTCACCTGATAGGAAGTCTATCAATCCGACAACTGTTTATCTAATGACAAAGGCTGATATCAGCCGAAAACAGGAGAAGGAGAAAGAAGAGTGGCGGGTTCGAGGGATCTCCGGAAAGGTGATTTCGTTGGATGTGGTTAATAAAAGAATAATCATATCGGCTCGCGGACTTGCTGGAGAGAAAGTGATTACCATAATTCCCAAGGATAACGCTGAATACCGTAGATACGCCCCTGACTCAGTTAAGTTCTCGGACGCTAAGCCGAGCAGTTATGCTGAGTTAAGTGTTGGGGATGAGCTCCGAGCTCTCGGAGATAGGAGTCCAGATGGCACGACTTTCACTGCGGAAAAAATAGTTTTTGGTTCTTTCAAAACAGCTGGTGGGAAAATAACTGCAATTGATCCTCAGAGAAGAGAGATAAAGATCAAGGATTTGTTAACCGATAAAGAGGTTACCATTCTAGTTAGGCCGGATACAATTCTTAAAAGATTTCCAGCTGAGATAGCCGCGATGTTTTTATCACGAGGAAATCAAACATTTCAACCACCACAGCCAAGGTCTACTGATGCACCGTCGGACAGGCCACAAGTTCGAGGTGGTGACTTTGATGATTTATTGGAAAGATTCCCTAGCATAAGAATTGAGGATCTTAAAGTCGGGGACGCAATAGCTGTCGCAAGCACGGTTGGCGAGGCACCAAATCGACTTACGGCTATAAAGCTCCTCTCTGGAATAGAACCTTTCCTCGAAATTCAACAGGCCATACAATCAAGAAGATCTATTAATGGGCAAGGACCAGGATTGAACATCCCTGGGCTCGATGCCATAAGCTTCCCATAAACTTTCATAAACTCTAATTTTGGAGGTTGCTAAAAGATATGAAATATTTGTTGTCATCATACCTAGTCATACTTTTCTCTGTAATTAGTATCTATTCACAACAGCAAACTGGGACATTGACGGGACAAGTCACAGATGTCTTAGGTGCTGTCATTCAAGGTGCGAATGTATATGTCGTAGATTCTAATGGAAAAGAGAGGTCAACAGTTACTAACCAGAAAGGTGAATTTACAATCAGTGGTTTATCCGCTGGTAAGTACATAGTCAGAGTGGTTGCCCCTAAGTTTGACCTGTACGAAAATCCCGAGGTAGAGATATTGCCTGGTGATCGTACAGAATTGACCGTTGTTTTATCTGTCGCGAAAATTCAGGAAACAGTAGAAATTTCGGCTAATGACAAGCTAAGTACCGATTCGGATACAAATCAGAGTGCTATTGTTATAAAAGGAAAAGACTTAGAGTCATTACCCGATGACCCGGAGGAATTAGAAGCAGCTCTGCAAGCTTTAGCTGGGCCATCTGCTGGCCCAAATGGAGGCCAAATATACATCGATGGGTTTACTGGTGGAAGATTACCGCCTAAGGAAGCAATTCGAGAAATCAGAATCAATCAAAACCCTTTCTCGGCAGAATTTGATAGGCTCGGTTTTGGTAGGATTGAAATTCTGACCCGCCCCGGTTCTGACAAATGGCGTGGTCAGGCTTTTTTCAATTTTAATGATGAAAGTTTAAACTCTCGCAATCCATTTGCATTGAATCGAGCTCCTTCACAGACAAAATTCTATGGTGGAAATGTATCAGGTCCTCTTCAGAAAGGTAAGTCCTCTATATTTCTGGATGTAAGTGACAGGCAAATAAATAACACAACTGTCGTAAATGCTACCGTATTAGATTCTAGTTTAAATATAGTGCCTTTTCGGAAGGAATATACAGTCCCAACCCGTCGTTTTTCAATTAGCCCACGGCTTGATTATCAGATAAATCAAAACAATACGCTGGTTTTAAGGTACAGTTTTACTCGTAACTCAGCTGAAAATCAGGGTATCGGTGGTTTTTCCTTGATCTCAAGAGCTTTTGAGACTAAAAATGTGGATCATGAAATTCAGCTGACAGAGACGATGATCGTAAATCCAAAGACCGTTAATGAAACACGATTCAGGTTCGAATACGATAATCGTGAACAGCAAGGTGATAATTCGATCCCAACGATCAATGTTTCATCAGCCTTTACGGGTGGTGGAGCTCAGATAGGTTTTAACTACAATAGAGAATATCGCTGGGAGTTACAGAATTATACGACTACATCTCTCGGTAAGAATAACGTTCACTCAATTAAATTTGGCATCCGGCTGCGAGGAAACACCATCAAGGACAGATCTGAGGCAGGATTTGGTGGGACGTTTGTATTCACTGGATTTCCAGCCGCCGGAGATCCTTGTGATATAAACAATGACAATTTTGTTTCCTCGATAGAGCAATATCGCTGCAAAGTACTCGGTAGAACTGAAGCCAGGTACAATCCATCGCAGTTCATATTAACTGCGGGTGATCCGCTTGCGAAGGTATCCCAAATCGATGTTGGAGCTTTTGTAACGGACGATTGGAGAATAAGGCCAGATCTGACGCTTAGTTTTGGTTTAAGGTATGAAAATCAAACTAATATAGATGATAAATTGAATTTTGCTCCACGTTTTGCATTTGCATGGTCTCCAGGAGCTGGGGGTGCCCGCCAACCAAAACTTGTCATTCGTGGCGGCGCAGGAATCTTTTACGATCGATTCAGTGAGAACTACGTTTTACAAACCGAACGTTTCAATGGCAGTCGTCAGATACAGTATATAGTGCCGACTGGCTCGGCGATTCTATCACAGCCGGTATTTTTGCCTGATGGAAGAGTGTTGAATGTTCCGACAGCCAGTCAACTATCTTCCTTTGCCACCTCAACAAGCACGATTCGTCGCATTTCGCCTGATCTTCAGGCTCCTTATACAATTCAAGCTGTCATTGGAGCAGAGAAGCAACTGCCGATGAGAACGACAGTATCTGCTTTCTTCATATTCACCAGAAATTTGCACGTGTTGAGATTGAGAAACATTAACGCACCGGTTTGTGGTTTTACCTCTCCTTGTCCAACTAATCAAAGCGATCTCCAAGCTTTAAGACCTGATCCATCGCTCGGAAATATTTATCAATATGAATCTACCGGGATTCTTAATCAACGACAGCTAGCAATAAACTTCAACTCTCGTTTTAGCCAAAAATTCTCCTTATTTGGATTTTATAGACTAGGTTGGGCAAAGGGTGATGCTGAGGGCGGAGGCTTTTTCGGTGGAGGAGGCGTTACTTTCCCGGCTTATAGTTATGACCTTAGAGGAGAATATGGCAGATCTGTTCTGGGGGTCAGACATTTCGCATCAATAAGAGCATCTATTACACTACCATGGCGTATTAACCTGAGCCCGTTTATTCTATTATCATCTGGCATTCCATTCAATATAACTACTGGGGTAGATTCTAATCGTGACTCGCTATTTACTGAAAGACCTACCTTTGCTGCTCTATATGCGCGCTGTCAGGCTCTTAATTTGAGAAAGTCATGGTGCAACGTCAACGGTAAAGATCCGAATGCTATCATACCTCGAAACTACGGTGTAGGACCCGGAAATTTTACGGTCAATTTAAACGTGAATAAAACGTTCGGATTTGGTGGCGCTCGTAAAAGTAGTTCTGCTGACACTCAAAAAGATGTAAGCAACCCGACTGGACAAACAACGGGTAATAGGCCATTTGGCGGATTAGGTAATCCAGGTGGTGGGCCAAGAGGTGGCTTCGGTGGAGGACCGAGAGGACCAGATTTTGCTAGTTCCGCTACTACCGATAAGCCATATAATCTGACAGTCGGTATCCAGGTATCTAACCTTCTTAACAGGAATAATAAGGCAGTTCCAGTTGGGAATTTGAGTTCTCCATTGTTTGGACAGTCTGTCTCTACTGCGGGCTCATTTGGCTTCTTTGGTGGTGGAGGCACTAACTCTGGCAATCGTAGAGTTGAGTTGCAGATTCGCTTTAGTTGGTAGACTGAAAATCTTTTCTTGTGCAGAAATGCTGTTGGATAACCTAATTCCAACAGCATTTTTTCTTTTGATTTGCAGGCTTTTGTTTTTGTATTAATCGCATTTTGTGTAAGATAAGAGAAGAGGCGGAATTCAAATTTACAAATCTCGCTCTTTTTGCGGAGGAAGAATGATGGTTATAAGGATTGGGCAGAAGGTTGCGTATCCCAACCATGGTGTTTGTCAAGTAGAAGCAATAGAGGATAAACAGGTTGGAGGTGTATTTGAAAAATTCTACATGTTGAGAGTAATATCGAACAACTCTTCGATTTTGGTTCCTAAATCGAAGGTTGAAGAGATAGGCATTCGTCCTATTATCAATTCGGTTCAGTGTCAAGACTTAATGAAATTCTTATCCGAGGATTTTGAAGATCCACCCTCTGACTGGAAAATTCGCTCAAAGCAGTTTCACACTAAAATACAAACAGGTAATATTTTCGAAGTCGCTGATGTATTGAAAAAACTCCATTTCTTGAGCAGGCTCAAACCATTATCTTTTCGTGATCAAAGAATGTTTGAGAAGACTAAGTTCTTAGTAATCTCAGAGATGGCAATCGTATGCTCGCAGCCTGAGTGTAAAGTTGAAGAGAGAGTTTGCGAATTATTGGAAATATCCTATCAAAAGCATATAGGATCCGGTTTTAAAGCAACAGCGGGTGCCGCTATTCATTAGTGTCTTTGATCACAGGAACTATATTCGTTTGAGCTTTTATCCTTAGAGCAGTCCTGCTCATGAGAGTGGAGGGTTCCAATTCATTATTGGTTCTTCACGCAGAACATTTAACTTTATCGAATCTTTTAGTTTTTTCTTCCTGCCGCGCCTTTTATACCTAGCTTCTACAATAGTTTTTATATTACCGCGAACGTTAAAATCCCCAATTATTTTGACCTCTAGAGGATCACAAGCTTTCACGAAATCTTCCAAGATTACGTTTATCGCATGTTCATGAAATATTTTTACATTCCGAAAAGAATTTATGTAGAGCTTGAGGCTTTTTAACTCTATGCATCTTTCATTCGGTACATATTCAATTCGTATCGTGGCAAAGTCTGGAAAATCAGAAAAAGGGCAAATCGCTGTAAATTCTGGTATTTCAAAGTTTATTTTTATCTTCCGACCAACGAATTCGTAAGGGAAAGTATCGAGCGGATAAAGATTCATTTGGTCTCTAGGAGTTGACTGTATATTTAGTCCTTGTCTGTTTACCGGTGGTGCTTCAAAATCATTTACCATAACTCAATTTTACAAGAACTGTTCTGCATAGAAAAATCTATCTGAAATAATACGATGAAACTCATTATTTGTGACCTTAAAAACTCGCTTAAAAAGCTAAAACATAATTCTCATGACAAACTTGAAATCTATTTTCTCAGTGCTATAATCCAAAAACAGCTTGTGTAGAGATTTCTAAGGCTTTTCAGACTGATGGCACAAGAGAATACAAATCTAAAGCTTTTCCCTGGTCTAGGGAATGATGAACAGCGTCTCAACACAGAGAGAATTGAAGTTCCACAGGAGGATATCTGTCCTATTTGCTTTGGAACCGGGGTAGAGATCATAGAGGGTAAGGGGGCTAGAAAATGCTCTTGTCGCTTAAAGAAAATTCAGGATAAGGTTTTTGAACGAGTACGCATCCCCAAAAGATACAGCGATTGTTCATTTACAAACTATAGGCCATTCACAAAATCCCAAGAACAAGCGATGAAATATTCCTATAATCTGAGTACTAGATATCCAGATGTAGAGAAAGGATTACTTTTTACCGGTAGCGTCGGTACTGGGAAAACGCATCTTGCAGTCTCCATACTGAAAAGTCTGACCGAAAGGGGATTTTCCTGTCTTTTTTATGATTTCGGATCTCTTCTAAAGGAAATTCAGGATTCATATAATCCAACCACTCAAACCTCTGAGTTAAAAGTTTTAGAGCCTGTTTTCGAAGCGGAGATTTTAGTACTGGATGAGTTGGCAGTCTCTAAGCCTACTGAATGGGTGAGAGACACCATGTCTTACATAATTAACCGCCGATACAACGATGAAAAGCTGACAATCTTTACGACTAATTATCCTGATGAAAGAACTGATGATACCGAAGAGACTCTGGAGGATAGAATCGGCGTTCGTCTTAGGTCCCGCCTTTACGAAATGTGTCAAACCGTAAAGATTGAAGGTCCAGATTTTCGACGTAAGTTTGATAGACAATCGAAAAGCAAGTAAAAGTGAAAAAGATGCTATGAGGAAAATGAGTATTTTCATTTGGGGCTTGGGAGTTGCTTTGCTCTGCTACTCTCAACCTAAAGGAAATCTTGACGATTATGTAGAAAGTAACAGCAGGTTTAATCAAATAATAAATCGATTCGAAGAAGACTACGGAAGCATAGATCGTTTTTATACTGCTGAGACTTCTAAAAATAGATTTCAACGATTACGCGACTTCTATAATGATTGGCTTTTGACTTTAGATAATCAGGATTTTTCCTCTCTAAACTTCGATGAAAAGATTGATTATTTACTTTTCCGAAATTATTTAACGCATAGCCTCAGCGAACTGGAGAGAAACCAAGTGCTTTTTGAGGAAATGCAGTATCTAATACCATTTGCTCAAATAATAAATGATTTAGAGGACGCCAGACGCAGACTTGACCCAATAAATGCAGCTGAAGCGGCTTCTAAACTCTATCAACTAAATAAAAGCATAGAAGATACCAAGAATAACTTAGAAACATCTAACCTGCCTCCACCGAAGCGAAGTGTTGCGAATCGTGCAGCTAAGACTTTGCTCTCTTTACAGAACACATTACGCAATTGGTTTAGCTTTTATGACGGATATGATCCTTTGTTCACTTGGTGGAACCGAGAAAACTACAAAACCACCATTAATTCCTTGCAGAATTATCGTATTTTCTTATTGGATAGATTTGTGGGTATAAAGCCAGATGATAAAAGGGCAATCGTTGGCGATCCAATAGGACGTGATGCTCTATTACGAGAGCTTGAGTATGAAATGATCTCATATACACCCGAGGAGTTAATAGAAATAGCAAATAGGGAGTTTGCATGGTGTGAGGAGCAGATGAAAGTCGCCTCGCGCGAGATGGGGTACGGAGACGACTGGAGAAAAGCTTTGGAAGTCGTCAAGCAAAAATATGTGGAGCCTGGCAAGCAGCCGGAATTAATTCGCCGTCAAGCCATCGAAGCTATAGAGTTTGTAGAGAAAAATGCGCTGCTTAGTGTACCGGAACTGGCAAAGCAGACATGGAGAATGGAGATGATGTCTCCTGAACTTCAGCTCGTAGCTCCTTTTTTCCTAGGTGGCGAGACTATTTTGGTAGCGTATCCCACTGATTCTATGTCGTATGAACAGAAATTGATGTCGATGAGAGGCAATAATCCTCATTTTACAAGAGCGGTGGTTCATCACGAACTCATCCCTGGGCATCATCTTCAGGGATTTATGAATAAGCGTTATAGAGCCTATCGACAAATATTCAGAACTCCTTTTTGGATCGAAGGCTGGGCCTTATATTGGGAATTCTTATTATGGGATCTAGGATTTTTTAAGAGTCCAGAGGATCGGATTGGTGCTCTTTTCTGGAGAATGCACCGAGCTGCTAGAATCATCTTCAGTTTAAATTTTCACCTCGGGAGGATGACACCTGAAGAATGCATAGAATTCTTAATTAAGCGTGTAGGACACGAAAGGGAAAATGCTGCAGCAGAAGTCAGACGCTCACTTTCTGGAGATTATGGCCCTTTGTATCAGATCGCATATATGATTGGAGGTCTACAATTTTACCAACTCCATCGAGAGTTAGTAGCGTCCGGAAAAATGACAAATCGCCAATTTCACGACACTATTTTGAGGGAGGGACCTATACCTATCGAAATTCTGAGATTGATTTTAGGAAAAGAGCCCCCATCAAAGACATTTAAGGCGAGTTGGAGATTTTATCCTCTCGAAAGTAGATGAAAATGTTGATATATCAGGTCGAAATAAAAATTTCTGAGAACATAGCCGAAAGGTTCGAAAATTACATGATTAAACAGCACATCCCTGACGTGATGGCAACTGGCTTATTTCAGAGGTATGTTTTTTCTAAGAAAGATGCCCAAACCTACCAAGTGCAGTATTTCACTGATCAAAGGTCTCTAGGTTTATACCTCGAGAAAGAGGCGAGTCGATTGAGAGCCGATTTCACAAGAAATTTTCCAGAGGACGTAATAATCGAACGACGAACATTAGAGATCCTCGGCATGAGTTAGCTAATACGCTCATTAAACTTGGCATTTAACAACTAACAGGTAATAGTCTCGACTAGTTGCGTAGGCAGCTTGGCTAATAAGAAAAAGTTCAAGTTCTTCTTGTCAGGAATTTTTCAATATTGCTATAAAAGGTAAATTTCTGTAGCGATTAGCTGCGTCTAAACCATAACCGACGACAAATTTATTTGGTATACGAAATCCACAATAATCGATTTTCAATTCTTTTTTAACTCTTGGTTCTGGTTTATCTAAAAGCGCAGCAACTCTGATGGAGTTAGCCCCGCGCGTTTGTAATAGCTCCCTTAATCTAAATAGCGTCAAACCCGTATCAACTATGTCTTCAACTATAATTACGTCTTTTCCACGTATAGGATGTGTTAAGTCTTTCAAGATTTCTACATCTCCGGAACTGACTTGCTCATCCTTATAGCTAGATACAGCCATGAAATCTATCGATAATTTTAAGTCAATCTCTCTCATTAGATCTGATAGAAAAACACAACAACCTTTCAATACTCCTACCAATACCAAATCTTTATCAGCATAATCCTCGGTTATTTTTTTCCCAAGTTCTGCTACTCTAGTCTTTATCTGATCTGCAGTGAAAAGTATCTCTAGATTTGGGTTTGTAAATTCTGTATATTTTTTTGTTTCGGCATTCATAATTCTTGAGTTTGATTAAGGTATTTTGTAAAGATATTATTCAAACAACCTTTAAATCTCAAGTATGAGAATTTATGTCTAAGAAATTCCCGGAGATACTAAAAGTAAATTCAATAAAGCAGAGCCAACAGGTCAGAGACGAATCGGAAAGAAAACTGATAACTGAGCTCGAGCTGCGTGGATTAGAAGATGGTGCAAGTATCGTAGTTATGGAGGATGCAAAATTCACTCCATTGGCTCTGGATATTGTAAAAGAGAAGAAAATTGAGGTCATACGGCGGAAAAGAGCTGCTCGTCTTTCCGGATCAATAGCTATTGGTAGTGATCATGGAGGTTTCGATTATAAAGAACGTCTGAAGAGTTATTTACTTGACAGAGGATTCAAAGTTTATGATTTTGGGACCAACTCAAAAGATCCTGTTGATTATCCAGATTTTGCGCATGCTGTCGGCAAGGCAGTTTCGGATGGTGTTGCGGATTTTGGGATTTTGATAGATGGCGCAGGGATTGGTAGCGCTGTTGCGGCTAACAAGATACCTGGAGTGCGTGCAGCTGCTTGTTATAATGTGGCACTAGCAAAAAATTCTAGAGAACACAATGGAGCCAATGTTCTTACCTTGGGCAGTAGTCAAAACACATTCGAGGAGATTATTCAGATAGTTGAGGCGTTTTTGTCCTCTGATTTAATCGAAGAACGGCATGAAAGACGAGTAAGAAAAATAGAGAGTATAGAAAGGCAATATTTAAACAGGATATGAGATGGTTGTACTTAATAATTCTGTTGTTGCTGTTTATTTTAAGCGCTTCGGGGCAGATCCAACGCTATGAGCTTGGTAAACGAATGAAGCTGCTTGAAATTGAGCTGGAGAAAAATAACAATCCAGATTTGCGTAAAGTTGCACTAGAGCAAATCAATAAGGCAGTTCAAAACTTTTTTTCGCTTCAGCTCGATAAAGCAGCGGCAAATTTAGATAAAGCGAGATTGATACTAGAAGGTAGAGATCAAGATCCACGATCATCATGGGCAGAAAGTTTATTTGTGGATTCTGACGCACGCTTATATGATTCTGAGGTCAAGTCACTCAAGATAAAACTCGACGAGTTTTATAAGGTAGAGAAAAGTTTTTCTGATAAAATATCTTGGCGTATTAGCATCTCAGACATACAAGGCAAAAACAATAAAATCCTTTACACTACCAATGTGCAGAGTTTACCATTGTCTTGCAGCATCGACATAGGAAATCTCAAGGAAGGTGATTATTTACTGAAATCAGAAATCATAATCAATCGTAAGATCATCTCTACAAAAACCATATTGCTGTCTTTCATCAAAAACCTTAGTGAGAAATTGGCTAGATGGGAAAAGTTGATAAATGAGTCAAAGGAGGGCAGCTGGCGCCGAGAAACCATGAGAGAATACCTAAGAATATTGAGAAATCTTGGTCAGAACAAGGTTTTGGAAACAGACATACCAGCATTTGAGTTTCTAGGTCAAATGGAACGGTTGAATAGCTTCCCACCTAGACAAGGCTTATTGGTTATCCCTTACACTCCAGCTGAGGCGCAAGTCAGTAGGATTTCTATTCCAGAGAATTATTCGGACCGGAAAGCCCATCCATTAGTAATAGCATTACATGGAGCTGGCGGAAGCGAAAATTTATTTTTTGAGGGTTACGGAAATGGAAAGATCGTGAAGTTATGCAAAGATAGAGGCTGGATTCTGATAGCGCCCAGAAATTTCGGTTTTAGCGCTGAAAAAATGCAAAATTTTATAGATGAAGTAGCTAAGATTTATCACATTGATCGAAAAAATGTTTTCATTGTTGGGCATTCGTTAGGAGCGATACAAGCCCTTAATATTCTCGCGGAGAAACCCGCCTTGTTTGGAGCTGTAGCTTTAATCAGTGCCGGTAGATCACAGAAATTTAGCGAAAAAATGCGCGAACTTCCGATTTTCATAGCTGCAGGATCCGAAGATTTCTCTTTACAATCATCCAAAAGCCTATATGAATTTTTAAAACAATCGGAGGTAAAAAATTTGCAATTTAAGGTTTACGAAAACGTAGAGCATCTTACAGCCGTTCAATTTTCGCTTAATGATGCATTTAGATTTTTTGATCTAAGTCTTAAATAGTTGAGCTTGCGATGTTAAAATTAGTCCTTGAGAATCAGAAATGAGAAATTACGAGGAACTAGTAGATTGGATTACAGATCAAGTTCTAGAGAAGCTAAATGAAGAGCATTATTGTCCATCGTTCTGTAGCGCAGATGTTCAGAGGATAGTCGATGCAGGGGCATCAAGAATCGGTATAGTATTGGGAGAGACTGCAACTGCAAGGGACTGGGCGAGCATAATTGATCATACGCTTTTAAAACCGGATGCGACTGAATCTGAAATAAAGAGACTATGCATGGAGGCTGTAGAGTATGGCTTTGCATCTGTGTGTGTCAATCCATCATGGGTAAAGAGAGCTGTCGAATTTCTAGAGGGGGCTCGTGTGCCGGTTTGTACTGTAATTGGTTTTCCTCTAGGAGCTACTCTTTCAGATGTAAAAGCATATGAAACGAGGCGAGTAATATTCGATGGCGCTAAGGAAGTTGATATGGTAATAAATATAGGAGCGCTTAAATCCGGTGATGATTGTGCTGTCGAGGAAGACATAAGGGCTGTAGTGAAAGTAGCTCATGAACATGGCGTTTTGTGTAAAGTAATAATAGAAACTGCGCTCCTAACGGATGATGAAAAAGTCAGAGCCTGTCTTGCCGCAAAGAATGCTGGTGCAGATTTTGTCAAAACCTCTACAGGATTTTCTAAGGGGGGCGCCACAGTACACGACGTAGCATTAATGAGGCGCACAGTTGGTCATGAATTAGGGGTTAAGGCATCCGGGGGAGTTAGAAGCATAGAAGATGCCAGAGAGATGGTTAAAGCTGGTGCTACGAGAATAGGTGCTAGTGTAGGAGTTAAAATCGCACAAGAAGCCGAAGGAAAACAAACTCGAAGCAGCTCATCCGGCTCTTATTAGAAATTGAGCTGGTAAACCTCAGATATCCATTCCTACTAAATAAAAAGGCGCTTTGAAAAAAGCACCTTTTTATTTAATCTTACTTGAGAATCAAAGTTAGTTGATTTAGCAACTTTCTTACTCTTCTCGCAGGGTTCTCGTAAAGTTATAAACTATGAACCCTTTTGCTTTCACTGGCTTTTCATTCAGGATGACAGGCTTGAACTTCGAACGCATAGCTGCTTCTTCAGCCGCTGTACGCAATAAAGCTGGTCCTTCAACGGCTTTTGCTGAAATTACGTTCCCTTCTTCATCGAGAGTGACATCTACTCTTACCTGTCCTTCTATGTTTGACCTCTGAGCTACTAATGGATAAGTTGGTTTTACAAGCCTTACTGCGTCAGAAGCCGTAAGCTGACCAACTCCAACAACTGTGGTGCCATCGATCGGCCCAGTGTTAGACGCATCATTTTTCTTAGGTTCATCGCTTGTAGGTTGTTCTTTGGACTCTTTAGGTTTTTCAGCTTTAGGTTGTTCTTTGGGTTGCTCGACTTTTGGTTGCTCTTTAGTCTCCTTAGGTTTTTCAGCTTTAGGTTGTTCTTTAGGTTGCTCGACTTTAGGTTGTTCTTTGGGCTCCTTAGGTTGTTCAACTTTAGGTTGAGGCTGTCGCACGTCATTATTAGTAGTCCTATTTAATGGAGGTTGTACTGGATTTTTAGAAGCTATTTGTTCTTGAGGTGGTGTCGGAGTTGGAGCAGTTTTAGCTTGTTGCTCCTGTAATCTCTTCAGATTTGCTTTGGCTTGTTCATTATTTTGATCTAGCTCGACTGCCTTTTGGTAGTCCTCAATTGCCTTTGTAATGTTATTGTTTCTTTCGTATAAAGCAGCGCGGTAAAAGTAGGCTTTTGCCTCCTTAGGGTCAAGCTCAATTGCTTTGTTATAATCTGCTAAGGCCAGATCGAAATTTTTCTTATTGAAAAAGGCAAACCCTCTTTTTACGTACAAAGTGGCATTTTTGGGGCTTAACTCTATGGCTCTATTGTACTCAAACACTGCTAAGTCGTACTCACCCTTTTGAGCATACATGTCCGCCCGCTCTTCAACTGGCTTGTAATCAGGGGTTGATGGAGATGGGGCTGGTGTAGGAGTAGTATTTGCTTTTCCTCCTGGACTTTTTAGCTTAATTGCGTCAATTAGAGCCTTGTTAGCCCCTGTTATCTCGAGCTCCTTCTCAATTTCTGGGGAAACAGAAAAAGTAACGCCGCGCTCTATTACAGCTTCGATTAGTAGACGGTTTTTCTCTTCAGGATCTTCAATTCTCTTAGAACGAAGTGCTGTCAAGATATCTGCTAATGTCAGAGGTGGTTTTGCTTGAGCTTGTAATTGGCTGGTTCCTAAAAGAAGTATCAATCCTAGAAGAGATGCTCTAAGAAAAACTTTCATGATTAGCGGTAGCGTCTTCATAATTTTGATCCTTTCTTGAGAGAGTTTGCTGGGAATCGTCAACGACTTCACCTATCTTGATAAGATGAGGCCGTCTTTCCTTTTATACAATATCAAACTTTTGTTCATTGATGGAAGAAAATTTTCAAGAATTTTCTTCCTTTTTGTGTTTAGTTAAAACTAATTGTCATTTATCAAATCATCAACTGTAACCTTCTTGGGTTTTTGTTGTTGTTGTTGAGTTTGCTGTTCGCGTTTAGGTTGCGGCTTAGTTTCTGGTTGTTGTGCTACAACAGATGATCGGCGTTCTTGCGTTTGTCTTTCTGATCTCGTTACAGAGGTCGTTTGAGTTTGATCCTTACCTTCAGACTGGGTTTGCTGAGTAGAAGTTGTCTGAGTCTGATTAGTTTGAGATTCTGGGGCAACCTGAGAGTTTGAAGTAGTTTTCACTTGTGTCTGAACTTGCTTATCTACATCCGGCGCACCTGAATTGAGTAGTGCAAAAACCGCAACTCCAACTATTAAGAAGACAAAAACCGCCGCACCTGCTATTGCTAGTTTCATTTTATTCATACCAGGTGAGGGCAGTTCTTCCTCAGCGAAAAGCATGCTATTTTCAAGTCCTAGATTTTGAGTTCGCGTGCTGAAAGATTCTTGGAGTTTTTTCTCTGCTTCAGCCGCACGTTTTTCCGCTTCCAGCCTCTTTGCTTCCGCTTCCTGAAGCTTTCTTACTAGGTCCACAACTGGTACAGGCTCAGCTTCTATTTCAAGAATGTCTTCGAGATTTGTTTCTACAGTGCTGGAATCAACTTTCTGTTTTTCTTTAATTCTTACAAACGCAGTTTTCAGGAATTGGCGCATTATTGCAGCAGAATCAAAACGGTTTTCGCGTTTTATTTCTAAGGCTTTTATTATCGCTTCGGCTATTTCTGTTGGAACTTTTGGATTATATTGAGTCGGAGAGACCAATGGATCGGGTTTACCCTCTAGAATTTCAATCGATCTCTCTAATGGATCGACTGGAGGTCTAGCGGTAAGCAGATAGTAGAGCGTCGCTCCTAAGGAATATATATCGCTTTTAGCATCAGGAGGAGACTTTAGTACCTCAACTGATTTTTCATCATAATCATTTAGCAGAACCTTCTGTGAAGCAGAATCTAGCTGGTCGAAGATTATTTCAAATGGGATAAAGTGTAAATTTTGGTTTGTTATTGTTGCTCCGACTTTTGCTTGTGGTGTTCTCCCGATTTCGGAAATGTCGAGTTTAATCTTTCCATCAACGGTGAGACGCAGGTTTTGAGGCTTAATATTTTGATGAATTAACGGTGGAATATGAGAGTGTAGATAGATCAATGCATCGAGCAATTCATTCGCCCAGTTTGCTACATCCGATAGAGGAAATGGCCTCTTATTACGTTCAATCAATTGACTCAGCGTATCGCCATCTATATTTTCGATTACCAAGTAGCGCTTGCCTGCTTCCTCGAATATTTCTAAAACCTTTTGGAATGCTTCATGCTTTAAATCCAACAATTTCTCTAGTTTTATCGAGGAGTTTTCCTCAAATTCAGCAGGAACCTCTTTCAATATTACTTCACGTTTTTGATTTTCATCGAATGCTTTGTAAATGGGCAGTGAAGAGCCACTGTTTTCTATTGTTTGAAGAATTCGATACCGATTCTGCTGCAATACTGCGTTTGTAGTTAACATAGCTTTTTAAAACCTTTCTCTTGTGATTAGCTACTCAAAGACCTCTGAGATTTGCCTCTGTCATTATAAGAAAATTTTTTCAAAAAGAAAAGAAATTTTTTAAATTTTTGAAAAATTTTTAACTTAGCTGCGTGAGTATTTTTTCCTCGAATGTCTAGATTTATTACAAAGGGGTTAGTCAGTTTCTTAATCAGTTTTTAACTACTATATTGATCAGTCTCTTGGGTACGACTATGATTTTCACTATTTCTTTGCCATTGATTAGATCAAGAACCTTTTTATCAGCTAAAGCAAGATTTTTAATTTCTTCATCTGTGGTTTCTGCTGGTATTTTTAGTTTCGAGCGAATCTTACCGTTGATTTGAATTGGGACTTCTAATTCATCGGCTTTTGCCAATGATGGATCATATTCAGGGAATTTGGCGCCGTTATAGAGCAATCCATTTTGGTTACCGATCAATTCTGAGTAGATTTCCTCAGCGGTATGTGGGGCGAATGGTGCGAGCATTATGGTAAGACTTTCCACGGCTTCTCTTATGGCAAAAATTAGACTTTCGTCAGCATTAGTTGGTTCGGTTTTAAGATCATAGAGTGTGTTGAGCAGCTCCATGAGTGCTGCGATAGGAGTATTAAATTGAAGAGACTCGAGATTTTCAGAGACTTTTTTAATTGTTTGATGAGTTTTTTGCCTAATTTTTCTTGCGTCCTCAGAGAAGGTGAGATTTTTTGAATTTGTGTTAGCGTTGCTTACGGTGTCTCGCCATTTTCGGACAAAGCGCCACAATCTTTGAAGAAACCTAACGCATCCCTCGATTCCAGATTCATTCCATACTAGTTCATTTTCTATTGGAGCTGCGAAAAGTATAAAAAGCCTTGTGGCATCGGCTCCATAGGCTTCTACCATTTCATCTGGATCGACCCCGTTGCCCTTTGATTTCGACATTCTCTCGATTGCCCATTGTAACGGTTTTCCATCTTGAGATATTGCTGAGATGATTTTACCTTTATTATCTCTTTGTACAGTCACTGTGTGGGGTGGATGATAAACTCTTTTGCCTTTTCCATGTGGATCATCCGGGTTTGGGATTATTTCAAAAAACGTCTCCCCAACCACCATTCCTTGAGTCAGGAGAGCTTTTACAGGTTCATTGAAATTAACAAGCCCCAAATCACGCATTACTTTGTTCCAGAACCGAGTGTAAATCAGGTGCATTACTGCGTGGTCATCTCCGCCGATATATTGATCGACGGGGAGCCAGTGGGATACAACCTCTGGATTAAATGGGAGTGTTTGATTTTGTGGATCGCAGTATCTGAAATAGTACCAGCAAGAATCGACAAACGTATCCATCGTATCAGTCTCGCGCTTAGCTGGTTTTTTACATTTTGGGCATTCACAATTCACAAAATCAGCTACTTTGGCGAGTGGAGATTCACCAGTCCCTGTGATTTTTACATTTTTTGGCAGTACGATTGGCAGGTTTTCATACTTTTCTGGTACTATCCCGCATTCATTACAATAAACAATCGGTATCGGCGCTCCCCAGTATCTCTGACGAGAGATGCCCCAATCTCGGAGGCGATAGGTTATGGCTGTAGCTCCGAAGCCTTTGTTTTCTGCGTATTTTGTCATCTCCTTTCGGGCCTGCTCAGAGGTTTTTCCAGTCCATTCTCCTGAGTGAATCAATACGCCATAATCTGTGTAAGCTTTTTCTAATGAAGTTTCTTGAAGCGTTTCGCAGATATTTAGATATTGATCAGGTGGGCATATGACTTGCTTGATAGGCAAATTGTACTTTTTGGCGAATTCAAAATCCCTCTCATCGTGAGCTGGAACGCTCATCACCGCGCCGGTTCCGTATTCCATCATGACGTAATTCCCGATCCAGACTGGGAGCTCCTCCCCAGAGAAAGGATTTATGGCCTTAAATCCTGTGTCTATCCCTTCTTTCTCCTGCTCAGTTTCATGGTCAGCTATTTTACGTCTCTCCTCTATTATTTTTTCAGCAACTTTTTTTACCTCTTCGCTTAGATACCTAAAATTAGCTTGAATAAATGGATGTTCAGCAGCCAACACGATGGCATTTGCACCGTATATGGTATCGATGCGAGTGGTGAAAATACGAATAGTTTTTAGATTTGCTGGATTTTCTTTGAGAGCAAAGTCTACATAAGCTCCCTCGGATCTGCCGATCCAGTCCCTCTGTCTTTTCAGGACTTTTTCAGGCCAGCCACTTTGTATTTCTTTCATGTCATCTAAAAGCTGGTCTGCGTAGGCAGTTATTCTAAGAAACCACTGCTCCATATCTTTTTTTATTACAGTGTTACCACACCGCCAGCATAAACCGCCACTAGCCTGCTCATTGGAAAGAGTTGCACTGCAGTTTTCGCACCAATTGACCTGAGTGGTTTTTTTATAGGCTAAACCCCTCTCGTACATTTTTAGAAAAAACCATTGGTCAAACTTATAGTAATCAGGTCTATGGGCAAAAATCTCTCTTCTCCAATCATAACTAATGCCTAGCTTCTTTAGTTGCTTACGCATTTGCGAGATATTGGTTTCAGTCCACTCGAGTGGATCGATGCCACGCTTTATGGCTGCATCTTCAGCAGGTTGACCGAATGAATCCCATCCTATCGGATGCAGCACATTGAAACCTTTTAATCTTTTGTACCAGGCGAGAGCATCACCGACGGAGTAATTTCTCACGTGTCCCATGTGAAGACTACCAGAGGGGTATGGAAGCATCTCGAGCGCATAGAATTTAGGCTTATTCGAGCTTACCTCAGCCTCAAATATCCTTGTCTCTTCCCATATTTTTTGCCATTTTGACTCTATCTTCTTAGCAAAATACTTCTCGTCCATAGTGCCTGTAAAAGAGGGAAATTAAAGTTTACCTGATAATGTTTGATTAATCCAAGGTAAAAATTCTTAACCGATTGAGATGTTTTGAGCTAGGCCTAGGATTTTCTTGATTTCTTCGATTTTTTCCTGTGCAGCAATCTCACCGGCTTTTATGAACTCATTCATTTTTCCCATTTCATCTGGTCTTAGATGAGATACCTGTGGAGTTATAACAATATCTGCATGATAATGTTGGCTTCTTCCAGCTGTTCTAAGTAATATCATCGCGGATTGTAAGAATATGCCGAGAAAAGTCGATGGAGTTCCCCAATAAGATGAACCACAGGCATTTACGTCGACTGCTATGACTATCTCAGCTCCTAACTGGCGAACTGCCTTTACAGGGACTAAGGAAGTAAGTCCTCCGTCGATCAGTGATCTGCCCTCATATTCAACGGGCACGAAGACCCCAGGAATTGCACAACTTGCCCTTATGGCTTGAATCAGATCACCTTTATCTTTGAGTATGATTTCATCACCAGTCTCAAGATCACATGCAACTGCAGCGAATGGTATAGGAAGATGTTCAAAATCTTTGTATGGTAGGTGTTCTCTTAAGAATTCACCGAGGGGTTCGTTTGTAAGTAGTCCTTTTTTCGAATAGGAAAATCCCGCAATTTTCAGCCAATGCATCTGACTTCCTATCTCGATTATCTTCTCAACGCTTAAACCACAAGCTAAGGCAGCTCCGACAATAGATCCAGCCGATGTTCCTGCAATGCAATCAATCGGGATTTGGTTTTCAACCAGAACCTTTAATGCGCCTAAATGAGCATATCCTCGCGCTGCACCGCCCGATAGTGCTAGTCCAACTTTTTTTCTCTGTATTTGCCTCTGGGTTTCGTCCATCTCTGTCTACAACTGTTGATTTTACATTTACTTTATGAAAAACTTAACTTCGACTATGAAGGTTCGCCGTGGTGATAGATTTTTCAGAACTAGAAAGATGAGCTTCACGAGGGCTTGTCCGGTTTGTGCCAGAGACGCAAGAGATGAATTTGTGCCATTGATAGCGCTTGACGAGGAATTAAGAAAATTGATTCGTGCTAATGCCCCAAGCAGTCGTGATTTTCAGGCTGTATGTGCTAGATGTGTCAAATTATTTGAGCGTGCTAAGGACCAGATACTCAAAGAGGCCGCAGTTACTAAGGATGGCTCGCATGTTCTTTCAATTCCCCTGCGTTTAGACGCTGATGAGAGGTTCACGGGTAGAGGAGTGACTATTGCTTTTTTGGACTCGGGCTTTTATCCTCATGCTGATTTAACGAAACCGGTTAATAGAATTTTGGCTTATCAAGACATGACAAAAAGTGGCGGACTCTCATCGCTTTTTCAGGTGGATGCTGCAAGTTGGCATGGGATGATGACGAGCGTCGTGGCAGCTGGTAATGGTAGCTTATCGAACGGCTTTTATAGAGGTATTGCCCCAGAAGCAAACGTAGTTTTGGTGAAACTTGCCAGAACAGGTAGAATAACTGAGCAAAATATTCAAGCAGGCTTTGAATGGGTACTGGAAAATCACAAGAAATTCAAGATACGAATAGTTAATGTATCTGTCGGAGGAGATTTTGAGTCGAGTTATCTTCACGACAGTCTTTCCCAGACGGTTGAAGAATGCGTAAGGCAGGGCTTAGTTGTGATTTGTGCTGTTGGAAATGCCGGGCATTTACCGAATCATCCTGTTTATCCTCCTGCCTCGGCTCCATCTTGCATTGCTGTGGGTGGTTTAGATGATAAAAATTCGATAAACCGTGCTCGCCGAGGTATGTATAGATCGAGTTATGGGCCAACTATTGATGGATTACAGAAGCCAGAGGTTATAGCTCCTTCGATTTGGGTTCCTGCACCGATACTTCCAAATACTCCGACAGCTCAACAAGCAGAACTCTTGGAAAAACTAGACTCAGCTCCTGATGATCAGCTGCACGAGATTTTGAGAGAGAGCCAGGGTATCGACGAGGAGCTCGATGCAGTTATGGATCGTCCAGTCCACACTATAAGGCAACTTGTTACTCTCAAGATAAGAAGAGAGAATGTGATAACTAAGAATTATAAATACGTAGATGGGACCAGTTTTGCAGCTCCGATAGTTTCCTCAGTAGCCGCGCAAATGTTAGAGGCAAACCCAGATTTGACGCCTCAGCAGGTAAAACGATGCTTGATTTTAACAGCAGAACGGTTACCAAATTATGAGGTAGATAGACAGGGTTGGGGTGTTATCGATCCAAGACGAGCTGTGGAGATGGCGCTTTCGCTCAAGCCTCAGCATGAGTCGATTCTCGATGAAGTGTCCATAAATAGTTAGTAAATCGCACGGGGTTTTGTGATTTTTACAATGCTCTGATTTTAAAGATTAGGATCACAATTTAACTAGATAAAATCTGTGAGTAGAGGAGTTTAAGCTTTTCAAGATGGGCAGATACACTGAAGTTTTGTAAGGCAAATTTTTTAGCCTCATTGCTCAATAAAATCCTTCTTTCCTCATTTTTCAACAGTTCGATAATTTTCTCTGCTAAGTCATTTTCATTTTGTGTTTGGAAGATAGCTGCGTATCTACCATTTTCAGACATTTCTAGCAATGGTGGTATATCAGAGAGGATAGTCGGTATGCCTGCGAGCATTGCTTCTGAGACTGCTAACGGCAATCCTTCATGTAAAGAAGAAAAAACGAATAAATCCAAAGAGGCCAAAACTTCTGGAATGTCATTTCTAAGGCCTAAAAAATGAACTTTATCTAAGATTCCTTTTGATCTGCAAAATTCAATGCACTCATTAAATTTTTTCTCGGCACCCTTTTCCACCCTTCCTACAAAAACGCATCTGACTTTTGGTATTTCAGACAAAACTCTCGGAAGACTTTTACAGACAGTCATTTGGTCCTTGCGAGGATCAGAGTAAAAGTTGCCGATCATCCCTATCAACATTTCTTCATCATCAAGATTTAGTTCTTTTCTCAAGGATGGACTCTTAGTTAGTATCCTTTTGGGATCGGCTCCGTTGTAGACTAGGTGGAAGTTTGTCTCAACGTCTAATCCAGCGGAATTTTTGAGCCATTGCTTCAAGCCATTGCTTGCTACGATATTAGCGTGAACCCTTGGAATAAGGAATTTGGCTGCCAGTCTATTCTTTTCGTCTTGAATAAAACCCTGAAAGCTCAAAACTCTCTTGACATTGCTGCCTAAAGTAGCAAGGTAAGCGTGGATACCTTCCACTGGTTGATAAGAATGTATGATGCCTACTTTGTTTGATTTTATTATCTTTCGCAGCTTATTTGTTAGAGTTAAATCAATTGGAAGGCGTCTTTGTATGTGTATAAATGGTATGTCTAACTTTTGGAATTCAGTTTTTAATGGCCCATCGCCGAAGCATACGAAGATTATGTCTAGCCCATGACTAGCGGCATTTCGGCAGATGTCTAGAACTTGTATCTCAGCACCTCCTCGACCTAAGGTATCGAGCGTTTGTATTATCTTCATTTCGAAGTTGCGGTTTGTAAGAGTCTGGTTGAAATCACTAGCTCACAATTAAAGGCTTTTTCAAACATATCTCTACGTTGATCTACCGCTTGGATCTCTAATGGATTTTCTTCAGTTGTAATTAATTCCATCGTTACCTTTCGTTTTTCGTGGTAAATTCTCACATCCTTTATCTTACTCTCATAGCTACGATCCAAAGCATTTGCAAGTCGTAGAATAGCACCCAGTTTCCAGACAATTTCTCTACCTTGTTCATCAAGAGCCATGAAATCGGGATGTCTGTCACTTGGGAGTTTACCCCGGTGATAGCGTGCAACATTAGCAATTATTAATTTCTCTCGCTCTGAGAATCCGATGATCTCTGAATGCTTTATTAGATAAAGCGAGTGCTTGTGATGCGCTTCATGAGAAACGTAGTACCCGATGTTATGAAGCAATGCAGCCGCAGACAGCATTGTTCGTTCGTGACGGCTGAGTTTATGTAGGCTTGTTAGCTGATCGAAAATTTTCTCTGCGATCGTTGCGACTTGAAGAGCATGTTTCTCTTCATATCCATAGCGTCTTCCAATTGCGAATATGCCTTTTAATCTTGGATCTTCAACATCTGGCACGGGTGGTAGTCCTTCTGCCTCAACTCTTCTTAGATAATCTATTATGACTCCCTCACGCAATGCATATCCGCACGGATAAAGTATTTGAATTTTGAGCTCTCTCATTATATGCTCCAGAATTTGTCCACCAGACACTATGGTTTCTGCTCTCGACAGACTTATGCTAGGTAAAGTAGCGCGCTGCTCATCGGTCATCTTCACTAACTTCGCATTTAGATTTATCAGTTTTTTTAGTGTGAGTTGTTTTCTCGATGGATCGATAAGATGCGCTAAATTTAAGATAGTGCCAGAGGTCCCACTTACCATCTCCCAAGTTTTCCCAGAGATTTCACGGACCGGGCGGATTAGTGCGAATTTTATCTCATCACATAATTGTTTAAGCTCCTTTTTCTTTGGAGGATCAGAGGTTAGATATTTTTTTCGCAGGTTTAAAGAGCCTATTTTCATAGAGAGTAAAAGCTCGGGCATCGAATCCCTCATCAAGGATAATTCCGTAGAGCCACCGCCAATATCTATATTCAGTAAGGAGCCTTTTGTCTTGTGAAAATAACTAGTAGCTGCGACTCCAATCAGCCTAGCTTCCTCAACTGCAGATATTATCTCCACTTTTACACCAGTCTTTTTCTTAACTTCTGCAATAAACTCAGCTGAATTTTCGGCCTCTCGAACGGATGCTGTAGCAACAGCCAATATCTTATCGGAGTTACGATTCTCAGCGATGGATTTGAATCTTGCTATAGTCTCTACAGCACGCTGCATTACGTCAGAGGTGATCATTCTTTCGAGCAATGTTTCGCCGAGCCTGACTTTCTCTCGCTCCTGCAAAATCACTGTGAAGGAATCGCTTGCTGCAGCCTGAACTATGGATAATTTTATTGAATTAGAGCCGACATCAATTGCTGCGACTGTTTGATTTTTCATTATCAAACATGATAATAAATCAAACTTTGCTCTTCCAATTTAAAAATCATCTTGTTATCAGCAATGAAGACTCTCTTTTTGATGCGTCATGCTAAATCAAGCTGGGATAACCCTCAATTAGCTGATTTCGATAGACCTCTCAATCAGAGAGGACTGAAAGCCGCGGCTTTCATGGGTAAACTCATGAAGGAAAGGAGAATTGAGCCTAACTTGATTTTAAGTTCGCCGGCTAGGCGGGCCGCCCATACTGCCCAGATAGTAAAAAGAGAAGGTCAGCTTTTAGCGGAGATTTCATATGATGAAAAAATTTATGAAGCCAGCCCACTCACGCTTTTATATTTACTAAAACGAGTTGATAATTCGATAAATTCATTGCTTCTGATTGGCCATAATCCAGGTTTTGAATCTCTGCTAAAACTTCTAACAGGCGAAACTTACTCGATGCCAACAGCTGCCTTAGCGAAAATCACAATGCCAATAGAAAACTGGGGCGATATAAATGAGCAGTGTGGGAAACTGGAATTTCTGATAAAGCCTAAGGAAGAAATGAAATAATGGCTCTTAATCACTTTTAATCAACTCGAGAGCTAGCCACAAATCTTCATTCAGCTGTGTATTCACTATTAATGATTGACAGTTCCTTGGTTTTCATTTTACTGAGGGTGAGGTTTTAACTTCTAGGGTAAATGAATGGCGGAGAGGGTGGGATTCGAACCCACGGTACCCTTTAGGGGTACAACGGTTTTCGAGACCGCCCGATTCAGCCACTCTCGCACCTCTCCGAACCTTTCTGATGATCAAATTTTGGCATTGGTGTTAGGGACCAAAATGTAGTCCGATTTACAAATAGCATCAAGGAATTATCAATGGAAATTTTAATCTGTATGATTTCGCTTTTCCAAGCGCAGGCGGAGAAAAAATCTCTTGATGATTTGTCGACTCTCTTCGGCTAGAACACCTGAAGTTATTTCGAGACGGTGGTTTAGTAGTGGGTTATTGCATAGTTGAAATATCGTTTCTACTGCACCGAATCTTTCATCATGAGCTGCAAAGACTAATCTTTTTATTCTAGCGTGCACCAAAGCACCTGCGCACATTACGCATGGCTCTATCGTGGTATAAAGCGTTGTATTCAATAGTCTATAATTGCCTATTTTTTTGGCTGCGTCTCGTAATACCAGTATTTCTGCATGAGCAGTGGGATCAGAATCACCTATGACACGATTGTGAGCAGCACTCAGGAGATTCCCATCTTCACTAATCAAACATGCTCCGATAGGGACTTCACCTTCTTCTTCCGCCCTCATTGCCTCTCGTAGTGCGATTTGCATCCAATACTGATCATCTTGCATATGCATGAAGATAATTTTCGGTATTTTTGATCTGAAATAGCAAGACGGAACTCATAATTTAATGAGTTACTGATCTGACGCGACTGTTTATGCTCAAAGAACATTTAAAGATTTCTGGAACGCAGAATGAGCTTCTGTCGTATGATGAACAGTGGAGGATTTAAAATGCGTGATCCAGTGTTAGCGGGTATATTAAGTTTTTTGATTCCAGGTCTTGGTCAAATTTATAACGGCAGAATACTAATTGGGCTTTTATGGCTAATCCTTACAGGCTTCTCGTGGATAGGCTCTGCTGGAATGCTAGGTTGGATTGTTCATATCATCTCTGCATGGGCTGCTTATAACTATGCCAAGGAGAATCCGATAAGATAAACAGAATTTGTTTCCTCCAGAGAGTAAATGCTAAGTCCTCTGGCTGGCTGAGCTAGAGGACTTTTATTTTCTCCAGCTTGAATTTCTCTTCAACGTCAAAGTAAGATTCAAAAGTAAGTCTAGGAATTTAATTATCCTGATATGCTTTCACTTTTAAAGATAAGCCAGATTGCGCTGATCGATCAGCTGACAGTTGAATTTGCTGAAGGTTTGAATCTCTTAACAGGTGAAACTGGATCGGGGAAATCAATAATAGTGGATTCGTTAGGTGCTCTGGTTGGCGAGAGAATTTCATCTGACATAATTAAGGAAACTGCTGAACTTGCTAGAGTTGAGGGGCTGTTTACTATAAGGACTAATGATGATTTGGCAAGTGTACTAAAGGAAGGTGGATTTGATGTCGATGGTGAATATGTCGAATTGATAATACGCAGAGAAATTTCACGTTCCGGAAAGAATCGGATATTTGTTAACGATCAATTAGTAACCCAAAGTTTTTTAAAAAAACTTGGAGCATTCTTGGTAGATATTCACGGGCAAGGAGATCAAGCATCTTTATTCAATCCGAGCACTCACTTAGAAATTTTAGACGAATATGCTGGACTTGATGATCTTCGAGAGAAAATACAGAACGTGTTTGCCGAACTTACAGAGAGTTCTAAGGAATTGAGGGATCTTGAGCAATCTGAAGCCCAGAAATTACAATTAATGGATATTTTACGTTTTCAGATAGACGAGATAAGCAAGGTTAAGCCTGAGGTGGGGGAGGAGGAGAATTTAATAGAGGAGCGCAAAAAGCTTTTAAACGTTGAGAAACTTTCACAGCTTAGCGAGCAAAGTTACAGTTTGCTTTATGAAGATGAGAATGCAGTTGTTACCAATTTAGAGAAAGTGACTCGCCAGATAGCTGAACTCGCAGAATACGAGAGTGGTTTCAAAAGTTACTTGGAGGATCTACAGAATACAATAGTTACGTTAGAGGATTTAGCAGCTTCGATCAGATCGTTTAGAGCTACTCTGGACTTTTCACCTAGGAGACTGGAAGAGATCGAAGCCAGGTTAGCTGAGATATCTCGATTGAAGCGCAAATATGGCGGAAGCGTAGAGAACGTTTTGAAACATCTGGAAGAGGCTGAGGCTAAACTTTTGAAATTAGAAAACACAGAGATTCATCAGGAGGAGCTTAGAAAAAGAGTTGAGATATTAAAGGCTGAATATAATAGACTAGCTGGCCAGTTACACGAGGCCAGGCAAGATGCTGCCAGAAGATTTGAAGAGGAGGTAGAAAAAAATCTAAAAAAAGTAGCACTTGAGAAGGGAAGGTTTAAGGTTTTAATTGTACGTGACGAAAGCAGATTGACGGCGAAAGGATTTGATAAGGTTGAATTTCACTTTTCGGCGAATTTAGGGGAATCACTAAAGCCTCTGGTAAAAGTGGCTTCTGGCGGTGAAGCATCACGCTTGATGTTGGTTCTCAAGACCGTCGCAAACTTATCTGAAAATCCGAAGACAATGGTTTTTGATGAAATTGACATAGGAATTGGTGGGAGAGTTGCAGAGGCTGTGGGGCTGAAGCTACGGGAACTAGCGAAGCATCATCAAGTTTTATGTGTAACTCATCAACCGCAAGTTGCTGCCCTGGCTGATCACCATTTTTTAGTTGAAAAATTAATTGAAGATGGTAAGACTAAGGTTTTAATCAGGAAATTAAATATAGATGGGCGAGTTCAAGAGATAGCTAGGATGTTGGCTGGGGAGAAAGTAACCTTGACGGCTCAAAAACATGCAGAAGAGCTTTTAAGAAAGGGAATGGCGGTTTAATCAAATGCAGGCTGAGATTTTGGCTGAAGTTCGTAGAGGAGATGTAGTAGAGTCTCTGCATCGCGGGCACATTGTAATCATGGATGGAGAAGGCGAGCTGCTCAGTTTTGTCGGGGATCCTGATTTGGTAACCTTCATGCGTTCTGCTGCAAAACCTCTGCAAGTTTTACCATTTTTGCTATCTGGTGCAGCCGAGAGGTTCGATTTTTCTGATGAGGAAATCGCTCTTGCATGTGCCTCCCATTCGGGAGAAGAAAGACATGTTAGGGTCGTTCAGGCAATGCTAAGTAAGATAGGTCTAGATGATAGTTTTCTTCAGTGTGGGGCTCATTTGCCATTTGATGAAAAGAGCGCAGAGTACTTGATTCGCAATTCTAAATCGCCAGCTCAGCTTCATAATAATTGCTCTGGCAAGCATACTTGTATGTTGGGTTTGACCAAGCATCTAGGGGCCGACCTAAAGTCATACTTAAGATTAGAGAATCCAGCTCAGCAGGCTATTTTGCAAGTTATTGCAGATTTTACGGAGACTCCAAAGGATTGCATTCGTATTGCAGTTGATGGTTGTTCTGCTCCGAACTTTGCAGTACGAATTTCAGCTATGGCTAAGGCCATGGCAAAACTAATAAATCCACCTGAGGATTTTGACATACAGCTTCGTGCTGCTTGCAATCGTGTTGTATCCGCGATGACGAAATATCCTGAGTTGGTAGGTGGAAACTTAAGATTAGATACCTTACTTATGAGGGCTTGTCCTGAGGCATTAGTTTCAAAGATTGGCGCTGAAGGGATATGGCTTTGTGGAATTTTGCCATCAACACTTTGGCCTCGAGGTATTGCGATTGCCATGAAGATAGAGGATGGAGATGATAAGCGCGCACGGGCTGTTGTAGCTATTGAAATACTGCGTCAATTGGGGATTTTAGATGAAAACACATTACGTGAATATTCTCCTCTACCGGTGAAGAATAGAAAAGATGAGATAGTAGGAGAAGTAAGACCATGCTTTAAACTGAATTAGGAGTTTTGTTTTGGCTCTCAGGTTAAGTCATTAATAGTTTATTCAGTACGTTGGTTGTTCCTGTAAAACCTAACCTCGGCTTTTTCCAACGTTGCTAAGCCAGCTCCAATTTCACCGTCAATCAGCTCAAGGAACTTCTCGAGCTTCTCCCTGACGTCGACAATCTCTATGATTATAGGCAAATCCTCGGACAGTCTCTCGATTTTAAAAGTGTGTATTAAACGGCTATTGGCTCCAAAGCCCATTATACCGCGTAAGACTGTCGAGCCTGCTAGTCCTTCTTCACGAGCTTTTTTGACAATCCATTCATACAATAATGTGCCACTTCGATGTCGGTCGCTCTCTCCTATAAAAATTCTCAGCAAATAGCCTTCTTCTTGCAGATGCATAGGATTATCTCCAAATCAGATAACCTGTTACTCTTCCGATCCAAACAAGCAGTAATCCTAAAACAATATGAGATGTTACGTTTAAAATAGCGTAGAGATTTTCACCATTTCTTAGTAGATTAAGTGATTCATTACCGAAGGTCGAAAACGTAGTGAAACCGCCTAAAAATCCGACGAATAGCAATAATCTCATTTCTGTATTGAATAAGCCTCTTTCTTCAGCAAGATATGATAAGAGACCTATGATGAAACAACCACTGAGATTTACGACTAAAGTTCCAAATGGAAAGGAGATGCTTTTACTCAGATCCTGAATCCAGCCGCTTAGCAGGTATCTAAAAACCGATCCTATGAACCCACCAACTCCTACAATCAAGATCCTAATTAGCATTCGTGAAGAAGATTTTAGCACACAGGCTAATTGGTAAACCAATCCAATATAGTAGTTGGCAGACGGTTAGTTTCAAAAGTTTCGATAATGAAAGTCCTTTCTCGAGCTTTTCTAAGGAGGTAACTACTGGGAATCCTTTCAAAACTATGAAGCTTCCGCGCTTTTTTATTTTGTGTTTTAGTTGTTTTATTTCAAAAACTGGAAGCAAATCAAAACCTCCAATCTCTTCGTAAATCTCTCGTCGGACAAAAATAGAGTTTTCCAGAAATAAAAACGTGTCCTGGCTGGTTCTTTCTTGAATTTTTACGAGGAGTTTGGTGATTGGTTTATTTGCTACATAAATCATCTCAAAGCTACCGCCGACGACCTCTTGGTATTTCATGATGTCCTTTATCTTTCTTGCTGAACCTTGTTTCGGGTGCATTTCTGGATGTAAGAACCATAGAATGTCGCCTGTTGCATGCTTAGCGCCGGTATGAAACTGAAACGCACGGCTTTCTTTCGAGACTTTCAAAAAAACGATTTTTCCTAGTTTATCATTGAATTTCTCGATGATCTCAGGCGTAGAGTCAACGCTCGACCCATCTACTATAACGATTTCATCTATGTTTACGAGCCTTGCAAGGGATTCGAGGGTATCCTGAATTATTGATTCATCGTTATGAGTAGGAATAATAATGGATAACTTGCTCATCGACAGTCTTCCATTAATTTGATGAATCGATCGAAAAGATATTTAGAGTCATGAGGTCCCGGAGAGGATTCAGGATGGTATTGAACTGAAAAAATGGGCAGGTATTTGTGTCGCAAACCAGCTACGGTTTTATCGTTGAGATTTATGTGTGTAATTTCTATTTCTTCCGGTAAAGACTCAGCTTCAATGGCGAAACCATGATTATGAGATGCGATTTCAACCTTTCGTGTGCTCATATGCATGATTGGTTGATTTGCTCCACGATGTCCAAACTTAAGTTTATAAGTTTTGCCGCCAAACATTTGGCCGATCAACTGGTGACCTAAGCAAATTCCGAATATTGGTTTTTTGGCATGAATTAATTTTTTGATTTCCTCGACTGTTTTTTTCATGGATGCAGGATCGCCAGGTCCATTTGATAAGAAGATACCATCAGGGTTTAGGGCAAGAATCATTTCTACCGATGTATTTGCAGGAACTACAGTCACTTTGCAGCCACGTTTAGCCAACTCTCTGAGCGAATTTGTTTTAACACCAAAGTCTATGGCAACCACATGAAATCGCTCATTGCCTTCTGCAGGAAATTCATAAATCTCGTTTGTAGTAACGGTGCTCGCAAGTTCACGATTAAGCATCTCAGGAGAGTTTCTTACTTTCTCTAGTAGGCTAAATTCATCTGTATCAATTGTTGAAATTGCAGCTCGCATTGCTCCTTTATCTCGTATGTGGCGCACTAGTGCACGAGTATCTATGTGTTCTATGCCTATTATGTTATAACGCTTCAGATATGAGTCTAAGGTTTCAGTAGCTCTCCAATGTGAGACGAATCTGCTTACCTCTCTTACCACGAATCCTTCGACCCATGGGCGTCGGGATTCAACGTCTTGACTGTTAACTCCGTAGTTTCCAATCAATGGATAAGTCATACAAACTATCTGGCCGGCATAGCTTGGATCAGTCAATATCTCTTGATACCCCGTCATGGAAGTATTGAAGACAATCTCACCAAAAGCCTCGCCCTCAGCCCCAAAAGATTTGCCTCTGAAAGTACGCCCATCTTCCAACACTAAAATCGCTGGTTTAGAAATACTCATTTGTATGACCTTTCTGATTCTTTATCAATACCATCAAGTTTAAGTTCGTAGGCGCCTCTATCTATGAAACCGATTTTGTCGATAGGCCAGAATCTGAAGAATGCTTTTCCATATATGTATTTTTCCGGTACTAATCCCCAATACCTGGAGTCGGATGAACTATCTCGATTATCTCCCATCACGAAATAATAATGTTCATCTATTTTTTTTAGTGGAAGATTAGCAAGTCCTTGATTATATTGAGAGTCTAGGTAATTTTCTTCAAGTTTGTAGCCATTGACATATACAATTCCATTACGTATTTCCACAGTTTCACCTGGAAGACCTATGACTCTTTTCACAAAACTCTTGTCTGGATCCTTTGGGTACCAGAGAACTACAACATCGCCACGCTCGATACGTGACCAAGGGAACTTTCGCCATTTGTAGTATATGAGCTTATTGACTATTAGTCTCTCACCATCGTGAATTGTGGGAAGCATTGAGATACCTTCGACTGTCACCGGTTGCGCAACAAAAACTCCAAACAAAACGAAAATGGAGAGGATGATAAAGAGATCTCTTACGAATTTGAATATCTCTAAATACAGATATTTTCGTTCCTCTTTGCGGGGATTTAGGACTTCTATTTCCAGGTCGTCTTCTATGGCGATTGTGCCGAATGGGAGATTTTTTCTTTTCTTAGATTGAAGCATCGTTCAAGGATTCTATTATCTTTTTTGATGATGAAGTTTGTCAAAGCAGTCTACGATGTCTGATTAGATTTAACTATACAAGTTCAGGTAAGATTGATTTTTTACTTGCTTAGATTATCATTGTTGCAGAGGGGGAGTATGAAGAAGATCGATCGAAGACCGCTGGTGCTGATTGTAGTAGAGGGCTTGGGGTATTCCAACTCGCAAGAGGGTAATGCTGTAGCTCTTGCACATACACCTTTCTACGATGAAATCACACAGAATTACCCGTTTACGCTGCTTAAGGCATCTGGAGAAGATGTAGGATTACCAGAAGATTCCCCTGGGGATGCTCAAGTTGGATACATGAACATTGGTGCTGGCCGCATAGTTAAAACTGACATCACGCGTATTAAGCAGCAAATAGAGACCGGCAGCTTTTACGAAAATAAAGCTCTGGTCGAGGCGATGCAGAAGGCGACTACTTCATCGCTTCACTTAGTGGGATTGTTAAGCAACGCAGAAGTACACTCGTCTCAGGAAGTTCTTTTTGCACTGTTAAGAATGGCGAAGAATCATGGTGTTACGAATGTTTTTGTTCATGGAATTTTAGACGGTAAGGATGTGCCGATAAGAACCGCCGATGCCTTCGTAGAAGCCGTAGAAGTGAAAATGACTGAGATGCAGATAGGCAAGATTGCGACATTATGTGGACGTTATTACGCAATGGATAAGGATGAGAATTGGGAGCTGACGGCTAGAGTTTATACTATGCTTGTCTACTCAGAGGGCGAGAGAATCAGAGATGCGGTTACTGCTGTTCGTAGGTCCTTCTTGCGTGGTATTTCTGATGAGTACATTCGTCCTATCGTACTTGAGGACGAAGAGGGAAATCCAATAGGCTCAATTAAAGACGGAGATGTAGTAATTTTCTTTAATCATCGTGGAGATGGAATGCGTCAGTTGGTTAAAGCATTACTTAGGGATGAACTGCATACCAACAGACCTGCAACACACATGGTTTGCTTAACGGAATATGACGAGAGCCTGCCTTTACCTGTAGCCTTCCCCAGAGAGCCCCATAAAAACGTCTTAGCCGAGGTGTTTTCAAACTATAACATCAAAAACTGCCGAATTGCTGAAGGCGATAAGATTCATTTTGTTAGTGATTTCTTCAACGTAGGTTTCAAAGCTGATGATGAACGCAGAGTCATAATACCTGCTGTTAAGAATTATATGCTTGCCCCTGAAATGGCAAGTTTTAAAATAACTGATGCCGTTTTACAAAGGATAGAAGCTGATGAGGAGGATGTTTTCATCGTTGATTTCTCTGCTCCAGACGTTTTAGCTTCATCAGGAGATCTTCAGAAAACTATAGAGTCGATACAATTTGTCGATACGTGCATTGGTGCTATAGTCAAGAGAGTGCTACAAATCGATGGAGTTGTCGTGCTTACAAGTACTCACGGGCATTGTGAAGAACTCCTTACATTTAATGGTAAAAATCCCGCCATCACCTCTTTCAATAAAGTGCCGTTTCATTTAATTGATAAAAGAGCTGATGGGATAAAATTGCGCGAGGAAGGTTCACTAAGAGACATAGCTCCGACTATCCTAGGTATTTTAGGTATATCGAAACCAGATGAGATGACGGGAGAAGACCTTAGAAAAAATGTTTAGATAAACTACAAGATGCGGTTAGTTTATGCACTAAAGAGCTTTATTTTGATTACAGTTTTAGCCTTTTCCGCATGTATCGAGAAAAGCCCAAAGAACTCAACGCCGGCAAATTCTGAGCAGTTAAAAGAGATTCTTGAATCAAACATAAACCCCTCAGATACTTTCCAATTATCCGAGAGAGCAGAAGATTTAGCACTAGCAAAGAAAATAGATGAGATTATATCGAATAGCGATCTAGCGGATGCGAGATGGGGAGTTTTTGTCGTGAGCCTAAAGGACGGTAGGCTAATAGTCGGGCGAGATATTGATAGGCCTTTTATCCCTGCCTCAATAATGAAGCTACTAACCTCCGTAGTTGCCATAGATAAGCTGGGTAAGGATTTCAGATGGCAGACTAAACTTCTCAGCACGGGCAGAATAGAAAATGGCGTCTTGAGAGGTGACCTGATTTTATATGGCCAAGGAGCTCCGGATTTGGATGATGCGAGTATAAGGATACTTGTCGATAAATTAAAAGAATTAGGCATTAGAAAGGTACAGGGTGACATCATAGGGGATGAAAGTTATTTTCTTGCAGACAATTTAGGGGATGGATGGCTTTGGAATGAGATTCAATGGTATTACGGAGCGGAAGCTTCAGCTTTGAGTATCAATCTAAACCAAGCTCAGATAAAATTGAACGATGGAAGACCCAGCTTTGATGAGTTTATACAAGCTTATTTCGATGTGCAAACACCTAGATCCGAAATGCGGGATTCCATAGGTGTCAAACGCGAGTTATGTCAAAATCGGGTCTATGTTTGGGGGACAGGCCGAAACTTAAATGTAAAAATTGCCGTTCAGAATCCTGCGTTATGGGCAGCAAGGATTTTAAAAGAGGAAATGCAAAGGGCTGGCATACAGGTAAGTGGTGATATTCGTTCCGTCAATTGGAGAACAGCAAATAGACCCGAAATCAAAATGGCTAACGAATTAGCAGTGATCGATAGCAAACCATTAAGTGAAATCGTCTACGGAATGAATAAACACTCGATAAATCTATACGCTGAGCTAATCTTGCGTACCTTGGGGAAAAAATTTGGCGAACTTGTTCCTGAGGATGATCCAAAATTTAGGGAGGTTAGAACTGATGACAGAGCAGGCATAGCTGTGATAAAGCAATGGTTGTCAGAGCATGAGATAACATTGCATAAAAGTGAGGCAATACACGATGGTTCGGGGCTTTCTAGACTGAATCTCTTAACTCCTCAAACCATAGGTAGAGCGCTGATAGCAGCAACCAAAATTAAAGACTCAGAGGTTTTTCTTAATTCGCTACCAATCGCTGGTAAGGATGGGACTATGACAAACCGACTTTATGATTTGTCTAATAAGCTAATAGCAAAAACAGGAAATATTACCTCAGTTGCCTCTTTAGCCGGATATCTTAATCTTAAAGATGAAACGCTAGTTTTTGTCGTGCTGTCTAATAATGTTTATGATTCCACAAAAGCTAATGAATTAATAGACGAATTAGTGCGAGAAATTTCTTTACTTCATTGACGGATCTCGGTATTTGACTTTAGACACAAAAGAAACGTAAACTTAAAAGCTAGAAAGCAAAACACGGAAAGGAAAATATGATAGAAACAGAAAGCACTGGTGCTACAGCAAAAGTAATTGAAGAAACCACAGAACAAACTGCAGAGACCATAGAACAAACCACAGAAACTGCAGAAATGGCTGAAGAAATTACCTATCACGCTGTTGAAAAAGATGGCGAAATAACTGCTATTTGGGAGATGCAAGGCAAGAAACACTTGCGCACTATTCATCCCCGATCTGCAGAGGGTAAGAAGATAATGGCACTTTTTGAGACTGCAGCTTAATCTGTCGCCTTAAAGCTTTTCTATTAAGCTCTAAATTTATCCCAATCACCCCAAATTGCCAGCGTCACTCCAACACTCTGGAGGTTGACGAAAAGTGTATCTCCATCTTTAGAGAATGTGACCCCGGCAAACTCTGAGCTTATGAAATTCGGCGTTATATTCTTTGCAAAATCTGCAATTTTACCCTCGGGTGTCAAGATTCTTAAGTAGTTATCAACAGTTCCACCTGCACCTATGTAGTCGCTATCTTCACAGATGAACAGAAGGTTTTTTCGAGGATGCAGACAGATATTATCAGGCATGTCAAGAATTTCACGATCCGGCGACTCGAATAATAAAGTAAGCTTGCCTTCATCCTTGTTTAAAGGGGTATACAACCATATTTGGCCACCTTTATTATCTCCTCCACTCGTGGACACAAAATAGATTTCTCCACTACTATGGGCATAAATACCTTCTAGTCGAGTAAAAATACAAGCTCCCTTTTTAGCTCCTTGATCGAATACTGCTAATTCGTTTGTATCTGCTTCTTCAGGATCAGGATTGTCTATATTTACCCAAGTAGCTGGAAAACTTGCGCCTACTTTTTGACCTTTGCGAGTATCATAGTTGTCCCTATCCTTTATTTTCAGCATCTGTAAAGTGCCGCCATCTTGTAATCTTCCGTAACGCTTTGGTAAAAAACGATAAAAGCCGGCAATTTTGTTATCTTCTGTCAGGTATACGACTCCAGACCTTGGATCGATGGCTATTGCCTCATGAACGAATCTGCCCATTGCTTTTAGTGGTATCGGATTTACAGGCGAGTTAGATGAAGCAGGGACCTCAAAACAATATCCATGGGGTTTTAGAAAACCTCCTTGTTTTTGGTTGTCCTTTGTGGTTATCACAGTTTGACCAAGTGTTGTTTCCTCGCAAGATATCCAACTTCCCCAAGGAGTTCTTCCCCCGGCGCAGTTTATAAGAGTCCCGCTTAGGCTAACAAAGTCCTTAACAAGTTCATGCGTTTTTGGGTTAATTACTAGAGTCGTTGTGCCTCCACTAGCAGACTCATCATAGGGATTTGCACCTATTGCACCTGAAGGATTTGGGACTCTTCCGCCAGAAACCTCATGGTTTCTTACAAGACGAAGCTCATCTCTCACCATAAAAGTTGCCATTCCATCATGTGCTGGTGGAGTTATGTTACCGTCTTTCATCTTACTTCTGACTTTTCCAAATGCGTTATATTGAAATCCTTTCGGCAAAGCCAGGTAAAGCTCCCCTGTGTTTTTAGCTGGAGTTGGGAATAGCTCGCCAAAGCCAGGAGCACGAAGGTTTTCTGACTTACCAGAGCTCAATAATGCTTCAAGGCGAGCCTGAAAACCATTAAAAGCTATGAAAGCTCCTCCAAGCGCAATACCTGAACTTTTGAGAAATGAGCGCCTGTTCATCATACTTGTTTCCAGCTTACAACTTACGAAATTAAAAGAAAAGCGCTAGCGCGGTCCATAAATTGAATTTTTTATGAAAATTGCTTATGTTACTGTAGCCGGTTTCTTATAATGGATGTTGCGAAGGGAGCGGTATGATTTACTTGGAGAAAATTAATTTTGTATTTCGCTATGTTCAATTAACCAGCGATTTTAAGAGATCAAAAGTTGTCGGGGGAGTATTTGGATTGAATTT
>CAZALE010000008.1:69878-107452 GCA_964486055.1 uncultured Blastocatellaceae bacterium
ATTTGGATTGAATTTCGAGTGATCCATTTTTGATCTATTCCAAGCGTCCATGCTGGTGGATCACTCGCAGGAAAACTTTCTTCTAATGCTTCGTCAATCTTTTCTTCCAACGAATCATCATGTGGCTCTTTATTGGTGGGTAATTGAGTCTTTAGATCTCTATTTTTAGTTTTCATAGTTTTATTCTACCATTGAACGCACCATAGTTTTAGCTAATTTAATGAGCCGTAAGAGAGCATAAAAGCATCGAGTGAATCTTTGATTTTTGAACTTTGACGTTTAAAATAGCAATTTGAATAAGCCGACTTAGCTCAGTGGTAGAGCACCCGTTTCACACGCGGGGGGTCAGAAGTTCGAATCTTCTAGTCGGCACCAATAATTTCACTACACAAACTTGCGCCTCAAGTCCTCATGTAGAATCACACAATTTAGAGAATAAAGCTGATAAGAAGGGGTTATTACTCTGCTAGCCTAATTTAGCTTATAGAACTAGCTTTCAAGTGTAAGATTCAGTGAGAAGATACTCAGATGAATAGTATAAGGCTTTGAGATTCTCAGAATTCTTATTTCGTCCGTATGAGGCGGAGTCTAAAAATTCAGCTACAAGCGAAATAAAGATAGTAAAATCTAAGCTTGAGCGTAGAAGCCCTTTAAGTAATTAGCTGAGTTTCCATAAGCATAGAGTTTTATGGTTTGTTTTTACCCTTATTATCTGGGTCTTTTTCATCAGGGCGTTCTCTTTCTTTTGGTGGCTTTTTATCTTTATCGGGAGCAACCACTACTGGAGGATCTTTTTTCGGTGGAGTGCCTTTACCTTTATCGTCGTTCTTCTGCATTAAGACAAAAGAATTAACAAGAAAAACTAAAGCGAGGGAAAATATAGTTTTTTTCATAAGTTTCATATATCCATCAAGAATTTTGTTCTGGGAAAACCCATACTAGCTTTAAGCAAAATCAATGCCAAAATATAATGGTTTAGTTTTCACGGAACCATGACCTTTCGAAGCTATAATTTATTCAAACGTTTTCCGAAAGTTTTTGCACGAAAGTGTAAATACAAACCAAGGCATATAGCTGTTGCATTAGATTGAAATCAGCTAGAGAAATAAATTTGTGTCAGAAGAAGCAGAGATACGTGATTACAATATTTGCCAAAATCAACAGATTCCATAGTTAGATTGATGCTAATGAGTTTGCTGCAAGCTAGTGTTCAGCGTAATTCTCCCGATCGAAGCGTCAGGCTCAAACATTTGAGTTTTAGCTGAAAATGTCAGGCGCAATTTTTCATCTTCTCAAGGATGCTTTTGCGTTTCCGATATTTCCATTAGAATCAAAGACACGCAGGGTTACGATTGTCTCAGATGTTTCTAATGAAAGTTCGATCACATATCGTTCCTTTGGGCTGTCGGTAATTCCATCTTCTGGATAAACTTTTTCCCATTTACCACCGTTAACACTATATTCAGCCTTAGTTAGATACGATGAATCGGTGGCTTCGAAAATTAATCTGATTTTGTTTCCTATAGCTTGCCGACTGATTTCTTTGATAACTGGTGGAGAATTATCGATTTCTATTACTTCCGTAACTCGTTCAGCTGTTAGGCTTTGATTAACAGAATTTGAAGCTGAGTCGCTCGCAATTATCTTGAATACATAGCGCCCATCGGGTAAAGAAAGACCATCGATTGTGTAGAAGTTTTCAGTAATATCTTTAGCTAATAATTTAAATTCTGAATCATTTATTTCCTTATAGTAGATGGCGTAGGTGAGTTTGTCTCCGTTTCTGTCTTCTGCTGTCCATTGGAGAGCTCTGGCCCCTCGCTGATAGATTCGCCGCGGGGGAACTGCTTGTATCTGTATCCCGAAAGTTTGAGGGTCAAGTCCGCTACTCTCAATATTCGGATCAGTTGGAGGAAGAGGATTAGTAGCCAGCCCTACATTGGGTGGTAGAACTTCTATGGATAGTATCTCTGGTGCTATGTTAGAGGTTAAATAAGACACATAGATCTCATTGAGAGTCGCCGTAGCTCGTAGAATAGCTCTCAATTGAAAAAATCTAGCCTTTGGGCTTTGTATTTGTGCGGAGTAGTTTCCAGTAACTGTGCTCCATTCGCTCCATGTATCGTCGGGTTTTTCTGTATTTCCAGAGCGAGTTTGTATGATTACACTACCTGAAGATTGCCACCAAATTCGGCCCCATGATGCTAGACCTTTGGCATCAAGTACGTTAGATTCATATTTTCCCTCAATAACCTTTTGGGTTTCTGAAAAAGAAAAAACTTTAGCTTGATTACTAGAAAGTGCGAATATTTTATTCTCAATTGATATCAGTTTAGAGATTTGACCTTCTCCAGTCTCCAAAACCAATGACTCTTCCGCCGTCTTGTTCACTGAGTATATTCTACCTTTGTCTGAGGTGCCGACTAGGACTCCATTTGATGTTGCGATTATTGAGAAAGCGCTTAAGCTTGAGTTCCAGATCACGACGCTATTTCCATCGGGAGATATCTTATAAATCGCAGATTTTGTATTGTTGAAGTCGTACCTACTTTTTGTTGGTTTTTCTTGTGATAACGTAGTTTCGGGAGTAGGAATCGGTTTTTCTTGAGATTTTTCTGGCTCAGGAGATTGAGTTTTCGGTGCATTCGCAATTGAATCGCTTAAGGCGAGTGCATATATGGAGCCATCGGAAGAAATTGAGATGTCGTGTATCTCTCTTAATTCTGAATCTAACAGGGCGAAAGGTTTACCCTGAGGCGATATTTTTATCAAAAGCCCTTCCGGATCCGTACCAGCGTAAAGGTTAGCATTACCATCGACTGCTAAACACATTATGTGTGATACGTTAGTCTTGAAAAATATGGACTTTTCAGGATTTGAGTTTGGCTGACGAACTAAGTATATATTAGCTTTTTCGCCAGTGCCTACGGCTAGGCTACCATCAGGGAGCACTGTGAGTGCCCAGATGTACTTTTGTTTAGGCTCGAAATAAACTTCACTTTTGCCCTCAGCAGATATTTTATAAACCTTACCATCAGGGGATGTAGCAGCGAATACGTCTCCATTTTTACTTATTGCTATTGCAGTAACGTTTAACTCAGGAAAGTCTGCGATCAGTTTGGCATTTCCGTTGCGATCAATCTTGAAAAGCTTACCCTCACTGCCTGTTCCTAGATAAAGATTGCCGCCAGGGTCCGACGCAGTTGACCATACATAGGGTTGTTCGGTATCAAAGACTTTTCGTAATTCTGGAGCTAAAGTTATGACTCCATTTTCATTTACGGAAATCCCGTTAAATCTACCACGTAGAATCTCTTCTTTAGAGTTTATTTTCCATATCTTAGTTTCATTTGCCTGAATGTTTACATAGAGAAAAATCAAGACGACTAAAAGTAGTATTTTCCTCATCTTTTAAACCCCAACGTATTTTGAATAAATAGATCTTGCTACTGAGATATCATCAGTGCCTTGAATAATTGCTCTTGCATCATTGAAGACGGTCAATTCGTATTCGCCAAGATTTAATCTTATCAAATACTCGTTTTGTTTTATTGGGCCTATGTTCTTAAGTTTTTCAGCTAGATTTTCCAAGTTTATAACAGCCTGATTAGCTGGCAAGATTTGGACTGCTTTTCTTCCACACAAAACTGTAGCGAAGTCTCTCCACTCTGCTGATAGAAATTCGTAGTTTCCAAGACCACAGCAGACACAATCTTTCTGTGGCTGTCCAATTTTTATAGCACGGTATTGATTATTCCAGACATCTATCTGAATGATTGATCTGTGCAGTTTCTCCAATTTCTCAGTAATGAGTTTTATTGCTTCTGTCACTTGAATAGAGACAACGATGGAGATGATTGGTTGAATTATGCCGACTGTCTCACAAGTTGGGGCGCTTGCGGCAGATGGAATTTCTTCAAATACACAACGAAGGCAAGGACTTTTGTGAGGTAGTATCGTCATTGTAGTTCCGTAACTTGAGACTGCAGCTCCATAAATCCAAGGTTTTTTGTGCTTGACACATGCATCATTTATCAGATATCTTGTTTGAAAGTTATCTGTCCCATCCAGCACCAAATCTGCGTCGCTGATCAACCTTTCAATATTAGAGTTGTTGACATCTGCAACGATGGCTTCGATCATGCAGTTTGAATTGATTTTCTCTAGTTTTCTTTTCGCAGCGATAGTTTTAGGTAATTTCTGCTTTGCGTCCGTTTCATCAAATAAAGATTGTCGTTGTAAGTTGGAGAATTCTACAAAATCTCTGTCGACCAATCTCAAATGACCCACACCGGCTCTAGTTAATATCTCTGCCTGTGCTGAACCTAAAGCCCCACATCCAACTATCAACACCTTTGAGGTTTGAAGTTTTCTCTGCCCTTCCTCGCCGATCTCAGTGAATAGGATCTGCCTACTATAGCGCTCCAGCATCACACTTCAGATTGACAATTTTTCTAAGAATAGGCAAGTTTGCCTGAGAGATTCATTTTCTACTGAGCATTGAATGATGGAAAGATTTGCAAATTTTCCACGTGATCCAGCTATTTTAAATTTGATTTATCAGGCTAAGAAACTGCTACTGCGATTGAGTTTATTTCAACAAGCATCTAAATTTGCGACTTTATTGTAGATGATTCAGTGCTGTCGTTAATTCAGTATTTGGCAAGATTGTAATTCTTGCTACAGCTGTGCAGATCAAACGCTGCGCTTTCATCTGTTATTTTCAATAAACCTAGAAAATTAAGCTTTTTCACTCAACTGTGACAGATTTAGCTAAATTTCTGGGTTGATCTACATCGCAACCTCTTCTTACGGCAATATGATAAGCAAGCAGCTGTAGAGGTACGATCGAGAGAATTGGTGAAAGCAGATCTGCGGTTTCGGGCACTTCTATGACATGGTCGGAAACCTTGGAGCTCATCTCATCACCCTCAGTGAGCACTGATATGACAATCCCATCTCTTGCTTTTACCTCTACAATATTTGAGTGAGTTTTTTCATATCGAAGCTCGGACGATGGGTTACCACGCTCTCGAGTGTTTATGACGACTACAGGTAACTTCTCGTCTATTAGGGCATTAGGACCATGTTTCATCTCCCCCGCAGGGTATCCCTCAGCGTGAATATAGGAAATCTCTTTTAGCTTCAGAGCTCCCTCTAGTGCCACTGGGAAATTGATACCTCGCCCCAGATACAAGAAGTCCTGCGAGCGGAAGAATTCTTTAGATAACTCTTCGATTGAGTCGGCATCATTTAATATTTGCTCAATTTTGAGTGGTAATTGAGCAATGTTTTGAGCATGAATTTTAGCTTCTTCTGATGATATTCTACCTCTTAATTGAGCTAGATAAAGTGCAAATAGATACAAGGCAATCATCTGAGAAGTGAAGGCTTTAGTTGAGGCAACGCCGATTTCTGGTCCTGCATGAGTCAAAATGGTTCCATCTGATTCTCTATCAATCATTGATCCTTGAACATTGCAGATCGAGAGAACTTTGCAACCTGCATTTTTAGCTTCTCTCATTGCTGCTATCGTATCAGCAGTCTCACCAGATTGAGAGATGACTATCATCAATGTCTTTTCATCGAGGACTGGATTACGATATCGGAATTCCGAGGCATAATCTACCTCTACGGGGACCCTTGCCAATGTTTCAATCATGTATTTACCTGCTAGCGCCGCATGCCATGATGTACCACATGCTGCGGCTTTTATTGAGGTTATGCTTTTAAATTCATCTTCTGAGATATTCATGGGATCGAGATAAATTTTACCGCTATCAAGAGAGATTCTGCCGCGCACTGTATCCCTTATAGCTCGAGGTTGCTCGTATATCTCCTTAAGCATGAAATGTTTAAATCCACCCTTTTCGGCCGCTATTGGATCCCAGGTTATCCGATGCCTTTTAGGTTCCACCAAGTTACCGTCAAAGTCTGTAACCTTGACCGAGTCGCGTGTCAAAACTGCTATTTCTTTATCGCCTAAGTAGAAGACGTCGCGTGTATGTTGGAGAATTGGTGGGATATCAGAGGCGACGAAGAATTCGCCGTCACCCAGACCTATAACAACAGGTGCTCCTTCCCTTACTGCCACGATGGTATCTGGTTCATCCGCGGAGATTATTGCTAGAGCGAAAACTCCCTTTAGCTCTTTGACTGCTTTGCGGACAGCTTCCTCTAACGATAGATTTTCGGTATATTTATAATGTCCTATCAGATGAGCGATGACCTCTGTATCCGTTTCGGTTTTAAAATCACTACCTAGAGCTTTCAAGCGCTCCTTTAGACTCATGTAATTTTCAATTATCCCATTATGCACCACAACTACTCTACCACTTTGATCTCTATGAGGATGAGCATTTTCCTCGGTAGGCCTTCCATGAGTTGCCCATCTCGTATGTCCTATTCCGTAATTGCCGTCTATAGGATTCAGCCTTATTACCTCTTCAAGATTTCGCAATTTGCCCTCTGCACGTCGAATATAAAGCTGACCATTTCCATCGACCACTGCAATTCCGGCCGAGTCATAGCCACGGTATTCGAGTTTTCTTAAACCTTCCAAGATCAGAGGTACAACCTGTTTATTGCCAACGTATCCTACAATGCCGCACATAACTACTTTTTAACCTCAGTCAATTCTTTATCATGAAGCTTCTTTTTAACTTTTGCTGGAACTCCAACGACTAGAGAGTTAGGAGGTACATTTTCAATGACTACACTACCCGCACCTGTTACAGCTCCATCGCCGACTTCTACTGGTGCTACGAGCATTGTATCGGAACCGATTTTTACGTCATTGCCTATTTTAGTTGGATGCTTTTGCTTACCGTCGTAATTACAGGTTATCGTTCCAGCCCCTATGTTAGTATTCATGCCAATAGTTGCATCTCCTAGGTAGCTTAGATGGCTAGCCTTCGAATCATCGCCAATTAAACTCTTTTTGACCTCAACGAAATTACCAATTTTTACCCTTCTTGAGAGTTTTGTATTATTTCTAAGATGGGCCATTGGTCCGATTTTACAGCCGTCCTCAATCTCGGAGTCACTGATTAGGCAATTGTCTAAGATTTCGACATCTTTTCCGATACGAGAGTTACTGATGCGGGTGCCGGACCGAATAACACATCCTTCTCCAATTTCCGTTGCGCCTTCGATGGTGACATTCGGATAAATTATCGTATCTTTACCAATTATTGCAAGCTCGCTGATGTAGACGTTGCTTGGGTCAATGAATGTAACGCCTGATTCGATCATCAACCTTTTGATAATCTTACGACGCAGTATTTGCTCCATTTCCGCCAGTTCCATTCGGTTATTTATTCCGGAAACTTCTTTAGGATCGCTGTGTAGATATATTGCTACTTCCTCGCCCTCCTCTCTCAAGATGAACGGAACATCAGTTAGATAAAACTCACGTTGGGAATTATTATTTTGAACTTTTGCTAAAGCTCGGAATAGCTTCGGTGCTTCGAAGCAGTATATACCAGTGTTTATTTCTCTTATACCTTTTTCCTCTTCGGATGCGTCCTTTTGTTCAACTATCTTGAGGAAAAATCCGCTGTCGTCTCTGACGATTCTACCATAACCAGTCGGATCATCTACTCTTACAGTCAATATAGTGCACGCAGCCCCTTTGTCCTTATGACTTCGGTGTTTCTGAAGTAAGGCAGCTAATGTTGTAGGACGAATCAAAGGCACATCACCAGATAAAATAAGAATCGTTGTATCTTTTGACTCGAAAAATTTTTGAGCCATGCTTACCGCATGTCCCGTGCCGAGTTGCTCCGTCTGCCAAACAAATTCAACTTGAGTCTCGTCAAGCTCTTGTAACACAGCTTTTCTTACATCTTCACCTTGGTGTCCTACTATTACATAGATTTTTTCAGGCATTAAAGCTGAAGCTGTTCGGCATACGTAATTTATCATGGGCACTCCACCGAGTGGATGTAGTACCTTAGCGATATTCGAGCGCATACGAGTACCTAAGCCTGCTGCTAGTATTAAAACACTGAGGTTTGGTTGAGAAGTTGCCATAAATGAAAATTCTCCTGGTAGTCCTATTCGATTTTAAAAGATAACTAGAAAGCTCATGAATGTGTAATTTTAGTCAAATCCGGTCTCTCTGAGAAACAGGATACTATCAATTTTGCAAGTTTATGAGGATCATGGCGAACTTTTTCACCTCTGTCCAGAAGATCAGCCTTAACTATGGTGGTACCTGTAAGGAATTCCTCCAAATCATTTTCATGCAGACCTATTTGAATAGCCCCTTCCTTAGCATAATTCTCAGCTTGGGCTTCGCTAATCGGTTCATTGTTAACTATCACATAGTCAAAATGTAATCCATCTATATGATTGTAGATAACCTGCACATGCTTTTTAATCGAGTATCCATCGGTTTCTCCTGGTTGAGTCATCAGGTTTGCCACGAATATCTTTATGGCTTTAGATCTGATGATTGAATTGGAAATTTGATTTATGAGTAGTGGCGGTAAGAGGCTTGTATAAAGCGACCCTGGACCTATCGTTATAATGTCAGCGTTGCCTATGGCCTCTAAAGCTTCTGGTAAGGCTAAACAATCGTCAGGTTTCAGCTTTAAACGCTTTATTTTTGTACCCACTTTACTTATATTCGTTTCACCCTCAACTATTGACCCATCCTCTAATTCAGCTATCAGCCTCACATCTGACAATGTTGCTGGATAGATATGGCCCTTGCTGGCCAAAATCTCAGATGAAAGTTTAATTGCTTTAGCGAAGTCTCCTGTTATTTCGGTCAAGGCTATGAGAAATAAATTACCGAAACTATGGCCACCTAGTTCACCATTTCCTCTAAACCTATGTTGAAAGAGTTTGGAGATTAGTAGAGAATCTTCAGAGAGTGCAACAATGCAATTTCGAATGTCTCCAGGTGGCAGAACATGAAATTCATCTCTCAGTCTACCTGAACTGCCTCCATCATCTGACACTGCAACTATTGCGGATAGCGAAGCAACCTCATTACCGACAAACCTCTTCAACCCCGATAGCAAGGTTGAAAGACCAGTACCACCACCAATAGCGACTATATTCAAATCTCTCACTTTCACTATAGACTCTAAAAGTTTAACACTTTCGAATTTCCGAAAGCAATAGATTCGTCTAATAGTAACAATCAGAAAGAAAAATGTTTATTTTGTTTAAAAGTTTTGAAAAAACGCTTGAAGATGATTTTGTATTGTGTTAAATTAAGGTGACGGCAAGTTTGAAAAACTGCCCTGCGAACCAAAAATTTTACTCAATACTTTGATTAAATCCACAGTAAAAGGCAAGACGCATGATAAAAACACCGATAATCATAAGCGAACATCACTATCAGAAAATAAAGCATTTGCTTGCACGCCTATGCGTAGAGTCAGCGGCGAAGGTGGTTTTTCTCATTGATCGAGATGGTCAGCCGATAGCTTTCCATGGTGATATCGGTAATATGGATACCACCTCGTTTGCATCTTTAGCTGCTGGCAACGTTGCGGCGACAAGCTCAATGGCCAAACTAATCGGCGAGGAGGCTTTTCCTTCCGTCGTACATGAAGGCGAAGAGGAGAGCATATACATCTGCGTCATAGGAAGGACCTTATTGGTTGTGGTTTTTGATCAGAGATCCACTTTAGGACTCGTAAAACTTCGCTCTAAGCGCGCTAGTCATGAGATATTAGCTGTCCTGGAAGATATAGCTCGTGAGTCTCAAAAATCTCAAGAAGATAACTCCTTCTTTGCCGAAATCACCGATGAAGAGATCGATAGTCTCTTTAGTTAACCGTTTCTTCGCTGATTATCAAATAAGACCGCGGCTGTCCCGCTTCAGTATCGGTGTCTAATGAAATTCTAATTAAAGAAACTGGAAAATTCCTTGGCTGATAGTTATACTTATCTCAAAATCTATCTTATCTGGTTTAGCATATGACTTTTATAAATTACGCTTCACGTGAGATAAACTGCAAGATAGTTTATTACGGTCCTGGTCTAGGCGGTAAGACGACTAACCTGCAGTACATATACGATTCAACTGCTCCACAAGCTAAAGGTAAATTGATAAGTCTCGCGACTGAGACTGATAGGACTTTGTTTTTCGACTTCATGCCTTTGGATTTCGGAAACATACGTGGTTTTAAGACTAGATTTCATCTTTACACAGTACCCGGACAAGTCTATTATGATGCCTCGAGAAAGCTGATTCTAAAGGGTGTGGATGGTGTTGTGTTTGTGGCTGATAGTCAAGAAGAGCGAATGGATGCTAACATTGAATCACTGTGTAATCTTGAGGAAAATTTAAAAGAGCATGGGTACGATCTCATGAAGATTCCTTACGTGCTTCAATTAAATAAAAGAGATCTGCCAAATATAGTACCAGTTGAAGAAATGGTGGCAGAGCTACAGCGGAAAGGAGAACCAGTTTTCGAGGCTGTAGCTTCGCAGGGAATAGGAGTATTCGAGACTTTAAAGGCTGTAGCTAAGCAAGTATTAACGGAACTCCGAAAGGGTTAGTTTTCTCGACGCCCTATCAAAACTTGTATAAAGTTATAATTGGATCTACAGAATGCAGATCTGTACCACTAACCCCTCGCCACTTATCAATATGCTTGTAGTTTTGATTTAGAAAGGGTTTTCCCCAATTATCCGATTAATATCACCATGGCCCACGCTCGACCCTACTTTGCTAAGCACAATTCCCTGCACTTAATGCCCTCGCAATTATGCGCTTGGTTAAACATTGGTTGAAGCTTCTACTTGCGACCTCTTAATTGACACTTAAGATTTTTCTGAATTTCTCCATTTTTTGTTATTTACCGGATTTTATATACCCTTATTCTGTCTTGGCCTTTTACCTACTCGATCAATTATTTCCACCCCATGAATTTTCAAAACAACTCTCACGTTACTAGAGCGATTATCCAGACTAGCAGGTAGAAAAGCCGGCGAGGTTTGATTTTGTTGAAGAGCAGCTTCAAGATTTTTTAAAAGTTGCTGATTCTTGGGGGGATTAACTACTTGCTCCACTCTTGCCATTCCGTCGCTGAACACCTCTGCGACGAGAACTATCTCTTTATTGCCCAGAGTCTTTGAAGATACAGATTGAGCTAAGTTCATTAGTGATCCTGAGGGATTGATTGAAGGGGATTCCATTGAGACTCCTCTTCTTGCTGCTGCGTATTCCAATATAGCTTCATCAAATCGATCCATTGGGGATTGCTGAGAATAACTCAATGGTGATGGGATTTCGGTTTCTGTGTTCCTTTGCCCTCCTGCAGAGAAAAGACTTATTAGAAATGAAGAGAATACCAACAATGATAAGGTGACGCCTATGAAATATGGCATAAAGTGAAACTGTAGCCACCGAATCAAGTTTTCAGACGAGATTTGATCTTGAGTGTCTGAGTTGATTTGGGTGGTAACTGTTCTCTTCACGGATCGTATCAATTGTTCTGGAGGATTAGAAAATTCAATGTGTTTAAGCTCTTGCATCAAAATTCTTACTTCCATTAAGCGACGTCGGCAATTCGGACAGCTACGAAGATGAGATTCGATTAGAAAATTTTCTCTATCGTCTAATATTGGTTCACCGTAAAGCAGTAATTTTAAATCTGTGCATCTCATGTTTCTTTCATCGCTACCGAACTTAGATTTGAGCTGATTCCATCAATCCTCAGTTGGCGCTTTATTCATTTGATATCTGGAACCAGCTCATACAGCTTTTAGTGACACAAAACTTTCATAGATCTATGGTAGATATGCGCTTTCTAAATTCCTCACGCCCTCTAGCTATACGTGATTTAACCGTGCCCAGGTTTACTTGTAAGATTTCCGCTATTTCTTCATAACTGAAACCTTCAATATCTCTTAATATCACAGCATCTCTAAACTTTTTAGGCACTTTCATCAGGGCTTTTATCAAAATAGATTCTCGCTCTTTTTTCAAAGTTACACATTCAGGATTTTCAGTGTCTGAGGAAACGATTTTTCTCAAGTCAATCTCCTCTGAATCAAAAGAAAGAGTGATCGAGATCCCTCTTTTTTGCCACCAGCGAAATCGGCTGTTTGAGACATTTATAGCGATTCTAAAGAGCCAAGTTTTCAGGTCTGAATCTCCACGGAAACTCTTTATAGCTCTTATGGCCCTGAGAAAAGTTTCCTGAGTCAGATCGCTAGCCTCTTCTTTATCTGCAGTCAGACGTAGCAGAAGTTTATAAACATCATTTATGTAGCGGGCTACAAATGTTTCAAGAGCTTCGGCATCTCCTGCCATCAGTCTCTCGATGAATTCCGACTCAACCCGTAGACTAGAAACGGTGCATTCATTGGTCAACTGTTCATTTATGGTAACTGATTTTATCATCTCTCAAGCCCACTACTTGATTTCCAATTTACTTAGATAAAAATTATAAACGATTAGTTCCAAATTATCCGTAAATTTTCTGAAATCAAGAGTTCCTGTTTGCTAGTGTTACCATTTTTGGGGTAAATTATTTTTTTCGACTTGCCGAAAGGATAACAAAATCAGATGAGCAGAAGGAAAAGCAGGCTACAAGAGCAGTTGAAGACGCAGGAAACCAAAGTTTATAAGGATACTTTTCAGCAAGAGGTTGAGCGTCGCTTAAGTAAAATATTTGAGAGGCTCACTACAAAAAAACACATTTTACTCTACTCCATAATTGCTTTGGTAGTCGTTTTCATACTCGCTGGAGCTTATTACATGAGGTCAAAGCGCATTGATGCTGCTGCCCAGATAGCTCTAGCAAAGGCGATAGAAACAGCTGAAGCCCCAATTTCAGAGACCCCTTTACCGGCTGGATCTGATCAGAAAGTTTTTAAGACTGAAAAGGAAAGAGCTGAAGCTGCAATAGCAGAGTTTCAGAAAATAGTTGATAATTACGGAAGCCCTTACCGAGAGAAAGCTCAGTACTTCATTGCAGTGAATAAATTATACATAGATCGTCAATCTGGCATCTCTGAGCTCGAGAATCTAGCTAAGAGAAATGATGACGTTGGCATTTTGTCAAAATTTGCATTGGCACAAGCCAAAACTGCCGAAGGAAGATATGATGAGGCACTAACGATTTATCAATCACTCTTAAATCTGCCTGATCCGATAATTTCTAAGGAAACACTAAACTTTAACGTAGCGCAGATTTATGAAAAGCAAGGTAAAAGGCCCGAGGCCGCAGAAATTTATTACAACATTGTAAAATCAGCTAATGAATCTAAGGACTCTGATAATAAACCATTCGCTCAAACGCAAGTTGCGAGAGAGGCAAGAGAAAGACTACAAGCTCTAGATCCAGATAGGGCAAAAGAGTTCAAATCAGATTTTTCTGCATTTTAACAGCACACGTCGTACTTTAAGATAAAATCCTTCGAGATTCTGGTGATTCGATCGTAAAACAACAGAGTCTTTTCCTCTAAGCTTGCAGTTTCTGACCAGTGATTGCTTCAATGGTTTTGAAAAGTCGTCTTTGCCGCCGTTTATCTTATCTACTGATTGGATCAAATAAAGGTAAGTGCTTGCCTTTAAGATAAGGTCAACCTTTGAAGAAAAGGCTACCAATCTGATATGTTAGAAAAGCTGCCGTGTAGGCAAGTATTGTCATGTAGGCGATCATAAGTAGTGTCCATTTCCACGAATTAGTTTCGCGGCGCACTACAGCAACGGTTGACATACACTGCATCGCTAATACATAGAACACCATCAGGGTCAAAGCCGTTAGAGGAGTCCAAGCAGGGCTGCCGTCATCTTTTTTTGCAATCCTAATGGCTTCCACGAGATTCGAGTTATTTTCATCCTGATCTTTTCCGACATTATAAATGATACTCAAAGTCGAGACGAATACCTCTCTTGCTGCAAAACTCGAAATTAGTGCAATGCCTATTTTCCAATCGAAGCCAAGCGGCTTTATTACTGGCTCAATTAGATGCCCTAATTGACCAGCATAACTATGCCTTATTTGCTCACTCGCTTTTTCAACTTCTGTGATTTTATTATTTTCAGTTTCGTATCTAGGAAAATACGCTAGAGCCCATAGGATCATTGAGATTAGCAGTATGATAGTACCAGCGCGCTTTACAAACAGCAACCCGCGCAATAGCATGTTTTGAATAATGTTTTTGAACGCTGGCAATCTGTAAGGTGGCAGCTCCATGACGAAGGGAGGTGGTGGAGATTTTAGAAGCGTTTTCTTGAGGATGAATGCAATCAGTATAGCAGCGGAGATCCCGAGTAAATACATCGCAAGCATCAGTGCGGCACCAATCGATATGAAACCAAGTATCGTTTGGTCCGAGAAAAATGCCGCTATCATTACCGTATAGACTGGTAATCTGGCGGAACAGCTCATAAATGGGGCTATTAAAATGGTAGTTAATCTATCTCTCGGGTTTTCTATCGTTCGAGTTGCCATTATTCCTGGAATTGCACATGCAAAGCTGGATATCAGCGGTAAAAAGGCTTTACCATGTAGTCCGAATTTGGACATTATTTTGTCCATTAAAAAAGCTGCGCGGGCCATATATCCTGTATCTTCAAGAATCGAGATAAATAAGAAAAGAATCAGTATCTGAGGAAGAAAGACTAATACAGCTCCGACGCCTGCTATTATTCCATCTGCAACTAAGTCGGCTACGATACCAGTTGGAAGATGAGTCCGTGCAATATCTGCTAGATTTCCAAAAACTTTATCTAGAAACTCCATGGGTATCGAAGCCCAAGAGAAAATTGCCTGAAACACTATGAGAAGAACAAGAAATAAGATTACTAATCCCCAGAAGCGATGAGTCAGCACTTTATCGATTTTGTCGGATAATTTATGACTTCTCTGGCCACCATATGAGACGCTTTGCTGAACTACCTCGGCTATGAAGCTGTACCGCTTAAAAATTCTTGAAGTATGGTTGTTGTTCTCTGCTTGTAATCTCTCTGGTACCTTGGTTTTTTTGCCTATATTTGCTTTAACAGCCTCCGCTAACTCATCTAAACCACGACCTGTTGAGGCTGTGACGGCAACTACGGAAACACCGAGCATTTGACTGAGCTTTTCAGTATCGATATTCAACCCATTTTTCTCTGCCTCATCAACCATTGTCAGGGCAATTACTAATGGAGTTTCTTTCTCGATGAGTTGAGTGACCAGATATAAGTTTCTTTCTAGATTCGTCGCGTCTACTACTGCTATTACTACTGATGGCGTATTCAAGCCTTTTATCTTCCCTGTGAGAACATCGAGAGCTATCTGCTCATCAATAGAGGTAGCCTCAAGGCTGTAGAGTCCGGGCAGGTCGATAAGCTGTAAAGACAGATCCTTTGTCTTCCAAATCCCCTCTTTTCTCTCAACTGTTACACCTGGATAATTGGCGACCTTTTGTCTTAATCCTGTTAGAGCATTGAAAAGCGTCGTTTTACCAGCATTGGGATTACCAGCAAGAGCTACAACGATCTCTGAGGATGAACCTACTACTTTAGTGAATGAATCCTTCACAAAGCTATCTCACTTCTGTGATTAAGTAAGTATTTCAACGAATTCGGCTTCATTTCTTCTAATTGCCAAATTATAGCCTCTTAATCTAACTTGAATTGGGCTTCCAAATGGAGCTGTTTTTATAACTTCGATTGATACACCAGGAATTATTCCCATCTCCATTAATCGCTTAGTAATAGGGGATTCTCCTCTTACCTCTTTGACTACCGCAGTCTCTCCGATGGATAAGCCTGCCAGCGTTTTTTTCTTCTCCATAATCTCATGAAAATTTTATCCTAGATGAAATTCACTTTCAATTTCATTTCATTAAATTGGCAACTCTTTTAATTTGCAAAAAATCAGATGGACTAGAATCCGCCCTTCCAATCAATTCGAATAAAAAGGAGAAAGTAAATATGAAAAAAGGTTTTCTTTTAGGAATACTTTTGGCTGCAGTATCTCTCGTATCATTTGCGCAAGAGCAAAAAAAGATGCTTTTGAGTTCTGGGACTATGCTAGAAGGTAAGCTCGAGGGTAATTTAGATGTAAAGAAGGCTAAGCCAGGGGATCAAGTGGCTTTGCGAGTAAGTAAAGCATTGAAACAAGAGAATAAGGTCATAGTTCCGGCGGGATTTCGCATATTGGGTCGTGTAACAGAAGTAAAAAGCATGAATGAAGGTAATGGAACCTCTAAAATATGTCTGCTTTTTGATCGAATAGAGGGACGAAATCTTATCATACCCATAAAGGCGGAAATAGTCTCAATTACCAGTGCTTCTTCACGTGCTGCATTTAATGAAAGCATGGACTCTGACAGTCAAATGCGTTCTGGCTCAATTAATTCAGGTAGTTCAATAAGTGCCAACTCATCCACTCGAGTAGAAGCAGGAGGATCTGGCGGTTTGCTAGGTGGAGTTACAAACACTTTGGGTAGTGCGGTAGGGTCGACGGTAAACACAGCTGGTGGATTAATTGATTCTACTACCGCGGCTACAGTCAAAGCTACTGGGGCGCTGAGTAATGCAATAAGTGCTATTAGAATTTCTCAATCAACTGAAGCATCTGCTGAAGGTGCTTCCGTCTTGACTTTGAATGGAGGTAACATCAATTTGCAAAAAGGCACTACTTTCAAGCTGAGAGTGGTCGAGTCGATTGAAAAATAGCGATCTAGAAAAAGCCATTATCTCAGCTTGCGGGAGGCGGCAGTTATAAGATAAGCTATCTTGTAAAACAACACAGCCGCCCTTCCAAATCTTTTATATAAGCTTCCCGCGAGGTAAAAATGAAAAAATTAGCTTGCCAAATTATCATAGTTGGGTTACTCCTGAACAATGTTTTCGCTGGACTTTTGATTCGTAAAGGTGACGGCGTAAGATTCACAGGTGCTGATGGTATTGAATACATAGGTATAGATAGCATAAGGTTTACGGGAGCTGATGGTTTATTAGCTGCAGACATCAATGGAGTAAGGTTTACAGGAGCGGATGGCACTCGTTTTACAGGAGCCGATGGGGTTCGTTTCACAGGTGCAGATGGAGTTACCTACACTGGTGCCAATGGCGTTCGCTTCACTGGAGCTGATTCTGCAAATTTTGCATCAGCAGATTCAATAAGGTTAGTCAGTCCCAATGGCGTTAGATTTACTGGAGCAGACGGTGTATCTTATCAAGCTAATTCGATTTTAATTCTCTCTCCTCGGTTGATAGCTTTTGTTAGACCTAATGGTTTAAGCTTTGTTGGAGTAGACGGGCTACGATTTACTGGAGCTGATGCAGACTTTGAAAGAGCTGATGGTGGCAGGATAAATTCTGCAGATTTTATAAAGTTAGGCGACGCAGCTACAGTGCTAGGTTACAATTCTAACGGAGTAGTTTTTCAGGTAAACCTTCCCAGAGATTTTCTCATAACATCGCCAGATGGTAACAAAATTCAAAACATCGAGATTCTGATAACCAGGCCCGATGGAGCCAGATTTACTGGAGCTGATGGTTATCAGCTCACCAATGAGATTTATAGGGTTGTATCTAATGGATTGCAGAGTTTAGACCCAGATTTAGCAGTGAAGCTTGATAGATTAACAGATGATAGTAGCATAAATGCAATAATAGTTTTTCATGATTATCCATCGGCGGCTGATTTACAAAGTCTCTTTGCTCTTGGCATTCAAGGTGGCACCCTATTTAGAGTTCTACCGATGGTAGCCGTCACAACTACTAAAGCTAGGCTTATCGCAGCCTCCCAGCTTCCAAATGTTCGCTCCATATACGGTAATAGAACGTTGAAGTTTGACTATGATCCATATTTGCGGGCGACTCAAGTTCAAAGGATAGCGACGGATTCCTACTTGCAGCAGAGAAACTTTGGTATGCCTGTTCTCGGCAGAAATGTAACTGTTGCGGTTTTAGATACAGGCATAAATGCAACGCATGGTGATCTACTGGGTAGAGTGGTGCAGAATGTGCGATTAATTGATAGTCAAAGTGTTGCGGTAGGATTCGTTTATCCTACACCGATCGAAAATCTGCAAAACACAGATTTAATAAGCGGCCATGGGACTTTTGTTGCAGGGCTAATAGCAGGGAGTGGATCTAATTCATCTGGAAGATATAAAGGAGTGGCGCCTGCTGCTAGGCTGCTAGGTTTGAGTGCTGGAGATCTGAGCCTTTTCCACATATTGTCTGGCTTCGATTATTTGCTATACAAGGGCAGTTTTTACAATGTAAAAGTAGTCAATTGTAGTTTTTCCTCTGATTCTGCTTTTGACTTTAATGATCCTGTGAACATTGCTACGTACATGCTAACTCAGAAGGGAATAAGTGTTGTGTTCTCCGCTGGTAACAATGGTCCTAGTAATGGCACTCTCAATCCTTATGCAATCGCACCATGGGTTATCAGTGTAGGAGCTACTGATGAAAATGGTAGATTAGCAGATTTTTCGTCGCGTGGCGTGTTGGGCTCTAAGCTATTCCGTCCGTCTATAGTTGCCCCGGGAGTGAATCTAGTCAGTCTGCGGTCCATAGCATCTCAGATCAGTGCATTCGGGGTTGCTTTAGGAGATGATCTTCAAAGATTAACGCCTAATGAGTTACCATTCTATACCACTGCTAGTGGAACATCCTTCTCAGCACCTCAGGTCGCAGGTACCATAGCATTGATGCTTGAAGTTAATCCAAATCTTACTCCAGCCCAGATAAAAGACATTCTTCAGCGCTCAGCAACTCCTCTACCATCTAACTACGCTCACGAGGTTGGTGCTGGAATGTTAAATAGCTATGCTGCCGTGTTAGAGGCCGCAAATCCTCGTAATAGAATGGGAGGATTTCGTTCCATATTTCCCGCGATTTTGTCATTTACCAGTTCACAGGCTCAAAATTTTGCCGCTATTGCTATCCCTGGCTCAGAATCTATAACTCAACTTTCGATTCCGTCGAATGTGCTACACGTAGACATATCCATTAGTTGGAGAAATCCTCTAAATGATTTGAGTCTCAAGGTATACGATCAGAACGGGAATCTTATAGCTCAATCTAATTACATTAACACACCATTTCTGAGCGGAAGACTCGAACGGGTAACGATCAAAAATCCTCTGTCTCACACGTTGAAAGTGGTGGTTACGCACTCTTCAGCAATAGGTTCTGCAGAGGAGTTCGCTGGTACTGTGAAAATAACTAAAATAGATTTTCCGCAGTTTACAGATTTGTCTCAGCTTAATCAACAAGATGCTTCTACAGCTTTGGAGGGGCTGCAAAAACTGATTATTTTTTCAGAGGGTGACAAGCTCTCTCCAACCTCAAAGGTTTTAAAAGGGGAATTGGCAGAATCCCTGGTACGTAGTGGAATTGTGCCTCAGTACCTAGCAGCATCGCCTATGTATTCAGATGTAAGAGACATTATAAGTCGAACAGCAGTCGAAAGTTGTCAATTCAGCCAGTTCGGTAAATTAATACCTGACTCATCCACTGAAAATAGAAGATTTGGTTATTTTGATCCAGCTACGAAGCTGATTTTAGCTGTGGCCCTAGTTAAGGCTAGCGGGAAAGAGGATGAAGCTGGTATGCTGCAATTGTCAGGTTCTGTCTCAGACTATTCAGCGATACCAATACAGTATAGAGGTCATGTTGCATTTGCTTTGCAGAAGGGATGGCTGTCTCTAGATGGTAACCTATTTAGTCCAAATCGACCCGTAACTCGAATTGAATTAGCTAGAGCTATATTAAGCTTCTTGAACGACAGGATGAATTGATATTTATTAGGGAGCTGCATGCAGGTAAATTTAGGCAGGATAATTTTAAATTAATTCATTAAGTCATAACTAATGGTTCACGAAGCCAGTTGTATCCTTCTTTCGTTGAAGGTGATTAGATTTAAGAAGGCTTTTTCAGAAAAGAAAAACGTTTTCTTGATTATGATTTTGGGATTTGAGCGCTGGATGGCGGCTTAACTGTTAAGAATAGTATCGCAGCCAGTAGAGATAGGGTTGAGCCAAATAAAAATGCTGGTGTAGGACCAGCGAAGTTCCATATCGCACCGAATATAACTGATGCTGGAAAAACGGTGATGCTGAAAGCCAGAGCGTATAGTCCGAAAGCTGTTCCTCTTTTTTCCTCTGGTATTAAATCTGCAACGAAAGCCCTTTCGGTTCCTTCGGTGAAACCAAAATAGAATCCGTAAATGAAGAAAAGTAGCCAGATCTGCCATTCTGAATTTACAAATGCAAAACCGAAATATACTAGTGCGTATAACATCCATCCTGACAATATGATCCTTTTTCTTCCGATTTTATCTGAGAAATCGCCTCCAATAAGGGAGCTAATGACCTTTGCAATGTGAAGGAGCATCCAAAGAATTGGTAGCATTGAGGATTTGACACCTAACTCCTGTGCTTTCAATAGGAGAAATGCATCCGTTGAGTTTGAAAGTGTGAAGAGAGAGATTGAAACTAAGAAGCGCTTAAAATTAGGATCGAATTCACTTAGAGATAGTTTTATATGGATTTTCTTGTTTACCTCAGCGGCCCTTTGTTCTTTAACAAAAAATATTATGAATAGAAGTGCTAAGAAGGTCGGGACTGAAGCTAATAGAAAAATTTTTTTGTAGTCGTCTACCGAAAGTTTATCGGGACTACTCGCTATTGTCACAATTAAGATATAGCCGATAAGTGGACCAATAACTGCACCTAAGTTATCTGCAGCGCGATTTATACCGAACGCTATACCTCTCTGTTCTGGTAATATTTTCGTCGCGATCAGAGCATCACGTGGAGCACTACGAATCCCTTTTCCAATTCTATCGATAGCTCTGACCACTAGGACTTGAGACCATGTGGTTGTAAATGCGAGGAATGGTCGAGTGAAGGCTGTGAGTGCGTAACCACAAAAGACTAGAGGTTTTCTTCTTCGAATTTTATCACTCCAGTAACCGGAAAAAAGCTTGAGTAAGGCTGCAATAGACTCAGCTAATCCTTCTATAAGACCAATTGCAAATGGTGATGTGCCTAGTGCGAGAGTTAGAAACATTGGTAATATGGGGTAGATTATTTCGCTAGAAGTGTCATTAAGTAGGGAAACTAAGCTTAAAGCAAAGACATTACGAGGTAGCGATTTATAACGAGCTATAAAAGATTGATTATCAGTTTGCTTCACGCTCATTAACGAGATTTGTGTACTGCAGGGCGTTTTGTCGATTCATTGCTGCCAAAGCTAAACCAGATGACTAAACTACCAATTAGGGCAACTATCATTATGAGCCCCACCAGTATTAGCCTTATTACTATTTTCACGGTTTTCTTCAGGATGAAAAAAATAAACAGTGCAAAAGCGGATAGACCTAGAAAAAAAGCTGCCGGTAGAATCCATACGAGAAGGCTAACTGAATCACTCATCGACGGTTTCCCCCGAAATTCGTGAGTTATCAGTGGTTGCCTCGGAGATTGATTCTTCTTCCGAGGCAATTTTATATTCTTCATCAACCCAAGCGCCGAGATCTATTAGTTTGCATCTTTCTGAGCAAAAGGGGCGAAATGGGTTACCCTCATATTCTTTTTGCTTACCACAAGTTGGGCATCTTACTAACATATCGATAGTTACTCAGTGCCTAAAATGTCGGAATCCTGTGAAAACCATTGAGATATTATGCTCGTCTGCAGCTTTTATTACTTCGTCGTCTTTAATTGATCCACCTGGTTGGATTATAGCTGATATTCCATGAGCTGCTGCTTCATCCACATTGTCTCTAAATGGAAAGAAAGCATCAGATGCAAGGACGGCATCTTCCAATGGCAGATTAAATCTCTTAGCTCGCATAGCTGCGATCTTTATAGAATCCAGCCGATTCATTTGTCCAGCTCCGATACCTAGCGTTTGATAGCTATTTGCTAATACTATGGCGTTAGATTTTACATGTTTACAGACTCTCCAAGCAAATAGCATTGCCTTTATCTGAATTTCTGATGGTGCTTTTTTAGTAACTACTCTCAGATCAGCTCTTTGAATTTTTTTGTCATCTTGTTCTTGAATTAAAATGCCGCCGGAGATGCTTCGATAACTCAGCCGATGATTGATCGACGTGTCGTGCCCCACCCTTAATATTCTTAAATTTTTCTTTTTGCTGAAGATTGCAAGTGCATTTTCTGTGTAATCAGGTGCAACAACGACTTCCGTGAAGATTTCGAGGATCTTATTTGCTGTTTTTTCGTCTACTATTCGATTAAAGGCTACGATACCTCCGAAGGCTGAAACTGGATCCGTTGAAAGAGCACGCTCATAAGATTCTAGTGTATCATTGCCTATTCCGACACCAGCGGGATTAGTGTGTTTGATGATGGCACAAGCTGGTTCATCGAATTCGCATACTATGCTCCATGCGGTATCTGAGTCTAGGTAATTATTAAATGACATCTCTTTACCTTGTATGAGTTGAGCTTTCGCAATACCTCCGGATGGTATTGAATAAAGAGCAGCTGCTTGATGAGGATTCTCACCGTATCTGAGATCCTGTATTTTTTTTAGGTTCAAAGACAGCCTTTCTGGAAATGTTTCGTGAGAATCATTTAAGGCTTTTTTCTCAATCTCAGTGGCATTGTCAGCAAAGTTGGTCGGTAGATTCACACTAATTTTCTCTGAAACTTTATGCAACTGGGATAAAATCGCATGAAGATTTCTAGAGGGAAGATTCTTTTGAGATTCGAAGCATTTAGAGAGCAAGAAATCAGTAATAGCCTTATCATAAGAGGAAGTCAGCGCGAAAGCATATGCAGCGAGAAGTTGCCTAGTTTGTGATGTTGTCGATCCATTGTTCGCTTTCAGTTCCTCAAGAATGAGTTGATAAAATGCTGGTGAGGTTACAACCGTAACTTCCTCGTAATTTTTAGCAGCGGCCCTAATCATAGCTGGCCCACCAATATCGATATTTTCGATTGCCTCTGCTAGCGTGCAATCTGGGTTTTGAATTACTTTCTCAAACGGGTAGAGATTTACCACCACTAAATCAATTAAACCTATTCCTAATGTTTCCAATTGCTCTAAGTGACTTGTTTTGTCTCTTATGGCTAGTAGTCCAGCATGAATCTTAGGATGCAGAGTTTTGACTCTGCCGTCCAGTATTTCCGGGAAACCCGTTATTTGGGAGACTTCCGTTATTTTGATTCCCTCTTGTTTTAGAGTTTGAGCTGTTCCACCAGTGGAGATTATTTCAATGTTGAAGTTCTGTAGTTCTCTGGCAAATGGAATAATAGAGCTTTTGTCGTAAACGCTTATCAAAGCACGTTTTATGCGCTTCAATTTCTCTTTCATAAAACAATAGATTAACTCTTGAGTCAAAGATTTTCCATGTATGCATGAAAATTTATAGATGAGTCTTATGTTTCATCGAGTGAACACAGATTGATTAAAATGTGTAGCATCTGAGGGCTCTTTGGTTAAATCCGTAGGAAAAATTTTCCGAAGAAGAGCAGACTCAGTATCAATATGATCGCGTAAATGATGATTTTGATTATGCTCATTGCTAACATTTTATTCAGGCAATTCTTTCAGATTCAAGTTAACTCTATGCGATTGATGATTTTTTTAGTAGCATTTTTTAATTTAAGTTGGTCGTGCATTGCACAGGAAGTGAGTCTCGAATTGAGTTATTTTGGTAGGGGAAATATTGAAGTAGAGGGCACGTTAAATAGATCTGATGAAAATAGCTGGTCTTTTGTGAATGAATATGCCGAGCAGACGGATTTAAGAGATAGAATCGTCAATTTAAAATTTTTCGATGAGGCAGGAAGAGAGCTTCCGTTGGAGCGGCTCAGTGATGGAAGATTCAAACTTGACCCTAAGGCCAAGTATTTTAAGTATGAGGTGATTAGCAAACCGGATAATGAGATATCAGCCAATGTATCGTGGGTTGACGAGCAGGTTGGGCTTTTACTTTTGAACGATTTAATGCCTGTTGAGCTTTTAGGAAAGAAATCTATCATTTCGTTCAAGTTGCCGAATGGTTGGAGAGTTGTTTCATCCGAGTTGCAGCTTACTCCGACAAATTTTTTGGTCCTGAATCCTGAGAAGGCTGTATTCTTAATTGCTAGTGATATCAGAATTCAAACTATCAAAGTCGGTGTCGCCAAGATTGGGATTTGTTTCATTGGCGATTTGGATTTTAATGAAAATGAGGCTATCGAATCCATAAAGGAGATTTTTTCTTTTTATCAGCACAAATTCGGTTCTACGAGATTTTCTGAGGTAAGGCTTTTTGTCATTCCTTTTCCAGATAAAAACGAGCGATTAAATTCCTGGAGAGCAGAGACTAGAGGAGCGACTGTAACTATAATCTTCGCTCCACCAGTTTTCAAGTCTAATGCACTAAATTTGTTGAATGATCAATTGCGTCATGAGTTATTACATCTGTGGATCCCAAATTCGCTCAATTTAAGTGGGAGATATGACTGGTTTTTTGAAGGATTTGTTGTTTATCAGTCATTAAAAGCGGGTGTATTTCTTGGGCAAATTCGCTTCGATGACTTTTTGGCTACAATAAGCAGAGGCTATTCCTTTCTACAAAATTCTAGAAGGCTCTCATTGATAGAAGCTTCACTCAGGCGTTGGTACGATACTAATAAAATCTTGTACGCCAAGGGTTTGATCGTCGCATTCCTGACTGATATGAAGCTAATTAGACTAAATGGCCTCAATTCAGAGGAATTACTAGCTGAAATCCTGAAGAAGCATGGAATTAACAGTGCTCGACAGGATGGTAATCAGGCGATAATTAGGATTTTGTCCGAATATAAAGGTGCTCGAGAAGTTGTGACTAAGCACATTGAAGGAGATGAATCACCTTCATTGTCTGACGAGCTGGTGTTTTTTGGATTAACTTTAACTTCAGATGCCACAATGCCTAAGGTTACGCTTCTACAAAATTTAAATTCTCAGCAGAGGAATTTACTCAATAAACTAGGTTATAATCAATGGCGAAACAAAAAGTTACCTCAAATGAAACTTTCACGAAAATGATGAAAAAATTTTGTGTTTTGTTAGCATTCATATTCTTACTAACGCAGATTTCCTGTGTTTGGGTTACAGATGCTTTTAAGGATTTTTACAGGGAAATTGCCATAGGAGAGACTGCAACAGTTATCGCAAGTCGTGCTTACATAAGGAGTTCTTATGCTGTAGTTGCCGCTGATATATTAGAGGTTAAGAGAGGCGATACACTGGACATTCTAGATGAAACGGTACATGAGAGGGTCAAATGGTATAGAGTACGTGCACATGATGAAGATTCGACAGAAGGATGGATCGAGGCTCAAAATGTAATAATTGGAAGTCTTCTAGAAAAGTCTAGAAAATTAGCCGAAGAGGATAAAGATAGAGAGCCACAAGCAAAAGGTCAGCTGAGAGCTGCAGCTAAATTAAGATTCTCGCCCGAAATTTCAGATGATAACGTTCTTTTAACATTAGAAAAGAAGGGCGAGATCCAGACTGTATTCGATATAATGGGATGGAAATACGTTCCTAAGCTGGATGTTTCTGATAATTCTAACGAGAGGCAGGAGGAGATCGAGGCAGTCAAGCAAGACAAAAAACAAGAAACCATAGATGAGAAATATGACATCTGGTATAAGGTGCGATTGAGTCCAGCAATTTCACCCGCTCCTGCCGGCTGGATATTTGGCAGACAGGTTGAACTATTAATCCCTCAGGACATAATGTATTATCAGTTTCAAGGTAAAAGATTTGTAGCGTGGCATCGAATTGACTCGTCAGATTCTGATACATATACAGTTAGCAGAACCTCTAGGCCGGGCAGCTGGATAGTTTTGTCAAGAAGCAATTTTGTAAAGGCTGATGCTGCTGATCAAGAACCTGATTTCGATGAAATTTTGGTGTTTTACTATGATAAATACAGCGAAGAACATGTAACGGTTTATCGCAGTGGAGAGGTTTGGGGGAAGCTCCCGCTTAAAATGGGAGGGCAGGGTTTGAATAAAACTTTCACAGTGCTTTTGAGAAATATGAACGGGGAATTTGAGGAAAAAAACTTCACGATTTCTAGAAATGCTAGAGGGCACTTGCAAGTAATACCACCCCCAGATGTCCCAAAATTCAAAGCTAAATGATGTGAAAAGACCGAGGCTCTATTTATTTACGGGGATTTGAAATTAGAGAGAAAATGACCGAGAACAATGAAAACGCCGAGATAAGTGAGTTTGAGCCGCTAGAGATAGAGATCACGGACACAATAGATTTACACGCTTTTGCGCCTCAAGAGATAAAAGCTTTAGTTAAGGTTTATCTCGAAGAGGCGTACAAAAAAGGGTTTAAAATGGTGCGAATCATCCACGGTAAGGGAATAGGAGTTCAAAGGGAAATAGTAAAAAAGATTCTCCGAGAAACTACTTTTGTTAAGTCGTTCAGGACAGCGGATGAATTAACTGGTGGTGGATCGGGGGCTACCATAGTCCACTTTGATTCCGACTCATAATCAGCTTAAAGCAATCATCCTTAAAGCTTAATTTAAACTATTTTCTGATCGAGGATTGAGAGATTTTGCGTTCAGGTTCTTGGGTTAGAGTTATCTTCGATGATATCTGCCCAGATTTCTTCCTCTTGCTCATCCTGCACTACTTCGATTTCGAAGATATTCAATGAGTCATTTATATTTTCATTCTCTTCGTACAAATCGTTTATCATGGCTTCTTGTTCATGTAGCTTAGCTTCGGTTTGTTTTAATTTTTCCATTAAATAGTTACATTTTCTCTCGAGCTCTGCCAGACGCTTTCTGCGTTCTTTATCCATTCTTTCTATGTACAAAAGATACAAAAATTGCATTCCGCAGATACCAATTAGAGATAGTAGAGCAATAATCATGACGTAAAATGACATAAAATCTTGATAGTTGAATTATACTCTTGACCTTGAAGAAAGGAAAGAACAAAATTATTTGAGTCAGAGAGATTTGGTCGGATTTTTTGAGGAGGCGCAGATGAGGAAAGTTGGTAGAAGAGATTTTTTAGTTAATTCGATATTGGCTAGCGGGACATACGCTTTAGCAGTTCAACCTATTCAGACTCAGACACGAATTGTTACAGACTCAAAAGGCTTGATTGTCGGCGAGGTGAAGATTCCTGTATCAGATGGGGAGATTCCGGCTTATAGGGCGATGCCAGATAAAAAAGACGGGAAATTTCCAGTAATTTTGGTAGTTCATGAGATATTTGGCGTTCATGAGTGGATACAAGATATATCTAGAAGACTGGCGAAACTAGGCATGATGGCTATTGCACCATATCTATACGCGCGGCAGGGTGATGTTTCAAAGATTCAGAATCTGCAGTCCATAATCTCCGAAGTAGTCTCTAAGGTTCCTGATTCTCAGGTATTATCTGATTTGGATTCAACCATTGTCTGGGCTTTGAAAAACGGAGGCGACGCCAAAAAAATCTCCATAACTGGTTTTTGCTGGGGTGGAAGAATAGTGTGGTTATACGCTGCTCATAATCCAAAGATAAAAGCAGGTGCAGCATGGTATGGAAGACTTGTGCCCTCATCTCAACAAAATCCTCTACAACCAACTCAACCGATCGAGATAGCGAGCAGATTGACTGTACCAGTAATAGGGTTTTATGGTGCAAAGGATGCTGGTATTCCACTAGATGGGGTTAAGAAAATGCAAGAAGAGCTTCAGAAAAGTAATTCTGGATCTCAGATAGTTGTTTATGAAAATGCAGGTCATGGTTTTTTAGCTGATTATAGACCTAGCTACGAACCTAAATCTGCTGAAGATGCATGGCGAAAGATGATAGATTGGCTAAAGAAGTACAAGGCGCTTTAGCACAATAAAGACGAGGCGCTTTAGCACAATAAAGACGAGGCTTGCTTAATTATGGCTAATGGAAACTTGCAGTTGGTTTATACGATTTTGTGTGATGATGTGAGACTGGAGGTCGGGAATAAAATTTCTCTCATGGGTATTTTTCAGAACATAGTTGTAGAGCGTTTACCGGTTTCCGTCATAAAGTTTGCGGTGGTCAATCATTGGCGTGGAGAGGGGCGGCATATGACTGAAGTAAGAATTTTGTCGCCCGACAAAGCAAATCTAGTAGTGACCTCTCAGCCAACGCAAATAGACATCCCGTTAGGTGGTTTCACAGACAACGTGAGTTTTTTTGTCAATGTCGTTTTCCCGGTTGCGGGAGTTTATTGGGTGCAAACGTTAGCAAACTCCGTAATAGTCGAAGAATTGCCTCTCGTTATTGCCGATGCTGCTTCACTTTCGAATTCACCTGAGGAGATCTCGCAAACAGTGAACTAGAGAAATGAGAGTCATACTTGTTGAACATGGGAACGGTAGGGACGAGCGTCAAATTGAATTTCAAACGCCAGTAGTTCGCATGGGGCGTGACGGTTCCACCTGTCAGTTAACCTTTGACACCTCAGAGTATCCAATGGTGTCACGTCGTCATGCACAAATAAGCTATGAAAATGGCATTTTTCTCCTGTCTGACTTAGGATCTGCCTTTGGCACTTTTCTGAATGGCAAGAAGCTGTCGTCTGCGACACCAATAAAAGCAGGCGATGTCATACAATTGGGACAAAATGGTCCTGTCATAAAGATTATTCTTCTCGAAATGGAATCAGAGCTCCAAGAGCAAGTGAGGGCACAGGGTCTTCCCAAGGTGGCTCATGGAGATAGAGGCAACCTGGTTGAGAAAGTCATACCAAGTCCCGGATTTGCTAAAGCCTCCCTGATATTTCGCGGAGAGTCTAATAGAAACTTTCCAATAACAAAGGCTGAATTTTGGATAGGGAGAGATCCAAGTTGTGACTTGGTGATTGAAGCCTCATCCGTGATGGTTTCTCGCAGACATGTAAAGATTTTAAAAAATGAAGATAAATTTCTATTGGTTGATAACAACAGTTTCAATGGAACATATTTGAACGGAAAACGAATTGTTGCTATCACTGAGCTAAATCACGGCGATGCTATTCAGCTGGGTTTTAACGGCCCTTTACTGGAGTTTTGCTTATCTTCTGATGTACAGCAGAGCTTTCGGCAAGATACGCCTCAATTTGCGAAAGTAAGCAATTCTTCCGTTGAGTCTGCGGCCAGTCCAAAAACCATAGTATTTCATGGAGGATTAATCTCCCAAGAGATAAAGTCTAAGCCCCAAATAGCTGAGCCAACATTGCTGATGTCTTTGAAATTTGACGAGAGTAATGAACTGAGAATTGGGCGCGATGCAGCTAACCACATAATGCTGGACAGCCTGCAAATCTCAAAGTTTCATGCGCGTTTAGTTTGGGATGGAGTAAAGGTTTTAGTTGAGGATTTGGACTCAACGAATGGGGTTTTCGTTAATGGGCGCAGGGTATCAAAGCATGCAGTAACCGCTGAAGACATAATACAGATTGGGGTTTTCATAATAAAAGTCGATCCAGCCAGAAACGTCAAAGTCTATGATACGCGGGCAAGAACCAGGATTGATGTGATTCAACTCACCAAGGATGTTAAAAACAACAGAGATGGTAGCTTGCTGCGATTGCTAGATAACATTTCGCTATCGATAATGCCCAATGAGTTTGTGGGGCTTTTGGGACCTTCTGGCGCGGGGAAATCTACCTTCATGGATGCCCTGAATGGAATGAGACCAGCCTCGAGGGGACACGTCTTGATTAATAATCTTGATCTTTATCAGAATTTAAGTGTTCTGAAGCAATCGATTGGTTATGTTCCACAAGAGGATATAATTCATCGTGAATTGACGGTGTACAGAACTTTGTATTACGTTGCTAAATTGAGACTTCCTAACGATGTGTCTGATTCAGAAATAGAGCAAATAATTAATGAGGTTTTAGATGTTACAGGTCTTGCAGAGCGTCGAGACGTACTGATAAGTCAGCTTTCGGGCGGCCAGAGAAAGCGAGTTTCCATCGCAGTCGAGCTGATTACAAAACCCTCCATAATTTTTTTAGACGAGCCCACTTCTGGACTAGATCCGGCTACAGAAGAAAAAATCATGTTGCTTTTTAGGCAGATTGCAGAGTCTGGAAGAACCGTTATTCTAACCACTCACGCAATGGAAAATGTAAAGCTTTTCGATAAGATTGTTCTTTTGATGAGAGGGAAGTTGGTTTTTTATGGCAAACCACAGGAGGCATTGGATTTTGTTGGAGCAAAAAGTTTCAAGGAACTATATGACAAATTAGAAGAACCCGCGCAGTCAATATCTAGCTCGAAAAGCTTAATGATGGATAAGGTGGCAGATGGATGGAAAGAAAGATTCCTTCGGACACCTCAGTATAGAAAAAATGTGCATGAGCCATTGAGCCGCATAGGTAAACCGGAGTTGACCAAGATAAAGCAGAGGCGGAACCTCGGGATTTTTGGAGCAATAAGACAATGGTTTTATCTCTCGATCAGATATTTTGAGGTTTTATTGAGCGATAAACTCAATTTAGCAATTCTTTTCTTGCAGGCTCCTATTATTGCTCTGATGACATTTCTTGTCGTTGATAACAATCAAGCAAGAGATTTCATTTACTTTGTTTTATCCTTAGTTTCCATATGGTTTGGGACATCGGTGGCTGCCAGAGAAATCATAAGAGAAAAACCCATATACAAACGAGAGAGGATGTTTAATCTTGGGCTGTTCCCCTATGTGATGTCGAAAATCTTTGTTCTTAGCTTTATCGTCGGGCTGCAGTGCTTTCTTTTATTTTTGCCACTGAAATTACTAGACGTACTGGGATTGATGAAAATGCCTGGGGTGTTTTTAGGATTGCCTCAGCTTTATCTGATGTTTTTGACTGCGCTTGTAGGAATTGCTCTAGGGCTTTTCATCTCAGCATTGGTGAAAACTTCTGAGATGGCTACTAGTTTAGTGCCTCTAATTCTAATACCACAGATTCTATTTTCTGGTCTTGTAGGAGTTCCTAGCGGCTTAAATAAGGTAATAGGCTTACTGATGCCAGCTGCATGGTCGTTCGACGCGATAAAAAGTTTTTCAGGACTTGATACCTTAGAACCTGAAGGCGCAAAACCGGATGGAGAGACACAAGGAAAAGGCTACTATAAATGGATTGAAGCAGAGAATGATAAACTCATAGAAAAAGCGAGACAAGATTTCGAGCGATACAAGATCAAAACAGAGGAGTCGATAAAAGATTACCAGCAGCGCCTACGTGATAATCTTGCGCGTGGGTTGACACCGCCTCCTCCGCCCAAACTAGATGCTCCACCTAAAATCGAAAATCCAAAGAAAATTGATGAGAATTTGAGCCGATTTATTGTTTTTCTTCATCCATGGATGAGTGAGATTTTGAGCCAGATCGTTCTAATGTTAATGTTTACTATATTAGTAATTGCAACCATATTTTTCCTGTGGTTGCAAGATCTCATTTAAATCGCGAGCTTTTATGGGAAAATTAATTTCTATTACCTTTGCATGCTTTTTGTTTATCGCATGCGCTAGCAATCAATCCATAGAGACAAACCCAGAAGTTGGTTCTAAGACCAAGAAAAAAGGTGAATACCCTTCTTTACCGTCATCTATTTTGGAGGCAGAGCACAAGGGCATAGACGGTAAGACAATAAGACTCTCCGATTATCAAGGAAAAATTGTCTTAGTCAATCTTTGGGCTACTTGGTGTGCGCCTTGCAGGAAGGAAATACCTGTTCTCATTGAATTGCAGAAAAAATATGCAGATAAAGGATTCATTGTAATAGGCCTCGATGTAGATGAAACTGAAACGGAGGCGCGTATAAAAAATTTCGCCCAAGAGATGCAGATAAATTACTTGCTGGGTTGGATTTCTCAAAAAGATCAAAACGAGTTTTTAAAAATCAGTCGTTTTGAGGGAGTTCCACAATCATTTCTGGTTAGTAGGGACGGGGAACTTTTAGGGGTTTTCATGGGCGGAGGCGATCAAACTATTTTAAAATTGAGAGATTCCTTAGAGAAAGCATTTGTGGATTAGCATCTGATCATGCTGCGATTAAAGAATATAACTAAGAGATTTGGTAATGTAGTTGCCAATCGAGGAGTTTCTATAACAGTAGAGCCAGGCACCATTCACGCAATTGTTGGTGAAAATGGTGCTGGAAAATCTACCATAATGCGTATCGCATTCGGTTTTTACAAGCCTGATGAGGGTGAGATTTTCTTTAATGGTCAGAAGGTTGAGTTTTCAAGTCCTCATGATGCGATTGCACTAGGGATCGGAATGGTACATCAACACTTCATGTTGGTTGAGAATTTAACTGTTGCAGAGAACATAATTTTGGGCTATGAAACTGGCAACGCTTTGAATTTAGATCTTGGCAAAGCCATAAGGCAAATATCTGAACTTTCTGAGAGATTAAAATTAAATATCAGTCCCACTGCTTTAATCGAAGATTTATCCGTTGGTGAACAGCAAAGAGTAGAACTTTTGAAAGCGCTTTATAGAAAGGCATCGTTTTTGATTCTTGATGAACCGACAGCGGTCTTGACGCCTCAGGAAGTAAAGGAACTCTTCACAATTCTACGCAGAATGCGTGCTGATGGAAAGACCATAGTGATAATTACACATAAGCTCGAAGAGGTTTTAGAAATATCCGATAACGTCACGGTAATGCGCGATGGCCAGGTTGTTGGTGAGCTCAAGACATCTGAAACCAATGCTAAGGAACTAGCTAAGTTGATAGTTGGACGCGATGTTCTTCTCAGAGTTGAGAAGACTGAACCGAAAATCACACAAACTGTCCTGAAGGTAGAAGATCTGTTCGTTTCAGGTAAGCATGGATTGGCTATTGAGGGCATTTCATTAGAGGTAAGGGCTGGTGAAATAGTAGGGATTGCAGGAATAGAAGGCAATGGACAGACTGAATTAGTAGAGGCCCTGGCAGGATTAATACCAGTAAAATCCGGGCGAATCGTTTATTTAGATAAAGACATTACCTACTCATCAGTAAAACAAAGAATTGATCTTGGCATAGCTCATATTCCGGAGGACAGACACAAGAGAGGTCTGCTTCTTAATTTTGATCTAAGAGAGAATGCAATTTTAGGAATTCATGCATCTGATAAAGTCGCTAAGAATGGTTTAATTAACCGCAGAGCTGTGGAGTCTCATACAAAGAGTCTGATTGAAAATTTTGATGTACGTCCTGCTGATCCAAATCTTTTAGCAAAGTATCTATCTGGCGGGAATCAGCAGAAGTTGATCGTAGGTAGAGAATTCAGCATCTCACCTAAGCTTTTACTTGTTTCTCAGCCTACGAGGGGAGTTGACATAGGAGCAATAGAGTTCATACACAAAAAACTGATCTCATTGAGGGATAAAGGAGCTGCTATACTATTGGTCTCTGCTGAATTGGAAGAAGTCAAATCCTTAGCTGATCGTCTGCTTGTGATGCGGAAAGGCAAGATAGTAGGAGAGCTCGATCCAAATAAAACCTCTGTCGAAGAGATAGGACTTCTGATGACAGGTAGTTAATCTTCGTTTTAACTCAGTTTTTGCTCTTCTTGAAATGAAACAACCATAAAATTACGATAGCTCGTGTCTTACGCAGATCTTAGAGTTTACGGGGCGCTATTTCCCTTCGTATTTAGGAACTAAAGCCTCGTGTTTTTCTCCGAGAGATTTGCTCTCGGAGAGAAATGAGATTAAACGTTTTTTTGCTTGCCGATGACACTCTTCAGAAAAGTGACTACAAGGGCCACTAAAAAAGTTATTGAGCTGCCTATTAAAACATACCATGTCCATGCGATCGGCGTTGTATCTGGATAAAAACCAAATCTCCTCACCAGCTCGAAATAAATTATCACTGACATAACTAAAATGCTAGTAGTCATACCTATCAGCGCTTCAGATTGCCCAGCTTTCTTTATGAAGCTTCCTATCAGAAAAACACCGAGAATCGGTCCATTTATCAATGAAGCCACGGATAACGCAGAATCTAAGGCTGATCTTTCTTGATTCATAAAGATTAAAGCCACGAGTATTTGTAAAATGCCTACTATCAAGGTTAGAAGGTGTGAAACGCGCAGATAATGTCGATCATCCATAGAGGGTTTGAATGGTTTATAAAGATCATTTACAGCAGTTGCAGCTATGGAGTTCAGGGAGCTAGATAATGCTGCAGCAAATATAGCAGCAACGACTATTCCAGCAAGTCCAGATGGCATGTACTTGGTTATGAAATCAGGGAAGACTCTATCGCTATTTGAAAATGGGAATGCTCCCGTTGCATTTGCATATTCAGGAAGGTTAAACGGTTGGTAGAACGCAAATAATAGAACGCCTATGAAGAGAAATCCAATGAATTGCGCTAATATGACGGCCCCAGACGTGAGTAAAGCTATCATTGCCAACTTTGGTTTATCAGTACACAGATATCTTTGGACTAAATATTGATCAGTTCCGTGGGTGGACATTGTTAAGAAACAACCTCCTATTAGCCCAGCCCAGAAGGTGAAGGTTTTCGTAAAATCGAATGGTAATGAAAAACTTATGTCGGTTGAGATCAAAGGAAGAGGAAAAAAGTATTTAGTATCTCTAAAGCCCCAGTCGATCAAATTAAACTTTTGGAATTTTTGGCCGATTTGTATGGCTGCTGAGATCCCCCCGTCTATTTGATTTGCTATGACTATAGCCGCAGCGATCGCACCACCAAGATAAATAAGTAGTTGTACTACTTCAACCCATATGACCGCCTCCATACCACCATAATATGTGAAGATTATCATCACAACGCCTAACAAAATAACTGAGAGTGCAATCACTAAATTTGGACTAACATTTGGTTGAAATGCGGTGTAAACGGCTGCCAAAACTATAGCTGTAAGTAAAAGTCTTATACCGTCAGCTATATTTCTCATCACCACAAAAAGAGCTGAGGCTAGCATTTTTACTTTTGTGCCAAATCGATCTCCTAACAATTGATAGACAGTCTGAAGTTTGCCTTTGAAATAAAGAGGAATGAAAATGGCCGATATGACTATTCTGCCTAGCATGTAGCCGAATACTAGCTGGAGAAATTCAAAGTTACCCCCTTTCGCAAACACAATACCTGGCACTGAGATGAACGTTATCGTCGAAGTCTCAGTTGCCACAATAGACATGGCTATTGCCCACCATGGAACACTCCTGTTTCCTACAAAATAATCCTCAGTAGTTTTTTGCTTTTTTGAGAACCAGATACCAAAAGCAGTTATGCCGATAAGGTAACCAAAGATAATTGCCAGATCGACAAAATTCATACTTTACCCTTCTTAATGATTTCTGGAAAACAATAAGAAATTCTTATCTTGGAAGATATTCCAGGTCAAATTTGCTTTGCTAATTTTCTATTCATGCAGCTTTATAATCTTTTTTCTTGCGAAAAAAGGTTTTTTGAGCTATAAAAGATAACGTGTTTTGAGCTAAGAAAAATTTACAGAGAGGGTAATCTTGGAAACAACATTAACTTCCCAACAAGCTAGAGATTTAACAGGTAGTCCAGGCTTTCTCTCAGAAAGCGAAACAGCATTTGAGCTAGGACTTTGGTTATCAGGATTAGAAAGCTTCCTGCGTCTTCATGATTTTTCGTTAACTAGCTCAAAGCAGGCAGATGCTGTCTCTCGTGATTGGTCCAGAGAGTTCAGATTAATCAAGTCAACATTGTTGCTGTGCTCAAAACTTAACTTACAGCTTTTGAAAACCCTGCAAGACGGCTCTGATAGCTTCTTGGATAAGCAAGAGCTAAGTAATTTCTCTAGAGTTTTGATAGACGCTACCTTAATTAACGACGCTTTGTTGCGAGGCGCTCCGCTTCGCTTGGGCGAATGGACATCGTGGAGCAATTTTCTTCTTACAAAGCTAAAGGAAACATCAGCCTTTGACAAAATAATAAAGGCTGCAGAGCAAGAAGGGGAGAGGTTTTTACCAGAAAAGTTATTCTGGCTCTTAGACAATAAGCAGATACCATTTGATTTAGAAACTGATTTAAGATTACTTCTCCCCCATTTCGCAAAAGTTTTAAAATGGCTAGACGCAATAGGCAAGATTCTTGATAGAGATGAATTCTTGAAACCGACCGTGCTGTTGTTCGCACGTATAAATGAACAAACAAGAGAGTTAATGCGATTTATCAATGATCATCTTCTAAAACGCAGGGATGAAGAGGATGAGTTGTTTGCAGCCTTAGACTGCGCCGTTTATGCCCTATCAATCGAGCTTAAAAAAGTTTATAACTATGAACTAGTCGGTTTTGCCGAAAGTCGGCAGTCTCCTGTGATATATGCTAGGGTAGAAACTGCCCACGGACTTCTAAATGATTCGTTTCAACAAACTGTGGTTAATTTTGCCAAACTTATTGATCCAGCCATCCAGGCTTCAGAACTCTTCCCAAATATTGATAGGAAACTGAGACAATCTCTGAAACTAAGAGAAGATTTATGGAGAGTTTTGCAGGTAGTAAAGGCCGCGGAACAAGATCTGGAAAAAGTAGGAATTCCTAAGTTACATAACACTCTTAATTACTTCTTTGACAACTCTATGGGTTATCTCTTTTACAAAGACTTAGAAACCACTGAAAGATTTATTGAAGAAGTCATGAATACAAGAGAGAACAAAGACTTGGTTCCAATCCTGCATCGTTTCGGGGCTTATTTAGAAACACTCTTTGAACAGATCAATATGAGAGCTGTATTAGCAGATCACCCGTTCGTCCCGCCAAAAGAAGAGCTTTCATCTTGATGGGGTGAATACTGCTGGTGATTGATAAGTTACGCCAAAATAAACCCCACTCCGAGGACTATATCTATTCAGACCAAAAATACCAGCAGTATCGAATCTTAGCTTAGAGATTTTTACCTGAGTTCCTAATCTTATCTCCGAGAGACTTTCAGTGCCCAGAGGAATATCACGCTTTCTAGTGTTAGCCCTTCCATTTATCTCTCCTACCAGATTAATCCTATCATTCAAGCGAATTATCCCGGCTAGCCCATACAACAAAACGTCGTTTTGCGTAAATCTCTGCAGAGGAGCTGTTAGTATCCCAATGCCTACATTACCGAATACGTCCATGATTGGGGTTTGCCTTTTATTTCTAAACTTTTTTTGAAACAAAATCTTGCCAAATGCATTTATTTGATTTGTTCCAATTCCTTTGGCTTGATTAGAATTGGGCAGCTGAACTCCGAATTTAAAACCAAAAGCTGGTATGTTTTTGGTCTCTTCGTTAATCTTTATTTTTGTAGAAATAATAAAATCTCCGGTATCGCTGGTTGAGTTTCTATTAATATCCAGAGGAATCGGAGGCGGGCTTTGCGAAGAATTTATAGCCAAGAAATTTCTGATACTCCCCTCTATTTGAATCTCCACATTCGGAGCAAGTCCTATTCTGTTAACTATGACTCCGACGCGTGTTAAATCGCCTTTTAGTCCTGAAAGTGGAAATTTGGCATTTTGTAGGAATTCAGTTCCTACAGAGATCTGAAAGCTACCGGCTGGGGTAATGTCTATATCCTCAGTGATCAAAGGCCTTTGTTGAGCAGTAAGCAACTTGCCAGAAAATAAAACTAATAATGCCGCTAGAATGACGTTTTTCATACTTTGGTGATTTTACATCTAAATTCCC
>CAZALE010000009.1:0-3526 GCA_964486055.1 uncultured Blastocatellaceae bacterium
AAGGGTTCGGTTGTAAAAACTCGATTAGTTACATTTTGTACTAGAGCTCTGCCTCCAGGTCCTGGTGATGGAGATCTCGTGAAGACATCAGGTCTAGCGGGAACGATGGTTACATTACCCTTGTAGACTACACCTCTGATATTTATGACGAATGGGTAAGAGGCTTCATTTGAATTACCTGTTGAAAGACCGAGTGGAACGACGAAAGTTATTTCTCGGCGGCTAATGGATTTTAAGCCTACGGTAGCGCCGCCTATGGTCATGGTGACGCCGGCTAGCTCCATCGGTAATTGTGGAGCTCGAGAGATCGAGCCAACAGCCGTTTTGTTAGGTATTGCTCTTATGAAACTACTATCGAGGTTGACTACGGCAAGCATGCCAGGTGCTAGTCCCTGAACGGCTGGTGGTGTGATAGGAGTTGGTGTAGGTGAAGGGCTCGGTGATGCAGTAGGACTAGGCGATGGTGTTGCCGTTGGACTAGGTGATGGAGTCGGAGATGCCGTTGGGCTTGGAGATGGAGTTGGAACTGGCGATGGTGAAACCGCCAATCTGCTAGCTCCTGTTGCGAAACTAAAATTCGCAGTAGCAGTAACATCAGCGACGGGAGTCAGAAGATAATATCCCTCGGTGACTAGATCGAAATTGCCGGTGCCTAATTCTGATTGAGCGAGGCTGAATGCTATTCTGCGAAAAGAATCACTTGCATAAGCCTGAGTATTGGCTATTGTGCCATCAAATGGGAATTTCGATAGTCGAGTGAATCGTGCAGAGCTGGGAGGTTGAGACAATTGATAAGTGTAGATTTGCGGTGGGCGGTTACTATCTGGATTTAATCCATCTTGAGGATTTGATGGAATTGTTCCAGTTGACGTTATGTTTAAGCGAGTTGTCAGAATGAGTGTGGACGGAGTGCCGGTAGAATCGTAGTCGGTAAAGGTCGGAAAACGTAAGACGTCACCTTGTGGGGCTCCTGGATCCGCATCTGCTCTTGGACCTACACGCCTAAATGGATTGGTGGTTGCATTAGCATCGTAAACGAAAACAGCCGAGGCTGAGTAATTGTTGCCATTATTTTCATTCGTAAGATCTGCGAATGATTCAAATGCTAGAAATCTGCCGTCACGGCTAACTCTCGGACCATAACTCAAGATATTTACAAAATCATTATCCTGGGTAATGGAAGTTTGGGTCACCTGTTTTTTAGTCCCAACAGGATTCCCATTCGAATCTAAGTCAGCGTAGAAAATCTCATCTGAATTATCTGAGTTACTTCCACCGGTCATACCAACTATTGGATTATTCGCATTGCTGAGGAAAAATACTCTTAGTCCATTTCCCGAAATGTTGGGACTCGTATTGTAGATAGGAGATAGAATGTTTCCACGAGGTGTAGCGGTGATTTGAGATATCGTGTTAGCTGATCTTACGTAAACATAGACCTCAGGATTATCGAAATCCGGATACGCGTTTCCGCACGTTGGCGAAGGAGTAGTTTGACATGGCACCAAATCTCGATTTGATATAAATGCGATCACATTACCATTATCATTTATGCTCACGTCTCGGTTATCATCGGCTATAACTGGTGCGGTAGAAGAGCTACCGGCTTGAGGTAAGCGACTCGGAAGAGTATTAGTTACGCGAATAAATGTACCGGCACTTAAATCTACGAAGGGAACTTCGTCTCCACTCGAGAGATCTGCTGGAGGCACGGGCGGTATCTGATAAAGCCATATTTCTGTGTTTCCATCGTTAACTAAATTGCTGGTAACGTTGCTGCCAGAGGTTATATTACAAGGAAAGGAGCTCGATGTTGTGTTTGGATCGAAGTTACCTGGATTCGTGGTAGCTCCTGGGTCAAGTGGAGGAATTGGAGGATTCGCTGTCGGATTACCTGGATATGAACAAGTTGCGTTGGAACTAAAGGCTATCCAACGTCCGTCACGACTAATTACTGGTCTTTGATTAACGATTTCAACTTTTATGTTATCAAATGATGGGTCTCTAGTAGGATCATTTAGAAGGCTTTTTGTGTTGGTTATTTGGAAAATCTGTCGCTGAGCATAATCAAACAAGAAAATTTCCCTATTGCCATCAGCGTTACGTGGATTTACGGTCGCTATATTACCTGTTGATTCGAATACTACGAAACGACCATCACCCGATATCCCGGTGACGAATGACTCTCGTGTTGAATTTGTTATCTGGCCTATTACACTATCAACTTGCGATTTTGCAGATGTAATAGAAAGAATAATCAAAAAGCCTAAAAATAAAGCCCTCACTACAAAAATTCCTCCAGTTTTTATAAACTTAGAAAACACAAACAAAAAGTATAACAAAGCGATCTGCTTTGCCAAAAGTTTTGCTTTCTCAAAACTAGAAGTTTAAGATGCTCTTGGCGAAGCTTTGAGTTTGATGTTGGTAATTGTTGAAGAGTTTTGTAAATTTTCAGATTTTACTAAGGGACAATCGAGTTTAATGAAGAAAATAATGCTAGTAGTTGGGGAGGCATCTGGCGACGCGCTGGGCGCTAGATTAATCAAGCGGTTAAAAGAGATATCACCATATGAATTAGAATTTTTTGGTGCGACTGGTGAGAAATTACGGGCATGTGGAGTTGAAACAATAGTTAGGTCAGACACACTCTCCATCGTAGGGCTAATCGAAATAGCTCAATCACTACCGATGTTTTGGCGGACTTTTCGCTGTCTGAAACTAGAAGCTCTCAAGCGAAAGCCAGACGTGGTGATTTTAATAGACTTTCCCGAGTTCAATCTTAAACTGGCTAAAGCTCTGAAGAGAATGGGATTGAAGATAATATACTACGTATCCCCGCAAATTTGGGCGTGGCGAAGTTATAGAATTAACACGATAAAAAAATATGTGGATTTACTTTTAACGATTCTACCGTTCGAGAAAGATTGGTATCTGCGCAGAGGTGTCTATCATGTCAAGTATGTAGGAAATCCATTGATTAATGAAGTTTATCCTAAACTTTCCAGGGATGAGTTTTGTTTAAAACACGGGCTGAATCCAGAGAATCCTGTAATCGCCTTACTAGCTGGCAGTCGTCACAAGGAAATAGTAAGGATACTCCCAGTTTTACTAGAATCAGCCGAGTTAGCAACGAAAATTAATCCAAACATTCAATTCGTCAATGCGCTAGCACCAATGAGGGAAATTTCAGAGGTCAAGACGATCGAGGAGTTGCTTCGCGAAAAGCTCGGATCTTTAAAAGCCAAAGTTTCAACGGTCCAAGGTGAAACTTACGATGCGTTGAACGCGGCTGACCTCGCTGTTGTTACGAGTGGGACTGCGACGCTGGAAACAGCCATAATCGGCACTCCCATGATTGTAGTTTATAAGACCTCTTATCTTAACTACATTCTTTTGAGACCTCTGATAGAGGTTCCTCACTTTAGCTTAGTAAATTTAATCGCAAACGAGAGGATTGTGCCTGAGTTGATTCAGGATGAATTTACTCCTGAAACCTTGGTTAAGGAAATTTTCCAACTTCTGGAGA
>CAZALE010000009.1:3626-96234 GCA_964486055.1 uncultured Blastocatellaceae bacterium
ACCGTAGTAGATAAGTTGCGGATGTTATTGGATATAACAAAGAAGATAAGCTTGTCATTGGATTTGGACGAAGTTTTGGAGCTAGTAATGGACACTTTAGATTCACTTATTCATTACGATGCTGCAGGAATATATCTAATCGAGCATGATACAACCGGACAGAACCCGTACATTTTTAAATCAAAAAAACTCAGAGGGTACGATATAAGCTTCGAATTAATCGAACCTCGATTAAAGATGGGTGAGGGTTTTATCGGTTATGTAGCTCAGACTGGGCAACCCATAATCTCACCTGACGTGAGTAAGGATCCTAGGTATTTTCCAGCAAGAAGCCGCACTAGATCTGAGATGGTGGCCCCGATTATCTCAAATAACGAAGTTATCGGCGTATTCGACTTAGAATGCGACGATTTAAACGCTTATGATGAGGACGACTTATCGATACTTCAGCTTTTAGCTTCTCAAGTGGCGATAATCATAGAAAAAGTAAAGCTACACGAGGAATTGATAGAGAAAAAGAGACTTGAAGCGCAGATTGAGGTTGCGCGTCAGGTGCAATTCGAGCTGCTACCAGAAGATGATCCACAACTAAAGGGCTTCGACATAAGCGCATACATATTTCCAGCAGATGAAGTGTCAGGTGACTACTATGATTGGGTAAGAATTTTTGATGATCAGATAGGAATAATAATCGCTGATGCCGCCGGTAAAGGGATTCCCGCTGCTTTATTGATGGCATTCTTACGTGCTTCGCTTCGCACTGGAATGCAAATAGGTTACGCCCCACACATAGCACTTGCAAAAGTAAGCAACTTACTTTGGGATTCCGTTGAAGAGCATCAGTTCATCACAGCAATATATGGCATTTTAGATGCCACTAATAAGACCTTTGTCTTCTCGAATGCAGGACACAATCCACCGTTACTTGTGAAACCATCAGGAGATTACAAATTCATCGAATACGGGGATTTACCATTAGGTGTCTTTCGCGATATGCGCTATCACCAACATTTTTTGAGATTTGATAGAGGTGACGTTTTGATACTATACACGGACGGGGTTATCGAGACTACAAACGAAAAGGGAGAAGAATTCGGACGTGAACGCTTTGCCAGAACAGTCATACAAGGTACTCATCTTTCAGCCAAGGAGCTCATAGAGTTCATTCAGAATGAAATGAAAACTTTTTCGGCAACTGGAAAGCCAGTCGATGATGTAACAATCTTTGTCATAAAGAGAATTGACTAATTGATTAGGTTGGGATATCATATTGCTTTCCGATAAGGAGGGCGCGAGCCTCATAAGTCGCGCCTAATTTATTTTGAGCACAGATGAATAAAGTTTGGCTTACAGAGAAGATTCAGGACATAGCTACGAATGTTACTGATAATTGCGGCGTTGAGTTGGTTCACGTAGAAATTCTTGGCTCGACTAAGAAAATGATAGTAAGAATTTACATCGATAAGCCTGGCGGTGTGACTCTAGATGATTGCTCTGATGTAAGCCGAAAGATCGAGCGAGTTTTAGACCGAGAGGACTTTATTCACTCTTCTTATCTGCTCGAGGTTTCATCACCAGGCATCGAACGCAAGCTCTATAATCTCCAGGATTTTAAGAAGTTTGTAGGCCATGCTGCAAAGATAAAGACCCTAGAGCCAATAAATGGCCAGAAGAATTTTCGAGGGATTATAAAGTCTGTCGAAGATTGTGATGTAATTTTTCAGGATAGAACTAGCGGAGAGATTAGAATCGCCTATGATCTGATCTCCAAGGCGAATTTAGAAATGGATTTGGAAAAAGAACTTGGTCGTAGGAAATAAAGTATGACTCTGATAAAACAAAGTATCGAAGCGATATGTAAAGAATATGATCTCAATCGCGAGACCGTTATAAAGGCGATGCGAGAGGCGGTTTTTCATGCTGCGCGCAAACACTTCAAACCAAAGATAAAGCCCGAGACATTGGTTGTGGAATGGAACGAGGAAGAGGGTACTATTGACGTCTATCAAAAGAAGCAGATAGTCGAGACGGTCACGGATCCCAGCTCTCAGCTCTCTCTTCAAGAAGCCATAGAGCTCACGGGTGATGAGAGTTTAGAAATAGGCGACGAGTTAGAGATTCCACTTCCATCGGAGGAGATGGGGCGAATTGCAGCGCAGCAGGCAAAACAAACTCTGATGCAACGCGTTCGTGAAGCCATAAGAGAAAAAGTTTATGAAGAGTACATCGGAAAGATCGGAGAATTGGTCAATGGAGTCATAAGGCGTTTTGAGCGTGATGGCATAATCGTGGACTTGGGAAATAATCTAGAAGGTATAATCCTCCGAGAGGACCAAGTGAAGACTGAAAAGTGGAATCAGGGGGATCGAATAAGAGCCGTCATCTCGAATGTTACGAAGGAGACTAGAAGACCTCAAATTCAGTTGTCTAGAGCATCCGAGGAGCTGCTGAAAAGACTTTTTGAGATGGAAGTGCCAGAAATTTATGACGGAACGGTTGTCATTAAGTCCGCCGCTCGTGATCCAGGTGAAAGGTCAAAAATAGCGGTGGCGTCGAACGAAAAGGATGTAGATCCAGTAGGTGCGTGCGTTGGAGTTAAAGGATCGCGAGTGCAAAATGTGATTAAAGAGCTGCGGGGCGAGAAAATTGATATCATCGAGTGGTCGCAGGAGCCATCAGTCTTTGCAGCAAATGCTTTAAGCCCCGCAAGAGTGAGTCAAGTTCAAATCACTGATATCGAAAAACGTAAGATGCGCGTCATTGTCCCAGAGGATCAACTTTCTCTTGCGATAGGAAAGAGAGGGCAAAATGTGCGTTTGGCCGCTCAGCTTGTCGGATGGGACATTGATATCGTAAGTGAAGAGGAAATTAAGAAAGAGATATCTCTGAAGATGGGCGCTATGATGGCTGAAGGCAAAACCGTTCCGCTGTCAGCTTTAGAGGTGGTCTCCACGACACAGGCCGAGGAATTGAAAAAACGCAACATAAACGATATAGAAACTCTGGCGATGCTAACGATCGACGATCTAGCTGATATTTTAGACGTCAGCATGGATGAAGCTCAGAGGATACTGGAAGCTGCAAAGGCAGTTGTCTTAGCAAAAGAGCAAATTTCTGCATCTAAGAAAGACGAACATGAGGCAGTTGAGGAATCAAAGCAATAACTCTAGCTTGCTTTTCAAGGTTGAGTTATAATTTCAATTTTCAAAGTTATGTCAGCGACTGGAAGTAAAATCAGAATATACGAGCTAGCCAAAGAGCTAAAGCTTGACACGAAAAAAGTAATCGAAGATTTAAAGAGAGAAGGTGTCGAAGTCACCGTTGCATCTAATTCTATCTCGAAAGAGCTAGCTGATAAGATACGTAACAGATATTTTCCAACCACACCGACACCAGCATCACGTACCATCAAGGTCATAAAGAAACAAAAGGCTGCTCAGGAATCTAAACAAGAAACTCAAGAGCTGAAGGCTGAAACATCACCTACTGTTATTGAAGAGCCTGTGGTCGCTGAGGAAAAGACAAAAGTCGCGGCTGAGAAAACTGCACGTGAGGAGGAGCTAGCGAAGAAGGCTACAGTGATGGAATCTGAATTAAAACAGCAGCCTGCTCAAGAATCAAAAGTAACCTTTAGAACTGTTAAGGTTATAAGAAAAGTTGAGATTGCAAAACCTCAAGAAGAGAAAAAAGTAATCGGGGAGCCCTCTGAATCACAGACTAAAATTGAACCAGAGGTAGCAGCCAAGGCAGAGCCTGCGGCCGAGCAGCCGATAGTCCAGGATAAGAAGATAGATTTGCAAGAACAGCACTCACAGCCAGTCACGGCTGAGATCGTAACACCTCAACATGCGGAAGCTGAAAAGAAAACCGTCCAGAGAGCCGATGAAACAAGTGGTGTTACAAGGATTAAACAATTGAAGTTACGTAAAGAGGCTATAGATTCTGGATTGAAAGAAGGTGAACGGATAGTTTTCACTGAAGCTAAAAAACCCAAAGAAGAGAGACCTGACCGTCGGCGTAGTAAGCCTGCTTTCAAGAGAGAGGAAAAGAAACCTGAGTTGCGAGCAACACCCGGGGAAACCCCCACTCCAAAGATAGTCTATTTTCCTCAACCAGGTGACAGAAGGCCAGTCGGGCGGCATGATAAAAAGGCTCACCGCTATAACAAAGATCTGCGTGAGGCTAAAGCGGAGGAGAAAGAATTCGTTCCTGCCCCGCCTAGAACGATCGAGGAGAAGATTTTTGATCAAATTGGTAAACCAGATCCCAATAAGCTAAAACCATTGAAACTTGCAGAAGGCACTACAGTCAGGGATCTTGCGGAAAAAATTGGCCTTTCACCAAAAGATTTAGTTCAGTTTTTAATCAAACAAGGAATTTTTGCGACGATTAATCAAAATCTCTCTGAAAATGATCTGAAGCGAGTAGGCAAATCACTAGGTTTTGATATATCGGTTGTGCCGTTTGAAGAAGCAATCCAAGAAGAGGATTTGCTGCATGTCATTGAAACTCAAGAAGATGCGCTGGAAGTTCCACGCGCTCCAGTGGTTACTGTAATGGGACACGTTGACCACGGTAAGACCTCTTTGTTGGATGCAATAAGACAGACAAACGTAGCTGAAGGAGAGGCTGGCGGTATTACTCAACATATCGGTGCTTACTCTGTTTATGTCCCAGATCCAGACGATCCGCAACAAATTAGACGAATCGTCTTTTTGGACACACCTGGGCATGAGGCGTTTACAATGATGCGTGCAAGAGGAGCGCGTGTTACTGACATCGTGATTCTGGTCGTCGCAGCAGATGATGGAGTAATGCCACAAACAATAGAAGCTATCGAACATGCAAGAGCTGCAGGTGTGCCTATAATTGTAGCTATCAACAAAATAGACAAGCCGGATGCTAACATCGATAAGGTAAAGCAACAACTAGCGATGCAAGGACTCCAACCAGTTGATTGGGGTGGAGACGTCGAAATGATCCCTGTCTCAGCGAAGAAAAAACAAAATTTAGATTTATTGCTGGAGACGGTGATTTTGCAGGCAGACATAATGGAGTTGAAAGCCAATCCTGCACTTCGCGCATATGGTGTGGTTTTGGAAGCGAAATTGGACAAGGGTAGAGGTCCTGTCGCTACCGTATTAGTTCAACAAGGCACCCTGAAAGTTGGAGATCCTTTCATAGTTGGGAAAACTTATGGGAAAGTTAGAGCTATGTTTTCCGATAGAGGAGAAGGTTTGAAAGAAGCACCTCCATCAACTCCAGTTGAGGTTCTGGGTATAGAAGAAGTTCCTCAAGCAGGAGACATATTCCAAGTAGTATCAGATTTAGAGCAAGCTCAAACTATAGCACGTGAAAGACAACTGAAAGCAAGAACTGCTGACTTGAGTAGGACATTGAGACGAGGTATTGAAGCTCTCGGGCAGGAAGAAGTCAAAGAGTTATTAGTAGTTTTGAAGGCAGACGTCCAAGGATCAGTAGAAGTTTTACGCTCAACTCTCGAGAAACTCTCGACTGATAAAGTGAAGGTGCGAGTCATTCGTGCTGGTGTTGGTGCTATAACTGAATCCGACGTTTTACTTGCATCAGCTGCTCAAGTGGATAATAAGCAAACTGCGGTTGTAATCATTGGCTTCAATGTGCGCCCAGAATCTAGAGCAGTGGAAACTGCTAAGCAGGAAAACATAGAAATTCGCCTCCATTCGATAATCTATAAGGTCGAGGAAGAAATAAAAGCCGCAATGATAGGCATGTTAGAGGCAGTGGAAAAAGAAATAATTCTGGGCAAGGCAAAGGTGCAACAAACCTTCAAAGTGCCTCGCGTTGGTACAGTTGCAGGATGTTTAGTTAGTGATGGAGTTATTAAGAGAGCCTCTAAGGCAAGGTTGATTCGAGATGGCGTGGTCATATGGGAAGGTGAATTGGCTTCTCTGAAACGTTTCAAAGATGATGTTAACGAGGTTAGGTCAGGATTTGAATGCGGTATTGGCCTCTTGAACTTTAATGATATAAAGGTTGGTGACGAGATAGAATCATTTACTATCGAAAAAGTCGCAGCAACTGAGTTATAACCATGCATCGTCCTGAGAGAATCGCAGAAGCTTTAAGAGAAGAAATAATGGAAATAGTTTCTTACGAGCTTGATGATCCCCGGATCCAGTCTGTATCAGTAACTAAAGTAATAGTTTCAGAAAATTTGCGCGATGCAAGTGTTTACGTTTTGGTCGAAGGCACTGAACAAGAAATTCTCCAAACGATGCGAGCGTTGAAAGGTGCCGAAAAATTTGTTCGTCGTCAAGTTGCGTTCAATATGGATATGCGATTCGTGCCACATATCCATTTTATAAGAGACACAGTTGAAGAGCGTGCTATGAGAGTCGAAAGACTCATTGATCAAATCAAGTTAGAAGAAAGCTAAGCTTTTGCTAAATATAAAATGTTAAGCCAAGTAGTTGAGCTGATTGAAAAAAAACAAGATTTTGCCATCACAACACATGTTAGACCTGATGGGGACGGAATAGGCTCATCTCTAGCTTTATATTGGCTTTTACAATCACTTGGAAAAAATGCTGAAGTGCTAGTTCGCGATTCAATCCCGCCATCCTACCTTTTGTTGCCCGGTGCGGATAAAATAAGACAAGTAAATGAAATTGACAAACACTATGATGCCGTTTTTGTTATTGAATGCTCAGACGTTGAAAGACCTGGCATAAAAAATCTCGATAAACAATTCACAGTCAACATAGATCACCATGTAACCAGTGAGCGCTTTGGCAAGATAAACTGGATCGATTCGACAGCCTCCGCCGTTGGTGAGATGATTTACAATCTATGCAAGGCCATAGGCGGAAGGATTACTCGTGAGATCGCGGAGTGTCTCTATACCGCTTTAGTAACTGATACAGGCAGTTTTCACTTTTCGAACACTACGGATCGCACACTCAAAGTCGCATCCGAGCTTGTAAAGTTAGGCGTGAACCCGTCAAAAATTTCTGAGGTAGTTTATAACTCATATTCATGGAGCAGAATCGAGCTTCTTCGTAGAGTGTTGAATACTGTAAAACGAGATCCATCTGGTAGGGTTGCTTGGATGAGGCAATCACTAGAAATGATGAAAGAAGCGGGCTCTAGCGATGGTGATCATGCAGGTTTTGTAAATATTCCTCTATCAGCTAAAGAAGTAAAAGCCGTTGTTTACATGAGAGAGACTCAACCTCAGACTTATCGTGTTTCGTTTCGTTCGAAAGGTAACATTGATGTGTCGAAAGTAGCAGAGAGGTTTGGTGGTGGTGGTCATAAAAACGCTGCCGGTTGCCGTGTCCAAGGAGATTGGGATTACTGGGAAAATAAGATAGTGGAAGAGGTAATAAAGCAGGTCGATTCCTCTGAAGCCGAAGATTAAAATCATGACAGATTTTTCAGAAGTTGACTTTAGAATGATGCGCCGGGCCCTTGAGCTAGCTAGGCTGGGGGTAGGGCAAGTTAGCCCAAATCCACTAGTCGGCTGCGTAATCACGAATAGTAATGGTCAGATCATAGGTGAAGGAAGCTATCTGTACGATAAAGTGGTTCATGCTGAAATAGTGGCGTTAGAGCAAGCTGGAGAAAGGGCTAAAGGTGGCACGGCTTATATTTCCTTAGAACCTCACGCTCATACAGGTAGAACGCCGCCATGTACGGATGCCTTGATCAAAGCAGGAATAAAACGCGTAGTTTGCCCGATAGAAGATCCAAATCCTCTAGTCTCAGGAAGGGGATTCGAAGTATTAAAATCGCATGGAATAGAGGTTTGCGTTGGTTTGTTAGCCGAGGAAGCCTATAGAATAAACGAGAAATTTTTCACCTGGCACAGAAAAAAGCGTCCTTTCATTCATCTGAAACTTGCGGCATCATTAGATGGCCGAATCTCACTTAAGAGAAGTATTTCAACAGCTCTTACTAATAGCGATGCCCTGAAGCGCGTTCACGACTTGAGGCATGAATATGATGCCATTCTGGTCGGCTCAAATACTATCTTAGTTGATGATCCATTGTTAACCGACCGAAGCGGAAAACCGAGGCACAAGAAGTTGGTTCGAATCATTCTCGACAATCGTCTTCAGACTCCGATAAACTCAAAAATCGTTCGAACTGCAAAGGAGTTTCCCACGCTTTTAGTCTCTAACTCTAATGATGAGGACAGGATTAAAGCTTTAAAAGCAGAGGGAGTGAAAATCATTAACCAAAATGCCAGAGAGATCTTTGACGTACTAAAGGCCCTTTATGAGTTAGAGATTCAAAGTGTTTTAGTAGAGGGCGGCGCTAAGGTTGCTGGTGCTTTCATTGATTCTAGATTGGTTGATAAGATCACTTTCATTTTCTCTCCTCTGATCATAGGTGGAGTTGAAGCGCCGGTTGCTATCGAGGGAAAAGGCGCTATGAGCATTAAGCAAGCATTTAAGTTGAAAGATTTGCAAACGATTCAATATGAAAGAGATTTAGAGGTTACAGCGTACCCGGCGGAGAACGATGATCTCAGCGCCGACAAAACCTAATAGGACTTCAGAATCCATCATTTTTATTTGAAATGCCATCAGCAAAAAAATCACTCGGACAGAATTTTCTCGTAAATCCCGGGTATATAGACAAAATAATCACCGCTTTAGATCCTAAAGAAACAGACACGATTATTGAGATTGGACCGGGCAAAGGTGCAATAACTAAAAAACTGCTTCAATCAGGAGCTTTAGTTTTTGCCGTAGAAATAGACCCGAGATTATCGGACTTCTTAAGGCAACAAATTGGAAATAACGATAGATTCAAGCTTATCGTTGATGATGCTTTGAAGATAGACTTTAAAGAGTTTTTAGACGAAATCAAGGCAAGAGCTAAATTAGTTGCTAATCTTCCGTATTACATCTCAACTGCCATTCTACGGAGATTAATACTGCAACGAAATTGTTTTGACTTTATGGTGTTGATGTTTCAGAGGGAGGTAGCTGATCGTTTACTGGCAGAAGCTGGTAGTTCTGAAAGAGGTTACTTAACAGTCTTGGCAGAGACATTTCTTCAAATCGAGTGGCTTTTTGATGTTCCGCCTTCTGCTTTTCGTCCTGTACCGAAGGTTTGGAGTTCAGTTTTGAAGATGAAACCACTGCTGGAAGTCAACATCGATATAGAAACTTATTCAAAAATTCTTGAAATTTCTTTTGCGCATAAAAGGAAGATGTTATTCAATAATCTTCGCAGATCAGATTTCATGGGATTATCTGAAGATGATTGGTTAGAAATTCTGCAGCAGAGTGGTATTTTACCATCATATCGTGCTGAAGATTTGACTCGTCAACAATGGATGAAACTCTACGAGGTTCTAAAAACTTGGAAGCTCTGATATTGATTTAATTACTCTGATATTGATTTAATTAAAGGATTTATAACAGATAAAGGCTCCCAAGAATGTTATGATCAAAGCGCTAAGAACTGGTATTGTTTTGAACAGACGGTTTTCCGAGAAGCTTCCGAATGCTCGGCCAAGATAAAGAAACGAAACACCGACCAATGTGAGTGTAAAGGCCAAACCGATACTGAAAAATAGAATCAGAAGCAAACCGTAAGCGGTTCTATTTAAAGAAATAGCTGATAACATCAATACCAGAGCCGACGGGCAGGGCATTAATCCTCCTGAAATTCCTAAGCTTATTAAGCTTCTTAATGATATTTCGTCGGGTGGCAAATGTGAGTGTCCGTGATGTGTGTGTGCATGATCTTCATTATAGTGGTCGTGAGAGTGATGTTGGTGGATCGCAGTTGATATATGCACATGTTCGTGTGGATGAGAATGCCCATGATGATGTGAATGATAGTGAAAATGTTGCGGGTTTATAAGCTGTAATAAACGATTTTTTAATAGAGAAAAACCGATGAAGCAGACTAATAGTCCAGATAAAAATTGTAAAAACGGTAGGAGTTTTTCAGGCAATATGAAATTGGAGGCGAAAAGAGTGACTAATCCAAGAGCAAAAACGCTGGACGTATGGGTTAATGTCACGGTTAATCCGAGTATCAAGGCGTGTTTTATAGTGCCCCTAGAGCCGACTAAATAAGCTCCAACTATCGTCTTTCCGTGACCCGGTGATAAAGCATGTGTTGCTCCTAATCCGAATGCTATTACCAAGCCTAGCAGAACAATCATCGGGGTTATTTCTGGAACGGATATGATCTCGGCTAGCTTATCTCTCTCTATTGATTTGGTTAGGTGACCATCCCGATTCTTTAGAGGTTTTGAATCTGGCGGTAACTCAGCGGTGGTAAATTTAAACTGCACATTGCGCTCCTTTAGTGGTGCATCTAGACTTTCTTGAGGATATGCCTTGAGTTCATCGGTTATACCACTCCCGAATCCGGTCGAGTCAAAAACCTTCGTGCCACCAACATGGTTTATTACAATTTCATTCCAACCAATACGATCCTCAAAGTTTTTATTCTCGAAATATACGTGATTGTATTTCATTAATTCAGGAAGCTTAGCTGATAGAGTCCAGAAAAACTTCAGTGTTGGCAAATCTCCTGCTCCGACTTCAGTTCTGGATTCACTAGATTTTACCTCTAGTTTTAACCTTTCATCATTGACTGTTAAGATTAAATTCTCCAGGATTGTTGGTGTAATTCTGTTTAGATACGCTTGCAGTTCATCCTCAGACATTTTTCCGTCTTTATCTGTATCTATGAGGGATTGCTCTTGAAAAGTAGGTATTTCAGCTAGATCCAGTACCTGTCTGATTCTTATTTCTGAGCTCTCAACCTCTAAGCGTGAGTATTGATTTACACTGAAATTACCAAGCGGGTGGGAGAATGTTGTAAGTGACAAAATTCCGATGATAATCGCTATGAAAGAAACTCTAATTAGCTGATTTAATTTCATGACTTTTTGAGCTCCTCTAAGGTGTCCTTAGCTATTTTGGCCTGAATCAAATCGAAAGCAGGGTTGAGATTAAGAGCTACTTCCAGGTATTTCCTTGCTTGCTGTTTGTTACCGAGCGAATTCTCTATCATGCCGGCGTGATAAAGAATCCTTGCATCTTTGGTTTTTAGTCTCATCGCTTCGTTGATCAACTCTTTTGCTTTGACGAACTCCCCTCTTTTATAGAGAACCCATGCATAAATGTCAGCAGTGTAAATGTCCTTGCGTTTCTGATATTCCGATTCAATTATTTTTAACGCTTCGTCTAGTCTTACCGAATGATCAGCCCACAGTAGTGCTAGACGTCGCATATCTGTACGTCCTAATTTTTCCTCTATTACCTCTGCCAGATCGTATTGAAGCTTCGCTTTTTCCTGATCACCTTGGAGATAGTATAAATCACCAAGTGCTATCACTGTCTCTACGATGGGAACTTTATTTTGTGCCTTATTGTAAAGATCGATGGCTTGCGTAAAATCGCCCTTAGCGGCAAGAACCTTTCCCTTAGCAGACAGGGCCAGATAGTAGTCGGGCAATATTTTCAATGCAATGTCATAATTTTTCTCTGCTTCACTGAAATTTCCTACTTTAAAATATTCATCGCCCAGCTTAACATAACACCATGCTTTGACCTCAGTATCGAGTGGGTCAGCAATGCTGGCAGCTGTTCTCATAGCTTCGATTGCAGACTCGACTTGACCATGTAAACTCCGTAGGATAGCAGTCCTAGAGTATGCCTCTAGACTAGGTTTTAGATTCATCATTTTCTGTGCAGATTCAATGGCTTGCTCATACTCGCCAAGCTCTATGTTTGCATCAGTCAAAACTCCGTAAATGATCGTATCCTCAGCCTGTGTAAGAAGATTTTGAGCTAGTTGTTTAGCTTCGTGAAAACGATGAAAGATAATGTGTAGGACAGCCTGAAGTTTTGTTGCAGCAAAATCATCAGGTTCAAGCTCGAGTGCTTTATTTACTGCAAGTTCAGCTTTTTGATACAAAGAAAAATCGCCTGTCAATCTTGCGCGGCGAATATAAGCCGCTGCTAATCTGTTATAGCCATCTGCGGAATCCGGCATTTTTTCAATGAGCCTTTTAGCGGCTAGAATCTGTTCATCCTCTACATCTGCTCTAGTTGTTGATACGTTGCTATTTGCGGTCGATTTATCTGAATTGCTGGAACAGCTGATTGATAGGATTAATGAGGTTAGAAGGGCTAGGTTTAGTAAATTTTTCGTTTTCATAGCTGCATGCATTGAGTATTTATCAAGACGGCATTTGAGATAAGAAGGTTTAGAGAACGGCGGATCCTCTAAACCTTCTTTCTGTGAGTTACTTCGAAGAGTCATCTTTTAAGAGATGACCCTCTGAGTCGACAATCGGAGGTGTACTTCTTTCTTCTGTGAGGGTTTGGTTGCTTGAGCGAGGTTGATTGCCAGCGTTTGGTGGTAAGAGATACGGAAATCTATTCAGGAGTGGTCCTTCTGGGTTTGCACTAACCCCATCACCTAGTTGGTTATTGGGTGGCGTGTTTGTTGAAGGCGTGAACGGGGTTCCGCCGGCTACTGCTCTGAGGGCTATATCAACAACATCATCATGAGGCCTGCGGCCATTGGGAAATCCTGCTTGATCACCACCGAGCAGACCTAATCTGTTTATGCTAGCGATGGGTGTAACAGGGATGGCTACATTCAGCCTTAAATATTCATGTGGATTGCCATCTGAAAGGAATGTTGTGTAGTTAGGCCCAGTTACTGAATTCACAGGAATCCCAGTCGCAAAAATCGCTACTAGGTCATTTCGAGGCGGAGGGGGGATTGAAATTCCGTATGCGGCACGTAGAAAACGAGGTAACTGAGGATCTACTACGAATGGTGCGAAAATTGAGTCATTGGCTGGACTAGAGCTATTGAACCTATCTTTGAGATTGAGAGGTATTACAACTTCGTTGACTAGTGGATTTCCTAATCTGGAGACTTGAACCCACTGGCCGGAGGTTGAGAATGAACCGTCTGCACTTAGAACCTTAACTGCGCGACGGCTCGCGGTTGCCCATACGCCTATGACAGCATCCGGTGCGGTTGGACTCGAAGGAACTGCTCCCGATCGAGTTAGTTCTTGGATCGGAACTTCAATAGCGATGGTGCTCACATTGAAGCCCTTTGTAGAATCGATGCCGCCAGAGGCGCCTACTGATCTCAAATTTAAGCCGTCAAACACTCCTCCGACATCTATGTAAAAATATTCATCTCTTTGACCAGCAAAGACTCTTCCTCCATTCGGTAAGCTGTAAACTGCTGGTTGTCCTAAATTTTGCTCATAGTTTGGAGTAACTCTAGGACCGATATTTGATGGTGGAGTTTTCAAACCGGCGGCTAATATTCTTCCTCTAGGACCCGTAGAGCGATCGATTCTTCGAACCGTGTAAGTTTGAAAACGATTGTAGTCAGGATCATTCAGGTTGCTAATTACTCCATCTTGATTACCGGTAGTCATACCGAAAATCGTATCAGGATTGACAACTTGTGTCCTGAACTGAAATTGATAAGTTATGTCCTCAATGCCGTCACCAGTATTATCAATCTTTATTTCGTAAAGGACATTATCGTCGAATGGATAGAATTGAGGCCCGCCGGACGGCTCTTGAAATGGAACGTAATTCGCGATTATCGTGACGAAACCGTCTCGCCCTGGTTCTACGCTTCTAAATGCATATGTATCTGTGTTATCTGCGTATCTGTCCATGGCAATCAATGGTGCTTCCGAGTGACTAGATGCCAAGATCGGAAGAATCAATAGATTGAAGCTTAGGATTGCTGCCAAACTTCTTTGTACTATCAACTTTGTTCTTTTCCTCTTCATGATCTCTTTCCTCCTTTTTGAAGTTGGATAGGATCACGCCGGCTTGGCGTGATCCATCTCTTATTTAGAATGTGTTGTATTCGGCAATTGGCACATCGCCATTTTGTCCGAATGGTTGTGTGACTAGCGTGCCGTCTGAGCTTCTTAGGTAATAATAACCAGCTGTTACGGGGTCGAAGGTTGCAATATCCGTACGTCCATCTCCGTTATAGTCGGCTTGAGCCGGGAATTGGCCATCCGAACCCAGCTGAGCGGTTAACAGAGAGTTGTTGGAACTGAGAAGTACATACCAGATCCAATTAGTCCCGCCGCGGACTACGGCTAGATCTGTGCGTCCATCACCATCGTAATCGCCCGGAACTACCAGGTCATTACCTATGCCAAATGGGATTGCAGCAAATCCAGCAGTGCTCTGTAAAATGTAGAATATGGCTTGATTGCCACCAGTGCCTCTTCTTACTGCTATATCAAATCTTCCATCACCATCGTAATCGCCGGGTGCAAGCACGTCGGTATCTAAACCAAATTGTTCGGTTCTCAATGAGTTTGTTGAACTATTCAGTATGTACCATGTGATTACACCTCCAGCACGACGGGCTACAGCTATATCGGTTACACCGTCGCCATCATAGTCTCTCGGCACTGGTTGATCACCACTGATTCCAAACTTCGTTACCTGAAGCTGGCTGTTGGATGTACGAAATACGTACCAATTACCTTCAGATGGCCTATAAACTGCGAAGTCCGCTCTACCATCTCCGTCGTAATCACCAGGCGTCAGAATATCGCTTCCGCCTAAGCCATATTGGAAGCTAACAGATGTTCCAGTAGAGCTTCGCAGAATAATCCAATTGTTATTCGAGAGTCTGAAGTTCGCAATGTCTTGTTTCCTATCGCCGTCAAAATCAAGCGCTGGTGCTATTGATCCAGAAGCCGTCGAGCCAGGGATAATTGCGAAACCACGAAGCGCAGTGGCTCCATTACCAATTGGCCCGATGAAGGAAGCAGCACCATTAGAGAGATTGATAGAGTAAAGACCTGTGTTAGATCCTATTTGGAGTGCTGCTAACGCTGTGTTATTACCTACGGATATATCGAAACCATTTGTCCCAGTGGCGTCAAAGCCCAATGGACCTACATCGTTTAAGGTTCCATTATTTGGTGGATTTTGAATTAGAAGTCGATCTGAGCTGGTATCAATTACATACAGAGTAGTCGAAGTAGCACCAGCAAAGCTATTTGTGTATGCAGCTGCGGTGACGCTTGGTGTGCCAGGGTTTAATGGAGTGTCAACGATCGTCGATCCGTCAGCTGGATTTACTCGTAGATTTTGACCAGTATTCGAGACTATTCTTATTCTGTCTGGTACTGGGTTAAAGTCGAATCCAAAATCTGTACCGGTCAATGACACACTTAATGGCGCGACGAGAGTTGCAGCTCCGGTATTAATGTTTATAGTATAGAGCCGACTAGTGCTTCCTAATGCGTATAGCACCCCATTCGCAGGTCTAAAATCGATGCCCAAAATGTTTTCTCCTGATTGAAGCCCAGTAATGGCTACGGATCTTAGTATTACTGATGGTCTGGCGGTATTGAATACGATAAGGTTGTTGGCTGTTGTGACACCAATTGCCATGTAACCTGCTGTCGAACCAGCATCTGCGGCTAGTCCACGAAGATTGACTGTGCCTGTTCCAATTGGACCTAATGATGTTGCCGCTCCGGTGCTGAGATTTATCCTATAGAGATTAGTTGTACCGCTCACGGTTAATGCAGCATAGGCAGTGCCGTCACCGGCAAAAATATCAAATCCGTTCGACCCTGTTGCATCTACGCCCAGCGGACCTACATCTACCAAAGTTCCGTTATTCGGTGGATTTTGAATTAGGAGCCGATCTGAGCCGGTATCAATTACATACAGAGTAGTCGAAGTAGCTCCTGCGAAGCTATTTGTGTATGCGGCTGCTGTTACGCTGGGTGTTCCTGGGTTTAGAGTGCCATCAACGATTGTTGATCCATCGTTAGGGTTAACACGCAAGTTTTGACCTGTGTTTGAGACAATTCTCAATCTATCTGGGACTGGATTAAAGTCAAATCCGAAATCTGTGCCGTTTAATGCGACACTTAGCGGTGCGATCAAAGTAGCTGCAGCAGTATTTTTATTGATTATGTAAAGTCGTCCGGTACTACCCAGAGCATATAATTGCCCTGTAGCCGGACGGAAGTCGATTCCTAATATATTTTCTCCGCTTTGTAGACCAGTTATTGCTCCTACTGTTACAACGGTATTCGGAGTTGCTGAATCGAACCTTATGAGTTGGTTTGAAGAAGTTACACCGTAAAGGGTAACAGCCTTTGCGGATAAGGCACTTCCTAAAAGAAGCACCGAGAAAAACAAAAGCACTAAGTGAATTCTCGAGCTTTTTTCAAACATATTTCCTCCTTTGATGGGCCTGCGATTTATAATTCCTCAATACGCTTATTTAGTTCGCAGGCTTGGATTCATCGGATGCACCGATTCAATTTATTTTTTATTGACCGATTTTCAATAGTGCAGATGGGTCTCAAAAAGGAAGCTTTAACCTCGAGAGAAATTTCGAACTGGAGGAGAGTTAGAGGGTTTCAGAATAAGCATTAAAAGGTTTCAGAATGAGTAATTTAAAAAAGCTAGTCGAAGTTTCGGAAAATTTAGATAGAGAAGTTGAATGAAAAACCCACTCTCGTGGGCATTTTAATTTCCCAATAACTCATGATGTCATGTTGGGCTAGATATTTTTAAGGCTAATTACTCAGTTTAATGACATTTGTTTTTTAGCATCATGAATTTTAGCGATCATTTAAGGCGGCAACTCCTGGAAGCATGTTACCGGCTATGAATTCTAATGTAGCACCGCCGCCAGTTGAGACATGAGATATTTTGTCTGTGACTCCAGCACGACTAAGCGCAGAGACTGAATCTCCACCACCAACGACTGAGATAGCACCCCTGTCTGTTGCCTCTGCTACTGCTTTAGCAATAGCTAAAGTGCCTTCATCAAATGGTTTCTCTTCAAACATTCCCATCGGACCATTCCAAAAAATAGTTTTTGCACCATCCAATTCTTGTTTAAAAATTTCTATGGTTTCCACTCCAATGTCTAATCCAACTAAACCTGCATTTGTAAACTCAATTGGGATTGTCCTCCTCGAATTCAGTGGGTCATAAGAATCAACCACCTGATGATCAGTTGGTAAAACTAGCTTTACACCATTTTCTTGAGCTTTTTTCTCAATCTCGAGAGCTTTTGGAATCATTTGATCCTCAACCAGAGACTTACCCACCGTCAACCCATGGGCTTTGAAAAATGTATATGCCATGGCTCCTCCGATGAGTATCTTATCTACTTTTCTATTTATCAGAGACTCTATAACTGGAATTTTGTCTGATACCTTTGCACCACCAAGTATTGCAACGAAAGGCCTCTCTGGATTTTCCAAGAGTTTCCCTAGATACGTAAGTTCTTTTTCCATCAGCAGACCTGCAACGGCTGGCTGCAGAAATTCAGTGATGCCTGCGGTTGACGCATGAGCCCTGTGAGCTGCTCCGAAGGCATCGTTAACATATGCTTCACCCAATGCAGCAAGCTTTGCAGCAAACTCCCTGTCGTTTTTTTCTTCCTCTGCATGAAACCTTAGATTTTCGAGTAAGAGAATCTCGCCATTTGAGAGAGCGAAAGCTTTTTCCTGCGCTTCTTTCCCGACGCAATCTTCAGCAAAGATTACAGGTTTTCCTGTTAGCTCTGTAAGTCTCTGTGCTACGGGTAAAAGCTCATATTTGGTACGATCGAATGTAAGTCCTTTTTCTTCAGCTTTCTTTTTATCCTTCAAGGGTCTACCTAGATGTGAGGCCAATATGACTCTTGCCCTATTCTCTATGGCGTATTTTATGGTAGGGAGTGATGCAACTATGCGAGTGTCATCCTGGATATGGCCATTCTTTATTGGAACATTGAAATCGACTCTAATAAAAAGTCTCTTGCCTGCTATTTCGATGTCTTTTATGGTTTTCTTGTTCATAGTCCCTTTGAAGCAATGTATTTAATTAAGTCTCGAACTCGACATGAATAACCCCATTCATTGTCATACCAGGCTAATACCTTTATAGTTGTACCGTTTATTACCTTCGTATTTTCAGCATCGACGATGGAAGAGTGCGGATTGCCACGAAAATCGATCGAAACCAATGGTTCCTCACAAAAGTCGAGTATTCCTCTTAACTCTTCATTTGCTGCATCCTTCAGTACTTTGTTTACCTCTTCGGCTGTTGTTTCTTTTTCAACGGTCATTACCACATCTACTAGAGAAACGTTCGGAGTCGGCACACGCACCGCAATGCCGTCAAACTTGCCCTTTAGCTCTGGAATTACTAACGCCACAGCCTTTGCAGCTCCCGTAGAGGTTGGGATCATGGAAAGAGCAGCAGCTCTGGCTCTTCTTAAGTCTTTGTGGGGAAGATCAAGCAAGTTCTGGTCGTTTGTGTAACTGTGAATTGTATTCATCAAAGCGCTCTTTATGCCAAATTTCTCATGGATAACTTTTGCCACTGGGGCGAGGCAATTCGTGGTACAAGATGCATTGGATATTATGTGGTGCTTTGTCGGATCATACATGTTTTCGTTTACGCCAAGCACAATAGTGATGTCCTCACCTTTAGCCGGTGCCGAGATGATTACCTTTTTTACAGGACCACGTAAGTGTTTCCTTGCATCTTCCGCCTTTGTAAACTTTCCTGTCGATTCAACTATGATTTCTGCGCCTACCTCCTCCCAAGGAATTGCAGATGGGTCCTTTTCTGAAAAAACTCGAAATTCATCGCCATCAACAATTATGGAGTTTTCAGTATAACTAATGTCATTCGGTAGATTGCCCAATATCGAATCATATTTTAGCAGGTGCGCTAGTGTCTTAGTGTCGGTGAGATCATTGACTGCTACAAAGTCTATCTCATTATCACCAAGACATGCTCTCAAGACGTTTCTTCCGATCCTTCCGAAACCATTGATTCCTACTTTTATTGCCATTGCTTGCGTCCTCCTATGAGATTTTCCAATAAAAACAAAAAGATATCGTTTTTATCAAATTCTTACAAGTTTGCAAGTTAAGGATTTCTACATGGAAAAATCCTGAAACTAACGTGCTTTCAGTTTCGTAATACGACGTGAATTGATGATCGATAAAAAGCACATGGAAAAATGATGAGATACATAATTTTATCTGCATTTATTTTTATCTTTATTTTCATGCAATCTCAGGCACAAGAATCAGAAAAATCTGAAGCGCAGAGACTTGAGATCAGAGAGAAGAATGCTCGCGTGTCCTTCGCGCAGAGCTCTTTTGCTGATGACTCAGAAAGGGAGAATTTCAGTCGAATAGGCATTGAAGTAGATGATAGTCCAATAGCGCTCGGACTAAAGGATGCAATAAGGTTGGCGCTGGAAAATAATAATGAAATTGAGATAGCCAGAAATGATGTGAAACTTCAAGAGCAACAGTTAAGATCACTTTTAGGAAATTTTGATGTAGTTTTTACGGCTGCTCCGCAATTTACGAGGACTTCCACCACTGGCTCTCGTGCCACGAATGATTTCAGAGTAAATACGAGTTTTAGTAAGCTTCTTAGGCATGGAGGTGGCAACTATCGGGTGTTTTTCAATAATGTCCGCACTGAGAATACATTTTCACAAGCACAGATAAGCTCGGGTGCGGCAAGCGGAACTAACGCCTTATATTCATCAAGCATTGGCATTTCAATAACGCAGCCACTATGGCGTAATTTTACGATCGATAATAACAGGAGACAAATAAAAATTCAGCGTAAGAGGCTAGCTCAATCAGATGCCGACTTTCGCCGACAGGTTATAGAAATAGTTTCCAGAGTGCAGAAAGCTTACTGGGATTTAGTTTTCGCACTTCGTGATCAGCAAAATAAGATGGCAAACCTAAATCTTTCCAAGGAAAATCTCAAACAAATAGAGGCAAAGATTAACGCAGGTGTCGTTGCCCCGATCGCACGTGCGGAAGTTGCTACGGAAATTGCGAATCGCGAGTCTGAGGTTTTGTTGGCTGCTCAACAAGTCTCCATTGCTGAAAATAACTTGAAAACCCTCATTTTAAAGGACACTAACTCGAGTGATTGGCGCAGAAGCATAATCCCCACTGATCAGGCCGTGTTTGATGATAAGGAAAAGGTAAATCTCGAGGATGCTATCAAAACAGCGATAGAAAATCGTCCAGAGCTCAAACGCCTGAGGTTAGAGTCCGAGGTCAATAAAGTTGATATAGACTTTTTCAGAAATCAAACCAAACCGCAAGTTGATTTAAATACAAATATATCGCTGAATGGGTTCAGTTTCGGAACTGGAAATACGCAAGCTCAGGTTATCCCGCTAATTTCTGGTAATCCATCGCTGAATCCCAATGCGTTTTTACTCCAGCAAATCAATATAATCCGCTCAAATCTCAATCCGCCACTACCGCCAGTCTCGAGTCCTTTGGTTACGATTCCTGGCTCGCCAGAATTTTTGATAGGTGGATTCAACCGATCTCTTTCAAACATGTTTCGTAATGATGCACCAAATTACTCGGTTGGGCTTACGATTTCGTTTCCTCTGAGAAATAAAACTGCCGAAGCAAATCTTGCTATAGCTAAGATAAATGAGCAAAAACTTCAAGCTCAGATCAGGAGCACCGAACAGAACGTCCTAGTGGAAGTTAGAAACGCGGTTCAAGCCGTTGAAACGGCTAAGCAGAGAGTCATGGCTGCCAAGAAAGCTCGTGAAAATGCGGAGATTCAGTTGGAAGGAGAACGCAAACTCTTTGAAGCAGGAAGATCCACGACCTTTTTGTTATTTCAGAGAGAGAATGCACTGGCAAATGCTAGAAATGCAGAAATCCGAGCTGAAACCGATTATCGAAAGGCTATTGCGGATTTACAGAGAGCTACCTCTACGATACTGCAAGAAAACGACATCAAAATAGAAGACGAAAAAGACCAATAATTCTGATTTTCTAACGAATTTGGTTGCGGCACTGGACAAGTCCTTCGATAAGGTAGCGCTGTCGCATCGACCATCTCTTTTGTCACTTTCAATACCTCGTGAAAATTCGCAACATGGATAAATATGCACTAGATGCGAGTCTAGCGTTAACTATCTTAAAAACATTCTCGAAGTTTAAAAATCCCAAGCTAAAAAATTTTAATACATGCATTTGACACAGATCGTGTTTTGATGATAGTTTATGCAAATATGCATAGAAATTGCAGGATTTCTGCATAACAATGATCTAGTTATGGATAAACGTAGAAGGCAGCAGAAATTGATCGAATTGATAAGGATGAACAAGATTGAGACACAGGAACAATTGGTGAAGTTTCTGGAGGATGAAGGGTTCAATGTGACTCAATCTAGTATTTCTCGCGATCTAGATGAGTTGGGTATCTACAAAAAAGGTGGGTTTTATGTCGTACCTGAGTTGGAGGAGGCAAGATTTGGATTTTTGGGATTAGAGGCTGCGGGCGACAACCTGATAGTTGTTAAGTGCGAGAGTGGTTTAGCTTCGGCTGTGGCTGTGCGGATAGATAAAGAGAAGATAGAGGAAATTGTCGGAACTGTAGCAGGTGACGACACCATTTTCGTAGCGGTTAAGAATCGTGATGATCAGAAGATAGCGATAAAGAAAATATGGGAGATCTTTGGTAAATGAAAGACGTAAAGAAGGTAGTTTTAGCATATTCTGGTGGCCTCGATACATCGGCTATGCTTTTGTGGCTAAAGGAAACTTATGGTTGTGAGGTTGTATGTTTTACTGCTGATGTAGGTCAAGGGGAGGAATTAGATGGTTTAGCTGATAAAGCTCTGAAAACTGGTGCTAGCAAAATTTACATTGAGGATTTACGCGATGAATTTGTGAGAGATTTTGTTTGGACTGCCTTAAAGGCGAATGCAGTTTATGAAGGATTTTATTTATTAGGCACTGCGCTTGCCAGACCTCTGATAGCAAAAAAGCAAATCGAAATAGCATTGGCTGAGAATGCTGATGCGGTGGCACATGGTGCGACTGGTAAAGGAAATGATCAAGTTAGATTTGAATTAAGCTACTATGCACTAAAGCCAGATATAAGGGTAATTGCTCCTTGGAGGGAATGGAACTTTAAGGGCCGATCGGAGTTAATTAATTATTGCAAGGATAGGGGGATTTCCGTCAAAGCCTCTGCCGAGAAGCCTTATTCGATTGACAGAAATTTGATGCACATCTCCTTTGAAGGTGGGATTTTAGAGGATGCATGGGCTACCCCACCTGAGGATATGTTTATTCTGACGAAGTCTCCGGAACATGCCTCTGCAGAGCCTCAGGAACTGATCATCTCTTTTGAAAAGGGAGAGCCAGTGGCCATTGATGCAAAGCCTTACTCAGCGGTTGATTTGTTATCAGAGCTTAATTTCATTGGTGGTAATCATGGGATTGGCAGGGTTGACATAGTTGAGAATCGTTTTGTAGGGATGAAATCTCGCGGCGTTTATGAAACTCCGGGTATGACAATATTACAAACTGCCCACAGAGCATTGGAGTCCATAGTGATGGATAGAGAGGTGATGAGATTACGAGATTCCTTGGGCGTTAAGATTTCTGAGCTTATCTACTATGGCTTTTGGTTTTCTCCAGAGTTTGAGCTTCTTCGTCAGATGATTGAAGAGACACAGCAAAACGTCACCGGGGACGTCAGGTTAAAACTTTACAGAGGTAACGTCAGCATCTTAGGTCGTCGCTCACCTTACTCTATTTACAAGCAAAGAGTAGTCACTTTTGAAGACGATGCTGGTGCTTACAATCAGGCAGATGCTGAAGGATTTATAAAATTGCAAGCCTTACGGCTAAGGCTGAGAAGACTTGAAATATAAAGAACTGGAAGTGGTTATGGGGAGATGTTTGAATGAATGATTAGAGATGTCTACAGAGATTGAGTTTAGAGAGATCTGGAGTGTAAGTGATGAAAAAAGTCAGGGTAGGTATATTTGGTGGATCTGGTTATGGTGGAAGCGAGCTGCTTAAGATATTGCTTCAGCATCCTGAAGCTGAAATATCGGTGGTTTATGCTAATGAACATGCTGGTAAGCCTATCGGCAATGTTCATAGGAATCTTTATGGTTTGACCAATCTAATCTTTGAGCCAATACCAGATGATCTCTCAGATCTATCGTTGGATGTAATATTTTTGGCTTTACCTCACGGTCATGCGATGCGGCTGGTCAAGAAAATCCCTGAAAACATCAAGATTATAGATCTCTCAGGTGATTTCCGTCTCAAGAGAGCAGAGTTTTATGTGCAATTTTATGGTTGGCAGCACGAGGCGATTGAGCTACAGAGGGAGTTTGTTTACGGGTTGAGTGAAACAAATCGTCAGTTGATAAAATCCTGCGAGAGGGTAGCTAATCCGGGATGTTTTGCGACTGCAGTTTTGCTGGCTCTTGCGCCACTCGTGAAAGAGGATCTGATAGATGGTCATATCGTAGTCGATGCTAAAACTGGCTCGAGCGGATCTGGTGCTAAGCCTTCTGAGAAAACTCACCATCCCGAGCGAATGAACTCATTTTATGCATACAAACCTTTTCGTCACCAACATCAACCAGAAATAGAGCAGCATTTAGACGAAATAGGCGAGTATAAAAGCTCAATGACATTCATAACGCAATCAATGCCAGTATCAAGAGGCATTTTTGCTTGCTGTTACCTAGAAACAAAGTACTCCATACCCAATGTCAAAGAAATTTATGAGCACTTCTATCAGAGGGATTTTTTCATTCGTATAGTTGATGAGTCACCAGACGTTAATTGGGTAAAAAACACGAATTTTTGCGACATAGCTGTTCACTCAGATGGTAAAAGAGTAGTCGTCTTTTCAGCAATCGATAATTTGGTCAAAGGAGCGGCAGGGCAGGCGGTGCAGAATATGAATTTGATGTTTGGCTTGGATGAGCGTGAGGGTTTAATGCTTTTAGGTAGTCGTCCTTGAGATGGTTTGATCATCCTATCTATGTAGAGACTTTTTGCTTAGGAGAGTGTTGGGATGCCGTATTTTTTCAATGAAAAAAGGTATTTTGTCAACGACGTGACGCCGTTCGATCAAATAAAGAGTATGGAGGATGAGTATCAATTGATCACATACTCGAAGATGCCTTTAGCGATCGAGCGTGGTGAAGGTGCTTACGTTTGGACAAGCGATGGCGAGAGATACCTTGATCTATACGGTGGACATGCAGTTTGTGCAACTGGGCATTCACATCCGCATGTAGTATCAGCATTAAAAACTCAGCTTGACAAAATTATCTTTTACTCAAATGTAGCTTACTCATCGATCAGAGCGAAGGCATCTGAAAAACTCATATCGATCGCGCCAAGGTCTCTACGTAAAGTTTTTTTCTGTAACTCAGGTGCTGAAGCTAACGAGAATGCAATGAGGATGGCTCGTTTAGTGACCGGCCGAAAGAAAGTGATCAGCTTCACCGGTGGTTTTCATGGAAGGACTGCTGATGCAATCAGTGCAACTTTCTTAGGAAGCTACAGAAAAATTGCAGAGCCGAATGTTCCATTGCACCTCTGCGCTGAGTTCGGCGATATTGATTCGGTAGCGAACCTAGCGGATACGGAAACGGCAGCAATTCTAATCGAGCCTATTCAGTCAATGGCGGGAGTAAGAGAGGCGGACGCAGATTTTTTCATTTCTCTAAGGCAGCTTTGCGATGAAAAGGGTATTATGCTTATTTTCGATGAGATACAAACAGGGATGGGCAGAACGGGAAATTGGTTTTTTGCAGGCAGTGAGCTGGCAGGATTCGTTGAGCCAGACATATTAACGATAGCTAAATCTCTAGGTAGTGGGATTCCGGTCGGAGCTTGTTTGGTTAATCAGAGAGTTGCGAATGTAATGAAAATAAATGATTTGGGCACGACTTTTGGTGGTGGCATGATAGCAATGAGCGCAGTTATCGCAACTATCGAAGCCATAGAGAAAGATGATATGCTATCAAACATTCGTCGCATTGAAGGTTATTTACGTGAAAGACTTAGCGGCTTTTCTTCAGTTGTCGCTGTGCATGGAAAAGGCGGTCTTATAGGTGTTGAGTTTGATTCTGATGCTAGCATAATTCATCGAAAGTTGTTGGAAAGAAAGGTTATAACAGGCATGTCTTCACATCCAAAACGCATAAGACTTTTACCTCCATTATGCATAGGAACTGAGGAAATCGACTTATTCATCGAGGCTCTGAAACCATGAAGAATTTTATATGTACCTCTGATTTGGACTTTACGCAGCTGGATCAAATCTTGCAGCTTGCTATCGCAATGAAGCATGGCAAAATTCGTTTAGACTGTCTGAAAGACAAGACTATTGCATTAGTCTTTTTCAATCCAAGTTTGCGCACGCGTGTCTCGATGCAGATAGCGATTCAGCAGCTCGGAGGTCATGCTGTCCTATTAGAGCCAGGAATTTCCTCTTGGAGTCTCGAGTATAGAGAGCGAGTAGTGATGGATGGTGTTAAAACAGAGCACTTGAAGGAATTCGTCGGTGTTTTAGATAGATATGTAGATGGTCTCGCCGTTAGATGTTTCGCTGAGATGAAGAATTGGACTGAGGAAAGGCTTGATCCTATAATTAGGGGTTTTTTACGCTATTCTACCAAGCCAGTAATAAATCTCGAATCAGCGATGTCTCACCCTTGTCAGGCCATGGCAGACATAATGACTATCAGAGAAATTTTCGGCAAAGAGAGAAAACGGATTTTGCTGACATGGGCATGGCATCCAAAGCCTTTACCGATGGCTGTTCCTAATAGTTTTGCGTTGATTGCGAGTCAGTTTGGCCATGATTTAAGAATAGCTCATCCGCCGGGTTATGAACTCGACGAGGAGGTAATTCAGAAAGTTAAGTACTTTTGCAAACAGTCGGGGGGTTCTGTTGAAATTTGTAATTCTGTGGAAGAAGCCTTTGATGAAGTCGATGTTGTTTATGCTAAAAGCTGGGGAAGCTCGAATTATTACGGAAATGCTGATGCAGAGATAAAAGAACGAGAAAAATACAGAGGTGTTTGGATAGTAGATGATGAAAAGATGAATTCGACGAATAATGCAATATTTATGCATTGCTTACCGGTCAGGCGCAATGTCGTTGTTACAGATTCAGTTATAGATTCAGACTCTTCAGTCGTTTTTCGACAGGCAGAGAACCGCCTACATGTTCAAAAAGCAATCTTAGCGAGGATTTTTGGAAATGCAATATCTTGAGCTGCTCAGAGAAGCATTACCTTACATTCAGAAATTTAAGGGCAGAATTTTTGTTGTTAAGATTTCAGGAAAAGTCACTGAGGACAAAAAAATTTTGGATTCATTGGGAGAGGAGCTGGCGCTGCTTCATCAAGTTGGTATCAGAGTCTGTGTTGTTCATGGTGGAGGCAGGCAGCTGACTGAGATAGCGACAAAACTTGGTATAAGTCAGACCATCATAGCTGGCAGGCGTGTAACGGATGATGAGACGCTGGAGCTTGCAAAAATGGTTTTTGCTGGTCAGATAAACACTGACATCCTGGCGTGCTTAAGAAAAAAGGGAGTCGAGGCCGTGGGGCTATCTGGTATTGATGGCAACATAGTGCATGCAGAGAAACGTCCGCCTAAAATCGTAAGAAATGCTGAGACAGGGGAAAGTGAAAAGATAGATTTTGGAAATGTAGGTGACATAATAAAAATAAATTCAAAACTCTTGCAGCTATTGCTTGAAAATGATTATTTGCCGGTGATTTCGTCACTCGGGGCAGACGACGATGGTAGAATCTATAATATCAATGCTGATACCATAGCTGCGGAGATAGCAATACAACTAGAGGCGGAAAAGCTCATTTTTCTCTCTGATGTTGATGGAGTCTACATTGATCCAGATGAACCCGAGAGCAAAATCTCGCGAGCGAATCTTCGAGAGATTGAAGAATTGATAAGCAATGGTACGGTCTCAGGGGGCATGATACCGAAGCTACAATCGGTAAGATCTCTGCTTAGACGTGGTGTTAAGTCAGCTCATATAATAAGCGGGATAAAGCGTAATGCATTGCTGTCTGAGGTTTTTACAGATAAAGGTGAGGGCAGCATGTTTACGGCTGAATAATCGCTTGTGTTATCCTTTGTTTATGAAAAAAATCGGATTTGTGAGCTTAGGTTGTCCGAAGAATTTGGTCGACTCAGAAGTAATGATGGGACAGCTTAAGCAAGCTGGTTATGAGATAACTGCTGATCCAACAGAGGCAGAAGCGGTAGTGGTTAATACTTGCGGCTTTATTGAGGCTGCCAAACAGGAATCCATAGAGGCTATTTTAGAATCGGCGCAATTAAAGCGGAATGGTAATGTAAATAAGCTGATAGTCACTGGGTGCTTAGTTGAAAGATATAGAGATGAGCTTGTAAAAGAGTTACCAGAGGTTGATTTTTTTCTTGGTATTGACGAGGTTACGAAAATAGTAAATGCTGTTGAGGAGAACAGAGACTTTCGTTCATTGCCTCTGTTGCCTATCGGTAATAAGACTGCAACCTATATCTATTCATCAGATACTCCACGCCTTCGTGCTACTCCATTCTATATGGCTTTCGTAAAAATTGCTGAAGGTTGTGATAGACCATGTTCCTTTTGTGCAATACCGCTGATGCGTGGTTCGTTTCGTTCAAGAACTGCTGAATCTATAATTAGAGAAGTCGAGAATCTAGCCGAGCAAGGTGTAAAGGAAGTCGTATTAGTCGCTCAGGATTCATCAAGATTTGGAGAGGACCTGGGAGAGAAAGAGGGCTTGGCAAAGCTTATAAGGCAGCTTGGGAAGATTGATGGCATAGAATGGATAAGAGTTTTGTACACTTACCCTACGCATATTTCTGATGAGTTTTTGGCGGCGATTGCAGAAACTCCCAAAGCTGTAAAATATTTAGACTTGCCACTCCAGCACGCTTCACAAAAAATTCTGAAGCTAATGCGACGTGGGGGCAATCGCAGGAGTCTGGAGAGATTAATCGAGAGAGTGAGGAGTTGGATTCCTGAGATCACAGTTAGAACAACCTTTATCGTCGGATTTCCAGGAGAGACGGACGAAGACTTTCGAGAACTGATGGCTTTTGTTCGTAATTGTGAATTTGATAATCTCGGGGTTTTCACTTATTCGGATGAAGAGAATACACCAGCATTTAACTTGCCTGATAAGGTTGATCCAAAAATAGCTAGAAAACGACGTAGTGAGCTCATGAAAGAACAGGCTAAAATTTCAAAGCGAAAGAATAAGGAGAAAATAGGGAAAATTCTAAAAGTGCTCTTTGAGGGAACCTCGCCAGAATCTGATTTGCTTTTTCATGGAAGACATGAGGGGCAGGCTCATGAAATCGATGGATACATATTAATAAATAAAATTCCTGATGATTTGGTGCCGAGAGTTGGTGAATTTTATAACGTTCGCATTACGCGAGCGATGGAATATGATCTAATAGGCGAAATTATATGATTCGAGAACATGCTTTGCAAAAGTCTGGATTTGACGATTTGCAATACATTCTCATGGTTCAATTTCCCAGCTCAGTCATTACAAGCAGCATCTTCTTTGCAGTTTTGACCAAGCATTTTAGTTAATTGTTACCTTAATTAGTGGCAAAGTTTTTCAATGCACTTTTTGTTCGTATCTATAGTCAATTTATCGCTATTAAAAATGGAAACTGGGATTGCAACAAGATTTAAAAGACTTTGACTTTGCTTGTGTTAAATGCTTTATTGGAGGTCAAAAGATGGATTGGAAAGCTTTTTTATTCGCTTTCACTACGCTTTTACTCGCTGAATTGGGTGATAAGACTCAATTAGCTGTTATAACAATGTCCGCTAACACAAAATCCAAGCTGGCTGTATTTCTCGGAGCAGCTTTAGCTTTAGTTTTGGTTACTTTAATAGGTGTTTTAGCTGGTGATTTAGTTAGCAGATACATACCAGCTGAATTATTACATCGCATTGTAGCAGTTGTTTTTATAGTGATTGGGGTGCTGATGTTGATAGGAAAAATCTAATGTGCGTGAGATTTCAAAGCTCGTGCTTGATTGGATAAACATCGCCTATCTGCTTACTTTTAGGTCTACCTAGTAGTTTTTCATCTCTTAGGGATCTCTTCACCAATGGTCCACACGACTACGGAACTTGAGAGTCCTAATCCGGAGAGTCTTCCAGCCATTATTACGATCGTCTCTCCTTTCTCGACTACTTTTGCCTCGAGTAAAGTTTTTTCTCCATCTTTCAACATTTGTTCAGTTGTAGACGCTTTTTGATGCAGAAGTGGCTCGACTCCCCAGATTAATGCTAGTTGATTATACACTGCCTCAGAATTCGTTAGGGCAAATGTTGAAAGCCAGGAGCGGACGGACGAAAGACGACGTGCCATTAAGCCCGATTCAGTAAAAACAGCTACTTTATCCGTCAATTTTTCCCTAGCACATATAGCGGCTGCTTTGCATAATGCTTGAGAGGTCCTACCTGTTGGAGCATCATCAAGTCTCGCAAGTCTGTTCAACTTTGTTACTCTGATGGTCTCTGCAGTTTCTATTATTCTTCTCATCGTTGATACGGCTTCAATTGGGTATTTACCAGTGGCTGTTTCTGCTGAGAGCATCAATGCGTCTGTGCCATCCCAAACGGCATTTGCAACATCTGATGCCTCAGCTCTAGTCGGGTGCGGATTTTCAACCATCGATTGCAACATTTGAGTAGCTGTAATAACGAATCTGTCATTAAATACAGCTTTTTCAATTATCTTTTTTTGATAAATCGGCACTAGCTCAGCGCTGGTTTCCACTCCTAAATCTCCTCTGGCTACCATCAGGCCATCGCTATGAGCTATTATTCCATCCAGATTTTCTATTGCCTCCGCTTTTTCTATTTTCGCGATTAAAAGTGGTCTACCGAATTTTCTTTTGTTGAGTTTTTTAATTAGATCCTTAACTTCTTTACAATCCTCAGCTTTTCGAACGAAAGAAAGCGCTATGTAATCGACGTCTTGCTTCATTGCCCATTGCAAATCCTCACGATCTTTACGAGTGAGGGAAGGAATGGGAAGGCGAGTGTTTGGTAGATTTATGCCCTTCCTTTCGTCTAAAAATCCACCATTGACAACTTCGGTGATAATTTCGCCGTCAATTACTTCTTTAACGACTAATTCTATTGCTCCATCATCTAGCAAAATCCTATCGCCCTTTTTTACATGCTTTGGTAGATCAGGAAAATTAGTAGAAACTTTCCTCTTGCTACCCTCTATGCTTTGCGCAGTTATGATGAATTCATCACCAGATTCGAGATAAACTGGTTTAGCATCCTGTAATAAGCCAGTTCGTATTTTAGGACCAGATAAATCTACGAGGATGGCGAGAGGTTTATTCAATTTTTTGGCGACTTTGCGGGCTTTATCAATTGTCTGTGTGTGTTCGGCCTGAGATCCGTGAGACATGTTAATTCGAATTGCGCTCATCCCCGCCTTTATCATCTCTTCTAGTGTTTCCTCGTTATTTGAGGCCGGACCTATCGTCGCTAAAATTTTTGCTCTTCCCATATCGTCACAAAGTTAAGTTTATACCGTTTTACAAACATCTTCGCAAAACTCATTTCACAGAAAATACGAAAAGTGAAGCTTAAAGTTTAGTTAATTCCTGAATTCGCTAGCTGCTCTTCATGCATCAATTTCTCCTTGGTCGATATTTCAAAATCAGTTATTTTGTCCCTGAACCTTTCAGCTATTTTTAGCGTTACAGCCGGCCCATAGTTTGTTTTCTTATTGTAATAGTAAACTCAGCCTAGATAATATCGTCGTCGATCAGACTCCAGCCGGTGCTCATTAGATTTGTTCATTCGAGAGAGATTCTTGATTTTAATTAATCATGACAGGGCTTAGGAGTTTTTGTTAGTGCGACTTACTGAAGAACTACAGCTTTCCTTGACTCTATGAGTTGCATAACTTACGATTTAATTTGTGATAGATTTCTCAAGGGTTCAGGTAGCTCTTCTCAATTGTTTCTTACAGGTGTTTCAGAGTTGAGGTTGAAAGATGTTCAATTTAAGCGATTACTTGCCGATTTTAATAATGTTTTTCGTAGCAGTAGGTTTTGCTGCCAGTCAGATAATTGCGACGCAACTATTCGGTCCTAAAAAGAAGACGGCTACGAAGTTAATGCCTTACGAATGTGGTAAAGATCCCGTTGGATCGGCGCGCGAGAGGTTTTCAGTTAAATTCTATAATGTAGCAGTTGATTTTCTGTTATTCGATATAGAAGTTTTGTTTTTAGTTCCATTTGCTGTTGCTTTTAAGAGTTTATTAGTTGAGGAGCAGGCCACTGGCATAGGATTCGGCACAACTGCACTCATTGCTATTTTGGTCTTCGTAATCATGATAATCGCTGGGTTGATTTACACGCTGAAGAAAGGCGTTTTGGACTGGAGTTTGCTGGCGCGCATGGAGGCACGGGCTGAGGCGAAAGCGCTTAGTCTAGCCGAAAGAAAGGCGCGTGCTAGAGCGATCGCCGAGAGAATCGGTGTTTAGTAACGGAGTAAAAATATGGGATTAGAGAACAAAATCATAGAAGCTCTGCCAGATGTTTTAACGGTCAAGCTCGATTCATTGATAAACTGGGCACGTAAGTCATCTTTGTGGCCGGCCACCTTTGGACTAGCATGTTGTGCCATCGAGATGATGAATAGTGTTTCTGCGCGAAATGACCTTGCGCGTTTCGGTGCGGAAACGTTTCGAGCGAGCCCACGTCAGGCTGATGTCATGATTGTCTCTGGAAGAGTTTCGCGCAAGATGGCACCAGTTTTGAGGCGAATATACGATCAAATGCCAGAGCCTAAATGGGTCATTTCGATGGGAGCTTGCGCGACGTCAGGTGGTGTTTTTGATAATTATGCTATAGTTCAAGGCGTCGACAAGATAGTGCCCGTTGATGTTTACATACCTGGATGTCCTCCTCGTCCTGAGATGTTAGTGCATGCGATAATGATGTTGCAGGAAAAGATAAAGCGTGATTCAGTGAAGGATAGAAAGGATACATTCGAAGAGGAATCAAGGCGAGCCGTTGTGCCGGGCACTTTACCCGTAACACAGGGCACGACTTTAGAGGAGGAAATCGAGCTCGAGGTCGCACAACAAAAAAGGCCGCGTCCCTACACGGTTCCTTCAAGGCATGAAAAGAGAAAGACCTCTTAATCAAGTTCTGAAGAATTGCAATGGTAAGACTGTTTTGGGGTACATATGAACGATACTAAAGCCTTGCTTGAGTTTGCAGAGAGATTGAAGGCAGAAAAACCTGAATGCGTTATAGAAGTTCGTGAGGCGCTTGGGGAAGTTACCATAATAGTCCCTCGTGAAAAAATAGTAGAGGCGTGCCGTTTTTTAAAGCAAACACAGGATTTTGACATGCTTGCGGATCTCTGTGGTGTTGATAGAGGGCCGGAAGAGGATCCGCGCTTCGAGGTTAATTACCATCTTTTTTCCACCAAGCATCATAAGAGATTAAGGCTAAAAGTTTTGTTGAGTGAGGATGATCCGCATGTTTCAACCGTAACTGGTGTTTGGAAAACGGCTAATTGGCACGAGCGTGAGACTTACGATATGTTTGGAATAATTTTTGATGGGCATCCCGATTTACGAAGAATTTTATTACCATCTGATTTTGATGGACATCCGCTCAGGAAAGATTACCCCTTGCGCGGATACGAACCTTACAGCTTGACATAATCAAGTGTTTTACGTAGATTTAAAGATTTTCGCACGAATGGCTAAACTGACCGGCTTTTTTGGAAAGGAAGATTATGGACGTTGAGAACTTGGCGTTAGACCAACCGCTCGAGTCGCACATGACCATATCCATGGGACCGCAGCATCCTTCTACCCATGGAGTTTTGCGGCTTGAGCTAGTTTTAGATGGGGAGATGATCGTCAAAGCCGTACCTGATATTGGGTACCTGCATACCGGAATGGAAAAATTATTTGAGTATAAGAAGTATCAGCAGGGCATTGTAATCACCGATAGAATGGATTATTTAAATCCACTTGGAAACAACTTAGCTTATGTGATGGCTGTAGAGAAGCTTCTCCAGTTAGAAATTCCTGAGCGGGCGCAGGTAATCCGTGTCATGATGTGTGAGTTGCAACGGATCGCATCTCACATGGTGTGGCTAGGTACGCATGCGCTGGATATAGGAGCAATGAGTGTATTCTTTTATGCCTTTCGTCAGCGTGAGAAAATCTTAAATTTAATTGAAGCGGCTTCTGGTGGAAGAATGACGCCAAGCTATTTCAGGATCGGTGGTTTGATGATGGATCTTCCGGCAGGTTTCGAGCATCGTGTGAGGCAGTTTCTAGATGAATTTCCTGAGGCATTAGATCAATTTGAGAATCTGGTCAGTAACAATACGCTTTTTCAGGCGAGGACTCAAGGCATAGGATACATATCTCGTGAAGATGCGATCGATTGGGGACTAACCGGACCATGTCTGCGTGGCAGTGGAGTTGATTTAGATCTGAGAAGAGATAATCCATACTCTGGTTATGAAACCTATGACTTTGAAGTACCTGTGGAGACAGGAGGAGATGTCTGGTCACGTTTTCGCGTCCGCATGCGGGAGCTTTATGAATCACATAAGATAGTTCGTCAAGCTTTAGAGAGATTGAAACCTGGTCCGATAAAGGCGGATGCTCCGAAGGTGGTATTGCCTGACAGGGCGGACATGCGCAGGCATATGGATGCTTTAATTCATCACTTTTTGATAATTGCCGAAGGATTCAATGTGCCGCCAGGTGAAGTATATCATGCTATTGAAGCTTCCAAAGGTGAGCTAGGTGTTTACATTAAATCCAATGGAGGTCCGAAACCAGAAAGGGTGCATTTTCGTGGACCTAGCTTTGTCAATCTCTCTGCGCTGCCAGTCATGGCGGAAGGTGAGATGGTGGCCGACGTTGTCGCTATAATTGGATCACTTGACATAGTATTGGGAGAAATAGACAGGTAATTATGGCTGGATCGCTTCCCACAGATTTTACAAATCAGGTAGTTTATACGGAAGAGGTGGCAGAATTCTCTCCTGAAGTAATTGAGGAGATGAAGTCTCATCTGAAGAAATATCCACCGGATAGAAGGCGCTCGGCGCTAATTCCACTTCTATTTATCATTCAACGTGAGAGAGGCTATATCGATCCTCCAGGTGTTAACTTTTTAGCTAAATTTTTGGATTTGACTGTTACAGATGTTTGGGAAACTGCCACTTTCTACAGCATGTTTCACTTCCACCCGATTGGAAAGTATCACATACAGATCTGCAAAACTCTATCTTGCAAGATAATGGGTGAACCTACGATAACTGAGCACATTTGCAAACGTCTAGGAATCAAGCCTGGTGAAACGACGCCGGACGGTAAATTTACCATATCGATGGTTGAATGTTTGGGTAGCTGCGGAACTGCTCCAATGATGCAAATCAACTTTGATTATTACGAAAATCTGACTCCAGAAAAAGTAGACGAAATTCTAGATTCTTTGCAATAGTTCGAGGTGTTTATGGAAATAAGAGCAATAGGGTGCGAGCCTTTACAGTTAAAGCGAATGCACATAAAGGATTCGCATACGCTTAAAGTTTATCTTGAGACGGGCGGATATCAGGCTCTTAAAAAAGCTCTCAATATGTCTCAGGAGCAGATAATCGAGGAGGTAAAAAAGTCAGCCTTAAGAGGCCGTGGTGGTGCAGGTTTCCCAACAGGTATAAAATGGGGGTTTGTGCCGCGCTCTTCACCAAAACCAAAGTACATAGTTTGCAATGCTGATGAGTCAGAGCCTGGAACTTTTAAGGATCGTTACTTATTGGAACGTGATCCACACGCAGTTATAGAGGGAATGTTGATAGCTGCGTATGCACTTGGTGCTCGCACAGGGTACATATATTTTCGGGGTGAGTACAAGTACTTAATCGATATAATGGAAAAAGCCCTCGCAGAGGCTCGTGCTGCAAACTATCTGGGTCAAAATATCTTGGGAAGTGATTTCTCATGCGAAATTTATACACATACGGGTGCTGGTGCTTACATCTGCGGTGAGGAAACTGCGTTACTGTCCTCTCTAGAAGGGTATCGGGGGCATCCAAGAATGAAGCCACCGTTTCCAGCAATCGAAGGACTATACGGATGCCCTACTGTTGTTAATAATGTTGAAACCCTTACTGCAGTGCCGCAGATAATTGAAATGGGGGGAGACGCTTGGCGCAGCATAGGAACTGAAAAAAGTGGTGGTACAAAACTTTGGTCCGTAAGCGGTCACGTTAAAAGACCAGGCGTTTATGAGTTACCGATGGGCTATAAAGACATGGAAAAATTCATCATGGAAGATTGCGGTGGAATGTTAAGAGCTGATAAAAAGTTGAAGGCAGTCATTCCCGGTGGATCATCGGTTTATATCATGAATGCTGATCAGATAATTGGCAAGGGAGTTACGATGGATTATGAAGGGCTTGTAGCAGCCGGCTCTGCTGTAGGCTCAGGCGGATTTATTGTCATGGATGAAACTGTCGACATAATGGAGTCAACGAAGAATCTCACAGAGTTTTACAAGCATGAATCCTGCGGTTGGTGTACTCCATGTCGTGAAGGCACTGATTGGCTCGTCAAGATTTTTAATCGCATAGCCGAAGGTAGAGGAAGGCCAGAGGATGCACAATTGCTGTTGGATATTTGTGATAATATAGAAGGCAAATCATTCTGTCCTCTAGGAGATGCAGCCGCTTGGCCAATTCAAAGCGCTATAAAAAGGTTTCCAGAAGATTTCAAAAAATGGCTTTTCAGGAACATTAACGTCGATGAAGTAACTGCAAATGTTGAAGTAGAAAGTATCTTGAGGTGAATTATGGGAAAAGGTGATTTGAGAACTAGAAGAGGAAAACTTTTTAGAGGAACATTCGGTAAGACTCGACCAAGAAAAAAGAAGAAAAATAAAATACAAGCTACGCAAACTCAAGAAACATCAAAGACAGAATAATTTAGGGTTTTGGGAAGATGACAACTGAGACAATAAGGATCACGATCAACGGGCAAGAGTTTGAGGTCCCGAAAGGCTCGCGTTTAATCGATGTGTGTCGCGAGAAGGGATTTGGTATTCCGTCGTTTTGCTACTACAGTGATTTGGCCTTGCAGGCTTCTTGTCGCATGTGTCTGGTTCGAATCGAGAAGATGCCGAAGCTACAGACTGCATGCACTATCATATGCACCGATGGGATGGTAGTGACCACAAAGAGCGAAGAGATCGAAAAAGCCCAGCGCGCCATGGGAGAGTTCTTGCTAGCAAATCACCCATTGGATTGCCCAGTTTGCGACAGAGGTGGTGAATGTGAGCTTCAAGAGATGATCTTTGATTGGGGCGACCTGGAGGAGCGATTTACTGAACGCAAGAATGCTCAACCTGAGAAATACCTGTCGCCAATAGTGGCAAATGATCCTCAGAGATGTATCTTATGTAAGCGTTGTACTAGAGTTTGTGAGGAGTGGATGGGTGAAGAAGCCATTGAAGCCGGTAATCGCGGAGTGAATACAGTCATAGGCACTTATGGTGGCTGGTTGAATTGCTCTCAATGTGGTAATTGCATAGAGGTCTGTCCGACTGGTACTCTCCTCGATGGCGTCTATCGTCATGAGACAAGACCCTGGGAACTTGATCAGACTGTCTCCACGGACGTCTACGGTTCTGACGGAATGCAAATCTCCATAGGATCTCGCGGTGGTAAAGTTCACAGAATCGTTGCCCGGGATAGATACGTGAATGGTTTAAACGGAGAGTTTTTGGATGTTAAAGCTAGATTTGCTCATGCTTTCATAAATCATGAAGATCGTTTAAAAACTCCTCTAATACGCTACAAAAAAGGCGGCAAACTCGTTCCTACCACTTGGGACGAAGCTTTGTCATTTGCAGGTGAAAAATTAAGGCAATATGGTAAGGACGCAGGAGTTATAGCCTCATGTCGTTTGACGAACGAAGCTATTTTCACATTGAAGCGATTTGCAACAGATGTGCTCGAGACATCACTTTATGCAGTATCTGACAAGTATGATCTAGCACCATTTTTCGATAATTTAAGTGCTCCGCTTTGTACACACAAAGAAATCAGATATGCTTCGACCCTGATTTTGATCGGAGGAGAGCCGGAGGAAGAGCAAACCTTTACAGCAAAACAGATGCGGCAAGCGGTGCGGAATGGTGGCGCAAAACTCATCATCATTAATGACACTCCGATACGCTTGAAGTCCTATGCCTCTCATTTTGTTCACGTAAATCCTCGTTCTTATGATGCATTTGTGCTTGGCTTGATCGATAAGTCTTCACGACCAGAAGCTTGCAAAAAACTTGGGATAGATGAGGATGAACTCAAAGCCATCGAGGAAACCATAAATAATACCGTGGGAGATTTGATAATAATGTTTGGAGCAGATTTATCTGCTGAAGCCCAGGCTATACTTGCTAACTCGGCTCAGATTTTTGCTGGTGAAAACCGGAGAGTTCTATTTCATCCTCTACCCCTATATAACAATTCAGTAGGTGCAAATGACATAATGCAGGGCAAGCAGCCATTAGTTGATGTCTTAAAAAGCAGCCGTGCACTCCTGATAGGTGGAAGCTTATATGAAGAACATGTTCATTATCTAGAGAAAAAAGAATTTGTAGTTGTTCAGGAGCTTTTTGAGACCGAAACCACTAAGTACGCAGACGTGGTCTTGCCCGCATGCTCATTTGCTGAAGTAGACGGAACTTACACGAATAACACGGGATTTGTTCAGAGAGTCCGACAAGCAATAGAACCTCTGCATCAATCAAAACCTGATTGGATGATAACGTTTTTATTAGCGCGTCAGATGGGAGTTGATTTTGGTTATGATTTCTCAGCTTCTACAGTGTTCAGACAGATAGCAGATTCTGTAAAGCCTTACGAGGGATTACGTTATCCTCATTTAAGAGACGAGTCTAAACCGGTTCAAGTCAAACATCAAATATATCCTCCAAAGGATTTAAGCGCGCAGATTAATATCATTCGAGAGCGAATCAAGTCTCTTCCGGAATCAGTTCAGAAGATAGATACAACGCCGCGTGTCGGGCATAAACTACATCGTTTGACTACTCTGACCAGTAAAACGCCTGAATTTCATTTATTGGCTCATGGAAACCCCAAGCCAGAGAACGTATTTGTTTCACCGCTTTTGCAGTTCAATCTGGATGGGACGCCTAAGCAGGAAAGTTGGACTAAGGCCGTTGGCGTCGGAGATAGAGAGTGATTTGTTAAATTAAGATTTTTCTGGTAACTTTTAAACCTTTATGGAAGAAATAATACGTTTGACCTTCCCAGTAATCGTTTATTTCGCCGCCATTTTCTTAGCCTTCAATGGTGTGTTGATAATAGTTGCTTACACTGTTTTGGCGGAAAGAAAGATATTAGGTTGGATTCAAGGTAGAATTGGTCCTAATCGCGTCGGACCATGGGGTTTGTTGCAGCCATTCGCTGATTTGCTCAAATTTATTTTCAAAGAAGAGATAGCTCCTGATAAATCTACAAAGTTTGTGTATTATCTCGCTCCACTTATCGCTCTGATTTGTGCTTTAATGCCCATAATTGTATATCCGTTTGGACCTCCCATAAAAACCGTGGATTGGAGCTTTCTACCATATGGTTTAGGAGAGGGAGTCAGAGAGTTACCGCTAAGAATAGCAGATTTTGACGTCGCGCTTTTATATGTTTTGGCAATCACCTCAGTTGGAGTATACGGTATAGCGCTTGCTGGCTGGGCTTCAAATTCAAAGTATTCGCTGATGGGTGGATTACGCTCCTCGGCTCAAATGATATCATACGAGTTAGCAATGGGGGCGTCGGTATTAGGGGTCGTGATGATGGCTGGAAGCCTAAGTATAGGCAAGATAATTCAGGCACAAACTCAGTATCCGACAAAATGGTTCATCATACCTCAGTTTGTTGGATTTTTAGTTTTTCTCACTGCGGCGTTTGCCGAAACTAACCGCGTGCCTTTTGACCTTCCGGAGGCTGAAACTGAATTGGTGGCTGGCTTCCACACTGAATACTCAGCTCTAAAATTTGCCCTATTTTTCATGGCTGAGTATGTAAACATGTTCACGGTGTCAGTCATGTGCACTACACTTTTTCTCGGTGGATGGTATATCCCAGGTCTCAGTTACATATTTGAATACGGAAGTATTCCTTACGCAATCGTCAGTCACATAGGGTTTCTATTGAAGATATTTTTCTTTTTGTTTCTCTACATATGGGTGCGTGGGACGCTTCCGCGCTTCCGGTTTGATCAATTGATGAGTTTTGGCTGGAAATTCCTGCTTCCCGTGGCTATCGGTAATTTGGTTTTTACGATCATAATGGTCTATCTTGGAATTTTTTAGTCGTTATGGTGTCAATACTCTTTTTCTTGTTTGCTGGCTTAGCAATAGCTTGTTCGATTTTAATGGTTTATCACAAAAACCCTCTTTATAGTGCAATTTCCTTAATCGGGGTTTTTATTGCGCTCGCATGCATATATGTTTTGCTAGCAGCACCTTTTATCGCCGCTGTTCAGGTATTAGTTTATGCTGGCGCTATAATGGTCCTGGTTATATTTGTCATAATGCTTCTTAACCTGGAAGAGGATAAGCAGTTAACAAGACTTCGATACTTATACCTGGTTGGAATTTTCCTAGGACTTGCACTACTACTGCAGACGTTTTTTATATATCACGCTATTATAAAAACGCCCAACCAAAAACCAGAACAGGAGGCCACAGCCGGCTTAACCTTAAATATTGGGAGAGCAATGTTTACTGAATACTTGTTACCTGTAGAGATAGCTGGGGTTTTATTGTTAATGGCAATCGTCGGTGCGATGATTTTATCCCGTAGAGGTGAACAAGTAAAGACAGAAGAGTTTAAAGCAAGAGAGGATTAGTCTATGGAGCCTAGTTTAGCAAGCTATTTAGCTCTATCCGGTATTTTGTTCACGATCGGTGCAGTCGGTGTGATTGTAAAGCGCAATGCTATAGGAATGTTCATGTGCATCGAGCTGATGCTCAATGCAGTGAACGTCACTTTTGTTGGTTTTTCGCGGTTTTATAATGACTCTACAGGGCAGCTTTTCGTCTTCATGGTAATGAGCGTTGCAGCCGCGGAAGCCGCCATAGGTTTGGGGATTATAATAGCCTTTTTCAGAAACCGTGTATCGGTTGATGTAGATGATGCAAGTCTTTTGAAGAATTAGAGGAAGAATCTAAGAATAGGAAGATGATGGAAAATAACTTCTTAAGTCTCATAATTTTCGCCCCTCTGGTCGGAGCTGTAGTCAACTGGTTGATCGGCAGGCGCCTCAAGAGCGAGGTTTTTAGTGGCACTGTAGCATGTGCATCAGTCGGTGTGTCTGCCTTCGTGGCATTCATGATAGCCTTTGGAATAGGGACACCACACGAAGGCGCTCTCTTCATGCCCGAGGGTAAACCAATTCTTGACCACATATGGACGTGGATCGAGGTTGGAAAATTTCGCGCTGATTTTGCCCTCGCAATGGATCGCCTGTCAGCTATCTACGCTCTTTTCGTCACTTTCGTCGGTCTATTGATTCACGTTTTTGCCACAGGATACATGCATGAGGATGAAGGCTATTACCGCTTCTTCGCCTACATGAATCTTTTCATGTTCTCAATGTTAACTTTAGTGTTGGCTGATAACTTTCTTCTCATGTTTGTTGGCTGGGAGGGTGTAGGACTCTGTTCTTATCTTCTGATTGGTTATTACATTAAATGGGATACGGCCAGACGCGCGGCTAAAAAAGCGTTCGTAATGAACAGAATAGGTGACTGGGGCGTGATAATGGGCGTCTTGCTAATATTTACTCTCACGGGTTCAGTATCGTTTTTTGATAAGAGCGTTGATGGCGTAACGATTAATAGTGCGTTGAGACTGATCAGCCAGATGCCATCGGAGTCATTTAACCTAGCCGCAATTTTTGCTGGAGGAATAACCTCAGCTGCGGTATTGCTTTTTATCGGGGCAACTGGTAAATCGGCTCAGATTCCATTATTCACATGGTTACCTGACGCGATGGCGGGCCCCACACCGGTATCAGCATTGATTCACGCGGCTACAATGGTAACGGCAGGGGTTTACATGGTGGTTAGATGTAATGCGATCTATCAAAATGCTCCGTCTGCCATGATGTTAGTTGCTGTTATTGGATGCGCTACTGCTCTTTTTGCTGCAACTATCGGCTTAGCTCAGAATGATATAAAGAAGGTTTTGGCATACTCGACCGTCTCACAACTAGGCTATATGTTTTTAGCATGTGGCGTTGGGGCTTTTATCGCAGCCATCTTTCATGTCATGACTCATGCATTCTTTAAGGCTCTACTATTTCTTGGTTCTGGCTCAGTAATTCATGGAATGCATCACGAACAAGACATGCGGCGAATGGGAAATCTTAAAAAGTATATGCCCATTACGTTTGCGACGATGGTCACCGGTTGGCTTGCAATAGCTGGCATTCCCATATTTTCTGGATTCTTCTCCAAGGATGAAATTCTCTATAAGACCTTTGCTGCCTCGAATCTTCCTGAAAATTTGAATTATGTATTATGGGCAATTGCACTACTCACGGCTGTGCTGACAGCAGTTTACATGACGAGAATGATGGTGATGACGTTTTGGGGTGAGGAGAGATTTGATCTTCAGTTGCCAGAAAAATCTGATACGCCTTTTGATGATGAACATTCAGAAGGACATCATGAAAGTCATCATCATAAGCCTCATGAGTCTCCGCTTGTGATGACAATTCCGCTGATAATCTTAGCTTTTCTTTCTACATTCGGTGGGCTAGTGGGCGTTCCTTACGCTCTTAGCTCTTTGGTCGGACTCAAGGACGTTAATGTGTTTGAGCACGTTCTAGAGCCTGTCATCGTAAAATCAAAGACTACCAGTGAAAAAACTGCTCATTCCTCAACTGAAACACATGAGCATTCTATCTCTACTAAGCTTGATAAGCAGTTGCTACATTCCTTAGAAGAACATCATTCTGAAGAAGAGATACGAACGGAAAGGTTTTTAGCTGGTCTTTCTGTAATTCTAGCTCTGAGCGGAATAGGGGTAGGTTGGGTTCTGTTCATCAAGAATCCTCTCAGGCAAATGCCGAAGATTTTGGAGCGTAAATGGTATGTGGATGAAATATACAATGGTCTGATAGTCGATCCCATCACGAACTTCTCACGCAGCACTCTCTGGAAAAGAATAGACGTCGGTTTTGTTGATGGGATTGTTAATGGTGCAGGTGCTTTTATCGCGGGACTTGCAGCGGCGGCTCGCAAAGTTCAGTTTGGTTTTGTCAGAAGTTATGCGGCTTTTATGCTGCTAGGTGCTTTGATCTTACTGGGTTACTTTATTTACTACGGATTGAGAATGCTTCAATAGCCTATGAATTTCTTAGTGGAAAATTTACTGACCGTTTTGATAGTACTGCCGACATTGGGCGCGTTAGCGCTCATAGGACATGTTTTGTTTTGGAAACGAGAAAGTCACCTGAAGTGGTTAGCTCTGATCGTAACATTTGCTGAATTTCTCCTTTCATTATTCTTGCTTTCAGAAGCAAAACCATCATCATCTGGTTTTTACTTTGAGAAAAACGTACCGTGGATAGCCTCAATTGGAACTAACTATCATGTTGGGGTTGATGGATTAAGTCTTTGGCTAATTTTGTTAACTACCTTTATAATGCCAATCACAATACTCTCTACTTGGCAAGCGGTTGATAAACGTCCGACGGCTTTCTATGTGTTTTTATTGCTGCTCGAAAGTGCAATGATTGGCACTTTCGCATCGCTTGATCTTCTGCTGTTTTATCTATTTTTTGAAGCCTCGTTAGTCCCGATGTTTTTCTTGATTGGGATATGGGGTAGCGATAATAGAATTTACTCAGCAGTTAAGTTCTTCATATACACTGCAATTGGCAGTCTTCTGATGCTGGTTGCGATCTTAGCTCTTTACTTTTTGCATCAAGACGCAACCGGTATTGGTACTTTTGATTACATAACGATATTAAATTCAATGCGCATTGGTAATCTGATTTTAACTGCTCAAACTGGGGCGCTTTTATTTTGGGCGTTTGCTATAGCTTTTTCAATAAAGGTGCCGTTGTTTCCAGTCCACACATGGCTTCCGGATGCTCACACTGATGCGCCGACCGCAGGGTCCGTTATACTTGCTGCTATCCTTCTAAAGATGGGAACCTACGGATTGATGAGATTTAATTTCATGCTTTTCCCCGAGGCTTCTCGAGAGTATGCATACGTATTTATCATTCTGGCATTGATTGGTATAACTTATGGCGCTTTGGTTGCAATGGTCCAACCAGATATAAAAAGACTTGTTGCATACTCCTCAGTGGCTCACATGGGATTTGTCGTATTAGGAATGTTCTCATTCACGGAGCAGGGAATGCAAGGGGCGTTATATCAGATGTTGAACCACGGAGTATCGACCGGAGCACTCTTCCTTTTGGTCGGATACATCTACGAGAGAAGACATACAAGGCAGATAGATGAATTCGGTGGTTTGGCTAATGTAATGCCCATCTATGCAACGATTTTTGTAATTACGGCAATGTCCTCAATCGGATTACCTTTTTTGAACGGTTTCGTGGGTGAGTTTTTGATAATGCTTGGCTCATGGACCTCACAGACGATGTCACATCCATGGATAACTACAATGATAGCCGGTACTGGAGTGATTTTTGCAGCCGTCTACTTGCTATGGATGATTCAGAGAGTCTTTTTTGGAAAGGTCACAAACGAGAAGAATAAATATCTTCCAGATTTGAATCTTAGGGAGATAGGTTTGATAACCCCATTGGTTTTTCTAATGGTTTTCATGGGAGTCTATCCGTCACCATTTTTAAATAGATCAAAGGAAACCATTTTAACTATTCAGAAACGCATTATTGGTGCCGAAAAAGGTGGAACCTTTTCAGCGCTTCCAGAGAATAAAAAGCTTAATTAAGTTCGTTGCATATGATTTTAAGTCTTGTAAATCCCGATGTTAATCTTTGGATCATACTGCCTGAGATCATTCTGGCGATTTTTGGCACGATAGTAATGTTGTACGATTGTTTCGTATCGAAAAACCACAAAGTCACAGGCACAATCGCAATGCTAGGTGTTACTCTAGCAACGGCTGCCATCTTTTGGTTATGGCTTTTTGCTGGTGAGACGGTACCTGTGCGTGCCTGGAATGGAATGATTGTCACTGATATTCTACGTCTTAGTTTTTCGATCACCTTTTTGATCACAACGGCTCTTACCATTTTGATCTCTACCGTTTGGATTGAGAGGGAGGATGTATCAGCAGGTGAATATCATAGCCTGTTATTGTTTGCCACATTTGGAATGCTATTGATGGCTGCGGGAAATGATTTGGTGATAATATTCTTGGGGCTAGAAACTCTATCGTTGGCTAGTTACGTAATGGTTGGATTAAGAAAAACTGATCTACGCTCAAACGAGGCCTCTATAAAGTATTTCGTACTAGGTTCATTCGCCTCAGCATTTTTGTTGTATGGAATGGCACTCATCTATGGAGCAACCGCCTCTACAAACATAACTGAAATAGCAACTAAGATAGCCAATGCCAATTTCCCCGCATTGTTATTGGTTGGTGGCGCGATGATGATAATTGGCTTTGGATTTAAAATCGCAAGCGTTCCTTTCCATATATGGACTCCGGACGTTTATGAGGGTGCACCTACACCGATAATGGCTTTCATGGCAGCTGGACCAAAGGCTGCAGCTTTTGCCTCATTCATGAGGGTCTTCGTGCTAGGTTTTCCCTTGATCTCGGGAGTCCAAGCGTCAGCGTTTCTGCACGAATCTTGGGTTTCTGCATTAAGCATCATGGCAATTTTAACCATGACTTTTGGTAACATAGTGGCAATTGTGCAGAACAACGTCAAGAGGATGCTTGCTTATTCTTCAATTGCTCACGCTGGCTATGCCATGATTGGCTTTATAGGTGCCGGTGTTGCTAAAACGGTCGAGGCAAGAGACGAAGCCATAGCCGCAGTAGCTTTTTACATGTTAGGATATGCGATAACGAATCTAGGTGCTTTAGCTATCGTGACGTTGCTGGCACAGAAAAACGATCGCAGAACTGATTTCGAGGATTACAATGGCATAGGGTTTCGCTCACCGATCCTTTCGTTTTCTTTATCGATATTCATGTTATCCCTGATAGGCTTACCACTTACCGCAGGATTCATCGGAAAAGTTCTGGTCTTTCGTCCTGCCATCGAGGCTCAAGATGCGTTTTTGACTTTTCTGGTGGTTATGGCAGTCATAAACACAGCGATTTCAGCTTATTATTACTTGCGTTTAATCGTGGTAATGTTTTTCAGAGAAAGAACTACAGACTGGATGGCGCCGCAATTATCGTCGGCGGTGGCGGCGGTCTTACTCATAACTCTTGTAGGAGTCTTTTATCTAGGGATTTTTGGTGATAACGTCATAAAGCTTTTCAAAAACATCCCAGTGGCTAGCGGAGTGAAAGCTGAGATTGCAAAATGATTCCTTAGAGCTTAACTTAAATTCACCACCCACACGCTTTTGTGTACTAGAATGGCAGCCTTACTGGCAGCATTGAATTAGGCTGTTTTTTTAGTGCACTTTTCTTGACTAATACTCTTTATATTTAAAATGCTCTCAATCAGCACTATTTTCTTTAATGCTATCTGCATAACGTGCTAAAATTACGGGTGCTCTTGGAAATTCCATGGGAGAAATTTTTAATGAGTGCATTAAATCGAGAAGAGCGAAGAAGATATGAGCGAAAAAGAGTTCAGGTAAGAGTTGATTTTGCAGATGGAGATTCAATTACAACATCTGCAAGTAGTCGCGATATAGGGTTAGGTGGATTATACATCCTGACCGATGCGGAGGTTCAGCAAGGCTGTTCGCTGAAAATAACTATAGATCTTACAGAAGGTAGATTTGAGAGTGATGCGGTTGTCGTATATGTGGATGAGGGATGTGGGTTTGGTGTTAGATTTAAAAATCTGTCCGAAGAGAACGAAAAAATCTTGAGAAGATCACTCGACTTGAAGTAAAGTTATTTAAAAGACTGAAGTTTGATGAGGGAAAGATGTTTGAACAATTCACGCTTGGAATCGAAGAGGAATTTCAGATCGTAGATCCGAAGACGCGTGAGCTAAAATCACATGTTTCGGAAATCCTCGAAGAGGGTAGGCTTTTGTTGGGTGAGAAAGTTAAACCAGAGATGATCCAATCTACAATCGAGGTGGGCACTGGGGTTTGTAGAAACATAAAGGAAGCTAAGGAGGATATAAGAAAACTTCGTTGTATAGTTTCAGCATTGGCTCGTCGTAAAGGGCTTGTGATAGTTGCGGCTTCAACTCACCCCTTTTCCAAATGGTCAGAGCAGCAGATTTATGAGCATGATCGTTACAAGCTCTTAGTAGATGAAATGCAAATGGTTGCTCGCTCACTTCTCATATTTGGCTTACATGTTCATGTAGGGGTTGCTGATAGAGAGAGGCAAATTCATATAATGAATGCTGCTCGCTACTTTCTACCTCACGTGCTGGCCTTATCGACATCATCTCCATTTTGGCTTGGTTTTAACACAGGACTTAAAAGTTATCGCAGTGAAGTATTCAAGAAGTTCCCCAGAACTGATATCCCGGATTATTTTGATTCATACCAGTCCTTCGAAAGTTACGTTAATTTACTCATCAAGATGAATTGTATTGATAACGGTAAAAAGATATGGTGGGATGTGCGTCCGCATCCAAATTTTCCCACTCTTGAATACAGAATTTGTGATATTCCGACTCGAGTCGACGATACAATCGCCATTGCTGCTCTTTTTCAGGCTATCACGGCAAAGCTTAATAAACTGATTGACCAAAATCTTGGATTTCGGCTATATCGTAGAGCATTGATTCAAGAGAATAAATGGAGAGCAGTTAGGTACGGGTTAGACGGAAAATTACTGGATTTAGGTAAGCAAAAGGAAGTTCCCGTTCGGGATTTAATTTGTGAACTGTTAGAGTTTGTAGATGATGTAGTAGACGAATTAGGCTCTCGCGAGGAAATAGAACATATCTATACGATTTTAAAGCGTGGGACATCTGCTGATGAACAATTGCAGGTTTATGAGGAAACTAAAGATCTAAACGCAGTAGTGGACATGCTTATAGAAAGAACCATGGAAAATGTTCCAGAAAAATGCTTTTAACTCGCGCTATTTCGTCCACAAAAGTGTGTCCATAGAAAGCAATTGCAGCTTAACCAGTCTTTCGCGATGTCGTAAACGCTGAGTGCAATCCAGCGCGTTTTCATCCAATCTTTAAATGATTCAAAAGAACTAAGTCCCTCAGCAAAGTAGGTTAAATGTCTTGAGTGTGAATAACGAAAGGATGTAAAAGAGCCCTTTTAATTAAGTTTTGATTACCAAAAATCTCGATGATTGCTGCTCTTAAGTTTATTTTGGAGTGATAAAAGGGTGAAGTTCATCGCAGATTTTTTGTCGGAGTGGCAACATTCATGTTCTTTTGTGTTGTAATGCTAGTTTTAGAAAGTTTTCAAACAGGATTCTACCGTCTCGCGATTCGTTGGGATGTTCCCATCTTGTTCTATTCTTCGACCAATCCTCAAATGACTTCTCTAAGTGAAACTGAACAGAATATATCAACTGGCCGTCTGATCGTTTCACCATCATTTGATTTCTACAGAGATATGAAGTAGCGAGTAATTTGAAGCTTTCTGGAACTCCATCCACCTGCAAGCCATGATTTTGCCATACGCGCAGGATATCGTCCTCTAGAGTGTAATCCTGCCAAACTCGACCCTCGGCACTATCTCGATTTTTCGCTGCTACACCAGCAAATATTGGATCATTAACATCTATGATTTTTATAAAACGGTATTGATATTCTACGATTCGACCAGTGCGCTTTTCTGAAGGATCAAAACCATCCAGAGTTTTCAATTTACACCCAAAGGCTAAACCCACTAATTGATGTGATCCGCAAATTGCCAGTATAGGGGTTTTTGTTTTTTGCAAGAACTCTTCAGCTTTTTTGAGATGTAATGGATTGTAATAATCGAAATCTGATAGGGTTCCGCTCATCACTATTGCATCCGGAGAGAAAGTCTTGTCAGCTTCCTCTATCTCTGATAGATGTACTGTCAACGTGCGTGGTTTTTTGACAAGTCTATTCACATTTTTGGCGATGTTTTCACAAGCCATTCCAGCTATCTTATTTTCTAACCTAAGCTTCGAGGTTAATGAATCTGCCCACTCCTGCTTAGCCAAATTTGACAAATCACTTTCATACCTAAGTAAACAATTGACTATTAAAACTTTTGCAGTTTCGATGCGTTTTTCGATTGGTTCATAAACACAGAAATTCCTCTTGTTAAAGGGGAAAGGAAGTGTTGAGAGATTTTCTTCTTTAATTTTTGTGATTGAGTCGAGCATTTCAAGATCTTAAAAATTTAACACTTTGATAACTTGCCACATTAGAGATAAAAAAGCAAGAGGGCTAGCCCTTAAAGCGATGCCCTCATACTGATTTTGATGTTAAATTTTACTTGCTACCTTTTCCGACCTGAACCTTTGCTGGTCTGAGGAGTCTCTCTCCAATTTTATAACCTCTTTGATATTCGAGAGTTACTTTGCCTTCTTTGTCAGGCTCGACCTCTATTGTATCTATGGCTTCGTGAACTTCAGGATTAAAGTCAGATCCTACAGAGGGAATAGGCTCTACACCTAGATTAGTGAGGGTCTGTTCAAATGATCTAGCAGTGCCTTTGACTCCCTCTATCAGCTTTTCAAGCGATGATTCCTTTTCTGCATGCTCAATTGCTAGTTTTAAATTGTCTAGTATAGGTAGCAGCGTCTTGAGAAATTGGAATTGAGCTTGCTGAGAGCGCTCTTCGAGATTTTTCTTGATTCTCTCGCGCATCTCAGCCGTTTCTTTTTCCATCTTTGCCACGAGCTCTTCAAACTTTGCCTGTACGGCTATTAGCTTAGCCTCAGCGGCCTCGCGTCTAGCTCGTTCCTCTTTGAGCTCGTTTTCGAGTTTTATAACCTCTACGGATTTGGGTTGTTCGGTCTTTGCTGTTTTCTCGGTGGATTCTTCACTAAAAACGTCCTCTCGCAATTCACCTTCCTCTGTAAAACGCCTTTTATCTTTCACTTTTATTTCCTCGACTTTTTCTTGTTCAATTTGAGTTTCAATGTTGTTATTTTTGCTATTTTCCATCATAGCTGCCATAGGTGAAGAGTTTCCAAACTTTAAGTTTAACAGAATAGAGACTGGTTTTGAAACCAGCCTCTACTCGGATGGTTTAGGCTGAAGCCTTTGCTGTTTCTGTTATGAACTTCAGTTGATCATTCTCGGCTTTGATTCTTATGGTTTGACCGCTTTTGATCTCACCACTTAGAAGCTTCATAGCCAAAGGATTCTGTATGAGAGTTTGTATTGTGCGCTTCAACGGCCTAGCACCGAAAGTTGGATCATACCCCTCACGGGCAATGAGTTCTTTAGCTGAATCCTCGAGGATAACTCGTATATTGCGATCCTGTAAGCTGCGTTGTAAGCGCTCAATTTGTAAGTCGATAATTTGGTTGATTTGTTCTCTCGAGAGCTGGTGGAAGATAACGATCTCATCAATTCTATTGAGGAATTCTGGCTTGAAGTACTCTCGTAAGATTTGCATTACGGCCTCGCGAGTTCTTTTTTCATCACCACTGAGGTTTAGAATCTCCCTCGAACCTAGATTAGAGGTCATGATGAGGACAGTGTTTCTAAAGTCAACCAAACGTCCTTTAGAGTCGGTCAATCTACCGTCATCTAGAATTTGAAGCAATATGTTAAATACATCTGGATGCGCTTTCTCTATTTCATCGAATAGCACAACAGAGTATGGGCGACGACGTATGGCCTCCGTGAGTTGGCCGCCTTCTTCGTAGCCGACATATCCCGGAGGTGCACCGATCATGCGTGCCACGGCGTGCTTCTCCATGTACTCTGACATATCGAGCCTTACCATTGCTCGCTCATCATCGAAGAGAAATTCAGCTAGAGCCTTGGCTGTTTCAGTTTTACCGACGCCCGTAGGACCTAGAAAGATGAAGGAACCAATTGGTCTATTCGGGTCCTGTAATCCAGCTCTGGCTCTTCTAACTGCGTTAGCAACTGCAGATAAAGCTTCATCTTGGCCTATTACTCTCTTTCTCAGGGCGTCTTCCATCCTCAGTAACTTCTGCTTTTCACTCTCTAGAAGTTTGGAAACAGGAATACCTGTCCATTTAGCCACTACTTCTGCTATGTCCTCTTCGGTGACTTCTTCTTTCAAAAAAACGCTCTCCTTTTGCAACTCGGCAAGCTTGGTTTGCTCCACGGCTAACTGTTTTTCTAGTTCTGGTATCCTTCCATAGCGGAGTTCAGCAGCCCTCTGTAAATCTCCAATGTTCTGAGCGCGTTCTAATTCAAGCTTCGCTTCCTCGATTTGTTCCTTAATTGAGCGAATCTTCTCAATTTTTTCCTTTTCTGATTGCCATTTTGCCTTCATTGCACTCGATTTTTCTTTTAGATCAGCAATCTTCCTCTCTATGTCTGCAAGCCTCTCTCTTGCTTTTTCGTCTGTTTCACGAGATAGAGCCTGTCGTTCAATTTGAAGCTGTAGGATTTCGCGTTCCAGCTCATCGATTTCTTGAGGCAAGCTATCTATCTCAATTCTGAGTCGGGAAGCCGCCTCATCTATCAGATCTATGGCTTTATCTGGTAAAAACCTGTCGGTAATGTAACGATTGCTAAGTGTGGCAGCGGCAACAATGGCTGAGTCCGTTATGCGTACCCCGTGGTGTACCTCGTATCTCTCTTTTAGTCCACGCAAAATTGCAATGGTATCTTCTACGGAAGGCTCGCTTACGTATACTTTCTGGAATCGGCGCTCGAGGGCTTTATCCTTTTCTATGTATTTTTGATACTCATTCAGAGTGGTCGCGCCGATACAACGTAAAATACCTCTCGCAAGAGCTGGCTTTAACATGTTAGAGGCATCTATAGCTCCTTCAGAAGCCCCAGCTCCAACCAGAGTATGAATTTCATCGATGAAGAGAATTATTTGTCCTTCAGCTCTTTCAATCTCCTTTAGAACTGCTTTTAATCTTTCCTCAAATTCCCCTCTGTACTTTGCTCCAGCTAACATCGCTCCCAGATCCAAGGCAACCAATCTTTTATTTTTCAAGGTTTCTGGGACGTCACCGGATACAATTCGTTGAGCTAACCCCTCAACTATCGCAGTTTTTCCAACTCCGGGTTCGCCAATTAAGACCGGATTATTTTTGGTTCTTCTAGACAAGACTTGGATGGTGCGACGTATTTCATCATCTCTTCCGATTACCGGATCAAGCTTTCCCTTACGGGCTAGCTCAGTCAAGTCAATTGCATATTTTTCTAAGGCTTGAAAATTCTCTTCGGCATTCGGATCAGTAATCTTGCTACCCCCTCTCATTTGTTCTATTACCTTTAGGGCATCATCTTTACTAACGCCATATGATCTCAGAATACGACCTGCATCACCGCTTTTATCGTCAGCAATTGCAAGAAGAAGATGTTCAGTAGATATGTAATCATCTCCCATGCTCTCTGCCTCTTTTTGAGCTGACTGAAAGATTGAATTGGTGCGAGTACTAAAATATTGCTGACCACCCATCACCTTCGGAAAACGTCTGATTACGTCGTTGAGTTCATTGGTTATCCCATTGATGTTAGCGCCTATCTTTCCTAAAATCGAACGTACTACACCTTCCTTCTGATCAAGCAAGGCTGCCAATATGTGTTCGGGTTCGACTTGTTGGTGCTGATTTTTTTCAGCTATTGTAATCGCCTCTTGTATTGCTTCTTGCCCGCGTATTGTAAATCTATCGAATCTCATTTTTCATCACCTCACTTACTCTACTTTTTAGTTTAATTATAAAAGCAAGGTCCCAACTGAGGACCTTGCAAATTTTAGTCAGAGAGAAAAAGTTTTTCCCTCAAGAGCTTAGGCAGATTTGCCACTGACTTCAACAGTTTCTTTAGACTGACTCCCAGAGGAAGATGCCTTTATTTCAATCCTACGAGGCTTAGCTTCCTCTCTCTTAGCTATCGTCAGTCTCAAGACTCCATTGTCAAACTCAGCCGTTATGTTCTCAGTATCTACAGTCGGTGGCAGAGTGAACGAACGGGTAAAGCTGCCGTAACGGCGTTCAATCCTATGATAATTGTCTCCTTCTTCTTTCTTCTCGAACTTCCTTTCGCCCTGAATGGTTAACACATTATTTTCAATTGAGATGTTCACATCTTCAGGTTTCATTCCAGGAAGTTCAGCTTCGAGGACTACCTGATCTTTATTTTCAAATATATCAACGCTCGGAGTCCAAGCTCCGCTCATTAAATCATCCTCGAAACCACGAGAGAAGTTTGAGAGTATCCTATTCATTTCTTCTTGTAAGCTACGAATTTCACGGAACGGATCATATCTCATTATGTTCATATCCTTTGACCTCCTTTTCCAAAATTTTTATTGTTAGTCTAATTGTATAATAAAATATGAGTAATGCTTTGTCAAGTATCTTGATGAAAATTTTTGCAATTTTTATGAAATTTTCAAAAAGGTATGTGCGGAGGTGACAAGGTAAGTTTTATGAGATATATTCTTGCGTTGGTATTCGAATAATCCTTGAGAAAAGGTTTTCAGAGGCGCTGAATGTGGAGAAACATTGTTAGAGAAGCTTTGTTGATTTTGTCGGCGATTTTGGCTTCGTTTTTTGTAGGCGGCGTTTTCATTTTATTAGTAGGTGATAATCCGCTAAGTACTTATTGGATTCTGCTTTCAAACTCCTTCGGTTCGATCAAGGATATTTGTTACACACTTTTTTATGCAACTCCTTTAATTTTTACAGGTTTATCGGTAGCTGTAGCTTTCCGGTGTGGGCTTTTTAACATAGGAGCTGAAGGGCAGTTATACGTTGCGGCTTTTGCGACGGCGTGGGTTGGCATAAAATTCGGAGGCGTTGTAGTTGATATTGCAGGGCAAGAAGAGAATTGGGCTTGGATGGATCTGCCAGCTTTCATGCTTGTACCCTTATGCATCTTGACTGCTATCACGGCTGGTGGTTTGTGGGGAGCGGTGGCCGGATATTTGAGAGCGCGTTTCGGTGCGAGCGAAGTGATAAATACTATAATGCTGAATTTTATTGCTGTAGCCTTGGCTGGATACTTAACTCAGTATCATTACCGCATTCCTGGCGATCCGATACTTCAAACAGCTCCTATAGGTTCATCTGCTTACATCCCTCAATTGAATCAATTTTTTTCCTTCATTCCCAGGGATGTGCCTCTCAATCTATCTTTTTTAATCGCGATTTTCATGTGTTTCGTGGTGTATTTTTTTCTGTGGCACACAAAATGGGGATATGAGCTGAGAGCCGTCGGAGAAAATCCGTCAGCTGCTGAGTACGGTGGTATTTCACCTACAAAGCAGATCATCATAGCTATGACCATTGCAGGGGCGCTTGCTGGCATGGTAGCTCTAGGTGAAATCCTGGGGGACAGGCATCGGTATTTTCATGACTTTTCTGGGGAGGTTGGCTTTTTAGGAATTGCTGTCGCGTTGTTAGGTAGAAATCATCCTTTCGGGGTTTTGTTAGCCGCACTGTTTTTTGCTGTGCTCATTCGAGGTGAAATATTTGTAGATGCTTTTACGAGATATATCTCAAAAGACATAGGTTTGATTTTACAGGCAATAGTGATTTTGTTTGTGGCTTGCATGGAAAAATATTCCAGGAAGTAGCGAATAATATAGGAGGTGACAATGACCGAGCTTTTTACTTTGGCACTTTTACTCTCAGCACTTCGTCTAGCTACGCCACTGATTTTCGCTGGTCTTGGTGGCTTGTTTTCAGAACGATCTGGGGTAATAAATATAGCTTTAGAAGGAATGATGCTTGCTGGAGCTTTTACTGCAGCTGTGGTGACTTACGAACTACAGAGTGCTTTTTTAGGATTTTCATCTGCATTATTCGCTGGAGCTTTAGTTGGAGCCGTTTATGCAGTTTCTGTGATAAAGTTTGAGGCTAATCAAGTGGTTGCTGGTTTTGCCATAAATCTTTTAATGCTGGGTTTACCTCAATTTCTAAGTGGTGCAATATATGATTCCACAGGATCCACGCCTCAAATCCCGAAAGAATTTTTATTAACTCAATTTTTCAATGCTATTTCGTTAGCCTCTATTTTAGCGTTGGGTTTAGTTCCTCTTTGCTGGTATGTGCTATATAAAACGCCATTTGGATTGAGGCTCCGAGCAGTTGGAGAAAATCCAGAGGCTGCAGAGGCAGCCGGCGTAAATGTGATAATGTTAAGGTATATTGCGGTGATTATATCAGGAGCTCTGGCTGCAGCAGGTGGGGCGTATTTATCGATAGGACAAAGTTCACTGTTTACCCGTGGAATGACAGCTGGCAGAGGGTTTATAGCCCTCGCAGCGTTAATTTTGGCAAAGTGGCGTCCTGTTCCACTCTTATTCGCATGTTTATTTTTTGGTTTCACAGAGGCTATTTCCTTTCAAATTCAGGGCATTTTTAAGTTGCCTTCGGGAGAGGAGATCCCTGTTCAGTTCATTCAGATAATTCCTTATGTGCTTACAATAATTGTTCTAGCCGGTTTTATAGGACTATCGCGTCCTCCAAAATCTTTAGGTATTCCTTATAGAAAAGGTTGAACTATGATATACGAAATGGCCCTTGAATCTGCAGAATTCATAAGATCGAAAGCCTCGGATCTTCCAAGGATTGCTATCGTTTTAGGAAGCGGTCTTGGGAAATTTGCTGATAGTTTGGAGGAGGCTTTTAAGATACCATATGAAGATATCCCACATTTTGCGAAATCTACTGTTGAGGGACATGCAGGTTTTCTTGTATTAGGCAAGGTTAATGGCATTCCTGTCATTGTTCAGCAAGGTAGATTTCATTACTATGAGGGATATGAACTTTCTCAAGTAGTTTTTCCAGTAAGAACTTTCGGTTTAATGGGGATAAAATCTCTAATACTGACAAATGCTGCAGGGAGCATAAGAACTAGTAATAGACCCGGGACATTGCTTCTGATACGCGATCATATAAATTTGATGGGGGTTAATCCTCTTCGAGGTCCAAATGATGAGCGGTTTGGTCCTAGATTTCCTGATATGAGTGAGGTTTATTGTAAAGAGTATCAGAGGATTGCGAGTGAAGAAGCTGAAAAGATGTCTAAGGAGCGATATGAAAATGGATTAGATAAAACGATGAGAAGAATACTCAGGCGAGGTGTTTATTGTGCTTTACCCGGACCAACATATGAAACTCCCGCGGAGGTTAGAATGTTGAGATTATTAGGGGTTGACGCTGTTGGGATGTCGACTGTGCCAGAGGCAATAGTTGCAAAACAGATGGGTATGAAGATTCTAGGAATATCTTGTTTAACCAATATGGCTGCAGGCATAGACGAGGGATTTATAAAACATGAGGAGGTGATGGAGACAGGAGCTAGGGTTACCGAAATCTTCAGTGATTTACTGAGAAGAGTAATTATCAGAATTAGGGATCTTGAAAGATATTGAAAATGAAAATAGTTCGCATAATTGCGAGGCTAAATGTTGGTGGGCCGGCGCGTCACGTCATATGGTTGACTAAAGCATTGCAGGGTGAGAAGTTTCAATCTGTTTTGGTCACCGGAACGGTCCCAGATGGAGAAGAAGACATGAGTTATTTCGCTTATGAGAATGGGGTAACTCCCGTAGTAATTCCAGAGATGAGTAGGGAGCTCTCCATCAGAGATTTAGTTTCATTCATTAAAATCTACAAGATTTTGCTTCGTGAAAAACCTGACATAATCCATACACATACCGCGAAAGCAGGAACTCTTGGTAGACTGGCGGGTTTTTTTTATAAATGGCTAAGTTGGAAGTTGTTCATCGGCAAGCCTCGTAAGGTTAAGTTGATTCACACCTATCATGGTCATATCTTTCATGGTTATTATGGTCAACTTAAAACTAAGTTCTTCCTACTGATTGAAAAAACTTTAGCCTTTTTCGCAACTGATAAGATAGTCGTTATCTCTGACAAGCAATTTGAGGAGATACATGAAAAATTCGGTGTTGGATGCGGCTCTCAGTTTGTGGTTATACCCCTGGGTATAGATCTTCAGCCTTTCTTGGATGTGAAAAAAGAGGGTAAAGAGTTTCGCAGAGAGATTCGAGTTAAAGATGATGAAATTTTAGTTGGGATTGTAGGTAGACTTACAGAGATCAAAAATCACAAATTTTTTTTGAGGGTAGCAAAGCTTTGTCATGAAAAAAACCGGAAAGTAAAGTTTGTAATCATAGGGGAAGGGCATCTGCGCGCTGAGCTTGAGCAATTAGTCAATGAACTAGGAATACACGATAGCGTCATATTCGTGGGAAATCGCAAAGACATTTCGTTTTATGGGGGGTTAGATGTTGTAGCGCTTACTTCCCTAAATGAGGGTACTCCTCTCTCGCTCATTGAGGCTATGGCCAGTGGAGTTCCAGTTATTTCTACAATGGTTGGGGGAGTAGTAGATCTACTAGGTAAAGAGCTAAATTGCGTCGATGGATTCATAATATGCGAACGTGGACTAGGAGTTCAGATAAGTACTGAAACAATAGAATCTCATGCTAACTCACATACGAATGAAGAGAGATTTTGTAATGGTCTGATTCATCTCATAGAAAATAAGAATCTATGTCAGCAGTTAACTGAGAGAGCAAGAGAATTCGTTTTTTCTGTTTATTCCAAGGAGAGGTTAACAAAGGATTTAATCAATTTATATGAAAATTTGCTTTTCAAGAACAGCAATTTGTGATAAAAATATTTGCAAGATAGTTGAAGAGCTAAGTCATTGACGTATGTTCAATGCGATTACTAGTTTGTGGAAAGAAAATCCTATCAGCTGGTTGATATTAGGAACTGTATTTTCAGCTCTTTTAACCTTATTGGTTCGGACTATATCGACTAGATTAGGATGGGTTGTCAGCCCACGGCAAGACCGATGGCATAAGAAGCCAACCGCAACTTTCGGTGGTATTGCCATTTACGTCACCGTGGTTTCATTATCCATCCTAATTGTAGATCTAAGCCATGAAATCAGAACAATACTGTTAGCTAGCAGCCTATTATTTTTCGTTGGTTTAATTGACGATGTTTTAAATATAAAGCCATACCAGAAGCTTCTTGGACAAGTAGCAGGAGCTCTGGTCGTGATTGGAAGTGGATTGCTACTTCAATGGACCGATTCATTGTTGTTAAATTCGGTGATAACCTTCTTATGGATTGTAGGAATAACTAATGCGATTAATTTGCTGGATAATATGGATGGGTTAGCTGCAGGTATTTCCTTGATTGCAGCTTTATTTATAGGAATCAGTCTTTATACTAATGGCGGTCCTGATGATATATTGCTTATAAGTATTTTCATAGGAGCTTTGTTAGGCTTTTTAATTTTCAATTTCAATCCAGCCTCCATTTTCATGGGTGATTGCGGTTCTCTCTTCATAGGATTCTTCCTTGCTACTTCAATGCTTATTAGCCAAGCTGCAGGTAGATCTAGAAGCATTGTCTCCATATTGGCCGTACCTGTTTTCACTTTTTTGGTTCCGATTTTTGATACAACATTAGTGACGGTTTTACGCAAGCTAAATGGTAGAGGTATATCGGTTGGTGGGCGCGATCACGCTTCCCATAGACTAGTGGCACTTGGCATTTCCGAAAAGAAGACTGTTTTATTGCTTTATTCGCTAGCATTCGTATCAGGATTGCTCGCATTATCATTTAATAGTCTTGGGTTATCGCAAAGCATAGCACTGATAACCTTATTCTCTCTCGTATTGACTCTAATTGGTATTTATTTGGCTAGGGTTAAGGTTTATGAGAATGAGGATAACTTACAGAATGCTGCCTACGCCTTTTTGGTCGACATCTCTCATAAAAGAAGGATATTTGAGATATTCTTAGACATATTGCTGATTGCACTCTCCTATTACGGAGCTTTTCTAGTTTTATTCGGACCTATAGATGATGATTCAGAAAAGTGGAATTTTTTTATATCAACCTTACCCATCATAGTAGCTGCTAAACTCGCTTCTCTTCTGTTATTTGGGGTTTATCGTGGGATTTGGCGTTACACGACTGTAAGTGACTTAATAAAATTCGCTAAGGCGGTACTGCTCGGACTTGTATTAAGCATCGCTCTTATTTTTCTAATCCATGACCAGAAGATCTTTGCTAGATCGATTTTCATAGTAGATTCCATATTACTCTTTGGGGCTATTTCTTTCAGTAGGCTAATGTTTCGTGTTTTACGTTACTTGTTGCCATATCCTGTAAGACAAGATAGTCGTAAGGTGTTGATCTACGGTGCAGGAGATGGAGGAGAAATGGTTTTGCGTGAAATTCGTAACAATCCTGAGTTAAATTATCTGCCTGTAGGCTTTATTGATGATGACCCAACGAAACAAGGCAAAACGATTCACGGATTAAGAGTCTTTGGTAGCAACGGAATGCTGGCTGATACTTGCAAACGCAACGGTGTACAAGAAATACTGATAAGCTGCCGCCACATAAAACCAGAAAATCTCCAGAGAGTTAAGAGGTTTTGTAGAGCTGAAAACATTGCTCTGAGAAAAATGGAGTTAAAGCTCGAGGACATAGGCTTTGAGTGAAGTAACTTAAGCAGAATCCACAGAAAAATGGCCGTGAGGATCATTAAATTAGACTCTGGTGCTAAGCGAGCAATTCCTATTTTGGTTACCGTTTGTGTTTTGCTCGCTACTTTTTTTGCATTGAAATGGTTTATTGCAGATGCTGCTGTTGGGAATGTTAGCCAAAGAGATGTAGCCGAAGTGCTGGTCTATCTAGCACCTGATAATCCCATAACACATAATGCACTGGCGTTGATACTAGAGAAGTCATTTATGGAGGAAGATTTGAAGTTGTCTCTATTCCATCACAAAAGGGCTGTAGAATTATCTCCCTACGATTATCGTTTTTGGCTAAATCTTGGCGTGGCTACTGATAAATACGCGGATAGCGCAGAGGCTGAGTTGTATTTGAGAAAAGCTGTTGAGTTGGCACCTCACTATGCACGAACACGTTGGGCTTTGGGTAATAATTTGTTAAGACAAGGAAAAACTGAAGAAGCGATAAACGAAATAAAGCGAGCAGTCGAAGCTGATGAGCAGATTTCAGCTGCTGCCGTGGCAGTACTCTGGCAATTTCTCAATGGTGATTATCAGAAAATCTTGATTTATATTGGAGATTCATCAGAGGTTAGATTGGCTCTCTCATCGGTTCTGGCTAAAGATGGTAAAGATGAGGAGGCTTTTTTAGTGTGGAATGAGTTGAGTCTAACAGAAAAGAGGGCATCTGATCTTAGTAAAGAGCTTTTGAACCATTTTATCTCTAAGAGAAAGTTTCATATAGCCTTAAAGATGTTAAAACAGATGAGGGATCAAGAATTAGATTTTGAGAAAATAAAGAATCCAAGCTTTGAAGAAGTCATAAAAACAAAAAACGACAATATTTTTGATTGGAGAATAACGGATGGATTGTCACCTCAAGTAGGTATAAATCGTGATCAGAAGATAGATGGCGAGCAAAGCTTATTTATATTTTTTGATGGGAATGAGCGTGATAATTTACGATTCATTGAGCAAACTATTGCTGTATCACCAAATACGGAATATAAACTAAAATTTTTCTTCCGAACGAATCTAAAATCCCAAAATACGATGTTTTGGCAGATAATTGATGCCAACACTGATAAAATTATGGGAAGGACGGATTACTTGATGGCGAATACCGATTGGACGTCGATGGAAGCCTCCTTTAAAACAGAAGATAAAACCGAGGCAATAACTATTCGGCTGGCTTACCAACCTTGTCCCAGTCTGCATTGCTCAATTTCCGGCAAAGTTTGGTTTGATGACTTTAGACTTGAAAAATAAGTCGTTAATTTGTGGAAGATAAACTTTCTGCAAGATTAACTGAGGAAAATTCTTTTTAAACTAACTAAATCAGGAAAATGAAAAGCAAAGTTGACTCAGTCATATTCTGGATAATCTGTTTTATTTTATTTTTTGCTCCTATTGGCTATGGTTCTGTATCTCCTGCGCATTTAAGCATTATTCTACTCCTCGTTTTTATAATCTGTCTGGCGTGGTTATTTGATAGCTGGAGGAATGCAGGATTAAGGTTTAACGATAATCCTCTGCAGTTACCGATTCTTGGACTGATTTTAGTAGGAGTTCTTCAGATACTACCGATTGGATACATGAAATTTGAATCCTTACCTGTTAATGCGATATATTCGCTGTCGTACGATCCTTATCAGACCAGGTTCGCTGTAGTCCGCTTATGTATTTTTCTCGTTTTTTTCGCCGCTCTTTTGACTTTTGTCAGGGATCAACGAAAGATCAAAACGATAGCATTTCTTGTAGTAATACTCGGAGCGATTTTTGGATTCTTAGGTATATTGCAACAACTGACCGATCCTCAGACTATTTTTGGCATAAGAACCGTTCGTGACGCTATTCCATTCGGTACATTCGTTAATAGGCATCATTTCGCATCATTTATGATGATGTCAGTTGCTCTAGCTTTCGGCATTGTATACGGCGGAAATATCGCATCTGACAAAAAACTTCTCATATGGATTCCAATAACCATAATGATCCTGGCTGTCATAATGACAGGGTCCCGAGGCGCATTTCTAAGTCTACTAGTGACTTTAATCTTCATATTGATAATGACTCGAATGCATATACGAAAAGAAAATAATGCATCAATTAGCAAGTTTGGCCTCTCGCTACCGTTGATGGGGTTAGTACTGGTTTTCATTGTCTTGGGACTCGTGTTTTTCATAGGTGCTGATCAATGGTTGGCAAGATCACTAGGGTTACAGGTTCAAGAGGATGTGAGCGGTGGAAGATTTCATTTTTGGTATATTGCTTGGAGGATTTTCTTGGATCACCCAATATTGGGAACTGGGCTTGATAGTTTTGCGACAATGTTTCAGCAATATGATACTTGGAACGGTCGTTTCCGTGTTGAAAGAGCTCATAATGAATACCTGCAGACATTATCCGATACTGGAATAATTGGGTTTATTTGCATCTCGCTGTTTATTTACCTTTTGTTCAGGAAAAGTTTCAGAGTAATTAGATCTGAGCAGAATGATTTATTTAGAAGTATTGCGATTGGAGCACTAGCTGGTTGTTTAGGGATTTTAATTCACAGCTTTTTCGATTTTCCATTGAGGACAAATTCAAATGCCTTTTATTTCCTGGTACTAGCGGCACTCGCCTCAGAGCCCGTCGAGCATAGCTCCAAGATGGAGATTTCCGGAGGACATTGATAGCGGAGTGGGACCACGACGGTGCCGATGCCTCTGGTTATATAAATCTGTGTATCCCTCTCGTTGTCAGCATAACGAGAGCGATATCGATATAATCCGCTTTTGAGGCGGCGAGGGATTAATTTCCGCTCATTTTTCAGTCTTATTTGCCCGCCATGTGTGTGTCCGCTGAGGACTAAGTCGATGTCATGGCGCGCAGCCGATCTAAGAAGAACTGGATTGTGAGCGAGCAATAATTTGAAGTCCTCTTCTCTAGCTCCCATAAGAGCGGCTTTGATGTCGCTTCTTCCGACCAGATAATCATCAACCGCACAAAGCCAAATCTCCGAGTTATTTATTCGAAGATGCAGACCTTCATTAATCAAGAGATGAATCTTTGCTTTGCTGAACTCTTTGATGATCAGATCTGCATTCGTCCAATGATCATGATTGCCGAGACAAGCATAAGTTCCATATTTAGAGCTTAAATTGCCGAGTGCCTCAGCTACGGGAGCAATGTACTTAGCCTCATGTGAGACATAGTCGCCCGTTAGAAGTAGGAGATCTGGCGCAAGGCGATTAGTTATCTCGACAACTTTTTTGATGTATTCAAGACTTGTGAAAGGGCTATGATGGATGTCGGACAGGTGTATTATTCTGATGCCGTTAAAATCTGCGGGTAGTCTCTTTAGGAAAATCTTGACCCTTTCGATTGATATAGAGTTTGCTTCAGCTCTTGCCTGGCGGATGAATTCCATTAACTGAGCAGCTGTTGGAAATAAGCCTTTTCCTTTGGTAATGCCTAGGAAACTATTGTAAAGTCTTTTCTCCCGATCAGAAATCATTGTCTTTCAGCTGATACTTTAAAGTGATTTTCGTAATTATAGCACGATAGATAAAAAGTCAAAATCTCCAAAATATTGGCACTAGCCAGATGATGACAAGAAAAACGAGAATAGTCAACAGAAATCCTACTTTCATGAAATCTGTGAAGCGATAGCGGCCTGGTGTATATACTAAGACGCAAGCGGGCTCTAGAGGAGTCAGAAATGAGACTGAGGCAGCATAGGTGATGGCAACGGCAAATGTTCTGGGATTTAAGCCAAGTGACTGTGCGGTTTTGACCGCAACAGGCAAAACAACCAATGCTGCTGCTTGGTTTGACATAGGCTGGGTTAATATGACAGTTAAAAGGAAAAACCCGGCTAGCAGAGCAGTAGGACCGTAGTGCTCAAAGTTTTCTCTGATAAGGTTTGCAAGGTAAACATCTGTGCCGGTTTTCTCCATTGCCAAACCGAAGCTTAATAGCGAGGCTATAAGAACCAAAAGCCTGAAGTCGATCAGTGAATACATCTCAGCGTAGCGAACAGTTTTCGTGGCAAGTAGGATAAGAACGCTGATCAATACTGCTATCGGTAGTGGGATTTGTATATTTGAAATGACGCTTAGAATAGATAGGAACAAAAAAACACCGAAGCTTAGTAGAGCCCATTTCCTCTTTTCTATTCGCATTATGCTTGTTGACACCTCTTCGAGGAAAAGCAATTCACCACGTAAAAATAGCGGCTCTAATAGTTTTCTTTTGCCTTGTATGAGAAGCACATCCCCAAATTTGAGTGGAAGTTCGCTCAGTTTTTCAAATATCGTCTCACCATGCCGATTTATAGCTAGAACTGTTAATGCGTATCTTTGCCGGAAATCCAAACTCTTCAGGGTTTGACCTATGAAGCTAGAGTCTCTCATTATCATCACTTCGAATAGCTCCACATCATCTCCCTGCAGTATTCTGTCATTTAGCTTGAAATCGGGTTTAATTTCAATACCTGTCTCAGATTTGATTCTCAAGATATCGGATAATTTCCCCTCGACGATCAATAAATCATTAGCTTGAATTTTTTCCTTTGGGTTGGGAAGAATCTTTTCTTCGTTTCCCCGAATTATGCCCAAGACATTAAGGTCAAATTTTTTGTTAACATCTATCTCTTCGAGAGTTTTATCGATTAAATGTGAATCTGGAAGGACGATTATCTCGGAGATGTATTCACGGATATTATACTGATCTGTAAAGGAGTCTCCTCCACCCCTTTCCGGTAGTAACCTAATGCCTATCGTAAGCATGTATAGTATCCCAACAATGGCGGAGACAGCTCCTACTAATGTTAATTCGAACATACTATACGGAGGCATGCCGTATCTCTCGATAGCAGTGGATACAGCTAAGTTTGTAGAGGTTCCTATGAGAGTGCAGCTTCCTCCGAGTATGGCACCGAATGCCAAAGGAATCAGTAGTTTCGAGGGTGGTATTTTTGCTTTTTCTGCGATTCCCAAAACAACAGGTAGGTACATTGCTGTTGTTGTTGTATTCTTGAGTACGGATGCGCTCGCAGCGGCTGTTATCATTACAAGGGCTGTCAGCAACAGTTGATTTTTTCCGGCGACTGCGTAAAGTCTTCTACCGATCAGATCCACGATACCGGTTTTGACAAGACCGCCTGTTAAAATAAAAAGCCCTGCAATCGTTATGATTATGCTATCGCCAAAACCATTCAGTGCCTCTTGTACTGTCAGAATTCCGGTAAGAACTAGAGACACTACAAGCACAATTCCTATGACATCTACTGGTAATTTCTCAGTAGCAAATAGTACTAGAACTAATAGGAGCAATATGAGAACAGTGGTAATAGGATCCGGCATTGTTGTTTAATTTTACAATTCAGAGCAATTGACGGCAAATTTCATGTGATTTGAAAAACTCATTTTAGAGGCTCTAGAGTGTAAAGAGCGCGAGTTAATGGGAGATTTTTCACAATCGCTTGAATAGAATGGGGCGGCTAGGAGATGATTCAAGATTGAAAGGTGCTATCTGTAAATTCAATAGATATATGTCATCTTCGAGATCATTCGGGACGTATATCAGCTCTGTTATTGTGTGATTTAAGCGGGTATCCTTAGTTATTTCACAGCTATCGCGCTCTACTTGCCAAAAAATTCTGTGATTCGATAATTTTCCCTCATCATATAATCTGTCGAGTGATGGTGTATCTATCAGAATATGATTGAATTTTCTTTGAACTATTAGGTCCATCGCCTCTGAAGAGAGAAATGGTGCTGAGGTCGAGTCCAAATACTTTCGGGTAAGTTTACTATCATCATTGGGAAGCGTACGAATTATTAAAGCCGTTGGGAATTTTGTATTCGTATTTATCTGGTCAAGCAGTTTTTCAAGTTTTTCGAGTGCAGTCTTGATTTTGTCTTTTGTTATTATTTTATCGCCCTTTTCAAGTGGCACTGCATAACTATCCGTGGTTTCGGCTGCGTTTATTGGTTCGATGGAGATTAGAAAAGCCAGCATCAAAGCATCTTTCAAACATTCATGTACATAGATTCTCTCATGGGTAATGTGTCCTACGCATTCCGTATGCGTTCCATTACATTGAGGAATTAATTTTACTTGGCTAAAATTACAACTTCCGCCTAGTCTAGTATCTCCGATGATCTTTTCAGTCTTATAAGTTCGAGCAGAAGCCTCTTCGACGCCGTATGCATTAGGCTGGATCTCCCCGAATCGCAGTGGAATTGCTATTGATACTGGCTCATCGAGATTAAATAAATTCAAGTCTGACATTCTGTAACTAAATTTGTTCCTGTTTTTGTTCAAAGTCTGCGAGTGCTTCGAAGGCGGCTTGAAGGACTGGTCTGGCTCTTAATGCGTTATCCATTTCACCGACATAACCTGCTCTTACCATTGCGTCCAGAATGGCTGCAGCTCTGCCATATCCTATTCTCAGATGTCTCTGTAGAAGCGAGGTTGAAGCACGCTTAGCATTCACAATTACTCTTAGAGCCTCCCAAAATAGAGGATCAGTATCCTCAAGGAAGTTTTCATCTTTTTCCATCTCATCCACAGTCTTAGTTATGGTTTCATCATACTCAGGTTTTCCTTGTGCCTTTATGTATTCAACTATCTTGAATATTTCCTTCTCATCGACAAATGCTCCATGGATGCGAATAATTTGTGAGCTTCCTGGTGGTAGAAAGAGCATATCGCCTTTGCCTAAGAGTCTCTCGGCTCCATTTGTGTCGATTATGGTTCTAGAATCAACTTTCGATGAAACCCTGAATGAGATTCTCGAGGGAAAGTTTGCTTTTATAAGACCTGTAATGACATCGACTGAAGGACGTTGAGTGGCTAGAACCAAATGAATTCCTACGGCTCTCGCCATCTGCGCCAATCTTGTTATTGACTCTTCCACTTCTTTACCAGCTACCATCATCAAATCAGCAAGTTCGTCGATAATTATCACGATGTAAGGCATGCGTTTATAAGGTTTTCCATCTTCGTCGAGCTTACCCTCGGCATTGCGTTTCTCGATCTCAGAGTTATAACCATCAATGTTGCGTACGCCCCAGCCGGCCAGGTATTTATAGCGGCGTTCCATTTCTGAAACAGCCCATTTTAATGAGATAGCAGCGCGTTTTGGATCTGTTATTATAGGCGTGGCGAGATGAGGAATATCAGCGTAGAGGCCCAATTCAAGCCGTTTTGGATCAACCATTATGAACTTGACCTCGTTGGGTTTTGCTTTGTACAAGATTGAGACAATTAAAGCGTTGACACCTACGGATTTTCCAGAGCCAGTGGCGCCAGCAATTAATAAATGCGGCATCTTAGCCAAATCCGTCACGTAATTAGAGCCGTCGATGGTTTTACCTAATGCAATTGTAAGCAGCGAGTCAGAATCCCGGAATTTTCTTGACTCTATTATCTCTCTCAAAAAGATGGTCTCACGTCGTGCATTTGGTACCTCTATACCTACATATGCCTTTCCCGGGATGCGATCGATCCTTATGGAATCAGCTTTTAATGCCAAACAGAGGTCATCTGCCAGGCTAACTATCTTTGAGTATTTGACCCCAGGGTCTGGTTTAAATTCGTATGTGGTTACAACTGGCCCCTGACAAATATTAACTACACGACCAGTTACATTAAACTCCTTTGTTTTACTCATTATTTGCTCAGCTATCGCTAATAGCTCTTCATCTCTCTGTTCGAGGTGAGGTGGAGGCGAAGTGAGAAAATCAAGAGGAGGAAACTGATAGTTTTCGAAATTTTGTCGGACTTCTGGCTCGCCACTATGAGCCGCATTCTTCGGTGGAGAAGATATCATTTCTGCTTGCGGTTCAATCTCCTCAATAAATTCCTCAATAAATTCATTAGATTGGTCATTACTTATACTGACTTCCTGTTGATTTTGTCCAATGTTAAGAGATTCGTGGTTATTTCTCTGGGGTTCGTCACTGTTTCTAATGATTGCAGGCTCCACACCATTGGCTTGTTCAATTAATATCTTTGGTTTAATCTCTTCTGATTGAAGTCGCAGGTTTCTCCTCTCGATAGCTCTTTGTCTTCTTTCACGTCTCCAATCTTGATAGTTGCGTAATATTGCTTGCGCTTTTTCCAGGATTACGCGCAGGCTAATCTTGATTCCATCGATGAAATGACTCAACGAGAAACTAGTAATCAGCAAGACAGAAATGATTAGTGTAAAAGAAAGTAAGATTATAGCGCCTACCTTGCCGATTAAATACGAAAGAATTTTTGAGGTAATGCTGCCTGCGATAGCACCATAACCGCCGAATATAGATACAAGCCCAGAGCTGCTTAAAATGAATAGGAAAAAGCCTGTGATTTTACTAGTGTCGAAAAATGCCGATTTAGATCTAAATATTTGGAAGGATATAGTAATGAACAGTAGCGGAAGAGCGTAGGCAGCCCATCCGAGCGCACTTAATAAAATCGCAGAAAGATTAGAACCTACCACACCGACTAAATTTCTCACAGGCTCGTTGCTAGATGTAATTATAGAGGGATCAGTTTCGTTATATGAGATCAGAGAGAGAAGTATCAGTAAAGCAATGGCTATCAGCATTATGGCTACGACCTCGTCTGAATATGAAGTGTGTTTTTTCCTTCTCTCAATCTTGGTAGTCATGTTGCCAAATTAGATTGTCTTTTCGATGGATTAAATTGTCTTTTCGACAGCCCTCTGTTTTTGTCTGAAAATCAGGTACTCGCGAATAAAATCGTCTATCTCTCCATCTAAAACCGCCTCAACATCAGTTCTTTCATATTTTGTTCTAGTGTCTTTTACCAGACGATATGGGTGAAGAGTATAGCTACGGATTTGTGATCCGAATGAAATCTCGCGTTTTGCAGCTTCGAGTTCAGCTGTCTCTGCTCTTCGTTTTTCTAACTCTAGTTCGTAGAGTCGCGAGCGCAGCACTTTCATAGCGGTTGCGCGATTTTGTATCTGTGAACGTTGGTTTTGACAGGTTACTACTATGCCTGTCGGAATATGAGTTATCCTCACAGCGCTATCAGTAACGTTAACGTGTTGTCCGCCTGCTCCGGAGGATCTGAACGTATCGATCCTCAGATCTTTCTCGTGTATCTCAATTTCTATGTCATCATCTATTTCCGGTATAACGAACAATGACGCAAAGGAAGTTTCACGGCTAGCACCAGCATTGAATGGAGATATCCTCACCAATCGATGAACTCCAGCCTCACACGAGAGTAATCCATAAGCGTACTCACCCTCGACTCTAAAAGTGGCTGATTTTATACCGGCTTCACTACCGGGCTGAATGTCAATTACTTCTACCTCGAATCCTTTTCTCTCTGCCCATCTAACATACATTCGAAGTAACATTTCTGCCCAATCTTGCGCGTCAGTACCACCTGCCCCCGCTTGTATCGAACAAATGGCATTTTTGATGTCTGATTCATTCGATAAAAGCATTTGTGTCTCAGCTTCACCGACCTCTTTCTCGAGCTTTTTTATCAATTGACATAACTCTTTGAGTGATTCCTCATCTGTTTCCGCAAATTCAAATAAAACCTCCGCATCAGACAGAGATTTCTCAAACTCTCGCTGCTGCTCTATCGATTTTTCAAGAGAGCTTCTTCGGCGCAGCAACTTCTTCGCAGCTTCTGCATCGTCCCAGAAGTTCGGTGATGCCATTTGAATTTCAATTTTCTCTAGTTCAGCTTTTTTACTGGGCAGGTCAAAGAAACCTCCCTAGCTGATCAACTTTTGTTTTGAGCACCTCGTACCTGTCTTTTAAATCAACTAAGTCCATATGCTTTTAAAAATATAGGCGGTAAAGGTAAAGATTAAACTTAAGATAGGCAGCCAATCTCCATACCTAACGTAGAGGGTTTTGTGGCCATCAGATTTCTGGATATTCCACACTCTTACCGCTTCCTCATAAGTGTTTGCTTCATCGAGGATCCGACCATCTTCAGTTATATACGCGGTAATGCCAACGTTTGTAGCCCGTATCAATGGGAGCTTTGTTTCAGCGGCCCGGAAAACAGCATTTGCTAAGTGCTGACGTAAAACAGGCGTTTTCCCCAAATATCCATCATTCGTCATTTCAATCAGCAAATTAGCCCCTCTTTTAGCATATTCTCGTGACAAGTTAGGAAAGTGTGACTCGAAGCAAATCATCACGCCTATTTTTGCTTCCCCAAGAGGAAATAGATCGTATTCGCTACCAAACGCAAAATTGCCAACTAAAGTCGGCGCAACTTCTTTCATGAATTCCGGCACTGGAGCGTACTCACCAAACGGCACGAGAAACATTTTATCATATTGCCCAACTTTTTCTCCCTTTTCATTTATCATGATCGCTGAGTTAAAAAAGTTACCCTCTTTATCGTTGGGTTCTGCTGAATTAAATAGAAGTGAGACTCTATGGCGTGCCGTGAATTCATTGAAGAAATTGCGCTGATTTTCGTCGAGTCCATAAGAGAAATTCATCGGTGATTCCGGAAAGATTACCAGTATGGGTAGATGTTTTTGGGAGTTCAGATCTTTTAGAGCCTTCTCAGTCATCTCTATATGTCTCACCATTAGTTCATCCCACAAACGCTTATTTAACCCACTCATTGGTACATTGGGTTGTAAAACAATCGCAGTCCCTACTACATCGAGTTGAGGGCGTTCTTGCTTGACTAAAAAGCTGAAAGCTAACAAACCTGTTATGATTAACAAGACAGCGATACCCATAAAATCTACACGCTTTTTTTCAAGCATATCCTTTGTCAATAGCATCAAACATGCATTGAATCCCACAATGATCAATCCGACCAAGTAAATGCCGCCTATGGACGCAAATCCAACGATTTCTGGAACAAAAGCTTGAGAATATGCTATGGCGTTCCAGTTGTTGCCAGTAATCCAAAATCTTAAAAACTCTAGAGATATCCACAGGAATGGAGCAAATAAAACACCTCTAGTTCCAAACTGGCGGAAAAAGAAAAGCAAAACAGTGCTAAAAATCGCAATGAAAGACCCAACTAAAATTGTGCTGATAAAGATGAATAAATAAGCAATAATTACAGGTATTCCGCCATAATGAATTGGAGCATAGCTTAGCCACCAACAGCTGCCAAAGAAAAATGCTATTCCCCATATCCAACCTAGCAAAAACACCTGCTTGAAACTTCTTAACGTGTAGATTGCCCAAAAGAAAGGGACTAAAGCATACCATGCAACCTGCCAAAAATCGAAATCAGGAAAAGCCGTTACAAGCAAAAGAGCTGAAAGCAAAGTTAAAATAAGTTGAGTTTTTAAACTTATGAGTTCATGCTTTAAAAAATTCATGAGCGAGGAAATAAACGGATTCTTCATGATCAAACAGTTTATCAGAACTAATAAAAAATTTCTTGGGAGTACTTTTTGAACCTTGATGTCAAAAATCATTCAAAATTATATCAAAATGAACGATCTCTAAACATATAACAACAAAATTTGTCATAGATAAACTGACGATTTTTGTCATTATTTCAACCTTCTGGTATTTTTTATGTCAAATTGAAAGGATTTATTCAGCAGGTCTGATATATCAGCTTCTCTGGGAAAGAAGGCGATAAAAATTTGGAAAAAGCAAATGTTTGCATAAAAAGGCGAGAACCCGATCAACTGATCGGGTTCGAAAAGGAAGGCAAAACTGAGGGAACGCTCGGAAGGTCAGTCAAGCGCAGTGGCCTACTACGCTTGGATGAGTGATGGCATGGCAGGCTCTTGACCAAATATCAAGCTATCCACTTTTGCAGAGAGCACTTACTGTGCCAAATTGACTGAAAGATAGGACGAATTTTTTGCAAATTTTTCTGATAAGTCTTGGCTGATTACCTGATTTTCACATGAATTTATGGAGAGAATTTTAAGTTTTCAGACTTTTCGTCATTTTGATTAATGCGATTATTCGGCTTAAGGTAAATTTAACTTGACTCGAAAAAAAAAAAGAAGTTAGAATAAGGCGCGAAAGGAGGGAAGTATGTCAAACCTGTGGACTCGGAAGCAAGCGTTATCTTCAGTGTGTATTTTTTTAGTGATAGTCGTCTTTGGATCTTACATTTTTGCTCAAACCACATATGAAGAGGTTCAAGGTGTAAAAAAGAGCTGCAGTGTAACATTTGCTAATTTGCCACAAGATCTACCGAAAGGCGATTGGTCTGTTTCCTTTCATCCTTATTTAGGAGAAGATTTTTTGGATGCTCCAGTTATTGTTCAATCAGTTTCATCGAAACAGCTTTCGGTTGAAAAATTTGAGATACGCAACATCTCTAATAAACCAGTAAAAGCCATCAAGGTCAGATGGATTGTGTATGAAAATCAAAACAGGCGCAATATCCTGATGCAGGGAGAGAGCAGAACCCTTCATTTTCGTAGGGAGCTTGCCGAAGGCGGAGCCGGTTTCATAAGGTTAAAAATAATCTCATTTTTTGATTTTTACCACAGATTTGTTGTAGAAGGACAACTCAACAAGCATCTCAATGTAGATTTAGTGATCAGTGAAGTTATTTTTGCAGACGATTCATTTTGGAAGAGAGACGATGGAAAATTGTCAGATCTAAATCAAGAGCTACGAGCGAAATTATGGTCAAAAATGTTAGAATCGGCAGGGGACTGCGCCAAACAAAGATGCGTACCGAGACCTTCAGAGACAGTGAGAGGCGGAGTAGTCTATTCTTGCGCCTCGAGTGATTATAATGAGCGTTGTGTCGTAAGCGGGAATTTTGAATGTACTAATCAGTCGTGTTTCTCTTCAGGGGATAGTGGTAGTGAAATTGAAGTAACAGAAGTTTAAGGGTTATGTCAAAACTTCAGTTAGAGCCGTACGACAGAGGAGCTGCCATGCGGCTCTTTTGTTTTATATGTTACTGAAAAATCAAAATTACCATTTTAAGAGTTGCTTTATTTTGGCTTAAATTGCTCCACGAGGTGAGCTTATTTTCTCATTGTCTCAGAGTGAAAAAGCTTTCAAAAATAATCAGCCTCATTATTCTTAGATATTCTTAGGACTTTTGATGAAAATCCTTTTTGGATTACTCAGTGTCGAATCATCATTTATCGGTTTCGATATTAGACTTTATTATTTTCCGCATCTCTCTACTTGACGTTGAAGTGCTAAAACCTCATCGTTTTTCGAATCGATTTCTAATGCAGATTTCAGGGTGTTTTCAGCCTCCAAACAGTTACCAGCCTCTATGTAAACCTTCAATAAAGCTATATAAGCATCTATCAATCTATTATCCCAGAATATAGCGGTTTTTAGATTGCTGACTGCCTGATTAACCTCGCCTCGTCTCAAGTAAATGCTGCCTATGAGAAAATACGCCTCTGCGGTCATTGGCTCACTAACTAGTACTTTTCTGAGTATTTGCATTGCTTCCTCGTCAAGTCCATCCTTATAGAAGGCTCTAGCTTGTTTTAATAGAGTATCTATTTCATTAATCGCTTTTTGTTCAGGAAGTTTATTTTTTCTGTCGGTTATCAAAAACGCTAACTCATCTTTGGAGATTTGAGTTACTCTCGGAAGAATCTCTACGGTTTTGCTTTTTATCCATGAAGTTTCTAACTTTGCGTAAGTTTTTAAGAGTCTTCTCGCTTGGTTATCGAGCTCTATAGCCTTTTGTTTGTCCCCCAACTCCTCAAAAACTTTTGCTAGAAGGAAGCATGCTTCCCCGTCATTTGGATTGGCAGCTAGTAATTGCTTGAGTTTCTCTGCCGCGCTGACAAAATCCTGATTCAGAAATAGTGCCAGGGCATAGTTAAAAAGACTTTCGTTGTTTTCTGAATTTGAGGACTCAACAGCAGTTTTTAGATAATCTATGCCTTGGTTTAGTAATGCCGCGCTCTTAGTCTTATCTTTTCTCTCTGCAATAGATGCTTGAACTGCTATGGCACCTAATAGATTATAAACTCTCACAGCTTGAAGTTTTTCTGCCACGGGCCGTAGAGAGGCCAGAGCTTGTTCATAACTGCGTTGTCTCCAATAAATTAATCCTATTTGTAAAGCCGCCTCAGGATATCTAATGCTATCCTGCGGTACTATTGAAAAATACTTTATTGCATCTTGAAGTTGATTTTGATTTAAGTAGAGATAACCTAATTCTATGGCTGCATCTGCATAGATTTTGTCGTTAGGATCGTCCTTTTCTGCGTATAAACGTAGCGCATTTTTGAAGTAATTTTCTCGGAGATCTAATTTGTTGGAAAGTAAACCTTTTATGTAAGCCTCGAATGCTTTAGTTGGGACTTTATTTACAATTTTTCTAATAAAGTCCATTTCAGAAAATGGGAAGGCTCCTCCTGAGCCGGAAATATGTAAAAATACGCGATAAGCCAATTTGCCTTGTAATTGCTGCAGTTTCGTCAGGGCTTCGCTGATTGCAATAGAGCTATCGAGTTTTTCTGATTCTCCACTACCCAAAAACTTACCTTTCTCAACTTCTATGATACGAGCTTTGATGCTGATCGAAGCATCAGCTTGATCTTTAGCTGGAAAAATCCTGTACTCCCCGACTACCAAAATCGATGCGCCAGTTTCGCGAGCAACTTTCAATGAGGAAGCGATGGTCGGAAGGCTAATTGGTGAGATTCTTAATTTTTGTTGTGCAATCTTTCGCTCTTCATTAGAGACTATTTGCAATGAGAGAGCTCCAACTTCCTTTGTGTCTCCAAGTAAGTCAGCAAGCCCCTTAGCTAAAGCCTCGCCTATCCAGTTAAACTCAGCCTTATTTTCTATCTCACTTTTATTCTCAAATGGCATGAAAACGACGCGTGTTAATTGCGGTTGAGATTGGACGCTCTTTTGCGCGAGTATGACAAGCAAAAAGGCTATTAAAATTTTCCTCATAGGTCTTAAAGCCGCTCCAGAAAAATAAAAAAGCTTTCCTTGAGGGAAAGCGATAGATAGTTAGATGATATTTTTTCCAAAGAGTATTATTTTTTATTTTGGTAGTCGGTACGGGATTCGAACCCGTGTTACCGCCTTGAAAGAGCGGTGTCCTAGGCCTCTAGACGAACCGACCAAATCTTGATCTTGCAAATAACAACCTTAAAAAATGCGAAACTTCAGAATAGCCTACTTAGGTTTTTTTTGTCAAACTAATGCAATAAATTTTTCAATCAAGAGAGATAAATTTTATGCAAAATCGGCCAATTAGGATCGGCGAGTCTGGGTTTCGCTCTGCTCGAGTCGCTTTTTAGTTACAGGAGTCCCTGAAAAGTATGGAGGATTTTGGCAGTTCGAGCAAATGTCTTTATTTGGATCAGATTGACAAACTGAGGCTCACGGAGCGAGAAGCCAGATTTTGCAGTTTCTTTGCACACTTGTAATTTAACCATAGTGGGAAATAGACGAAATAAAGGAAAAAGCGCATCCAGATTGCATTGGATGCGCATACTTTAGTAATCACTGGGTATTAATTTAATCCTCTTCTTGAGTGCGAATTCTGCCATCAGCACGTGCCTGCTCTACTACCCTTGGAACCAGATTAGATGGAAGAAAATCATAGTGGGAAAACTGCATGTGGTAGGAGCCGCGAGCCTGAGTTATTGAGTTCAATTTAGATTGATAATCTAACATCTCAGCTAGTGGCACTTGTGCCTTTATTACTTGTTGTTTGCCGCGCATTTCCATTCCTTGCACTCGTCCACGTCGAGAATTAAGATCGCCAATTACGTCTCCAGCCACCTCTGGCGGACAGGAGACCTCCACTTCCATTATCGGTTCGAGTAATGCAGGTTTAGCCTTTTCCATCGCGGCACGAAAGGCTTTTCGTCCAGCAGCACGGAACGAAAATTCATCTGAATCTACCGAGTGATAACTTCCATCGATTAAAATGACACGAAAATCTACCACTGGGTAGCCAGCTATGGTGCCGTTCTGGGCTGCTTCCAATATTCCTTTTTCAACTGCTGGTCGAAAGTTTTGAGGTATTGCGCCACCAAATATTCTATCGACAAATTCGAAACCAGCTCCTCTGGGTAATGGTTCGAATATGCATTTGCAATCTCCGTATTGACCGCGTCCACCAGTTTGCTTCTTGTGCTTACCTTGCACTTCAACAGTTTGAGTTATGGTTTCCTTGTATGGCACTTTAGGTGGGTGTAGCATCACCTCCACATTATATCGACGCTTCAGTTTTGCTACTACTGTCTCTATGTGGAGCTGTCCAGTGCCTCTCAATATAAATTCCTTTGTTTGCGGATCTCGCTCAAATTTCAAGCTGGGATCTTCCTCGAGGATTTTATGCAAGGCTGCGGAGATTTTTTCTTCGTCAGCTCGTGACTTGGGTTCGATTGCAAACGAGATGGCTGGTTCCGGATACGTGACCTTTGGATAGCATATTATGTTTGATTTATCGCAAAGTGTATCACCGGTTTGAGTGTCTTTTAACTTTACAACTGCAACTATATCACCCGTATGAGCTTCGTTTATTTTTTCGAGATTTTTTCCTTGGATATAATGCAGCGCTGTTATTTTCTCTTGTAGATCACGTGTTGAATTGTAGACAGTGGAGTCAGATGTCAACTTCCCAGATATGATTTTGATTACATTGATTCTTCCGGCGAATGGATCTGCTATTGTACGAAAGACATATGCAGAGAATGGCTCCTCATCGGAGTATCGTCTGGCTATCCTTTCGCCCTTTTCCTCTGGATTTGAAAAGCCATATTCGGCTTGGTGTGTTGCAGGATTTGGGGCAAATTCTATTATGTGATCGAGTAAAATGGAGATACCAACGAGAGTATGAGCTGAGACAGCGTAAACAGGGCATAGGCGACTGTTAGCTATAGCTTTTGCAAGATTCGGATATATATCCTCGTCATCTAGTGTTCCATTTTCAAAATATTTCTCGAGCAGCTTGTCATCAGATTCTGCGACGATTTCAATGAGCCTCTCTCTTGTTTTATCGACAATTTCTCTGCCCTCTGATGGAATGGGAATTTCTTTTGGCTTACCGTTAGAATCAAACTCATAGGCTTTTAGATGAACTACATCTACTACACCTCGAAAGTTAGACTCAGCTCCTATTGGTAGGGTGAAGGGCACAATGGAGCGGGCGAAAGTTTGAGTTGCAGTGTCGAGAGCATGACCAAAATCAGCTCTCTCTTTGTCGAGTTTGTTGATGACCATGAAACGTGGGAGCAGAAATTCGTTCGCATAGCCCCAAGTTTTTTCAGTTTGGACTTCTATTCCGTTAACTCCATCAACCACGACCAAAGCACAATCGGCAACACGCAAGGCAGGTCGTGCGTGCGGAACGAAAGCTGCGTAACCTGGAGTGTCTAGAAGATTCACTTTAGTGTCTTTGTATTCTAAGTATGCAATGTTCGTATTGAGTGTAATTTTTCTCTCTATGGAATCTTCTTCGTAATCTGTTACAGTGGTGCCTTCATCTACTCTTCCCAGACGTGGAGTAGTTCCTGCAACGTAGAGCATCGAACTTACTAATTGTGTTTTACCAGCGTCCCCATGGCCTATAAGGGCTAAATTGCGAATTTTCTCGGTCGGAAACGTTTTCATATTCGGTAGAATCTCCTCACTTGAAATTAGAACCAACAGCAGAGCTATAGTTAATTTATCCGAAACATTTTTTCTATACAAGGAAGAGACATAAATCTCACAGCAAAAACTTGTTTAATAGCTGTCGGGAAGAAAGATTCTACTTGTTAGCGTTTTACTACTGAAGTAGAATCTATAGAGGTTTTTTAATGTAAAGGAGCTGAAGGAAATGAAAAAAATCGTAGGTAATATCATTCTAGCTGCAATTTTCGTTCAATATAATTCATTTAGAGTTGTGGCGCAAGACATTGTAACCAGTGAGGAGATAACTTTTGGTTCTAGCGTTTTCATTCTACGCTCTGCAAATAAAGCTCAGAAAAAGTTTGCTCCACAGGTTACAAAAGTCAGCAAGCAAAATTCGACTAAGAGGATAAGGGAATCGGTAGCATACGCCAAAGTTCCTAGAAAGAGTGAGGGCGCGTTACAAAATAAAAGAGGGAATATGAACGCCCAAGGACAAGGTCAAAAGGCCTCTAAAGAAAAAGCATCTCAAGATATAGCCATGGCTGCTCAGACTTTCCTTGAAAAGGGTGATTTTACTACTGCGATAGATTATTTTCTACAAGCGACTACTTTAGATCCCAATAACGAGGATGCTAAACGTGGATTAAGTCGTGCTTATACGGTAAAAGCGAATCATATTCTGGAAAGTAAGAGATACGAGGAAGCTATTTCCTTTTACAATCAGGCCATAAGCTACGATAATCAAAATGCTGCAGCTTTTGCTGGTTTGGGAGAATCATTCGAAGCCTTGGGAAGAAAGGAAGAAGCCTTGAGTAACTATGAGAAAGCCTTGAGCATAGACCCTAAGCTAGAGGACCTATATGTGCCAATTGCTAGTTTATATCTAGAGAAAGGAGAGGTTGCTAAAGCCGATCAGTTCATCTCAAAAGCATCCACTAAGAATTCAGCTGATACGCAATATCTCAGAGGGCTGATTTATTATAAGATGGATCGCTATCCCGACGCGCTCGCAGCCTTCAATGAAACCATCAAATTAGACCCAAATAAGGCTGAAGCCTATTATTATCAGGCAGAAACTCTGGACAGATTAAATCAAAATGATCAAGCCCTTGAGGCTTACAGGAAAGCGGTAAGATTGAAACCTGATTTTCTGGAAGCTTGGTTTGATCTGGGTGTTGCTCTTTACAATCGCGGTGATTATCAAATGGCTGTAGATGCTTATAAAAAGGCCATTCAACTAAAGCCTGATTATGCAGAGGCATACTTGAATCTTGCTAATACATTTAGAAAACTGAAAAAATACGAGGAGGCAAATAGCAATTACGTTTTGGCCTCAAATTTCATTAAGAATAATGCTGATTTGTACAGCGAATGGGGATTCTGTTTAGCTGCGGTTGGAAAATGGAATAGTGCGATTGAAAAATTAAACCTTGCCGTTTCAATGTCTCCGGACGCGATTGATTATGCAAATCTTGGATGGGCCTACTACAACTCGGCTCAGGAGGACCTGCGTAATAGGCAAAATGAGCCTGCAAAGAGCAAGCTTGCAAAAGCCAAAGAAGCACTACAAAAGGCTGTTCAACTAAACCCACGTCTGGCTCCAGCGTTTTTGAACCTTGGAATCACCTTAACCGACTTAGGTGAGTATGAACAGGCGATCAAAGCCTTAAGCACAGCAGTCAGCTTTCGTAAGAATTGGATATTCGCTCTTAATGAACTAGGCATTGCCTACAGAAAATTTGGAAAACTAGACCCTGCTGCCGAGAATTTTCGTGAGGCTCTCAAGGTAAATCCTGATTTTGTCCCGGCTTTATACAACCTCGGCGAAGTAGAGATGAAAAGAGGCAATAAGAAAGAAGCTATCAAGGCTTATGAGCGATTGAAGAAGTTAAATCCAGACTTAGCTAAACAACTGGATATCATAATCTCTGGAGCTGTACTTCAGAATAAACTAAATGAGCCGGCTCCCTTACCGAAAAAAATTCCGAGAATTCCATTCTAGGACCTCTGCAAAGGCCATTTTGGTAAACCCTATAGCCCTGCATATTTAGAACCTGATCCCTTATATACTTGATAAATTTGAATAATTTTGGTATAATATATGCGACATGTTGAAAAGAAGGTGTAAGAATTTTGATGTTAGGATTAGAGGTATTAGGATCAGAGGTAGGTTAAGGAAGTTATCGCTTGGGGTGAAAGTAGGGAAGCTATCGGAAGACAAGTTAGAGGTAGCGGAGTTATTGGATAATTTAGAATTTACGTATTATTTGGTAGCGGGCGGGATAGATGCTAAGCGTGGCTTAGATTTACATTTATTGTTTGATGGCGTAAAGAATGCTAAAAAGGTATTAAGTACGATAGAGGCTTGGAATAGTGTAGTATTAGGGATGATTGTTTATTCTGATGAGCCTATGGGAGCTATAGTTACAAGGGGTGTTGAAATGTATGAGTTGGCAGTAAAGACTGTTGAAAAAATGTTAACTGAATGTTTTTTAAGCCAAATAGATAAAAATTTAGTTATTAAACATTAAACTCTCTTACCCCATTAAAAATAGGTTTCATAATTATTTTCTGCTATTACCAGCGAAAATAGTCAATTTGTGTCACTGCTGTGCTTACAATTTAAAAGCCTCATAACCCACATTTCCTCTAGTACATTTGTGTGGGTGCCGGCAATATCATAACTTGAAACACCTTTTAAAATAAACTGGGAAGTGTCAGTTGATAATATGGCATAAGCTCTGGTAAGACTATCAGGTGTAGAGGTGAGCTATAAGCAAGAATTAATTAAGATGAAAAGATGAGAAGTTTGAAACTCAGGAGGTCAGGTTAAACTGACCTTCAACTTTTCTTACTTAAACCAATTCTCATCTTAGCCTGAAATAATACCAATAAGTTAAATTTTGTTGTTTCATGAGGATTTTGCAAGAATCAAAATTTATGAATGAGCATTTTTTGATTGATGATTATGATTACGATTTACCGGAAGAACTCATTGCTCAAGAACCTCTATCAGAGCGCGATAAATCCAGAATGATGGTTTTAAGCAGAAAAGACAAGACATGGAAAGACGATTTCTTTTTTAATTTACCTTCTTATCTCACTGAAAATGACGTTATCGTTTTTAACAATACGAAGGTATTCCCTGCGAGACTTATAGGCCACAAAAAAACAGGAGCACGCATAGAAATTTTTCTTTTACGTGAAATTCAAAGGAATTTATGGGAGGCTTTGGTTCGTCCTGCACGAAGAGTTAAGACTGATACCGTAATCATTTTTGATTCTGAAGTTACGGCCATTGCTGCGGAGAAAAGGGAGGATGGACATTGTATATTTGAGTTTAATATCGATGGTGACATAAAGGAAAAGCTCGAACAGATAGGTAGAGTGCCTCTTCCTCCGTACATCAGAAGAGAGGATCTACCGGAGGATAGGCGCCGATATCAAACTGTATACGCTAAAATTCCTGGATCCATCGCAGCGCCGACGGCAGGTTTACATTTTACTCCTGCGGTTCTTGAAAAATTACATAAAAATGGAGTCACGTGCGTTGAGATAACCTTACACGTCGGCTATGGAACATTCGAGCCAGTTAGGGTGAGAGAGCTATCAAAGCATTCTGTATTACCCGAAGAATGCGAAATTACGCCCGAAGCAGCGAGTATTCTCAACACGGCTAAAACCAACAAGAAAAGGATTGTAGCGATTGGAACTACAACAACTAGGGCTTTAGAATTTTTTGCCACGAAAAAGGGGGTGATAGAAAGTGGTAGAGCGATCGTTGATCTAACGGTTACCCCTGGATATAAATTCAAGTTTGTTGATGCATTGCTGACTAATTTTCATCTACCAAAGTCTTCACTGTTGGTCATGGTTTCCACTTTTGCTGGTTATGATCTCATAATGAACGCATATCGTCATGCCGTCCAGCAGCGTTACAGATTTTATAGCTACGGTGATTGCATGTTGATTCTCTAAGATAATGAACTTATTCCAAAAAGTCTGATATTTCTCTTGTCTAAGAATAACCGAAGCCATTTAGTGATGAGGAGAATGGCTAAGGCTGCATTTCTTCTTTTTTGTGAACTTATTATATAATTGCCATTGACATCGCTTTGAATATTGTGAGTTGTGCGGCGCGTTCGTCTATCGGTTAGGACGCGAGATTCTCAATCTCGAAAGACGGGTTCGATTCCCGTACGCGCTGCCAACCAAATCTATGTATTTAAGTCTCCCGCTGGTCCAAATACCTCGCTTAAACTGAAAGTTACAGCAAATTTTTTGCAAAATTTTTTACATACTGCTTCTTGAACTTTGATCGCCATCGACGGTGAATTTCAATTTTGATTTTTGTAAATTAACGGAGGAAATTATGACGGATTTTCTAGAGCGAAAGACCTGGCTTGGTATAGGCGCAAAGGTCGGCGGGACTCTTTTTGTTGCCGGGATGGAGGATACGACAGGCCTTATTTTTAACATTGGCAATCCGAATATAAGGGCAGGGTTCAGCCTCACAAGCGTTCGTCTTGGGCCAGGGCTTGGCGGCGGTGCGGGATTAACGGCAATCTGTGTCTTTAATTGTGATAATATCTGGCGTCTCCATAATACCAAAAATACGGACTGGGGTGTGAATCTTTCACTCGGCGAGAAATGGGATTCTGTTGTCAAAGCTCTGAAAAACATGAAATTTTTCACGAAGATTGCAAGAATTGGACCTAAGCTAAAGGGCTTTAAGCCGGGTGATATTGAGTCTTTACGCAATGATCTACACTACCTCTACAATGCGTACGACATTGCTTCATCTGGAGGTGATCCGAAAGTGATCTGTCTGGATACGCCGGCATCGCTCGGTTTGGAGGTCTCGTTTAACTACACAATTGGTACGATCGAAATCCTTTGATACGATTGAAATTTGACCACCACGAGATTTTATGTAATTATAAAGGTCAAATCTGCCGAAAATTTAATCCAGCATGGATTACACGATAAAGCCGGCTACTATCGAAAGAATAGAGGAGATATATCTTGCCAATCAAAGATGTTTTAAACGAAGCGAAAGCTACAGTCGTAGAATCTTTAGACACTTGCTATCTCATCCAAAAACTATCGGCTATTGCGCAGTCACCTTAGACAATCAACTTGTTGCTTTTATCTTTGCCACTTTCGATGATGATGGTACAGGACATATCTCAACTCTCGGCGTTTTGCCAGAACATCGTAGAAGAGGACTTGCTAAGAAGCTAATCTCTCACGTCGAACAGATGCTTGTGAAAAAGAATATAACTATTGTTAAACTGGAGGTTCGCGTCAGTAACAGCGAGGCTCAAGGTTTATATAGACAACTCGGCTACACAATTGTTCAGAGACTTAAAGGCTACTATAGCGACGGCGAGGATGGCTTTTTAATGGTTAAATCTCTAGTCTAAGGAATTATGCAATTACCGAAAGTATATCCCATAACTGATGCGAAAATTTCAGGTAAAACTCATAAGGAACAAGTAATGTGTTTGATAAAGGGAGGCGCTAGCTTAATTCAAATAAGGGAAAAAAGCGCTTCCTCTGGTAGGTTCTACGCTGAAGCACTAGAAGCGTTAAGGATAGCTCGATCCAACAATGTAAAAATAATCATCAATGACAGATGCGATATAGCCTATCTGATAGGCGCTGATGGGGTTCACCTCGGTCAAGATGATATAAGCCCGATAGAGGCGCGAAAATTTTTGGGTCCAAATGCGATAATCGGGTATTCTACTCACAATCAATCCCAAGCTTTGGAGGCGTTGGAAATGCCAATTGATTACATATCTGTAGGTCCAATCTTCGCCACTGACACTAAGGAAGATCCGGATCCTATCGTTGGATTAGATGGTTTAAGAGCGATTAGGAAATTGATTAGAGGACTGCCGATAGTAGCCATAGGAGGAATCAACTTACAAAATGCAAAGTCGGTTTTAGAAGCAGGGGCCGACTCGATAGCCATAATAAGTGATTTGATCTCAAGTCAGGATATAGCCAAGAGGATGGAAGCTTTTAATAAAATATAAAAACATTCAACAAAGATAAAAAAGCTTGATTTTCTAAGTTCTTTCAGTAAAAATAAGAAAGGCGAGGGCGGCTATACTCAGGGCTTAGACGAGCGTAGACCTACCTTAGAAATTACGGGAGTTATAGAGATGAGCCTACTAGACATATCACCGATCATTGAGCAGATGTTAATGATATCTGATAACATAAGCGATCTAAATTTCAGTGTTGGTCAGAAGCCTCAAGTTGAAATCAATGGAGTTTTATATCCTACATCTCCTCTGGGACTCGGCAGATTAACCAGCTTCCAGACTGAGATGATAGCAATGGCAATAGTGAGAGATAACCCAGAGGCAGCTAAGCAGCTTGTAAAATACGGAACAGCGGACTTGAGTTGGACTTTACCTGGCAAATGTCGTTTTCGTGTCAACATATTTCAACAACGCGGTTCATATTCGATCGTAATGCGTGTGATACCGCGCGAGATTCCAACGTTCGAATCTTTACATCTTCCTCCACAGCTGAAAGACATCTGTGAACTGCGTAACGGATTAGTATTAATAACCGGTCCAACGGGATCAGGTAAAAGCTCTACATTAGCAGCGATCATAGATCAGATAAACGAAACGAAGAGTTATCATATCGTCACCATCGAGGATCCCATAGAGTTCATGCACAGACATAAGAAATCAACGATAAATCAAAGAGAGGTAGGTTCAGACACTAGAGATTTTGCCTCAGCTCTGCGTGCTGCTTTAAGACAGGCTCCCAAAGTAATATTGGTAGGTGAAATGCGTGATTTGGAGACGACTGAAATAGCTCTCGAAGCTGCAGAGACTGGTCACCTTGTTCTTTCAACTCTTCACACCATCGATGCCTCCAAGACAGTAGATCGTATAATAGGTCTTTATCCAAAGAACGAAGAACGTGTTATAAGAACTAGACTAGCTCAAACATTTCGATACATTGTATCGCAACGCCTGATTCCTAGAGCTGATGGGAAAGGCAGGGTGCCGGCTGTTGAGATTTTAAAGTCCAATCCAAGAACCCGTGAATACATAGAGTATGGAGAGTCTGAAGGTAAAACCTTGCTTGATGCCATGCGTGACGGTGAATTAGACGGCATGCAGGATTTCGACACTGTTATTCTTAAGATGATACAACAAGGGATTATTACTGTTGAAGATGGTCTGTCATTTGCAACAAATCAAAACAACTTGCTGCTGAATCTAAGTGGATTCTCCTCAGCTGAAGATTATGCCAATGCCGTCAAGGCGCAGAAAAAAAATCCATCTGGACTACCGCCGATCCAGCCACCAAGTTCATCTGTGATTGATTTAATTGAAAAGTGAGGTTTAAAAGGAAGCTATGATAATACGTTGTGATTCTTGCTCTGTATCCTTACAGCTCGATGATTCAAAGATACCGAAAAGCACTTTCACCGTTCGATGCCCACGCTGTCAAAATCTCATAAGAGTCAATCCGATTCAAGCAGCTTCTACAGTTGATCAGCTGAAGGAGAAAAAACCAGCACCCCCAGTCCCCGAAGGAGCACAAGAGTTTAACGCTAAGGAATCTGAATTTGAGATAAACCAGGCTTTGCGTGCTCTTTTACTGGCGTTGAGAAAGGAGAGTCGTGTTCTAGAAAATCCAGAAACAGAGGAAGAGGAAAAACCCCGGAGAGTGCTTTTGTGTCTCGGAAAACTCAGGGATAAAGTCGCCAAACTTTTAGTGGATGCTGGTTATAAAGTCTACATTGCTGAAAATCCAGGACAAGCAAATGAGCGCCTTCGTGAGGGCAAAGTTCAGATTCTAATACTCTCTCCTGACTTTGCGCTTGAGATGGGTGGCACAGCGATCGTGCAACAGAGAATTAATGCGATGTATTCCTCCGAGAGAAGAAAGCTGTTTTTAGTCGCGTTAGACGATAATGGTACAACCTTTGACGCTCAAGAGGCTTTCTTGCGCAATTTGAATTTAGTAGTGAACACGAGGGATGTAGATCAACTCCCATTAATTTTGAATCGAGCCATTAAGGATTTCAACAATCTATATCATTATTACAATCTGGCGAGTGGGTTTCCCGGTATCTGACGTAGAAAAGGATTATAGCGTCTCTCATGCCCAATTGTGGTTTCTGGACCATGACCCGAGTACACAACTACATCATCACCAAATGGTAGAATCTTATTGTTGATAGAATCGAGCAATTTCTCCATTGAACCACCGGGTAAATCAGTCCGGCCGATCGAACCAGCAAAAAGGCAATCTCCAACAAAGATTTTTCTGTGATTTTCTTCGCAGAGCACTACGTGCCCTGGAGTATGGCCTGGACAATGTCGCACTGTAAAAGTTAGCTTACCTACCGAGTAGAGTTCTCCATCATGCCAGTATCTAGTTATGGGTGGAGGAGGTGTAAACTCCAGTCCTAGGCTGGCGAATGCAGTACGTGGAATGCCTAAGAACAAGGGTTGTTCAGGGAGAGCATGATAAAGTGGCTCATCATTCTCGTGGATAATTATTTCAGCTTCGGGATATAGATGACTTAATTCGCTTACCCCACCGATATGGTCTAGATGACCGTGAGTCAAAGCTATCGCCTGGAGATTTAAGTTCTGGCTTTTTATAAAATGATGAATACTTTTTACAGATCCTCCTGGATCGATACAGATGGCCATGCGACTGGTAGGACAGGCTATCACCCGCGTGTTCTGTTGAAAAATGGTGGTGACAAAGGTTTCTATGATCATCTTTGGAAAGCAAATTTGTTAAGAGAGCATTTTATCAATGTATCTTTCGGGCTCAAAAGGATGGGCTTTTCTGTTTCTTAGTATGAATAAAATTGCTTGTCTATAGGTTTTTTCAACCGGCATATCTGTAAAGCAAGGTGTTTCAACCTCTGATAAGCTCAGATAACTAATTAGTACGCCCAGCAACATCCACAGTAACGTTTCTTCTCTGGTGCCGATGCGATTATGTTTGAGAATTACATCTGCGTCTGCTGCTATTTGCTCGCAGATTCTAGCAAATTCCTCTTCTGTGATTTTCGTCATAGTTTTTCTTCGAACATCAGATAGTGTGACTCTTTCATGCCTAGTTTCTCATAGACTTTCTGAGCAGTAATGTTTTCCTTATCGACGTAAAGTCGAAAACCATACACAGAGCCTTCTTGACGGGCTTTCGATTTTACGAATTCATAAAGTTTCCGATAAATGCCTCTATTGCGATACTCTGGTAAAACATAGACGCTCTGTATCCACCAAAACCATTGGTTACGCCAATCGCTCCACTCAAAAGTTATCATCAATCCCCCTACGACTTTGCCATCAGAGGATTCGGCGACTACGTAGAAGCCCTTTCTCTCATCGATAAAAACCGCATTTACTCCTTTTGATAAGATATCAGGCTCTAGTTGTTTGCCCTCAGTTTCCAGCGCCATTGATTGATTAAAGGCTATCAGCGCATCGGCGTCTGATGCGGTTGCGATACGTATCGTGATTTCATCGCTCATAAATTAAAGCTTAAGCACATGGATGTCTTGCATGCAAGTTAATCAATCACAAGGCAAAATGATTTTCTACAGGAAGCGAGAGCAATAAAGCTGAGATAAGATCTTGCAGGGTGAGAAAAGAAGTGTTTATTACGACTCATTAACGTTAGTTAATTTTTAAAAACCCGAGAGGTTATATCCTTAAGATTTACTTTTTGCATTGCTGATGGATTTCCTGTGACTGTTTTAGGTCAGAATATGCGTAGATCATGGCGTGGTTGCTGCTCAGATAACTCCTCGAAGACTTAGGATCTCCTCTCTTTTTCTAGCTGAATGTTAATGTTTGGGGTAGTAAACGCTATTTGCTTATCTTGTTCGCAATCTTTTAGCATGTTATCTTTAAGCTTTTATGAGCCATTTTTAAAGAGGGTTGGCGATGAGTGAAGAAAGCAAGCAGTCATGGAAAGAGTGGTTTGGCAGCCAAGAAGTGGTGAGATGGGTGTATTTGATTTTTGGATTCTTGGCAATCTTGATGTTGATGGTAATTTTGCAGCGTTCAACAGATGCAATCTGCTGTGGTGATTGGGACGGTTATTATCATATTCGTTGGAGCTCAATCCTCTGGCAAAGCCTCGTAAGTGGTCATGGCTTGCCAGAATTCAAGTGGCTACCGCTAACAATTCTAAATCCGCAGGATTACAATGATCATCACTTTTTGTTTCACTTGCTTCAAATTCCATTTCTGTGGTTCTTTGAGCCAGTAACTGCTGCAAAGGTCGCCGCCGTTTTCTACGCAACACTGGCCGTTTTTTCGGTGTACTGGCTTCTGTTTTACTACAAGATTGAATATTTGCCGATATGGCTTGGTGCGTTATTAACTTGTGCTAATCCATTCTATTACAGAATGAACATGGCTAAAGCGCCACCATTGACAATAATTTTCTCTGTGATAGGCATCTATCTGCTTTTTGAACGAAAATATTTTTGGTTACTACCGCTGATGTTTCTCTTCACGTGGACCTACAGTCTTTTCCCTTTGCTTTGGTTCGCTGCTTTAATTTGGACTGCGATAGTTGCTTGGAATGAGAGAAAATTTGAGTGGCGGCCATTAGGTTATACAACCATTGGATTGATATTAGGTAATATCATACATCCGTATTTTCCCAACAACATAAAATTATTCATTCAACATCTAGCGATGAAAATTCGCATGGGTAATTATGACGTACCGGTTGGGGGTGAATGGTATTCGTATCAGGCAGTTGAATTATTGACACATCTACCAATAGCCCTATTAGCTATGTTGGTGGGCTATATTTTATTCATTCCTAAGGCAAGAAAACTCTCTGAGAAAGCCACTTTTTTTCTGCTCTTCGTTACTCCTTTATTAGTTGCTCAGTTCATAGCCAAACGATATGCAGAATATTTTCCACCATTTGCTATTCTTTTTGCCGCATTCAGTTGGCAGGCATTTTTTATAAAGGATTTTGAAGCCTTGCCAGAGGATTTCCGTAGAGAGATAGAGCCTCTGCTAGATAAAACAAACAAGCAGCCTTTATTTCATGACAAACTCAAAACTGCGTTAGTGATCACTATTGGAGTATTTTTCTTCATACTTGTTCTGTTTAATTATCGAGGCGTTGACTTAGGCTGGTTTAAGCAAGAGGGTCTGATCGAAACAATTAGAAACAATGAGCCTAATGATAAATATCGGCGAGCCACTGAATGGGCCAAAGCTAATATTCCGGAGAACGAGATAATTTTTAATTGCAACTGGGATGATTTTCCTAAACTTTTCTACTTTGCCCCTGAGCATCGCTATGTCTATGGCTTGGATCCAAACTATCTTTATTCGAAATCGCCTGAGTTATACAAATCGTTAAGAGATATAACCGAAGGAAAAGTGGATGATCCTGGCCCTATTATTCGGGAAAAATTTGGGGCTAGATATGTTTTCACTGATGCTAAGGAATGCACGGACTTTGTAGCAAAGGGATTAGAAAGCGGCTGGTTTGAAATTGCTTATGAGGATGATGAGGCTTACTATCTCAGGATTCGTGATCAGAAAGGATCGCCACCGCCAATAGAAGAATCAGACTTTTCTCAGGATGAAACGCCAATGGAAGAAAATAGCTCGTCAGATTCAGAGGAGAGCGGCACTCCCGACGAGTAAGTTTGTGTTGAGCTATGAGGCAGGCTTTATTGATCTGTGTAGGATTCGTTCTAATGGAGGGCTTCTCTTACTTTTTTCATCGTTGGATGCTACATGGGTTCTTATGGAAAATACATAGGTCACATCATTTACCGCGGCAGAAAGCAGCATTCGAATTAAATGATATTTTCAGTTTCTTTTTTTCAGTCATTGCGGTTGCAATGACCATGGCGCCATCGCCAGATGTTGCTTCATTAGGGATTGGGATCACTATCTATGGCATCCTGTATTTCATCATTCACGACATGTTTACACACAGACGCTTTTTTCCATTTAACTCAAGAAATAAGATTTTATTGATGTTTCGCTCAGCTCATCAAAGACATCATCAAAGCGTAGAAAAATCTGGATTAGAACCATTTGGCTTATTCTTCTTCAACTACAGTAAATTTTGGAATCGTTCAAGGCTCTGAAAGGATTTCTATCTCTGCTCTTTGTTTAGCATTATCTACAAATTTCGACATTTCCTGTTCAACTTTAATTTCCACTAGTGTCTCCCTGATTTGATCTCTTACCTTTTCGAATGAAGGAATTAGTAGTTCAGGATTTCGTCGTCTGAAGTCTGGAACGAAAATCTCTCTGTAATACTTTTGTTCATCTCTTTCGGTGATTACGATAAAAGATCTGAATCTGAAATCAATGTATTTTTCTATTATCAGGCGATCCTCGATTATCTTCTGGAAATTTTCATCTCTTATTGATGTGAACCCGACTGACCTTAGCCTTTTTTCGAATTCAAATATGGAGGGGAATCTATATGCTATTCTCTCGATTTCCTGCTTTACGTCACTCTCTGATGGTAGGTTACGAGGTAAACGTTTCGCCTCGAGAAGTAATAGTTTTTGTTGTATGAGGAGCTCTAAAGCGGTACTTAACTCTTCTTTGCTTGGGGATTTTATTGACATATCAGGTGATAAGGCTATCTGCCATAATATGTCTGAGTATGTGATTATCTCTGGTTTTTCCAACGGTGAGTAGCTGACAGTGGCAATTATTTTATCCACTGGTTTTTGTCCCAGCGAGATCCCACCGAAAATAGCTATGAACGTGCACTTCAGGAAAATTCTCCTGATCTGATTTCTTAGCATTCTAGATTTATTAAAAGCCTTCACCATCTCTTCTGAGTTAGACATCTTTAAAAATTAGAATAGATCGCCTGTTGTCAAAATACAATTTTTACTAAAATTTTTTACCAGAGAATCATGCTGATGGCTTGACATAGTTCTGCTTATTTCGTATAGTTTCAAATTTCGGACTTAGAGCGTTTGATTTTTCATCAAATAGATCGCTCAGTAAAGGTTGAAAACAGGAATTGTAGCGTAAGATTTGGTTTCATCAATCGAGAGTTCAAGCCTAGATTATCACGCTACAGCAAAGTTTCAACCTTGAAAAAACAACAAGTTTAATCCGCTACAAGGTGTTGCAGATTAAAACTTGTGCTAACTGCCGGAAAGATTTTTCGGTAAGAGTCAGGTCGATAATAAACTTTTGTTCAGGAAGCAAGGAAGATGCCGACTATAAATCAGTTAGTTCGCAAGGGACGTCAAAAAGTTAAATATAAAACGGCTAGCCCAGCGCTTCAAGGCAATCCACAGAAGCGAGGAGTTTGCACTAGGGTTTATACTCAAACACCGAAGAAGCCGAACTCGGCTTTGCGAAAGGTAGCGCGTGTTCGCCTAACTAATGGTATTGAAGTTACGGCTTACATACCTGGTATCGGTCACAATTTGCAAGAGCACTCGATAGTTTTAATTAGAGGTGGTCGTGTGAAGGATTTACCAGGTGTGCGTTATCACATCATAAGAGGTACTCTTGATGCTGCTGGTGTTGCCAATAGGCATCAAGGCCGTTCAAAATATGGTGCAAAACGTCCAAAAGGCTCGAAGTAATTGAGGTGTAAAGATGCCGAGAAGAAAAGTTGTAAGAAGAAGAGAAGTTTTACCCGATCCCATCTATAACAGCACGATGGTTACCAAATTCATCAACTGCATGATGTGGGATGGGAAAAGATCCTTGTCAGAGCGCATATTCTACGGCGCAATGAAAAAAATTGCGGAAAAGACCGGAGAAGATCCTATGAAGATCTTCAAGAGGGCTATTGAGAATGTTTCTCCTGTTTTAGAAGTGAAATCAAGAAGAATCGGTGGCGCAACTTATCAAGTACCAGTTGAAGTTAATGAATACAGGAGAAACACTCTAGCCATACGATGGCTAATCCACAGCGCTCGGGATAGAAACGAAAAAACCATGGAAGATAGGCTCGTTGCGGAGCTGTTAGATGCGATGAATGGTCGCGGCGGCGCCGTTAAGAAGAAAGAAGATGTTCATAGGATGGCAGAGGCTAATAGAGCTTTTGCACACTACAGATTCTAGTTCATAGATAGGTTAAGGTTATGTCTTTAAAGGTTCCGTTAAATAGATTTAGAAATATCGGCATAATGGCCCATATTGATGCCGGTAAAACTACAACCACGGAGAGAATTTTGTACTACACCGGTGTCTCTCACAAGATAGGAGAAGTTCATGAGGGCACGGCGACGATGGACTGGATGGAGCAGGAGCAGGAGCGTGGTATCACGATTACTGCTGCTGCTACAACCTGCTTCTGGAAACGTCATGGCAATCAATACAGAATCAACATAATTGACACGCCAGGACACGTTGACTTCACGATGGAAGTTGAAAGAAGCTTGCGTGTTCTCGATGGATCGGTAGCGGTTTTTGATGGTGTAGCAGGTGTAGAACCTCAAACAGAAACTGTCTGGAGACAGGCAGATAAGTATAGAGTTCCCAGGATTTGTTTCATCAACAAATTGGATAGAGCTGGGGCTTCTTTTGAAAGAAGCTTTGAGTCAATTCAGAATCGTCTCGGCGCCAATGCTGTGGCACTACAGCTCCCGATTGGTATCGAAGATCAATTTCGGGGCGTCGTAGATTTGATTGCGATGAAAGGGTTAGTATGGAAAGATGAGACGAAGGGAGCAGAATACGAAGTAATTGATATTCCATCTGATCTTTTAGAACAAGCCCAAGAATGGCGTGAAAAGTTGCTCGAGCAAGTAGCTTCAATTGACGATGATTTGATGATGAAATACCTCGAAGGCCAGGAGATAACTGAAGAAGAAATTAGAGCTACTCTCAGAAAAGGCACCATAGAGCAGAAACTCGTTCCAGTCATCATGGGTGCTGCATTTAAGAACAAGGGTGTGCAGCCTCTGCTCGATGCTGTTGTAGATTATCTGCCATCACCACTGGATATTCCCCCTGTCGAGGGTGTAAATCCAAAGACAGGTGAGACTGAAATACGAAAGGCTGATCCTAATGAGCCTTTCTCAGGATTGGTCTTCAAGTTAATGGCTGATAAGCATCTAGGACAATTAGCTTATGTCAGGATATATTCTGGGACCCTGAATGCTGGCTCCTATGTGTACAACTCAACGAAAGGAAGCAAAGAGCGTGTTGGCCGCTTGATGAGAATGCACGCAAATAAGCGTGAAGACATCGATAGTGCCTCCGCAGGGGAAATAATAGCAATTGGCGGAATGAAAAATGTTACTACTGGCGACACAATTTGTGATGAAAATAAGCAGATAGTACTTGAATCGATAGAGTTTCCTGATCCTGTGGTAAGAGTTGCTGTTGAACCAAAGACTAGAGCTGATCAAGATAAAATGGGCATAGCTTTGAGTCGTTTGGCTCAGGAAGATCCGTCTTTCCAGGTTAGCACTGACCATGAGACGGGGCAAACAATAATTGCCGGGATGGGTGAGCTTCATCTCGAAATTATCGTAGATAGAATGAAGAGAGAATTCGGCGTCGAAGCAAATGTTGGAAAACCACAGGTTGCATACAGAGAGACAATAACCACACCAGCATACGGCAAAGAAATCTATAAGCGTCAAACAGGCGGGCGTGGTCAATATGCCCATGTTGAAATTGAAATAGAGCCAGCACCAGGTCAAGGTTTCATATTTGAAGACCACATAACCGGTGGCGTCATACCGCGCCAGTTCATCAAGCCTACCATGGAAGGCATTCAGGATGCGATGAGGCGCGGATTCCTTGCCGGTTATGAAATGGTTGATATAAAGGTAAAGCTCGTTTTTGGTGGGTATCACGAAGTTGACTCTGATGAACGCTCTTTCCATATAGCAGGAAGCCTAGCTTTTCAAGATGCTGTTAAGAAGGCAAAACCTGTTTTACTAGAGCCTATAATGAGAGTCGAAGTGGTTACCCCTGAGGAATACATGGGAGCTGTTAATGGAGACTTAAATCGGCGAAGAGGTCAGATTGAAAAAATGGAAGCACGTCCGGGTGGAATCCAAGTAATTACGGCTTTCGTGCCATTATCAGAGATGTTTGGTTATACAACTGATCTTAGAAGCTTGACCCAAGGAAGAGCTACTTCGACCATGCATTTTGATCATTATGAACAAGCACCCAAGAATGTGGCTGATGAAGTCATAGCTAAGGTTAAGGGTGCTACCAATTAAATTTTTTAAGCTTTAGGAAATTTTATTCAAAGAAAGGAAAAAATATGAGCAAAGAGAGGTTTGACAGAAGCAAGCCGCATGTGAACATAGGGACGATAG
>CAZALE010000010.1:0-77103 GCA_964486055.1 uncultured Blastocatellaceae bacterium
CCGAGACCGTGCTCGATCAAGCCGAGGTCCTTTCGGCAGAGTGGGCAAAATTATGAAACAAACGCCTGATCAGAGAGGAAGAGCGTTTGATTGTCTGATCAGATTAAAAACAGAATGCGCAACTAAATAGAAAATCGACGAAAACCTAGACTAAAATCCATTATTCTGTCCAATTAGATAAAAACAGCGTACGCAATAGAACGTGTAAACTGCGTGAGAGCGGGAGTTTACTCTGGAGCTCATCTTGTTCCAGGTCGAAAAGAAATGCCTAACTAGATAAGACGAGGGTATGGCTTATCGGAAGTCATCTCAGAGGTGCCTGTATTGAGGTAAATCATGATGTGCCGATGTGCAGAGGATACACGATGTTTAGCGAGCCAATATATAGCAAGTGAAAATATCTCTAACTTTTATAGTTATCATCCGATCGTCGAATCTGATCTCTAGCCGACATCCGATATGTACTAAATGGCATTTTTTACGTTATGCGCAGGAAATTTGTTTGATTGATATGAGGGCCTTTTAACTTGCTTAAGGCAACTGATGCAATAGCAAGCGGAGCAAGTTGATAATGGGTACCTGCGGGCAGAGGGTACTGATAGGAGTATTCTCCAAATCGCCGAGCCAGCTGGGGTTAATCTGTCAGTAGGAGCGGCCTGACAAATCATCCATACAGAAGGTTCAGGCGCTACGTTATTAAGTTTTCCTAGCATCATTTACCTCGATTTGAAATTACTCCCAGGCATGAGTGCAGGAATTAGTTTGATTTACGCTCAGAGATTTTAACCGTAGATCATCTACTGACACATATGAATTTTTAGAAACATAAAAACTCTGCAAGGATTGATTTTGCTGTAATGACTATGTAGTTTGCTGAGAAACTACGTTTTATCTCCCAAGAGTATGACTGATTCACTAAAGATGAGTTAGTTTAATTCTCAAAATCTCCGTTGGAATCTGCTTTGATCATGTATAAATCTCTCTTACCAGCCCCAAGTGATTCTGTATACCCGATTATTACATAACCTCCATCAGAGGTTCTCTGTACACACCTGGCTGAATCATCCTTCGGACCTCCATAGGTTTTGGCCCATTGAATTTCTCCTTTTGCATCAGTCTTAACGAGATAGAAATCCATCCCTCCATGACCTGAGGTAGTCCATCCAGCTATCACATAACCCTCGTCAGATGTTTGTTTAACGGAATTTCCCCAATCTGCACCTGAACCTCCATAGGTTTTGCTCCATTGAATTTGCCCGTTAGCATCGGTTTTAATTAGATACACATCATAGCTTCCACCATCTGATAAAATAGTGCCACCAACGACTACATAACCTAAGTCTTTTGTCTGCTCTAACGATGAGGCTACATCTAAGTTGCGACCTCCATAAGTCCTGGACCATTGAACCTGCCCTTTTTCATCGGTTTTCACCAAATAACCATCCATATCTCCATTGCCAAAAGACTCTGTATAGCCGGCAATAATGTATCCCCCATCTGAGGTCTGTCGCACAGACTTGCCGGAATCATCTTTCGGACCGCCATAAGTCCTAGTCCACTGAACCTTACCCTTGGAATCCGTTTTAATCAAGTATATGTCTTTGTTTCCAGCACCAAATGAGCTAGTCTCTCCGACAATCACATAACCACCATCAGTGGTTTGTTGCACCGCATATCCAATCTCTGCATTAGGTCCACCATAGGTCCTTGACCATTGTGTACTCCCTTTAGTGTCTACCTTAATCAAGTATACGTCGCTACTACCAGCTCCTGAAGACATTGTCCCTCCAACTATTATGTATCCTTTGTCAGACGTCTGTTGAATGGAATACCCAAAATCCGAATCAGGACCGCCATAAGTTTTTGTCCATTGAACATTACCCTGAGCATCTGCTTTCACCACGAACACATCATTCCACCCAGCACCCGAAGACCAGGTCTCACCCACGGCTATGTAACCCCCATCTGAAGTTTGTTGGACGTACCAACCTTCATCTTGATCAGTGCCTCCATAGGGCTTAGCCCATGTTAACTGAGCTGAACTTGATTCTCCTGAGACTCTACTTCGAATGCTCATCGCTCTTACGAGAAAAGAATGTAATAACACAGCAATTATTAGAATCGGCAGCAAAATTCGCCAATGACGCAAAAAGTGCCCTGTTTTTAGATCCAAACTAGTGACCGCTTTAAAAACTCCTCGGTAAGTTGATTTGAGGAAGGACTCTGCACAAAAAAACAAACACATTCTCCGCTCTCCTTTCGTTAAATATTACCTGTTCTCCTCCCTTCCCCTTTTTCAAACCATCCCTCTCAAATATCTGAAACAAATGCGGACAAATACGAGATTCTGCGAAATAATAAACTTGCTTTTCGGCTTTGAGTTCGCTTACAAAAACTCTCCGTTCTTTTTAAATCAGCTGAATTTCAATATTTGCAAGTCTTGAACCTCTTCTTAAGGTATAATAATCACTCTCGGAAATCAAGAGTTTTTATCCTTATCAATATTGGGCCAGGTCGTTGGGTTTAAAATTTTTTTTAAAAAAGATAAAAATATTTTACATTATGCATAGCGGATGACTTGACAAGTGGATAAGTAAGACTTATAGTATCTACTCGTTTTTTAGCTAAATCAATTCTTTGGGGAAGGTAGTGAAGCGGCATCATACTGCCCTTATAGGGAGATTTTTTAAGAATAAAGGTTAAAGGAGAAGAAAGATGAGGAAATACGTTTTAGTTGCGACGGCAATAGCAGTAGTAGCACTGCTTTTGCTTGGGGAGATATCAAGCAAGGTAGGTGCTAAGAAGAGTATTTTTGTTAAAGGGGACAAGGATGAGATAGAGCTTGCAAAGCAGATAAGCAAGGAGAAGTTGCGTGAATATGCTTTGCAGGCTCATGGTTTGGCAAATGTAGATGAGTTTAGCATACAGAGGGCGGAGATAGATGAGCTTAAGATGGCGCATGTAAGGTTCAGGCAGAATGTGAATGGGATACCTGTATGGGAAGGTGAGGCCATAGTACATTTGAGGTCTGACGGTGAGGTTTCGGTAATAACTGATGATTTGAAAGCAGGGGTGTACATGGACACAACGCCAAATTTATCGGCAGAGGATGCGGTTGATTTAGCGAGGAGATATGATAGGAGGCTAAGAGGTTTTGCTGATGAGCCGAAGGTAGATTTATGGATATACAGAGGTGAAGACAGGGATCATCTGGCATACAGGATACAATTCAGGCGGATCGAGGAAGGCAAGTATCCATCGATGCCTGTTGTTTTCATAGATGCACAGACTGGGGAGAAAATATTCTCTTATGAGAATCTACAGACTGGGACGGGGTCGTCGTTATACAGTGGGAATGTGACGATATCGACTAGTTTGTCTGGTTCGACTTACTACATGGAGGATTTAAATAGGAGGTTAGGGACTTTTGATTTCAGAAATGGGACTAGCAGTGTGTATCGTTTTACTGACAGTGATGACGTATGGGACGGAACGAGTCAAAGGGCAGGAGTTGATGCCCATTATGGTGCGATGAAGACGTATGATTATTACTATAATGTACACGGGCGGCGAGGTATTGATAACAATCAAGGTCCTGGTAGTTATACCGCAGCAGCCAATAGTAGCATAAAGTTGCTGAGTTCACGTGTACATTATAGTCGGAATTACAACAATGCATTTTGGGATGGGACATACATGACATATGGAGATGGTGATGGTAGCACATTTGGTCCGTTGGTTACGCTTGACATATGTGCTCATGAGATGACACATGGGGTGACAGAGCGGACGGCTAATTTGACGTATTCAGGTGAGTCAGGTGCGTTGAATGAGTCGATGTCAGATGTATTTGGTGCTATGGTTGAGTTGTATGCGCGTGGGGGATCGGCTACTGCGGATACATGGAAGATAGGAGAGCAGGCATATACACCTGGGACGGCTGGAGATGCATTAAGGTACATGGACGATCCGCACAAGGCGCCTAACAGTGGTTTTACGGCGGACGATGATCCTGATCATTATGCGGAGAGGTACACTGGTACTGCTGATAATGGCGGCGTTCACGTTAACTCGGGTATAGGTAACAAGGCATTTTATTTGGTGGCTGTTGGTGGTACACACCATCGTAGTGGAGTTACGGTAAGTGGTATAGGGACTAGCAAGGCGGCGAAGATTTGGTACCGTGCGTTGACGTATTACATGACATCAGGTACGAATTTTTCTGGTGCGAGGACGGCGACATTGAATGCTGCGGCGGATTTATATGGTAGTTCTAGTGCTGAATACAACACTGTCGCGACTGCTTGGTGTGCTGTTGGTGTAGGATCATGTCCTGGAGGTAGTCCGAGTCCTACTCCTACACCTACGCCTGGAGGTAGTGAATTAATCAGCAATGGAGGATTCGAGGGCAGTCTTTCTCCATGGGTTAGTTCTGGTTCTGGGGCATTTTATACGTCGAATGGAAGTTATCCGCAGAGTGGGACTGGGTACATATACTTTGGAGTGAACAATAGTGTAAGTGGTCAGGTATATCAACAGGTAAGTATACCTAGCAGTGCAAGTGGGACATTGAGTTTTTGGTTAAATGTGACGAGTCAGGAGACGACCACTACGACTGCATATGACAAGTTGTATGTGGAGGTTAGGGACACGGCAGGAAATCTTTTGTCTACGTTGGCTACTTACAGCAACTTAGACAAGGGAACAGCAGGTGTTTATAGTCAGAAGACACTTAATGTTTCTGCATATAAGGGTCGGACGGTCAGGATACAATTCAGAGCTACCACGGACAGTTCACTACCTACTACCTTCAGGGTTGACACTGTTTCTTTGAGGTAGTTTTGATGACTAGCGGTCTGGCATCCCCCAAGCCAGACCGCTTCCCCATCCAACCATTATCAATTGCTTACACAGGATTAGCGAAGCAGATGCTCCTTTTTGGAGTGGATCCTGATAAGCAATAGTCCTATAAAAGGGACAACAATAGTGGAAAGTTTTTGATATTCAACGATTGAAAGATTCTTGTAGGATTTTTGTGTGTCTATTTCATTTCTCAATATCAAAGAGAGTTGGAAGTGATTGATCTGATTTTGAAGGATACTGCAGACCGAAATGTTGGTAAGCTAAGCGAGTAGCAACACGTCCTCGTGAGGTTCTATGCAAAAACCCGATCTGAATTAAATAAGGCTCAATTATTTCTTCTATTGAATCTTTCTCTTCTTGAATTGAGGCGGCTATTGTTGCTAAACCAACGGGACCTCCATCAAATTTCTCTATGATAGTTAAAAGCATTTTTCTATCTACTTCATCTAATCCATAGATATCTACTTCCATTCGGTTTAGAGCATCCTCTGCGACTCGTTTATTTATTTCGCCCGAATACTCTACTTCAGCATAGTCACGTACTCTCCTCAGTAGTCTATTAGCGATACGCGGGGTTCCACGGGAACGACGTGCTATCTCCCAAGCTCCCTCTCTTGTTACATTTATATTCAATATCTTTGCGCTTCGCATTATGATTGTCTCTAAATCCTCGATTGTATAGAAATCCAAATGAAACTGAATACCAAATCTTCCTCTAAGAGGAGCAGTGATGAGACCAGGACGTGTCGTGGCACCTATTAGAGTAAACTTTGGTAAATCCAATTTTATTGATCTGGCAGCTGCTCCCTGACCTATCATTATGTCTAATTGATAATCTTCCATGGCTGGATAGAGAATCTCCTCGATAGCCGGTGCCAGACGGTGAATCTCATCTATGAACAAAACATCACCTTCGCTCAAATTGGTCAATAAAGCAGCCAGATCGCCTGCTTTTTCAATGACTGGTGCTGCTGTGGCTTTTATCTGAGATCCCATCTCATTGGCACATACGTGAGCCAAGGTAGTTTTACCAGTACCAGGAGGTCCAAATAATAAAATATGATCGAGTGCCTCGCGTCGCCGAAGAGCTGCTTTTATGAAAATTTTAAGGTTTTCCTTTAATTTATTTTGTCCTATATATTCATCGAGGAAGGCAGGACGCAAAGAGAGCTCAAATCTCTCATCATCTTCGATCAAATTTGGATTTTTAGTGTTTTTCATATTCGTCATACTTTAGAAAGAATTTGCAAACTCCGCTTCAATAATTTTCTTACATCGATCTCTGTACCCTCTTCGATTGCTACTTTTATTGCATTTTCGGCAACATTGCGTTGATAGCCTAAGTTTATCAGGGCATTTATAGCGTCATGATACTCACTGCCCAAAGCATCCTGCTTAACTTTACTATCAGCTGTAAGCTCGAAATCTTGGAATTTATCTTTTAACTCAACCACTAACCTCTCAGCCAATTTTCTACCAACACCAGGAATGGTCATCAATCTGTTCGTGTCTTTGCTCAATATAGCATGAACGAACTCATCTGCATTCATTTTAGACAGTATCGAGATAGCGCTTTTTGTGCTTATTCCTTGTACCGATATTAATTTCAAAAATAACTTCCTATCTTTTTCAGTCAAAAAACCGTATAACTGCATTGCATCTTCTCTAACATGCGTGTAAACCCTCAACGATATTGATGAGCCGACCTCACCAATTTCATAAAATGTCGTAAGAGGAACTATTATCTCATAACCTATCCCGCCCACCTCTACGATTATAGAGGAAGTGTTTTTTTCTAAAACCTTACCACTAATGTAAGCAATCATTTTAAATCAATTTTATTGGATAGTTAGGCATAGGACAACGCTTTGAAAGCATTTATTCATCATCACCTTAGAGAAAGTTTTCACTTGAAAAAGAATATAGGTATAATCTGAGTGAAAATGAAGGTTGAGAAAATATCAGAATTAACAGCAAATCGTTTAAGCGTATATCTTCGCTGCTTGAATGAGCTTTCTGCAGCTGGAGTTAAGGTTGTTTCTTCTGAAGAGTTAGCCAAGAGATATAATTTAAATTCGGCACAAATACGAAAGGACTTAGCTTATTTTGGCGAGTTTGGTATTCGTGGTGTTGGTTATTATGTTGACAACCTGCGAGAGCATCTTAGGAAGATTTTAGGGTTAGATAGAGAACATAGAATATGCATAGTCGGTGCTGGAAGATTGGGCACGGCGCTGGCTGATTATCATGGATTTAAAAAATCGAGTTTTTCTGTGGTTGCACTATTCGATAATGACAGATCTAAGATAGGGCAGCGTGTAGGGAATGTTATGGTTTATGACTTTGCTGATTTTCATAAGATAGCAAGTCAAAAACAAATTGAAATAGCGGTTATAGCCGTGCCTGCCGATGCAGCTCAAGCTGTTTTAGATGAGATAGTAAAAGCAGGCATAAAAGCAGTTCTTAATTTTGCTCCTGTGTCTTTGGTTGCAGATAATTCAGTAAAAGTGAAAACTGTTGATTTAACTACATCACTCGAGAGTCTCTCATACTTCTTATCTCAACCGATGAATGGTAAGAACGCATAAGCATCTGTAAATCATGGATATTTTGTGGTAATCTCTTTTCATCGGAGTTCTATGCAGGAATCTGAGGCTCGGGAACTAATTGTCGAGGTGGGTCGATTGCTTTATGAGCGGGGATATGTAGTTGCCTCCGATGGCAATCTAAGTATACGTTTGGACGAAAACTTAGTTTTGGCTACTCCTACGATGGTATGTAAGGGCAGAATGAAGCCTGAAATGCTAGCTCTAACGGATATGCAAGGAAACCCTATAACTGATAAAAAACCATCCTCTGAGCTTGCCATGCACCTTCTAATTTACAGAAAACGATCTGATGTTCGGGCAGTCTGTCATGCGCATCCACCCTTTGGAACTGCTTTTGCAGTAGCAGGATTTGCGATAGATAAGCCCATTTTGTCTGAGGTTATACTGACTCTTGGGTGCGTGCCCCTCGCAAGTTATGGGACACCATCAACTGAAGAGCTAACTGCAGCCATGGAGCCTTTTATTGATCACCACAATGCTCTGTTAATGCAAAACCATGGAGCAGTAGCTTACGGTAAAGATCTATGGCAAGCTTTTGACAGGCTCGAAACATTGGAACATACAGCAAAAATCAGTATTTTAGCCAAGATTTTAGGAGGGGCACAGGATTTACCAAAAGAAGCGATTCAGAAATTAATACATATTAGAGAACGGGCAGGATATCTGACAGAAAAAGCTAGATGTCAAGCATGTGGTTACTTACACGATACATTTGCGACATGTCCTGCCACTGAGAACGGAACAAAATTTTCATTTACTAGAGATGAATTAATAGAGCTTTTGTCACAAGTAGCTAATTTGAGCTAAACTATTTCTTCTCTATTCTAATTTTCGAGAATTTTCGAGGGACGTGAAAAATGCAAGAAGCACTTGGAATGGTAGAGACCAGAGGGCTAGTAGCCACGATCGAGGCTGCAGATGCAATGGTAAAAGCAGCCAATGTTCGTCTCGTCGGTTATGAAAAGATCGGAGCCGGTTATGTTACGGCGATAGTCCGAGGTGATGTGGCAGCGGTCAAGGCAGCAACCGATGCAGGAGCAGCTGCTGCTCGTCGTGTCGGAGAATTAGTAGCAGTACATGTAATTCCTCGACCGCATTCTAGCGTGGATGAAACGCTACCAGTCAAATAAAAAACCTAGAAAACAATGGTTTTATGGATAGCTAGCTTTGTTTTACTCTTAAATCTGGATGGTACTCGAAGCGAATGATCATCGCGAGAATTTTAGGCACTGTTGTATCAACTCAAAAAGATCCACGACTTCAGGGGAAAAAGCTGCTCATAGTAAAGCCAATAAACTTGGATGGTAGCGATCAGAGTGGTTATTTGGTAGCAGTTGATACGGTAGGAGCTGGCTTCCACGAAAAGGTGATTGTAGTAGGTGGCTCATCAGCCAGAATGGCTGAGGGTAATAAAGATTGCCCCGTCGACTCAGCCATAATTGGTGTGGTTGATAGAATAGACTTTATAAAGCCGGATGAATGATATGCAATTAGCGCGGGTTATAGGGAATGTAGTGTCCACAGTTAAAAATGAATCGCTCACTGGTCGGAAGTTCCTCATAATCCAACCGCTATCATCCGAACTCAAACCGATAGGAAAACCATTAATTGCGCTAGATTCAGTAGGAGCTGGCGCCGGTGAGTTAGTTTTTTGGTGCAGAGGAAAAGAAGCGGCTTTTCCTTTTAAACGTGAGGATATTCCCACTGACTGTACCATCGTGGGCATAATTGATTCAGAACTGCATGTCTTTAAAAGAAGATGATTTTAGCCAGAGTCATCGGTAATATAGTATCAACTCAAAAGAATCAGCGATACGAAGGCACAAGGATAATGCTTTGCCGACAAATCACTCCAAATGGCGAGGATATGGATTATACTTGTATAGCTGTGGACTCTGTAAATGCTGGAGAGGGAGACATCGTGATAATTACTCAAGAAGGATGGAGTGCTTCAACTGCAGCCACGGGTAAGGCTGGAGCTGCAATAGATTCTGCAATTGTTGGCATAGTTGACTACGTGGATTTGTTATCACCTGAGATACATGAATAACAAAGAACAAGTAAAAATTCTAGTTGAGGAAATTTTGCGACTGCTTCAAAACGAAGGCATTTTCTTTGGCAAAAGAAACAAAATAGATGATGGTCAAAATGATACTGAGCTGAAATTTACCTCTAAATCATGCAATATGCTTACTTTGCACCCCAGCCAGGAAAAATTCCATTCTTTGCAACCACTTGCGCAAATCAATACTGAAGGAGAAGAAATTTGTCCTTTCGAACCGACGGCAAAAACATGCGATAATTGTAGTCTATGTAGTTGCCGAGGATTTTAAGGATTTTTCTACAAAAATCTTGAATTTTCGGTGAAAAAGCTTGACTTAAATGACATAAAACCTTAGAATTTTCTAACGAATTATTTTTGGGAGAGTGGTTAATATGAACATAAAACCCGTATCTAGACGACAAGAGTTGGTTATTCAGAAAATTGAGAATGAGCTTTTAGTTTATGACTTAAAAACCAATAAGGCTCATCACTTGACAGAGACTGCGGCCTATATATGGCAACATTGTGACGGAAACAATTCAATCTCTGATTTGAAAGCACTCGTTGAGAAAAAGTTTAATACAAAAATAAATGAAGATTTCATCTGGCTAGCATTGGATCAACTAAATCGCGAGAATCTTTTAGAGGGGAAGATCGCGTCACATGGTATTAGTAGGCGTGAGGTTTTGAAGAAGATTGGTGTGGCGGCAATGGTTGCCTTACCAATAGTAGCGTCATTATCGGTACCGAACACGGCCTTAGCTACTTCAACTTGCGGGAACGTATGTTCACCCACTAGTCCTAAGAGTTGCGCTCCCGGCTGTACATGTGTAGGATCGATTTGCAGATAGGGTAAGTTATAACTCGATTTTCATATCTATACATCTATACAACAACTTAGGCTAAAAGCGGGCGAGTTGCCCGCTTTTTCAACATTTTTAGCTATATTGCTATTTAGAAATTTTAGATAACATAACAGCTATCTCCCCGGCGATTCTGGCGTTATTCTCTAAAAGAGCAAGGTTAGCTCTTACGGATTTTCCTTCAGTTAATTCTGAGAGTTTCTTCAAAAGAAATGGAGTAACTTCTTTTCCGTCGATTCCGTTGCTCTCTGCAAAATTAAAAGCGCGTTGCGTTAGTTCTTCTAGTTTTGCATCCTCAAGTTCGAATTCCTCAGGAATGGGAACAGTCACCAAAACGGCAGAGCTTAGACCTAACGAATCTCTTGTTTTTATCAATTCAGCGATTTCTTCTATTGAATCAGCTCTATGGTCGACCAATAAACCGCTTTTTCTTGTATAGAATGCAGGAAATTCTTCACAGGTGTAGCCTACTACAGTTACTCCATTTGTTTCCAAGCATTCCCGAGTTGCGCGCAAGTCTAAAATTGATTTAGCGCCGGAGCAGACCACTGTAATAGGAGTTTTTGATAATACCGGCAAGTCCGCAGATATGTCAAAAAGGCTATTCCGATGTACTCCGCCGATTCCGCCAGTAGAGAATATCTCTATTCCGACCTTATGAGCTATGAGCGATGTAGTGGCGACTGTTGTAGCCCCGTTAGATTTTTGTGAAATTACAATTGGTAAATCTCTTACAGAAACTTTTCTAATCTGCTTACTACTTGCTAAAAACTGCAAATCGGTTTGATTACATCCAATTTTAATTTGCCCATTTAATATGGCAATGAATGCAGGTAGCGCTCCTGATTCACGTACAGCTGCTTCAATTTTTTCAGCAGCTTCAAGATTAAATGGATACTCGAGTCCGTGAGAAATAACTGTTGATTCGAGTGCGACTACTGGTAATTTTTCCTTTAATGCCTCTTTAACGTCAGAAGATATGTCTAAAAATTCTGTAATCATTTGGTTTGAATAGTAAGAGTTTGGTTATTTTGTTCGCCTTGTGCCTCTTCAGGAGGTTTCCATCCAGCTCTTTTGAGCAATTCGACGGCAAATTTTATTCTAACTGCCATGTTAGAGGCAGTATTTTCTGTAAATACTCCAAAGTTTATGGCAATCACTTTGCCTGATTGGCCGAAGAGTGGAGCGCCAGAACCACCTTCTGCAGTTTTTGCGTCGTGAACTATTTTTCGTGAATCTAAATCAGTTATTGCGCCAGGTGTAGTTAGTGGTTGGATTTTTCCATTCTGAGCAAGGTAATTCAGAAGGTTTTGCCTGGAATTTCCGAATTTGGCGCTTATGGCTCTGGCTTCTTCATCGTCTAGCATGGCTAGTAATCTATCAGGGCCATTCGGATATCCAATCGAAACGACGGTTCTTCCGATGGCTATCGAATCACTAGAGTTATCGATTTCCAACGGCAGGGCTGGAATATTGACTGCTAATGAGGGATCAATCATTCCGACCGCTATGTCCTCTCGGTTTCCTATTAATTGAACCTTTAATGGGATTGGATTAGAAATTCTTGGAAAATAGACTACTAACCGCTTAATCTTTGCCTTAGCATCGGCTTGTTTTATTATTTGTTTTACTAACTCGTCTTCATCCCAAGGTTGAACTACATGCTTATTGGTCAATATATAACCACCTCCAACATGGAATCCTGTACCTATAAAGTCGTACTCGATTGGTGCTCCGTTACCTTCGGTAGTTAGTGTCAACTGTGACGGCGGTTTAACTTCTCCCTCAAGAGGTTCATACGGATCAGGCTGATAAAGGGTTGGATCTGGATACCGAAGTATTTTCCCATTTTCTCGGCTGATCAAACTATAGGTGCCTACTATCAGGCAAACTCCGTCGCCATATTGCACTCTCAAATTCGGAGCCAATGAGACCGTTCTGATTATGTCTCTGCTGGCTTTGTCTAAACTGCCTAGTTGTTCATTTGTCTGGGTAATTTGTTTTTCTAGTCTCTGAATTAATTCTTCCTGTTTTGCAATTTGCTCTCTAGAACGACGAAGTTCATTATTGAAGGAAAATCCCAAGTAAAGTAAGCCGGTTACAAAGCCGACAATTATGAGAAGTAAAATAAGCTTCGTAGTAAGACTTGTTTCTCTCAGTAATTCTTTAGTCAGCTCTCTAAGAAAAATCTTTGCCTCGTCTCTTCGTGGTGCTGCTGAAGACTCGAGAGCTATATCTTCAATGATTGGAGACAGAGCGCGATTGACACGTATGAGAGTAGAGCCACCTTGAATAGTGAAACACGAAAAGCTTACGTCGGTGCCATTTATTGAAATTACATCTCCACTGTTAATTACCGTAGCATTTTTGATTGGTTGATCATTTATTCTAAAATTGAGAGATTCATCAAAATGGGTTATTTTATAAACATCTTTTTGTTTTCTGATCTCGAGCCATAGACCTGTTTTCCTAACTTTTGGCGTCTGAATCTGAAGTTCATAACGGTCATCCGTACCGATCCGGATTATCTCTTCAGAGAAGAATTCAGTTTTCTTCTCATTGCCGACCGATACGTGAATAACTAGACCGCCTATCATTTTCACTCCTAAATTTATTCTATCATCCTATGCTCTGCTCAGTTTGCATTATTTTGAAACAAATATTTTGCTTATGGAGGGCTATCTTGTCAATATTTTTTGTAAGCCAAACGATACACCTGCGGACCTCTTTATTAGCGAGATGACATAGCCGCAAGAGTAGAAGAGAGTTTTTCTATTATAAGCAAGAGTGTTCTACCCGCCTCTACAAACTTGCCAGCAGCGGCTTGATCTTCTGCCATTGCCGATTCATCCGTTATACCAGAAATTTTTTCTAAATAAGGCTTCAACGATTGCTTGGTTCGAAACTCCACCTCTAAAGCTGCAAGTCCTGCACGCAGATCTCTTATGCTCTGAATGGTCTTTCGTTTAAATTCCTGATTTTTCTCGACCAGTGAGCTATCGATTTTACCTTTTTTTGCCTGTTCGTCAATCTCTTCGATTCCCTCTGCAACTCCGCCCAAAACATAAATGAATCTGGCCAGGTTTATTATCTGAATTGATACCTTCTCAGCTCCAGCAGATATTTCAACTTTAGCCTCTGCGTTATTGTTTCTTTGCGTGCTACGTTGAGATTTTCTCTTTTGAGCGAATGCTGCTAATGGTAAAAGCCCCATCAGTAGTATGCAAACTAGTATTTTCAGATTAATTGTCATTTTGTTCATTTCCGAGTTAGAGTTAGAATTGTATCACAAAAAAATGAATAAAAGGATACTTCGGGTAGTACGTCTCGGCAGAATTGAATACGACGAAGCTTTTTTAATACAAAAACGCACTGAGCAAGCCATAATTGATGGAAAAGAAGTTGATACATTGTTTCTTCTTGAACATCCTCATACCTATACTGTTGGAAGAAGATCAAACCAGAATGGCATACTAGCGACGCCTGAAATTCTGCAATCCATAGGGGCAAAGGTTTTCGAAACCGACAGAGGCGGGAAAATAACCTATCACGGCATAGGACAGATAGTTGGCTATCCTGTAATAAACTTAACTACATTTAAGCAGGATGTTCATCATTATGTGCGATCGCTAGAGGAGGTTCTAATAAAAATGCTTTCGGATTATGAAATAGAAGCTTTTAGGATAGAGGGTCTAACTGGCGTGCATACAAATGATGGTAAGATTGCAGCAATAGGAGTACACATAAAACGATGGGTGACAACGCACGGCTTTGCACTCAATGTCAACACTGATCTTAGCTATTTCAACTGGATAATAGCCTGCGAGGGTGAACCAGTTACTTCCATGGAAAAAATCTTAGGCAGAGAGATTGACTTATCCGAGGTTGAAGATAAAATTATCAGAAAATTCACTGCGGTTTTTAAGTTTGAAGATGTAATTGAAGTTGATAAAAAGGAGATTATCGGATGAGAAGAGAAGTTAATTCATGGTTTAGCCACAATTTAGGCATGGAAATGCCGATAGTTTCATATGGGCATTCTGGATACCCACTTTTGATGTTTCCTACTGCGGCGGCTGATTATCTAGAATACGAGAGATTCTATTTGATACATGCTATCAGCGACTTCATTAATAAGGGGCTTTTGCGTGCATATTCGATAAATTCAGTCAATCGTTACAGCTTGTTAAATAGAGAGGCGCATCCTTCATGGAAAGCTGAGATGCTGTCCCGATATGATCGTTACGTGGTTGAAGAAGTCCTACCCTTGATAAGAAGTGAATGCGGAGCAGAAGTAAAACCTCTCACTACAGGAGCCAGCTTAGGAGCCTTCCTCGCTGCTAATACCTATTTTAAACATCCAGATCTATTCAGAGGCACCATCGCAATGAGTGGCAGCTACGACATATATCACTATCTCGAAAATTATTTCGATGATAATGTGTATTTCAACAATCCAATGATGTATTTGAAAAACCTGGATGACGATTACTATCTTCCATTACTCAGAAAAGCTGACTCTATTGTTCTAGTTACCGGACAGGGTGCCTATGAGGCTCCCGAGAGGAGCATAGAGTTCTCGGCGCTGTTACACATGAAAGGAATTCCCCATATCTTAGACCTTTGGGGTCACGATGTAAATCATGACTGGGTCTGGTGGAGAAGAATGTTGCCGTATTATCTCGGAAAATTCTTTAGCTAAAATTTATTCTCAGACTAGGCGCTTGAGATTCGGTAGTCAGAAAACTCGGTAATTTTAATGCCTTAATCTATGACACGTGATGCAAAGAAAATATTGTTAGTCGAGGATGATTTCTCGATGAGAAAATTGATAGAGGTAATCTTGAAAAAGGCCGGATATGAAGTAATTTCTGCACAAGATGCAATAGAGGCAATGCAAATCCTCACGAAGGAAAAAATTGATTGCCTAGTAGCTGATGCAATAATGCCTAATCTCTCCGGATTTGATTTATGTCGTATAGTTCGCGCAAATAATCTGAAAATACCTTGTATTATTTTGAGTGGGCTCGAAAAAGCTCAAAACGACATGGACCAAAGTCTCTTCGATGCATTCATATTAAAGAATGAAGGCATGAAAACCTTGCTAATCTCTAAGTTAAAAGATTTGCTAGATAATGCCTCGAGTCGAGAGCAATCGAAATCTTGAATACGCGTTTTGTCATGCGATGCCTCTTAAGCAACACTTAATTTCCTCCAGATTTACCGAAGGAAGATGAACATAGAGTGGCTCAAAGGTTAAAACACGAAACGAATGCCAGCTTGTAACGGTGCTTAGCTACGGAAGATCAACATTAAAATGGCTCAAAGAGCTACTCTTTGAGCCATTTTAATTTAGACGAAGGCGAAATCGAATTGCTCCTGATGAATGGAGGCATCTGAGACTAGGTCCACGGGACCTAAGTAGTCTTCAATTTCATTTAGTACCTCTCTCTCTTCACCGCGGAGGGCCTTGGCGACCTCTGGATGGACTCGAAGGGTTACCTGCTTTACATCATCGAGATGTTTTGCCAGTCGTCTAGCTTCTTCCAAAATGTTATAGCATACGGTTTGAGCTGATTTTATCCATCCTGAGCCGTGGCAATAAGGGCAAGGCGAGCATAGCGTTCTTTCGAGCGATTGCTTGACTCGTTTCCTGGTCATTATCACCAACCCTAAATCATTAAATGAAACGATCTTCGTGGGAGACTTGTCACGCGAAAGATGCTCTTGTAATGCTTGCAGAACTTTCTGGCGATTTCGGCGATCTTCCATGTCGATAAGGTCTAGAATAATTATCCCGCCTAAATCACGCAGCCTAATCTGTCGAGCTATTTCCTCTACAGCTTCCAGGTTAGTCCTAAAAATCGTATCTTCTAACCTTACATTGCCTTTACCGATGAATTTTCCAGTGTTAACATCTATAGCGACGAGGGCCTCGGTTTGATTTATAACGAGATATCCGCCAGATTTGAGCCAAACCCTCGGCTTCAAGGCTTTTTCAATCTCACTTTCAACACCATAAGCCTCGAAAATTGGCTCATCTCTTGTGTACAGTTTGACTCTATCGACTAACTTTGGGTTTATACGGTTGACAAACTCAACGATTCGTAAGTACTCTTCCTCATTATCAACTCTAATTGCAGTGAACTCCTCAGATAAATAGTCTCTGAGAATTCTCTGAACCATGTCTAGATCCTGATGAACGAGCGCCGGAGCCTTTACTTTTTCCGCCTGTCTTTTGATGTCACGCCACGTTCTTATAAGATATCGCGCATCTTCCCTTAGTTTCTCTTCAGATGCTCCTATTCCAGCTGTTCTTATTATGAATCCACCAGATGGCACGTCTTCCTCTTTCATTATCTTTGCAATTATGTTACGAAGCCTCGCTCTCTCGGCGCTTGATTCTATTTTCCTGGAAACACCGATATGTTCTATGGTTGGCATATAAACTAAATATCTACCGGGAAGAGCGATGTGTGAAGTAATTCTAGCTCCTTTTCTAGCTATTGGCTCTTTTGCTATCTGGACCAATATTTCTTGTCCCTCGCGAAGCAGATCAGTTATAGTGGGTTGCTCATGCTTAGCTTTTAGGCTTCCATTGGCTTCCACAAATTCGCTACTCGCTTGAGGTTCTTTTTCTTCTTTTTCTTCGATTTCTGAGTGATTTATTGGACGACGATTCTGTTGGCGCATTCTACCGCGATTGCCACCTCGTCGCCTACCACCGCGCCTTAGACTCATCTCTGCTACACTTTCCTTAAATTCAACCTCTGCATCATCTAACTTTTTCTTCTTCGATCCTTTTCTTTTTTTCGTCTCTGATCGTTCGGCTGAACCCTCATTCTTTTGCTTTTTGCGCTTACTTTCGGTTGTGGTTTGCGTGCTTTCAGACTTTTTCCTAGATTTCTTGGGTTTTTCAGACTTTTCTTTTTCCTCTGGCTTGATTACAACCTCATCCTCATCGGCTATTCTCTCAAGCGTGATTTCGTCAGGCTTAGACTCTTCTAAGATGGAGCCAACCTCAGCTATGGCTGTGCTGTCCATGTCAAACTCTATGCTTCTTGCCTCATCGGTTATTGCCTCCTGGATATATGCATCTTTGAACATCTCACCCGCCATTTCATCTTCTTCCTCTTCGTCAATTACGCGCTCGAATTTGAGTGGCTCTGCTATAGCATCTTGTAGCTCGGCAGAGGCATTGATTCCCTCCACCCTCTGTTCCTCAGATTTCCTCTTGCGTTTTTTAGATTTCTTCTCTTCAACCTCATCTGAGTCCCTCTCGAAAATTGGCTCCACAAGTTCTTGAATCTCTTCTATATGCTGCTCTCGCTCCAGCTTAACTTTGTGTAACTCTTCAGCTGCTTCTCTTTCTGCGTCCTCTGCAGACGTTTTCTTTGATTTTTCAAGCATTATGCGCTCTAGTTCTTCCTCTTCATCAAAGAAATCAGAAACATAAAGAAAGGCATTTCTTTCTAATCCAATTTCAACAAAAGCTGATTGCATCCCCGGAAGAACGCGACTGACACGACCTTTGTATATGCTTCCAACTAAGCCAGTATTTTCAGTTCCGCGTTCTATATAAAACTCGACGACCTCGCCATCCTCAATGATGGCTATTTTCTTCTCACGTCCGTTGACGCTTATTATCATCTCTTTAGACATATTTTCTTTCCCCAACTTTAAAGTTTATTTTTGAGAAGAGCCGGGATAGATGAGGATTGAAGCTAGAATATCCTCAGCAGGGATATTTTTTCTGCGGAGACATTAATGAGAAATTTTTTGAAATCTCAAGACTATAAATTCGCTGAAAGTTTGGTAGAAACTTTATACGACGCAAGAATCTTTTCACTCTAAACTTCAATCCTTCAATTAGAAATTTCCAAATCTTCAAACCGACTCTTCAGATTAAAGAAATCGCATTAAAATACGACGCTTGTTTTAATAAATTCCGGCAACAGTAGCAGCTTAATGAACTGTTAGATATTTATTTTTCAAATTTTGATTCAATAATAATGCAACTCGAGGTTTTTCTTATTTCAAATTTCAAAATATCATTTTTTAGTTGCTGTTGCAATTAAAGCTAACGATCGGGCATCGAATGCTGAGCTATGCAAATTACTATTGGCGAAAAAAGTATGGAGGATGTATATTTAATAAAGCTACGAACTTTTGCTATCATTCTGCAAATGGTCAATCCTAAGAACTTACAAGGGGAACAGCAGGAGTGTTTTTAAGAAATGAATGCTGAATTGCTAAATCTTCTTGAGCCTGTAAACAACAATCTTTTTTATCGCCGCAATGATCCAAATGACATAAGGCTTGGAGAGTTAATACCGACGGTAAGATATGAGCAAGCAGATATTGTGATATTAGGTTGCCCACAAGATGAGGGAGTTAAGAGAAATCAGGGCAGAGTAGGAGCAAAGCTAGCGCCAGATGAAATAAGGCGCGAATTTTATAAGTTTACTCCCTTTGGCATAAGGGTGAAGATTTTCGATGCAGGAAATATCCGATGTGATGGTAGTTTGGAAGACATTCACGAAAGACATAAGCAGTTAGTAGCAAGTTTTCTACGCGATGGCAAGAAATTGATCGTCCTAGGCGGGGGAAATGATATTTCGTACCCAGACGGCGCAGCTATCGCAGAGGTTTTCGGCAGTGATCACTGGATCGCAGTAAATGTAGATGCTCATTTCGACGTGCGTGCAGATGTTCCAAGAAATAGTGGCACTCCATATCGTCAATTACTCGAGGAGAAGTTATTAAGACCATCTCATTTCTATGAAGTTGGTTATCAAAGTCAGCTAGCTTCTCCGATATATTACCGATACCTTCAAGAATTGGGTGTAAACCTCGTAAGCCTCGAACAGCTTAAATCTCATGAAACTACGGATTATGAGTTAAGAGAGAGGCTACGCAGTAGATTCATACAACAAAGCGACTCACTCAGTGTATTTTTCGGTTTTGATCTCGATGCTGTCAGGATGTCGGATGCGCCAGGTGTCTCGGCTCCAAATCCGACGGGGCTGCGTGCAGGTGAGCTAATTAACCTCGTCAAATTTGCAGCGAGCCTTGCAAATACACGTATCATAGAGTTCACAGAAGTAAATCCAATTTTTGATATCGATAATAGAACATCTAAACTTGTTGCAGTAGCTATACATCGGTTCTGCTCGAATATAAAGCAAGATTAATTTACTGAATAGGAGTTTTATGCAAAATTTACCAGCTGATGATTACGAAAGAAACCTAACAACAGACTTGGACGATAAAACCCCGGATAAACCAAAAGGGATCCCGCTCCACACAAGAATCTTGATAGGCCTATTTATCGGAGTTCTAACCGGCTTGCTCGTTAATCGAACTTTTGGAGGCAATGACCCGAAAGTTTTGTGGGCGATAGAGAATATAACTCGTCCTATAGGCCAGCTTTTCTTAAACATGCTCCTAATGATAGTCGTACCGCTCGTTTTTTCTTCCCTCGTAGTTGGCGTAGCGGGTATCGGAGATATACGTAAGCTTGGAAGGATCGGAATAAAATCTTTTGTCTATACTTTGGTATTATCGGCTATTTCTGTTGGCATTGGATTATCACTAGCTAATCTGATCCAACCTGGCAAAAAACTAAGCAATGAAACAGCAATTCAGCTAAAAGAGAAATTCTCTACAAAGGCAAAGGAGACCGTAGAAACAACTATAAAAACTAAAGAGGCGGAAAAGCAAGATTCAGCCTTGATGTCAGTGGTGAAAACAATTGTTCCAAGCAATATTTTTAATTCGATCTCCTCGAGCAATCCTCAAATGCTGCATGTAATGTTTTATGCATTGATAGTAGGAATAGCCATCACATTACTTTCTTCGACTACTACTGCACCTTTTGTAAGCCTGATGGACTCGGTGTTTTCAATTACATCGAAAATAGTAGATTTGATAATGAAGTTTGCTCCGATAGCCGTCGCATGTCTGATCTTCAATAACATTGCACAATTTGGCTTTGAGCTATTACAATCATTAGCCTGGTTCGTTTTTACAGTGCTGCTCGGTCTGAGCTTACACTTTTTTGGTGTTTATTCTCTATCTGTTGCCTTACTGTCAAAAATCAATCCGATCGAGTTTTTCAAGCGTCTGCGCACGGTCATCATCACTGCTTTTTCTACTTCATCTTCAAATGCCACATTACCCACAGCGCTGCGCATCTCTCATGAAAACCTAGGTGTGCCAAAAGAAATAAATAGCTTCGTTTTAACAGTAGGTGCGACAGCAAATCAGAATGGTACGGCTCTATACGAGGGCGTCACCGTGCTATTTCTCGCTCAATTGGCGGGAGTAGAACTCACCCTTGCCCAGCAATTAATGGTAGTTTATTTGGCGATCTTAGGCGGAATAGGAACCGCAGGAGTTCCGTCAGGTTCAATACCGTTCATCGTGGCAATATTGGTCATGATAGACGTAGATCCAGCTCTAATTGCGATCATTTTAGGAGTTGATCGTATATTGGACATGTGCAGAACTACTTTGAACGTCATAGGCGACATTACAGCGGCAACTTATGTTGCTCGTAGTGAAGGTTTTGAGCTCTTAAAAACTAGTGAGATTGAGGCTCTGTAAAATTAAACAGATAAGGATAGTATTATGTTTCCAATAGCTGATGATGACTCTGATATAGTAATTACACCTTACGTAAATTACCTATTCATCACCCTGAATGTTATTGTTTTTGTGTTCATACAAAGATTCGGAACGAATGAAGCTTTTAATTATGCATTTTCCCTTGTGCCACGTGAAATCATTACTGCTACTGATATACAAGGTATCGTAGCGATCAAATCCCAAGGTAGAACGATAGCTGAGATACATCACTATACAAGTCCATTACCGATCTATTTCAATTTCCTTACTTCCATGTTCATGCATGGTAATTTTATGCATTTATTTGGAAATATGCTGTTTTTATGGATATTTGGTGATAACATTGAAAATCGTATTGGTCACCTGAGATATCTTCTGTTTTATCTGGCCTGTGGTTTTCTCGCTGCCGTCGCGCAGATCGTTACTGATCCGAATTCTGTAATACCTATGCTTGGCGCATCGGGCGCAATCTCTGGAGTTTTAGGAGCCTATATGCTTCTTTTTCCAACCAATCGTGTTCAAGTGATAGTGATGAGATTCATGGTACAGACCGTTCCCGCCTATGTGGCTTTAGGTTTATGGATTGCTTTCCAGATAATATCTGGACTTCTTACACCTAAAGGAGCTGGCGGAGTAGCGTATGCCGCCCATATCGGCGGTTTCTTCGCAGGATTGTTATTAATCAAACTATTTGCTATCGGAGTTGAGCCGAGAGACATTAGATTTAGAAGATGATCCATTCTGTTGGCTCTTTCGGATGTGAAACTGTCACCCTTGTATCGCATCTGAAAAGAGGAGATCTACTAGCAAGAGCGTTTTGAGCAGTCAGTAAAGCTAAGTTAGGTTCATTGGTCTTCTGCGAAAGGTGTGCTAACACTATTTCCCTGGCGCAGCCGTCAAAATCATTCAACAGCCATTGGCTCAAATCCTCATTTGATAGATGTCCAGTTCTTGATGCAATTCTCTGTTTTAGCTCCCAACTGTAGAATGGGCATGCCATCAACATATCGCGATTATGATTTGATTCAATGATGATTCCATCGCAGCTTCTTAAGCGATCCTTTATTAGCGTAGTTATATACCCAAAGTCCATTAAACATGCAATTTTGACACCACGTGCCTCTGCTGTAAGACCGAAGTTGTCCACTGCATCATGCGGTACAGAAAAAGGATTGAAATCTATTGTACCGATGCGAAAATGACTGCTCGATGATATTTTAACAACCCTGCCCCTTAAAGCCTCTACGCGTTTGTAACGCTCTTTCTCATTAGCCTGCCTGAGATAAGCCTCAAGCGTTTGCTCAGATATAAACACTGGACAACTTATATATTGCAATAAAACTCTCAAGCCTCCAATATGATCTGCGTGCTCGTGGGTTATTACAACTGCATCAAGTTTTTCATAATTTATGCCTTTGAGAGTTAATCGCCTTAATATTTCCTTCGCGCTCAAACCAGCATCCACTAAAACATGAGTTTTTTCGTCAGAGATTATGGTTGCGTTTCCGCTAGAACCACTTCCTAAAACAGTAAATTTCATCGGTCCACAAACTCTTTTCAGAATAACATGACTACAGAATCATTGAGAATTCATCATGGAAAAATCTAATTGTTTCCTTTAAAAAAATGGGATAAAATTTCGTTCTAACAACTCAAAGAGGATCTGATGCGTCATAAATTTTCGAAGGGAGAAAAACCATGAAAATAAGGATTTTAGTTAGTTTTTGTATTTTAACGATCGCCAGTGTGGTGATTTTTGCCCAGACTTTTCCAGTTAGAGGAAGAGTGATGTTGAAAAAAGCTGACGGCACAACAGTGCCTGTAGCTGATGCCTTAGTGGAACCCTATAGGACTGATATCTCAAAGGGTAAATTACCTTCAGCCAAGACAGATAAAAAAGGTTACTTCAGCTTTGCCGGCTTGCCACTTGGGCAAACCTTCGCTCTAGTCGTTAGTGCGCCAGGAATAAAACCTGAAATTTATCCTAACGTCAAAGCGGGCATGGAAGATATCACAATAACGGTCTTTGAGGGTGACGGCAAAAGACTTACAGAGGAAGAAGTTAGACAATCATTGCAGAGGGCTCTGCCTCCGACACCGACACAACCAGGTTTAACGGAGGAACAGAAAAAGCAATTAGCTGAGGAAGAGAAAAAAAGACAGGAAATAGAGGCTAAAAATAAGAAGATTGAAGAAACTAATGCAATAATACGAAAAGCTTTGCAAGAAGGAATTGACGCTCTAAACGCTAAAAATTATGACTTGGCAATAGCGAAATTTGATGAAGGCATAAATGCTGACCCAGAATACGCCGGATCCGCCCCAGTCCTGCTCAACAATAAAGCTGTTGCACTAAACAATAGAGCAATCGCAAAGTATAATTCAATCAGTAAAGAAAGGAATCAAGCTATAAGAGCTGAAGCTTTAGCGGCTGTAAAGACTGATTTGCTTAATTCCGCTGCATCTGCCGAAAAAGCATTTCAAATCCTCAGCAGTGCCACCGCTTCCAGCCCTGAGATCCAAAAAAATTATGATCGGCAAAAATATTTGGCGCTTTCTAATAGATTGGAAGCTTATAGCCTACTATTTATAACAAAAAGTGACGATACGAAAGTAAATGAAGCTATCAAGGCCCTGGCCGATTACGAATTAGTAGAAGCCGATAAAACTCAGCTCAAAAAGGCAAGAATTAGATTAGCAGATGCGTTTAGACTTGCAGGTAATTCAGAGGCAGCTGTTCCCATTTACAGAAAAGTCTTAGAGGAATATCCAGATGATTTCGATACAATGGCCGGTCTGGGACTATGCTTGTTTAATCTGGGTGTCATAAATCAAAATAAAGCACAGATGCAAGAGGGGTTAGACATAATGCAAAAATTCGCCGACACAGCTCCAGATACTCATCCACTAAAGCAAGAAGTGAAAGCCGCCGTCGACTATCTGAAAAATGAAGAAAAGTTAACCCCACAAAAGGTCAGATCAACGACCAGAAAAAGAAGCTAAAATCTCTCGCTAAAGAGCCATGAAAGATTCATGGCTCTTTCATTTTGACCGATTCTTTGTTCTCCTAAAACATCATTTTGCGAAAAAATTCCTTGACATTGGTCGGCACACACGTTTATTATGTATAACAACGATGTTTGACATCGTTAAAGTCTTTTCAAATAGACAGATCATTTAAAAAGAAATACCCCCTTTCTAAATTTAAGAGGAGAGAACATGTCTTTAAAACTCGGAGAAATTTTAGTTCGAGAGAATCTAATCACCCCTCAGCAACTACATGAAGCTATAGAGTATCAGCGACGCAACGGTGGAAGATTAGGCTCTAGCCTGGTCAAACTGGGTTTCGTATCGGATGAGGTTATAACAGATATACTATCAAAACAATACGGTGTTCCATCAATTAATCTAGAAATATATCAAATAGAAGAGGATGTTATTAAATTAATTCCGCGAGAGATGGCATTAAAATATACCATTCTACCTGTTTCCCGTACGGGAGCTACACTCACGCTCGCGATGGCTGATCCTACAAATGTATTCGCCTTAGACGATGTAAAATTCCACACTGGCTTGAATATAGAACCAGTAATAGCCTCCGAAACCTCCATACAAGAGGCAATCGCTAAGTATTATTCATTACCAAAGTCCATAGAGCTTGCAGATACTTTAAGTAAAGAAATAGAGTTTAAGCCAACCAGAGTCGCATCAGGTAATGGGCTTGCGGTTCCAACCGAAACGAAGCTAAAAACTGAAGATCTCGCCGTATCATTGTCTGAATTCAGATTTGAAGAAAATATCACCTCAAATGAGCTGGAAGTATTAGATGAGGGGCAAGAGATAGACGTAAATGAGCTAATTCATGCTAGTGAAGAGGCTCCAATAATAAGGTTAGTAAATCTGCTCTTTGTAGAGGCGCTTAAAAAAGGAGCATCTGACATTCACATAGAACCATACGAAAAAAACTTAAGAATACGCTTCCGTATTGATGGTGTGTTATATGAGATTATGAGTCCGCCCCTACAAATAAGAGATGCTCTAATCTCCCGCATAAAAATAATGTCAAAGCTAGATATATCTGAAAAGCGTTTGCCTCAAGATGGGCGAATTAAGGTAAGAATAAAAGTTGATAATCGATCGAGAGAATTAGATTTTCGTGTATCTACCTTGCCTACCTTGTTCGGCGAGAAAGTAGTCCTGAGGCTCTTGGACAAAGAAAATCTCATGCTAGATATGACTAAGCTAGGTTTTGAGCCTCAGAGTCTCGAACTTTTTAAGCGCAATATACATAAGCCCTATGGTATGGTTCTAGTGACAGGACCGACGGGTTCTGGAAAAACTAATACTCTGTATTCTGCTCTAATGGAATTGAATAGACCTGACACTAATATAATGACCGCCGAGGATCCTGTAGAATATAATCTTCCTGGAATTAACCAAGTTCAAATGAAAGAGCAGATAGGATTAAACTTTGCCACTGCTCTTAGAGCCTTCTTGCGTCAGGACCCAAATATCATACTCGTCGGCGAAATCCGCGATTTTGAAACAGCTGAAATCGCCATAAAAGCCGCGCTAACCGGGCATCTAGTTCTTTCTACTCTTCACACTAATGATGCACCTTCCACCATATCTCGTTTAGTTAACATGGGTATTGAACCATATCTTGTGGCGACATCTGTGAATCTTATTCAAGCACAAAGGTTGATCAGAAGGATCTGCAAAGAATGTAAAGAAGAAGTACATACTCCAGTAGAAGCATTAATAGATATAGGATTTTCCGAAGAAGAGGCACGCTCGATAAAAACCTATCGGGGAAGGGGTTGTAAGGTTTGCAACAATACCGGATACAAGGGAAGAATTGGTCTTTACGAGGTCATGGAAATCAATGATGAACTTCGTGAATTGATCATCATTGGGGCTACTGCTATGGACATAAGAAAGAAAGCCATTGAAATGGGAATGATCACTTTACGTGAATCAGGTTTGTATAAGATAAGAGAAGGTATAACTACGCTAGAAGAAGTAGCCAAAGAAACTGTTCTCTAGGCTTACTCTGAAAGCTTGGTAAAACGGAGGAAAAATATGTTCTTAAGGTCAGTCGCATTATGTTTAGCTTTGATACTGTCGATGGGCACGTTAATTCAGCTATCCACTGATTATTCGGAAGCTGGCTCAAAAATCCACCAGAAAAAAAAGAAAAAGAAGAAGAAAAAATTAAGAAAATACTCTAAGGCCTGGTGGAAGTGGTATCGTGCAAAGTTGAAGAGACAGAGAATGCTAGCAGCTCGTAAGAGAGCTTTACGCGCAAGACAAGCTCGCCTAGCAATGGCAAATACGAATAAAAAGCCAACTGTTTCTTACAACAAGACCACTGCTCCGAGCGTTTTTTACCTTCCGACAGGGGAGCCGACACCACGTGGTTGGCGTCCTGCAGGCAGTAATGGTAAAGAAACTCAATTCTTTGTCGATGACGAAAATGGTCGCCTGCTAGGTATGGCTTCTGTTTCTCTGGTTGGTCCTGCTTCTACACAAAACGAAAATACTTGGGGAAGAAACAAAACCCTAGCAGGAGTTAGCTTGAGTGCCTTGAGAAGGATCGTCATTGACAAAATGATGCGCGAGCAGGGTTGGATAGTCAATGATTATCAGAAAGAGATTGCTGGAAGAAGGGTTTTTGTTGTAGTAGCACAATCATCTACTTCTAATGGTGGCCAACTCCAACGTTTGTTCTATTTCACAGAAGTAGATGGCAAGATTTATAATCTGGCAACCAACTCTTCTCCTGAAATGGCAGATAAAATTGCCGAACAAAGTGAGCGATTCTTAGCTGCGTTTGGCAAAAATAAACGATCTGGCGAAAGCGCTGAGCTAAGATAATCTACCAGCAGCTTTTCTGTCAGCAACAAAGCCAAATTTTGGCCTACGAGGTGTAGTTTATGAGCACAAATGTTGAAACTAATCAGCAACAGGTGCAGGTCACCTTACCCGATCTACTTAAAAAAATGTTAGAAATGGGTGCGTCTGACCTTCATATAACGGTCAATTCGCCGCCACAAGCCAGAGTTCATGGATTCTTGCAACCTATACCTGGATATCCTCCTTTAACAGCGGCTCAGACTAAACAACTTGCTTATTCCGTGCTAACAGACGCGCAAAAACATAAGTTTGAGGAAAATCTAGAATTAGACTTTTCCTTTGGCTTGAAAGGAATGTCCCGATTTCGTGCGAATATTTTCAATCAAAGAGGCGCAGTAGGTGCGGTTTTTAGGGCTATTCCTTATGAAATTAAGTCTTTTGAAGCTCTTGGTTTACCTCCTGTGGTAGCTGATTTATGTAAAAAACCACGAGGGTTGGTATTAGTAACCGGCCCAACCGGATCAGGTAAATCAACTACACTAGCTGCAATGATAGACAGAATAAATCGTGAGCGACATGAACATATTCTCACAATAGAAGATCCAATAGAATTTTTACATTACCACAAAAATTGTCTAATCAATCAACGTGAGGTAGGATCAGATACTCACAGTTTTGCAAATGCTCTCAGAACCGCTCTTCGCCAAGACCCGGATGTCGTACTAGTAGGCGAAATGAGAGACCTTGAGACAATAGAATTAGCTTTAAGAATTGCAGAAACAGGTCATTTGACCTTTGCCACTTTGCACACAAACTCAGCCGCATCTACAATCAACCGTATAATAGATGTATTCCCTGCCGAGCAACAAGCTCAAATCCGAGTGCAACTCTCCATGGTGCTAGAAGGAATTCTTTGCCAAACTCTTCTACCTAAGGCATCGGGTGATGGAAGAGTCTTGGCTCTGGAGATATTGATCCCTAATCCGGCAATAAGAAACCTCATTCGAGAAGATAAAATTCACCAGATTTATTCGATGATGCAAACAGGACAGGATAAATACGGAATGCAGACTTTAAATCAATCTCTTGCATCACTTTATCATCGAAGGCTCATAACACTTGAAGTGGCAATGCAAAGATCATCGAACCCAGATGAATTGAAAGAATTAATCGAACGAGGTTCTGGTTTAAACACATATACCAGTAAGCCTCAGGAGCATCCTTCTCCTTATATGCAGCCGCGTCCGATAGGAACGCGTCCACAAACACGATAAAACAGCGCAAACGAGGAGTTAAAAAATATGCCTACATTTGTCTATAAAGGACGAAACCGTTTGAATCAATTAGTAACTGGCGAGAGAGAGGCGAGAGATACTAGCGAGCTACGCGCTATACTCCGTCGGGAACAAATTACCCTGATGCAAGCCTCTGAAAAAGGTGCTGAATTTAGCATACCTAAATTTGGAACAAAGAAAAAAGTGAAGGGAAAAGAACTAGCTGTCTTTACCCGACAATTTTCTGTAATGATAGATGCGGGCTTACCGTTGGTTCAATGTCTTGATACATTGGCTGCACAACAAAAGAATCCTTTTTTCAAAGATGTAATTAACCAGGTGCGTCAGAGTGTCGAAGAAGGTTCTACGCTTTATGCGGCGATGGAAAAACACCCTAAAGTCTTTGACGATCTTTACACCTCCATGGTCAGAGCCGGTGAAACAGGTGGTGTATTAGACCTAATCCTACAACGTCTTGCCACCTTGATTGAAAAAGTTGTTAAGTTAAAGAGAAGCTTGGTCTCTGCTTCAGTATATCCGGCAGCGGTCATCACCGTGGCTGTGTTAGCAGTAGCGATAATAATGATATTCGTAATACCTCAATTTGAACAGATATTTATTGGCTTGCTTGGCCCAGGCGAAATGTTGCCATTGCCTACGCGTATCGTCATCGCTATCAGTAACTTCGTTGCCGGATGGGGTGGCTTAGCTATACTCTTATTTGTTATCTCCGCGGCTATTGGCCTAAGATCATATTACAAAACACCTCAAGGGCGCTGGAATATCGATTCATTGATCTTAAAAATCCCAGTAATCGGTGAGATTATAAGAAAAATCGCTGTTGCTAGATTCTCAAGAATCTTATCGACTCTTTTAGCGTCGGGCGTTCCTATACTACAGTCACTCGAGATTACGGCTAAAACCGCAGGTAATATCGTCATCGAAGATGCTGTGATGAAAATTAGATCAGGCGTAGAAAGAGGTGAAAGCTTTGTTGAGCCGATGAAAGCTGGTGAAGTCTTTCCTCATATGGTCGTACAAATGGCTGAAGTCGGCGAAAAAACCGGCGCGTTGGACGCCATGCTATCAAAGGTCGCAGATTTTTATGAAGAAGAAGTAGATGCGGCGATTGCAGATCTTTTAGCGTTGATTGAGCCTGCCTTGATAGCTTTCTTGGGCGTTACAATCGGTTCAATAGTCATAGCCATGTATTTACCTCTATTCACATTGATAGGCAAATTGGCAAGTGGAATAAGCGGCGGCAGGTAACGTCAGGTTAAAGCAAAGATGGCATATGCCATCTTTGCTTTGGTTTAATCAAGTTTTTATCATCGAATCTAAAATCTCTCTAGGCTTCTCTGCTAAATATTTTATTTAAGCTTGTTCTGCCTGATGCCTAGCGTGATAGGAGCTTCTGGTTAGTGGTGAAGATTCTACATGTTTGAATCCGAGGCTGATTCCTATTTTTTTCCACTCAGCAAATTCTTCTGGAGTTACATATCTTTCAACGGGCAATCTTCTCTCGTAAGGTTGTAAATATTGGCCGATTGTCATTATGTCGCAAGAGACTCGTCTCAAATCTTTCATCAAATCCACCACTTCCTCGAAAGTTTCGCCTAATCCGACCATTATACCGCTTTTTGTCAACATCGTAGGCTTATGTTTGTTCCTCCAATGAGCGGCACGTTCGAGTAATGTCAATGACTGCTGATAATTAGCATCAGGGCGCACTCTGCGGTAAAGTCTTTCAATGGTTTCCATGTTATGATTCAAAACGTCTGGATTTGCGTTCAAAACAGTCATCAGTGCTTGCTCATCGCCGTTAAAATCTGGGATTAAGACTTCGATTTTACACTCCGGGTTAAGCTCCCTAACTTTTTGTATTGTTTCGGCCCAATGGGATGCTCCTCCGTCTGGCAAATCATCGCGGTTTACAGATGTTATTACGGCATAGGCTAAGTTCAAATGTTTGACTGCTTGAGCTACATGCAAAGGCTCTTCTGGGTCTAAAGGTTGTGGCTTTCCTTTTTTAACTGCACAGAATCCACAATGACGCGTGCAGGTGTCGCCTCCCAGCATAAACGTCGCAGTTCTATCAGACCAACATTCGAAAATATTTGGACATCTAGCCTCTTGGCATACAGTGTGGAGCTTTAACCCCTGAATTAATCTCAATACTTCGTTTTGATTGGTTGGATCACCTAACTTTATCCTTAGCCAATCCGGCTTTGGTAATCTTTGCTTCTTCTTTGTTACAAACTTTTGAATTAAAACTTTTTCTTCCATTGCCCTAATTCCCGATTCTAACATTCAACAAGCCAGTAATCTAAGTGGCATGCACAAAGCTCACATCAGAATCTTTAACCAACTCATGAATTTGTTTCAGTTGTTTGAGTAACCTCTCTAATCTTGAAAGGGGCAGTTGGTTTGGGCCATCGGATGGAGCTCTTTCAGGATTATCATGTACTTCCATGAAGATAGCATCAACTCCACATGCAACCCCTGCACGTGCTAGAAATTCGATATATTCAGATTGCCCGCCAGTAGCCTTACCCAATCCGCCTGGAAGTTGTAGAGAATGAGTCACATCAAAAACCACTGGAACACCGAAAGATCGCATCATAGGAAAAGATCTAAAATCCACGACGAGGTTGTTATAGCCGAAGCTAACACCTCGCTCTGTAAGCAGAATTTTGGTAGCACCAGCCGACTCAAGTTTCTCTATTATGTTCTTTGCGTCCCAGGGAGCTAGGAACTGACCTTTCTTAACATTAACTGGTTTTCCAGTTTTTGCCGAAGCGATTAACAAATCTGTTTGTCGACAAAGAAAAGCTGGAATTTGAATTACATCGACAACTTCAGCCACTGGTTCAACCTGCCATGTCTCATGAACATCAGTCGTAACTGGAACTTTTAGCTCCTGCCTTACGGCTTTTAGAACTTCTAAACCAAACTCCATTCCTTTACCACGAAAACTACTTATGGAGCTTCGATTAGCCTTGTCGAATGAGGACTTGTAAACAAACGAGACTCCTACTCTAGAGCAAACGTTTTTTATTTCCCTCGCCATGTAAAATGCATGCTCTGGACTCTCGATGACACATGGCCCTAAAATGAACGCTAAATCTTTACCACCGAAATTAACATTTTCTACCGTAAAACTATTCATATCATTTCACTCCAAAGCTAAAGGCTCCCCAGAAACTTTCCCAATCTGCATCATTACAGTTGCATCTTCTCATTAAAACCAAATGGACTAACCATAACCCAGGTTTTTCCAGCCTCATTTGAAAAATTCCATCTTGATTCGTTAGATATCTGCTTCTGCCAATCTCTTTATGAATAGCGAAGACTGATTTGTTGCTAAGTGGTTTACCTTCGAAGAGAACTTGAAATCTAAGTGTGTCTCCAACCTTTTTGAGGTAAGGATTCTCCATAGGGATGATATCTAAAATAGCACCAGTTTGATTTTCATAAGTTTTATCTTTAACATCGCCTATTTGTACTAAGGTTTTGATAAAACGACAGTAGCGTTCTCGGGCAGGCTTCTCTTGTTCCCCACGCCTTTTCCTTTCCTCTATTATGTATTCCATCCCGTCTTCTTTTAAATATAGCTCAAATTTGTCTGCTGGAAGGGTTATGTAAGACCAATTCCTGTGCATAAAGAAGAGATATCCGCCGTCACGTTTAGGTTTCAATACGTAGACAGGCTTAGCCCCATCAGCTATAAAGGCTTTCAAATCAAAGACCTCACCAGCTGAGAATAGCCTAAAAATCGAGGTTTTATCTTTTTGAAAGGGTCTCTCCTCTAATTCCTTTACGAGCGAATCGCCAACATAAAGGTGAATTGGGATCTCCTCTCCGATCTGCCCCAAAAACTTCTTAGGTTCCAGCCAGTACTCGTGTGCAAAAGTTACTTTTGCGAGCAAAACAGCCAAAAATACTAGCGAAATACCTTTGTTCATAGAATTTTCCTTTCAGCGGGAATGATCTTCCTCTCGGTTGTTTCCTCTTTAAAATTCTCACTTTGAAGACGATTCTGAAGAGCGGCTTTAACAAACGCACTGAAAAGAGGATGCGGATCCAAGGGCTTTGACTTATATTCCGGATGAAACTGACATGCAACGAAGAATGGATGAATTTTTCGTGGCAATTCGATTATCTCCACAAATTTTCCATCAGGAGATAGCCCACTGATTACTAATCCGTTTTCCTCAAGTATTGCTTTGTATTCTGGATTGAACTCATATCTGTGGCGGTGACGTTCAGCGATTTTATCTTGTTCATTATAAATCTCCCAAACCCTACTGCCCTTCTTTAGGACGCATTCCCAAGAACCTAACCTCATAGTGCCACCCATGTCCTCGACACCTACTAAGTCTCGTAGTTTGAAGATTATTGGGTAAGGTGTATCAGGATTAAACTCGGCGGAGTCAGCATCGGTCAAACCGCATTCATTTCTCGCAAATTCTATACATGCCACTTGCATTCCTAAACAAATTCCCAGATAAGGAGTCTTAGATTTTCTGGCGTACTTAACCGCTCTTATCATTCCGGCTATGCCTCGTTTTCCAAATCCACCAGGAACTAATATTGCATCTGCCTCGCGCAAGCGAGCTTCATAATCCTCTTTCATCAAGCTTTCAGATTCTATCCAGTCAAGTTGCACCCTTAGGTTGTTTGCAGCTCCAGCGTGTACTAAAGCCTCACGCAACGATTTATAAGAATCCTCTAGCTCGACATATTTTCCTACGATTCCAATTCTTACAGAACCTCCGCTGGGTTCTTTTATAACAGAGACTAAATCTCTCCAACTCTTTAAATCTGCCTCAGCGCATTTTTCTTTAAGACCCAGCTTATCTAGTATTAATGAATCTAAACCTTGGTCATGCAAGAATAATGGCACTTCGTAAATGGTTTGTACATCAACCGCTGATATCACAGCTTTTTCTTGAACGTTACAGAACAAAGCTATCTTTCTTCTGAGATCTAAAGACAGTTGTCTATCGGAACGGCATAGCAATATATCAGGTTGGATACCGATCTCACGCAATTCTTTGACTGAGTGCTGTGTTGGTTTAGTTTTTAGTTCACCAGCAGCAGCAAGATATGGCACCAAAGTCACGTGAATAAAGACTGCTCCTCTATCTCCTTGCTCATTGCCTATCTGCCTGATTGCCTCTAAGAAAGGCAATGATTCAATATCCCCTACGGTGCCGCCTATTTCAACAATCAAAACGTCACAGTTATTTTTCTCAGCTACAGCGCGTATAACAGATTTTATTTCATCGGTTATATGAGGTATGACTTGAATGGTTTTACCGAGATAAACCCCGCGTCGCTCTTTTTCGATTACAGATAGATAAATCTTACCGCTTGTCCAGTTATTCTGGCGGGACATTTTAGCGCTTGTAAAGCGCTCGTAATGTCCTAGATCCAGGTCGGTTTCGGCGCCATCATCAGTAACAAAAACTTCCCCATGCTGAAATGGAGACATGGTTCCAGGATCAACATTTATGTACGGATCCAGTTTCATCAACTGAACTTTCAAACCGCGCGATTCTAGCAAGCAGCCTATGGAGGCAGCCGCTAAACCTTTGCCCAAGCTTGATACTACTCCACCTGTAACAAAAACAAACTTAGTCATACCTATAGCTTACCAAATCTGCCTCTAAGAATCTCTACTACTTTTTTAAAATCTTCCTCTGTATCGACTCCAATAGAGCGTTCCTCTACCTCTAAAACCTTAATTTTCATCGAGTGCTCAAGCGCTCGCAATTGCTCTAATGACTCTATTTTCTCTAATGTTGTCTGCTCTGTCCGAGAAAATCTCAATAATGATTCTTGCCGATAGACATACAAGCCAGTGTGCTTGCGAAATGTGGACAATAGACGAGTATTGCTTTTTAGTGCAGCTTCCAATGAACCATGCTTTATTACTTCCTCACGTGGAAATGGGATAGGGGAACGAGAAAAGTAGATTGCAAAGCCATTTCTGTCAGAAACGACTTTGACGACGTTCGGATCTAAAACATCTTCTATACTATTGATCTTTTCACACGTAGTTGTTATGTCAATATTTTTATCCTTAAACATCTCATCGATCGCGTTGCGTATAACCGTCGGGCTTATCAAAGGCTCATCTGCTTGCAGATTTACAATTACGGAGTCTTTGGGCAATTTTCTAGCAATTTCTGCGACTCGATCGCTACCAGATTTGTGATGAGGTGATGTCAAAAGGGCTCTGCTACAGTATCCTTTCACGACATTCAGTATTTCCTCGCTATCGGTTGCGACTATTACCTCATGAGCACCTACCTGCGAAGCTCTCTGAACAGTATGTAAAATCAGTGGCTGGCCTGCTAAATCTAAGAGTAGCTTTCTTTTTAGGCGAGAGGATTCAAGTCGCGCAGGAATTACAATGTAAACCCTGACCCCACTCACGGACTCTTAGCTTATCACTATCCCTAAAAAAAATCCATGATGACGTTTGGATAAATTTAGTCTGTTGGTGTAATGATGATCTCTACTCGGCGATTTTTCATTCTATTGAGATTATTAGTATTTGGAGCAATTGGTATGCTAGCACCGAAGCCTTTGTATTCTATTTTTGAAGCATCAACGCCACCAGCAATCAGCCTCTCTGTTATGAGTCTAGCCCTCTCTTGAGTGAGGTTCAATAACTCCGTTGGATCTCCTCTATCATCCGTGTGTGCTCGAATGATAACTTTGTAACCAGGGTTATTAGCCAATATGGTAGCAATCGAAAATAGACGAGTCTCATATTGAGGCTTAAAGTTAAGTGAACGAATACCGGCAAAGTATTCTTCCGACAAGGTTAAAACCAGACCATCTGAGCCCTGTCTCACCGAACCGAAAGGCTTCAATGACTCCACTAAAATCGGCAAGTTTTCCCTTAATTTAGCTATTTTAAGTTCTTTTTCGCGCTGAACCTCCAGGTTAAACTTCTCGGTTTCTAACTTTGCCAATTTTATCCTCGTTTCATCAAGCTCGCGACGCAAATTTTGATTTTCTTCTCTTAGTGCCTTTATTTGTTCGGTTAAATTTGCTATATCACGTTCACGTAGCTCACGATTTTTCCTCTCTCTTTCAAGCTCTTCTTGCAAAAGTTTTATTTCTTCTTGCGCTTGTGAATACTTTTCCTCAGCCTTGCGTATCTCAGCCTCTGTTTGAATTTTCTCACTTCTGCGTCTACGGGCTTCTTTTCGCTCCAATGCTATCTCCTCGGCTTTTACGGCTAAACCAACCGATTGGCGTGCAGTTACTTCTATGTCTGCCTCGCTTCTTCCTGCTTTCCATTCGTCTTCGGCTTTTTTTAGTAAGCTTTCAGCCTCTTCGAGTTCTTCAGACGCTTCCGAGATGGCACCAGCATATTTTGCCAAGGCGATAGCTTGTCTTGCTTGCAAGATCGTCGAAGGGGTTTTTGCATAGTCAGACTCGGCTATCTCTGGCGCTCTCAGGTCATTAAAGTAATCGCTTAGATTTCCAAAATAATTGACTACGTTAGCTGTCTGAAGAACTCGCCCGCTTCTGGAAATTGCGGCAACATTTTCCAGCATTATTGCTCGACTCGGACGGCGAACCAAAAAATGCGGTTCAGCGGTTACCATCAGTGCAAATGTTTGCAGGGGAGTAGTGACTTTTATTTTAGAGTCGAATTCCAATAGACCTCTTCTTTTTATCTCACCAAGATTACTGATGGTACCATCTGGCGATATCGCCCATAATACATAAGTAACGTATCCCTGCCCTAATTCAAATGGCCTAGGCATTTTTGAAACTGATAGTTCAATTTCCGTTACGTTTTTATCTGTTCGTCGAACGGTTGCTTCACCACTCATTCTGGGAAAGCGTGTAGTACCACGGAATTTAACTGTGACTACCTCACCTCTCGGATAGGTTATAGCTAAAGCCTCACGTGGAACATCAAATTGCGCTAACGCAAGAGAATTAAGTGCTAATATGATGAACAAAATCAGTATCCTCATTTTCTCTCTTACTAGAAGTTTTTAAAGATGAAGATGCTCTCCAAAAATCCAATGTTGCTAATTTTAGCAGATTAATTTGAAATCTTTACAACTGGAAAGATAGACTTTGATTTCGGAGTTTTGGGATTTTTGGACGTGAAAGATGGATGACATTCGTAGATTGCTCAGGTATTTAAGGCCTAATTGGATATTGTTCTTACTAGCTATTATTTCAATGGTGCTGGTAGCAGTATTCGAGACAGCCGTTGGCGCATTAATCGTTCCTATTACTGATGTAGTTTTTGGAACAAACGTCGGCGCTAAAACTCAGACACTCTTTAATCTACAGAATTTTATTCCTAAGGACAATTGGTTTTCGCAATGGGCTGCAATATCAACTATGCTGATTGTGTTTACTCTTCTGGGAGGCATTGCCGAATATTTCTCTGTTTACCTGATGGCGAAGGTGGGGCAATCAGCTGTCTTACAGCTAAGGCAGGAGTTATACGGTCATTTATTGAAACAATCTTCTTCGTTTTTTGAAAAGCATAGGGTGAATTTCTTGGTGTCACGGCTGGTTGTTTCTGCTACAGCCATAGAGCTCGCCGTCTCTGCGCATCTTAGAGACGTTCTTAAGGAAAGCTTTGCTCTCTTATTTTTCATCTCTGCGGCTTTTTATTACAACTGGAGATTGATGCTAGGAGCTCTGATAATAGCTCCAATCATAGCATTTATAACTTCGAAATTTTCAAAGACGCTTAGAAGAATTTCAGAGGAAGCCTTCGAAGGTAATAAAATCCTTACTGATACGGCTCAAGAATCTCTTTCCAATCATTACATTGTAAAAGCCTATCAGGCAGAAGAACGTGAAAATGCTCGCTTCTCACAGGTAGCTAAAAAAATAGCCCATGCTAATTTAAGGTCCGGCAAGATTTCGGCCTTTTCTCCACCGACAATATCCTTTATAGGTGTTCTAATGATTTCCATACTACTATTTTTTGGTTTAAGAGAAATAAACCTCGGTAGAATGGAAGCTTCACAGTTCTTCACATTTTTATTCTTTTTGTTTCGCAGTTACGACCCAATAAGAAAAATCTCTCGCCAGCATAATGAGCTTAACAAGGCATTTGCTGCGACACGTGATATCTGGAACATACTTGATCAAACAGAAGTTTTAGTTGAAAAGCCAAATGCAATTGAGTTAGAGCCGTTAAGAGACAAAATCGAACTGAGAAACGTCTCGTTCAGTTATAAACCTCACGGAAAAAAAGTCATAGATAAGGTTTCTCTGGTCATTCCGAAAGGCAAAACAGTAGCATTGGTTGGAGAAAGTGGAAGTGGAAAATCTAGTCTTACAAGGTTGATTCAGCGTTTATACGATCCTACAGAGGGGGCAATTTTATGGGATGGGATTGACCTGAAGGAAGCCAAGATAGATTCTTTGCGAAAACAGATAGCTTTAGTTACCCAAGAAACCATATTATTTAACGATACGATAAGATATAACATTTCCTATGGAAAACCCGATGCTACCAACGAAGAAATCGAGAAAGCCGCCCGTATAGCATATGCTCATGATTTTATAAAGGCGATGCCACATGGCTATGACTCCCCAGTTGGTGAAAGAGGACAACTTCTTTCTGGAGGCCAACGACAAAGGATAGCTATTGCAAGAGCAATTTTAAAGGATGCATCAGTTCTAATATTGGACGAAGCAACCAGCGCACTAGATGCTGAAAGTGAGTATTATGTGCAAAAGGCTTTGACAAATCTCATGCAAGGAAAAACTTGCATAGTGATAGCCCACAGGCTCTCAACCATACGACGAGCCGACATAATAGTAGTTATGGAAAAAGGTAGGATAGTCGAAATTGGAACTCATGACCAATTATTAGCAAAAAACGGAGTTTACAGAAGACTCTACGACCTTCAGTTTGCCCATGAGGAAATTTAACTTTTTATTAAACTTTTGTTTACCTCGCATTAAGATTTACTTAATAATCTTGCCTAAGAAAGAGATGTTTGCAAACGAATAGTTTCGCAAATATGATTTACTTGAAGAGAGCATTTGAGTTATGCCACAAACAATACTAATCATCGAAGACGAAGCTGATATAGCCGAGAGCCTAAGATACAACCTTGAGCGTGAGGGTTTTAGGGCTGAGATAGCAGAATCTGGAGAGAAAGGATTGCGTCTTGCCCTGAATGAAAAGGTTTCTCCTGCGCTGATAATACTTGACTTGATGTTGCCGGGCATGAGCGGTATTGAGCTCTGTAGGCGCTTAAGGCGTGAGCCACAAACAAGAAAAACACCTATAATAATGCTTACAGCAAAAACAGCTGAAAGCGATAAGGTGGTAGGTTTAGAGACTGGTGCAGATGACTACATGACAAAACCATTTTCTGTAAAAGAATTAATGGCTCGGATTAAAGCAGTTCTACGACGCTCTGATAACTTAGACATCAAAAAATATCAAGATGATAAATTAACTATTGACTTTGAAGACATGCGAGTCTTTTGCTACGGAAAAGAAATAAGGCTAACGCGTAAGGAGTTTGCTCTTCTTGCAAATTTAGTAAAAAGCGCTGGACGGGTCGCGACTAGACAAAGTCTTCTGGATAATGTGTGGGGCTATAGTTATTTTGGAGATACTCGAACGCTGGACGTTCATATTAGGCGTTTAAGGCAGAAGTTAGGGCCATGCAGCGAATGCATAGAGACAGTCGTTGGCATTGGCTATAGATTCATCGCTAACAAGCAATCATGAAAAGTTTCATAGAAAATCTATTGACTCTCAGCATAGATAAATCTCTAAAAGAAGCAGTATCTAAGGTTTTGGAAACTTTATCCGAAGGAGCCATAGTCGCTGATAACGATACACGAATAATAATTTCAAATAGCGTTGCCAATAAGGCTTTTGCACGCTTCGGGGTACCGCTCGAAAGAATGCGTATTTCTGAGGTGTTTCGTGATCTTTCTGTTCACAATGCTTTCAAAAAAGCTTTAGATAATAACGAATCATCGCAGATCGAATTCGAATTCTTAACTCATGAAAAAAGAATCTATCGCGTATCAGTTAACTCACTCCAAATAAATGACGTAAAACTTGCAATCGGAATTTTCTACGATATCACTGAAATAGAAAGGCTTGAAAAAATCAGACAAGAATTTTTGTCCAACGTATCACACGAGTTGAGAACTCCTTTAACATCTATTCTCGCATTCGTAGAAACTTTAGAGGAAGGGGCGGTTGATGATCCTCGTAATAATCGCCGCTTCCTAGGCGTCATAAGAAAAAATGCGGAAAGAATGCAGCGATTGATTGATGATATTTTAGAGCTGTCATCAATAGAATCAGGAAAAATCAACATACAACCTCAAAAAATCAATCTTAAAAGACTCATAGACGATATTTTTTTGAATTTGACAAATAAAGCACAGGAAAAAAACGCAGAACTGAAGAATTTAGTTCATGAAGATGCTATGATTTTTGCCGATCCTATGAGGTTAGAGCAGATGTTAACTAACCTGATAGATAATGCCATAAAGTTTAACCGTGATAATGGGCGAGTAGAAGTTGACTATCAATTCTCTGAAACTCACGATGTAATTTTGGTTCGAGATACGGGAGATGGTATCAGTTCAGATCACCTTCCTAGAATCTTTGAGAGGTTCTATCGTGTGGATAAAGCTCGAACATCGCGTGAGAGCGGTGGCACTGGCCTAGGGCTTGCGATAGTCAAACATCTGGCTAAACTTCATGGCGGAGAAGTAGGGGTTTCTTCCACTCCAGGCCGGGGATCAACTTTTTGGATAAAAATCCCACGTTGCTAAATCTCTCTATCTAAAAACCAGGAATCAACTGAAAGTTTACGATAAAAGGTGAAAGGGTTTTAACTCAAAAGTTGGCGAACATTTCTGGCAGCATAGGCTTACCAAACAGGAACCCTTGAGCTTCGTCACATCTTACAAGTCGAAGAAGATTCAATTCCTCTTCTCTCTCGACGCCTTCTGCTACGACCTTCAAGCGTAATGTATGTGCTAGCGTAACTATAGCAACTATGAATTCTGCACCCCCCTGGTCCTTTGCTGATATCCCTTGAATAAACGACTTGTCTATCTTTAAACCATCCAAAGGAAGGCTTTTTAAGTAACTTAACGACGAATATCCGGTACCAAAGTCATCTATTAAAATTTTTATTCCTAACTCTCGTAACCTACTAAGAATTTTTGCAGACTCCTTAGGATCTTTGAGTAGGATGGTTTCAGTAACTTCGAACTCTAAAAGATTTGGGTCTACGCCAGTCTCCTTGATTAATTGATGCACTTTATCAACAAAGTTTTTCTCTCGCAATTGATGAGCTGATAGATTCACGCCAACAGTAAAGCCCCTTTTCTTATCCATCCATAATCTGCATTGAGTAAAAGCTTTTCGCAAAACCCAATTGCCTAAGGGTATTATCAAGCCAGTCTCCTCGGCAAGCGGTATGAAGTCTGCTGGCGAGATCATGCCTACTTTTGGTTTATTCCATCTTATTAAAGCCTCTGCGCCTATGATCTTACCAGTTGAGATGTCAACTTTTGGCTGAAAGTGAAGCTCAAATTCATCACTTTCAATTGCCCGCCGTAGATCCATTTCCATCTTTAATCTATTCAAGGATTTCTCTGTGAGATCGCTTGTGAAAAATAACCAATTATCCCCACCCTCTTCTTTGGCTTTTTCTAATGCTATGCTGGCGTTTTTTAGTGCCTCTTGAGCGTTGCGACAATCATTGGGGAAAATACTGATTCCAGCACTGATAGTAAGCAATATTTCCTCATCGTATAGCTTTATGGATTTCTTTAAGGCGGATTTGATTTTCTCAATTAATTCGATTACTTGCTGTTCTTTGTCTATCGTTGCCATCAGTATCGCAAATTCGTCATCAAATCGCGCTAATGTCTCGCCAGTAGAGAGACATCCTTTAACTCTAGATACGAACTCTCTTAAAACAGCATCACCATATTTAGTTCCTAAAATGCTATAAACTCTCTTTAGTTGATTGATCGACACTAAAACTATGGCTATTATTCTTTTGTTATATTTGGCTTGTTCTATGGCTTGCGTCAGCCTATCTTCAAATAGAAATCTATTTGGAAGATCCGTCAATGCATCATACCAAAGGAAGTGATCAGCTTCTTCAGTACGCTGCTCAACTAATATTTTCAGATGTTCTTCGTATTTCCTTTTTCCTACAAGCGATAAGTGATGCTCCAAAGCACGCTTAATCGATACTTCTAGATTATCCAGATCAAATGGTTTTTGTATATAGTCAAATGCCCCAGCCCGTATTGCGTTTATAGCACTCTCGAGATCAGCGTTGCCAGTCATCATTACCACGACTGTATCAGGTGCTTCTTCTTTTATTTTTCTTGCTAACTCAATGCCATTCTTATCCGGTAATTTGATATCGGTTAGAATTACTGCAAATTTCTCTTCTCCCAAGATCTTAAAGGCTTCATCCGCAGATGTTGCTGTTAAACACTCATATTCTTTACTTAAGAAATCAGAGAGAAAATTACAAACTGACTCCTCGTCGTCTATCACTAACAACTTCGGCTTTTTATTCGAGGTTTCTTCTGCTGATATGTAAGAAAAGTCTGTTATAGATCCCTCCTGATTCCTTTGATAATCAAAAAACATATAAAGATACTTACCTTCCTTAAAGAGACACAAGCAAGTTTGATGCCAATCAACAGAGCCACTGTTTAAGGAGTGCTGCTATTAAACTCTACTCCTGAAAATTGAAAAGAGCAAGCTGCCTGTGTCCGTTTTTTACCCATATGGTGAAAATTTCCGCAGATTCTTTCCATGCACAAGCGCATAAATCTGAGCTCTTTGTAGCAGCCAATATAGAAAAGTCCTAAAATACTTAACTTCCCAAAAAAAATCTTAGCAAAATGTCTTTGTGGCACATTTTCTGCTAATTCTCTAGAGCAGTAAGACTTTCATAGGCCGCTCTTCGGAGATTTTCCTCATTTTCCTCCTCCTGTGAAAAAGCCAGCTTATTAAGAAATAAGCTGGCTTTTTAAAACTAAGTTAGAGAGATTTGGTTAGAATGAAAGTAATCCAATCATGGTATAATCGGCTCGTGGAATTTGAGTTAAATGCCCTGGTGATAGACGACGATCCGCAAGTGCGGGATCTAATAGCGGATATATTGAAGACCGCCTCTTGGCAAGTTGAGGTTGTATCAAGTGCCGAAGAGGCCATAAAGGTACTGGAAAACAAAGAATGGGCATTGATTTTCTGTGATGTAATGCTCGAAGGGACGAATGGATATAGTGTTCTAAGACACTTTACCGAGAAGCAACTCCCAGGGCATTTTGTACTGATCACTGGATATGGATCGGCAGCTGGCGCCTTAGATGCTACCGCTATCGGAGCACATGATTATTTGATGAAACCTTTCACTGTCGAACAGATACTCCGTATAGCAGAGGAAGCTCGCCAGCGATATATCTCTGCGCTCTTACAGGAAGAAACACAATTTAGTGATACACCTTACATACCTGAGATACCGCTGATTGGGAAAAGTCCAAAGTTTGTTGAGTGTTTAAAAATCGTAGGAAGAATTGCTAAAACTAACTTACCAGTTTTGATTACAGGCGAGTCTGGAACTGGTAAAGAGATAGTTGCGCGCACCATTCACTTAAAAAGTGATAGGGCAGATAAGCCGTTTGTAGTAGTTAATTGTGGAGCAGTTCCGACCGAGTTGATTGAATCAGAGCTCTTCGGGCATGTAAAGGGAGCCTTTACTGGTGCTGACAGAGAAAGACGTGGTCTCTGGGAAGAGGCCAATAACGGGACGATCTTTTTGGATGAGATAACAGAAACTTCTCATCTGTTTCAGGTGAAGCTACTTAGAGTGCTCCAGGAAAATGAAATCAGACCTGTCGGCTCAAGCCGAACTAGAAAAGTTAATGCGAGGGTTTTAGCTGCTACCAATCGTGATATCGAGGAAGAGGTTGAGAAAGGAAGGTTTCGTCAAGATCTGATGTATCGACTAAATGCTATAACCATTCATCTACCGCCCTTGCGTGATAGGATCGAAGATATACCACTGCTAGCCGAATATTTCCTCTCAAAAGTTTCTGAACAAGCAGGAAGAAAATTGAGTATCTCGGATAAGGCGATGGAAATATTAAAAGGCTACCATTGGCCAGGAAATATTAGAGAGCTGGAAAATGTGATACTACGAGCCGCCTCTTTGGCAGATAACCTGATTCATCCGAGTCATTTACCGGAAAACTTGAAGCGCACTACCCAGCAGCAAAGCAACGTCCGCTCAACAACAGACAAGGAGGTATTCGAGAGATTTTTCAAGACAGAAAGCGGGGAATGGTTACCATTGAGCGAAGTACAGAGGAGATATGCACGAATAGTCCTCGATGCCACGGGAGGCAATAAGCAAGCTGCTGCGCGCTTACTGAAAATCGACAGAAAAACTCTCGTTAAATTGATAAGTAAAAACTAGCCCTCTGCGCTACTTCGATCTATCACAATCCTGTAAATCGCATCTAGCAAGATTGCCACAAATAAAGCAAAAGCGAGGCTTAAAATATAACTTGCCAAAGTCAGGTCTTCAGGAGAGTTGGGAACTTTAAAGCCAAAACCGAAGATAAGCCGACTTAATAGCCCACCTATAACAGCACCTATAGCGCCGAGAAGGAGTGAGACAAACGTGCTTCCTGTATGGCGACTTCTCATCAAGAACTGACCACTATATCCAACGATCAATCCAAACACTATCCAACTGCCTACTACTAGGATTTCAAACGTAACTCCAGACATATTATCACCTCCCTGAGATTATACCTTAGCGTATGTAAGTCCCGTTTGATTTTGATATTTACCATTTCTATCAGCGTAAGAAATAGTGCAGACTTGATCAGATTGAAAGAATATGACTTGAGCTATACCTTCGTTAACATACACCCTTAAAGGTAGATTTGCTAAATTCGCTATTTCTATTACTAATCTTCCTTTCCAGCCTGCTTCCAAAGGGGTCGTGTTTACTAATAACCCAGCCCTTGCGTATGTAGATTTTCCAACAGCTATAGCTGTCACATCTTTTGGCATATTAAAGGTTTCAACTGAAACTCCTAAGCCATAAGAGTGTGGTGGTAAAAGATAATACTTCGAACCATCCTCGGCTGTGCGAAGAGGAGGCTCTATTAACGAAGATTCATCGAAGTTTTTGGGATCTATTTCAAATCCACGCACTGGCGAGAATACTCTGAATCCATCATCAGCCAGTTGGATGTCATAGCCATAGCTGGAACAACCCTTGGAAATTATACGATTGCCGTCGATCAAACGAATCAACTCAGCTGAAAATGGCTTGATCAAATCAGCCTTTTCAGCCATTTCACGTATCCAAATATCTGACTTTATCATCAGACAAAAACTAACATTTTTTTACCTTAAAACTCAAATATACAAAGCGCAAGTTTCAAAAAATCTTTTACTTTAATCTAAGGCCTCTATGTATAGCGTTGGTATTACTGGGACTGCTCAGAAATTTTCAGTATTCCATTGATCACTTTAAAACTTAAAGTGGCCCCACCGTTTCCTATCCTCGCACTTATCCTTTTATCATTGACTTCCTCACGATCTCTAGGTTTTATGATCAGGCCATTTTCTATCTTACCCTCTTGCAAAATACTTATATCAAGCTCTGCATTTGTGTTTGCTGGTAGATTTACCTGCATTGTTCCTTTCCCGAGCCCTACATTTAAAAACCTTCCACGCCAGCTTGAGGCCAATAAGTTTACTTCAATGTCACCACTTCCAAATGAGGCGTTGATCGTACCACCCGATACATTTAATTTAGCTTTATTGGCTTCTAAAAATTGTATAGATACATTTCCGTCAATTCCGCTGAAATTAAAATCGCCTCGACCACCATTTACTTCCACATCTGAGTAAATTGGTAGTTTCACTTTATAGTTTATCTTAAATGGTAACCCAATTAGATTTTTCGGTAATTTCTTAGCAACTCTTTTTAAATAATCTTTGTCGTGAGTTCCTACGCTAATTATCCGCATGCTATTGTAATCTTTATCAACTACGAAGCCCGTAAGAGCGGATAACTTGGCCAAGTCAGCCTCTGTCGGTGCGTTTAACTCTATCTCAGCCTCAATCAAAACTTCGTTTTTTTGCCATCCCTCAATGGAAATGCTACCATCGGGTGCTCCTGTGAGGACAATGGTGCCTCCCATGGAAAATTCATATTTTTCTGTTCTATAAGTGGTACTTTTTAGAATACCTGTTTTGGGCTGAGAATTTGAAGTTAAAGCAAGCAAAGTCAGTAGAAACAATGTAGAAATAATAAATTTGCTCATGTTATTTAATTGCCCTTTTAAAAGTGCCGAAAAATTATCGCCGCAAGAAAACAATTCTACCACGCTGATTTATTACGTTTATTGTGGCATCTCCACCTCCCACCTGTCCTATAACCCGCCGGCCTTCGCTTACGAATCTTAAGCCAAAGTCTATGAGAGAATCCACGGAAATATCCCTGGTTGAAGGTGCCGTTGCAACTATTCGAAAAGAGGACTCAAATGGGATTCTAAGCGTTATCACTCCACTGATTGAACTAAAACGATAAGTGCCACCCGGTTTTATATCTCCATCGAAGAATATATCACCCATTACATTTTCAGCCGATACTGATAGCGCAGAAATATTTATTAATCTTATATCTCCTTCTGATGTAACGTGAGCTCTAACCAGTCCTCCGCTTATATTCGAGACGTTCAGATTCCCTATTAATGTTTCGATACTGACCGATGCTGTATGAGGCATTCTTATGTAAAAATTGACGCTCCCGACATCCTCACGTCCCTGATTATCTTTTACGACATTTATGACTATGGTGCCAGTTAAGTTTTGTGGCGATATGATGGCAGGAGGTGATTCAAGATCAGCACTGATCTGCACTTCATCTTTATCCCAACCTTCTACGGTTATCGTCCCCGTCCTATTTATAAGCTGTAGGCGAATGTTTTTACTTGCTGGATAAGTCCTCGAAAATTTTCTTTGTGCAACTACGACCGAATCAAAATATGGAATAACGAGTAAAAACAAAAGTAAGGCGGTTTTCAATATCGAAATCATAGGCTTTAAAGTTCAGCGAATTGGCGAAGCAATTCAAGTTTTTCCTTCATTGCTGAATCCAACATCTCTACGGAGATTTCATCGTAAGGATTTTCCTCTAGATTTTTCTTATACTCTGCAACGACTTTATCAATTTCTTCTAGGTTCCTATCAAAAACCTGCTGCAAGTTTTTGTTCCATTGATGTCGTCTTTCCTCGATTTTCTTACTCCAATACCGAATGGCCTCTTGCTGTTCTTCTATTTTTCTTATTCTTTCTTTCTGAGGCGGTTCAATTAAACCAATATCTGCGAGGAATTTTTCAGCTATACTCAATTCTGTTTTTTTACCTTCTAGTTTGTCTTTATTAGCAAAATTTATTATCACTAATCCTGTTAAAATCGAACTAAACAGAGCTATTACTAATATCCCAGCGATCAACTGCCCGAAAGAGAGTGTCCAGAATCTAGACCATAGACTCTTCGGTTTTTCGTCTCCAATTGCAGCAATGATACCGCTCCACATTTTCTCTGGATTTGGTGCGTTTATCTCTTCTTTCTCCAATTGATTATCAATTACTGCCAGCAACTTTTCTAAAAATGTAGTGCACGTGGAGCACTGAGTTATGTGCTGCTCCGCCTCAGCACCTAGATCACTAATTTCACCAGACACTAATTTAACAAGAAGATTTTGGCAAGCTTCGCATTTCATATGGTCCCAAGCCCAATAACCATGAAGCTATGATTTTCAGCTCAAACCTTTGGTTGCCTTTTCACGATTGTTTTGGTTTGAAAAGTAAATTACGAAGTTTCATTCTCGCTTTGTGTAGTTGAGACTTAGAGGTTCCGACGGAAAGTCCTAACATTTTAGCTATCTCTTCGTGTTCAAATCCTTGGACGTCGTGAAGCAAAAAAATTGTCTTATAACCCTTTGGCAATTGAGCTATTGCTTTTTGTAAGGCTATTTTATCGATTATTTGAGATTTATGGTGTTCTGGAACGGGGACTACTGGCATTTCTCCATCTTCTGTGGTCTTTTCGTTCTGAATTTGTCTACGTCTAAAGTGCATCAGTACTTGGTTGACAGTTAAGCGATAAAGCCACGTAGAGAAGGCAGATTCACCGCGAAAACTGTCTAGTTTTCTGTATAGTTGAACGAAAACATCCTGTGTTAAGTCTTCAGCTTCGGAGGCATCGTTGAGCATTCTGAGGCATAAACCGTAAACTCGACGATAATGGCGGCGATATAAAACCTCAAAAGCTTCTACGTCTCCTTCCCTAACCCTGCGTATCAATGAGACATCATCCGATTCTGTGAGTGGCTGTTCATTTATTGCTTGCTTAATTTTGTCTGTTACTGTATTTTCAGTTAGATCCAATGCCAATGAATCCGAATCCATTGTTTTACCTTAGCCCCCGTAGCTAAAAATCATCGCTTAAGATGGTTTGATCAAAAAATATAGTTGCTCTGACCAAAATCAATTTTACGTCTTTCTGCTCTTTTTTCAAATAAGCCTTTAACCTTAAACGAGTCTTTAGAGCCAATAATTTCTATCCAAAGAGCGGTACATTACAGCCTCTGCAACATGCCGAGACTTTATAATTTCACTTCCATCAAGGTCTGCTATCGTTCTAGCAACCTTTAAGATTCTGTCATGGGCACGGGCTGATAGTCCCTGCCTAATCATGGCCTGCTCCAATATTGCTTCCCCATCAGGATCTAAAATGCAATATTTGCGAATTTGTGAAGGACTCATTGACGCGTTAAAGAATATACCTTCGCCAGCAAATCGACGAAGCTGAATTTCTCGAGCCCCTATGACTCTTTCACGAATCGTAGCCGAACTCTCGCCAGATGCGATTTGTTTACCTCTAAGTTCTCTGAAGTTAACCGCTGGAACTTCTATATGAATATCAATGCGATCCAGCAACGGTCCAGAAATTTTAGCAACATAACGTTGAATTTGGGCAGGCGAGCATTTACATTCTCGATTTGAACCGAAATAACCGCAAGGACATGGATTCATAGCAGCTACCAAGGTGAAATTTGCCGGAAACGTCAAACTCATAGAGGCGCGGCTAATCGTAACCTTTTTATCTTCGAGCGGTTGCCTTAAAGCTTCAAGCACGCTTCTATCAAACTCAGGTAATTCATCCAAGAATAGAACGCCGTTATGAGCTAAAGATACCTCACCTGGACGAGGTATAGCCCCACCACCAATCAATCCCGCATCCGATATTGTGTGATGCGGACTGCGAAAAGGTCTTTCCGTGATGAGTCCTTTCTTCCCCGTGAGGCCAGCAACTGAGTGAATTTTTGTTATTTCTAGAGCTTCCTCGAATTCTAGAGGTGGTAAGATCGTAGGAAGTCTCTTCGCTAACATTGTTTTTCCAGATCCTGGAGAGCCAATCATTAACACATTGTGGCCGCCAGCACTCGCTATTTCTAAGGCTCTTTTTGCTTGATATTGACCACGCACCTCGAGAAAATCAACTTTATAACTATTTCTATCAACTCTTAAGTCCTCTGGATTTACCCTGAACGGTTCAATAGTCTGGCCCTTTTGAAGAGCTTGAATCAACTCTACTGCCTCACGAAGTGTCTTAACTGCATAAACCTCAACTCCTGTGACAACTGCAGCCTCATTCGCATTTTCTTCAGGAAGTATGAGTTTTCTTACTTTTTTGTCGCGTGCCATTAGCGCAATTGACAAAGCTCCTCGGATCGGCCTGACTCGCCCGTCTAAGGATAACTCCCCAACGCTTATCATCGAGTCTAGATTGTCTAAATTACCTAAATCACCATTCGCCCCCAAAATACCGATCGCGATAGGTAAATCAAAACTAGCTCCCTCTTTGCGCACATCTGCTGGGGCCAGATTTATTGTTACCTTATGAAAAGGAAAGAAGAAAGAGCTATTAGTAATTGCAGCTCTGATTCTCTCCCTCGATTCGCGCACCGCCAAGTCGGGTAAGCCAACTATCACAACCGGTGAAAACGCTTCTCCGTCACTTTTTATGGGAGTCAGATTTACTTCGATCTCGACTAAATCCGCATCTATTCCATAGACAGCCGATGATAAAGTCCTAAAAAGCATAAGAGATTTTTAGCACCAAAATAATCATATATCAAAACTTCCTAAACATTAGCTGATAATTTTTCCATCTTCCCGGTAGCTTTTACCGACCTAATTCTCAGATCTCAGCATTGGATTTGGTAGCTGAGTTTAAGACTTTAATTAAAGTTTAAACTGGCTTAGGTTTAAGCAGTCTGAACTTAGATACACAGCTAGCAAAAACAAAAAATCGAGGCATTCATCAAATGCCTCGATTTTAAAGAATCACAAGAGGTGTCTACGGAAGCCTTACCACAGCGCCCGGCGAAAGTGGCTCATCTGGTAACTTTCCATTTAACTTCCCAGTTTCTGCTACTGATACTTTATATCTTTCAGCTATTTTCCTTATAGTGTCGCCTTTTTGAGCTCTAATAACTTTTGGTTTTGCCTTCGGGACTGTGCTTTCAGGGTTGTTAGTGCTGGCGGCTGGACGTTGATATGTGGTGCGCTGTATATTCCTAGTCATAGGAACGACAATCTTACCTTGCTTCGGTATCTCATTTCCGTTTATCGCTTTCAGTTGGTCGGGTGAAACTCCTAATCTACGAGCCACATCATCTATAGTTTCCCCAGACAAAACTTTTACGACTGCGAGATTGTCTTGATTAACAGCCCGTGCCTTTCTTAAGACTGCAACCACATCATTCGCTTTTCCTTTCGGAACACGAACGATGTACGGTTCTGGCGGTGTTTTACCGGTGCGGAATTCGGGATTAAGGTACCTTATAAACTCAACTGTCGTATCAGCTGCTTGAGCAACTAGAGATAGACTGGTCATTGGCGGGACTCTTACCAAATCGTATTCTAGCGGGCGAGCCGGTCTTATGTGAGCAAAACCATATCTATGTGGATTGTTAGCTATCAAAATAGTGGCAAGAATACTGGGAACATAATTTCTGGTTTCTAGAGGAAGATAAGGATAAGCATACCAGAAATTAGCCACGCCAGCTCGTGCGATCGCTCTATCCACATTACCTTCACCAGAATTGTATGCTGCCAAGGCCAGCTCCCAATTACCATTGTAACGATCAGCTAAAAACTTAAGGTATCGAGCTGCTGCACGCGTTGCTGCTTCAAAACTATTTCTCTCGTCTATGTGGACGTTTTGACGAAGTCCGAACCTTGAGCCAGTACTTGGGATAAATTGCCATAATCCCGATGCAGCAGCACGAGATAAAGCCGTCGGCTTCCACATGCTCTCCACTTGTCCAAGCCAAACTAAGTTTTCAGGCAAACCTTCCTCACGAAAGATGCGCCGCGCCATTCTTATGAAAAGTCCACTCCTATACAGCCCAGTTTCCATCGTCTGACGGCCACGCCCTTGATAATAGTTTATGAATTGCTGGATCATTGGATGAGCTTGGAAACTGAAACCTAAGGAGCGATTTTCAGCTGTTAGTTTTATAACTTCATATTGCGCCGTATCTACCTGTTGCTCCTCTGGGGTTAATTCCAATTTGGCAAGTTCGTCTAGAGGCGACGGCTCAAATGATTGGCTTTCAAGTCCGTATTTCCTATCTTGTAACGCCGTAATGCTCTCGTCTTTTGATTCGATTAAAGTATCTGTATTCCTAAACTCATCCTTGTTGGTCACCGAAAATATAAGTTTATTTATGTCGGCAATGAGGCGATCGTCTATGTCATTATCCGGAATGTTATCCTTGTCCCATCGACACGTTAAAATCAAGAATTTTATATCTGGCTTATAGGCAGGTGACGGGAACTCGATTCGATAAATGGTTTCGATTAACTGAGTATAACAAGCTTGGAAAGGTCCTCCAGCTCTATTTATGTTTATGCCGGATTCTAGGAATAGTTCAACAGAACGGTTAAATTCTTCCTTCGCTTCTTTTAGTTGATTTTTTTGTAGCTTCAGGAGCCCCAGCTTAAATCTTCTACCTGCTTCTGGAGATATCTCTTTAAATTTTGCCTCCAATTCGTTAGCAGGCTGTATATTACTCAAGCCAGAATTTTGCCTCTGCGCAAAAGTCAGTGATGTAAATATGAAAACAAGGGTTATTAATAAAAGCTTTCTCATAATGCCTTCAACATAGTCAAATACTCATAATAAGCAAACACTTCCACCTCTAAGGTTGCGAATTTAATTATACTTTACTACAGAAGTAAAACTCAAGACATTTTACAGATAAAAATCACAGTTTTAATGGCTGCCGGTTAATTTGCCGAGTTTTTTATTGTGTGATTCGATAGCTTTTGCTACGCATGAGATGTTTTTTGGATAAAGTGAATCTGAGAAGAACATCGATGAGTGCAGAGGATATATCAGGTTTATCAGAAGAAAAGGTTTATTTTGACTACTCCGAGCCCTTTAATATTTAATGCTTCAGCAAAAGGACTCTATCATTTGTTGATTTATCGCAGGATTTATCGCTTTTTGTTTTTCTCGATCAAGGCTTCACGGAAAACCTGTCTTACGTTATCTACAAATACGAAATTTAAATCATTCAGAACTTCTTTGGGTATATCCTCGAGATCTTTTTTGTTTTGTTCGGGCAATATTACTTTTTTGATTTTTGCTCGTCTTGCTGCCAGCATTTTTTCCTTTATGCCGCCAACCGGGAGGACATTACCTCGAAGGGTTATTTCTCCGGTCATGGCGATATCTTTACGGATCGGCTGTCCTGATAAAACGGAGACTATTGCTGTGGCCAGAGTGATGCCAGCACTCGGTCCATCCTTCGGTATGGCACCTTCTGGAATATGAACGTGGATGTCGTAATTGTCAAAATCATCTTCATTTATGCCAAATTCTTTCGCTTTCGCACGCGCATAGGAATAAGCAGCGCGTGCTGATTCTTGCATTATCTCTCCTAATTGGCCAGTTAGAACCAGATTACCTTTACCTTTCATTTTAAGAGCTTCGATGAATAAAATATCGCCGCCGAATGCAGTCCAGGCAAGCCCTGTAGCAACTCCAATCTGGTTTTTTTTCAAAGCAGTCTCGATGAAAACTTTAGGAGCACCTAAAAATTCATGCAGATTTTCCTTAGATACTCTAACCGGGTTAAAATTACCTTCCATCAATGCTTTTTGTTTTGCAACTTTTCTGCATATCTTACCCAATTCTCTTTCTAATTGCCTCAAGCCAGCTTCCTCAGTGTACTGATTTATTATGGAGAGAAGAGCCTTTTTGTATATTATTAAATCCCCCTTTTCAAGGCCATTCTCTTGAATTTGTTTAGGCAGAAGATGTCGCTTGGCTATTTCCAGTTTTTCCTCCTCTGTATACCCGGCTATTGTTATGACTTCCATTCTGTCCAATAAGGCAGGTTGGATAGTATCTAAAACATTTGCAGTAGTCATGAATATGACGTTTGAGAGGTCAAATGAAACACCTAGGTAGTTATCTCTGAAAGTCGCATTTTGCTCAGGGTCTAAAACTTCCAACAAGGCAGACGATGGGTCACCTCGAAAATCGGATCCGACCTTATCAATTTCATCTAGCATTATTAGCGGATTATTTGTACCAGCTTGTTGGATTGCTTGTATTATTCTGCCAGGCATTGCGCCAACATATGTTCGACGGTGCCCTCTTATTTCGGCTTCATCGTGCAATCCGCCCAAACTTAGTCTGACAAATTTTCGATTCAAAGCCCTAGCTATTGAGCGCCCCAATGAAGTTTTTCCGACGCCTGGAGGACCAACTAAGCAGAGAATCGAACCCTTAGGTTTTTCCTTTAGTTTCCTGACGGCCAGATACTCGATTATCCTTTCTTTTACCTTTTCTAATCCGTAGTGATCTTCGTCGAGTATTTTCTGGGCTTTTGTGAGATTTAGGTTGTCCTTTGATGACTTTGACCATGGTAATTCCACCATTGTATCCAGCCAGTTGCGGAGTGTGGCTGTTTCTGCAGTATCAGGATTCATTCTTTCCAGCTTTTTTAGCTGTTTTAATGCTTCCTCCTCCGCGTGAGGCGGCATTTTCGCTTTTTTGATTTTTTCCTTATATTGCTCTATCTCTTCGTATAACTCATTCCCCTCGCCTAACTCAGCCTGAATGGCCTTTAATTGTTGGCGCAAAAAATACTCTCTCTGAGAGCGATCGATATCAGCCCTGGCTTGGATGTTTATGTCCTGCTGTACCATCAGAATCTCTATCTCTTTGCTGAGCAATTCATTGACTTTTCTGAGGCGTTCTACCGGATCGATCGTCTCTAATATCAATTGTGCATCTTCAATCTTTAGGTCCAGGTTAGACGCCGAAAAATCCGCTAATCTGCCTGGATCCTCTAAATTAGAGATGACTGATAGAACCTCGGGTGAAATCTCCTTACCCAATGTAACAGCCCTTTCCATGAGGCTTTTGATGTTACGCATTAGGGCTTCAATCTCGACAGATTTTTTCGATATGGAGGGTTCGGTAATCGGTTCAATTTTCGCGCAAAGATAGCTTTGTTTTGGAATTATTGACCTTATTTTGACCCTCAAAAGTCCTTGCACAAGTATTCTTATTCTTCCGTCTGGGAGATTTAGCTTGCGCATGACAACTGAAACAGTACCAACGCCGTAGAGATCTTTCTCAGCAGGCTCCTCGATCTCTGCATCCTTTTGAGCTACTAATACTATCATTCGATTTGCTGCAAGTGCTTCATCAATTGCCTTTATGGAGCGTTCTCTAGAGACAAATAGAGGAACGATCATGAATGGATAAATCACGATATCGCGCAATGGTAGGGCAGGCAATTCTGACGGAAGATCAGCCTGTACCTCACTTAATCCAGTAGTATCACCTGCTAAGTTTATTACTTCCTCTGGCATAAAACCTCAAACCGTGACCTTAATTCTCTTCAGTTTTGGTTATTTTCACAAAATCGTCTTCTGTTTGAAATTCCAGGTAAACTGATGCGAAACGCACGTATGCTACCTTATCTATCTTTTTCAAACTCTGCATGATTATCTCCCCGATTTTAGACGTTGGAAATTCTCTCTCTGGTGCTTCTTGTACTCTGCGCTCGACCTCATCAACGATAGCCTGTAGTTGCATAGGTGAAACAGGTCTCTTCTCACAAGCTCGCATCAATCCATTCATTACCTTATCTCTATCGAATGGCTCACGGCTACCATCCTTCTTAATAACCATGTATGGAATTTCTTCTATTTTTTCGTATGTCGTAAATCTTCTACCACAGGCAAAACATTCTCTACGCCTGCGGATTTCTCTGCCTTCCTTAAGTTCCCTGGAATCTACGACCTTGTCCTCTAAGTGGCCACAGAAAGGGCATCTCATAAACCATCACTCGACCGAGTATTGTAAAATAGTCTTCTCCTCTTGCTCCCTACTATTCGTATCATCAGAAATTTCGCTAACGGCTTGCTCAACTGGGTGTTCTGATAAATCAAGCATATGCTTAAAGCCAGACAGGCTTAGATCACCATGCAAAAAGTAATAAAATCCAAAAATCAGGGCAGGAGCAAAATACACGAGATGCATAACGATCGCCACGGCAGCTGATTCCTCACGTCCTATGCCTAAAAAGATTAGACTTCCTGCAGTTGCAGTATGAAAGGCTCCAGCTGCGCCACCTGGAGTTGGGATCACTGAGCTAAATGCAGCAAATCCCATGATAAAGAGAGCATCGGTCAAAGTCAGAGGCAATTGAAAAGCCATCAGTACAAGCCATGTTGGTAATGCTATCGAAAACCACAAAGCCAGCGTCCAGAAAATAGCTAGCATGCTTTGTTTTTTATCATGCAGGATGTTCAGCGCGGAAGCTAATTGTTTCAATAAACTCATCGTAATAAGTGCCAATTTTTTTGGCACAAATCTGATCTGCAAGACTTTCTCGGCTATTCGGATAAATTGCTTAGAAATTTTAGCGTAGATAAAAAGTAAGCCGATACTTGAAAAAATGACTGCGAAAATTATCCAACCTGTAGTTTTAACAAATGCGAAATCTTGCTCTCGCCCTGGCGGAGGTGTGAACCATATTAAATTGAATGCAAAAAAACTGATGAGAGATGCGAAATCCAAAATTCTTTCCACCATCAATGTCACCAATGCAGCAGAGGGTCGCACTCTTTTATCGCGCATCGGCAACCACATAGGGCGTACGATTTCCCCCATTCTTCCAACTAAGAATACAGCTGCGAATCCTACAGTTGTAGTGGCGAAAAGTTCCTTCATGGAAGATTCTGTTATGGGTGAAAGTAAAACTTGCCATCTTTTTGCCCTCAACCAGTAACCGAAGGAAATGATAGCTACTGCTAACGCTAGGTAATAGACATTTGCCTTTCTAAGGCTACGATTCACTTCAGCCCAATCAAGATTTCTTCCGAAAAACCAAATGATCAATATTGCCAGTAAAAAAAGAAGTGAAAATTTTACGTACTTACGCAAGGTCACTTCCTCGCCTCTCAGATTTTCTATATAGAATAACTTATTTTTCACTAAAATGTAAGTTAGGCAAATTTTCCTTGAAGAACAGGATGAAAATTCTTAAACTTGTATCATCTACATAGCTTCTAAGTTTGTATGTGAGAAGTGATCCAAATTTTAGATAAGGAGACAAAGGATGCACATTATAACTATAATTAAGACAATTGCCCTATTAACTGTAGCTTTAATCGCAGTGATTGGGTTTTCCGGAGCTCTACAAAAGCAAATATCTGCATCATCGTCAGGCCCAGCACCTGCTTTTACCGGAGCTCCAGGAGAATCTGACTGCACTGCTTGTCATGAAGGCACGCCTAATACAGGACAAGGTAATTTGATTATCGCCAATGTGCCGCTAAATTACGTGCCCAATAAAAACTACCAGATCACTGTCACGGTAACACAACCGCAAGCTGTGCTTTTTGGCTTTGAGCTCACTGCAATAGATGATCAAGGGCGGAAGGCTGGTGATTTTTCATTAATACCTCAGAGCCCACCTCAAACTCAGATAGTTCAGGGAGTTGTTAACGGAAATCAAAGACGCTATGTAGAACAAACATTAGACGGGACGATTCCTTCGACCTTCGATACGAAATCTTGGAGTTTTATCTGGACTGCACCATCATCGAAAGTAGGTAAAGTAACTTTTTATGCTGCTGGTAATGCTGCAAATGGTGATGGAACACCAATCGGAGATTCTATTTACACAAGAAATCGTCCTTCGTTCTCTGGAACACTCACAGTCAATTTTGATGGAGATATTAAATCAGACATAGCAGTATTTCGCCCCTCTAATGGAACATGGTACATCTTAAGAAGCTCAAATAATGGTTTTAGTGCAACTCAGTTCGGAACTAGTGGAGATAAACCTGTAGCGACTGATTTTGACGGTGATGGTGTATCCGACTTAGCTGTTTTTCGTGAGTCGACCGGGACTTGGTATATCTTGCGCAGCTCAGACGGACAGTTTACTGGGATTCAGTTCGGAACCAATGGTGACAAACCAGTCATTGGAGATTTTGATGCAGATGGTAAGTCAGACATAGCTGTTTTTCGTCCATCGAATGGAACGTGGTACATACTGCGCAGCTCAGACTCGCAAATCATAGCGGTGCAATTTGGAAGCAACGGGGACAAGGCCGTGCCAGCCGACTTCGATGGCGATGGTAAAACCGATATTGCTGTCTTCCGACCGTCAAATGGCGTCTGGTATATATTGCGGAGCACGAATAATCAGCTAATAGCTCAGCAATTCGGTGTTAGCAGCGATATCCCGGTTCCTGCTGATTATGATGGGGATGGGCGATCTGATTTAGCCGTTTTTCGCCCATCGATTGGCACCTGGTTTCTTCTGCGCTCAAGTAGTGGCTTTACAGGAATCCAATTCGGCAGCTCTAGTGATAAACCTGCGCCAGCTGACTTCGATGGTGACGGTAAGACAGACCTAGCCGTGTATCGTAATGGGGCATGGTATATTCTAACAAGTCAGGGAAGTTTTTCTGCCACTATATTTGGTTTAGCAGGCGATATTCCTGCATCGGCAACTTATCTTTTGAATGAGAATTCATTATGAGGTGGAGCTCCACCTCATAATGAATTCTGTTATTTTGCGGAGGATGCGACACGACGCTGCTTGGTCGTTAGTTCATTGACTATCCAACCAGCGTTTGCAAATTTTTCTGTAACAAACAACACAAATCTTATATCCACAGCGATCGCCCGATTATACATCGGATCGTAATAGAAGTCATTACCTAAACCTTCATAATTTCCGTCAAATATTATTCCAACTTGCTCGCCCTGAGCATTCAGAATAGGGCTACCAGAATTACCACCGATGATATCAACTGTTGAGAGAAAGTTCAGTGGAACGCTATCACCAGCACCATAACGTCCGAAGTCTCGTTTTTGCTGCAATTGCTTCAAACCAGTAGGCATGTTGAACGGCTCAACACCCGTGTCTTTTTCAACCATTCCCTTTAAAGTAGTAAATGGAGTGTAGATGACAGCCTCGCGGGGTTGATAGCCCTTTACGTATCCATAGGTGAACCTCAGGGTTGAGTTAGCGTCGGGATATGGTACGATGTTTTTCATTTCAGCCATCGCCTTCTGGTAAGCGTACCGTAGATCATTTATAGCACTAGAAAAACTTTCGGTTTTTTGTGCTATCGCTTTTCGCTCTTTTAAAAGCCCTAAGCAAAACTCAATCAGTTTAGGATATTTTGAGCTTAGGCCACTCAAGGACATCTCGTAAAGATTCATGATTTTCTCTGCCGAATCAAAATCGTTTCCGCGGAGGATTGAATTTATGAATGAAGCCTCTTCTGCACGGCGATCCCTTCCCGTTTTTCCAGCAAAAATCTTTTCAGCTACCTCGAACTTTTGATCATTGGGAAGCTCATCGAGTGCTTTGAAATAAAATTTCATTATCTCCTCTTCTGCTACCGGTTCACGAGATGAAAATACTGCCATGATCTCATTTCTTTTTCTATTGTCCAGTTTTTTCCCATCAGAGACGGAAGATACTGCGTCTAAGATCAGCCAAAATGTCGGTGTTGAGGCCGGATTCGGAATGGTCCTCAAAATCCTATCTCGCATCCCGGTTTTGTAAAAATCTTCAGAAAGCCTCTGAAGTTCTGATAAGACATTGCCATATTTAGCCTTTCTGTCCTGGCTAGAATTTATCCATTCGGAGAGCCTTTCTTCTTCAGCTTTTCTTTTGGCAACAACTTCGCCCCTACGCAGTGCGATTATTCCACCTTCGAAAGCTTTCAGTGAATTATTAAGACTGAATATCTCACTCTGCAACCTTACTCTTTTCTCCTCAGATTCCTCACCAGCTTTTACCAGACCATCGGACCATGCTCTTAGATATTTAACCAAAAATGGCAGATTTACTTCCTGCGCATACTTTATAGCCCAACTTTCCCTGTACCTAGTTGTGCTACCTGGATAACCCAAAACAAAAACGAAATCGTTTTCTTTAACTCCATCCAGTGAAATCGTTAAATAACGTTTGGGTTTATATGGTACATTGTTTGGTGAGTATTCTGCAGGCTTACCATCTGGAGCAACATAGGCGCGCAAGAAAGCAAAATCACCTGCATGGCGAGTCCATTCGAAATTGTCAGGATCACCTCCAAAGAAACCTATGTTCTTCGGTGGGGCGTACACTAATCGCACATCCTTTATCTGGTAAGTTTCATAGAGATAGTAAAAAAGTCCGTTGTTTGTGGATTGAATGCGTATGCTTATCCCATCATTGTTAGCTAGCTTCTGCTTCTCTAGGTCACTTATCTTTTTTATGTTATTTTCTATGGCCTTTTCTCTTTCAGCTCCTGTAAGATTTTCAGTTCCTTCCAGAACTTTATTGGTGACATCCTCAACTCGATTTGTTATGAATACGCTATAGTTCTTTGCGGGAATTTCTTCAGCCATTGAGCCTGCACGGAAACCATCACGTCCATAGTCTTTATCAGCGGATGATGCCGAGACTAAAGCATCAAAAGCACAGTGATGATTCGTAAGTATTAATCCATTTGGAGAGACAAATTCTCCACTGCAACCAATGCTCAATCTCACGACTGCAGTTGCTAATCCTCCATTGGGTCCATATATCTCAGATGGGTTTATTTTCAAACCTTTCTTTTTTAAATCTAAACTTCCGATTCGATCGGGCGGAAACATGCCCTCATCTCGAATTGCAAACACAAATGGTAAGTTAGTAAGCAAAAATGCTGTAATTACCAAAAAGCTTAGTAGATTTCGTGTTATTTTTCTCATAAACTCCCCCATTATTTAAAAAATATCGGCGAACTCAAAAGCGAAAAAGCAAGCCTTCTAGGCTTGCTTTTGATACTGACGGTAAAAGATTGCTAGAACTCCACCTTTTCAGGTGGTAGTAATTTTCTAGGATCAATTGTTTTGTCATTTATTCTTAACTCGTAGTGTAAGTGTGCTCCGGTGGAACGTCCTGTAGAGCCCACCAAACCTATTTGTTGGCCTTTAGAAACGATATCTCCAATTTGAACCTCAACCTTCGAGAGATGTCCATAGCGAGTCGTTACACCGAACCCATGATCTATTTCTATCATGTTTCCATATCCACCCTGCCATCCCGCTTTTGTGACAACTCCTCCACCAGCTGCAAAAACTGGATCTCCCCTATCGCCACCTATATCTAGACCGGCGTGAAACTCATATGTTCTGCCTCCAAATGGGTTGCGTCTAAACCCGAATTCGCTATTTATTTTGTCCTCTCTGGGCCAGAGATTGGGAAGGTTTTCTAGTGGAATGGCTGAAACAAGCTCTACGAATTTTGATTCTTCAATGGGACCCGTTTCTCTCTCTACCTCGATGATTCCATTTTCTTGTGCGAATCTTAAATCTTGAGGTGCAGGTCCTCCAGAATCCTGGGTCATTCCTTCGGTCTCACTGTCGGTTGATTCGATATTTTGGGATTTCAAGTCAATATTGATGAAGTTTTGGGCCTCCAATCCTTTTATTTTGGTTAGCCGATAACTTAATGAATAAACTTTAGTAATAGCAAAACCTATAAGAAGAAAGAGCGATGCAACCACCACACTGGCGAAGCTTCTATCAACAAGTTTCTTAGAGATTCTGAAATTACGAACATGTAAGCCTGAGCTGGAAGAATAAGCAATAGAGATATTGTACAACTCCTCATTTTGATTCATCAGTATCTCCCTCGCTGATTTTGGCTTTTCTTCATCAGAGCATTAAAAACCATCAGAAACATTTGTATACTATAAGATTTAGCACTAGGAGCCTAAATTATCTTAGGAATTTTCCCTGAACTAGGACTCTTGTAAACTTATCACGATTTCAGCCACAAAGGCAAATCAAGAAATCAACTTTCTTGAGCTTGGCAGAGAAAATCCCGGCATGTTATTTTTATCAAGATATGAGAATTATCTTCGTTACAGGCGGTGCAGGCTTCATAGGTTCTGCCTTTGTTCGTCTTGTACTAAACGAGACTCAAGACGTGAAAATCGTAAATTTTGATGCGTTGACGTATGCAGGTAACTTGGAGAATCTAGAGGGTATCGATTCATCTCGACATGAATTCATTCATGCAGATATAACTGATCGCAAAGCAGTGTTTGAGGCTTTACCAGAAGGCACGGATGCCATTTTCAACTTTGCTGCTGAATCACATGTGGATAGAAGTATCTTATCTGCAGATGCTTTCCTAAAAACAAATATTGTAGGAACACAAGTATTACTAGATGCAGCTCGCCATAAAAAAGTGAGACGGTTTGTCCAGATAAGCACAGACGAGGTAATGGGCTCACTTCCAGAAGATGAAAACTGTTTTTTTACGGAAGAGTCGCCTTTAAAACCGAACTCGCCTTATGCGGCGTCAAAAGCCGCTGCTGAGCTGATAGTAAGAGCGGCTAATAAAACGTTTGGTGTTGATACCGTTATCACACGCTGTGGCAATAATTATGGCCCTCGACAATTTCCGGAAAAACTGATTCCATTGATGATAATAAATGCTATTAATGATGAACCTTTGCCGGTATATGGGGATGGTAGGAACGTCCGCGATTGGATTTATGTAGAGGATCATTGCCGAGCTATCTGGGAAATCTATCTGAAGGGAAAAAGCGGCGAGGTTTATAACATAGGCGCTAGAGGTGAGAAGCAAAACATAGAAGTGGTCAAATCGATTCTGGACATTCTAGGTAAGCCACATTCATTGATAAAGTTTGTAGAAGATAGGCCTGGACATGATAGACGCTATGCTATAGACCCAACAAAGGTCGAAACTGAAATTGGATGGAAACCAAGAATAAGCTGGGAACAGGGATTAAAGGAAACCATAAAATGGTATGTCGATAATCCAGGCTGGATCGAGAGGGTTCGTGATGGCAGTTACAGAGATTATTACTTGCAAAACTATGGAGCTCGTTTAGGAATTTAGATTTCATCACAAATGGCTCGAACTGATAAAATCTTTGTATGCAGAGCTTATCAGAACTTTATTTCATAGCAGCGATGATGTTTTTGATTATCATCGTTTGCATAGTAGCTACGTTTGCGTTTTTTAGAGCATATAAACGTGAACCGATCGAGCGTGAAAAGGAAGCAAGAAAAATCGAAAGATTAAAAAAGTCTAAACAGAGCACTGCTGAAGAGAAATGAATTCAAGGTTGCTTCAACAAACAAAAACGGCATTATTAGTCATCGACATGCAGGAGGCGTTTCGAAGTATCATTCCTGACTTCGTCGAGATAACCTCTCGCATAGTGACCTTAATTCGTGGGTTTCAAATTTTGCAGATTCCGATAATATTGACTGAACAATATCCAAAAGGTTTAGGGCACACGGCGAAAGAGATAGCTGATTCATTAAATCAGACGAGCAAAATCTATGAGAAGACCAGCTTCAGCTGTTGTGGTGTTGATGATTTCATCTCAGACATAAATGAAAAAGGCGTAGAGCAAATACTGATCTGTGGTATAGAGGCTCACATATGTGTAAATCAAACTGCACACGATCTTCTTTCGAGAGGCTTTCAAGTACACTTATTGATTGATTGTGTCAGTAGCAGATTTAAATGGAACAAAGAAATAGGGATAAATAAAATTCTACAAAGCGGTGCTATCGCATCCTCAGTCGAAATGGCGCTGTTCGAGATAATGCGTGAATCAACACACCCTTGCTTTAAGCAAATACAAGCTTTGATAAAGTAAACAAAATATGCCCTCAAATTTAATTGCCAATCTGAATGAGAGACAATTAGAAGCAGTTACGACAACCGAAGGTCCTGTGCTGATACTTGCTGGTGCAGGTTCTGGCAAAACACGGGTCATAACAATTCGCACCGCATACTTAATAGCCGAGAAAAATGTGCGCCCACATAACATACTTGCAGTTACCTTCACAAACAAGGCAGCAGATGAAATGCGGGAGCGCATCTTTAAACTACTAACCAACGTCAAGATCTCGTCTAATCCTCTAATCTTAACCTTTCATTCGTTTTGCGCGCGCATTCTCAGAAGAGAAATTGAAGAGCTGCATGAAGGCTATACTAAAGATTTCGCTATTTACGACTCTGATGATAGTCTTCGCTTGATAAAAAACATAATGAAGCAAATCAACATAGACGAGAAGACTTTAAGCGCAAAATTTGTTCAGAGTGTCATATCAGGCGCTAAAAATCGCGGTGTCAGCGTTGCCGATCACCTTCTAGAATATGTAAAAACTGACAAGCTGAATCTGATCCTTCAGATAGCTGAGGCATATCAGAATCATCTCAGAAAGGCTAATGCACTGGATTTTGATGATTTACTGCTTAAGACCGTTCAGTTATTCAAAAATAATGATTTAGTAAGAGCTAGATACAATGAACTCTTCAGATACATAATGGTTGACGAGTATCAAGATACCAACCCGCTGCAATTTGCGTTAATAAGACAGCTCACCGAAAAAAATCAAAACATTTGTGTCGTAGGAGACGATAACCAGAGCATTTACGCCTTTCGCTATGCTGATATTAGAAACATCTTGGATTTTGAGAAGCATTTTCCCTCGGCGAAAATAATAAAGCTCGAACAAAATTATCGCTCCACTCAGACGATTTTGGAGATAGCAGAGGAAGTAATAAAGCATAATCAGGAGCGCAAGGAAAAAACACTTTGGACTCTTAATCCTAAAGGTGACAAAGCCTTCTATTTCAATGCGAGAGATGAAGAGGATGAAGCAAGATTTGTCGCCTCAAGAATAAAAGAGATCTTAAGAGAAAATCCTCAAGAAAGGATCGCAGTGCTTTATCGCACAAATGCTCAATCGCGTCTTTTTGAGGAAGCCTTAAGAAGAGAAAATGTAAAATATCGCATAGTTGGCGCTCTTTCGTTCTACCAGAGAGCGGAGATAAAAGACATAACCTCTTATCTGAAATTGATCCTAAATCCATTAGACGATGTCTCACTTGAAAGGGTTATAAATAATCCGCCACGAGGGATTGGTGATAAAACTCTCGAGGAGATTCGTCAGATTGCTAATGCTAATTCGATTTCATTGTGGGAAGCTATATTACTACTCACCGAAGAGAAGATTCCGATTAGCTCAAAATCAAAGAAAACTCTTGAAACGCTCAGAAACTTTAGAAAATTAATAGAAAGCTTAAAGATAAAAGCTAAGGAGCTAAAAACATCGGAAAACCCAGTTTCTGAACTTCTAATTACAGTTCTTAGAGAAACAGGGTATGAAAAAATGTTAGTTGATTCTGCTGATCCTCAAGATGAAGCAAGACTAGAAAACTTAAACGAGTTGGTCAATGCTGCATTTTCTTACGATGACAGAGAAGATGGTTTAAGGGAATTCATTGATCATGCAGCTTTAACATCAACCTCTGACAACTTCGATGAATTAGAGAAAGTGACATTGATGACCGTGCACTCTGCAAAGGGGTTAGAGTTTTCAACTGTTTTTCTTGTAGGCATGGAGGAAGGCATCTTTCCTCATATTCGATCAGCGTCCTCCGATAAACTCATCGAAGAGGAAAGAAGATTATGTTACGTAGCTATAACCAGAGCTAAAAAACACCTTTACGTAACTCATGCCAGACAAAGGAGACATTTCCGAGAGATTTACGCTAACGAGCCATCTACATTTTTAAAGGAAATGCCTGCTGCTCTTCTAGAAGATATCTCAGAGATAAATTCATGGCTCTCAATGACGCAAAGTCAAAAAGACAATAACCATAATCGAAGAATGAACGTGCAGACATACGATTCATTAGATGCCATCTTGGAATTCTTTAAGCAAAAGAAGAGCTCCCTAGTATTTCAGGATGATAAAACTAACTCCGAAACTAAGCAAGACTTTGCCGATAGCCGCCACCAAACAATCAATTTGCCAGCAAGTAACCAGTTAGAAAGTAATCCCACGGCAAACCAATTTTTTCCTGGTGATTATGTCATTCACAAAAAATATGGTAAAGGGTTAGTCCTGAGGAGAGAGGGCGCAGGAGATGCAACTAAATTAACAATAAACTTTCCTGGATATGGGCAGAAAAAGATTATCGTTAAATACGCAGATTTGAAAAAGGCTTAAACTTTTATGTAGATGCCTTTTTTGTAAAGAATCCACATTAGAAAAAGCCAAACGACTATAAAAGTTAATGCATAAAGCAAAGAGGCGTTTATGGGTTGAGCGAGCGGCAGGAAAACATTATCAAAGATCCACTTTTGCAAACTTATTTGTTTCCCATCTGCTCCAGAAACCTTTATAATCAGCAAAGTCTTTGCCATCAATCCCGAACCAACAAAAAGTGCTAGTGGGTTAACCCCGAAAATCACAAAGGGTTTTGTCCACCATGTGCATTTTTTTATGTCGACTAGATAGTAACAAAAGCCGAGAAAACATAGAGCCAGCCCCGCGGTGTATACGACATATGAACTAGTCCATAAGGATTTATTTAACGGGAAGAATAAGCTCCAAAAATAACCAAGACCTAACAGGTATACACCATAAAAGAGTATGCCTGCAACTTTCTCATAGTTATCACGATCTTTTCTGCGGATCCAGTGACCAGTTAGAACTCCTATAAGTGTCGTAGCAATTGCGGGAATAGTAGATAATAAACCCTCAGGATCATAGACTTTTGATTGTCTCCACATATGATCCTCACCCAACACTAATCTATCTAGGTAAGCGGCAAGATTGCATGCTTTATCATCGATTGTAGTAACGCTACATCCTGGCACGGGCAAAATTGTCATCAAAAGCCAGTAAAGAAGGCATAAAACGATGACTATTATAAATTGCTGGCGAGCGTTTGTATGAAGAAATATCAGAGAAGCAAACAAATAGCAGAGCGCAATTCTTTGCAGAACTCCCATTATGCGTAACTTAGATAGATCAATCCATGTTCCTTGATTGAAGTCATAAAATGGAAATGCCGCAAGAAATAATCCAAGTAAGAATATCAAAGCGGAGCGCTTTAAAATCCTGATGTAAATGTCTTTTCCGACTCCCGCAGACTCAACTTTTCTACCCAAAGATAACGTTATAGCCACTCCCACGATGAATAGAAAGAATGGGAAGATGTAATCAGTGGGCGTGATACCGTGCCATTCTGCATGCTTCAGCGGTTCATAAACATGCGACCAAGTACCTGGATTATTAACTAAAACCATCGAGGCTATAGTTATCCCACGAAATACATCTAGAGAAACTAAACGTTCAGCTTTCCAGCTCAACCCAGATCCTTGGTCAGACATGCTCTAAACAAGCTTTTTTCTCATTAGCTTGACTTGATTTACCATCTTCTGGCAAAAACAAAGTCATAAAATTTCAAGTGTTGAATTAACTTTCCATCAGGATAAATTAAATCGATGTCTAGTCTCAAATCATGTTCCCCAGATGGCAGGGAAAACTCATCATAGGGGATGAAAACAGATAAATCATCATAAACTGTTTCATCACAACACGGATTCATCAATCGAAATGATGCGAGTTGCCCATTCTTGCTCATGTAGGTTTTCGTTTTACCAGCAACCGGTGTGTTATCTGATCGATAAACGTATACCGCAAGATAGGACTCTACTTTCTTGAGTCCGTAAACCTTAAATTTGAGGTGAACTCGCATTCCCTTTTTTCCATTTTCAGTGACGTTATAATCAACCCAAACCTTATCAACCGGTGCCAGATTTGGCTCAGTGTAATCAAACTCGTAAAAAGTCAGATGTTGAATTAGCTCACCAGTGTCTTCGTAGACAACATCAACATCCATCTTGAGCCTATATTCCCCTGGGAAACCCCCGAGATCTAACTCTTCATAAGGCATGAAAATCTGTAAATCATCGTAGTAACCAGGATTATAATCAATTTGTAGGCTTCTAAAAGCTGCCACGTTCCCCTTAGTCGTGTAATATTTTTTATTTCTGTCGACAAGTGGTTTGTTGTCCTCATCAAAAAACATTACTCTGACAGCACTTTTTAAAGATTTCATATCATACACGGCCATCTTTATGTGCAGAAGCATTCCTTTAGTACTTTCTCTGTAAACATCAAAGTCAACCCAAAACTTCTCTAATTCAGCCCGTGGCTGACGCTGAGCTTGAATTACAGTAAATGCCGTCGCAATTAACCATGTTAACACCAAGATCTTCACTGAATTTTTAAACATAACTTTTCTCCTTTAAAGTTAAATAAGGAAATCCTCAAAGAAAATAGCTCCTTCAATTTTCTCCTTAGTTAACAAGCTGTGTTTAACTTATACTTTTTAAGTAGAAATGTCAATACAAAATTTTCAAACAATTCAAAACGAATTTACAGAGGCGATATTAAGGCATCAGCAAGGATTTGGTGTAAGCTTGGATGAGAATCAATTAAGAGCATTATTGATTTATTACAAGCTTGTAAGTGAGAGCAATTCATTATTGCACCTCACCGCTCCGATGTCTGCTCAGGAATTTGCGATAAGACACGTCCTAGAGTCCTTAACAATGTTGAACTTTCTACCATCAGGGGCGAAGTTTGCTGATGTTGGTGCTGGAGCGGGCTTGCCTTCGATTCCGTGTTTGATAATCCGTTCGGATCTTTCGGCATGCTTAATCGAATCGAAAAATAAAAAAGCTGGATTTTTAATAACTGCAATTGAAAGGTTGGGGCTAGAAAATAGAGCATATGTCATAAATCAAGCATTTGAGCACACCCAAAAACCAGACTGTCAGTTTATTGCCTGTAGAGCACTAGACAAATTTGTGGAGAAGCTACCAAAGCTTTTACGCTGGGGTAGAGGATCAGCATTTTTACTTTTCGGTGGAGAAAATCTTAGACAAGCCCTTTTAAAAGCCAAAGCTGATTTTACGGAATCTCTACTTCCTTTATCTGAGAGAAGATTTTTATTTTTTGTTAGGCAAAAGCAATGACAGACCTGTCGTCAGTGGTTCACCTTAAAACCTCATTTACTTTTTCTATCAGGGTTCTTTGATCGAAAGGTTTCGTTATATAAGAAGAGACACCCAACTGAAAAGCTTTTTGTTTATGTTTATCACTAGTTCTAGATGTGATCACTAAAATTGGGATACGCCTGAATGACTCGTGCCTTTTTAGTGCTGAGATAAATTCATATCCATCCATTCTTGGCATTTCGATATCAGTTAGAATAACATCTGGTAAATCATCGATAAAGGATTCAAGTATTTCGATAGCCTCCAAACCATCTTTAGCAGTTACCGCTCGCCAGCCGATGCTAGTTATCATCTTCTCATTAACTTTTCTGACACTAGGACTATCATCAACTATCATAACAACTATCTCTCTATTTGTTTTGGATGATATGGTCGGCTTAGCTGGAGAAAATGTCCTTAGTAACTTCGCCAAATCCAATACAGGCATGACTCGCCCATCACTCAACATGGATGCGCCTATCAGATGATCGATCCCAGCAACTAATCCCTTAATTGGTTTGATTACGAACTCCTCGGGCTTTAAAATCTTCTCGACGCCTACAGCAAAATTATCACCATACTCCTCGACTAATAGGATCGTTACAGTCTTCTCCTTACTTCTCAACACTTGAACATTGAAAACTTCATCTAGATAGACAGGTTTATAAGATTTCTCACGCAGATTTAAGTTTCCCTCGACTATAGCTGATTCAAATTTATCTTTTGTAACCTCCGTCACATATCTTACAGTTTTTAATGGGAAAGCATAGAGGTTATCTCCGCACTTGACTGGTAGAACCTTTGTAATGCTCAGCGCAACAGGAAGTGTAAGCTTAAAAATAGTACCTTTCTGGTACGCACTTTTGACTGCAACATTACCTTTAAATCGCTCTACGCACGCCCTAACCACGTCCATACCAATGCCGCGACCAGCTATCTCGCTCAATTCTGATACTGTCGATAATCCAGAGATGAAGATCAAATTTAATGCTTCTTCATCGCTTAACTTAGCTATTTCCTCCGGCGATAAAAGCTTCATTTGTAGCGCTTTTTCCTTCAACTTCTCGATCAAGATACCCTGTCCATCATCCTCAACATAAAAAACTACATGATTATCTTCGAGATGAACGCTAACCTTTATCCTTCCGTATTCAGGTTTTCCTAATGCTCTGCGTATTTCTGGTTTTTCTATCCCATGTGATATTGCGTTTCTCAGCAAGTGCAGTAGCGGCTCTGAAACTAAGTGAATTATTTCGGAGTCTATCTCGACCTCGCCATTTTCGATCAATAGCTCTACTTTCTTATTCTCTTCATCCGCAGTCACCTGCACTGCTCTCTGCAAACGCTGTGATAGCGTAGAAAAAGGAATCATCCTGAGTCTTAACAATTTGTCACGGATATCCTTTACCAATTTTTGCTGAGAATTGAATGTGAGAGAGATATCTCGGGATATGGAAAGCAACTCATCTGAGATTGTATTCGTATCCGAAGCCGTTTCACTAAGTTCTAAAGAGGTTTGATGAAATTCTGTGTACCTATCGAACTCAAGAGCGTCAAAGTCACGCTGAGGTAAGTCATTATTCCTAATCAAATCAGCGGTTCGTTCAAGTGAGCCAAAATCCGTATCTATTTTGGAACTCAGACGTGCAAAACGCAGCGAATTGTACCTTAACTCATCAACCTGCTGTTTTAATTTAGAAAGTTGATTTTCGAAAAATGAAGACAAAATAGTTATCTCATCCGCTAATCTTGCTAATTCGTCGAGACGCTCGATCGATACTCTAATAACGGCTCGAGGAGCTTCCTGTGGAATTTGTTGTTGAGTTGTCAGATCAGCTGGAATTTTATACGTATCTGAACCTCCAGCAACCGAGTCCTTGACTGGTTCTTGTTTTAATGTCTCTTGTTTTAGTAATGAGATCTGATTTTCTATCTCTTGTAGTTTTTCGTCTATCTGTGAGTGGCTTTCCGAGTAGCTCATAATTTCAAGGCAGGTGAGCGCTGTGGAAAGTAACTGAAAGGTTGTTTCCTCAATCTTCTCAGGATTTTGAACCAAATAATCAAGCAAGTCCTCGATCCTATGAGCTAATTCAGACATGTTTTTCAAGCCTACAATACCAGCAGATCCCTTGAGCGTGTGAAAACTGCGCCTAATTTCAGATAATGCAACTTTATTGTGCTTATCAGTCTTGAGAAGCTCGATATTTCGAGAGATATTTTGAAAATGCTCTTCAGCCTCAGATAAAAAAATCTCGAGCATTTCCTGATCAACCTCAAATGTCTCATTCGACTGCTCAAATTCCTCAACTGACTCAAGGTCGATAACTTCAGAGCTTAGCTTGGCGTTATCAATTTCTGACTCGATCGATTGTAGCTCTAGTAGCAGTTGTTTTACTTTTGATGTGGACGGATTAGAGATCAAGTCAACAAGGTTTTCGTGAAACGAGGCCAGTAAATTGACCAAATCGCTCAAACCAACTATCGGGATTGCAGCATTAATTTTCGCTGAGCAATCGAGGGCTTTTTGTAATTGCTCTTTCTCGTTTTCTGTTTCATATGAGATCAGGCTATAGCGAATCTGATCAAGATATAATCTTGCTTCAGCTATGAATGCATCTAGAAATTCAGAAGACATCAATATAAGTCCTCCTTAGCTGGTTTTTTTCGCTATACCTTCGCTTTCAGATGTTCTTATTGCTGCTACGGTATTGGAAAGCTCGCCTGAGGAACTCAGAATATCATCTATCAATGATGAAAGCTGCTTAATATTTCCCTGCATGCTCTTATTTGATTTGACCGTTGAATCATTTAATCTGGTGATATCCTCAGATAGTTGAAAATTTAAAACTGAAACATCTGCTAGCTCCTTTGTAGTTTCATCGGAATTACTCAATGCTTGATTAGCCTCAGCGAATGCTTTTCTGGTTCGATTACTAAGCGTCGAACAAAGTATGACTTCATGAATTATTTCCTCCATTGAAATTACCAACTCTTGAATTTCCCCTTGCATTGTTTGTGAAAATCCTTGAATCTGATTAGTAAAATGCTCAAATTGTTCAGCTACTCTCACCACTTCTTGCACGAAAGACTGCAGTTTATCACTTGGATCATGAGACTCAATGATTTTTATATTCAGGGTCAACAAATTTACTTTATCTCTGAGAGTCATTAACAAATCGACTAGCTGTTGAATCTCCTGCGAGCGCTCGCCCAGTTTCTTGCTTTTTTTGGTTGTCTCTTGCGTTAATTTACGAAGAGATGAAACTACGACTTGTTCTTCATCCGCGTTCTTTAGCCCGTATTTCACAGCCGCAGTTAAATCTTCCCAACTTTGAGATGTCGCGGAAGCCATCTCTGCTGTTTTTTGAATCTGCCCTGTCAATTGAGTTAACTTCATTGATGCTTGCGAGAGAAGCCCTACTTGAAGTTCATTTTCTCTTTCTAATCTTTCAGCCGAATCGTTTAATCTTTTAGCTACTACGTTAATGTCCTCGCTGAAGTGTTTTATTTTAGACATTAAGTCGTTAAGTGATCTTACCATTGCGTTAAAAGCCTTAGCTGCAGGTTCCACCTCTGAAGAAAAAACTGATAACCTTACTGCATAATCGCCGCTCATTATCTGAGAGGTTTTAGCAAGCAAGTTTTGTATCGATCTACGAAGGTTTTCTCTCTCTTCGTTAGTTTGAATTAAGCTTCTAAATTTGCCTTTTATATCTTGTATCGCTTGTCCGAGAACATCTGCCTCGGAGTAAAGTTCGAATTCAATGTCTGAATCTCCGGAAGCGATTCGCTCTATTTGCTTGCTTCTCTCGCTAAGTTTAGCTGCTATGAGCTTAAGTGATGACTTCAGTTCACTCGAATCTTTTTCGTCTGTGCCGTAAAAAATTTCTCCATTTGCTATCTTTTCAGCAAGAAATGTAGATTCCCTGATCTCATTATTTAGATTGAATAGTGCAAGATTCGTGAGCGCTATTGCCAAAATTGCTAGAGTTACTGCGAAAATTATTATCAAAACGCCAGCCAGTGATGTAGGTTCAGAGGCAACATAAGACGAGAGCACGAAAACTGCACCCAAAACAAGAAAAACTATCGAGAGAGCTGATGAAATTCTGATAAAAAAATTTTGAAAAAATGGCTTCTTTGTCATCTTATATCTTCCTCTTCCACCGATATTTTCGCTTTTGATTCTCGGCTAGATTGTTTATGACCGTTAGACTCAATTTGCTGCAATTCCTTTATTCCTTCTATTAAATAACCGAGCTTTAGCGATGCATTTTTAAGATTTTCAACTGAGTTTTCGGTCTCTATAGTTGTTCTGATGAGCAACTGGAAGGCTTGCTCCATCTGCTGGGCTTGTTCATTAGAAAAAGTTACTATTTTTTCTTGAATTTCCATGAATCGTGATGTATGTCTCTGCAAATTGTCCATTACCTCCTCGACTTCAAGCATGAACTCCGTCAATTTAGCAGTTTTATTAGCCGAGGATTCCAAAAAGTTAGAAGTATCATCGATTTGTTTACGGAGGGCTTGTTTTAGAGTGGAAAACTGATCACCTAGATTTTCTATACTATGCAGCAAATCTTCAGTTTCCTCAGAAAGGATGGTATCAACTGTATCAGTTGCGGAAATTTTTCTTGACAAAAAGAGTATGTTCATGCGACGCGTTACATCATGAATGACACTGTTTAATCTTTCCAGATCATGAACGTTTTGCTCCAGCTTTTTGAGATTCGTTGCTGCATCTTGCATTTGTGATCTGATTACAGACAATAAATCCAGATTTTCATCAATCAATATGCTCCTATCTTTGACTTGGTCTACCGTAAATTTCACCCATTCGGTAGATTGATTTAGTTCATCCGAAATTCGACGAATGACACCAGGAAGCTTTTTTAATTCGGAGAGAGCTTGAGACACATCTTGCGATTCTCTTTCATTTCTATCAATGGCTTCAGACATAAGAGTTTTGATATCAGTCGCGAGCTCATATCCTCTGGATGCAATTTTGTGAACCTTATCTGATAAGCTTCTGAAATCATCCAGCAGAACAAAAAAATTCGCAGATATTTCTCTGATCCGCTTCTCATCAAAAGCTGTTTCTATCGGCTCAGAAGTAAATTTGGCTGACTCGATACGTCTAGCCAGATCGTCTAACTCCGTCCTTAAGCGCTCGAATTCACTTTTAGTTTTTATCGATTCAGCAACTTTGGTCAGCAAACGCTGAAAGGTTTGGTTTAGGCGATCTGTTCCAAGATTCGATAGCTGATCGACATTTCCCTTAGCCACCTCCTCCATTGATGCCACTAATTTTTGCATTTGTAGACCGATTTTCTTTAGCGATTCCAACACTTCGTCTGTTTCAGTCGAACCTGAAGTGCTTGGGAAACTGGATGTAATCCCACGCTCTAAAGTTTTTGCCATCAGGCTTAGTCGTTCCAACGGAGCTGCCACTTCAGCTGCAAGCCACCAACCAAAAATCACTACCGAGGCGGCTGCAAGCATGAAAGGCACTAAAACCGCATAGATACTATTGCTGATTATGAAAGAGAATAAGAGGTAAGATACAAGACCGAAGATGGAAATAAAAAAGGCCAAGGCGGTGGTGGCAATCCATATCTTCCCTCTCAGCGAATTAAACAGCGAATTAGTAGGGTTTTTCATAGTAATCTCAAGGATGATATAAGTTTTCTCACATCAATTAGAAAAAGCGGTTTGTGGTTATAAGAGCTTTGAGCGACTTGACCTATCAGGTTTGATTCTTCTTGCCAATTACTTATCTGAGAAATTTCATAGAGCTTATCAACCTGCAGAGCGTACATGGATTTATAACTCTCTACTATGATAAATCTACTTTTCACAGAGCTTGATGAATCGGATTTTTTCCAAATAGCTCTTAGATTAATGACTGGGATTATTTCTGATCGGAAATAGGTAATGCCGGCAAGCCAGGCTGGAGATTTAGGAAGCCACGCCACTTGTAAACTATCGGAAATACCACTAATTTGTTTCACGCTAATTCCATAATTTTCATCATCGAGGCTAAAAATTAGTATCTCCTCACCAATTAGTTCATTCATTTTTCACAAAATTCAATTAGCTCTTTGTGTGCTTTTAATGTAACTCTCGACAGTTTTCATCAATGTTTCGGGACCGAATGGTTTTGTGATGTAACCACTCGAGCCGACCATCCTTCCTCTCACTTTATCGAAAAACCCGTCCTTTCCGGATATCATGACAACAGGTATGTTTTTAGTAGCCTCATTACTACGAATTCTCTTGCAAACCTCGTAACCATCAAGTTTTGGCATGGTGATATCCAGCAAGACCAGATCAGGCACGGCTAAATTAATTTTTTCGAGAGCATCGAGTCCATCAACAGCTTGTATAACTCTGTAACCACTTCGCTCTAACTTGGTGGTTATCAATTTTCTGACTGTAGGACTATCGTCTACTACTAAAATCAGCGGCCCTTGAGTTTTTTCAGACGCGGGAGTCAAATTAGCTGTCTCTTTAACTTCCTCAGAGCTAGCTACAGCTGATTCTTTTGTTTCTTCAGATAAAACTCCTACATCGCTTATCTCAGCCGGCTCTGTCGTTGCCTTTAAAGATTCAACTTCTGGATTCTCGAGCACAGCTTCCATCTGCAGTTCATTTTTCTCTTCTACCTGATCGGATTCTAAACTGATTTCTTTTTGTTGTTCAGAGGCGTATTTATTTTCTGATTTAAGAGCCACGCCATAAGCAGCGGAATCGCTGATCCTTGGTTCCTCTATCTCAACGCTTTCCTCATGAGTAAGTGATTCACTTGTTGAGCTCTCCTCGATTGTTTCGGATTTCGCTGAGGGCAATTGTTCAGACTCAATTACTTGAGATTTTGATTCCTCAATTGTCGATATCTCATCGAGCTCTGTTTGATGCTCTTCAGCTAATTCATATCTATACTCCCCTGTGCTTGTAGATAAACCAGTCTGTATTTGCATTTTTTCCTGCACAAAGGTTGATAGATCAACTATTTTGCCTCCATCAGTTTTTTCTGCAGTCTTTTCTTCTGATTCATAAGATTCTGGTATTGCTGGATGCAGAGTATCTTGGCCAACAACTGAAGATACGGTTGGCTCTTCGGTATGCTCAGATAAGCCTTTGTCTACGGAATCGGGCACTACTGATAGCTCTGTTTCTTTGCGCTCTTCTTCCTCTAATCTACCTGGCTCTTTTAAAGCTTGATTTTCTTCTAAGACTATCTCTGGTTGCGATTCCTCTTGCGGAGCGCCAACTTCAAATACTTCTAAAACATCTTCAACGTTTTGAATACTCCCTGTTTCTTCGATAGCTATTCGCTCAGAAGGTAAGGATGACATTTGTGGAACATCAGTTACTGGCTCCTCTGCGGGGGATTCGGATTCTAATTGGGGTTCTGGGAATGACCCTGTAGTAGCTTCTTCATCTGCTGCTAATTCCTCGGTCGAGACATGGGAGGATGAATGCTGCATTTCTTTTAAAGCTTCGATTCCAGCTTTAGCCATTTCATTGTTAGGATCAAGCGAGAGAACTTTCTCAAAGCAGAGTAGTTTTTCCTCGTGTGAAGTAGAAAGATATGCCTTTAAAAGCCAGGCCTCCTCTATCTCAGGATCTAACTGCATTAATTCTTCCAATATCTTGTATGCTTCATCACCCTTTCCGGCTATAACTGCAGCATTTGCTTGTTTTAATAACTCACGTGCCTTTTGCTTTCTTATAACTTCTAAGGAATTTTTGGCTTGCTCGTTATTTGGATTCAACTGAAGGACTTTTTCTAAAAGACTGATCCGTTGTTGAGGATCTTCTGAAATCGAAGCTAGCCAAAGCCACGCCAACTCATTTTCCTCATCATTTCTGATCGCTTCTTCAAAAAACTGCTTAGCGAGAGCAATTCTGTTTTCTTTATGGGCTGCAATTCCCCTCTGAACGAGGGTTTTAGATATCAAAACCTTTGTTGCTTTTTGCCATTCCAATGCTCTCTGATTAGACGGATTCAACCTTAGTACATTTTTCAAAAAACAAAGTAGTTCCTCCGGATACTCACTAACAGAAGCTAGCCAAAGCCATGCAGACTCTATGTCTGGGCGCACATCAGTCACATACAGTAGTAACCTCTTAGCTTCGGATTTTTTACCTTCTTGGGCTGCCTTTATACCTGCTTTTAACAATTCTTCCAAACCAGACGATTCATTCATAACTAACACTTCCAAAAGCTTAGAATCCACGCTCATGCTGTGCTTTACGTCATCTTGAGAGTCAAATAATCTCATATCGCCTTTTCAAAAATATACAGTTTCGAGTCAAAAAACAAGATTCCTTAGAGCCCCTTACCAAAACAGAAGTAAGCTTTTCAACATGACTGAAGCAAGAGAAATTAAAAGACAGCAACATTATGAATCTAGATTCTTTTTAAGTCAAATAAATTTAGCAAAATCTAAAAGATGATAAAATTTTAAAAACACCAGGTTGAAATTTTTGGTGTTCTAATTGCTCAACGTTTTTATTCAGCGTTTTGGGATTAAATGGAATTGAGTTTATTGTTGTAAAATGCATTGGCAATGTACGATGTATTAATAATTGGTGCTGGAGTCGCTGGGTTGTCAGCGGCGCTTTGGTGCGATGATCTAGGGTTGCGCGCTCTTGTGTTGGAAAAAGAAGCAGAGATAGGTGGACAACTGCACGTTATTTTTAACCCTATAAAAAACCATTTAGGCGTAGAAGCAAATAATGGGAAAGAAATGCTAGATATTTTTTGTGAGCAAATAAAATCTCGACCGATTCAAATACTAAAAGGAGTAAATATATCGCAGGTAGATTTCGAGAGCAGAGTCATTAATCTCTACGATGGAAGTAGTTTCAGAGCTTCGGCGCTGATAATTGCTACTGGGGTCAAGAGAAGAAAATTGGGTGTTCAAGGAGAGGAACAGTTTCAAGGTAGAGGAATATTGCAATCAGGAAAAAAAGATGCCGCGAAAGTCAAGGGCAAAAGGGTTTGTATCGTGGGTGGAGGAGATGCAGCGCTGGAAAATGCGATCATACTCAGTGAATTTTGTGAGGAGATATTCTTAGTTCATCGGCGCGATAGATTCCGTGCTAGAGCTGAGTTCGTTCGAGCTGTTACCCAAAACCCGAGGATAAAAATTTTTACAAACACCGTGCTCACGAAAATAAATGGGGCATCATGGATTGAAAATGTCGATCTGATGAATCTAAAAACCCATACGACTATATCAATTAAGATCGATGCGTTATTGATTCGAATAGGAGTCGAGCCGAATACGGATTTTTGCAGAGGAATTTTGGCACTGGACGAGCAAGGCTACATAAAAATCAATGAAAACTGTGAGACTAATGTGAAGAATGTCTTTGCGATAGGTGACGT
>CAZALE010000011.1:0-46203 GCA_964486055.1 uncultured Blastocatellaceae bacterium
GAGATAATCCCACGCAAAAAGGTCGAATACAAGGGGAAAATATTAGAGGAACTCGATTTAGAGGCTATAATTCGTCGTCGTCCTCAGGTAGTGCTTATTGATGAGCTAGCTCATACGAATCCACCTGGGATGAAAAATAAAAAGCGTTACGAAGATGTGCTAGAAATTCTAGATGCTGGAATCTCAGTCGTGACGGCTGTAAATGTTCAACATATTGAGTCGCTAAATGATGTAGTAGCGAGTATAACGGGCGTTCGTGTTCGTGAAACAGTGCCTGATTGGTTTTTTAAGCGAGCCGATGAGGTGGTTAACGTTGATGTTTCGGTGGAAACTCTGAGAACAAGGCTCCGGCAAGGCAAGATCTATGACATTGATCGCATTGAATATGCATTGAACAACTTTTTCCGTAAGGGTAATTTATCGGCTCTCAGGGAGCTAGCACTTCGTCAGGTAGCTGAGGATCAAGAGACGAAAGCACGTGATTATCGAACACAGGAGGGACTAGAGCAAGCTCCGATACCAGAGCGTGTTATGGTCTGCATGGCTTCGCGTGGGAATGCTCAGAAGCTTTTACGCCTTGGAGCTCGCATAGCTGGCCGTTTCGCGCGCGATTGGTATGCAGTTTATGTAGAAACTCCAGAGGAAACACCGGGAAGAATTAAGCCTGAGCACTATGCAAATCTGCAGCAAAACATAGCTTTAGCTCGTGAGCTAGGTGCTCAGGTGATAAAGCTACAGGCAAAGAGTCGGAGACGTATTGCGGATGCTTTGATCGACTTTGCACGCAAAAACGCCATAACTCACGTGATTTTTGGCCAGTCAGCCAGATCAAGGTGGGACATCTTGTTACATGGTTCAATAATAAATCGTTTTTTGGCTGAAGTGCGAAATGCCACGGTTCAGGTAGTTCCTCTTGAAAATACAGAGACACCAGATGTGAATTAATACAATTCCGAATCATGACGGATTAGTTACAATTAATTCACGTTGAGAATAGTGGCAAAAAAAGAGATTTTAAATTTCGAGCATGAACTTAGGCTCGAGCTTAACAGCGGTTCTAATTCTAATCTGAGAGATAAGCCCGATATCTTAAGTTGATGATCTTAGCTCGAGCCTAATTTTCAAGATACTAATTTACTTTCTTGCCTGAAAAGGGTAAGGTGACGGACATTTGAGTCAATGAAATCGAGCCTTTCATTTGATTTTCTTTCACCTCAGCATTGACTTTAGCTTCGATTTGCATGTTTTGACCTGGCACAGAGAATATGACAGTAGCACTCAAACGATTACCCCTAACCTTGCCATTTTGTATTTGTGCTTTGCCTAGCGCGGAGTCGGCTGTGCCAGTTACTAGATCATCTTTTTGTTCGAGGAGTAACGTTAGATTTTGATTTGGTGCACCCATCATAGATGCATCAATTGTTAACTCCCACTTTCCCGAGACATTGATTGCCGGTTTTTCATCAGATTTAGCGTAGTTGGAGATGTTTTGAGGATTTCCTTCGGTATCAAATATTTCGATTTTCGAAGCATAAGCTTTAACCTTGTCCAGTATTTCCTCGGCATCGCCAACGATAACAATAGCAGCCTTATCGGGCAAAATGTATTTTTGAGCTACCCTTTGCACGTCATCGGCAGTTACAGCGTTTACCTTTTCTGAATATGTCTGAAGATAATCAGAGGGCAGATCAAATAATTGTTGCTGAGTTATTAAATTTGTCAAACCTTCTTGTGTCTCGAGTCTTATTGGGAAGACGCCGGTCAGGAAGTTCTTGGCATCTTTTAATTCTTCCTCGGGCACTTTGGAATCACGTATGCGGTTAAGCTCATAGAAAAATTCTTTCAGCGCATCTGCAGTAACTTGAGTCCTAACTTCTGCGGAAGCTTCGAAGTTTCCTGCCAGACGTTTCATATCGAAATTAGAATAAGCTCCATAGGTATAACCCTTAGACTCTCGCAGATTTAAAAATAATCTCGAAGATGCGCCAGCACCTAGTATTTGGTTCATTACTATGACTGGAAAATAATCTGGATGGTTACGAGGTATGGCGAGGTTAGAAATGACAATGTTTGATTGAGCCGAGCCTTTTCTGTCCACAATGGTCAATGTCTTTTCGTTCCGAACTGGGGGCGATTCAAAATCCTTCTTAGGAATCTCGCCTGTTTGCCAGTTTCCAAATAGGTTTTCTATTTTGTCTATTATCATCTTCGAATTAACATCGCCGACTATTATGAAAATTGCGTTATTGGGGATAAGAATTTTTTTACGCCACTCCACGAGCTTATCACGAGTTAATTTTTCTATATCCGATGCTTTGGGGCTGATAATCGAGTAGGGGTGCTTTCCGTAGATTACCCTCGCTACCTGCTCATCTGCAAGAAAACCTGGCTGGGATCTCTGAAATTTCAGTTCCTCTATGGTGTTTTGTTTATAAAGATTTAGCTCGTTTTCAGGAAAGATAGGGTTCAAAACCATGTCAGAGATGAGATCCAGAATTTTATCTGAGTAAATGTTTAAGGAGGCACTGGAGATAATTAAGTTATCATGATTTGAGCTAGCTGATATTGAAGCTCCAAGACTCTCAACTTCTTCAGCAAATTGTTTACTAGTTCGTTTGGCTGTACCTTGACTTAACATATGAGTCAAGGCGGCCGTTAATCCTATCTGATCGGCTGGGTCATTGATATCTCCTACTTTAAAGCAAAGTCTATAGTTAACGATTGGCAGGCGATTATTTTCAAATATAACAATTCGTAGTCCATTTTTTAGCGTGGTTTCTATCGGTTTTCCGATGGAAAATGGAATTTCTTTCAGCGGTTCAGGAGGCTTTTTACGGAATTCTTCATTCATATTCTGAGCTCCAGATTTAATTGAGACAATTAGAATCAGAAACGATATCCATATGAATCGATTATTTGCAAGTCTAGACATTTTGATCCTCTCAATTTACTTTGGTTTTCCTGGTATTACATCCAATTGCGCGCGATTTTCAGTGTTTAAGTATTTCGAGACGGCCTCTCGAATTTCGTTTGGTGTTATTGTCAGTAGCTCTTCTAATTCTTTATTTGCTAAGGAAGGATCGCCATCATATAGGGCAAATTCACCAAGTCGTAGGGCGCGCAGCAATGATGATTGCCGCAGTCTGATCTCCGCATTAATCAGCTGATTGCGTAGTTTCTGCATTTCCTCAGGTTTTGGCCCTTCCGTGGCCAGTTGTTTGATTTCGTCGTAAATTTTCTGACGGATTTGTTTTACATCCTTTCCCGGTTTGGGTATGGCTCCTATCAATATGGCTGATGGACCACGACGTTCATCTGTCAAGCCTATTATTTGAACGACTGATTCGTCACCTTTTACTAATTTTTGATACAATCTCGAGCTCTCACCATCGTAGAGGAGTCTCCCGGCCAATTCTAAAGCCTTAAACTCGCGGGTGTTACGCGCAGGAATTTTCCATCCATCGATGAAAGCAGGTAACGGCGCTAATTTATCCTCGTATGTTTTAGTTTTGATGGCTACCTCGGATGGCTCACTAACATCGATTGCCGGTGGGGTTGGTTGACTTGGTATACTAGAGAAATACTTTTCTATCAGGCGTTTCGTCTCCGAAATGTCGAAAGCCCCAGAGACTACGAGAACAGCATTATTTGGGGCATAATAGATTCGGAAAAACTCTCTTACATCATCTAATGTTGCAGCATTAAGGTCATCCATGGAGCCGATAGTTGAATGAGCATTTGCGAAGTTCTTGTATATCATCGAGTTGATGATATCGATGACTTGGCCGTAAGGTTGATTATCGTAACGAAGTCTTTTTTCCTCTTTCACGGTTTCTCTTTGGTTATCTAAATTCTCCTGATTAACGGCTAGAGATCGCATTCTATCTGATTCTAGCCATAAAGCCAAAGGTAACCACCTTGCTGGCAAAGTTTCGAAGTAGTTTGTGCGCTCTGAAGACGTTGTGCCATTCATCGTTCCACCAGCCTTGGAGATATAAATAAAATGCTCACCTTTTTTGACGTTTTCAGAGCCTTGGAACATCATGTGCTCAAACAAATGTGCAAATCCGGTCCTGCCCGGTTTCTCATTGCGTGAGCCAACATCATAATAAACTGCCACTGAAACAACCGGAACCGAATTATCAGGATTTAGAACAACCCTTAATCCGTTCGAAAGCTTGTAGTATTGTATGTCTAGTGGCTTCAGTTTTAAATTCTCTTCTGCTTTCATATCTATGCCTTTTTTTCCTTGAGCTAAATTGATGACGGATGAAATTGTTATTATGGATAAGCTGAGAGCAAGGCTGATGAACTTTTTAGAAATCATCTGGTTTTAATCCTTCGGTGATTTTCCTTACTTTATCAATGAAATCATTTTGAATCAGAAAAAGCAAATCGTCATGGAGCATGTAATTTGAACGTGGCTTTTGAGTTTCATGGGAACTTGATTCTTCGATTACAATACGCCTTATGCGCATTTTGCAAGTAAATTCTGCAAAAACTTTTGGTGGTGGAGAACGGCATTTCGTCGATTTATGTCAAGGACTAGTAGAAAAAGGTCATGAGGTTTTTGCATTGATAAATCCGCAGAGCAATTGGGGAGATAGATTGCATTTTCTGAATGATAGGATTTTTAAGATATCAATTAAGAACTCTCTGGATTTTCCTGCGTCATTGAAGATAGCGAGTCTGTGTAAGGCTGAGAAGATTGAAATAATTCATGCGCACATTGCAAAGGATTTTTTTCCGGTAAGCTTAGCCTGTAGGATGTTGCGTGATACCAAGTTTTTTCTGACAAGACACGTTTTATTTCCGATGCGAAGTGTATATAGACTAGCGCTTAGTAATTTGGATAAGGCAATAGCGGTGTCAGAGGCTGTTGCCATGGAGTTAAGGACGATATTGCCGCGGGAAAAAATCGTCATCGTTCCAAATGGAATCAGAGTGGAGAATTGGCTTGGGTTAAATAGGTATAGCCGAGAGGATTTTCTAAAGCTTCACGGCATTTCAAAAGAAGCTCAAATCATAAGCACTTTAGGGGAGTTGAAAGAGTTAAAAGGTCAGAGGGAATTTGTGCTTGCAGCGCAAATGGTGGTAAATGAATTCCCTAATGCTTTTTTCATAGTTGTTGGGCAGGATAATACTCCAACTAAGAGTTTTCGTAGGGAATTGAAAAGACTGGTTAACGTGCTGGGGCTAGAAAAAAATTTTTTATTTCTGGATTGGGTTGAAGACACGGCAGAACTTTTCACTTGCACGGATGTTTTCGTTTCACCTTCGAGGAGTGAAAGCTTTGGACTAGCGATTTTAGAGGCAATGGCGAGTGGTGTGGCTATAGTAGCAACTAGAACTCACGGAGCTATGAATTTGTTGACAGATGGAATATCTGGAAAATTGGTGCCGATAAGAGAAGCATTAGAACTTGCATCTGCCATCAAATCGCTCTTAGCTAACGAGGAACTCAGGAAAACGCTCGGTAAAAATGCTCAGGAAAAAGCTAAACAATTTTCAATAGACAGGATGATAGACCAAATTGAAGAGGTTTATCGCTCTTCGATGGCTTAACCATAGTTTGAATTTAGGCTCTCCATATCCAACCCCTATGTTTTTTATGCTTATTTCCTCGAGATCTATGATCTGCCGATCATTGTTTTTTAATTAACTAAACTTGAATTGCTCGGCAGTTTCAGGTCAGAGTCCTTATCTTTGATTAACTCAGAGGCTTTAGATCGAAAGTAGACAATTCATAAACGACGACTCAAGAAACAGACTGTAATGCTAGCGTGTGAATCGTTTCTCGATAGAATTTCTGATAGGGATGATTTTTATGATAGAAACTTTTCTCTACATTAATATGTCGGCGCACTTACTGGGTTTGCGATTGACTATTATTGAAAGAGATTTGATTTCTGCAGATAGCACTGCGCTATAATTTCAGTAGCTTGATTCAGTTCGTTAAGTAATCTAAAAAGACGATTCAAACATCTGAAATAAAAACTTCCGAATTAAAGAGGAAATTTCATGCGTAAGATAGCCCATCTTTTATTTTTTATCGTGACTTTATCTTTATTAACACAGGCGCAAGAGAGAAAACGCGCTGGACTAAGTTTCGATATAGATAGCTACAAGGTCTTAGCTCGCATTGTACCTAGTGAAAATCGCTTGGAGGTCGTAGCTGACGTAACCATTAACACCTTAGTAGAAACTAGGACAGTAATATTTGAATTAAATGGTTCATTGAAGGTTGAAGAAGTTACAAAGGTAAGCGATACAGTCAGAGCTAGCAGTCCATCAATGGAAAATCTCGCATCTAATCCTTCGACGCCCAGCGCTGGCTCAACAACGAGAAATCCTCGCGCTACGCAGACCCCTTCTCCCACACCACAAAACAAACTGAATTTTATTCAGGATCAAGTTGGCGTATCAGAAATTGGGCCGAATGTCCGAGTGGATTTAGGCGAGACGCTGCCGGCTAATACACAACTAAAATTTAGATTCAAATACGCAGGTAGTATATTGACCCCCGAAGGTGGACCTCTTTTGACAAAGAGACTGGCTTTTATCGGTGAGAAAAATGGATATTTGATGTATGCTTCTAGATGGCTACCATTTCACGAGTATGCAGCAGATAGAGCCATAGCAGATATAACGATTGCGGTACCGACTGGCTACAAAGTAATAGGCTATAGCGACTCACCGGTAAATGAATCTCAGGGACAGTTTCGATTTGTTCAAACCAAACCAAATTTCGTTGGAAATTTTGTCTATAGCAATTACTTTGTTCTCAAAAAATTCGCACAAAATGGTTTAGAATTGCAATTCTACACTAAGCCTGGCACAGAGAACGTTGTTAAAGAATACTCGGATGTAATTTTTAAAGCTTTTGACTTTTATGCTAAGCAATTTGGTTTACCAGACTGCGGTGCTGGTCTGATTATTGCGCAAACCGATAGTGAAACCTTAGATTACTATACTGGTTACGGCATACTTTTACTTTCCGATAAGATTCTCGAACAAGCTAGCCAAGCTGCAAAGGAGCGTTTGCCTAGAGAGGTTGCTTATCAATGGTGGGGATTTACGGTTGCCCTTAAGTCTTTTGATGATGCTTGGATTTCACAGGGACTGGCAGAGTTTTGTGCGATTGAATTTCGTGAGCAAGGCGTTTCAGAGGAAAAACAAGAAGAGATAAGAAGAGAGCTTTTAGAAAAAGCACTGTCCTTTGAGCAGGTGGCATCTATTTTACGCGCTCCAGTAACGTTGGACGATACATCGACTGCTTATCAGTACATAATGTTCAGTAAGGGTGCATTTGTCTTCAGGCTTTTGAAGGAAACTCTGGGTAAGGAAAAGTTTTATCAGTTGCTGAGGAGGTTTCTTGAAACATATCGTGGCAAGAATGCCTCAATCGCTGATTTTGAAAAACTTAGCTCTGAAGTTGCGGGACAGCCAATGCGCTATTTCTTTGCTAGATGGGTTGAATCGACAGGAGTTCCAGAATTTACAGTTGATTATGTCATTTTGAGAACCAGGGACAAAAAATTCATCACTCGTGGAACTGTAAAGCAGAATTACACAAGTCTTAAGTTACCGGTCGATATACAGGTAATCGTTGAAGGTTCTGTAGAACAGCCACAACAAACCGTGATGATAGATGACGTTAGCGCAGACTTTCAAATTGTATCGGATAATAAGCCAATTAAGGTTGTAATCGATCCGAAGTTTAAGCTTCTGAGGATTTCCGAAGATTTAAAGGTTGCGGCGCTTGTAAGGCGTGGCCTAGAGCTTTTTAAAGAGGGCAATTTGGCAGAAGCACAGAAGCAGTTTGAAAACGCATTAGAGCTCGATAGAAGTAATAAGTGGATCTACTACAATTTAGGTTTAGTTTATCTGGAACAGCGTAATTATGATGTCGCAATTGACAATTTTAAGGTAATCACTTTAGGTGATAGAGAGACTACTAATCCTCAATGGGTCTACGTTTGGTCGTTCATTAAACTCGGGAACGCTTATGATGCGAAAGGAGATAGAACACGTGCCGTAGATGCATATAACAAAGCCATCCAGATTGGAGATAATTATGACAATGCTCAAGAGGTAGCTAAGAAGTTCTTATCGGAACCGTTTGATCCGACGAAAAATCAATAATAGAGTTCATTGTACGCGCAATGGCGGCTTACGAATTTTCTACATAACTCAGTTACTTGTGAACTACTGTTGTTTAATTTGCTATGTTTTTCAATTCGAAAGTAGCCAGAGATGAATAGACTGCAGTTGTTTTCACAGCTACAAGAATTGTTATCATCTTAAGATTCAAAGATTAAGGGTTGAGAGCCACGAGCTAATAAATTTGCCTTGGGGTTCAAACTTAATGGCGCTCGCGGCTGGACTCGAACCAGCGACCTTCTGCTCCGGAGGCAGACGCTCTATCCCCTGAGCTACGCGAGCTAGCATCTTGATTCTAAATCTGCGGATCAGAGTTTTCAATTCATGGTTGAGGTTTTATTGCGGTTTTCTCATTATTTTTATCGATTAGAGATTTCCCATGTTTGAATATGAACTAAATGATTCCAATATTTTACCCCCAACAGTCAAATATTTTTAGTTTAAATTACTCGCCAGACTATTAAGTTAGTTGATCTCATTAATTTATCTCGCAGCGTGATTGATTTATCTTGTCTCGATTCTTATTGACTTGATTCTTACTGGTTCTAGTGGTCTTTCTCCATCTCGCGGTACAGCTGCTATTATACGGACATTATTCATGCCCTCTATAACTTTTCCAAAGACGGTGTATTTTTCATCAAAAGAAGGTTCACGCTTTAAAGTTATGAAAAATTGGGAATTTGCAGAGTTTGGATCTTGACTGCGGGCCGCGCCGACGATTCCTGTATCGAAAGGTATGTCAGAGAATTCGGCTGGAACATTAGGTTTATTTGACTTACCGGTGCCATCATTAGAAGGATCACTATCTTTTGATAAGGGGTCACCGCCTTGAATCACATACGGATTCACCCGGTGAAATGTTGTACCATCGTAGAATCCCTCTCTGGCTAGTTCCTTAAAGCGTTCAACCATTTTTGGTGCGATATTAGGATAAAGCTCTATGACTATGCGACCGTAAGCTGCCTCATTTTCCATTTGAATTACTGCTACTTCTTTATCTGGTATGGGCTTGACGCCGCGTTTTATATTAGCCTTTCCAGTAACTGATGGGTCAGTTTTATTGCACGCTATGAAAAACAGGCAGATTGATAAGAGTAGTATGATATGACGTCTCATAATGCTAAAACCTTTTCTCGCTATCGATCAATATCGTTACTGGCCCTTCATTTATCAGATGAATGCTCATCATCGCCTGAAAGATACCTGTTTGTATATCATCCAAAAATTTAGAAGATTCTTGCACGAAAAGCTCGTAAAGTTTTTTAGCTTTTTCTGGTGATGCAGCTTCGGTGAAAGATGGTCTTTTTCCTCTGCGTACATCCCCGTACAGTGTAAATTGAGATACAACAAGCATCTGCCCGCCTACTTCGAGCAGGGATAAATTCATTTTCCCGTTTTCATCCTCAAAAATCCTTAGATTTAAGATTTTATCGACTAAGTAGGCTACATCTTTTTCAGTGTCTTTCTGAGAAACCCCCAATAGAACGAGGATCCCTCTACCAATCTTGCCAACTAATTTGCCGTCTACTGTCACTGAAGCCTCGGAGACTCTTTGAATGACTGCTCGCATGAACTCCTTTGGTTAGCTATTTGCCTCAATTATGTAGACTCTTTTCATTACTATCGGATGAATAGGCTTGTCATCTTCGTTAGTCTCGACTTCAGCAATTGAGTCCACTACTTCGATTCCCTCTATGACCCTTCCGAATTTCGTGTATTTGGGCGGTAAAGGATAGTCAGCATGCATTATAAAAAATTGAGATCCATTTGTGTTCGGCCCCGCATTTGCCATGGCGACAGTTCCTCTTTCGTAAACACCTTCATAAAGCGGAGAGGAAAGATTTATCTCATCTTCAAAAAATCCACCCCATGCGGACTCGCCACCATAACCATTTCCCAATGGATCTCCACCTTGTATCACAAAGTTCTTTATTACTCTGTGAAAAATAAGCCCATCATAATAGCCTCTCTCGGCTAGCAAACGAAAGTTTTCTACAGTTTTTGGCGATTCTTGTTCAAATAACTCAAATTTTATCGTACCCTTATTAGTTTCAATGACGGCTATTCTTCCTGACATTTTCCTAAATCATCGATTGTTATTTAAGATAAATTTCTCAATTGCTAATGCTACACCGTTTTCATTATTTGATAAAGTCTTGTGATATCTTTCATCTTCGAGTAACTCAGGAGAAGCGTTTGCCATTACTACTGGAACGCCTGCAAATTCAAGCATTTGTAAGTCATTCAGATTATCACCTATTGCCATGATTTCTGATTTTTGAAAACCGAAAGCCTTTGCGATTCTCTCTAATCCATGGCCTTTCGAGGCCGATGGTGGAAGAACATCAATCAAAGTGAAATCTAAATGCGGATAGACTGTAGTCAAGATATTTATTTCAGCGGACACTTCAGACTGTAATATATTTTGAAGTTCTTGCATCTGAGTGCACGTGCCAGAAAATGAGATATGCACTGTTTCTATTGTATCGATGACTTCATCGAAACTGTTTACACAGTGAATAGCATCCTCAGCCTCCTCTCCGTGTAGGCGCTTCGCCCAAGCTATGTATTTGATCAATGGAGTGTGTCTTTTTGAGGCTTTTTCATAGTATAAAACTCCTTTTCCATCAGGATCTGCAGAAAGTAAGGCATCTGCTTTTGAGGAGCGAGCTACTTCTAACACCTCCTCCACCGTGCTTTTGTCTAAGATGGACACATCGAAAGTCTCTAATGTTGATGCATACTTTATCAAGGCTCCATTGTGCGATACCACAGGAGCATTCAATTCTAGATCAAGAGCTATCGGTCGAGCGTCCCTAAATCTTCTTCCAGTGCATATTGTTACTAGCACGCCAGCTTGCTCAGCTAACCTTATTGCCTCTCGATTGGCTTTAGAAAGAGCTCCCCTGGAGTCTAACAATGTGCCGTCTAAATCAATTCCAAGTAGCTTTATCATCTAAGAAAATTTTATCTGGAAAACTTGTGCCTAGAAAATCCATGCAGACGACTTGTGATAATATCTTCATATGACGAGTGCGGAAATAATTGCTGTAGGCTCTGAGCTTTTAAAGCCGGAAAAAATAGATACGAATAGTCTTTGGTTTACCGAAAAACTCAATGAAATAGGCATTCAAGTCAAAGTAAAAGTCATAGTGGGCGATGAAATAGAGACCATAAAACAAGTAGTTCAACAAAGTCTGACCAGATCAGAATTGATAATTTTGACTGGCGGTTTAGGACCTACTCAGGATGATGTAACGAGGGAGGCAGTTGCGAGGGCCATCAATAGAGAATTGATATATAGGCCAGAAATAGCTGAATTAATACGGCAAAAATTTGCTTTGATGAATCGTCCTATGCTTGAGACTAATAAGAGGCAAGCTTACATTATCGATGGGGCGAGAGTTCTACATAATGAAAATGGAACAGCTGTAGGAATGCAATTAGAGCTAGAGGAAGGACGAATGATAGTACTATTGCCTGGGCCACCCAGAGAGAATCAACCAATGTTTGAGAGGCAAGTATTGCCGATTTTAAGAGCAAAAACTGGCGATGTTGTTTTCAAGCGTAGGATTTTGAGAGTCTCTGGTATGGGAGAATCCGCCGTGGATGAGGCCATCGCTCCTATATACTCAAAATACGAATCGATTGAAACAACCATTTTGTTTAATCGAAGTGAGATAGAGATCCACCTCATGGCTCGGGCTAATTCAGAGGAAAAAGCAATCAATCTGTTGAACGATTTGACTTCTGAAATAGTAAGTAAATTAGGAATAGCCGTTTTTGCAACTAATGGAGAGACAATGGAAGAGGTAGTAGGTGAATTATTGAAATCTAGAGGCGAGACCGTGGCGGTTGCTGAGAGTTGTACAGGCGGGCTAATAGGTATGAGATTAACAGAAGTACCTGGATCCTCGGCTTATTTTCTTCAGGGTGTCATAGCGTATTCAAACGAGGCAAAAGTTAAACTCTTGGGTGTGGATGAAAATCTTATCAAAGCTCATGGTGCTGTATCAGCTGAAGTTGCGGAGGCGATGGCTAGAGGGATTCTTATAAAATCAGGCAGTGATTATGCCATCTCTGTGACTGGAATAGCTGGACCTGGTGGGGCTACTCCTAAGAAACCAGTAGGGCTGGTGTTCATTGGCTATGCTGATAGAGAGCAAACGAAATCCTTAAAAGTTAATCTGCCTGGTGACAGATATTTAATACGTTGGCGTGCAAGCCAGCTGGCAATGGACTATCTTCGTCGAAAGATTTTACAGAAGGAGGATACGAAAATATGAAGTACGAGGTTGGCCAAATATTTAAAACAATCGTGCTGTTAACTTGCTTTACAATCGTGCTTTTTGCTCATGATCTGCAAGTCGAGGAGCAAATGGCTAGCAAATCTCAAATCGCTAAAAATGTGAAAGCAGCGGAAATTCAGTCTACAGAGAGTTTGGTTCTTAGTGGGACAATTTTTCAGATAGAAAAACCAAGGTTGTTTATCTACATGACCCTCAGAAGAAACGGATCTGATTTAACAGGTGAGTATTTCTACCTGAAAAATCAGAGGCAAGTTCCTCTTAAGCTATCTGGAAAAATTTATAGGGACAACAATTTCATTTTAGTCGAACGGGATCAGACGGGTAAAAAGACCGGTGAGTTTCGTGGTAAATGGTCGGAAGAAAATGAGCGCATTTCTTTAGAAGGCGAGTGGATCTCTCCAACGGGAGAAAAGAAACTGTACTTTTCAGCTAAACAACAGATCATGGCCTTTAAATCACAAGCTAGGATAATACCCAAGCAGATATTGATAGAAGATCCCAAAGTGTCTATTTCGATTGATGTTGTATATCCCGAGCTATCAGGGGTTGCGAGAGCTGATATTTTTAATCAAAAGATAAGAGAACTCGTCGATGAGAAAATTTCTGACTTTAAGAGAGACGAAGAAGAGACAGATGAAGAAGACATCCGATTAATGAAGGAAGTTAAGTTTCGGGATTCCTTATGGATTGATTATGACATCGCTTTTGCAGATGAAAATGTCATAAGTGTTAACTTCATAATTTCTACTTATTCCTATGGCGCTGCTCATCCGAATCATTCGTCCTTTACCTACAACTTTGATTTTAGGAAAAGAGCTCCATTAACATTAGATGAGATATTCGCTGAAAATGCAGACTATCTTGGTAGACTGAGTAGACTCTGCGAAGAAAAAGTGAAAAAGGAAAAATTGAAAAGAATGCGTGAAATTGACTCAAATTCAAACCCAGATGAAGACAATTTGGATACTGAATGGATTCGTGACGGAACTGCGCCAGATCCAGAGAACTATGATGCTTGGGCTTTGACTAAAAAAGGTATTTTAATTATTTTTCCTCCCTATCAAGTTGGATCTTACGCAGAGGGATTTTATGAGATCTTAATCACTTACGACGAGATTAAGGACATATTAAGAAAGGATGGTCCCATAAAGGTCTTTCTGCAATGAGCGATTCTGTAGATTGCCGCGGCTAGCCATAAATAGTACTTAATTTAGTGATTGGCGCTGAATTCACTTTTGATCTACGTGTTCATGATCTAAAAGATGAATAGGTGCTCTAAAAGCACCTATTTGATTTTTTGTGAGTAAGGCAATAATTTAACTGGGTTTAACTGATCAACCTCCAATTATAACAGTTGGGTCGCCAGAAGTTATTGTATTCGGTGGGCCAATTGCTTCTAAAATAGTGTCACCTTGGCGTGCTGCAGGTAAAAAGTTTATCAAAACCGTTGCGGAGCCTGTGATTACTACACCCGGCCCATGTGGAGGAACCGGTGTAGGAGTGGCACAATTATGAATATCTGCTCCAGCAGCGGCAGCGCTGGTTATTGCGCTCGACATCGATGCTAAAGCTGCTGATTTTGTCGCTTGTTCAGCTGCATAAGCAGCTGCTGCACCCGGAGTTCCTGCAGCTGCAATAGTTGCTGCCTCAGCGGCTTTTATCGCAGTATCTGCAATCGTTTTAGCTGTCTGTAAAGCTGCTACTGCAGCTAATGGAATACCACGCCATGCAGGTGCAAATCCTATTAGGACATTCGGACTTCCAGGTCCTGGCGATAAATTCGGCGGAAGTGGATGTGCAGTGATATCAACTAAAGCTCTAGCAGCTGGTCCCTGTGGCATAAATCTTCTTAAATAAGACTAATTCAGCTTGTCCTCAAAGATCTAAAATCTCTCAAACTCGTCTTTACGGTAAATTACTTCGATCTGAGCCGGAAGCGTCTTACTTTTTAATGTTTTGACTAGTTGCATAAGCTTTGGGTGCCATATCGAAAATGCATTCTTTATTTCCGTCTCTTTGATCTGCAAATCTTCTATCTCAAAAATGTAATCGATGCTGAACATACAACTTTCAGCAATCTTCGTTTCTGTCTCAGATAAATCCTCTTTGGGAAAGTAAGGATTATACTCTTCGATAGGCATTTGAATAGTCAGTTCTTCTTCAAATTTTTTTCCAGACTCTATTTTCGTTGCGTAAGGCAGATAACGAAATTCTACTGTTCTAATAAGAGGTAAAGGTGGAATCCTTTTTGAGAAAGAAATAAGTGAGTCGTGTAAGAGAGAAACATATACTTGTCTTTCAGATAAAACCTCCTTTCCTTCTTGATTGACATCCCACATCACATTAAAAATGTATATGTTTCTTGAAGATTCATTGATCACTTCATATCGAATCTTAAGCAGTTTTCCTTCTTTGATTAAAGAAAAATTTAGCAACGGCTCTTTTTCTTTTATCTTTTCCTCATCTGAAATAGTAACATTTTGATTCTCCATTTTTACCTCCTTCACTTTTGGAATTTCCAAATGCAAATTTCTTTGAAGACAACCAACAAAAAACAAAAATAGAAACAAAAATTTTAAAACTAAACCTCTCATCTTTTAGCTAGTATAACGCTTCATGGTTAGTAATAAAACATAATTCAAGTTCTAACAAAGTCCAAATCATATGCGGTGTTGCTATGTCAATAACTCCTTTCTTGATGAAAGAGCGCAGCTGAATTCTCTTAACATGCAACTTTTGTAGAACGCTTGAACCTTATAGATCATAGGGTATAGGTAATTTTTCTAAAGATCTTTTATATTTCAACTCCTCCATTCTAACGGACATTGATGTTACATTATCTAATGCAATCTTTTTTTGGTTTCTCCATTTTTCATCCATAGTTTTAAGCTTTGTTATTACCTTTATGGCTGCCGTAGGCATTGCAACTAGCACCATCACATAATTATCGCTGTCAGCCTCATTTTTTACTCAGACATAATGAAGCAGATCTCCTAACTTTCGTCTATAACGTTGTATGATCTTTTCTAAGATGAACGCCTCTTTCGCGGCGATAGTCATTATCAGCTCGTATTGTGTTAGTTTCCTCCATATGAGGATTGTTGGGTTCATTAGGGTCAGGAGTTGTAATATCAAACTCCCCACGTGCTGCGTGAACAGCATGTACTAATTCATGATGTAGACCGACGTCTCTAGGTCTTATTCTGTTCGTCACAGGGTTATCCGGATTATATCTAACAGTTCCACCCGAGCCTTTCCCAGTTCCATTTATTCCATTTAGATTTGCCCCAGCCGGCAACGCATCTCCTACGTTAGTTGGAGAATAAGAATTACCTCCATTTGGTGTGCGCTGAATTGTTACCGTTTGACCACTATTATTCAAGCTGTTAAGAGTGTTCATTCCAGTTGGGTAGTTACTCATTTTTGTAAGATCTTCAATTACTTTGTTCTGAAAATCTGGATCGTTCTGATCTTTCCTAATCACTATACTATTTCCTACCCTCAAATCCCCATTGCTCAGGGTAGTTACAGCAAATGGAGGAGCATGATAACCGCTTAAGGTTCGAGATGTTCGCCTTGGTGGGGCAGTTCCTCTTCTTTTAATAAGATTACCAGGTTCGCCTGTATCTGCTGGCTCAGCATCAAGTGGGTCATTAATCAACGCGTTTGTAGTTCCCATAGCTGCGCCACCAGAATTTATCTTAACCATAGGACCTGAGATGGTAATCCCTGATAAATCAATTGTTATAAAACTACCACCGACCTTTAAAGATATCTTACTTAGCGCCTCAAACGTGATCTCTTTTGCATTTAATTCATTTTTCCCTTTGATGAAGGTCTGTTTATCTCCTCTGACTTCATGTATTGAATTCTTTCTTATTGACTCGTTCAGATCTTGATCAATCTGTATGTGGACAGACTCTTTAATGTGCAGATCATAATTTCCACTTACAGTGATGATTAGATTTCCCCTATTCTGATCATTCTGCTTACGACCTATGATTTCATGTTTACTTCCCCCACAGGTCTCATAAAATGAGCCACGAACCCTAACATCCATTCTTTTTTGTGCATGTATAAAAATTTGTTCTTCGCCCTTTTTATCCTCGAATCTGATTTCATTGAATCCACCACCGCCCTTTGAGGAGTTTGATTTTATGGTCGACTTCGTTTTCTCGTCTGGTAATGCATAGGGTGGCATTGCGACTGGATTATAAACGCAACCCGTGATGATTGGCTGGTCCGGGTCGCCCTCGAGAAAATCTACTATCACCTCCATTCCAACGCGTGGAATAAACATCGTACCCCACTTGTTTCCGGCCCAAGTCTGGGCAACTCTGAGCCAACAAGAACTTGCTTCATCATCCTGGCCGTCTCTATCCCAGTGAAATTGCACTTTTACTCGTCCATACTTATCCGTGAAGATTTCCTCTCCTGCTGGTCCGACGACATAAGCTGTTTGACTACCATGAATTACAGGCTTTGGAGTAATCCTTGGAGGACGAAAAGGCGGATGTCCTGAACCATATGGAATACAGACAAATTTATTACCATAGGCTCCCTCAACTTCGTCCTCACTTATGTAAGATGGACTTTGAATGGCTTCATGGATTACCTCTGTAACGACGTACTCACCATTTGCAGACTTATTTGGGTGATTATAAAGTGTGAATCGAAGTCCAGCTGAGAGAGCTGCACAATCAGAGATTCCTCTGATTGTTTTATATTGTGAATCTATTTGTTCTACTCGATTTTTTATGCTGCGCTGGTTGTCTCGGAAGATCTTCAGGAGTTCCTCAGGTTGTTCTCCGCCGGTTTTGTCTATGCCGTCATACTTTCGTGCATAGCCTGCAGGAAATTCATAAATTTCTAGTTGTTGGTTATCACTGATTGGAAATCTACTCGGCATCTCTGCTGATAGGTTTTTATGAGGCAATTGGAAATTATGATCCCAGAGAGTCACTCTGCCTGTTTGAAACCTATAATCTGTCCACCATCTTCCAATAGAACTTTCCCATCCCTCTCTCCCGCTAAGTTTTATATAAAAAGGAATCGAGTTTTTACAGCATTGACGATGGGATAATGGTGTATCTGCAATTATGAGTAAATGATTTCCTGGGAGATGTTCAAAATAATAATAAATCCCTTCTTCCTCCATTAAACGTGAGGCAAAATCAAAGTCTGATTCTCTATATTGAACGCAATAATTTCGTGGCTCGTAGGTTTCCCTGAGCTCAAAAACTACCTGGAATCCTTCAAAAATTTTTCTGAGTATTTCAGGAACCGTCATGTGTTGGAAAATACGACTTTGAACGTTTTGAGTGAGTTTCCATATTGCTGGGACAACTTTTGCGGAGTATTTGGAAAATCTTGTATCGCGCTCGCCCTGAGAGAATTGTTGCACAATACCATTAAAATATCTCTCAACTCCATCCTTCTGATAAACCCCGATGGTTACCATTTGACCCAGTATTTCAACCGGATTAATTTCTAATACAGCATAATCTGGCTCATTTTCCTCATGTAATAGTTCGAGTTCTATCTCAAAAAGTCTAGATATTCCCTCATTGACTTTGATTTTTTGGATCAACAAAAAATCTTTCTCGAAAGGAGTGTCTATTGTGAGTAATCTTCCTCTTTGGGTTGTCCAGCCCATAGTCCTATCCAACCTTGTTAATAAAAACTCAGTACCTCTTCATGTTTAAGTTGAGTGTTTGCTTTGGAGATTTTCATGAACTTCATTCTTCAGTTATTTGTTAAGTGATATGAGTTGAATTTACAAACTCACCATCATTCGTCTAATGATCAAGATAGCTATTTGTGAATGAATTTGCTGAGAAATAGCGAAATGGATGCTGATTTTAGACATCGACTATAATAAAGCTATAAACTATGAAAGGCAAATAGTATTTTTGATGAAAAAGGCGCGGTATAACAAATCTTATGCGAGACGGTCTGCTGCTCCTTTCAGACCTGCGAAGCCTAGTTTCTCACGACGAGCATTAAATTTCCTTGTTAATCCATGGGTAGTAGGCGTCTTATCCCTTCTTTTTGTCACTATAGCTTTAATTGCGATCTACTTTTGGATAGAGTATTCGACGAAAATAGACCTGATGTTGAGCGGGCGTATATTTACGAGATATGCGGGAATTTACTCAGCACCTCGCGTCATATATGAAGGCGAGTCGATCTCTCGAGATGATCTGATTAAATATCTAAAATCTGCAGGATACGTAGAGAGAAATGATAAAGCTGACGAGAGTAGGAGTAGATATAAAGTCGTTGATAATGCGTTAATTATTGAGCCTGGAGAGTCAGCGGTCATAAATGGAGAAAAATTGTTTCCATCCTTATCCATAAAATTTGCAAAAGATGGTAGCAAGATTCTCTCAATACAAGATTTACAGACAGGTAGAAATTTAAAGCGAACAAAGTTAGAACCTAGAATTTTAAGTTCTATAGCAGGGGAAGGCGACGGTCGCAGGAAAGTAGTTACATTCAAAGACCTGCCAGATCACCTGATCAAGGCTATTATCGTTACCGAAGACAGGTCGTTTTTTGAGCATCATGGAGTTAATTTCAGAGGTATTTTACGGGCTTTGTGGAGAAGATATGAGTCAGAAGATGATAGTCCATTAGCCTATCAAGGTGGATCCTCGATAACTCAACAACTTGTTAAGAATCTTTTTCTCACTCCTGAAAAAACGATCAAGCGTAAGCTACAAGAAGCATACATGTCAATCATTCTCGAGACCAGACTCACAAAGGAAGAGATATTTACTCTGTACATAAATCAGATTTATCTGGGACAGCAGGCAGGACTTGCCATATATGGAGTAGGGGAGGCGGCTGATGCGTATTTTGGTAAGGATGTGTCTCAATTAAATCTAGCTGAGTCGGCTTTTATTGCCGGCTTAATAAGAAGTCCTAACAGGTACAATCCTTATAAAACCCCGGAGCGGGCGATCGAGAGACGCAATCAAGTTCTCATATCGATGTTAGAAGCAGGTGAAATAACAAGTGATCAATTCAACCAAGCTAGGCAAGAGCCGCTCAAATTAATAACTCCTAATCGCCCAGAATTAATGGATATACCTTACTTTACTCAGTATGTCGAGGAAGAGTTACAGAAGTATGTCAATGACCCGGATGCCTTACAGCATTTACGTATCTACACTACGATCGATGTAGATTTACAAGAGGCGGCTTACAGAGCAGTAACAAAAAGATTAGAGAAACTTGAAAAACTATTTCCAAAAAAAGACAAGAATCAACTTCAGGCAGCACTCGTGGCTCTAGATCCAAAGACTGGAGATATTTTAGCGATGATAGGTGGGAGAAATTTTCTAGATAATCAGTTTAATAGAGCAACGAGCGCGATGCGGCAGCCGGGCTCCGTTTTTAAACCGATAGTTTATGCAGCTGCTATCAATTCTGCCTATGATCTATCCTCCAGAACATTTACTGCGGCTACGACTTTTAAGGACGAAAAGAAGGTGTTCACATACGGACGCGAGACCTATTCGCCCAACAATTTCGGAGATGTTTTCACAAACAAGGAAATTACCTTGCGCGATGCTCTGGTGAAGTCAAAGAATGTAATTACTGTAGAGCTTGCGATGGAATTAAACATTGGGAAAGTAATGAATCTCGCTCACAAATTCGGATTACCGAAGGTTGAGAAGGCCTATCCTTCAATGGCTTTAGGCACTGCAGAAGCCACACCACTTCAGATCGCCACTGCTTACAGCGTCTTTGCGAATTTAGGTGAGAGAGTTTCACCTAAGCCAATTAGTTTCTTAGCCTCAGGAGACGGCAGAATTGTTAAGCAGCCAAATTCAGAAAAAGTCAAGGTTTTGCCGCCTGATGTTGTGTATATTGTAAACGACATGATGAAAGATGTGATTAATCGAGGAACAGGTGCGGCAGTTCAAAATTGGGGCATAAAGAATAGTCCTGGAAAGGCTTTTGCCGGAAAGACAGGAACGTCGCGTGACGGGTGGTTCGCCGGATTTACTCCAAATATCGTATGTGTTGTTTATGTAGGATTTGATGATGGATCTGATTTAGGTCTAAAGGGCGCAGACTCTGCGTTGCCTATCTGGGCTGACTTCATGAAAACCGCATTAGAGCTACATCCTGAGTGGAATGGTGATTGGATGATGCCAGATACCATAGTTAAGGCAGAAATAGATATTCGCGATGGTAAGCTGATTCGTGAGGTTGATAGTCATGAGCCGGAATATACAACAAGCCAGACGAATGAAAGGGCTATTACAGATCAACGTCAGTCAGTAGCGTCAAATGTTGGTGATACATCTCAAAAAGTAGAGGAAGTGCCGCCTCAGTCCCGACGCATAGAACTATTTATACGTGGCACTCTTCCAACTTCAACGCCTATGCCTATAGAAAGCCCTAATGAGGAATTAGTACCCGAGAATTCAGCGCCTATTGATGCGAATCCACTGTCGCAATCGTGGACTGATCAAGCAGAAAAATCGATTGTAAGTTCTACTCCAGAGGTTACCCCAGAGACAAATGCAGGTCCTTTTAACGGAAAAAGTGGAGAATCGCCGATAAAGAAAACGATTATTCTTGTAACGATTTGCAAAACATCAGGACTACGAGCAACTGATTTTTGTCCAGAAAAGGAACAAAAAAGCTTTGTCTCTGGCGAAGAGCCCAAGGAGTATTGTTATATTCACTCAGGAAATCAGCCTAATTAATTTATTGCTTGCGATTTGATTGATGGTTCATCGAGTCTCACCTGGGTGTATATCTCAGCAAGTGAAACTTTGCAATTTACAGAGTCTAAGCTTATGATGTCATCGGCCGAGTTGTAGATGCGATAGACCCACTGGCGTTGATTTTGTTTAAAATAATGCTCGACTCTCATTTCATCTTCGCTTATGAGCAGAATTTCCTTGATGCTTTCAGTTTCTATGTATTGCTCGAGTTTGATTGTTTTATCCTCATGAGCGCTTTTTTTAGAGAATATTTCAACCACCAGTGTCGGGTTCACTAAAACATTGGCTGCATCGTTAGAGAATTTAGGCTCATTAGCTACAATTACTATATCTGGATAGAGAGAGAAGCTTTGATTAAGTTGTACGCACATGTCCCTAGAGTAAATTTCGCATTTACTCCCGCGAATTCGACTACCAATTGCAACAATGGTATTCGTATTAATTAGGCTATGGCGACGACTAGCTCCATTTCTGCCGTTTGCCGCGTCTGTGGCTCGTTCGTCGTAGTAGTTCTGCGTGTTTTTTCTCTCGGTTTGCGCTAAAATTTTTTCATTCATGTCGTTAACCCCAAAAGAAAGTTTAAGAGTATTTTGACATAGCTTAAACGGTTTTTACAAGATTTTTATGAGATTGAAAGAATTAGCAGAGAAGACATTTTCGATCATAGAACGAGGCGATGAGGACCTTGAGATAATAGGAGCCGCAGGTTTAAATCTTGCAGAGAAGGGATACATAACGTTTCTTTCGAATCCAAAATACACGGCTCAGGTTATGCAGACAAAGGCCAGTGCAATTTTTTTAGGTCAGAATGAGCCGATCAAAAGAGAAGACATAGCAGTTTTACGTACGAATGATCCTTATCTTGCCTACACTCGTGCTCTTCGTTTGTTTCATCCTAGCTTGCCGATAAATCCATTTATGCATCCCTCGGCAATCATAGATCCAACTGCAGTAATATCTGAAAAAGTAGAAATAATGGCCAATGTGGTGATTGGTAAGCGATGTCGAATAGAGGAAAATGTAAAAATATATCCGAATGTGACGATCTATGATGATGTTGTAATTGGAGCTAATACTATAATTCATTCCGGGGTTTCGATAAGGGAGGGAACTCGAATAGGGGCAAACTGCATAATTCAAAATAACGCGACGATAGGCTCTGATGGGTTCGGGTACGCACGTGATGAAGAAAAAAAATGGCTCAAGATTCCGCAGATTGGAGTAGTAATAATAGAGGACGATGTTGAGATAGGTGCTAACACGACAATAGATCGTGCATCAGTGGGCGAAACGAGGATAAAACGCGGAGCAAAAATCGATAATTTGGTTCAAATAGGGCATTCATGTTTGATCGAAGAAGATGCGTTAATTTGTGCTCAGACTGGTTTAGCTGGTAGCTCGCACATAGGCAAACGTGTTATCTTAGCAGGACAAGTTGGCATTGCAGGCCATTTGAGAGTTGGAGATGACGTTGTCATAACTGCGAAATCTGCGACTTCACATGATGTGGAGAATGGAAGAGTGATTTCTGGTATCCCTGCATTCGATAACAGGGAATGGTTGCGTTCAGTCGCCGCGTTTAAGAGATTGGGTGAGATGAGTAAAAAACTTAAGGAATTGGAACGAAAAATTGAAAAAATCTTGCATAATGGAGAATAAAATCCTGACTGCAATTTTTATCTCACTGCTGAACTTTCTTCAGTCGCGCTGTAAATTTTCCGAGGGTGAATTGAAGCGGTAATCTTGCATCATCATTCGAGAGCCAGACTTTAGCGCCTGCTTGATCTATTTTTTGATTTCCAGTGCGAATTGAGACGACTGTAGTTTCTATCTTCCTACCGTCAAATTCGAGCTGCTCTTGTGATATGGGGCTAAATGTGACTATTGAGTATTTGTCTTTAAAAAGAACCGCAACTCTGATATCGCTAAGTTTATTCTTTTGATACTGTAGTTTGAACGTGCGAAGAGCATAAGCTAAAGAGAGGATGCTATGAGTGCCGACTGGAATCTCAAAACGCATCGAATTAGAGGGGTTGAATGCTAAACCGTTATCCTGCTCAAATTCGACCGACTGAGAATAACCAGATAAATTACCTGAGAGTTTAGCTTCGAAACTCATCGGAATTAAGCTGTTTGGATAAATCCAAGATATGAAATAGTCGCCCTTATTGAAATTTGAAGATGATTGAGTGACCTCAGCCATTAGTAATACAGCATCTTTACCCTTGAACAATTTTCTTTCCTTGACTTGAAGCGTGATTGTTGCAATTTTTTGTGTTTGCAGGGTAATTTCGTACAGGAGCGTTTCACCTAGTGAAAATGGTAGGTCTGAGGAGAGAGGTTGGTTTTCAACGTATGGGGTCGGCTTAACTGTCGGTTTGGGAGTCGGTTGCGGCGTCTGACTTGGCTCAGAGTCTGGCGTCTTATTATTTTCTTTGATTACGTCGTTTTCATCTGCGATTTTGACCTGTAAACTTGCTATGCTGATGGTGAAATTGCCTTTTTTGCTAGTAAATCTTACCATGACCGGTAATCGGCGCTCATCCTCTGTGATATACATCTGAACTTTTTTTAGACCCAATTCATCGAAATACGAACTCTGCATTTCTATTCGTGAGGTTTCAAACTCGCCAATATCCGTTCGTAACCGTGTCTTGTAATTACTTTGCCAGGAGAGCGTATATGATCTATCGTTTTCTTGAAACACTATGTTATTGGCTCCAGCCCTGATTTGATAAATAGCGGTCAAAAAGCTGTGATAACTGGTCGCAGCATCTAGGATAACTTCTCTCGGAATAGCTTCTTCATTAAAAACCGTACGTGTGTATAACGGCATTCCACTTTTAAGTGAGATTATGCAGGTTTGCTCACGATTGATGGGATAAATTGCATTGAGAAGATTCGTGGTGGCCACTCTAAACCTGAGCTCGAGTGCATCTTCATTTCTGAATTTTCCTTTAGAAGCTAACCAAGCCTCGATAAACCCTACCTCTTGAGAGTTTTCAAATAGAATGCTGTAAGTTACTTTCTCACCAACTTTGAAAGGTGAAGACTCTTGAGCCATGAGACCTGTGCTAAGTAAAAGTAAGCAAATGAGTGCTCGTACGATGTTACTCATTGTAATTCTTCCATTTCCTGCAAAATCTGATTAACAACTTGACGACGATTCTTTGAGTGAAGAATCGGGCGTCCGATGACTAGATAATCTGAGCCTGCAATTATTGCATCTCTTGCTGTCATTACACGTTTCTGATCATCATGTGTTGCAGAAATTAAACGAATGCCGGGGGTCACGATTACAAAACTCTCTTTAGTAACTTTTTTTATTTGAGATGCCTCGTGAGCCGAAGCCACGACGCCATCAAGACCTGCAGTTTCAGCCAATTTTGAGAACTTGAGCACGCAAGACTTAAGTTCTTCTTGAATTTCCATGGTCTCTAGATCTTTTTGTGTATGGCTCGTCAATATGGTTACTCCGATAATTTTAGGCTTGGGTTTATTGGAGATCTCACAATAGTTGATCACCTCCTCGACGGTTCGCCTCATCATTTCGATCCCGCCAAGGACATGCAAATTAAACATCCAGACCCCAAGCTTGGTCGCTTCTAGACTGGCTTTAGCAGTTGTATTCGGTATGTCATGAAACTTCAAATCCAGGAAAATCTTTTCGCCGCGATCTACTAGAAAGCGAACAAGATCAGGTCCAGCTGATACGAATAGTTGTAACCCTATCTTGAAAGCGCCTACTAAGCCACTTAGTTCATCAACTATGGTCAGTGCTTCTTCTTTTGAGGAAACGTCCAGAGCTACAATCAATCTGTCTTTCACAGCTTACTAATCCCTTATTGATTTATGTGTGTTTCACGAGTCTTGCATCTTTAGTACAAGTCACTGCGATTTTCTTTTTAGAAACTCGTTTCATGAACCAATATTTGGCAAAAGTATCGAAATTGAACTCAGCTTGCTTAGTCATCTTATTTCGCTTTTAGCCGGCAGAAGATGATGTTAAAGGCAAACATTGCTGGCTACGAAAAATGCCCTACGGCTGTATTCATTCGAGATCCAAAGGGTTTTTCATCGGTTCATCGGGGTTTTCTTGAGCACGTTTTAGAGCTTCCTTAAACTTTTCCTCCAGTAATCTCTCTCTTTCCTTGATCGAAGCCATTTCTTGAGCAAAAATTTGCTCACGCACTTGCTTTTGTTTTTCAAGTTCTGTTTTCAGCTCCTCAAAGGATGTAGCCTTTTTACCTTTTTCCTCGTGTGCCAGTATCGCACCACTTTTGGCATCTATCGTAAGAGTAGCCTCGCAATGTGGACATATAACTATGAATTTTTCCATGTCGACCACTTAATTGACTCCTGCTGGTTTTTGTTTAGTTTCAGCTTGCTTAGTTTGTGGTTCCTTGGGTGTATCCACTGATTTATTGAGACCTATTGCTTTTAAAATTTGGTCTGCCGGAGTCTGTGCGAAATCATTGATTTTATTGTTCGGAACTTGAATGACTCGGCCATTTTTTAAGTAAGCCAGTATCTTTACTTGCTTCCCTTGCGTGAGTTTTTCGATTTTCTCAAGCTCTGGGTTTCCTTTAAAGATTCGAGTTTCAGTAACTCCTTTGGAATCTAATATCGCTGTATACTCTGAGCCATCGGATAAGATGGTTTTGGGGATTTTTGATAAATCTATGGGAGGTGGAGGCGAACTTTGAGCTTTTAAAGCTCTACGCCTTTTTTCCTCGTCGCGTAGCTCAATAACGCTCTTTGACTCCGATTGATTAGAATTTGAGTTATCGGGAGCAACTTTTGATGCTGACTCATCCTGGTTTTGCACGGAATTTCCGAATCCTGGTGGTAGCACATTTTGATTAGCGACTTGAGTCGATTTGGAGTCTTTAGACTCTTCTGTTTTACCGGCGCATCCACCTAAAAGACCTATTGATAAAATCAGCAGAGACAAGTATAAAGCTTTCATATTCGACATTTTATACTTTGTTTGGGATTATTCAAGCAGTTTTGGTACATAAAAGTTTGGTTTATTTCTTTAATGTTTTCGCAAACCACCAACGAAGTCCCACGAGTAGAAATCGCCAGTCTTTAAAAAACTCAGGTGGCTTTCTTTCGATTGCATGGCCTATGAATTGTAAAACCCAGCCCAATAGAAACAGGGTTAAGGCGACCTTCCATAATCCATCTATGAAAATACTTGGAATTAGAAGCAGTAAGGAAATCGTAATCATTGGGATTCCAAACTTATGAGTTAACTGATTCCACTTGTTTTGATGACCCTTCGAATATTCTTCTATCCAGTCTTCCCAACTTCTACCTCCTAATGCCATAACTCCTCCTTATTCATGATCAAAGTCTTTCTTGTAGAGATTTTAAGTATTTTTTAAAGTCATCTGCAAGGTCTTCATGTTTCAAAGCGTATTCAACGGTAGCAATTAAAAAGCCCAGTTTGTCTCCGGCATCGTGGCGTGTGCCCTCTAATTCTACTGCGTAGAATTCTTTACCTTCCCTGACCATTATCCTCATAGCATCAGTGATTTGGATTTCACCGCCAGCGCCTCTCTCTGTTTTTTCTATCGCAGAGAATATATCTGGGGTGAATATGTATCGGCCGACTATGGCCAGATCAGATGGAGCTTCCTCAGGTCTAGGCTTTTCCACCATGTCCTTGACTCGAAAGACTCTATCCTCGATTTGTTCCGCATCGATTACCCCAAATCGCGAGATGGCCTCGCCCTGGACTCTCATCGTTGCTACAACAGGAGCCCTATATTTTTCATACACATCTATCAATTGTTGTAGAGCTGAGCGCATGGGAGCATCCACAACATCATCCGCCAGCAAAACGGCAAAAGCCTCATTGTTTACAAAATCTCTAGCTTGATATATCGCATGTCCAAGGCCGAGAGCTTGTTTTTGTCTGGTATAGCTTATCTTTGCTAGCTCTGAAACTCGGCGAACTAGCTCAAACATCTCCTTCTTTCCTCTCTCAAGTAAAACTTGCTCCAATTCAAACGATATATCGAAATGATCTTCAATGGCCGTCTTATCACGCCCTGTTATGATGAGAATTGAATCAATGCCGCATCCTACAGCTTCCTCTACTGAATATTGTATTAATGGCTTGTCTACCAACGGTAACATTTCTTTTGGTGAAGCTTTAGTGGCTGGTAAAAACCTCGTTCCTAGTCCTGCTGCCGGAAAAACTGCTTTACGTATCTTTTTGTCCATCATTTTGGTATCTTCAAAAAAATCTTGCTAAACTTCTATTTCGCTTCGCTGCAAAAGCAAAGCTGAATTTTAGACAAAAATTTTCTTCTAAACAAATTTAGTTTTACATATGCTCGATTTACACTTCGTTAGAGAAAATATAGAGAAGGTGCGCCAGGCTCTAATTAATCGTAACCATACAACCGAGAGCTTGGATAAATTTGTTGAGCTAGATATTGAAAGAAGACAGGTCATCGCTGAGGCGGATTCTATAAATGCCAGACGAAATGCGATGAGCCGTGAAATCGGGACATTGATGAAAGAAGGAAGAAAAGAAGATGCAGAGAAGAAAAAGCAAGAAGTAGCCAGCTTAAAACAGCGACAAGCCGAGCTTGAAAAGCGGCGAGATGAGGTTGAGAACGCAATGAAGGAGCTTTTGGCGAGCTTGCCAAATTTACCTGCAGAGGATGTCCCAATCGGTTCAGACGATAGTGCGAATGTTGAGATCAGAAAGTGGGGAAATCCTCCGTCATTTGATTTTCAGCCTAGAGATCATGTAGAGATCGGGGAAAAGTTAGGCATATTAGATCTTGAAAGAGCTGCTAAGATTGCTGGCGCACGATTTGCAATCTTAAAAGGCCTGGGCGCTCTTTTGGAGCGTGCTTTAATTAACTTCATGATTGACGTCCACACACGCGAGCATGGTTACACGGAAACGCTGCCGCCATTCATCGTAAATAACAAGAGTTTATTCGGCACCGGGCAATTGCCCAAGTTTGAGCAAGATTTGTTTAAGTTGGTCGATGATAGAGAGTTTTATTTGATTCCTACCGCCGAAGTTCCAGTTACGAATTACTTTGCCGATGAGATATTGGAGCTAAAAGATTTGCCAAAGTATTACGTGGCTTATACACCTTGTTTTAGATCCGAGGCCGGCAGCTACGGACGTGATACGCGTGGGCTAATTCGCCAGCACCAATTTGATAAAGTAGAATTGGTAAAAATATGTCTCCCTGAGGAATCGCGAAAAGAGCATGAAAAACTTACCGCAGATGCTGAGAGGATACTGCAATTACTCGGTTTACCATATAGGGTCGTGGTTTTGAGCACCGGAGATATGGGATTTAGTGCCATGAAAACTTACGACATAGAGGTTTGGATTCCGAGTCAAGGTACTTATAGAGAAATTTCCAGCTGTTCCAACTGCGGTGATTTTCAAGCACGGAGAATGAACCTGCGGTTTCGGCGAGCAGGTGGTGCCAAGCCGGAGTTCGCTCATACTTTAAACGGTTCTGGCCTTGCTGTTGGGAGAACCTGGATCGCCATATTGGAAAACTATCAACAAAGTGACGGAAGCGTTTTAATTCCAGAGGTTTTAAGAAAATATATGCACGGCTTAGAGCGATTAACTCCTTGAAATGTCATCAGTTTTTATGAAGTAAACGCTGCACAGGCAGGATGGGCTTAGGAAAATGATGAAAGGCGGTGTACGTAAGATTGTCTCTGGTGGACAAACTGGGGCTGACCGTGCGGCGCTAGATTTCGCCATCGAAAATGGCTTCGATTATGGCGGTTTTGTTCCAAAAGGAAGGATGGCTGAGGATGGCAGAATACAGGATACATATGAGAAGCTTATAGAGACAGATAGCACAGAATATGAACAGCGCACTGAACTAAACGTTATCAACTCAGATGCGACGCTTATAGTCTCGCATGGTGACTTAAAAGGCGGCTCGCTTTTTACAAAGAATATGGCAGAAAAACATGGAAAGCCATACTTGCACATTGACTTTAATGAGCTATCCATAGAGCAAGCCTCTGTGATGGTCAGGGCATGGCTTGAAGCCTTGGGATGCGAGGTTTTGAATGTTGCAGGTTCGCGTTCTTCACTTGATCCAAGAATATATCAGAAAACTAAGGATCTTCTCAGTTTATCATTGCTCGAGTACTGATTTCATTGAAGATAATTTTTGGTTTATCATGAAGTTTTGTTGTATGGAGATACCTAAGGCATATAATCCGAAGGAAGCAGAAAGTAAGCATTACGATAGATGGGAAAGAATAGGATGTTTTAAGCCGGAGACTAATGAGGATCCACAAGCTCCAAAGTACTCTATAGTAATCCCGCCACCGAATGTTACGGGCTCCTTGCATATGGGGCATGCTCTTCAACACACCTTGATGGATGTTCTCTGCAGACGTAAGAGAATGCAAGGCTACAGAACCTTATGGCTCCCAGGCACTGACCATGCTGGTATTTCAGTGCAGCGAAAGGTTGTAGAACAATTGCGGAAGGAAGAAGGCAAAACACCTCAAGAGATCGGTAGAGAGGAATTTTTGAAAAGAGCGTGGGCATGGAAAGAAAAATATGGAAATGAAATTTTGCAGCAGATGCGGCGTGAAGGCGCGTCTGTAGATTGGTCTCGTTTTCGTTTCACAATGGATGAAAGTCTCTCTAAAGCTGTTCGTGAGGTTTTTGTCAGGCTTTATGAGGAAGGTTGGATTTACCGTGGTAAACGCATAGTGAATTGGTGTCCGAAGGATAAGACAGTACTTTCGGATTTGGAAGTAAGGGAAGAAACGGATAAAAACGGTAAACTGTACTACCTTCAATATCCCATAAAGGACTCTGAGGAGAAGATCACTGTTGCCACTACAAGACCTGAAACAATGTTGGGTGATACGGCTGTGGCCGTTAACCCCAACGATGGGAGATATAAGCATCTGATTGGTAAAATGATAAAGCTACCACTCACTGATCGAGAGATCCCAATTGTAGGTGACGAATATGTTGATCCAGAATTCGGAACAGGCGCAGTTAAAGTAACGCCAGCTCATGATCCCCATGATTACGAGATAGGACAGAGGCATAATCTTCCTCAGATACTTGTCATGAACCCAGATGCGACGATGAATGAGAATGCTGGTGCTGATTTTGTCGGGTTGGACAGATTTGAGGCAAGAAAAAGAGTTATTGAGAAGTTTCAGGAATTGGGATTGCTAGAGAGAATCGAAGATCACGAAACACCACTGCCAGTGTGTGAGAGGTGCAAAACCATCATCGAGCCATTTCTTTCGGAGCAGTGGTTCGTGAAAATGGATGAGATGAGAGATCTAGCCCTAAACTTAATAAAGAGTGAAAATTCCCCGCGTTTCTTTCCAGAGATTCCTCACAAAAAGGTCTACATGAACTGGTTAGAGAACATAAAAGATTGGACTGTATCACGACAATTATGGTGGGGACATAGAATTCCCGCGTGGTACGATAAGGACGGAAACGTCTATGTGGCAAGATCATTTGAGGAAGCTTGTGAAAAAGCCGGAACCAATGAATTGGTCCAGGATGAAGATGTTTTAGATACGTGGTTTTCATCGGCACTCTGGGCGTTTTCTGTGTTTGGTTGGAATGGGGAGGTGACTGAGACAGACGACTTGAAGGCCTTTCTACCAACAGATGTGCTAGTCACCGGGCGTGACATAATATTTTTGTGGGTTTCAAGAATGGTAATGACGACATTAAAATTCATCGGTAAAAAACCGTTTGAAGATGTGTTAGTTACGGGGACAGTTTTAGGTAAAGATGGTAAACCAATGTCAAAGTCTAGAGGAAATGGTGTTGATCCTCTCGATTTATTTGATAAGTTTGGGGTAGATGCCACTCGGATTTATCTCGCATCAATTGCAACTGGAGCCGATATACGCTGGAATGATACTTTGATTGAAACGTACAGAAATTTCGCCAATAAGATCTGGAATGCTGCACGCTTTTGCCTGATAAATTGTGACGGTGCTCAGGTAGACTTAGCAACCCTAAACCTTAAGGACGATGCTGACATAGCCGATAGATGGATAATCTCTAGGTTGAGTAAAGTGGCTTTAAAGGTGAACGAGGCGCTAGATAAGTACGATTTTCATGAAGCCGTCTCCTTACTATATCACTTTTTCTGGCATGATTTTTGTGATTGGTATATCGAGTTCGTCAAAGATGAGATATCAGTAAAAAATGATGATGGCTTAGAGACTAATTCCATCGAGAAACGCAGTCTGTCCAGATCTAGAATACTAACCATACTCGAGCAATCTTTAAGGCTACTGCATCCATTCATGCCATTTTTAACCGAAGAAATCTGGCAAATGTTACCAGGAACTTCCAGTCATCTGCATAACACAGCCTATAAATCATCTGAGCGCACAATTATGCTTGCGGATTATCCCAGAGGAGATAAGCAATTAATAGATGAAGATGCTGAGCAACAGATGAGGATGTTAATTGAGTTGATATCAAAAGTGCGCAATATCAGAGCAGAGATGCAGATCAAGCCTTTTGATAAGGTAGTAGTTCACGTTGCGACAAGCGAACAAAACCAAGAAATCTTCAAGAAAAATGAGCCACAGATTCTGAAACTAGCACGCGCAGAGCGTTTGATTTTCTCAGAAACTTTAGAGAATGCACCGAAAGCATCGGCTCGTGCTGTCACTGCCGAAGCTGAAATTGCAATTCCTCTAGAAGGATTAATTGATTTTGAAAAGGAAATAGCAAGGCTTGAAAACCAACTTAAAAAGCTCGAAATAGAGCATGAAAAACTACAAAAGCAATTGGAAAATCCAAATTTTGTTGAACGCGCTCCGGCGGAGAAGGTGCAGCAAATTAGATCTCAAATTGCTGAATTAGAGACTAAGATGAAAGCTTTAAGACAGAATCTAGAGGCATTAAAGTGAGGTTGGATAGCGGAAATCTCTTGACACAGATAGCTGAATTTTTGGCTGAGGATATAGGTCGTGGTGATATAACTACGCAGGCCTGCGTCGCGCCTGGTACTAAAGGTACGGGTTTTTTTCTGGCAAAAGAGAATATGGTTTTATGCGGATTGCAAATAGTTGAAGCCGTTTTCTTGAGTTTAGATCCAGAATCTCCACCTTTAGAGACCAGCTTTCGGGATGGAGATGAGATCAGCTCGGGTCTTACGTTTGCAATTCAAAAAGGTTACGCTGACGTTCTACTAGCTGGGGAGCGAACTGCTCTCAATCTACTACAAAGGCTATCCGGAATAGCAACCATGACTCGACAGTATGTCAAAGCCATCGAAGGCACGAATGCAAACATAGTTGACACTCGAAAGACTACTCCTGGTCTGAGAATGTTAGAAAAATATGCGGTCATGATAGGCGGTGGAAAGAATCATCGTCTCGGGCTCGATGACGGTGTTCTTATAAAAGATAATCACATAGCAATTGCGGGTGGTGTAAGAAGAGCCGTAGAAGCCGCGAAATCATCAATCGGGCATTTACATAAGATAGAAGTGGAGATTTCAAATTGGGCGCAGCTGAGAGAAGCTATAGAGGCTGGTGCGGAGGCCATCTTGATCGATAATCAAACCCCGGATGAAGTAAGAAAGCTTGTGGAAATGGCTAGATCATTGAATCCGAGCGTAATAATTGAAGCCTCTGGGGGCATAACGTTAGAAAATGTTAGAAGCTATGCAGAGACAGGTGTTGACTTAATCTCAGTTGGAAAATTGACGCATTCAGTAAAGTCAGTCGATATTTCTTTCAAGATTCAAACTTCTTAAATGAACCCTAAAATTAATCCATACGACGATTATTTTAATCAGCAATCAAAATAAAAACAGCTGTTTTTCTTTCCCAGAGGAGGACTGGTTATCCGTCAACTCAATTTAAGCAAGGCAAATTCGCGACTTAAAAGATGTCAAAACGATCGGCAATTGAGAACTTGCTTATAGTTTAGCTTGAGTAGATGTGTTGAATGTCCACGTCCGCTGATTATATGAAGTTACGTTTTATTGATTTTGTTGCTGGAGGCGGCGGTCGGAATCGAACCGACGAATAAAGGTTTTGCAGACCTCTGCCTTACCACTTGGCTACGCCGCCACTCGTTCGGTTGTCTAATTATCAAGGTAGCTTATCTCCATTGAATTGCAAATTGCATCTATAATCAGTGATCACATGAGCAATTCTACAAAATGCCTCGAGAATTCAAATTTAATCTAAAATCTTTCTCTAGTCAACCGCAATCGAATTGTGTTTACTAGACTCTTGAACGCTAACGTTATTGAAATTCTCTATTATCAAGCGATGAAAGCGACGCAGGTGCGTCGCTTTCAAATCTTTTGGAGCGGGAAACGAGGCTCGAACTCGCGACCTCAACCTTGGCAAGGTTGCGCTCTACCAACTGAGCTATTCCCGCTTGTCACAATTTTCATTTTACAAATTCATTGAACGTTGTCAAGTAAGCTCGGTAAATGTTAGGTAGACCTGTTGAGAGATGAAATCGTAATGCTCACAGTGGATATTGAGTAAATTTCACTGAGCTTTATAAAGTGTGCTAAAAAATCTTGCTAAGTCTTTGAAAATATGCTTTACTCTCAATGTAGTAAATGAGGATTAGCAAGGTTATCTCAGATTTGATGTTCTTAGGTAGGTGTTGAAGGTGGTGGCTATATGAAACAGTGTCCGAAGTGTGGTAGACAATATACAGATGATATCTCGTTTTGCCTAGAAGATGGGTCTTATCTGCCCGCAACACAAGATAAACCTGATTTTTTGCTTAACACCCAACAAACCTTGTTCTCGAGCGCGCCTCAGACTCAACCTGGTTCATTAGCTCCTGACACACTGAAAACAAAGAATAATTTACCTCTGATAATAGGAGGTTTGGTTATAGGTCTACTCTTGATAGTAGGATTTGCAGGAGGAATTTTGCTTTTGTTTGTATCTTCAAAGTCAAGCAATTCTAACAACAATCAATCCGTACAAGCGGGCTTAACCAACGGTAATCAGAAATCAGATAATTCCTCCAATAAATCGTCACAGATAACGGATACAACTAATTCTAAGCTATCCAATGGTAATAAAGGTGAAAGTAATGATAGCAAAAGTGAAACTGCGAGTTCTGATAGTGAATCAAGCAAAGTAAAGGAGCGGAGTGAAGAAGATAGTAAAGTCAGGGAAGATAAAAAGAGCTCTGCAGCTGATTCGGATAACGAAGCAGAAAAAAGCGATGATGAAGATACTAAAATGTCCTCAACTAAACGTGAAGAAAAAAAGACTTCTGATCAGGATAGGGAAGCTGGGCCTCTCTCTGGGGTATATTATGGTTCTATGCAGAATCAGGTAGGTATGAACATGGGGTTGACTATTCGGATAAATCAAAGAGGCTCAGTTATTGGAGGTAGGGTTACCGTGGCTAAGCCATATGTTGGGTCAGGGCCGATAGTATCAGGTTATACCGATGGAAAAAATATCTCATTTACATCCTATAACAGACAATATCAGATAACAATTAACTGGCAGGGAAGAATAAGTGGTAATTCTATCGGGGGGGAGTTCACAGCTAGCTCACCTAGTCCTTATGTTTATCCAAATCCTTCCTATGGATACTGGCAGACCCGAAGAAGATAAAATGTTGATTCAATGGTCTGTTTGGATTTTGTCTGAACTTCGTTTCATCATCATACCTCAGTTTTCCGCAGATTTGATTGTAGAAGCTTAAACCTTCTGATTCTAGGGCATTCGACTCGTCAACTCTCGTCAATTAAGGCGCTCTTTAACTACGAGGCATCCGTGAAAAAGGGCTAAGCATAGATGGCTTAAAGACATGCTCTCAGAAAAATCTGTAGGTTAACACCTGCAAAATGCGCCGCCATGATTTTTACATCAGGTTTAAAATAAAAGAACTTAATCCGTCTTGGAGAATTGGTCAGGAGGGTTAACTGTGGTGCACCCTGCAGGACTCAAACCTGCGACCTTCTGATCCGAAGTCAGACGCTCTATTCAACTGAGCTAAGGGTGCACCAAGCTTGAATTATAAATTCGAAACTAGATTGTTTCAAATCACTATGTTTCGTTTATGCAAAAATTTTCAACGCTTCTACTTGCCCTGAAATTCTTTTCTAATAAACTCAACGAGTTTTTTTATCTGGGCATCATTCAACTCATTTTTGAATGATGGCATTCCCTCATCTGGGATTCCGTTTGTTATCGCCTTTATGAAATCCTCATCAGGCTCTCTTTTCATTCTTTCGGATCTAAAATTGGGAACTCTTATTTCAACACCATCGATATTGGTTCTGCCGCCAGTCCCATCTTCTTTATGACACCTTACACATTTTTCAGAAAACAGCTCTCGCGCTTCAGCAAGATTATCCAGAGTATCTGGCATTTTTGCATTTTCTGCCGATGGCGTTTGGACTTGATACTGCTGTTTATTTTCTGTGGCTAACTGATTTACGGCGTCTTTACCACAGGAGAAAGCGAAGATACAAAGTAAGAATAACAATACAGATATCTTTAAGCTATTCCTCATGGGGTGTACCTCTATTTGATTTATCGATGTCAAAAGTTTAACCTGAAAGAGGCTAAATATGCAAACAGCTAAAATGCTGATAGGCGGGAAGTGGTGCGAGACAGATAAAAGAACAATAGTTAAAAATCCATATTCTGGTGAAGGGATCTGTGAGGTTTGTAATGCTGGAGAAGCAGAGCTAGCAGAGACGATTAAGCTCGCAGAGGAGTCATCCAAAAAGCTTAGGAATTTAGCAAGGTTTGAGATTGCTAAAGGTCTGAGAGCCATTGCAGATGGGATTCAGAGAAGAAAACAGGATTTTATAGACTCTATTATTGCAGAATCTGCAAAACCATCAGTTTATGCTCGTGCTGAAGTAGAGAGAGCCATAAATACTTTCAACTGGGCGGCTGGTGAGGCTGAAAGGTTTGTGGGTGAGTTGGTGCCGATAGAGACTCAACCTGCTGGAAAGGGAAGATATGCAGTTGCACGAAGAGTGCCGCGTGGTGTCATTTATGGCATAACCCCTTTTAATTTTCCACTTAATCTAGTTGCACACAAAGTAGCTCCAGCCATTGCATCGGCTAACTCCATCATCATTAAACCCAGTCAAAAAACCCCATTGACGGCACTGCTTCTCGGTGAGGTTTTCCTTGAAAGCGGATTACCAGAATCTGCGTTACAAGTAGTCCCGATGGATGTAGAATTAATCCCACTCGTGCTAGAGGATGAGCGAATAAAGATGATATCTTTTACGGGGAGCGCTGAGGTTGGCTGGAAGTTAAAGGGTTTGGCTGGCAAAAAGGCTATCACGCTTGAACTTGGTGGAAATGCCCCTGTAATAATAGATGAAACTGCTGATATCGACCTATCGGTCAATAAAAGCGTTTTTGGCGCTTTTGCTTACTCAGGACAGGTCTGTATTTCGGTTCAGAGGATCTTTATTCAAGAGAAAATATTCGACGAATGGGTAGAGAAGTTTGTCAACTTAGCCAAGAATTTGAGGCGCGGTGATCCGAAGGATGAAGCAACGCAAATCTCCTCTATGATCGATGAAAACGCAGCTAAAAGAATAGAGCAGTGGGTCAATGAGGCCATATCTGCTGGAGCAAAATTGTTGTGTGGCGGAAGGCGAGAAGGGAATTTCTACGAGCCAACAGTTTTAACGAATACTTCTAATGAAATGCGCGTTGTGAGTGAAGAAACATTTGCTCCAATAGCAGTGGTTGAAAAATTCGCTGAATTTGACCAAGCTATTAGTCTAGCGAACAATACGAAGTATGGTTTACAGGCGGGAGTTTTTACCAAAGATTTCGCACGTGCTAAACACGCGTTTGCAGCACTAGAATATGGTGGCGTGATCATAAATGATGTTCCGACCCTACGCATCGATAACATGCCGTACGGAGGCGTTAAAGACTCAGGTTTTGGTAGAGAGGGGTTGAAGTACGCAATGGAGGAGATGACAGAAATCCGTCTCATGGTCTTTTAGTAAAAAAGTGGAGACAATCAATTATGTTCAAGAGATTGCTTTTTATCTTGATCCTGTTAAGTTACGGATTTGCCCAGGAATCTCAGACACTGAAATTACAAGGGCTGAGATCTGACGTCGTGGTCCGACGTGACCACCGTCATATCCCTTATATTCAAGCAAAAAATGAGGATGACCTTTATTTTGCACAAGGTTTTGTAACTGCTTCCGATAGGTTGTGGCAAATGGACTTGCTGCGACGCCTAGCACGTGGAGAAACAGCAGAGATCTTCGGAAATGCCGCTCTACAACAAGATAAGTACTGGAGAAGATTTGGTTTTTCGAAAATTGCAGAGGAAACATTGAAACTACTCGATCCCAAGCTGAGAGCTGCTATTGAAAGTTATGCAAACGGCGTTAACGCTTACATAGCATCACTGGATGACTCCTCTCTCCCTACGGAATTCAAAATTTTGCGGTACGAGCCATCTCCTTGGAAACCAAGTGATTCAATCATCATAGGTAAAATACTTGCTGATGCACTAAGCAAAACTTGGGAGCAGGATGTTCTCTATGCAAAATTGAAAACCTCTCTGTCTAAGGAAAAGTTTGCTGATATAAGTAACGTGACGACCAAGTACGATTTAGTCTTATTCGGAAAAGATATTGAGAAACAACCCGAGCGGCAGACAAGTTTCAACTTACCTGATGAGCTTTTAGATCAAATGAAACAACTATCGCAAGTAAGGGAAACCTCACTCAGATTAGTTGGATTGTACATGGAAGATTTGGCTGCCAGCAACAATTGGGTCATTTCCGGCAAAAGAACATTGGATAAAAGACCGATACTAGCAAATGATCCTCATCTTCCGCCCGCTGCTCCTGGTATATGGTATTTAACTCATCTATCAGCCGGAGATCTAAGAGTTGCAGGAGTTACTTTCCCGGGAGTTCCAGGAATAATTTTAGGTCATAACGATTTTATAGCTTGGGGAGCGACCAATGTCGGACCAGATGTGCAGGATGTTTACATCGAAAGTTTCAATGAGGATGGAAAATATGAAACGCCAAATGGTTGGATGTCCCCTTTAATCCGTAGGGAAGAAATTAAAGTTAGAAAATCGCCATTTTCAACAGAGACCGAATCAACAATCGTAGAGTTCGTTGAGACGAGAAATGGAGTAGTGACTCTCGAGGATGGAAAAAACAAAAAGTACTCATTGAAGTGGACAGCCTTGAATCCAGAAAATAGCGAATTTGAGGCGTTCTATTATTTAAATCGAGCGAAGGATTGGAAAGAGTTCAAAGCTGCATTGAGCCGATATGCTGGGCCAACGCAGAATTTTGTCTATGCTGATAAGGATGGGAATATCGGTTGGTATGTGGCGGGTAAGATCCCAATCAGGCGTGTAGGTGATGGCAGAGAGCCTTACGATGGGCGTAAAAATGATGGTGATTGGATTGGATATGTGCCATTTGATGAACTGCCAAACATCTTTAATCCGCCAGATGGACTAATAGTAACTGCTAATCAGAGAATAGTCGGCACCAGTTATAAATACTCCCAGTTGGTTAGGGAAATTGCCCCTCCATGGAGGGCAAGAAGAATTTATGAGTTATTGAGAGTCAACACTAAATTGACCATGAATGATGTAAGAGATGTTCAGTACGATGTTTTCAACATCCCGCTGACCATGCTAGCAAGAGAGATTGTTAAACTCTCAGCTGCTAGTGATCAGACATTACAGATATTGGGCGGATGGGATGGTAAGATGACAGCTGATTCCACCGCGGCAGTTCTCGTAAATGAGATTCGTAATTGTCTAGCCGAAAAAATTGCAGATGATAATAAGCCATTACCAGCTTACATCGTGAAAGAACGTCTGTTGCATAGAATAATTGAGGAAAAGCCGGATTACTGGTTACCAAAAGAATTTAGAAATTATACAGATTTCTTTAAAGCTTGCGACACACGAGCTCAAGCGAGCCTCGAGCAGAAATTAGGAGCTGATAGGACCCAGTGGAGGTGGGGGAAGATCTATTTGGCAAGATTTCCACACCCATTGGCTGCTGCTAAAGATCCATTCGGAATTACCAAGCAGTTTGATGTAAGTTTTACAAATGTGAATGGCAGCCAACAAACTCCAAATGTTGGAGCTTTTGTCTCGATGAGGTTGATTGTTAGTCCTGGAAATTGGGATGAGACTAGGCAAGTGATACCTCTTGGTCAATCTGGAGATCCTCAAAGTCCCTTTTGGAAAGATCAATTTGAGGCATGGCGTACTGGTTTACCTCAGATCTTTCCATTTTCCGATGATGCAATACTAAAAGTTACCAAGAAAATGCTCGTGCTGAAACCATAGTTGATAAACTTTGCTTCAATTGCCAAACAGTAGCTAAGAATCATGCATAAGCGTTTAGCTGTGAGCGTCAAATGCTGCAAGTTTAGTTTGACAATGCACGAAACTGAGTCACGATTCATCTGGCGCATATTAAGACTTAGGATCATCGAGCCTTGAGAGAAAGTCAGAGAGGATTATGCAAGCAGCCTCGCCATCGCATAAGAGTTTGATTTCCTTAGGACTATAACCTTTTGATTTTAAACGGCTTTCTGCCTCTAACGATGTAAGCCTCTCGTCTTGAAGAAATATTGGAATATCAAGGCTCAATGAGTAATTACGGTATAGCCTTTTAACATGATGAGTCATTTCATTTTCAGTGCCATCGATATTCGTAGGCAAACCTAAAACTAATGCTACTACGTCATACTTTTTGATTAATTCAATGGTGGCTTTTAGAAGTTCTTTCCAACTCTTTCTTTTTAAAGTTTTAATTGGACGGACAGTTAATCGCAATTCATCACATATTGCGACGCCGACTCGTTTTAAGCCTATGTCCAATGCTAAAATTCTGCCTTTTGCTGGCAATTTCTGTTTTAAGTCTTGCACGATAGAATTTATTATCAGATAATTTTCATCGGCAGGAAATTTGAAAAAAGAGGTTTCTCAAAAATGTCGTTCAGAGCAAAAATTGCATTTGTTTTCTTATCCGCACTTGTTGCAGCTTACACTTTCGTCGGTGGTTGGCTAGGCACCAGTGCGCAACAAACTATAAATGATCCGGGCGCTCAAATGCGCATTTTCGAAAGCGTGTTGCAGCATATTCAAAATGATTATGTTGAAGAGCCGGATTTATCTAAGGTTCGCGCTGGTGCAATGAGAGGTTTAGCCTATGGGCTCGATCCTTATTCATCTTATTTAACCGCGGAGCAGGTTAGAGATTATCAAAGTAAGAAAAATACCAAACTGGTTGGTATAGGTGCAGAATTCTCTCAAGTCTCGGGTTATTTATACGTAATCTCTACCATAAAAGGGTCGCCAGCTGATAAAGCCGGTTTGCGTGCTGGCGATGTCATCGAGTATATCGAAAATAAGGCTACGCGTGATATCTCGCTCTATGATGCTAAACAATTGTTATTTGGCGAGCCTGGCACTAAGGTAAGGCTACGGGTATTACGAACAAATGCGAAGCCTCAGACAATAGTGGTTGAGAGAGGAAACTACAAAATTCCAGAAGCAGAGAGCAGAATAGAACCCGGAAAAGTAGGCGTAATCAAAGTATACAGTCTCGAGGAAGGCGAGGCTAAGGATATCCGCAATCAGCTGCAGGGGTTAATCAAGCAAGGAATAGAGAAATTGGTGATTGACTTACGAGGCGTATCTGCAGGTAGCTTGAATGAGGGCGTGGAAGTAGCGAACCTCTTTATCAAGGATGGAACGCTAGCACAAGTCATCGGACGGGAAAATCGGGTTCTAAGAACTTACAATGCTGATCCTTCAAAGCATCTATTTGACGGAAAACTGGTCGTATTGATAGATGGCGGAACAGCTGGAGCGGCCGAAGTAGTAGCTTCTGCGGTGCTCGAAAGAAAGCGCGGTGAAGTAGTAGGTGAAAAAAGTTTCGGAGCAGGCACTGAGCAAGAGCTATTTACATTGCGTAGCGGTGATGGATTACTTCTGACCGTCGCAAAGTGGGCTTCTGCAAGTGGCAAGCCGTTTCTTAATGAAGATAGAGCGGCCTCAGGCGTCAAGCCATCAATCGAGGTAAAAAGATCCGATTCTCCTGAAATTCTGGACCCAGAGGAGCTTGTAGATCAAAATGAGGATATAAATCAACAACCAGCACCCAAACAAGAGCAAAAGCCTCAGGAAGATTTGCAGCTTAAAAAAGCTCTAGAGTTGCTGCAAGATAAACCCTCTGGGAATAAGTGAGTCTAATTGCTCGAGTATGCGCCCAAAGAGTCAGTCTTCTAAGTGAAAAGGCTGACTCTTTCTACTTTTCCTCATTCAGTAGCCCAGGGCTTTTGGATGATTTTAATGATTTGAGCCAGGTAATATGCCTCTTGAAAAGATGAAAATGAAAATTCAAAGGAATGTACCGCTCGCACCGCTAACAACAATAAAAATCGGCGGCAAAGCACGATTTTTCATAGCAGTTGACGATCACACAGAGGTTGCCGATGCAATAAATTTCGCAGATGCTGAGGGGCTCGATCTGTTTGTTCTTGGCGGCGGCAGCAATGTTTTGATCGCTGATGAGGGTTTTGATGGATTAGTCGTGCATCTGCGAATGCGAGGAGTATCGGTAATTGCAAAGGATGGCGAAAAGGTTTTCCTCAGAGCTGCAGCTGGAGTGGATTGGGATGCTTTTGTGGCATTTTGTGTTGAAAGAAACTTGGCGGGAATTGAATGTTTGAGCGGCATACCGGGTAAGGTTGGTGCGACCCCAATTCAAAATGTCGGTGCTTACGGGCAGGAAGTGTCTGAAACTATCGTCAAAGTTACAGCCTTCGATAAGCAGGAAAAAAAAGTAGTTGAATTGAAAAATGATGAGTGTGGATTCGGATACCGAAGTAGCATATTTAATAGTATTTATAGAAATCGTTTCATCATCCTGGATGTCGTATTTCGCCTCGTTGAAAATGGCTCACCAAAAATCAGCTACAAAGATTTAATAGAGTTTTTTGATGGAGGCAAGCCTGATTTGAAAAAAACTCGAGAGGCTGTAATCGAAATTCGTAGACGCAAGGCCATGGTCATTGACGAAAGAGACCCTAATTCACGCGGTTGTGGTTCTTTTTTTAAAAATCCGATAGTAACCGCTGATAAACTGGAGGAACTTAAGCGCATATTCGCTAGGGATTCTGAAGCCATGATCCCCGCTTTTCCAATGGAAAATGGCAAGTTCAAGATCTCAGCCGCATGGCTGATTGAAAAAGCTGGCTTTCAGAAAGGTTATAGAATGGGAAATGTAGGTATATCCGAAAAACACTCGCTGGCAATTGTGAATCTCTCTGATGCATCTGCTTCAGAAGTTATAAGATTGAAGAATCTTATTCAAATAAAGGTGCGAGAGAAGTTTGGAATTGATTTAATGCCGGAACCCGTGTTCATCGGTTTCAAAGATTCGCTTTCCATCTAACGAAAAATTATTGTATAATTTCGGCTAACGCCCAGAGATGCCAAGACGTAAAGATATCAGAAAAATATTGATAATTGGTTCAGGTCCAATCGTAATAGGACAGGCTTGTGAATTTGATTACTCTGGTTCACAAGCATGCAGGGTTTTGAAGAAGGAAGGATTCGAAGTAGTCCTAGTAAATTCTAATCCCGCCACTATCATGACTGATCCAGAGATGGCGGATCAGACCTATATAGAGCCTCTAACATTTGAGACGCTGACTTCGATAATAGAGAAGGAAAGACCTGATGCTTTATTACCTACAGTTGGCGGGCAGACAGCTCTAAATCTAGCAGTTCAACTATACGAAGAAAAGATTCTCGATAGATACGGTGTAAAGTTAATCGGCGCTAATGTCAACGCAATAAAAATTGGAGAAGATCGCGAGTTATTCAAAAAAGCCATGGAGGAAATTGGTATTCCAGTTCCTCGCGGTGGGTTTGCTCATGATCTAGAAGAAGCTCATCAAATCATTTCGCAGATAGGTTACCCGGCGATAATTAGGCCATCATTTACCTTGGGCGGAACTGGCGGTGGCACTGCCTACAATCCAGAGGAATTTGAAGAGATTGTTCAGAGAGGTCTCTCAGCCTCACCAATACACCAAATTTTGATCGAAGAGTCGGTTTTAGGTTGGAAAGAATTTGAGCTGGAGGTGATGCGGGATTTAAATGACAACGTGGTCATCATTTGTTCCATTGAGAATTTCGATCCGATGGGAGTTCATACGGGAGACTCAATAACGGTCGCACCGGCGCAAACTTTGTCTGATGTTGAATATCAGCGCTTACGTGATATGGCCATCGCATGTATACGTAAGGTCGGAGTAGAAACGGGTGGATCAAACATACAATTTGCCGTCAACCCCAAAAATGGTGATGTAAGAATCATTGAGATGAATCCACGTGTTTCTCGCTCATCAGCGCTTGCTTCAAAAGCCACAGGTTTCCCAATCGCAAAAATAGCTGCGCTCTTAGCAGTTGGATACACCTTAGATGAAATTCCAAACGACATAACAAAGAAAACTCCTGCAAGTTTCGAGCCTACCATTGACTACGTCGTGACAAAGATACCTAAATGGGCGTTCGAGAAATTTCCAGGTACAGAAGATGTCCTAGGTACTCAAATGAAGTCAATAGGCGAGGCAATGGCGATTGGCAGAACCTTTAAAGAATCTCTGTTTAAAGGACTGAGATCACTCGAGGCCGTTAAGCCATTAAGATTGGAAAACGTACCTGACAGTGTTCTGCAAAGAAAACTGGCTCGCCCTAATTCTCAGAGATTTTCATATATAACTTACGCCCTGCGTAAAGGTTATAGTATCGAGGAAATTCATCGTTTGACCAATATTGATCCATGGTTTCTTGCACAAATACAAGAAGTGATGCATTTACAGGCGCGAATTGAGGGTAGACGACTGAATGATGTACCCATAGAAACACTGCGCGCGGCTAAAGAATTTGCTTTATCAGATCGTCGCATAGCTTATCTAACCAAATCTAGTGAAGATGAGGTTAAGCAAAGGCGTAAAGCTTTGGGAATCGAACCTGTTTATAAGCGAGTTGATACATGCGCTGCAGAATTTGAATCCTTTACCCCTTATCTATATTCAACTTATGAGGAAGAGTGTGAGGCTGAGCCAACCAATCGGAGAAAAATCATGATTTTGGGCTCAGGACCGAATCGTATCGGTCAAGGGATAGAATTCGATTATTGTTGCTGCCATGCATCCTTCGCGTTAAGGGAGGCAGGTTTCGAGACCATAATGGTAAATTGTAATCCGGAAACGGTTTCGACCGATTACGACACCTCTGATCGCCTATATTTCGAGCCATTGACATTTGAAGATGTAATGCACGTCTTCGAGAAAGAAAAACCAGAGGGCGTCATCGTTCAGTTTGGCGGTCAAACACCTCTAAATCTATCAGACAAGCTCCATAAAGCAGGTGTCCCCATAATTGGAACTTCCCCAGATTCAATCGATTTAGCCGAAAATCGTGAGCGCTTTTCAGAGTTGCTTCTACAATTAAACATACCTCAGCCTGCCAATGGAGTAGCGACATCATTCGAACAAGCACGCGAGATTGCAGATAGAATCGGATATCCAGTAGTCGTAAGACCAAGTTTCGTCCTAGGTGGCAGGGCCATGGCTATCGTTTATGATGAAGAGTCGCTTAATGAGTATACACGCTCTGCCGTCGAGGCTTCGCCAGAAAAGCCGATATTGATTGATAAATTTTTGGAAAGAGCAGTCGAGATCGATGTAGATGCGATCGCCGACGATTCAGCAATTGTAATAGCAGGAATTCAAGAGCATATCGAAGAGGCTGGTATTCACTCCGGGGATTCGTCCTGCGTCTTACCAGCTCAGAAAATTGCGGATGAGCACATTGAGACCATAAAACATTACACGAAATTACTAGCACGGGCGTTAAAGGTAGTAGGGTTGATGAATTTACAGCTCGCCATAAAGGATGACAGAGTTTATGTATTGGAAGTTAACCCCAGAGCTTCCAGAACCGTTCCATTCGTTGCAAAGGCGACTGGTGTGCCAATAGTAAAAATTGCCTCGCTAATAATGGCCGGTGTTAAAAAACTCGTTGATTTCAATCTGCCTGAAGTATTGCCAGTACCAAAAATTTTCGTTAAATCACCTGTTTTTCCATTTAAGAAATTCGAAGGCGTGGATCCGATACTTGGCCCCGAGATGCACTCTACGGGTGAGGTCATGGGTGTAGGAGAAACTTTCGGTGAAGCATACGGTAAGGCTATCGAAGCAACCGGCATCATCTTGCCATTGAAAGGGCGAGCATTCATATCTGTTAATGATTCCGATAAAGGACAAGCCACCGTCTTGGCAAGGCGCCTTAAAAAACTAGGCTTCGATTTGGTCGCGACTTATGGAACTGCACTCCGCCTGAGAGAAGTTGGTTTAGAATGCCAGACTGTCTTCAAAGTAAACGAAGGTAGACCTAATGTGACTGACTTGATAAAGCAAGGCGAGATAGATCTAATCATAAACACCCCGCTCGGCAAAGCATCTCACTACGATGAACAGGCGATCCGAAAAGCCGCACTTCAATATAACATCCCGTTCGTCACAACCATGACAGGAGCTGAAGCCTTAGTTGAAGCCATAATCTCAAAAATACGTCAACCGAAAGTCGAAGTGCGTTCTTTGCAGAATATCCATCTTAATCGCCTAGCTGCCGAGAGTTAATCTAAATTTCTATGCCTCTTTGTGCAAATTAAGCATTAACTGACGAACATTTGATTGAAGCAATCAGAGCACAGCATTTCAAGAAGATCTGAACATCATTATCAGATCTTTGCAAACAGCAACACAGACTATGCAATTCAGCGGAACACGCAATCAACCCTAAAGAACCAATCTGAGATCAGACTTGAACAGATAACCTAAGCTCTACTTTCCCTCCGAAGATGAATTGAATCTGTCCAAAACTCCCTTTCTGTATT
>CAZALE010000012.1:0-43289 GCA_964486055.1 uncultured Blastocatellaceae bacterium
AAGGCGGAAGAACTGTAGGCGCCGGTACCGTTACAGAAATTATTGAGTAGGGTTTTGCTTATGTTAAATGAAAAATTCCGGATCAAATTAAAGGCTTATGATCATAGAGTTCTGGACCAATCGGTTCAGGAGATAGTCGAGAAAGCCAAAATGACTGGGGCGAAGGTTGTTGGCCCGATACCTTTGCCAACGGTCAAAAATCGCTGGACTGTTTTACGTTCCCCACACGTTGATAAAAAATCGCGTGAGCAGTTTGAAATAAGGATACACAAGCGATTGATAGATATTGTCAATTCCAGTCCTGAAACCATCGAAGCCCTGATGAAACTTGATTTGCCGGCTGGAGTTGATGTTGAAATAAAAGCCTTCGATAAGGCCAAATAATGAGGCAAAGTGGTTTATGAACGTAACTGGGATTATCGGAAGAAAAGTTGGAATGACGCAAATCTTCGCTGAGGATGGAACAGTTACCCCTGTGACTGTAATAAAGGCAGGTCCATGCGTAGTCGTTCAGAGAAAGACGGCTTCAGGTAAAGATGGCTACAATGCGGTTCAGCTTGGCTTAGTTGAAGATAAGCCTGTAAAACTCAAAAATGTGACCAAGCCTCTACGTGGGCATTTTGAGAAGACTGGCGGAGGAATTCCACCTACTCGTGTGCTTAAAGAGATAAGATTGCAAACTGAGCCAGATGTGAACGTAGGAGATCAAATCAAGGTTGATTTGTTCAGTGAAGGCGAGAAGGTCGACGTTACGGGAAGATCCAAAGGACGTGGATTTGCAGGAACTGTTAAGCGTCATGGTTTTCATAGAGGACCAGAATCGCACGGCTCGATGAATGTAAGAGCCCCAGGTTCTATCGGAGCTTCCGCATTTCCGTCAAGAGTTTTAAAGGGTAGTCGTTCCTCTGGACATATGGGCGATGTAAAAGTCACTGTTAAAGGATTAACCATAGCTAAAATTGATGCTGAAAATAATTTAATCCTGGTACGTGGGGCTGTGCCGGGTGCGAACGGAAGCGTTGTAATCATAAAAAAATCAACAAAAAAATAGCTTCCTAAAACGAATTGGAGATTTGGAATTATGCCTACTGTGAAGGTTCACAATCTAGAAAACAAAGAAGTCGGTGAATTAACCTTATCCGATGATGTCTTCGGTGTGGAATTAAATGAGGCTCTCATACATGAAGCAGTCAGGAACTTTCTCGCAAATCACCGAAGTGGAACAGTTTCAACTAAGACACGCGGAGAGGTTTCAGGTTCGGGACGCAAACTCTGGCGTCAAAAGGGCACTGGGCGTGCACGTATCGGCTCCATTCGTTCGCCTCTCTGGAGAAAAGGTGGCACGGTTCATGGACCAAAACCTCGCGACTGGTCATATGAGTTGCCCAAAAAAATGAAAAGAGGGGCCTTGCGCTCAGCTCTGTCAGAAAGATTAAGAGAAGGTAATTTGTTGGTGATAGACAGCTTTAGCATCCAAAATCCAAAAACTAAGGAATTCACAAAAGTAATGGGTAATCTCGGTCTGCTGTCAGCTGACAAGGAACCGATCAAAACACTTATAGTCGATTCATTAGAGAATAAAAATCTAATTCTTTCCTCTAGGAATCTGCCTAGGGTCAAAGTTGTTGATAGCACTGGTTTAAATATCTATGATTTGCTTTATCATGAGAAACTTTTGATTTCAAAGGAGGCAGTCGAAAAGATAAGCGAGTGGCTTGACCCGAAAAAAGATAAAAAGCTAAAGGAGGAATAAAAAATGAGAAGATCCAATCTGAGCGTTTGGGAAGTATTAAAAGCACCGATCGTCACGGAAAAAAGTCTTATTCTTAAAGAAGCTGATGAGGAGGAAAAGCAGGTTCTCAGTTTTAGGGTTGATCGGAGGGCAACCAAAGATGATATCCGTAAAGCAGTAGAAGAGATATTTAATGTAAAGGTAGAGAAGGTTCATACGATAAATTACCAAGGTAAAACAAAAAGACGTGGTAGATACGAGGGACGCCGTGCCTCGTGGAAAAAAGCATACGTCACCTTGCGAAAAGGAGAACCATTAGTTGACTACGCCGAAGCTATCTAATTTTTGATTTGGAGAGTTGAAGATGGCAATCAAGAAATTAAAACCTACATCACCAGCTAGAAGATATCAAACTTACCTGGTAAGCGAAGAGATTACGCCGGGTGCAAAGCCTGAGAAGTCTTTGTTAGAACCGAAAAAGCGTATTTCTGGTCGGAATAACTATGGCCACATAACGGTTTGGCATCGAGGTGGAGGTCATAAAAGAAAGTACAGGATAATTGATTTCAAACGTGATAAGATCGGTATTCCAGGTAAGGTTACGCAGATCGAATATGATCCAAATCGTTCTGCTAATATTGCGTTAATAACTTATGCGGATGGGGAAAAACGATACATACTAGCTCCTGTCGGGCTAAAAGTAGGAGCCACAGTAATGAGTGGTGAGGATGCGGACATACTTCCCGGAAATGCCTTACCCATTAAAAATATTCCGCTTGGAACCGCAGTTCATAACGTTGAATTACGTCCTGGAAAAGGTGGGCAACTTGTGAGAGCGGCTGGTACGTTTGCTCAAATCATAGCTAAAGAAGGAGATTATGCCCATCTTCGTATGCCATCGGGTGAAATAAGAAAGATTCCCATGGATTGTATGGCTACAGTGGGACAAGTGGGTAATCTTGAACATGAGAACGTAAGTTTAGGAAAGGCGGGGCGTTCTCGCTGGCTTGGTCGTCGTCCGACGGTTCGTGGTGTTGCAATGAACCCAGTTGATCATCCCCATGGCGGCGGTGAGGGTAAAACATCGGGTGGCCGCCATCCGGTGACTCCTTGGGGTCAACCTACACGCGGTTACAAAACTAGAAACAATAAGAGAACCCAAAAATTCATAGTACGTGATAGGAGGGCTAAGTAACCATGCCTCGTTCTATAAAAAAAGGACCTTTTGTTGATCTCAGCATTTTGAGGATTTTGAAGAGAATCAAGGAAAGCGGTAAGAAACCGCCGGCAATAAAGACCTGGTCGAGGCGATCGACCATAATTCCTGAGATGGTTGGTTTAACATTTGGGGTTCATAATGGCAAACGTCACATACCCGTATACATAACTGAAAATATGGTTGGACACAAATTAGGCGAATTTGCACCAACTAGAACATTTAAGGGGCATCCAGGAACTAAGGCTGAGAAAGCAGCTAAGAAGAAGTAGTTTCCCGTAAGAGGTAGATTTATGGAAGCGATTGCGAGAACAAAATATTTGAAAGGTTCACCGCGGAAGACCCGTTTAGTCATAGATATGATTCGTGGTCAGAAAGTCTCAAGAGCATTAGCAATTCTAGCTTTCACGAACAAAAGAGCCGCTGAACCAATAGCTAAGACATTGCGGTCGGCAATAGCTAATGCAACCTACAAGGCAGAGCTAAAAAATATAGCGATTGATCCTGAGGATTTATACGTGAAAGCTTGTTATGTTGACATGGGACCGACTAAACATCGTTATAGGTTACGCCCAGCTCCACAGGGTCGTGCCTATCGCGAAAGACGTCATTATTGCCATATAACGATTGAGGTTTCAACTGAAAAACCTGAAACCACCGAAAAGCAGGAGAAAACTGAGCGTAAAGCTAGAGAAGATGCTGCCAAGCAGCAAACTGCGGCTTCATCGCAAATAGAGAGCAAAAACATTTCAGGTGAAGGTTCAGCATCCGAAAGAAGTGAAAATTTAAAGCAAGAAAAGGAGTAGACAGGTCAGCAGGGATTTATGGGACAAAAAGTTCATCCATACGGTTTTCGCGTCGGTTATAACAAAGATTGGCATTCTCACTGGTTTGCCAAGAATAAAGATTTTGCCAAGTTTTTGGCGGAAGATTTAGAGCTTAAAAAGGAATTGAAAAATCGGTTTGCCGGGGCTGGCGTATCTCACGTAGACGTTGAGCGTGCGGCGAATCGTTTGAAGTTGCTCATTTATACTTCTCGACCTGGAATCATCATCGGCCGCAAAGGCACGGAGATAGAAAAATTGAGAGATGAGATAGCTAAGAGGACCAAGTATGATGTAATGATCTCGATTCAAGAGATTCAAAAACCAGAATTAAACGCACAGCTACAGGCCGAGAAAGTCGCTCAACAGATCGAAAAGCGCGTTGCTTTTCGTCGCGCGATGAAGAGAATAATTGAAGAGTCTCGTAGATTTGGAGCCTTAGGAGTAAAGGTAATGTGTTCCGGTCGTTTAAATGGTGCTGAAATAGCGCGATCGGAATGGATTCTCGAAGGGAGACTCCCGTTACACACCCTGCGAGCCGATATTGATTACGGCTTTGCAGAGGCATTAACTACTCTCGGAGTCATCGGAGTAAAAGTATGGATCTATCGCGGAGATATCTTGGATCCTAAAGCAGCGATGGCTCGTGGAACTACGACCGATCCGATGAATGATACGAAGGCGAAAGGAAGACCTTTTCGTCGGCGCGAACGATAGAATTAGCTAGAGTCAAGAAAAAAAGAACGAGGTTATGCGCTATGTTGATGCCGAAAAAAGTAAAATATAGAAGAGTCCAGAAGGGAAGAATAAAGGGAAAAGCCACAAGAGGCGATAAGATAAGTTTCGGGGATTACGGTTTGAAAGCACTCGAGGCTGGCTGGATAACAGACCGTCAGATAGAGGCCGCACGTATTGCAATGACTCGACATATAAAACGTGGTGGCAAGATTTGGATCAGAATGTTCCCGGATAAGCCCATAACTAAGAAGCCGGCTGAAACTCGTATGGGAAGCGGAAAGGGCGCGCCGGATCATTGGGTTGCAGTAGTTAAGCCAGGCAGAATTTTGTATGAGATTCAAGGCGTCAGCGAAGAGATGGCTCGTGAAGCAATGCGGTTAGCAGCCCAGAAACTTCCAATCAAGGTAAAATTTGTGACACGTGCTGACATGGAAGGAGGGATTGTCTGATGAAAAGAAAGGAACTAATGGATCAGCTGCGCGGAATGTCTCTAGAAGAACTTAAAGAGCAAGCTGAAAGCTTGCGAGAGTCGCTCTTCAGATTAAGATTCAGAAAATCAATGGGCTTCAGAGAAGTCATCAAGGATATAAGACGTGAAAAGAAAATTTTAGCTCGGGTTTTAACCTTGATAAATCAGTTAGAAAAGCAAAAAAACTGAGGTGAGGTTTGTCAGAGATGGAGAATTTGAAAGATAAAATTGAACAAGAGCCTATCGGGGCAGAGGTGACTGAGAATAAATCAGGTTCAGGCGAAAATTCATCTGAGAAGAAATCAGATAAACCCCAACAGAGGCGTAGAGCAGAAAGAGTTGGGGTTGTGGTTTCCGACAAGATGATGAAGACGGTGGTTGTACGAGTTGATAGGCTCGTAAAGCATCCGAAATATCGTAAATACACACAACGTAGAAAGAAATTCATGGCACATGATGAGCTGGGTGCTAAGGTAGGTGATAAAGTGCGAATAGTAGAAACCAGACCTCTATCAGCACGTAAGCGTTGGAGAGTTGTTGAGATAATTCAGAGAGCATCTAGGTAATTTCTTAAGGAAGAGGTGAAGCGGTTATGATTCAGATGCGAACAATGTTGGTGGTTGCCGATAACTCAGGCGCAAAAAAGGTACAGATGATTTTGCCCATAGGAGGTTCTACCGGTAAGACTGCAACCGTGGGCGATAGAATAAAAGTCACTGTTAAAGAAGCAGCGCCTGATGGTGCGGTGAAAAAAGGCAAGGTGTACAATGCAGTGGTTGTCAGAACCAGAAAAGAAATAAGACGTAAGGATGGAACTTATATAAGATTCGATGACAATGCTGCTGTTTTGATAAAGGAGGATGGTACACCGATTGGGACACGTGTTTTCGGACCCGTGGCTCGCGAGCTTCGTGAGAAAAACTACATGAAGATAGTTTCTTTGGCTCCGGAGGTCATCTGATTTATGGAAAAGAAAAAAGGAGTTTATAAAGCAAAGATAAAACGTGGAGATAAAGTAATTTTCATCGCTGGGAAGGAATATAACCGCTTCGATAAGGACGGCAAAAGGACTCCATATGTTGGAGAGGTGATAGCGGTTGATCCTCGTCGTGGAAAGGTTAAGGTTGAAGGGGCGATGTTAGTTAAAAAACATCGTAAACCCATACCGCAGTTGAATATCGAAGGCGGAATTTTTGAAGAAGAAGCATGGGTTGACATTTCGAATGTTGCATTGGTAGATCCCAAAACTGGAAAACCAACCCGGGTAAGATACGAGATACGTGATGGGCAGAAAGTAAGAGTAGCCGTAAAAAGCGGCGAGGTAATCCCAGAACCAAAGAAAAGTTAGTTCCGGAAACACGGAAAGTGAGACCCGGAGGTTTAATTGAGTATTATGGCTAGACTGAAAGAAAAATATAAAAAAGAAGTTGTACCAGCTTTAAGCAAAGAGTTTGGAATAAAAAATCCTATGGCAATCCCCAAACTCGAAAAGATAGTAATCAACATGGGGTTGGGCGAAGCCATAAGCAATCCGAAGGTTTTAGACGTAGCAATCGAGGAGCTAAAAGCGATAACTGGACAAAAGCCTGTGATTACAAAAGCTAAAAAATCCATAGCATCCTTTAAGCTAAGACAAGGCATGAGCATAGGCGCTATGGTAACCTTACGCGGTGACAGAATGTATGAGTTTTTAGATCGCTTGATTTCGATTGCGTTACCACGCGTTAGAGATTTCAAAGGTCTTTCGCCAAAGTCATTCGATGGAAGAGGCAACTACACGCTAGGCATTCGCGAGCAAATCATCTTTCCAGAAGTTGATTTCAATAAGGTAGATAAGATTCGTGGAATGAATATTTCAATAGTAACCACAGCGAAGAATGATGAATTAGGGTTTGCTCTTTTAAAAGCTTTGGGAATGCCTTTCAGGAAGAATTAACTATGGCTAAGATAAGTAAAATTGTTAAAAACGAAAAACGCAAAGCTATTGTCGCTAAATATGCTGAGCGTCGAGCAGAGCTTAAGAAGATAATTAAAAATCCAAACTCGACGCCAGAGCAAGTAGAGGAAGCTATGTTAAAGCTCCAGAAAATGCCACGCGACGCAAGTCCGGTCCGTGTGCGCAATCGTTGTTCACAAACCGGACGTGCGCGTGGATATTTGCGTAGATTCGGTGTTTCGAGAATAGCTTTACGTGAGCTTGCCTTGCGAGGCCAAATTCCTGGTGTAGTCAAGGCTAGCTGGTAAGAATATCGCTTTTTGTGGAGTTTGGAGATGATTCAAGATCCTATATCTGACATGCTGACGCGTATAAGAAATGCTATCTCAGCCAAGCACCCGCGTGTCGATGTACCGGGTTCGAAATTGAAGCTGGAGATAGCTCGTATCCTGAAAGAAGAAGGATATATTAACAACTACATGATAAAAGGCGAAGGTCCTAAGTATGCTATTCGCATTTTCCTTCGCTACGATGCAAAGGGAAACTCTTCTATCACTGATCTCAAAAGAGTTTCAAGGCCGAGCCGTCGCGTTTATGTGAAAGCTTCGGAGATCCCGAAAGTGCTCGGTGGCTATGGCATTTGCATCGTTTCAACTCCAAAAGGCGTTATGAGCGGTAAGCAAGCTCGTCAAGAGAACGTCGGCGGAGAATTGATAGCAGAAATTTACTAGTATAAGGAAGTAAAAATTATGTCTCGTATCGGAAGGAAACCAATCGCTATACCGTCTGGGGTGACTATTACGATTCATGATAGAGAATTAGAGGTAAAGGGTCCGAAAGGCACATTGAGGACACCTATTCCCAACGGCATAAGATTTAAGCTGGAAGATGGTCAACTGATAGCCGAAAGAGATTCTGATGAGTATGCCGCGCTTCATGGATTGGCGCGTGCTTTAGCCAATAACGCTGTGATAGGAGTTACTCAAGGGTTTACCAAACAGATGGATATAGTTGGTGTTGGGTACAAGGCCGACATTCAAGGTAGGAAAATCGTGTTCTCACTCGGATATTCTCATCCGGTTGAATACATTTTGCCTGAGGGTATCGAAGTGAAAGCAGAAAAAGATAACACTAAGGGTTCAATAAACCAGTATCAGTTGACCTTGACGTTAACTGGTATCGATAAGCAAAAATTAGGGCAAGTTTGTGCTGAATTAAACAGATTACGAAAACCTGATGCCTATAAGGGCAAGGGAATTAGATACGCGGATAGAGTTTATAAGCTCAAACCTGGAAAAGCTGGAAAATAATCATATGTCAAGGAAAAGTAGAGCTGAAGTTAGGAAAGCAATACATCGTCGAATAAGGAAAAAGGTAAGAGGTACAACCGAAAGACCACGCTTGGCTGTTTACAGAAGCTTGAATCACATATACGCTCAGATAATCGATGATGATAGCGGTAAGACTCTCGTATCGGCTTCTACGTTAGAAAAAGACCTGCGCGGGCAAACAGGTGGAAACGTGGAGGCCGCAATAAGAGTCGGTAAAGCCATAGCTGAAAGAGCACTGGCTGCAGGCATAACTCAGGTGGTCTTTGATCGTGGTGGATACGTGTATCACGGCCGTGTAAAGGCTTTGATAGATGCTTCACGTGAGGCAGGATTGAATAAAAGAGAGGAAGAAAGATGATGAAAGCTAATAGAATCTCGCCCCAAGGTTTGATACTAAAAGAGCATTTGATATCCGTCAATCGCGTAACAAAAGTTGTAAAAGGCGGTAAGAATCTATCTTTTGCGGCCCTTGTCGTTGTTGGAGATGAAGCCGGTCATGTTGGATTTGGCACCGGAAAAGCGCGAGAAGTTCCGAGTGCTATCAAAAAAGCTGTTGAGTCAGCCAAGAAGAATCTCATAAGAGTTCCATTAATAAATGGTACTTTGCCGCATCCGATGATTGGTGAGAATAACGCGACTAAGGTTTTAATAAAGCCTGCAGGTGAGGGAACGGGTGTAATCGCAGGTGGTGCGGTTAGAGCCATAATGCAGGCTTTAGGAGTCCGCAACGTCAGGACCAAGATACTGGGATCAACCAACCCACATAATGTCGTAAGAGCAACATTCGATGGATTACTTAAGATGAAGGATCCGTTAGATGTCGCACGTCTAAGAGGTAAACAGCTAAACGAAATCCTATAACACCTTGGAGGTTGCAGAATGCCTAAAGAGAAAAAAGCTTCGCAGGATAAAACAATAAAGATTCATTATTATAAGAGTGCTATAGGCTATTCACATAAGCAAAAACAGCTTGTTAAGAGCTTAGGCTTTACAAAATTGAATCAGGTAATAGAACGCCCTGACAATCCTGCTATTCGTGGAATAGTCAATAAAATTCCGCATCTTTTGCGGATAATTGAGTAGAAATTTTGATGAGGTGAGGAAAATGGTGCTTTCACTAGGTAATTTACATCCCGCGAAAGGGAGCAAACATAAAAAAAAGAGAGTAGGAAGAGGTCCTGGCTCTGGGAATGGTAAAACAGCCGGACGAGGAAACAAAGGCCAAAAGTCTAGATCTGGATACTCCCGAAGACTCGGATTTGAGGGTGGGCAGATGCCCCTACAAAGGCGGCTTCCTAAAAGAGGTTTCACTAATCCATTTAAGAAAAAATGGATAGAGATAACGCTCGAAAAAATAAATGCAAGTTTTGATGCTGGAGAACAAGTAACTCCGGAAATCCTTCATGAAAAAGGATTAATCAAAAAATCCAAATATGATTTGGTTGTTTTAGGTAATGGTGAGATAACGAAGCCACTTAGCATTTCAGCACATCGTTTTACTAAGAGTGCTAGGGAAAAGATAGAAAAAGCGGGTGGAAAAGCCATTATTATTACCAGACAGAAAGCAGAGGAAGCTCAATAGGGGGTTAAAAGATGGATAAATTTTTTGCCGCCATCCAAAACATGTTTAGAGTTCCCGAGCTTAGGAGCAGAATTTTATTCACGCTTGGGATGCTAACAATCTATAGATTCGGAGCTCACATCACAGCTCCCGGGATAAATAAAACAAGGCTCGAGCAGGTTTGGGGAGAGGTTAGTGGTACTCTATTAGGAGTGTTGGATCTTTTCTCTGGGGGAAACTTCCGCACGATATCTGTTTTCGCTCTAGGGGTTACTCCCTACATTACTGCATCGATCATCATGCAACTGATGACTGTTCTTTATCCCTCCGTCAAGAAGGTCCAGGAAGAGGGCGAAGTGGGGCGGCAAAAAATCAATCAGTGGACAAGGTATCTAACGGTAGCGCTCTGTAGTATTCAAACGTTTTTTGTCGCCACATGGCTTAGGAAAAATGGAATAATCGATGAAGGTTGGTGGCCTACTTTTCTGATCGTGGTTACTTTAACCACAGGGACGATTTTTGCCATGTGGCTTGGCGAACAAATAACTGAACGCGGCGTGGGTAACGGAATATCGTTATTAATTTTTGCTGGTATAGTCATAGGCCTTCCAAGTGGCGTTCAGCAGGTCATGGAAAGAGTTAGAGGCGGAGATCCGTCACAAACTCTCGGTGTAATTTTTCTCGTAGCTGCTCTCATTGCACTAATCGCTTTAATAGTATACGTAGAGTCGGCTAGAAGAAATATAGCCATCTCTTACGCTAGTCGCCGAGTTGGTGGACAAACCTTCAGAGCGTATCAAAGCGTGCTGCCATTAAAAATAAACATGGGTGGGGTGATACCTGTCATTTTTGCTTCATCAGTATTAGCACTTCCTCAGACTGTATTCTCTGCTTTTCCGCCCGATCCTACTAATCCAGATTCGATCTGGACAAAGATTTATGGATTCTTCGCTCAGTTCCACGGCGGCGATCCGTTTTACGAATTTTTCTTCATTCTGTTGATAGTTTTATTTACATTCTTCTACATCACGATAATTTTCAATACTGATGATGTAGCAGACAATCTCAGAAAGCACGGAGGCTTTATCCCTGGAATCCGCCCAGGTGCACCTACCGCAGAGTACCTTAACTACATCTTGACCAGGCTTACAACCGTTGGTGCCATCTATCTAGCCTTTGTGGCTTTTGTGCCTCAGTTGCTTCTGAGTGGGTTTAAAGTTGCAAGGATTCCCCTTATCGGGACTACACTCGACAGCTTTTTCTCTTCAACTCCGGGGTTGAGTTGGATTCCAACTGGCTTAGGCTATCAATTTTACTTTGGTGGAACTTCGTTATTAATTCTTGTCGGAGTTGCGATGGACACGGTCGCTCAAATAGAAGCTCAATTGATAATGAGGAATTATGAAGGCTTTCTCGGTGCTGGTTCACGTTTACGTGGGCGACGATTCTGACTATCCTGATTTGCTTGGTTTATGAAAGAAATAATTGTCTTGATAGGTGCGCCTGGTGCCGGAAAAGGAACTCAGGCGCGTCTTTTACAAGAACGTTTAGGAATACCTCAGATCTCAACTGGAGACATGTTTCGTGAAATGAAACAATCCGACACTCCTCTAGCACAGAAGGTCAGAAAAATAATGGCGGACGGGCAGTTGGTGCCTGATGACTTGACCTATGAGATAGTTAAAAACCGAACATCTAGAGAAGACTGCAAGGGAACGTACATCTTGGATGGATATCCTAGGACAATTGCTCAGGCTGAACAACTCGAGAACTTAGCAAGAGAGCAAGGGAAACAGATAAAAGTTTTTCTCATAGATGTTGATCCAGAAGTGCTCGAGAAAAGAATGACAGGTCGCAGAACTTGTAAGGTTTGTGGGGAAATCTTCAACATATATTATAAGCCGCCTACGAAGTGCCATCGTGCTGATTGTGATTTAGAGGCTAACTTAATTCAACGTGAGGATGATAATCCCGAAAGTGTCAAGAAGAGGCTTATTACTTTTGAAGATAATACCAAGCCATTAATTGATTATTACGAAAAAACTAATCGGCTCATAAGGATCGATGGAAATCGAGATGCTGAACACATATATGCCGACTTAAAACATTTCATCGCGGCCAATGATTGAGTTTTGCTGATGATAATAGCAAAGTCACAAAAAGATTTGGAGAGGATGCGCGAAGCAGGTGAGCTAGTTGCGGAGGTGCGTGAAGAGCTTCGCAAGATGATAGAAGTCGGCATAACATCCTTGGAACTGAATGCCGCAGCTGAAAAAATGATCAGGGAACGTGGCGCGATTCCTACGTTTATAGGTTATCATGGTTTTCCTTTCGCAATATGCGCCTCGGTCAATGAGCAAGTAGTACATGGGTTTTCAAATTCGATTCCACTCAAGGAGGGTGACATAATCTCGATCGATGTCGCTGCAACTTATAACGGTTTCGTCGGTGATACTGCGTTTACAGCTCCAGTCGGCAAGATAAGTGATGAGCTTGCTCAATTGGTGAAAGTCACTGAAGAGTGCTTGTATTTAGCGATTGAGCAATGCTATCCGAATAAACACATCGGCGACATCGGTTATGTAATACAAACTCATGCAGAGAAACATGGATACAGCGTAGTTCGTGATTATGTTGGGCATGGAATAGGAAGAAAAATGCATGAAGATCCTCAGGTGCCTAACTATGGACGCCCAGGCACCAGAGAAAAACTTCGGCCGGGATATTGCTTAGCTATTGAGCCAATGTTAAACATGGGTACTCATGAAGTAGAAGTTTTAGAGGATGGCTGGACGGTAGTTACCAAGGATAGAAAGCCATCTGCTCATTTCGAGCATACGGTGGCAATAACCCCCGACGGGCCTGAAATTCTAACTCTTACAAAAGAGCAAAAAGCACAAAGAGTAGCTGCGTTGCGTTTGACTTAATTACATCTAACGACTATGATAATTATTTTGCCAAAATAGCAGATTATGCCGAAAGAAGACGCGATAGAAGTTAATGCAGTAGTTTTGGAAACGTTGCCGAACGCAATGTTCAGGGTCGAGTTAGAGGACAGTAAACATCAGGTTCTAGCGCATGTTTCGGGTAAAATGAGAAAGCATTTTATTCGTATTTTGCCCGGTGATCGAGTGGTTGTTGAGTTATCGCCATATGATTTGAGTCGCGGCCGAATTGTTTATCGTCATAAATGAGCCTAGCGTAGTTACTCGGAGGAAATAAAAATGAAAGTTCGTGCATCAGTGAAGAAAATTTGTAATAAATGCAAAATTGTTCATCGCAAGCGAGTCGTGCGAGTTATTTGTGAAAACAAAAAGCATAAGCAGAGACAAGGTTAGCTTGTGCTATTCGATTTTTATCATTCAATTTTAGATTTGGAAATTTAGGATAGGAAGTGTAGAAAAATGGCTCGTATAGCAGGAGTTGATATACCACCACAAAAGAGAATTCAGATTGGATTGACTTACATATACGGTATTGGAAAGTCGAGAGCGACAGAGATCTTAAACAAAGCTCAAGTTAGTCTCGATAAGAAGGTCAAGGATTTGACTGATGAGGAAATAAATCGAATACGTGCAATAATTGAAAACGAAGGCGAGGTTGAAGGCGATCTTCGTAAGCGTGTGCAGTTAGATATAAAACGTCTCATGGATATCGGGTGCTACAGAGGCTTGCGCCATCGCAAGGGACTGCCTGTGCGTGGGCAAAGAACGCACACTAACGCCCGGACCAGAAAAGGTCCGCGTGGAGCAGCGATCGCTAAGAAGAAAGCACCTGGTAAGAAGTAACACATTTGGAATTTAGGATATGGCTACAAAGACTACAAAAGGCAAAAAAGGTTTTAAGAAGAAAGAAAAAAAGAATATTCCTGTGGGCATAGCTCACATCTCTGCTTCATTCAATAACACAATAGTTTCGATTACAGACCTAGAGGGAAATGTAATAGCTCAATCCTCTGCGGGCTCCGTAGGTTTTCGCGGCTCCAGAAAGGGAACGCCTTTTGCAGCGCAGCAAGCAGCCTTGGATGCCGCTCGTAAGGCGATTGAAGCTGGTATGAGAGAATGCGAAGTCAGGATAAAAGGTCCTGGTGCAGGACGTGAATCAGCGATTCGTGCCATACACCAAGCAGGACTTCGCATCACCGCTATTCGGGATACTACGCCGATACCACACAATGGTTGTCGGCCACCAAAGCGTAGAAGGGTCTGAAATCGAACAAAAAGGATGAAGGGTCTCTTGAAGACCTGTAAACTTTTTATCTACTTTTGGAGGAAAAATGGCAAGATACACAGGACCAGTATGTCGTCTATGCCGACGTGAAGGCATGAAATTGTTTTTAAAAGGAGATCGTTGCTTCAAGCCATCCTGTGCCATAGAAAAGCGTGGCACGCAGCCGCCAGGACAACATGGCACAACAGCGAGACGTAAAGTTCTTGCTGGATACGGACAACAATTGCGGGAAAAACAGAAAGTAAAAAGAATATATTTTGTGCTCGAAAAGCAATTCCGCAATTATTTTGAAAAGGCTTCCCGACAAAAGGGAGTTACAGGTGAGAATCTTCTGATTCTACTGGAAAGAAGGCTTGATAATGTTGTCTATCGAGCAGGATTCTCGACCTCTAGACGTCAAGCCCGACAATTGGTAAACCACGGGCATGTTCTAGTAAATGGTCGCAAAGTTGACATCCCCTCTTTTCAAGTAAAAGTTGGCGATGTTGTCTCAATTAAAGAGCAAAGCACTAAAAATCCGCATATCGTAGCGGCTTGGGAAACTGCAAGCGGTCGTGGACGTCCACAGTGGCTTGCGGTAAATGGAGATCAGATGAGCATTACGGTCACAGCTCTGCCAAAGCGTGAAGATATAGATGGAAACATAAATGAGCAATTGATAGTTGAACTATATAGCAAGTAATACAGCTTTGCAGAGTAAAGATCAAATTAAAAGGACGAAAGACGGGTAAGGAGATATGGCAAGAATAAACAATAACATGTGGACGAATTTTCAGATGCCGAGCCGTCTCGAAGTTGATAAAGAGACTCTGAGCGAAACCTATGGCAGATTTTACGCTCAGCCCTTTGAGCGAGGTTTTGGGACTACTATTGGAAACTCTCTGAGAAGAGCTTTACTGTCATCCATCGAAGGTGCTGCCATAACCGCAGTCAAGATCGAAGGTGTAGAACATGAGTTTTCTTCAATAAAAGGTGTAGTAGAAGATGCTATTGATATCATCCTCAATCTAAAGCAAATTCCATTTAAGCTTCATGGACAAGGACCAAAGACTTTGTTCATAAGCAAAAGTGGTGAAGGAGAGGTCACCAGCGCTGATATTCAACATGATTCAGATGTTGAAGTTTTGGATAAAAGCATTCACATAGCCACTATAAGCGCTGGTGGAGAGCTGAATATCGAAATGCGCCTGAAGCGTGGCCGTGGGTATGTTCCCGCCGAATTTAATAACGATGATGATTTATCGCTTGGTTACATACCGGTAGATTCTGTTCATTCGCCTATCAAAAAAGTCAATTATAACGTTGAGGCCACTCGTCAGGGTTCAAACACGGAGATGGATAAATTGACCATAGAGGTGTGGACAGACGGATCCGTTAGGCCAGAAGATGCTATAGGCATGGCGGCGAAACTCATAAAAGATCACATGTCAATCTTCATCAACTTCGAGGAAGAAGAGGAAGAAGAACAACAACCAGAGGAAACCAAACGTGCGCCTCTAGCGCGACATGATATCTTAGATCGTTCAGTTGATGAGTTAGACCTTTCGGTGCGAGCCTACAATTGCTTGAAAAATGCAGATATTCGCACCGTTCGAGATCTTGTAAAAAGAACAGAACGTGAGATGCTTCAGACGAAGAACTTCGGCAAGAAATCGCTAAATGAGGTGAAAGAGATATTACACGGAATGGGCCTGGACTTCGGAATGGAATTTGATGAGCACGGTAATCCAATCCCAGGCTCCGGCGGTAGAAGAATTTGATGTGGGGGTTTTTGAAATATGCGACATCTAAAAGCACATCGCAAATTAGGACGAACCACTGAGCATAGAATCTCAATGCTTAGAAATCTAGCCACTTCCTTGATCAATTCAGAGAAGGAATACATAATAACAACTGTTCCAAAAGCCAAAGAGTTGCGTTCATTTGTTGAAAAAGCCATCACACTTGCGCGGAAAGCTCAGAATATTACTGGTGAAGGTTCGGAAGCTAAAAAGCTTCATCTTCGCAGATTGGCCGCCAAGTATTTTCATGCAGGCAATTATGAATACAAAGCTCAGATGAGCGTCTATAGGGGTAAAAAAGGTGAACAAAAACAGCGCCCCGAACGAACTGCCGGTGTGAGAGCTCTCAAGAGATTATTTGAAGAACTAGGGCCAAGATACAAAGACAGAAACGGTGGTTACACCAGAATCATAAGGCTTGGGAAAAATCGCAAGGGTGACGGAGCTGAATTGGCATTAATAGAGCTGGTCGATAACCCGCGCGAAACATCTCAGCCTTCGGAAGAGAAGAACTCATAGCATATAAAATTAGCGGTAGGAGCGAGGTTTAAAGCCTGCTCTCTACTGCTTTTTTGTATATTGGAGAGAGTGCATGAATAGAGAATCTTCAAACAAACGAGGGAAAAGAAACATTAGAGGATCTGAGCCCTCTTTGAACCTGGAGGAAATACGAGAAATTGCAAGGCTTGTGGAGAGATATGGTTTTACAGATTTTGAATTTGAGAATGAAAGAATAAGGGTTCGATTAAGCAAAGCGCCTGCTCCACAGATATTTCAACCACTGCAACCCATTTCTGCAACGATGGTTCCTCAGCCAGAAGTTAAACAAGAATTGAAAACTGAGCCACAGCAACAGGTGGTTAAAGCTGAAGAAACATCGACTGATGAAGGATTGTACAAAATAACATCCCCGATAGTTGGTACATTTTATCGTGCCCCTGCTCCAGATAAACCCCCTTATGTAAAGATTGGAGATCGAGTAGAGCCTGAAACTGTTGTTTGTATAGTCGAAGCAATGAAGTTGATGAATGAGATACAGGCTGGCGTATCTGGTGAAGTCGTGAAAATTTATGTTGAAAATGGGCAGCCGGTCGAGTATGGTCAACCGCTCTTCGGCATTAAAGTCTGAAATTCATTTTAAAAGATGAGTAGAAGAGAGATAAAAAAAATTCTCATAGCGAACCGTGGTGAGATAGCTTGCAGAATAATCTGGACCTGTAAAGAAATGGGGATTAAGACTGTAGCAGTTCATTCAGAAGCTGATAGAGATGCTCTACATGTTCGGTTCGCTGACGATGCCGTTTGTATAGGGCCGCCTCCTTCCGCGCAGAGTTACTTAAACATACCAGCTATTATCAGTGCAGCGGAAATCACTAATGCAGATGCTATACATCCAGGTTATGGTTTTTTGGCTGAATCTGAGACTTTTGCCAGAGTTTGTGATGATTGCAACATAAAATTCATAGGTCCTCGTCCTGAAGTAATAAAGGCTATGGGTGATAAGGTTGAGGCACGTAGAACGATGAAAGCAGCAGGCGTGCCGATACTGCCAGGCTCTCCTGAGCCGATAAAATCAGTAGAGGAAGCGAGTAAAATAGCTCAGCAGATAGGGTTTCCCGTGATAATCAAAGCGGCGGCTGGAGGAGGTGGGCGTGGCATGCGAATAGTGCGTACCATCGATGAACTCGCAACTAACCTTGAATTAGCACAGTCAGAAGCCCAAGCCGCTTTCAAAAATAGTGCCGTTTACATTGAAAAATACATTGAGCGCCCACGACACATTGAAATACAGGTCTTAGCGGATGAACATGGCAATGTTATTCATCTAGGCGAGCGAGAGTGTTCGATCCAGCGTCGTCATCAGAAGCTCCTGGAGGAAGCTCCTTCTCCAGTTGTAACACCAGAGCTCAGAAAGCGAATGGGGGAAGTGGCGGTTCGAGCTTGTAAAGAAATAGGATATTCTAGCGCTGGCACCTTTGAGTTTTTGCTCGATGAAGATGGCTCATTTTACTTCATGGAAATGAATACCAGAATTCAGGTTGAACATCCAGTGACCGAAATGGTTACTGCGATTGACATAGTGCGACAGCAGATTAGGATTGCGCAGGGGGAAGAATTGGGTTTTGAGCAAAATGATATTCAATTATTCGGCCACTCGATTGAATGCAGAATAAATGCTGAAGATCCAGAGACTTTTGTTCCGAGCCCTGGAAAAATCACTGGTTTGAACATTCCTGGTGGACCAGGAGTTAGAGTTGATACAGCCGTCTACTCTGGTTATACGGTTCCACCATTTTATGATTCAATGATAGCCAAATTAATCGTGCATGCTCGATCACGTGATCTCGCAATTGCCAGAATGAGACGAGCATTAGAAGCAATGGTAGTTGAAGGGATAAAGACCACGATTCCTCTTCACCTGAAAATCATGAACGATAAGAGATTTCAGGCAGGTGATTTCTCCACCAAGTTCATGGAGGAATTCAACCATCGGAAAGACTTATTGCAAAATTGACAACCCAGATTTTGCTAATCAAAATGTAATTTGGGAGTTAAGATATGTCAGTTACTAAAGAAGTGAAAGAAAAGATAGTAAAGGAATTTCAGTTACATCCGAGCGATACTGGTTCGCCACAAGTTCAAATCGCACTTTTGACCGAGCGCATAAAGGAACTCACAAAGCACTTTGAAATTCACAAAAAAGATAATCATTCTAGACGTGGACTATTGAAATTAGTAGCTAGACGTAGGAAGCTACTGGATTATCTCAGAGAAACCAATATCGAGGAATATCACAAAATAGTTGATCGTCTAGGATTGAGAAAGTAACATTTGAAACTTCAAATGCAGGTCCTGAAAGCCTTTACCCAATTAAAACTTGCTCTTGAGTTTTAACACAATGCAAAAGCCGCTCGGATTTTTGATTTAACGACAAGGACTTGTCTTTATAGATTAAAAAGGCAAGGATTGAACAAAATAAGCATATAAGAGTAAGCAACGGCAGAGGCTTTCACGACTTGCTTCTGCCGTTTTGCTTTGTGGCTTTTATAAATATTTACACGAGAAATTTTTGAGAAATGGAGATTTGGAAGATGCCACAAAAAAAATACCTTAAAGAATCGATAAAAGTTGGAGATAGAGAGCTAACAATCGAAACGGGGAAGGTAGCTAAACAAGCTAATGGAGCTGTGGTTATAAGATACGGTGAGACGATGGTTCTGGTAACTGCTGTGAGTAGTGAAGCCGCTCGCGATGGTATAGATTTTTTTCCATTAACCGTTGAATATCGAGAGTCTACTTACGCTGCGGGTAGAATCCCTGGAAATTACTATAGGCGGGAAGGTCGTCCAAATGAGAAGGAAACTTTGACGAGTCGTTTGATAGACCGCCCATGTCGTCCACTTTTCCCAGAAGGTTATAAAAATGAGGTTCAAATTGTAGCTACTGTAATCTCTGCAGATGACGAGAATGATCCTGACGTCATAGCTGTCACAGGGGCATCATGTGCGTTGTATTTTTCAGATATTCCCTTCTATCATCCGGTTGGCTGCGTGCGAGTTGGGCTTATCGGAGAAAAGTATATTATCAACCCAACCTATGAGCAGCGGCGAGAGTCGAAACTTGATTTGGTTGTTGCGGGCACTGAAGAAGCTATTGTCATGGTAGAAGCGGAGGCTAAGGAAGTAGCGGAAAAAATAATGGTCGAGGCGATGATGCTCGCACACAAAGAAATTAAAAGAGTATGCCTGTGGCAAAAGGAAATATTCAAAGTCCTGGGTGTGACTAAGCGGGAGGTGTTAGCACCCAAGATTGATGAAAAACTTGTCGAGGAGATTTCTTCAAAATACGGTGAGCGTTTACGAGAGGCGTTGGACACTTCGAAGCAAGATAAACTAACTTCATATGCTGCAGTGGATTCGCTTAAGAGAGAGATAATTGAAAGCTATCCAGAGGACGATGCTGAAACCAGAGCGATGGCAGCAAAGGCTTTCAATTATTTAAAAGAGAAGATCTTTCGAGAGGATATTTTAGAGCGTCGACGTCGTCCTGATGGCAGGAGATTCAGTGAGATTCGACCAATTTCGTGTGAGGTCGGTTGGCTTCCTAGAACTCATGGCTCTGCCCTTTTCACCCGAGGCGAAACTCAAGCAATAGTGACAACCACTCTTGGTACTAAGGAAGATGAACAATTCATAGATGATCTTGAAAAAGGTGAAGTGAGAAAGCGCTTCATGTTACATTACAACTTTCCTCCTTATTCCGTTGGGGAAGTAGGAAGAATTGGTAGTTCGAGTCGTAGAGAGATCGGTCACGGTAATTTGGCACGACGTGCACTGGAAGCGGTTTTACCCGATGAGGCCGAATTTCCCTACACTATTCGAGTTGTATCAGAAATAACGGAATCGAATGGTTCTAGCTCGATGGCTACGGTCTGCGGTGGTTCTCTAAGTTTGATGGATGCAGGAGTTCCAATTAAACGCCCCGTTGCGGGTGTAGCCATGGGATTAGTGATGGAAGGGAATCGTTATGCTATTCTCTCCGACATAGCAGGTGCTGAGGATCATTATGGTGACATGGATTTTAAAGTTGCCGGAACCTCAGAAGGCATCACTGCTTTGCAAATGGATATAAAAATCGCTGGCGTAAATTCCACAATACTCCAAGAGGCGCTAGAACAGGCCAGGAAAGGACGTCTGTATATCCTGAACATAATGTCTCAGACGATTGATAAACCCAGAGCGGAAATATCAAAGTATGCCCCTAGAATATTCACGATTAGGATTAATCCAGAAAAGATCCGTGAGGTGATCGGACCTGGTGGAAAAATGATCAGATCCATAATCGATGAAACTGGTGCAAAGATTGACATCGCCGATGACGGCACGGTCAGCATAGCTACCTCTGATAAAGAAGCCGCACGAAAAGCTGTAGAGCGCATTCGAGCAGCGACTGCAGAAGCCGAGATCGGAGAAGTGTATCTGGGTAGAGTTGCCCGGATAGTCGATTTTGGGGCTTTTGTCGAGCTATTTCCTGGTGTAGCTGGTCTGTTGCACATATCTGAGGTCTCTGATAAGCGCATTCGCAACATAAGAGATGAGTTAAAGGAAGGTCAGATGATCCTTGTAAAATGCATTGCCAAGGAAGGTAGTAAACTGAAGCTCTCTCGTAAAGCCGTCCTGAAAGAAGAGAAAGAACGATTAGAAGGTAGCTCGAGCTAGAGCCGACTGTTGAGGAGAAAAATAATTCGAGGCGCAGTTATTGCAGCATAAATGGGCAATAATCTGCGTTTTATTTTTAAGTGGAGCCCTGCTGCTTTCATTATTTTCTCGGAGGACGTCTAAGCGTGTTTGTCACTCAGTGAGTCCTTCTGAAGGTTTCTTTGTCGTATGATTTCGTACAATATGACTGCAGTAGCGACAGACACATTGAGGCTTTCTATCTTACCGAAAACGGGTATTTTGACGAGAGCATCACAACGTTGTTTGGTTAAATGATGCAAGCCTTTTCCCTCACTGCCAATGATTAAAGCAGTTTTACCGGTCCAATCCCAATCTGTATAATCGATCTCCGCCTTGGCATCGGCACCTATTACCCATATGCCATTTCGTTTTAGTCTTTCTATGAGGTTATTTATGTTTTTGACTCTCGCAACTCTCACGTGCTCTATCGCACCTGCCGAGGTCTTGGCTACTGTATCTGTCAGACCAGAGGCTCTTCTTTCAGGTATGAAGACGGCATCAACGCCTGCACACTCCGCAGTTCGTAAGATTGCACCTAAATTACGTGGGTCTTCTATTCCGTCGAGTATCAAGCCGAGTGAATTCTGCTTTTCTGATAATATGCTTATTAAATCCTCCTCAGATGCATAGCTGTTGGGTGAAATAATAGCTATGATACCCTGATGATTTTGCTGAGTGTATTTTTTGAGCGCAGCGCGCGGCAATTTTTGAACTGGAACATGCCTCTCACGGATTAATCTAACAATCTCATTGCTTATTCCTCTTCCCTCGGCTATGAGAATCTTGCGGACTTTTTGAGGGTTTGAACGCAATACTTCCAGGATTGGATTTATCCCAAATATTATTTTCTCGTCAGCCATTCTTCAGAAACCATTGTAAGCGTGAATATTTTGTGAATTGCTTCAGGTTATTGGTCAAAAGTTCGCTTTCAAGTTCAAAGCCGCCGAAACCTTTTCTTCGCCAACCGATTGAGTTTTTGCTTTCTTCAAAATCCCATATGTTTCTGAGTAGTTTATAGATTCTAATGTAATTATCGATAAGATTTACCTCACTAGAGCACGAGCTCAGCTTTTCAAGCAGCATAGGTAGGTTTTCTGTTGCTAGCTTTTTTTTCTCAATGCCTAGCCCGGAGAAGTCGAAACCATTCGGAAATACTCTGTATCCTAACGAATTACTTTTCGTATAAATATCAATTAAAGGCTTATCATTATCAAATTCACTAGCTTCTTTTAGCTTATTCTGGCGTTTTTTTCTCTCCTCTATGGAGTGAATTCGTCTTTCATAGAGGAAGCCGCAGACAACTAAACTTAGCTCTTTTTTAGATACTCTTTCTGTTTTTCCAGAATTGAAATGAGTGATTATCAATTCTTGATCTAAGAAATCTATTCGGCGGATTCTGCTTGGTTCACGACTGAGAGAGAAATCATCTATGATTCGCGTTCGTATTCCTAAAAAATCCAATTTCTCTGCAATTATTTTGGCTTCTTCGAGAGTTGCGGTGCGAGTAATGGGTAGCTGATTATGCTCCTGCAATATTTTTCTGAGGTTTTCCTCATCAATTTCAACTAATGGTAGGATTTCCGGGAGTTTAGTATCAGTGATTACCTGGTTAGCGGATAGAAAAATTACATTATAGCCTCTTTCCAAAGCGTCAAGTTTTCTGCGGTTCCTAAGGGCATTCATCGGAGTTATTGGAAAAGCGGCTCCACAATAAAGGCAGTTTTGTCTCGTAGCAGGCGAGTTTCTTCCACATTTTGAACATGTGAGTACTGACTTTGTGTCTCGCAGTTCAGATGTCATGACAGCAATTATAACAAAGATTAAGCTTACAGTCTTGTCGTTTATGATCATGGTTTACTATTTATTTTGGAGTTGTATTTTGAGGAGTTTTAAGTTATATTTTTCATTTCGGTTAACTATTGATAATTTGAGGCGAAAGTGGAGAGGTAGCGTAATTGGTAACGCAGCGGTCTTGAAAACCGCCGCCCTTACGGGCTTGCAGGTTCGAGTCCTGTCCTCTCCGCCATTATCTTAGGTCTGCCATCGCTTTAATCCAATAAAAACATCACTTTTGCTCATGATTTAGGGGAAGCCTGAGGGTTAACCTTTCTCTTGATTGGTTTTACTGCAATCTTGCCTCGCGTATGGACTTCGCTCCTCTTATTTCAGAAAAAGACATACTCGAAAAACGATCTTAAATTGTTTGTCATACCCATTTATAAGCTCTCGACGATCGCGCCCTGAGTAATCCGAAGCTGGCATTTCAGCTTAAATTGTTTGTCATACCTATTTACAAGCTCTCGACTTCGTCGGCTGCCTTTAATTAGAGGAGTCGTTATAGTCTCGGAGTGTATTTGGCTTTGCTGCGCCTCTAATTTTATCCAAGTGTGAGTTTCGAGGTTAAAACGAGTATTCTCGAGCGTATCGATGGGCAAGGAAGATATTGTTAGACCTGCTGACTTGATTATGTTTTAAATGCAAGATAAATTAACGCAAGTTGCATTAAAAATCTTTGTGGAGGTTTTGAATGAGAAATCCGTTTCTTGAGAGCTTTCGACCCTATATTCCAGCAGGTGCTAACTTACGTGAACTTACTCCTTTTCCGCTGTTAGTTGGAACTTTATTGGGAATAATATTTGGGGCGTCTTCCTTGTATCTGGTGCTAAAAGTTGGGTTAACCGTATCGGCATCGATTCCAGTTGCGGTGATTGCGATTACTTTATTTCGCTTACTCTCGAAGGTTGGATTTCGAGATGCGACTATCTTAGAGGCTAACATAATGCAGACAGCTGGTAGTGCTGGCGAATCGATAGCTTTTGGAATTGGGGTAACCATGCCTGCGATTATGATTTTAGGGTTTGATCTTGAAATATGGCGTGCGACTTTGGTGGCTGTCCTTGGTGGAATTTTAGGAATTTTAATGATGATACCGCTGAGGCGTGCTTTAATAAGGGATCAGCACGGTTATCTGAAATATCCTGAGGGTACGGCATGTGCTGAGGTACTGAAGGCAGGAGCATCTGAGGAATCTAGACTGGCTGCACAGCTGGCTACAACTGAAAAGGCTGATGAAACAGCATTACATGGCGGTAAAGTCATAATGGTAGGGTTTTTAATTGGCTTCATTTTCAAAACCTTAATGCAGGTTTTTAGTCTCTGGAAGTCGACTCCTGAAAAAGAGTTGAGTGACAGGATATTAAAGGGTGGAAAACTCGAGCTTGATAATGATCCAACTCTTCTGGGTGTAGGATACATAATTGGTCCTTATGTTTCTGGGTTGATGATAGGTGGTGGCGTGCTTTCCTATCTAGTTTTAATTCCTCTGATAAAATTCTTTGGCGAGAGTGCGACTAAACCGATAGCGCCAGAGCTTAGCAAAACAATAGCTGAGATGTCTGCCTCTCAGATACGTAGTTCTTACATTTTATACATAGGGGCAGGTGCAGTTGCGATGGCCGGAATAATTTCACTCGTTAGGAGTGCTCCAATAATTTGGCATGGTATTCGTGCCGGTATTTCCGATTTAAAGATTAATTCTGGAAATAACTTAACTGATCTACCGAGAACGGAAAGGGATATTCCGATGAAGTGGGTTATAGCCGGCATAATAGCACTGATAGCGGCCATCATGCTCTCACCAAAATTAGGTCTTTATGTTTTCGATGATCCGATAGTTTCCTTTGTAGGAGCATTATTGATAGTTGCTTTAGGGTTTTTATTTGTAACAGTTTCTTCGAGATTGACAGGAGAAATTGGCTCTTCCTCGAATCCTATTTCAGGTATGACTGTTGCCACTCTGCTGATTACGTGTTTAGTGTTTCTTCTCCTTGGATGGACATCGCCTGATCCATATTTTGTCACGGCACTCTCTATAGGTGGCATTGTGTGTATTGCTGCTTCAAATGGCGGTACCACATCGCAGGACTTAAAAACGGGTTTTCTAGTCGGTGGCACACCTTGGAGACAACAAATTGCCATAATAGTCGGTGCTCTGTCCTCTGCTTTGGTCCTGGGAAGTTTGCTCGTCTTCTTAAATGATTCTAGAACCTACTATAAAAGGCTTGATCCTAATTCCATAGAAGCAAAGATTGTGGTCACAGAAGATAAATTGGCAAAGGATAGCGGGAAGTTTAGATCTGAGAAAGTCGGCGGGAAATATGCAGGGATTGATCAGATGAATTACAGGGTTTGGCATAATACTGATCCTAACCTGGGCCAAGTCGGCAAATATCTAGTGGATATGCAAGGTCATCCAGTTTACTTTGTGGATCCCGGGATTAATGGAATTTTAAAGGCGGATGAAGAGGGAAGGCCACTCGAGCGCTATGATGCTCCTAAGGCAACTTTGATGAGTTACATAATCAAAGGCATTTTGAGTCAAGAACTACCGTGGGGATTGGTAGTAATTGGAGCCATGATAGCTGTTGTTTTAGAGCTTTCAGGAATCCCATCGTTGGCTTTTGCTGTTGGTTTATACTTACCGCTTTCCACATCTGCTCCAGTTTTTGTTGGAGGTATGATAAGGTGGGCAGTTGATCTCTATTTAAAACGCAAATTGGCTGGGCAAAGTTTATCACCCGAGCAAATACTTGCAGAAACTGACAAATCTAACGGAGTATTATTAGCCTCAGGTTATATTGCAGGTGGTGCTATAGCGGGGATATTGATAGCGTTGTTTGCCGTAGTTCCGATCCTTAAAGAGACTCAAGATGCATTTGCTCAATGGGCTGAACAGAAAAATCCATTCTTCAGTGGAGAAAATGCAGATTGGCTTGCTTTGATCCCATTCCTCTTGCTGGCTTTATTTCTATACTATGTCGGCAGAGAAATCTTTTTGGCGGGTAGAAAATCAGATCAGTCTGAAATAATTTAAAAAGACATACCCTTCATCCTAAAAAACACTATCAGCTAGCAGAAATATGTTTTATAATTTCTGCTAGCCTCAATTTGTTTTGGCTTTATATTTTTCATGTCATAAGGAGTCAAAAAAGATGAATTACTTTTTGGTTGTCGCTTTTGTGATTAATATGGCCTGTAGTAGTACTGGTTTGAGTACTATTGTTAGCGAAAATACTGCTCTTCATAAACAAGAGGGGGATAAGACTCAAGAGCAGGGTCTGAAAGTAATCCAGGTAAAACCGGACTCTCCAGCCGATGCAGTCAGAAAATTCTACAAATTACTGCGCGAAAAAAGGTTTCGTGATGCGTTAATGCTCACGAATTTGAGGCCAGCTGTCGAGGATCTTACTGAAAAGGAATTAGAGGACTTTAAGGAAGATTTTGAGGCGATATCTGCTCAGGTGCCAGACGAACTGCAGATAAGTGGTGAGATAGTCTCTAACAATGAGGCCACCGTTACCCTCAAGATACCTGATGAAGACACAAAGGTTCTGGAAGACAAGTTAATTAAACTTCGTAAGGAAAGAGAATCCTGGATAATTTTGATGGTTGATGAAGAGGCTGAAACAGAGGTGAAAAAAGAAGGGAAGAATTATTTTTATCAATTAAAAATTCAGACACATGAGAATGAGGCACAACTGATGTTACAGAGAATTGCAAAAGCTCAAATAGTTTATGCTTTACAGAATGCTGGACAATTCACTGATATAAAAACGCTGGTTCAACAAAATCTACTGCCTGATGATATCTTAGAGACTAAATCTACAGGTTATCGTTACAAAGTGGTTTTATCGTCGGACAAGAAGAGTTATTATGCAACTGCAGAGCCAGCAATTTATGGTAAGACTGGTAAGCTCTCTTTCCTCATGCAAGTCGATGGTGTAGATAAGCAGGCTAGAGTTCAGAGTAAAGACAACAAGGGGGAGCCTCTTAAAAAATAAATATAAATTTTTTGTAAAAAGCTAGGCTGATTTCTTAGAAAATTGTTGCAATCAGTTAAGAAAACAGTTATAAATGGAATGGAACTCCTTCATCTCGTGAGATAAGAATGTCAGGAGAAACAATCCGCAAATTACTCAATAAAGTGGCTGCCTCTATCTCTGGAAGGCTGAGTGGCAGGAGAATTAAATTTAGTGCGCCCATAAAGATTACGATTTATCCCGAAATATCGACCGGCAGTTTAAGGCCCATAAAGTTTGCCTCTCTATCCACCTCGGGTGAAACTTATGATTTGAGCAAAAGTGGAATTGCTTTCATCGTTTCCTCAATTCGCTTGAAAGAATATTACCTAGTAGGTGAAGGTAGGAGATTGCACGCAGAGATAGATTTGCCCAAGAGAAAGGTAAAGATGGAATTATTAGGTGTAAGATATGAACAGATTGATATCCATGACTCTGCCACTAAATATTTAGTCGGCGCACGCATAGTGAATATGTCAACCGAGGACAGAGAAGCTTACGAGGAATTTTATAGTTTGATTAGCAAAGTAAAGTCTACAAGTAACCAGAGCGTTACTCTTCAAGTAAAAAGCTAAACAAAAGATTCTTCGTTAGTGCAGTTATCTCCTTCAGTTCAAATTTTGCGCTCATTTTCTATGTACCGTCCTATTGACTAATTAGGAGCCAAGGATTTTTATCTTCAGGAACTGCTTATTAACTGTTTCTTGCTGACCAGTTGAAAGATTCTTTATTGTGACCATATCACTCGCAACTTCATTTTCTCCGAGGATGCAGACAAATCTTACACCAATCTGTGACGCGTATTTTAACTGCTTGCTAATCTTGTCTGCTTGAGGATAGACAATCACTTTAGCTCCTAGCATTCTCAGTTCATCCGCTAGCCTTAACGATGCTGGAGTCAATTCCTCGTTCCATATCGTAACCATTACATCGATCGGAGTACCGGAGATGGATTCCGGAAAAAGCCTCGCCTCTTCCATCAAAACAAGTATCCTTTCGAGGCCGAAAGAAAAACCACAAGCTGGTATTGGCTCTTTCATGAACATGCCGATAAGATTATCATATCTACCGCCGCCACCGACGCTTATGTTCAGTCCCTCTATGGTTACTTCCATTATCGCTCCTGTGTAATAATCTAAACCTCTAGCTAATGTTAGATCGAGCTTAAGATTAGCGTTCTCTGATAAATTCAGTATCTGCTCTATGTTTTTTATCGCATCAGTTTTCTGATCACCGAAAAAACTTACTAGTTTTTGTAGAATGGTTTGATTATCGCTTATATTCGAACATTCCTGCAGAAAATTCAATAAGTTCTCGGCTGTGTCATGGGGTATTCGTTTTTCTGATAATTCTTGAATAACTCCAGAGCGCCCGATTTTGTCGAACTTGTCAATTGTGATTATTGCCTCTAATTGTTGTTTCTCGTCGGTTATGCCCGAATGATGAAATAATCCTCTTAGAATTTCGCGATGGTTTAATCTGATTTTGAAATTTTTGAAACCAAGACGCCTTAGTACATTGCTAATGATAGAAAAAATCTCAGCTTCGACTAATGATGAGTTAGAGCCTATGACATCCAAATCACACTGATAAAATTCTCGGAAGCGACCTTTAGCAGGTCTATCCGCACGCCATACTGGTTGTATCTGATATCTCTTGAAAAAGCGCGGCAGCTTATCTCTATGATTTGCGACTACTCTAGCCAATGGAACTGTTAAATCATATCTTAAAGCGAGATCTGCTAAATTATTCTCCGTGACTTTATCAGAATTTAATGCTTCCTGAAGTTTTTCGCCGCGCTTTAGGATTTTGAACATTAATTTATTTCCTTCTTCACCATATTTGCCCAGCAGAGTTTCAAGATTTTCAATTGCTGGTGTTTCCAGTGGTTCAAATCCATACGACTCATAAATCTCTTTGAGGATTTTGACGACATATTCGCGCTTACGGACATCGATCGGTAAAAAATCCCTCGTGCCCCGTGCGGCTTGGATCTTCTCGCTCATAAAATTTTGATTGTAGCTTATTTCAGATTAATTTTGTAACCGACTGTGAAAACATTGTTGTCAAAGCCAGGATTTATGATGCCTCGATTACCGTTAGAGATATGGTAGTAGTTATAGCCCAATACCAAGGATTTGTTTTGGCTTATAGGTATTTCGACTCCTGAATTTAAGCTTGCAGTGAAATTAAATTTAGTGCCACTATTGTTTGGTATTTTTTTGTTGAAGTATAGAAAGCCTCCTGAGACCCCGAAAAAAGTTACCAATTTACCCTTGTGCAATGGAAATCTTATTTGGATACCAATTGGCGCAAGGCCGAAGGAGTTAGCTCTTCTTCTAATTCGTTTCGAAGATTGAGGAAGCGGATACTCTAAGCTAGCATAAGGAACAATGTCCATCGTGTAGTTAGCTTCGATTTTTTCATTTGAAAAAAATCGTTTCGAGTATTGCAGAGCTACATATCCAAAGCGTGCATCTTTTGTTCTGGCAATGCTTAAAAAGGTATTCGAGTCCGGAGAAAAGCCAGCATACAGCGTTATTTGTTCATGTTTGATCTTCATCTCAGGCTCAGAGATTATATCTTGAGCATTTGTCGAGATGAAGAAAGTGTACATGGTTATAAAAACTAAAAGAGTCCTTTTGCCTCTAAAGTTTAAGTTGGTAGATTTCGTATTCATGATAATTTTAGTGCCGATTCTTTGATGCTTTTATATTCTTCGATCAACCTCACATAATTTTCCCAGAATCGCTTGAGATTGAGAACTTCATCTTCGGAGAGTTGTCTTTTTATACGTGCTGGAGAACCGAGCACGAGAGAGCGAGGAGGTATCTCTGTATTAGGCGTCACTAGGCTACCTGCGGCCACTAATGAATTTTCACCTATCGACGCTCCGTCCAAAATGATTGCGCCGATGCCGATAAGAGATCCTCTTTTAATATGACAACCGTGAATCGTAGCGCTGTGTCCTATTGTCACTTCATCCTCGATTATAGTTGGGTAATCATTACTGGTAACGTGAACTACGGTTCCATCTTGGACATTTGTCTTTGTCCCAATGCGAATGAAGTTTACATCTCCACGAAGAACTACGTTATACCAAATGCTTGACTTTGCACCAATCTCGACGTCACCGATGATTGTGGCATTTTCTGCAACAAACGCCTCTGGATGAATCTTGGGTTCTACGTTTCTGAAAGGCTTTATTATCATAGCTCCTAATTTAGCATAGCATAAGTTGACTGTTTTAGAATTTTTCCTGAGAAAGCTCCGTGAATTCCCGAGTTTCGATTTTGTTTTACGAGTTATTTCGTGGCAAACTCATCTTTGGTTTCAATATGAGTAAAAGACCAAAGATACTAGCTATAGCCGGTAGCTTACGCAAAGGATCATACAATCGTAAGGTTCTCAATGTAGCAATTGAAGGCGCTAGACGCGCAGATGCAGATGTTACGCTACTTGATTTAAGGGAATATCCTTTGCCTTTGTACAACGCTGATTTAGTCGAAGAATCTGGATTCCCCGGTAATGCGACTAAACTTCAACAGATTTTACTCGAGCATGATGGACTTTTAATTGCTTCGCCTGAATACAACGCCTCATTGCCAGGAGGATTGAAGAATTTTATTGATTGGACTTCGAGGGCCAATGGTCAATTGAAAGTTGGTGATTGTTATCGAGGCAAGTGGGCTGGTATTATGACTGCTTCACCTGGAAGTTTCGGCGGTATAAGGTGTTTAGCGCATTTACGCGATGTTTTGTCCATTCTGCTTGTTCATGTACTACCTTTTGAAATAGCTGTTGCTAAGGTTGATACGCTGTTTGAAGGCAATGAAATCAAGGATTTGAATATTAAGCAAATGCTCGAGTCTTTAGGTGAAATGTTGGCTAATACTATCAGAAAACATCTTCATGAAGGAACAGAGGCAAAATCTGTCTAATTGCTTTAGCTTTTTAGATTTTCTCTGTAGATAGTAAGTCGGGCTAGAGCGGTCATCGGCATGTTCAAAGTGCTACATGGTTGAGATCTAATCCAGCTCTCTGGCACGGAGGATTCGTCTCTTTATATTAGTATTTTTAGGTTGACACCATACCTTGCAGATAACACAAGTGACTAAATATCCGTCCGTATCCAACGAGAACTCTCATCATGGTGGTTAATTTACTTAAACTAGATTGGTTTAATCATTAATTTGCATGGATTTAGAGTGAGGATATGGTTAACATATTCAATAAATTCATTCAGTCTCAGATCGTTCTCTATCAGCAACCTAAGAGTCTATCCCTACTGATGATTGGCTACTCTGGTTGGCCTTTACAGTTTGGTCCATAAAGGGCAGGTTGCTTAGTCGAGATTATAGGATAATTAACTGCCTCCTTATTTTTCTCTATCCATTCGAGATATTCCTCAGGAATGGACATATCAGAGTAAATTGCCTCTACTGGACACTCTGGTAAGCACGCATCGCAATCTATGCAAGTATCTGGATTTATGTATAAGCGATCAGGTAATTCATGAAAAGCTTCGACTGGGCAGACGGCTGCGCAATCTGTGTATTTGCAATCAACGCAAGGTTCGGTTACGATATATGCCATCCTTTTTTAAATTCTCCCTTGAGAAACGTTCTGAATTTACAAATTTAAATTATTATTATACTTGCCAAAAAATGATAGACAAGTGTTAGAATGCTTGATTAACTAAAACTATGGTGGATGGAAAGATGACAAAGAAAGCGAAAGTAGAGAGAGAACTTGCGTTAGATTTCTTGAGAGTAACGGAGGCAGCAGCGATTGCTGCTGCAAAGACGATGGGACAAGGTGATCGCAAGCACAGTGATCACGTAGCGGTTGAGGCGATGCGTGAAGTGCTCGACACGGTTCCGATCAAAGGTCGGATAGTGATAGGAGAAGGAGAGCGCGATGAGGCTCCGATGCTTTACATTGGTGAAGAGGTGGGTGGCGGCGCCTATGCTGAGGAGGAACGAGTTAATTTTCCTGAGGTTGATATTGCAGTGGATCCGCTCGAGGGCACCAATCTTTGTGCATTGGGTGCAAATAATGCTATATCTGTTTTGGCTGCTTCTGAGCGCGGAGGACTTTTGAATGCACCGGACATATACATGGATAAGATAGTGGTTGGTCCGAGCTGTCGCGGAGCCATTGACATAGAGGCGCCTGTTAAAGAAAATCTGAAAAGTATTGCTCGCCGTTTAGACCGCGATATCGAGGATCTAACGATAATAGTGCTCGATAGACCAAGACATAAACAACTCATTCAGGAGATAAGAGAAGCCGGGGCGAGGATAAGATTAATCTCAGATGGTGATTTATCAGCCGGTATCTCTGCGGCAGTTGCAGGTACTAATATTCATGCCTTAATGGGTATAGGGGGAGCGCCGGAGGGCGTTTTGACAGCTGCTGCAATGAGATGTTTAAATGGTGAAATTCAAGCAAAGCTGGTTTTTGATCCAGAGAGATTAGGTGTAGACAGCTCTAAAATACCACCAGTCGAGCAAGTAATGGAACGTCTCGAATCGATGGGTATTAAAGATCCAGATAAAGTGTATGATACTAACGACCTTGCCCCCGGTAAAAGAATCATCTTCGTGGCTACTGGTGTGACAGATGGTGCATTGCTTCGAGGTGTCAGATTCTTTGGAGCAGGGAAAAGAACTCATTCTTTGGTAATGACTACTGAATCCAGGAGCATCAGGTTTGTTGATACTGTCCATATCGAGGGTGGTCCTGATACTGTCATTCGGTTTTAGAAACTCTTAGTAAACTTCAAATCTAAAAAACCCAAGAAAATAAGCCACCTTTATAAAGGTGGCTTTGTATTTTCATTAATGCCTCTAAAACCTGAAATTGTTGACTTCCTGAAAACAATAAACTAGAATTTGCTCGAAGAAAATCGAAGAGAGCTACAATGGCTTGAGAGTGACAGATATGCGTAAGTTACTGAATCCTTCTTATTCTAAACCGGCTTTCAGTCATGCAAGTTGATATAAGAGTAAAGCGAGTATACGATGAGTACGAAGTTTCCGATGGGTGTAGGGTGTTGGTTGACAGAATATGGCCTAGAGGTATGAGTAAGGAGAGAATCAAAGCTGATTTATGGTTGAAGGAAATAGCCCCAAGCCATGAACTCAGAAAGTGGTTTAACCATGAAGCGAGTAGATGGGAAGAGTTCAAGCGAAGATATTTTGCTGAACTAGATAAGAAAGCAGAGCTTATCCATACGTTGATTGAAAAAGGGAGCAACTCAACTCTAACTTTACTATACTCAGCGAGCAGTAAAGAATATAACCAGGCGGTTGCACTCAGAGAGTACTTATTGAGTAAGATTGAGCGATGAGAAAGTCGTCTAGACCTCTCGAGCATTCTTTTGACTTAGCCTCTCCCGACATACCTGGATTTTTTACGAAAAACGGCTTTTTTTGAGATTTTCATTGTGTAGAACAGATGCTATGAACGCTCGGAATGGCAGCAATAAAAACTTAAAAGCTACTTTAAATGAAACGCAACTGAGCGGATGCATGTTTGCTAGAAATGTATTGACTAATTTTGGCATAAGCGCAAAGACTTCGATCGGCTTTGGCCTCTTCATAGGCTGATAAAAAATCATGATTTTATTTTCTTCTAGCAAAGCTTACATCTTCTGGAGGATGTTTACTTAAGGTGTTAGAGGTCAAAACTTTGATTTTCACGTTTTTTTGTAATGAGAAGGTTAAAGGTAGCGCCTCTAAGCTCAGAGGTTTTTTTGCAGATCAATTCGGTGGCTACACGCTTATTCACCATCATTTGAGCAATCAAAAATTTCTCTATAAGGCTCCATTGGTACAATACAAAGTAGTCAAACACAAGCCGTTGGTGATTGGAATCAACGAAGGTGCCGAGATTTTATATAAAATCCATAATGAGATCGATTTTTTGAAAATAGATGATACCGAGTATCAGATTATAGAGCGAAGAATAACAGTGCGCTTTGACCAATTCGGTGTAGTCTCAAATCTTTTAAACTATGAGCTGATAACTCCGTGGCTCGCACTAAACGAGAGAAATTATCAGAGATACAAAGAGGTAAAAGATTGGGCTGGCCGTAAAAGACTACTAGAGAGTATCTTGACTGGAAATTTGATTTCACTTTCGAAAACCCTTGGTTACACTGTTCCAGACACCATAAAAGCTGACTTTCATACAATCAATGAAGTGCGGGCAAAGTCGAAGAACGTATGGATGACAGGCTTTACAGGCAGATTCTCTGTGAACTTCGATATACCGGACTTTTGGGGCATTGGTAAATCCGTCTCAAAAGGCTTCGGAACTGTCAAAAAATGCAATGAACTTAGATGATTCAATTGATCTTAGAGCCTCTTGTGCTTAAGATGATGTAGTATGTTGACTGAGATAATAACTATTGGCAAATTACGTGGTGCTGATGAGCAGGTTCATCAGTCTTCAAAAGATGGTGAAGTGCCTAAGATGATTCTCATCACTGTCAATACTGAGAACAATACTTTTGACATCGAGTTAGAAGACTTCGATGAACGCAAGAAAGGATTGTATTTGTATAAAAAAGATGCATCTAAGGGAACTACTGCAGTTCCGTGTACTCCATTTAATTATGAATCTCAAAAGAAAAACAAGTCACAGAAAAGGCAAGAAACCGAAAAAATTACAACCTCGCAGAGAAAAATAGTAGGTTGGATCAAAAAGTGCAAGGAGGTAAGTATAAATGATTTAGCCTCGTTTCTGGCAGGCTTGCAATCAAACGTAGACATAGGCGAGCTTAACGATTCTCTCGATTTTTTAGGTAAGGTTTATCTGATACTTTCTAATAACGAAGAAACGATAGCTGAATTAATCAGTAGCAAGTATGAAGCTTTTACAAAAGCTCAACAAAAGGCTGGGGTTTTTCTTTCATTGAAAGTTAATGGCAAGTACATTGGTGAATATAAAATATGCCGCGATTGCGTGAGTTACTTTGAGCGGGAAAAAGAAAAGAAATCAGAAAATGAAAGTAGTTGTGCTTTGTGTGGCCAAAGAGGCACTGTAATGGGGAATGTCAGCGTCTTCAAGTTTTATGTAATTGATAAGCCGGGATTCATAATGGGTGGTTTCAGGGAGAAAGATGCATGGAAGAATTTTCCAGTTTGTAAAAACTGCAAACAAAACATGGAAAGAGGTAAGCAGTGGCTGGAAAACAACTTGAAATTCAAATTCTATGGCTTGAGTTATTATTTGATTCCTCAGCTCACGATTCACAACGATCAGCTATTTGAAAAAGTCTTGAATATCATTTTAGAAGGACGAAAACAAATAAAATTAGGTCCAATTGAACGAAAAAGGATTACCGACGACGAGAACGAAATACTAGACTATGTATCCGAGCAAAGAGATTACTTGACTCTTAACTTTTTGTTTTTGCGAAAGGATCAAAGCGCAGAGAGAATACTCTTGCTGATAGAAGATGTTTTTCCATCTAGAATTCGTAAAATATTTGAAGCGAAAAAGTATGTGGATAATCTATTCGAGACAGATTACAAATTTAAGACAGATTACAAATTTAATAAGATAAGAATCTTTTTCTCCGAATTACCTTACTCTGGGTCCTACAAATCAGATACAAACCAACAGGATGAGCGAGAGGAACCTAAGTCAGTTGGTGAGGAGTCTGAGTCAGTTGGAAAGGGAAAATTCGAAAAGTATTTTTTGGACGTGGTTGATCATGTTTTCAAGGGTACTCCTATAAGTTTTCAGTTTCTGGCCAAGTTTTTCATGTTAAGAATAAGACACGAGTTTTTGAATAATCCTAACTCTGTCGAGGACTTGCCGAGGGTCAGAGATGCCATAATGGACATAATATTCTTCAACAAGGTCGGTGTATTGAGTTTTAAGGAGGAAAATATGCAGCAAGGTTCGTTCGAATCTATTTTTGAAAATTACGCAAAAGTACTAGACACCCCAGTGAAGAGGGGCATATTTCTTTTAGGTGCGTTAACTCAGAGGTTGTTAATTAAGCAAATAAAAGAAAAAAGAGATAAAGGTGAAAAGAATCCAAAGCCTCCTTTTCTCAAAAAGCTAAAAGGTTTGCGGATGAATGAACAAGACATCAAGGGACTCTTACCCGCTGTTCAGAATAAACTCGAAGAATATGATGGCTTTCAGGAGGTTGAAAAGATAATCGCTACAGAGGCTACTAATTATTTGCTTCAGGATGATAACTGGAAGCTATCCATTGATGAAATAAATTTTTATTTCGTTTGCGGGATGAATTTATCCAAAAAAGTTTCTGATCTTGCTTTTAGCAAGATCGATGGTTCAAAGACCGAAAGTGTAACTAATGATGACTTAAATAACATCAAGGAGGATCTTGAATAATGTCAGAAGAGATTAAAAACCGATCTGAAATACTATTTTTGTATGATATAAAGGACGGCAATCCAAATGGCGATCCAGTCGATGAAAATAGACCCAGAATCGATGAAGAGACCGGGATTAACATAGTTACAGATGTTAGATTAAAGAGAACGATCAGAGATTATCTGCACGACTACAAAGGGCTAGAGATTTTCATCCGTGAAGTTAGGGATGAAAAAGGTAATTTGAAAACCAAGAAAGAACTGCTTAAAGAGATTGAGGGCAATCCAGATGAAGTGATGAAAAAATTTATCGATACTCGGCTGTTTGGTGCTACGACTGCCGTCGAGGGAGAGACTACCACTTTAACTGGTCCAGTACAATTCAAGTACGGCCGCTCACTTCATAGAGTAAATGTTACTTTCATAAAGGGAACAACCGTCATGCCCTCCGGTGCAGGAAAGGAGCAAGGCACCTTCACGGAGAGGTACATTCTTCCATATTCGCTTATTGCCTTTTACGGCGTCGTCAATGAAAATGCTGCCAAAAACCAGAATATAAGACTTACGGAAACTGATATAAATCACATGCTAGAGGGAATGTGGCATGGCACTAAAAACTTAATATCCGGCTCTAAGTTCGGTCAAATGCCAAGGCTTTTAATTCAGGTGATCTATAAAGAAGGTGTCAACTTCTACATTGGAGAGCTCGATAGATTGGTGGCACTGCAGTCAGAGAAAACTGATGAGTCCATACGAGATGTTCAAGATTTTAGAGTTTTGATAGACAATTTGATCGAGGCTCTGCATAGGCACAAAGGCAAAATCGACAAAATTCGATATAAAGTCGATGAAAGGCTGATTTTGTCACGAAATAATAGCCTAGTAACTCTTAAAGACGCCTTATCAGATTTCAATCTAGAAGAACTGGGATTTTGATCTATGAGGGTTTTAGCGTTTGATATTTGGGCTGATTACGCTCATTTCAGAAAGTTCTATACCACCACCTCGCCACTGACGTTCTCTTTCCCCCCGCCTCCGACGGTCGCAGGAATTCTAGGCGCCATCTACGGCACTGAAAAAACATCAAATGAATACCTGAAAACATTTCTTGGCCAGGACTGCAAAATCAGCCTTAGAATAATCAATCCCATAATAAAAATTAGAATGGGCATAAATCTATTAGAGACAAAGGGTACTAATCTCAAACTACCGATGAGCAGTAAAGGTCCTCATCGAACCCAGATTAGAACTGAGTTTATTAAAAATCCGAAGTTCAGAATTTTCGTAGCTCATCAGAATGACAGGATTTTCCACTCTCTGGCTGAGAAAATAAAGGCTCATGAAACAGTTTACTCCGTCTCGTTGGGATTAAGTGAATTGCTGGCAAATTTCGAATATGTCGGCATTTATGAGGCGGAGCCTGTTTTTGATTGTTTTGATTACGTGCATTCACCAATAAAATCTGACTTACTCGTGCGCCTGTCTGATAGCCAAACGCAGATAGGCGCTAATCTCGAACATGCTCCGCAACCTGATGGTCTCGAGATGGAGGATGATAAACGATATTTCAAGGAAAGAATGCCTTTATACATGGATCCTGAAAGGGTAGTAAAAAGCTATGTGGATGTTATCTTCGAACCAGACGGAAAATCGATGAAGGCAAGACTTAAAGAATTCTATAAGCTGGAAACAGGAGAAAATGTCGCTTTCTTCTAAATCATCATCCGGACTCTATTCTCATTCATCTCCGAAGAAGCTTCTGGAGGATCACCTAAAGGGCGTAGCCGATTTGGTAGATATTTTTCTTGAAGAAAAACCTGACGAGCTACGAAATGAATTGCTACAAGTCTGCAAAATAGTTGCCTTAATGCACGACATAGGAAAGGCCACGGGGTTTTTCCAGGATTACCTGTTGGCTCAAGAGAAACCTAAAGGAAACGACGAAAAATATGTACAGCATAGCTTTATCTCAGCTGTTTGCGCTTACTTTTTGTCTGGTTTGGTTACTGAGGAGAAAATCTTGCGTTTTTTTGCTTATGTTGCCGTCAAGCACCATCATGGAGACTTGTGGAATCTGCTCGATGAGTGTAAATCCATAGATGAGGAGGATATACAGCTATTAAACACTCAACTTTCGAGTATCCATAAAGATAAGTTTTCAACTCTCATCAATCAGATAGCTGAGTACCTTCCCGATCAACAATTGAGCCTTGAAAAAATCGAAAAGTGGATTAATTCGTTTCTTGTCGAACTGAAGCAAATCAAGCCAATCATCCGAGAGTTCAATAAATCGGTTTTACCTTATCTAAAGTTGAATTTAATCTTTTCGCTGCTCTTAGATGCTGATAAGAGCGATGTTGTAGTGAGAGACCCAAACTTTTTTAGAGAAAGACCCTCGTTGAATGGCTCATTGGTCGACGTTTATAAGTCGAAGTTCTCATTTCCCGAAACGCCAATCAATCATCTCAGGGAGAGAGCATATAAAGAGGTCACTCAAAGAGCTATAAATACTGATGAAAGAATCTACTCATTAAATCTTCCGACAGGCTTAGGTAAAACTCTAACAGCCCTGTCCTTTGCTCTAAAGTTGAGGGAGAAGTTAAATTCAGGACATCGAATAATCTACACATTGCCTTTTTTGAGCATAATTGATCAAAACAGTGCGGTTTTTGAGCAAGTTTTACAAAATAATGGAATCAAAATATCTCACAAGGTCTTGCTCAAACATCATCATCTATCTGAGATCTCCTATAAAACTGAAAGCACGGAGTATGAGACAACACAAGCAAAGATACTCATCGAGGGTTGGAACTCTGAAATCATCGTAACAACATTTGTTCAGCTATTCGAATCTCTTATATCTAACAAAAACCGCAATTTACGAAAGTTTCATCGAATTGCAAATTCGATAATAATTCTCGACGAGGTTCAATCAATACCAGTTAAGTATTGGCAGATGATTGATGATTTGTTCTCTAATCTGATAGAACATTTCAATACTTATCTAATCCTTGTTACAGCTACTGAGCCACTAATATTTGATAGAGAAAAATTAATAAATCTGGTTGATAAAAAATACTACTTCAAACAACTCAACAGAATCTACATAAAACCTAATCTTGACCAGAGCCTGACTCTTGAAGAGCTGGCAAGCCAACTCCAAGAATTGATAGACGAAAAGAAAAGTTATCTCTTCATCTTCAATACTATAGGTGCAGCTAAGAAGTTTTACCGGTTGATCTCTGAAAGATACGATGCAACTACGTTTTTATCAACACATGTAATACCGCAGGAGAGGCTCAATAGGATAAAAGAAATAAGAGATGGAAAGTACCGAATTGTTGTGTCTACACAACTGGTAGAGGCTGGGGTTGATATTGATTTTGACGTCGTTCTCCGCGATATGGCGCCATTGGACTCGATAATTCAATCTGCTGGCAGGTGTAATAGAAATTCAAAAAATCCCTCAGGTAAAGGCGAGGTATTGATTTTTTCCTTAAAGGATGATAGAGAACGCCATTATTATTCCTACGTCTATGACAGTGTTTTAATCGACATAACTAGAAGAATCCTCTGTAATTTTCATAAAATTCAAGAAAGTGAGATAGCTTTCCTGATTGAAGAATATTACAACGAATTAAAGCGAAAGAAATATCAGGATAGGGGTCTGATCGAAGCTATAAAGCGCCTCAATTATCATTCCAGTTCGACCGATTCCTACTCTATATCTGACTTTCGTCTGATAGAGAACAATTTCTCAGAGGCTAGTGTTTTCATCGAGTTCAATGATGAGGCAAAATCCCTTTGGAAAAGTTATTTGTCTTTGAGTAAATGCGAGAATCCATTTCAGAGAAGAGAAAAATTTGATTCGATTAAGGGTGATTTTTATAAATACGTTGTATCAGTACCAGAAAAATCTCAAAATTTACCACCTCTTGACGATCAACAAGGGTTCAGGTATGTTCCATATCAGCAGTTGGAGCAATATTATGATCCCAAGACCGGATTCATAACTAAACTCGAGGATAACCTTTATATCTTTTGACTTATGTTATCACTTATTCTAAAACATCTAGCATTGAGCTAGTTTTTAACTTATATTCTTTACTATCATGCAGTTGCACGTCTTAAAACTTCGCCTTGATCTCGAGTCTGGTTTAAGCCAGAAGGATGCTAGAAAAATTAGAAACTACCTCGGTAGGCTTTTCAGAGACAACTCTTATGCGCATAACCACTTAGATGATGGTAAATTCATCTATCGATATCCTCGAGTCCAGTATAAAGTCATTGATAATCATTGTTTCATCGTCGGATTCAATGAGGGTAAAAGCGTTATCAAACAGGTTTTTGATGAACTGAGAGTTTTAAACCTCGAGGGAAAATGGCAAGAAATACTCTCTAAATCATTAGAAAGCAAGATTTATAATTTCGGGAGCAGGCAAGACCCAATCTCTTATAAATTTCTGACACCTTGGTTGGCGTTGAATGAGAAGAATTACCAGAAATACAAGCATGCACAAAGCTTTGATCTCAGAAAAAAACTTTTAGAAAGCATCTTAATAGGAAACATAATTTCACTTTCAAAAAGCTTAGGTTATACGGTTTCGGATCCCATACAAGCTGAAATAAGGCTTGTTAGAGAAATACCCGCAAAGTTAAAAGGCGTCGGTATGACGGCTTTTATGGGCAGATTTTCCGTAAACTTCGAAATACCGGACTTTCTTGGAATCGGTAAGTCCGTGTCTAGAGGCTTTGGCACAATAAAACGTTGTCAGGATCTAAGTTCTCGGTGAGTTGTAAAGCATTACTAGTGGAGTAACAATGCAGCTTGTAATAAACACATATGGATCTTATCTGCAAAAAAGTGGTAATTGCTTTAAAGTTAAGGTCAATGAGAAGGTTTTTGAGATTGCCTGTAACAAAGTCTCGTCCATACTCATCTCCACAGCCGCTTACATAACCACTGATGCGATAAAAATGGCCATGGAAAATAATATAGATATCGTATTTCTTGATGAATTCGGAAATCCTTACGGTAGGGTCTGGCACCCAAAACTGGGAAGTACTACATTGATTAGAAGACGTCAGCTTGAAATAGCTGAAGCCTCCGAGGGGTTGAATCTATCGTTAGAATGGATAAAAACTAAACTTAGCAACCAAATAGAGCTTTTGAAAAAACTCAGAAGCACTAGACCGCAGAGAAGCGCTCAGATAACTGCCTACATAGAGAAATTAACGCCCCTGCTGGAAAACCTTCAGAATCTCTCTGGCACCTTAGACGAGTGTAGAGCAACCATAATGGGCATTGAGGGATCAGCCGGTAAAATCTACTTCGAAGCAATAAGTGAGCTAATGCCAGATAGATTTAAATTTCAAGGTAGAAGCAGAAATCCAGCTAAAGACGAGTTCAACGCCTTGCTTAACTATGCTTATGGAATCCTATACTCCTTAGTTGAAAAAGCTTGTATCATCGCAGGACTTGATCCTTACGTAGGGTTTATTCATACTGACAACTACAATAAAAAATCTCTCGTCTTTGACTTGATAGAAAATTACAGAGCTTGGGCTGAGGAAGTCGTGATAAATCTGTTTGCTAAAAGAAAGGTAAAGGTGGAATTCTTTACTAAGATTCCAAATGGACTCGTACTGAATCCGGATGGTAAGGCTGCGCTCATCAGCGAATTTACATCATTCATGGAGGAATCAATCCGCTACCGTGGGAGAAACATAAAGCGCAATAACATTATTCAATACGATTGTCACAGGATAGCAAACGAGCTTATTAAGGACCTTTAAATAAGCTTTAGCATGAATCTGTAAAAATAATACTGAGAGGAACTTAAAAATGTTAGTCTGGATAATCTATGATATAACTAACGACAAAATAAGGGACAAGGTCGCTAAAGCTTGTAAAAACAAAGGACTCTATAGAGTCCAAAAATCCGCCTTTCTTGGCACCATCAATAAAAATCAACTGGACGAATTAAGTCTAATCTGCTCAGATTTAATTGACCATGATGTTGACTCTGTTTACATATTCCCAATGTGCGAAGACGACTTCAAAAAAGTAAAACTACTCGGACAAGCATTCGACGAAAAATTAGTAACCGACAAGGTAAAAGCACTTTTCCTGTAATCCTGAATCTCCATAAAAGAGGTTATTAAGCATGATATAGGAGGAATAACATGATACTCAGTTTTAATCCAGATGAAATTAAACCCGAAGATAATGAATCTAGCCCGATGATAACACCATCTGAAATCATCCAATACCTCTACTGCCCTCGATTCACTTACTTCATGAATTGCTTAACTATACCCCAGCATGAAGAATTAAGATATAAAGTACTAAAGGGACGTGAACTTCATCATAAAAGAGAAAAATCCAACATGGATTACCTCAGAAAAAAGTTAAATTGCGTTAAAAAAGAAATCTCAGTCTACCTTGCATCAAAAGAGTTAAGAGTTAGAGGCGTAGTAGATGAGGTGTTACATCTGAAAGATGGCACATTAGCACCTCTAGATTACAAATACACTGAATACACCGACCATACATTTAAAACACACCGTATTCAATCAACACTCTATGCAATGCTTATCACGGAAAATTATAAAAAACCAGTAAAAAAGGGCTTCATTTGTTATGTCAGAGGTGGCAATAAAATCAAAGAAATCTTGTATACTGAAGATGATTTTTGCTATGCTAATCATGTAATCCAAAAGATATTTGACATAATACAAACAGGTCATTTTCCACCAAAAACCAAATACAAAAATAAATGCGTAGATTGTTGCTACAGAAACATCTGCGTCTAGTTTTACATACATCAAAAATTAGCTGGGCGATAAAATCTAGATCATAACGACTAATCAAAAATTTTTATGCGCCTTTTTCCTATCAACCTCCGTAAATCGCTGAAAACACTTGTCTAAACTCTGACTTGATAATGCAAAACTATATAAATTTGACTCAAAAAATGCATCCCAAAATACTAAAAAAACAAAAAATGT
>CAZALE010000013.1:0-32703 GCA_964486055.1 uncultured Blastocatellaceae bacterium
AGCTCATGGAGGCGACAACGAAAACTAATGAAGAGTGATCTGGGGTATTGATGAAAGAGCATTCATTATCTAATCCCTTGTCCGATTGATTGAGTACCGAACGAGCCTATACCATTCAGTCGAAAGCTAAAGACTAGTCTGTTTTCGCGTCTTACACCTACGTTATATGTAAAAGCCTGAACGGCGACAGAGCAGCATTTTGAAGTATAACCGAGTGTATAGACCGCTGATATCAATGGTTCTATTTTTTTCTGTCTTGTATTTTGAAAATCAAAGAACAAGGAGGCTCCTCCGAACGGCCCTCTGTTTCTATCACCTAAGAATATTGATGGGTTCCATTGTGAACCTCTCAGTGTCCCGGCTTCACGTTCGCTACCGTAAAGTCTCTGAAGTGATATTGGTAATTTCACGGATTGAGTGTAATAAAAGGTCTGAAATATTTTAAGTAGACGAGTGTCGTAGCCTAAAGTAACAGTGGCGGTACGTAATCCTTCTCCTTCGACTCCTAAGTCCATTCTAGTATTCATGAAAACGACTCGTTTTGGTCTATAGGTAGCATCGATGCTTATTGGTGAAAACCTTCTTGGTCTACCTCCGAAAGTATAGAATGTTAGGCCCGTTATCGCAGCTATTTGGTTTCTTCTGCCTGGCGTTAATGCCTCTCCGAATGTTTCATCAAAGAAATATTTTTGTCTCAGGGTAAGTGTGAAGATTTCATAAGGTTGTATGGTGGATTCATCTTTTGTTTTCATTTCTTGTATTTTTTTCTGAGCTTCAGGGGTTACTGCTTCTGTATAGCGGCGTACGAAAAAACGGTTAGTTATTCCATATTCTATTTCATTGGTATCGGTGATGGTATCTTGGTAGTCAAAGCGAATTATTCTATTGAAATTATTGACACCCTTTATGAGTCTATATGTCAGATATGGTTCGATTACATGTCTAAATTTAAATGCTCCTGAATCTGCATAGTAGTTTTTAGCGAGTGCCACAGGCCTAAGGTCGATCTCAAATTCGCCATACTTACGAACTATATCTGAGCTTATAACTCGGCGTATAGGATCAAGCGAATTTGAATAGTAAGTGAATCGGGTCGCCCCAGTAAATGTTAGATCAAAATACTTAGTACTAATGGGAACTGAAACTTGTGGATAGAAATCAAATCTTTGCGTTATGACAGGTGTAATTATGGGATCAAAGCCCGTCTGTTGTTTGTATAGCTGCAAGTTGTCTACTTCTTCTCGTCTGCTCGTTCCCTCTAAGAATGTCTTAAAAGAAAAATACACGTTTTTTAAGAGCAGCGATGGGCGTTTTTCGAGATTTATGCTCGGTAGGCTTCGGATTTTGACCCTAACGTTTGGGATGGATATGGTTTCTGATTTCGCTAATATGTTTAGTGTGTAGCTATTCCAACTTTTATTTATAAAGGCTTTTGATACTTCGATTGGAGATATTACTTGCTGTATTGTTTCGGAGAAGACTTGACGAAAAGCTAAGTTAGAAGTTAAGCGGACGTCAACAGCAGCTGTAAATCCATTTGGGAAATATTGAATACCTTCTGCATAAACCAAGGTTCCTCCTTGATCAGGTTTTTCTTTACTTTCTCTAGAAAAAATTCTGTCTTTAACCGCATAAAATCCGAAATTAAGGTAGGATTGCTCATTAGCACGAGTTCTAAAATCTGCCCCTATGCCGATACCTCTAGAGGTGTATACATCGAGTCTTAGTGTTGCATCGGCAGATCTACCTAAGGTTTGATAGTAAGCATTCGAGATGCGAAAGCCTTTATTTGCGGAGAAACCAAAAGTAGGAGTTAGAAAGCCAGACTGTCGATCTCTTTCCTTAATGGGTATGGTAGCTACAGGAAGAAAAATCACCGGGATATCTCGAATCCGAAATTTCGGGTTTTTCAGTTTTACACGATCTTTTAGCTTTATACTTGCTCTCTCTGCGGTGAAGCTCCATTGAGGAACCGCCTCTTCGCATGCAGTGAATTTGCCATTTGTTATAATAATTTCGTTCAGCGAAACTCTTTCAACTTTATCGGCTGTGAAATATATAATAGTTCCGTCGTTAGTTTGATTGGTAAAACCAGTAGAGTTCAGAAAATATCCTAGTTTAGTTTTATAATTCCATTCGGCCTTTGTGCCAGTTATTCTTTGATCTTCGCCCTGGTCGAAAACTACATTTCCCTCAGCTGTTACTAAGTTCTTATCTTCGTAAAGAGTTACTTTATCAGCTTGAAGACGATAAATCCCTAATCTTATGTCTACGTTGCCTTGATGAACAACAACTCTTTTACCGGGTTCACCCTCGGCAGAAACTCGATCAGAGTAAACAACTAGCTCGCCGTCTCCACCCTCAGATGGTATTTTTTCTTTGGATTTTCTGAAAATACGAGTGTCGTTTGATACAGGATTGATGTTTGGGGTATCTGTTATTGGATTTGAGACTCTGCGATCAACTGGGTTTGGCTCCTGACTAAAAATGATAGAATCTAAAGACAAAATTGAAAGTAGGAATGCAATGAAGGCAAGCCTCAAATATTTACGACGGAGCATTTATGATGAAGCCTCCAAGTATTTTCAATCCATTTTAAATACTGAATTTGGGTCGTCCTCGTGACGAATCTCATCAACCTTTTCCTTTTTACCCTTACCCATGTATAGACGATTTGGAAAGTTCAAAACGATGCCCTTTTCAGTCTTACTGATGTTTTTGTATGCGTGAACTACTCCTTTAGGAATAATAACCGCGTGGGGGTTGTCTGCACCTACGTAGAGAGTCATCATGTTACGGTACGTAGGCGAATCAGGACGATTATCCCAGAGCCTTAGCTTGAAGTTTCCAGAACCGATAAAACAAAAAAGGTCTGCTTGATCAACGTGCTCATGAGGTCCTCGTTGAACCAGTGGTTCGGTCACTGATATATAAGCCATTACTGGATAGAATTCTTCTGCTATTTCATCTTGGCGAAAAAGCTCAGCGAGCCACCCTCTTTCATCTACATATTTCTTAAGTGGATAAATCACAACATCATGAATTCTACCTGGTTTGAATATTGATTCTTGGATAGTTGGTTTTGACATATCTCAAGCTCCGACATTAAGTTCAAGATTATTAGCTCCTGTCTCAGCTACAAGGTTGGATGCACGCAAAAGTGAATCGAATGTTCCAGCGTCAGTCCACCAACCCTCTAATTCAGTCCATGTCATCTCACCGGCCTCGATATATGCATTATTGACGTCCGTGATTTCGAGTTCCCCGCGTGCCGATGGACGAAGAGTTCTTATAATATCGAAAACGCGATTGTCATAGAAGTAAATTCCTGTGACCGCGTAATCTGACTTAGGCTGACTTGGTTTTTCCTCGATTCTTACGATGCGATCCCCGTTGAGTTCTGGAACACCGAACCTTTGAGGATCAGGGACTTTCTTTAACAAAATTTTTGCACCCTTACCCTGTAGCTCATAATCTTGTTTAGCTTTGCGAATATTACCTTCGATTATGTTATCGCCCAAAATCACGCAAATTAAGTCTCCATCTGCAAAGTGCTCGACAAGCTTTAAAGCGTCGGCAATTCCTCCTTCTCCTTCCTGATAAGTGTAATTTAGGTGTTTAAGTCCGAACTCTTTACCATTTCCAAGTAATCTAAGAAAATCACCTGCTGAATTTCCGCCTGTCACGATCATTATCTCTTCTATACCTGCATTCACAAGGGTTTGAATCGGATAATAAATCATGGGTTTATTGTAAACTGGCAAAAGGTGCTTATTTGTTATTTTCGTTAAAGGATAAAGTCTAGTTCCTAATCCACCTGCTAAAACTACGCCTTTCATAATCGAACAACTCCATTTGAATTATTTTTCTGGTACAGAGCCTGAAATTTTTTTACGGGTCGTTTCTCCTGACTCTATAACGGGGATGCCGTAAGAAACCTCTCGATGTGGTCTAGGTATCACGTGAACTGCCACTACTTCGCCGACTCTACGAGCTGCTGCTGCGCCTGCCTCAACTGCGGCTTTAACAGCGCCTACTTCACCTCTGACAATTGCAGTAACTAAACCAGCATCTATTTTTTCGTAACCCACCAGTCTAACATTTGCTGCTTTTACCATTGCATCGGCAGCCTCTATCATTGCAACAAAGCCTTTTGTCTCTACCATTCCTAATGCTTCCATTTTGAAGACCTCACTTGATCCAAATCATTAATAGCAGAATTATAATCGAGAAAATGAATAAAATCAGTGTGAGAACTAAATAAGGCATCTGATACGACTGAGGCTGCTGAGTAAAATCTCGATTAGTGCTAGTACTTATCCGATCTGTGCCTTCACCTTTCGAATAAATCGATGTGAGTGGAACAAAAGGTTTCTCTATTGGTTTGTCTAAAAAATCATCTTTTTTTACCTCTAGATTTTCTTTTTCAGATGCTTCTGAAACCGTTGTCTCACTGTAATCTTGCATTTCGGTTAGCTCATCTGATTTTTCCGGCTCGCTGCTGGTGGTTACTTGATTGAAGAGGGGCGCACCGATAGCATCAGTTGGTGAGGGTTGTTTAGTTATTTCCAGTTTGTCTTCTGATGATGAATTGTTACTTGAACTCTTAAATTTTCTATCTTCGGTGTTTTGCTCAATAGATACTGACTCAAGTGAGTTGGCTTGTTGACTTAGATCGTTGGTAACGATAGCAGCCAGATTTTCTGATAAATTGTCTCCCTCAGATAGAACGTTTTTTTCAGATCTTTTTTGTAATGATTCAATTTCATTCAACTGGATATCAGGAGAATCTTTTGGCGTAACACCCAACTCACCTAAATCAGGAAGTTTCGTTGTTTCATGAGGATTTTTTTTAAGTTTTGCTCCACATTTATAACAAAACGAAGACCCTCTCCTGATTCTAGCCCCACATTTTTTACATGAGCGTTTTTCCAAGACCATGCTTTTAGACATCTCAGACCTTAACAAAGATTTCTTTTTCTTCACCTAAATCACGTGCTGCAGGCGTGATGATAGTTTTAGAATGTATATAGATCTTTTCACCCTTTTCGATTGCAATTCTGACATCCGTCTCGCTGACAAAATCAACAGATTTTGGCTTCGTGCCGTTCGGATCACTCGGCGGTTTTAGCTCATGGATTATGGTCTTGACAGGGCTTTCGATAGGAGGATTAGTATTAGCCTCAAAGCTTGGCGAAACTTGTTTAAGCTCTTGAGCGAGCTTTTCGGATAAAAACTTATCAACGATTTCGGCAATTTTCTCACGGCTTATTTTAGGTGATCTTGATTTAGGCTCTGCGGTGATCGAAGTTACATTTAAATCAATTTTCTTATTAACTGGACGAGTCTCAAAAGCTATCCGTTTTATATCCAGCAGATGAATTGGTGATATGTTATCGCTAGTTACATTACCTCCCCATGATCCGCAACCTAAGGTCATTGAAGGTGGTAAATCAGTGGAAAATCCTATTGCACCATGAGTTGTGGGGGTATTGATGCATATTCGAGCTGCTGGCATTTGCTCGCCGAACTTTATGGCTGCTAATCGATCGCGTGTATGCATGCCAGCAGTATGTCCCATGCCACCAAATTGCAGCACCTGCAAACATCTCTCAGCCGCTTGCTCTAAATTGCTTACAACAAAGAAAGCCAGTGTCGGAGAGAGTTTTTCGATTGACCATGGAAAATCTCTTCCAACTCCTGCACAATCAGCGATGAGACACCTTGTTCCATTGGGAATAGCTATCCCTGCTAAATTGGCTATGTATTCTGCGCTTTTACCTACGATTTTTGGGTTTAGAGTTCTCTTATCCGTAACTAAAACCTTTGCCACAGCGTCTGCCTCGGTTGCAGTGAGAAAGTGTGCTCCCTGACGCTTAAATTCCTCCCTAACAGCCTTTTCTATTGCAGAGTCTACTATAACCGATTGTTCAGAGGCGCAAATAGTGCCATTGTCGAAACAAGTACCGGTTAGGATGTCAGCTACTGCCTTAGCTATATCGGCGGATTTTTCGATATATACAGGCACATTTCCCGGGCCAACACCAAAGGCAGGCTTTCCAGATGAATAAGCGGCTCTCACCAAGCCTATCCCACCCGTTGCCAATATTACAGCAGTTTTTTGATGTTTCATTAAGGCTTCAGTGGCTTCTATGGTTGGATTAGTGAGACACTGGATCGCATCTGGCGGGAGCCCTTCTCTGACTCCTGCGTCTTTCATCACTCTAGCAGTTTCAGCTATGCAACGAGCAGCTGAAGGATGTGGGGACAAAACGATTGTATTTCTTGATTTTATCGCTATTATGATCTTGAAGATCGTAGTAGAAGTAGGATTAGTGGATGGAATAATGGCAGCTACCACACCTCTAGGCGATGCAACTTCGATAACAGTTCCGTTGTCTGAGATTACGCCGACAGTTCTTAGTTTTTTAAAATGATTCCAGACATCTTCAGCTGCAAAACGATTCTTTTCTCTCTTGTCCTCAGGTTTTCCAAAACCAGTCTCCTCATGCGCCATTAATCCCAGTCTTGCAGACTCAGCTAGCGCAACTTTTGCCATCGCCTCGCAGATTCTATCTATTTTAGCTTGGTCAAAAGTTGCTACTATGCTGGCAGCTAGATGAGCGGATTCTACTGCTTCATCTACATCTTTATTCGAAAACTGTTTATTTGCTTCTTGTATCATCTAAGGTTAATCTTTTTTCGATTTGCTTTTATCGTTCACGACAATGTTACCGCTGGAAGTCTCTCCGGACCCTAGTTGTCTGGTCTCTCCAGCCTGTAATGCTTGTTCATCTGGGCTATATCTGATCGCACCGCCTTTCGGCAAACACTTTTCAACCTCATGATGTGGTCTGGGAATTACGTGCACGCTTATCAATTCACCAACTCTCCTTGCGGCAGCCGCTCCAGCGTCTGTAGCAGCCTTCACGGCGCCTACATCCCCACGAACAAACACTGTAACATAACCAGCGCCAATGTACTCCTTACCTATCAGTTGTACGTTAGCTGCTTTCACCATTGCATCAGCAGCTTCTACAGCTCCGATGAAACCTTTAGTTTCAACCATTCCAAGTGCTTCAAATGACATTTTTACTTCCTCGCTTAATTTCGAAAATTTCTCTACGTTCGACGATTTTATTACAAATTTCCTCAAAGGCAAAGCCAGCTTTGTAAACAAAAATAAACATTTAGACCTAACTAGACATTTATTGGAGAGTGCCCCTTACCAATGAGTGAAGCAGTTTTAATTGCATTTGTTACAAACTTTTTAGCTTGCAAAACTGCTTGCCTTAAATCCGCACCTTTTGCGATAGATGCAGTTATGGCCGATGACAAAACGCATCCAGTGCCATGCGTTGCTTGTGTGCGCAAGTATGGTGCTGCAAAAATCGTCAAAGTATCGTTGAAAAAAAGAAAGTCCAGTGCTTTAAGCTCAGTATCGTTTTCATCGACGCTAATGACTTCATCATCAGGCATCTCAGACAGAGGTATATGGCCACCTTTTATCAAAACAGACTTCGGTCCAAGTTTGAGAATCTCCTTACCGGCAATTTTTATGTCTTCGATGGATTGTATGCGCATTCTGCAAATTCTCTCAGCCTCTGGAATGTTTGGCGTAACTATCAAAGCCGTGGGAAAAAGATCTATCGTCAGAGAGCGCAATGCGTCATCATCTATGAGGTCATACCCAGATGTGGAGCGCACGACTGGATCAATTACAAAATTCTTCAACGAATATTCAGCGGCTATTTTGCCTACTTCTCTGATAATGTCTGCGGTAGGTAGCATGCCTGTTTTTACTGCTGAAACCTCAAAATCATCAAGTATCGGTAAAATTTGATTTCTAACGGCCTCTGCCGATTGATGAACGGCTCCAAAGACTCCTTGAGTATTTTGGAAAGTGATAGAGGTTATGGCGACGGTTGCAAAACAATCAAAAGCCCTGAATGTTTTTATATCGGCAACAATGCCAGCTCCACCGGACGGGTCAAGCCCTGCAATTGTCATGCAAACTTTCTGCATAGTTTTTTAAGTTTTCCTCATCATTCAGAAACCGAATGGCAGCAAACCCTCCGCAAACTTTTAATACATCTTGATAATTTTGCTGTGTGATCCCACCTAATCCTAATACGGGGAACGGCTTTAGTTTCTCGGCGACATCACTCAATGCCTGAAGACCTTTAGGAAAACCCTTTCCTGGCGTTGAAAATACGGGTCCGAAAGTAACAAAATCTGCCCCTGCTTTCATGGCATTCTCACATTCGAGGTAGTCATGGCAGGAAACTCCAATCAGAAAAGGTTTTGGAAAGTGCCTTCTTATGACTTCGGTGGGAATGGAAGTTGAGGGTAAATGAACTCCATCCGCTCCAGCAAGAACCGCGATGTCAACGCGATCATTCAATAAAATCTTCGTCTGGCTTTTTCCCCTCATCTCGACTACCTTTTTAGTTAAATCCAGCAGAAACCTTGCCGATAGATTTTTCTCACGAATCTGTATCAGACTAATCCCAACTTCAACTGCGATCCTGATAATTCTTAGAACTTTTTCTGATTCTGTTTGAAAATTTTTCTTGGTTAGCTTCCCCTCAGTGATTAGATAACTGATTGGCTTCATATTTATCCTTACGTTTTTTACCCTCTAGCATTTCAACCGTTCGATTAAAGTTAATTATCTCCCACAATGCGACCAAGACGTTTAGAATGCCTAATCCAGTGACAGCCCCTCTTACCCATCCTGAAGCGATGAGATTTTTAAGAAGTGGTATTCCAAGTTTATCGGATAAGAGAGCTAAAAGATAATTGTCACCCCAATCAGCGATTATTCCGATACTCATCCAAGGAAACACGATGAGTATGAACCCAATTTCTAGACTAAGAAATATCAAGAAAACAACAGTGAGCCTGGCGACCATAACATGAAGTATAGCATGCGGAGGCATTCATAGGAATCGATGATTTGGGGATAAAAAGGAAATAAATTATGGGAATCAAAAAGAAAAGGTGCGAATAAACCGCCCTTCCCAAAATTCGCACCTTTTCGCCGCATAGCCATTTTGGACCAGCGGATTTTTCATTTTTAACACTACACGACTAACCTTGAGGAAAACTTGAGATTTGTATCTATTCAGCATTTTGAAAATTGATCAGTGTTAATTTAGTCTTAACTCTTATGCAAATCGAGGCAGTAGAATTAATTGAAATCAAAATGCCGTTGGTGCATTTTTTCGAGACTAGCTTCGGCCGAACCGATGAGCGAAGGATAATTTTAGTCCATGTGATTGAAAAAGATGGCGCTGATGGATGGGGAGAATGTACTGCGGGTGAAAAGCCATCATACTGTGAGGAGTGGACCGAATCGTGTTGGGTTTTACTCGAACAAATTCTTGCACCTTCAATAATTGGCCAAGAGATAGAGTCTGCTGATCAGGTCTGGGATTTAATGAAAAAAATACGGGGCAATCGAATGGCTAAGGCTGCAATTGAGACAGCCTGTTGGGATTTAGAAGCAAAAATAATTGGTATACCACTCTGGAGGCATTTAGGTGGAGAAAAAAATGAGATTCCATGTGGAGTTTCGATTGGCATCCAAAAATCGACAGAGGATCTCCTGCAAAAGATTCGTAAGGAATTGGACGCCGGATATCAAAGAATAAAAGTGAAGATAGCACCAGGTTGGGATTATGATGTAATAAAACTCATTCGTAGAGAATTCGGCGCGATACCTTTGATGGGAGATGCCAATTCTGCCTACTCGCTTGCTGATATAGAACTTTTCAAAAAACTCGATGAATTCGGATTAATGATGATAGAACAACCGTTAGCTTACGACGATATGGTCGATCATGCTGTTTTGCAGAGAGAGATTAAAACTCCCATTTGTCTTGATGAATCAATAAGGTCACCTGAGGATGCGAAAAAAGCGATTCAAATCGGTGCTTGTAGAATAATTAACATAAAGGACGGACGTGTTGGGGGGCACAAGCAAGCAAAGCTAACGGAGAAGGTTTGCAGGGAAATGGGTATTCCGGTTTGGTGTGGTGGAATGCTTGAATCCGGTATCGGGAGAGCCCATAACATCGCAATCTCAACGTTAAGTGGTTTTACATTACCTGGCGACGTCTCAGCAAGTAAGAGATACTGGCACGAAGATATCATTGAGCCTGAGGTTGAAGTAACTAAAAATGGTACTATCATCGCCCCGGAAGAACCAGGTATAGGATTCAGCGTCAAAAAACAATTGATAGAGAGATTGGCTACAAGAAAGGTTATTGTTCGTGTGCAGTAAAGCAATCCGAAAAATCACAATCATTCAACTGTACGGATCGGTAGATTTTTATTCTTGAGACTTTCTGCATAAGTTGCTAAATTGACGATCTTGAAACTTGAGATGAAGATATTCATCAATCTCTCAAATACACGCTTTTTACTTGAGTAAGGCATTTTCATTGAAGGAAAGAATCTCAGTTCACTGACATCATCACCAGACAAGAAATCCAATGGATGAAGTAAGAGGCTCGGGTTAATGTTAAAAGTATGATAAGCCTTGATCGCGCATTCTAGGTAACCAACCGCCAGCTTTTCAGAAAATGATGCGAGGTAGAGCAAATAACTCATGTGAATCGGGATTTTAATCAGAGGAAAGGTCGTAACTGGTATTTCCAATAGCTTCTTTTCATTTGTCTCCCAAAAGTATGGCTTAAGAGGCTGAAAACCATCTGAAAACTTTCCAAATAGGCGTTTACGCTTTCTTCTCTCCTCATCGCTCATTTTGGGCGAGTTTAAAAAATAGAATAGTCTAGCTAATGGGGCAATAAACGTAGGCAAGGTAGAGCAATCATATTCGTATCCGAAATTTATTAGCGTTTTAATCACAGATGGTGAGAGCGAGTATCCCGGCCCTCTAAAACCTTTCGGAGTCTTGCCAGTAATCGAAGTTATGGTTTCATGGGCTTTGCTTATCTCATCGATGAGTTGCGATTCAGGATAAAGATGCAACCATGGTTCATGATTAAAGCTATGATTTCCGATCTCATGCCCATCAGAAACTATCTGCAAAATGGATTGAAGGTTTTTCTCAAAAACCAAATCTTGAGCTACTAGGAAAAAAGTGATCCTGAGGTTTTGTTTCCGCAGAAACTCTAATATTCTCGGAACACACAAATCTAGATAACTTGGGAATTCCTCCCAGCCTGCATCTCCGTGAATTTTCATGTAGGTCCATTTATTATCTAAGTCCAGGCTTATGGTTGCAAATGGTTTCATCTTTCATCCGAATAATTAAGAAGATAAGCTTGGTGAACCGAAATATTCTGCCAAGAATCTCTCAGCAATGCAGATAGTCTCATTTACATTCAGCGTTGCATAGCGAATATGCGATGAGTTGACTATGAATATGTTTGGCAATGAGGTTTTCATGGGGGGTTTTGTGTATCCTATGGTTTGTATTGGAAAAACCTGCCGCACTCTGGATACCCTGAATGCTAACACATCACTTCTAGAAAAATGAGGATACATTCTTTCCAAGGATGATAAAAACAGCTCCTCGATTTCATCATCTGGTTTATCAAAGATTTGATCATCCGGTGATGCATATTTTGGTAGATATATCAGTGCATTACCTCCAAAGTGTGATTTATCGACTAGTGCTGTCATCTCTATGATCCCAGTAAATGGTGCTTCATCGGTTATGTTTGTTATGTAATAATCCGACAGGGACCGGCGGCTCAAAATTGAAGCACAAATGACTCCTTGGTATTTCACTGAATCGAGCTTTAGTCTTTCCTGCACGGGAAGCTGAGGTAAAATTTTGGAGGCGACGCTACAAGGGCACGTCAATATGGCCATATCGAACCCGTTTGAGTATTGACGTTTTTGCTCTATTCTATCGCATCCCTTTACAAAAACTTTGGAATCATTGCTCTCGATGTTGAGAACTTCAAAATTTAAGTGAAATATGACATCTTTTTGCTTCAGCACATCGGCAAATCGTTTCAGTATTCTTGCATATCCTCCACGAATGTAACCGAACATTTCCTTTTTCAGCCCAGAGTTGCGAGCTGCGTACATTCTCTGAATGGTAGCCCATATGAAAGACGCACTTGTTTGTTGATAAGAGTTACCCAGCTTTGCGAGTAACAAAGGCTTCCAAATCTTTTCGAAATTGGTTTTTCCAGAGAGCCTCTTGAGCCAACTCTCAATTGGTATATTCTCTAATTTCTCACCTTTCGCAAAGTGAGCAGCATAGAAAATCGTGGCTCCAAGCCTGAGTTTATCGATGGTTTTAATTGGTGGAAATCTCAAAAAATCGAAGACATTCGACATTGAAAATAAGTTTCCTTCAGTATAAAAACCCGTTTTTGTCGTTTTCCACTCAAATTCTCCTTCTAAACCGAGCTCTGCGATGAGTTTTCTAGTATATAAATCCGAAAGAAGCGTGACATGATAATGTTTGTCCCAAACGAAATCACCGATCTTCCATGCGGCAGCCAGACCTCCTACCTCGCCGGCTGAATCATAAATCTCAACCTTCCATCCTCTATCAGCAAATCTCAAGGCTAAGGTAAGTCCTAGCATTCCCGCCCCGATTATGGCTACTCTTTTTTGCATCGCAATCAAAGTTCTCTTACTGTTTGCTGCTCTGTAGAAATTTCGTATTGCAAATTACAAACAGAGCAATCCTTTTCGAAGACTTTCCTGTCATTCTTAGAGAATTTATGGATCACCTGTCCACATTTACAGACGATGCCGATGCTTTTCGCGGGAGAGCCTAAGGCGAGGTGGAAATCCGGAACTGAGGAAGTCACTACAGAACCCATACCAATCATTGCCCAGCGGCCTATTGTAATTCCACAACCAATCGTACAACCAGCACCTATCGTTGCCCCTTGCCGCACCAATGTTGGCAAGGTGTTTTCATCTGGTTCGGATGAACGAAGTCGTTTCAAATCTGCAGTCGTGGCGCGAGGAAATTTGTCATTTGTGAAAATAGTGCCCGCAGCAATCATTACACCATCTTCTATCGTGACAGCCGTGCATATATAAACGAATGCATTGATTTTAACCAGATTTCCTATCGAGACGTTATAAGCTATATAAGTTTTTTCACCAATGATACAATTTTCCCCAATGCTTGTACCGTGTCTTATGTGTACGTTGTCCCAAATCTGCGTACCAGCTCCAATTAAAACCCCATCTTCGATTATGGCAGTAGGATGAATTAATGAACTGACACTTGTGCTCTTTGAACCTTTTCCCATAGATTTCGCCTTAATGACCTATAAGCAGCTTCAATCACCTCGACCGAGGCTAAAGCGTCTTCTGGCTTGATTAAGAGTTCTTCCTCGCCATAAATAGCTCTACAAAAATTCTCTACTTTTGCACGAAAAGCCTTCAATTTATCATAACCATTACCGAAAGTTATCCAGTCCGCTGAAGACTTTATCTTGTAGCGAGATCTATTCCAGCCTACGCAAATAGTCCCATTATCTCCGTAAATTCTTATGAAATCAGGAATTTGTTTATCGATTGCCCATGAGAGATCAGCCAGCGCTAAAATTCCATTGCTCACTCGTGCGATAAGCCGCACACTTTCTTCAACCTTAAGCCCATTAACTCTAGCTGTCTCAATAGCCATAGCATCTTGGATTTCCCCGCACAAATAGCGAATCAAATCAACCGAATGCGTACCATTATCAATTAGAACCCCACCCCCAGAAATCCTAACGTCTGAATTCCACCTGTTGGACATATCGGTGCGGCAAGTAAAATAATTTTCAAATTCGAGAATCCTACCGATGGCACCTGAGGCAACTATAGACTTAGCTTTTATAATGTCAGAGACATAACGAAATTTGGACGCCATCGTGAACGTCACCTTATTTTTGGAGGCTGCATCCATCATTCTTAGGGCCTCCTCTCTGGAAAGACACAAAGGTTTTTCACACAAAACGTGAATTCCTTGATTCATTAAATCAATAGCCATTTGCGAATGTGTGTTGGGTGGAGTAGCAATAACAACAGCATCTACTAGCTTCCTATCTGCTAATCTTCTGTAATCAGAGAAAACCGATGCATGAAATGGTTCAGCGAAACTTCTGGCTGCATCCTCCCTTATATCAACAGCTGCTACTAACTTACATAAACGACTTGACTGAAAAACCTGAGCATAGGTTTGAGCTATAGCTCCCGTCCCGACTATTCCAAATCTTATCTTACTCAAACTTAATCACCTCTCTATTTAGCTAATTCTCAATTTCTCAACCGCATCTCTAATGGCATCCGCCAAATACACTATATGTTTTTCTTCATACTTTTCATTAAATGGCAAAACTAAAACGTTGCGCAGGCCCTCTAAGGCTCCCGGAAAAAGACGGTCATCATAATCAATGGCTTCAGGTCTAGCTAAGTTAAATGGATATTGCGACTTACCAAAAGTTTTCTTTTCCTGAAATATCCGACACTTATAGGCTGGCTTTTGAATGTATCTGGGTATGCTTGCTATTTCATAATCTTTTAATTCTCTTGCTAGTCCGATTGCCCCATTTCGAATTTTAGTGCCGTCAACACGCAAACAGAATTTCCAGTAGGTCATCACAGCACCTTCATCTGGAGCATAAGTCTCTATACCGTCTATATCAGAAAGGTAAGAGTGCAGTAATTTAGCCATTTTTACTCTTTTTCTAACAGAATCCTCAAGCTTGCGTAGTTGAACTAGAGCCACTGCAGCTTGTAATTCACTCATTCTATAATTCAAGGCTGCAAAATAATGATCTGGTGATTCATCGCCATAGCCCCATGCCTTATTTATGAAAAGAAATATTCGACGAGCCAGTTTTTCATCATTGGTTACTACTAATCCACCTTCACCGCATGTCATATGTTTACCTTGCTGCAGGGAAAAAGCCCCAATGTCACCTATTGTTCCCACATGTCTACCATCGACCCGTGCAAGAAAAGCTTGAGCTGCATCCTCGATTACCGGAATTCCCCTTGATTCGGCTAAAGCCATTATTTCCTTCATGCGACAAGGATTTCCGAATAGGTGAGTTACAATTATGGCCCTCGTTCTATCTGATAAAACTCTCTCGATTCTATCCGCAGTTACATTCAAAGTTTTAGGGCATACATCAGAAAATACTGGTATTGCACCTTGATAAATGATCGGTGTCAGCGCCCCCATATCTGTTATTGGAGTAGTTACAATCTCATCACCAGGTTCTGGATCAATTGCAGCAATCGCCGAATGGATGGCTGCCGAGCCAGAACTGCAAGCATAAGCGTATTTGACGCCTAGCTTTTCCGCAAACTCCTCTTCCAGTTTCTTACCATATTTCCCTTTCGTGGTGATTAAAGTACCAGATCGCAATACATCGCAAACCGCTTCAATCTCTTCGTTATCAAAAGTCCTGCCCGAGATGTCTTGATCGGATGGTAGTCTTATCGATTCTTTATCAGTTGCCGCCCTCATTTTCCCTCTCGCTTTTAAGTGTCTTCATGGACGAGAAAGTTCGAATACTCATTGCTTTCCCGAAAAATCTTAAGTATGTAAGATTAAACATCAATCTCAAATGCCCCAGGATGGTTTTCATGGTTTTCATTTTGGAAAAGCCGAAGAGTCTAACCTCTAATGTAGCTGGCCACTCAATTACCTTACCACCGCCGATCAAAATTTTCCCCATCATCTCAGCAATGCCCAAAAAGTCGGTATGAGTAAGCGAAATATTCGATACTCTTTTCTTGCGATAAACCCTGAAACAACTCGTATAAGTGGCTACTTCAGAATCTAGCAACCTCTGATAAAGTTTCGAGGCTGCCTTTGATAGAAATAACCGCCATTTTGGAACATTTTTAACCATGCCATCTGGATGATAAGGTGATGCAGTGACCAAATCCACATCCTCAGTAAGTAATGGAATCATTTTTATAAGGTTGTGAGGGTCATAACTGCAATCGCAATCAATGGAGCAAACAATGTCGGTTTCAGCTGCCCGAAGTCCAGTCATTATCCCAGCCGCTACTCCTAAATTTTTCTCATGTCGCAGGATTTTTACTCTTGGTTTACTAGAAAACAAATCGATAAGTTTTTCATAAGTTTCATCAGTACTTGCATCGTCAACAAAAATAAAATGAGCTTTGTATCCTTCTTTTTCCAAAACTGTCTCCAGTTCAGAGAGCGTCTTTGCTAAAAACCCCAGTGATTCTGCCTCGTTATAACATGGCACCACTATGGTTATAGGTATCTGAAAATTACTGGTTAGATGAACCTGCTCTATATGTCTATCAGCTCGTGCCTCAAAAATCTTGCTCTCCGCATTTATACCTAGATACTCTGCAATGCTGCAAAATTGATGTTTTTTAAGAGTTTCATTAATTATCCACTCCATCTTGTCCAGTTTTCTGTAATGACGGATTTTGTTAAGAAAAGTAGCAGCATTTATCCTGGGCTGATTATTATCTAATTCCCAAACATGAAAGTAAAAAATAAACGGGGAGTTACTCTCTTGAATCCACTGATTCACGAATATCCGCATGAAAGTGTAGGGAATCTGGCGAAAATAATTTCCACCAGCAATAGGTAATAAACCGATCTTCAAGTCTTTGGTTGGATATGGGAGTTCCCAAATCTCCCTGTTGCCGATGCGAATCTTATGCGCATAGCGTTCTTGGTTTTTCTTTCTCGGAAGAAACGAGGCATCATACTCAAAACCCTCCTCAGCTAAAATTTCAAATATCCACTTATCTCGTTCATAGTTTAGCTTTTCAGCAGCGCGATAGCCTTTTATTCGCTGCCCGCAGGCGTCCTCTAAAGCTTTATTTGTTTTTATTAGATCTTGCCGAAATTCTTCTGGGGATAGATACCGCAAAGGTCTATGATAGAAACCCCTAGATGCAACCTCATGCCCACGAGAAACTATCTCCCTAACTAGCTCTGGGCTTTGCTCAGCAATCCAACCAAGCACGAAAAAAGTTGCTTTTGTCTCTAAATTATCAAGTAAATCTAGAACCTTGCGAGTATTAACCTCATACCTAGTCTCAAATCTCGTCCAGTTTTTTTCTTGGATTAAATCGCCAAAGGCTCCTACCTGAAAATAGTCTTCTACCAGAATTGTTAATAAATGGTTACTCACAGAAAGTTTAATTTTTAAAAAGATTGTCGACTTACTTTCTGAACATTATAAAGATGCAATTGATTAATTTTTCTTGTATGATTTTCAAATCAAGGCTTTCCAATGAAGTTTTTGGATACAAAACTGTTTCCAGTTCGTTTAGTTTTAGCATTGATGTTAGCCGCCGCTATTTTCTTCGGATGGCAATCATTTAAATTGCAGATTGCTAGTACGATCGCTGAGTATACATCACCTTTTAGTCCCGATGCAAAAATAAAAGCTGAGTATGCCTTCTGGCTATCTCCAAATGATCCAAACGTTAGATGGTTTTTTGCTACGGTCAATAAGGATCTTCCTTCAAAGGAAAGAGCAAGGCTATATGAGGAGGTTGTTAGGGCTGCACCTTATGATTTTCGTTGGTGGATTGAACTTGCTAGAGCACGTGAGCAGGCAGATGAAATCTCAGAGGCCGAACAGGCAATAAAACAAACGATTTCAATTGCACCTTCTTATGTATATCCAAGATGGCAAGCAGGAAATTTTTACTTGCGTTCTGGAGAGATACAAAAAGCAACAGAAGAATTTAAAAAAGCCCTCCGCCACAATACAATCTACCGACAGCAGATTTTTTCAGTTCTTTGGGATTATTTTGAGAAAGATCCAAAGGTGCTAGAAGAAATAGTAAGCGAAATCCCCTCTGCACGAGTCGATTTGGCGCTTTTCTTTGCAGCTAAAAACTTACCTGAAGAAAGCCTCAAAATTTGGCGGCAGCTGGATGAGCGTGAGAAGAAAGACAGGCAGCAAACCGCCAGCGTTATAGCCCAAGGGCTTTTCGATAAACGTTTTTTCCGTACAGCACTAGAGTTTTCAAAAGAAATAGGTCTTGACCCTAATGCCAATTTGGAAAAAATCACAAATGGAGGATTTGAATTACCTGTAAAACGCGAAAGTGAAGCTTACTTCGATTGGAAAATGATAGCAGCAGCAAAAACAGAATTTAACCTGGATCCTACCAATAAGGAGGAAGGCAATCGTAGTCTTCGAATTCAATTCAATGGCTATAATGGCACTCAATTTTATCACTTCTACCAAACCGTAGCTGTCCAACCATCAACAAAATACATTCTGAGCTTTTGGTATCGCGCTGAAAAAATAAGAACTGTTGTTCCTCCGATCATTGAAATTATCAATGCCAACGACGATAAGCCTATTAAATCTAGTCAACCATTAGTTGATACGAACGAATGGAGATTGATGGAAATAAACTTCGTTACGCCGGATAACGCTGAAGGAGTAATAGTTCGGGTGGGACGTGTAGCTTGTGGTGAACAATGTCCAATTTTCGGCACTATTTGGCTTGATGACTTTCAATTAAAAAGATTGTGATATGCCAAGCAAGCTTATTTTCTTGATAATTTGCTCTACCATAGTGCTTTGCACGCTTCTTTATGGCGCCGTGCATCAACCTATACTTTCCTTGTTCTATCTAGGTACAGCTTTGATACTCATCCTGTGGGTATTCGACTCAATCTCAAGTGGCCAGCTTCGATACAATGCACATCCTCTACAAATACCCATCATTGCCACGATCCTCTACGGAATAATTCAAATAATCCCATTTGGTTACATACCAGATATAGCAGGCGTCAGGGACATTCCAAATACTATCTCGATAGATCCATTCGCCACGAAACTTTCAGTCATGCATTTTTTTGCCTTGCTTGTCTATTTTTCTGCCGTTCTAACATTTGTTGATTCTGCCAAACGCCTCAAGAAGCTAGTTACGCTTATAATTGTCTTCGGCTTTTTATACTCTTTTTATTCCATTCTTCAATCAGTTCTCAGTCCTGGAAAAATTTATGGTATTTACGAGGTCCCTCTTGCACAACCTTTCGGTTCTTTCGTAAATCGCCATAATTTCGCGGCTTTCATGGAAATGAGTCTCGCAATACCCTTGGGAATGCTTTTTGCTGGAGCCGTCCCGAAAGATAAACGCTTACTTTACATAACCGCAATAACTCTGATGGCCGTTGCCTTGCTGCTGAGTGGTTCTAGGGGTGGACTCGTTGCCTTCCTCGCAGAACTGCTGTTTCTAATCTTCATCACAACTGATACAAAAGGCTCATCTCAGATGTTCTTCAAGGTAGCGCTTGTGATCATTTTCTTTGTCGTTACAATTCTTGGAACCATATTTGTTGGCGGTGAATCAACCCTCACGAGAATTGCAGAAACGGCTCAATCCAACGATGTAACTACCAACAGACTGCATATATGGAGCGTTACCCTAAAAATCATATCTCACTATCCTATTTTCGGCGTCGGACTTGGAGCCTTTCCTCAAGCTTATACAAAATTCGATTCATTGAGTGGACTCGAGAGAGTAGAGCAAGCACATAACGACTATTTACAGGTTCTCACAGATGCCGGCATTTTTGGGGTTATATTTGCTTTTATTTTCGTCTCTTATTTAGTAAAAACCGGCATCAGAAGTATTAAAACAACGAATAATTTCCGAAGAGCGGTTGCCATAGGTGCGCTTTCTGGATGTTTTGCGATTCTCGTCCATAGCATATTCGATTTTGTACTCCATGTAACGGCGATAGCTGTTATGTTTGTTACGCTCTGCGCGATCGTGGTTATAAGCGGAAACAGTTTCCCTGATGACGAGCCAGATAAAAAACATCGTAAGCGCAAGCGGAAACAGAAAGCCGAACTAAAAACAATAGATAATTCGGTAGAACTGCAGAAAAATACGAGAGACTCTACAGAGGTTTAATTAGGTCGATCTCAAAATTGTTTTCACATTCTGCACATGATTGCAGCGTCCTTGTATATATTTTCATTTTTGTGTTGAAGGGCACTCGTTCTGAAAAATAATGCAGCTCATGAGTCGATAAGATTTCCGGGAAACTTGCACAGCTTTAAGAAAAAGTATCCTATTTTTATCGCTCGGTTATTGTTTCATTCTCAGATGTTTCGGCTATCGGTTTCATGGAATCAGCCTCGCTCTTAGCACCTGATATCAGTACATTAAAAATGTACCATAGCAAACCGTGTGACACATATCCGATTGCTAATATGATCAGAATATAGTGAGAATAGAGCCAGATGAGCATGCCGATTCCAGCAACGACAAGAATCAGATAGAGACTGTTGCGACCTGCACCGACTGTCTTAAAACTTGAGTAGCGAATCGTGCTAACCATTAACAAAGCGAGGATAGCAACTAGGATCATCATCAAACTCGCATAGAGAGCAGCTTGAGCATGTGAACTCAAGGGGGCAGGCGTATAGTGCACTATTGCAGCTATTAATCCAGCAGCTGGTGGTATTGGCAGACCAATGAAATTTTTTTTGTCAGTTTTTACTGTTCCTTCCATTAAAACTCTGGGTCGAGTGGCCTGAATGTTAAATCTGGCTAGCCTGAATGTCCCGCACATTAGGTACATGAATAAAACAAAAAGCCCCAAATTGTACAGTTGACTTCCTTCTGGAAAGACTAAACCAATACCCCATGAGTAAAGTAATATGACTGGGGCTATACCGAAAGTTAGAACATCAGCTAGGGAATCTAATTGAACTCCTATCTCGGTTGTAGTCTTAGTCATTCTGGCTATTCGCCCATCGAGGATATCACATAGAATCGCATATCCTATGGCAGCTGCAGCGTAATCAAAATATTCACTCGCCAATTTCTGATCTACAAAATTAGCTTGAAAACCACGTAAAGAGTAGATGACTGATAGGAATCCCAGCGCTGCATTAGTAGCAGTAAATGCCGAAGGTATAAGATAAAGCCCTTTTTTTAATCCTTTGTGCGATTTTTCCGTAGTTTCTTCCATTGTTTTTGTAACATTTCTGTTTCATTTTACGAATTGTGAAATTAGAAAGCAAAATTTTCAGAGGTTCAGAACTAATTTGGGAGTCTTGGACCTAGAGCAACATATGGTCATTTTGCGGTTGGAAGCTTTTTCGGCTGGCGATAGAACTTCGTCCCTGTGATCGGGAATTCCCTCTAAAACCTCGGTCTCACAAGTGCCACATATACCTGCTTCGCATGAGAAAGGAACATCTATACACTGTTCCAAGAGTACTCGTAGTATTGTCTGCCCTTTCTCAATTTTGAAGCTTTTCCCACTCCTTGCGAGTTCCACTATGAAGCTTTCATCTTCTTCAGTAACGATAGGCTTGAAGTATTCAATATGAATTTGTTCAGACGGGAAATCAGTTGTTGCTTTTCGAAAAGCTTCAATCATAGACGTAGGACCACAGCAATACAAGTGAGCATCCCTTGGTGCTTGTCTGACAGCTGAGTAAATATCGAAGACATCCCCAGCTTCTTCATCAAAATGGAAGATGACTTGTGGGAATTTTTTAAGTTCTTCATAAAATGCCATCTCTTGTTTATTTTTGCAGGCGTAGTACAATGTCCAATCTTCTCTTCCTATTTTCTTGAGATAGTTCACCATCGAGTAAATTGGTGTAATTCCTATGCCTCCTGCAAAAAATATGCTCCTATTAGCATCAATTCGCAAAGGAAAGCTATTTTGCGGAGGCTCTATGTAGAGAATATCTCCAACCTTTAACCTCTCATGAATGTAAATAGATCCGCCTGAGCTATTTTTATCTTTCTTTACGGCGACTTGATAACTATCTGGATTTTTTTCAGCACGTAGCAATGAATAATGCCTAACCATGCCATTAGGTAGATGAATTCCAATATGAGCACCAGGTTCAGAATCAGGCAAGCTTGTGCCATCTATGGATATAAATTCGTAAAGATTTATGTCATTAGCTAAAGGAATAATCGAACGTATCTGAGTTTGTATTAACTGCATTTTGTCTCCTCGAGGTATTCTTATGAATCAAATCTATGGAAGATCTGGGACCCAAAAATCCCCGGCGACCTTTTTAAGGCCAAGGGATTCTAATTCGCCTTCATCACGACCTAGAAATGTGAAATGCGGCTCGTCTTTCCTAACTGTGCGAAACCAGCCATATTTGTTCATTATCTTCCGTATCCGTTCATCTGAATACTCGTTGATATCAAGAGCTAACATTAGAAGATGTTGAGAAGTTCCCGGAGCTGCTACAGAGCGAAGAATGGGGCCGTTAAAATAAGTATTGAAGAAAATCCCTTGCTTCTCAAGATTTAAAACTTCCTTTACTTGCTCACGAATGTTTAGTGATTTTAGATAATCAACTTTGTCCTTAGTTAATTTGCCTTTTTTCATCCAGTAATTGCAGGCTGGTTCAAAACGCGAATTCCATAGCCGAAAAGTATCAGCAAAGCTTCGTTTTGCTGCTTCAGAGCCTTCTCGAGGAGTTATGTCAAGACCTAAGGATTGAGCTTCGTTCCTTGCTGCTAAATACGCATTCATTGCCTCTGTCTGTAACTCAATCAATGCACCTGCTATCTGCACGCTAGTTGAGGGAACAGAGCTTTGGAACTCCATTACCTTCTCCTCATTCTCAAAAAAGCACACATTCGGTATGCGAACTTTTACTGGCGAGGCTAAATAAACGGCGCCATACTCACGTATTATGGTACTCTCAATCTCATCATTTAAGTCACAAAATTGCTCCAAGTTGATGCCACGTTCATTGAGATTTCCTTCCAAATTTGAGAGAAAGACATTATCAAAAGATTTTTTCTCTGGGGTTTTCATGAGTTTTGCCGATTGCTCAATTTTTTCAGAGTTCGAGTAAGTGTCTAGCTTATCAGTATGCCTGATGCAAGCTGATAAAAATGATAAAACGCATAAAATCAGAAGCTTACGTTTCACAGGCTCATAGATATTTTACTGAATTCATGGGCAATTTAAAAACTGCTTTTCATAAATGCGGCAATGATGCTAAAATTTTAATTGACATAAATTAAACGCTCTGAAGGCATCAAAAGCTTTGGGAGCGAAAGGAAATATGATGTCTGACTTGGAAGCATACAAAGATAGATTTAGCGAAAGCGGCAGGAGAGTTTTGGAAAGCGCTCTAAACGAATCGAAAAGGCGTGATCAAAACTATATTGCTGTCGAACATATTTTGCATGCTCTGGCAAATGAAGAACCAGAGTTGTTTAACGAGACAATGCGAGATCTTTCCATAGATCCCAGAACGGTCAAGTTGCAGCTAGAAAAGCGTCTGGAGCACTCTCGGTCACATACTGGTAGAGGATACAAAATCGCCCCAGAAACCACTGAACTCTTTAGACGTTCTATGGAAAGAGCCCGTTCGCAAGGTCGTCGGGTCATAGATTCTACGGACATTTTTTATGTCCTGACGAATGATGAGAGCAGCTTGCTCAATGACATTTTGAGTAATCTTGGTGTTCCTGCTCATGAGGTTGCTCAAGCCGCTAGAATGAAATTAAAGAAGAGAGAGCAAGAGTTAGAAAGAGTAAAACGAAAGTATGAATTGCCATCATATTTAAAACATTTTGGTGTAAGCCTGAATAAACTTGCTCGGCAGGACAAGCTGCCGCCTACAATTGGTAGAGAAAAAGAAATTCGTCAAGTCATAGAAATTCTATCACACAAGGAACGTTCAAACTCGCCGATGCTGGTCGGTGAGCCTGGCGTCGGGAAGACTGCTGTCGTAGAAGGTCTAGCACGCTTGATAGAATTAGAACCTGAGAAAGTCCCAGTTTGGTTAAGGAATGCTCATATAGTGCAACTGCAAATGGGTGGTATCGTTGCTGGTACCATGTTGCGGGGAATGTTTGAAGAAAGAATAAAAGGCATAATCGATGAAGTCAAAGAACGCCCAGAAATCATTCTTTTCATTGATGAAGCCCATACAATCATAGGTGCAGGGGCAGCAATAGGCGTCTCTTCGGATGCAGCTAACATGTTCAAGTCTGCTCTGGCAAGAGGTGAGCTCAGGATCATCGGTGCAACGACTCTAACTGAATATAAAGAATACATTGCTGAAGATGAAGCTCTGGCTAGAAGATTTCGCCTTGTAAAGGTAGAAGAACCTAGCATAAATGAAACTAGAGAGATATTATTTGGCATTCGTCCCAGGCTTGAGAAAAATTACTCTGTGACTATATCCGATGAAGCTATCAACACAGCTTTAGAGATGGCACCTAGGTATCTACGGAATTTACATCTGCCTGATAAGGCAATAGGTTGGTTGGATACTGCCTCAGTAAAAGTGCGAATAAACGAGCCGGATTCCATGATAGTTAGACCAGAACACATTATAGAAGTGATTTCTCAGGAATCTCGCATTCCTAAAGACATGGTCTACAGAGACACATCCGATCGCTTTGCTCAGATGGAAGAGGCTCTTAGCAAAAGAGTGATTGGCCAGCAGGAAGCTATCAAGGCAGTCGCGCAACGTTTGAGACTTAACAAAGGTCCACTCAAGGAGAATTTTTACAAACCTGATGGAGTTCTGTTATTTCTGGGTCCAACTGGAGTTGGTAAGACTGAATTGGCTAAAGCCGTCGCTGAATTCATGTTCGGTGACGAAAGAAAAATGATCAGAATTGATATGTCGGAATATGCAGATGGTACAGTCGGCATCGAGAAATTAATCGGTATGCCCCGGGGGATAGTTGGCTCAGAGCGCGGTGGCATCCTGACCGAGCAGCTGCGAGAAAATCCCTACACTGTTCTACTCTTGGATGAGATTGAAAAAGCCTCGACTTACTTGATGAACTTGTTCCTACAAGCATTCGACGAAGGTTGGATAACAGATGGCCGAGGTAAAAAAGTGTACCTCTCGGATGCGATAATTATAATGACTTCTAACCTAGGGTCTGAAAATTTCCGTAAGTTTGAAAAGCCTCTCGGCTTCGGCAAGAAATCATTGGGTGACATAAAAGCAATTAAAAACGAGGTTTTGAAGGCAGCTGAACAAAGATTCTCACCTGAATTCCTGAATAGAATTGATGAAATTGTCGTATTCTCACCGCTTACAATGGATGAAGTTAAGGAAATATCCAAGCTGTATCTTGAAAAAATAAAGCAGCAAATGGAGAAACTAGGCAAACACATCGAGGTTACTGAAGAGGCCCTGAATCTTCTAACTGAAAAAGGCTTTAGCGTTACCTATGGCGCGAGATTCCTGAAGAGACACATAGACGAAAAGGTAAAGCTGCCAATAACCAATAATTGGAAATCGGCTTCTCATTTCAAGGTTGACGTTGAAAATGGTGAAGTTGTAGTCAAAACTGAGTCAAAAGCTTACCTATTTAATTGATTCATGAATCATACTTTAAAAATACAAGAAGCCGTCTAGATAAGGCGGCTTCTTTGCTTCTCGTAATGTTGAAAAGCTAACACTCCGCGGCTGAGAGAATAAATCACGAAAGTCAAACCCTTTGTTCTGTATTACAATTGCTTCTTTGTAAACAAAGTCATCAATGAATCGAAGTTTACTGATTGCGTTGAAATTCTGCTCAAAGATCTATCTCAAGTCATAAGTCCAAGAAGCATTATAAACACGAGTAAAAGGTCATTATGTGACAATCAATACATAGCCAACTTCCTGCATGCCTCGACTATTTCGCTAACACTAGGTAGATGATAATCCTCCAACTGAGGAGCAAAGGGAACAGGAGTATCGATGGCCCCAATCCTTATGATCGGCCCATCGAGCCATTCAAATCCCTCCTCAGCGATTATCGCAGTTATTTCCCCTCCAATGCCGCCAGTTATACTCGCTTCGTGAAGTATGATTACTTTGTTAGTCTTGCGCACAGTTTCCAATATTGCCTGCTTATCTAATGGCGCGAGAGTTCTTAAGTCTATCACTTCAATACTTAAACCATCTTCTTTTTCTAATACCTCAGCTGCGTCCAGAGCATTCAAAACCTGAGCGCCAAACGATATTATTGAAATGTCCTTACCCTCTCTAGCGACTCTGGCCTTTCCTATGGGAACTATATAATCCTCATCAGGTATCTCCTGCTTTATCCTGGGTAATCTATAAAGTTTCTTATGTTCAAAGAACAAGACCGGATCAGGATCGCGAATAGCAGCTTTAATCAAGCCTTTAGCGTCGTATGGCGTTGATGGCTCAACCATCTTTAATCCAGCGGTATTCAGAAAAAAGCTTTCAGCATTCAGCGAATGAAATGGACCAGAGCGAACTCCGGCACCGCAAGGACCTCGAAAAACGGCCGAGATGCTACCGCAACCACGATAGCGCGACTTTGCAGCATAGTTAGTCAACATGTCAAAACCGCACGAGATAAAGTCAATGAACTGAAACTCCGCCACGGGCTTCATGCCCATCAAAGCAGCACCACAGGCAGCGCCAACTATAGCAGATTCGCTGATTGGCGTGTCGATAACTCTCTCTGAGCCAAATTCTTCGATAAAGCCTTCAGTGAGTTTAAAAGCTCCGCCGTATTCTCCTATGTCTTCACCCATGAGAAATACGGTTTCATCTCTTTTCATTTCTTCCCAAATGCCTTGTCTTATGGCTTCTATCAAAGTTACCTCTCGTCCCATAAAATCAAGATTATTTTTCCAGATATTTTTTCTTAAAAGCGGGTGGCACGATGGAATTATCAAAGACCTCGTAAGCCGCCGTTATAGGATCAGGTGGATCAGCTGACTCAGCAATGGCGAGCTCTGCCTCTAAATAATCAGAGACTTCCAGCTCGATCGCTTGAAGTTCTTTCTCCGTAACTAATTTCTCCTCGGTAAGAAAGAGCTCAAATCTCCTTATTGGATCATTATGCTCAGCCCACCATTCAATCTCCCCCGGCGGAACATAACTCTGGTTATCATGCTCAGCATGTCCTTTGCGTCTATAGGTCAAAGCCTCGATCAAAACTGTTCCATTACCAGATCGTGCATAGCTGACGGCTGTTTTCATTGTCTCATAGCATGCTATGACGTCATTACCGTCAACTTGTAAACCCAAGATTCCGTAGCCTATTGCTTTGTCTACGAAATTTTTAGCCGCACATTGCTTATGAGTTGGCGTAGAGTAAGCGTAGCCGTTATTTTCTACCACTACGATTAGGGGTAATCTCTGCACAGCTGCAAAATTTATCCCTTCATGAAAAGCTCCCGTCGAAGTAGCTCCTTCACCCAGATAAGCTACAGCCACCCTGTCTTCTTTTCTCATTCTTGAAGCTAGCAATACTCCAGCCATTACAGAAACCATGTCACCTAAGTGTGATATAGGTCCGATAAATCCTTTATCTAGATCAGCAAAATGAAATTGTAAGTCTGTAGCACGATTCGGTGATGTAGAGCGACCAAGATAAGAAGCAAAAATATGACGCGGTAAAATTCCCTTGACAAAACAAGCTCCTATATCTCTTATTAATGGGGCTATGAAATCTTGCGGTTCCAGGGCGTAGGCTGTGCCTACGGCGGTAGCCTCTTGGCCCAACGAACTAAAAACTCCACCGGTTATCTTTGCTTGCCGCTTTAGTCTGACGGTGATCTCGTCAAACATCCGCGTCATCTTCAGGAATCTATAAATCCGTAATAACTCCTCTTTACTGAGCGACGTGTCCTTTTTACAGGAAAGCGGTTTATCTGGAATTTCAAATTGTCTCTTAGCTTGCATTTTTATTTCTCAAAAAGCCTTTCCCGATTCCGTATAAACTTACAATCATCCAAAAAAATTCTACGACGAAAGCTGAGAAATTAAAATCAAAGTAAAGCGAAAAGATTATTAGAGCCGCCCCCAATGCATTCAGTAGCGAATACAATAAACTTTCACTTCTGATTTTCTCCAACTGCAAGAGTGCATATGTGGATATGATCGTGATTACACCCATCATCCCTATAAAATCGAACCATCTCATTCTTAGAAATTTGAACAAAAAAAGTGATCAAAGTAAAATCAGTGTGTTTTGCTTAGGAGCGTTAAATTATGTTTTCAATGAAAATACCTAAAATGATTTTGCGACAAATATACACATTCAATAGCTTGAAGAATGTAGTAAATGGAGTCCAATTTGCAATTAAGAACAGGTTGACCGACGTCGAATTCATGGAAGTTATCTCGATAAAAATAAATGGGAAAGAAATTCCCAAAGAGCAAATTACTCTTGATTGGGGTGATGGAAAAATCATAACTGCTAATCAGATCAATGAACAGAGCCCAATTTCTTTTCCTCTTAGACAGGTAGTCTTAGTAATATGCCAAACTGAAAATCTTCCACATGGCAAGCATAAACTCGAGATAGCATTCAGAGTAAAAGACTACGGAGTTTTGGAATTTGACGTAGAAGATGCGATAGCTGAAGTGCCTAGCCTGGAGCTGAAAGTGCCTCGCGATGCTACCGATGATTACTCTGAAGCTGCTATCAAGGCAAGACAGCAATTTGTTGAAACTTTCACTGGAGTAAAACTGCAGCATATCGTCAACTACTCATTTGATCCACATATAACAAAAGGAAATATCGAAAATTTCACTGGCGTAGCCCAGATTCCCATAGGCTTTGCTGGTCCGATAAAAGTGAATGGTGAATTTGCACAGGGCGAGTTTTTAGTACCATTGGCTACCACGGAGGGTACTCTCGTCGCTTCATATAATCGCGGTATAAAAGTTCTTAATCTATCAGGTGGAGTAAAAACAACTGTAGTAGCAGACGCTATGCAAAGAGCACCAGTATTTGTTTTTGATGATGCCCGCGCCGGTAGAAAATTTGTCTCATGGGTTTGGGATAATATAGATAAAATTCGTGAGGAAGCAGAGGCCACCTCGAGCGTCGCCAAACTCAAGGATATAGAGGCATATACTGCTAATAAATTCGTCTATCTTCGCTTTAACTACAGAACAGGCGATGCAGCTGGTCAAAACATGGTTGGACGTGCAACCTTCGCAGCCTGCAGTTGGATTTTAGATAATTACGAGGGCATAAGACATTTCTATCTCGAATCAAATTTTGCCACAGATAAAAAGGCATCTCAGGTAAACATAATGCGCACAAGAGGCAAGAGGGTTACTGCAGAAGCAGTTATTCCACGACAGATTCTGATTGAACATATGCGCGTCGAACCAGAATCTCTCACCTATCATTGGGGAGTTGCAAACGTTGGTACCTTTCTGTCTGGTGCAAATAATAATGGCTGTCATTCTGCCAATGCAGTAACAGCAATGTTTATAGCTACTGGGCAAGATGTCGCAAATGTAGCTGAATCCTCTGCAGGTGTAGTTTATGCAGAGTTGACGCCTGAAAAAGATCTATATATTTCGTTGACGATCCCATCATTAATAGTAGCAACGTATGGAGGTGGAACAGGTTTAGCTACTCAACGTGAATGCTTGGAAATAATGGGTTGCTACGGAAAAGGAAAAGTCAATAAACTCGCAGAAATAATAACTGCTGTAGCTTTAGCCGGAGAGATTTCGCTTGCCTCCGCCATTTCATCGAGTGATTGGGTATCTAGCCATGAAAAATACGGTAGAAATAGATGATTAGCGAACTTAAAAACTATGGCAATTGAAACAAAACTCTGATATACTTCCTCAAGAAAAATCTTGCTATTTTAAGGAGGTAGATCAAATGTCGTCTTTGTACATTTTACAGATAGAAGGGGTAGGTTGCGGGTTTCTTCTCTTCTTGTTCCTTGGATTCGCCTTACTAATAATAGCTTCGAAAACTATTAAAATTGTTCCTCAATCAACTGTGATGTTGATTGAAAGATTAGGCAAATTCAATAGAGTCGCCCAGAGCGGATTAAACGTAATAATTCCTTTTCTCGATAGCCCTAGAAGAATTTATTGGTCTGGCCATCCGGCTGCACTAACTCAAATTGATCTGAGAGAGCAATACATTGATTTACCTCCTCAACCAGTTATAACGCGAGATAATGTAACCGTAAAAGTTGACTCAGTTGTCTATTGGCAAATAACCGATCCGGTAAAAGCAGTATACGAGGTGGCTGATTTAGTTGGAGGCATCATTCAACTCACCATCACCGGTATGAGAGCAGTAATGGGTGAAATGGACTTAGACCATACTCTCTCGAGTCGAGAACAAATAAACTCTAAACTGCGTCTGATCCTCGATGAAGCTACTGATAAATGGGGAGTAAAAGTCACCAGAGTAGATATTAAAAACATAACCCCTCCAGAGGATGTCCGAGTAACTATGGAAAAACAAATGACGGCTGAAAGAAATCGCCGAGCAATGATTCTACAAGCCGAAGGTGAAAAACAAGCTGCAATTACACGTGCCGAAGGTGAAAAGCAAGCTGCAATCACTCGTGCTGAAGGTGAAAAACAATCTGCCATACTTCAAGCAGAGGGTGCCGCACAATCCCGTTTGAGAATAGCTACAGCAGAGGCACAAGCAATAGCTCAAATTGCTCAGGCCATCGGCTCCCCAGAGGCAACTGTTCAGTACCTAACTACAGTACGTTACATAGATTCCCTACGTGACATGGCTAAAGCTGGCAATTCTAAAGTAGTGTTCATGCCAGTCGAGACATCTACCATGCTCTCCTCAGTAGGTGCAATAAAAGAAATATTCTCCGAGACCTTCGAAAAAAATGTAGATAGAAATCCAACAAATCCAACACTACCTATAGCCAGCGAAAAACCTCGACTACCAAATGAGTCCAAATAAGTGATCGAACATTTAAAATTGATTTTTTGGACTTTATCTGTGCATTTGAAACGGTTACACGAAACACAGGCATTGTTTTCGAAAAAACTTATAGAATCACAAGAAAAGATTAAAAACAAAACAAGTGAAATGAGAGACGAAGAAGGAAGAAGTATCTGAGTTGAACTAAAAACTCGCTAAGCTTAAAGTAAAAAACCAAATTAGAAACCTCTTCAGGTAAAAATCCTTCCCACAGTAAATACAAATAGTTTCTAAGCAAAAGCTCAAAAACCAGCGATAAACCTTCTGAAAGAATTTTAAGAATTTCTAAAAAATTTCATCTCTTAACTTTCTTCGGTGAAATTGTAATTGTCCCCTTTTCTATAAACTTAACCAATACGCCCGCAAAAATTAAAAAATAATTATTTACAATTTTGAAAAAAGATTTAAAATAGTATTACCAATTTTTAAACTTCTGAAGAGCTAAGTCTTAATTTTTAATTTCTGAAGAGCTAAATTCCAGGAGGGGGAAAATGAGAATATATAAGTCTAGTAATCTCTTGAGTGATTTTACAAGATTGATTTTTCCATTTCTGATAAGTATTGCTTGCGCAAGCATTGCTTTAGCAGCTACCTACACTGTGACGAAGACAGCAGACACGAACGACGGTTCATGCAGTTCAACAGATTGTAGTCTTCGTGAAGCGATAGCTGCGGCGAATTCAACATCAGCAAATGACACTATCAACTTCAACATTCCGACGAGTGATCCTGGTTGTTCAGGTGGAGTTTGCACAATCACGCTAAGTTCGTCTTCGGGACAACTTGTTATCAATTCTGCCTTGACTGCTGGAACATTAACAATAACTAATTCTAGTGGGACTCGAAAAATAGAAATCTCAGGTAATAACTCTATAAGAATCTTAGATATAGCAACGAATGGAAACCTGGTCATCGATAACCTAACGTTGAGAAATGGAAGAGCTGATTTCGGTGGATGCATCCGTAATGATGGCACACTCTTATTAACAAACACAATTATAAGCAATTGCAAAGCAACCCGGGCCGGTGGAGGCTTTCGCAACTTAGCTATAGCAACGATAATCGATTCAATCATTATCAATAACTCTTCTAGTGATAACAATGATGATGGAGGTGGAATTTCTAATGCAGCCGGTTCTACGTTGACTATAATCAATTCAACCATCAGTAATAACACGGCCGATGATAAAGGCGGAGGTATTCGCAATTTCAACGCTACACTTTACTTGATAAATTCAACTGTAAGCAATAACCAAGGAGGTACTGGCGGTGGTGTCATGAATGAAAATGGAGCTTCTCTGTTTCTTATCAATTCGACCATTAGCAACAACACTGCAACTAATCGTGGTGGCGGCATCAGAAATTCTGCCTCAGTTACAGCTAGAAACTCCCTTATCGCTAATAACACTGCATTAAATCCAGACTTCGATGGCACTCTCACATCACAAGGACACAATCTGATTAGCAATACAACCGGCACGACTATCACAGGAACAACAACAGGTAACATTCTCAATCAAGACCCGCGTTTGTCACCACTCGGATATTACGGTGGTAAAACTCCCACCAGAGCCTTGCTTTCAAATTCACCAGCAATTAATGCTGGTAACAATTGTGTAACAACAGCAAATGGTTGTGGGCCAAATGATCCGATAGTGGCTGTCAACAATGATCAAAGAGGCGCTTCAAGAACTGATTCTGGACGAGGTTCAGCAGTAGATATAGGAGCCTACGAAACGAACTCAGCTTATATTGCTTTTCTTCCAAGCGCTACCTTGGTAACCCCTTACAATTTCACAATCACAGCAAACAATGAATCATGCACAATGAACATGAGTGGACTGCCTTCGGGATTGGTACTCTCCTCGTTCGGCACATCCTATACTATAACAGGCATTCCAACACAAACCGGCAATTTCTCCCCCAGCCTTACTGTAAATTGTGCCGGTCAAACTACAACTATAAATTACTCGCTTTTCGTAGCGGCGCCGACGGCGGCGAGTGTAAGTATCAGTGGTAGAG
>CAZALE010000014.1:0-10516 GCA_964486055.1 uncultured Blastocatellaceae bacterium
ATTAATGGTAGTTTTTTAGGGAAAAGGAAAAGAGTTGTGAGGGTTTTAATTATTGTTTTATGCCTGATTTTATGTATAATCACGAATGATGAAAGTTTGCCCTCGCTGTTTATCCGCTTACTCAGATGAAGCTTTAAATTTCTGCCTCGTGGATGGTACTCCTTTGGTAGAGGAGGAGGTTTACAAGCTCTTGCAGAGTCAGAGTGGGCTTGATAAGGAAGATACGATCGATGTTGTAATACCGTCAGCAAAGCTCACGAAAACCCATCAGTCAGTAATTCCTACTCTGAAATTAGAAGGTTTAGAGTCATCCTCTAAGTGGAAAAGGCATTCTTTTATAGTAGCCGGGGTATTGGTTTTAGTTTCAGTTATTGGATTAATCGTTTGGTCTTTGCAGAAACGTAACACTAGCAACGAAATCATGCCTATTCCACAGGCTACGATATCCCTGAAAAAGAATTCAGCCTCTATAAATCCTGAAAAAATCGATCAAATTAAGCAGGAAATAGCTCAGACTTTAGCTAACTGGGCTCAGACTAATTCTAACAAAGATGTAGATAGTCATTTGGCTAACTACGCAGACATCCTGGAGGTTTATTATAACGAGAGTAACAAGGATAAGAACTATGTAAAGGCTGATCGCCTAAGAGCATACAAAAGATACAACTCTATTTCTATTCAAGTTGAAAATCTTCAGATACTCGTTGAGTCAGAAAATTTGGTGACAGCTGTTTTTGACAAATCATGGACGATGAAAGGACCTGAGAGAATTTCAACTGGGTCTGTGCAACAAGAAATGAGACTTACAAAGGTTAACAATAGATGGCTGATAAACTCAGAGCGAGATGTGAAAGTTTACTACATAAATAATAGAGATTTAAGCATGCCAGAAAACAATTCCGAAAGATCTACAGAGCCAGTAAGTTTGACTCGATACTCATATAAAATGATTAACAGCTAGTATGGGTAACTGTGTTTGCGTTAGAGTAACATCAGGTTATTAATTTATCTATTAAAGTTGTTTGACTGCTTTGACTGATTTTAATCCGCTTGAGAGCCCTAGAAAACAAACGTCATTAACATAATCATCCAGCCTTTAGTTTTGTTGAATTATATCTTGAGCTTCTAGCGTTAAGAACGCCCAATAGACACTAACTGCTATTTTCAGTGAAGTGAAGTTTAATCGTTCTGTTATTTTTTGATCTATGTTTCTTGAAAAATCTTGCGATCATCTCGCTAAGGCTTATGTTTTGACGAATTCAAAAATCCCGAATTTCTCCGGCACATGGAAATTTGGAGTTTGAGTTTTTGTTGGTGACCATGCCATATAACCTCGGTTTTTTCCATTTCCAACACATCTAAATATGTTTCCCATCCATCTATCGCCAGCTTTTGGTGTTATGTCAAAAGCCTTCCAGGGGATTTTCATGGCCATTATTAGCATGTCATCTCGGAAAATGGTAGCCACACTCATTTTTGATTCATAAATCCAGTTGGTTAGACGCTCGGATGGTGTTTTAGTTATTTCTAAGTCTAGCCATTCACCATTTGGAGCAATTTCAAATTCGAAATATCTTTGGTAATTCGAGATTTCCGGCGCTATGAAGATCTCGCAGACATCACGCTCCCATAATCCCATTGTTTTAGAGTGTAGGTTCGGATTTTCTGATACTACCAACGGTTCTTTTTGATTTGCTACAAATCTTACGTAGAGAAATTTTGTTGACCACAACAACTCAGAATAAAAATGCCTGTAGCTCGGGGCATTTTTACCTGACCAGTATTTATCAATTTTTATCCGTCTGGCCATTGACCACTTTTTAGATTCTAGCTCTTTAGATAGCTCTATCTCATCATTTATAAATAAAACTTCCGCTCTTTTCATAGGTATCTGAAGTTTCTGAAGTTTAAGAATCTGTTTCAATCAGCGATCTTTTGGGAAATAAGCTCTAAGGAGCGGTTATATCGATAAGATATATTAAAATGTCCATCATCGAACTCTTCGTGTAGGTGTGGTATGCCTAACTGAGTGAGTTTTTTAGATAAAATTCTAGCTCCCAAATCGAGGTTAAATTCATCTCTTGATCCCGCATCTAGAAAGAGCAGGTTTAGGGATTTAAGATTTTCAGTGTAATTTTCAACGAGTCTCACTGGATCGTGATTTAGCCACTTTGCCCATATATCCTGCCGAAGTTCCCCTGTATCCAATTCAAATGGCAACTCAAAATTAGCTCCATCAGGAGAATAACAAGCGCTCATGGCTATTATATTCAAGCCATCGAAATCTGCTTTTGCTTTTCTTTCCTCTTCATTCCAAAATTTTTGAAGTAATTTTTGTGGGTCGCCCTTTATTGCTCTGAAGGCCTTAGGAAAGTCCGGCAGATAACAAAGTTCAAAGTAGCAATCACCGCTAATTGAGCATGCCAGCGCGAATAGGTCTGAGTGGCGCATTGCCATTATTAGGGCTCCGTAACCGCCAGAGGATTTTCCCATGACGGCTCTCGACTCTCTTTTTGGTAGTGTGTTGAAATTAGCGTCTATGAATGGAACTATCTCGTGGCATAGATAATCTTCATATCTTCCAGTAGCAGTGGAATTTATGTATTGAGAGCCTCCATAAAAAGTAAAGCAATCTGGAAGCACTGCTATCATTGGTTTAATCTTACGGCTAGCAATCAATTTATCCATTCTCTCGGCGAAGTTCGGGGTAAATGGTGAGTCGTTTAGTAACATTTTTCCGCGCCCTGTGAATCCTGCTAATACATAAACCGTCGGGAAGCGTTTTTTCTTGGAGTAATTAGGTGGTAAATAAACGTAGACATCGCGAATATAGTTATCACCAAGTGGGTTTCCTTTTAAAACCTCGCTCTCGTGCTGAATACAAACTATAGATCCCTTTTCATGCATAAAAATCTCTTCGTTTAGGTAAGAAGAATTTAACCGAAAATAGGATAATAGCACAAGGCAAAAGTATTGGTTTATCTAGTAAGTTTTAGGCTAAAATACGTTTATGCCATCTGGTGATTTGATAAATGTAAATCCGAATGTTTTGAATTCAACCGTTGAGTTTCTAACTGCGATGATTACCCCGGCATTATTGATTTCCGCAACTGGTTCTCTTGTGTTGTCCACCTCAACGCGTTTGGGAAGAGTTGTAGATAGAGTTCGAGAGCTGGAGAGGAGATTTAACGAGATGATTGTCACCGAAGACAAAGCTTCAATACCCTTCTATGAGAAAAAACTAGAGGTGACCGTCAACCTGCTTGATAAGGTAACGACGCGGGCCCGAATACTACAGAGAGCCATGAGTGCATTTTATTTTGGGTTATGCTTTTTCATATTGACAAGCGTGACCATAGCCATAGTTGGTTTATTTAATGTTTATCGCTGGTTACCAATAGTCGTCGGCATAATCGGAATCATTTTTCTGTTTTACGGTAGTATTTTGATGCTTCGTGAGACCAGGATGGCTACGGCCACAATCAATGCAGAGATGGATTTTACATGGGGATTAGCGAAAACTCTCGCTCCGAAAGAGATCATAAGTAAATACACTCTAGTAGATGGTGAATTAGAACGAAGATGATTTTCGGTTAAAAGCCTGCAGAAGGATTAACTTGTGAATATGAGTTATGAACCAAAGTTTTTAAGGCTTTATCGCAGTGGTGAGCTAAAAGTACGAGTTGAAGCGTTGGAAAGGCTTTTAGAGTCGTGCTCAATTTGTCCTAAAAATTGTGGTAATAATCGCCTTAAAGATGAAATCGCTGCTTGTTACTCCGGTAAACTACCAATAGTTTCAGCCTATACTCCTCATTTTGGCGAGGAGCCTTTTTTGATCGGTAGTTTTGGCGCTGGAAACATATTTTTTGGTAATTGTAATTTGCGATGTGTCTATTGTCAAAATTATCAAATTTCGCAGACATGGAAAGAGCAAAAACGCAATGAAATTCCTCATGAGAGATTGGCTGAGATAATGCTCGAGTTACAGGATAAAGGTTGCCATAACATAGGCTTTGTAAGCCCTACGCATTTTGTACCACAGATGGCAAGAGCGATTTTAATAGCTGCAGATATGGGATTGCGTCTTCCCATAGTTTACAATACTAACGCTTACGATTCCGTCGAGGTTTTAAAGTTGCTAGATGGGATAGTTGACATATATCTGCCAGATTTGAAATACGCAGACTCTGCCATTGGCTTTCAATACTCTAAAGTGCGTGACTATGTGAAATTTGCTCGTCTGGCTCTGAAGGAAATGTTTCGGCAGACTGGTGATGAGCTAATATTTGATGACGATGGATTGCTGAAAAGCGGATTGGTAATACGTTTACTTGTTTTACCGAATGATCTTGCCAGTGTAGAAGAAAGTCTTTTATGGATAAAAGAAGAATTATCGCCAAAGGTAGCGATTTCCTTGATGGCTCAGTATTATCCAATTCATAAGGCTGCAACCGATGAGCGTTATATTTTATTGTCACGTAGAATATCGATGCGAGAATGGCTTTCTGCAGTTGAAGCGCTAGAAAAGCTAGGTTTCGAAGAAGGGTTCATTCAAGAATACGAGTCAGCATCTTTTTACTATCGTCCTGATTTTGAGGATAAAGAAACACCATTTAAGGATATAAGGGACTTTCAATAATTATGAAAATAGGAGACAAAGCACCGGATTTCGTTTTGAAAGATGAGAATGGAAACGATTGGAGACTTTCAGAGAATCTAGGCAAAGTTATAGTGCTGATTTTTTATCCTGGCGATGATACGCCAGTATGTACGAAACAATTATGTTCTGTGCGTGATAATTGGGAAAAGTATATAGAGACTGGCGCCACGGTAATTGGTATATCGACTGACTCTGTGGAGTCTCATAAGAGATTCATCGAGAAATACCAACTGCCTCTGAAGCTGCTGTCTGATGAAAAAGCTGAAGTAATAAAGCAATACAAAATGCAGTCATGGATACCAGGATATTCAGCTAGAGGTGTAGTAATTATAGGAAAAGACGGACAGATTCTCTACCATAAAGTTCAGCCATTGAGTATTTTCAGACCTAAAGATGAAGAAATCATTGAAGCTATCAAAAAAGCTTTGTGAGAATCTTTAGAGATTTTAGTGTGATGCTGTTAAAATCATAGCCATGGGAATTTTTTCATCTGATAAATTCAAGTGTGTTCGATGCAATCGTAAGGGAGAACAGTTACCCTTTGCTCCTTTTCCGAATGAAATTGGAACCCGCATCTACAATGAAATTTGTCAACTCTGTTGGAAAGAGTGGCTGCAGAAGCAAAACCAGCTGATAAATCATTTTGGATTAGATGTTTCAGATCCTGAAGCCCAAGAGTTTCTCTTTGATCAATTAAAATCTTATCTTTTCGATGAAGGTAGGAACATAGCTGAGATAGATACTAGTAAAGAAGGCACCATAAAATGGTAAATAATCACGCCATCTCGTAATTCCACGAGTTTCGTGGCTTGAGGTAGTAGAGAATCTAAAGTGTCTTGGATTGCAAATTTGTCCAGATTTATTTTTATCACGACTATTAAATCTGCGCGCAGCCGCTTATCTAAAAGATTCGGAGTGAGTTTGAAATCTCACAATTGTAAAAGAGTTTATAACCTAAGGATTCGCTAACTCAACGATTTTAACTTCCATTCACTTAATTATTTCGGCAGAATTGGGAATTTCTCCTTTGTTGATTCATAGTTTAAGCCGTGATTATTACGGCTTTTCTTCTGGTAAATTCAGAAAAATCCTTAGTATACACAGTTTCAACCTTACGGACTGACTCAATTGTTTCGATTAATTCCTGAACTGGGATGGATCCATCATCTATGTGCGAAATAGCCCATTTTTCGATATTTAATGCAGTCTCAAGAATGTTCTTGATTAATTTTAGATATTGACTTTTGGTTTCTACTTTTGCCATTGGGGTGTTTTGATACTCTGAGTCTATTTCATGCCAAAAATCATCTGTCTCCCTGATCCACTCTTCACGCCACGCTTTCCATTCGAGGTTTTTTGAGAGTTCCACATGCCTGATTGGCGGAAGTTTTAGAAACATTAGTTCTGGAACGAAATCCGACTCTTTTTTATGCTCGACTAGGTAGTCAATCGGGTTTTTATTTTGACATGAATTTTCTTTACCGTTGTTGACTGGTGCTGGATGCCTGAGCCAGAGTCTTTTAAAGACTTTAGATAGTGGTTGCCGCAATGGCAGCGTTTCCTCAGAGAAAGAAAGCACGTAGTCTCCAACTTGCATTGCAATCGTCATAGCTATTGATTTTGCGATTTGAGAGTCCAGCTTTTCTATATTTTGACGCACATTATCAAACCACCATGCGTCAGTTTCATTGAACCACTTTCTCAAGGCGAGATTGTGGAGCTTATAGTGTGGTACATACGCATCTTCAAGCACTTTTTCTACCTCTTGTTCAGAGAGAGTGTAGGAATTATTTGCAACAAGTGCTACTCCTTTTGAATGAATGCTTTTTAATGGATTATTAGCTGAAACTCTGATTCCCCAGCGTTTTAGATAGAATCCTAGATTTGGTTCAAAATCTAAGGGTATGGCTATCGACGAGAACTTTAAACGTCTGAGAACGTTAAGTTCAAAGGCGAGCCATCCATTCTGGTACATACTCATGGCTTAAAACTCCACTCTTGCTTGTATTTATAAAGGTTGATTCTTTGTCTTTTAACTTCCCGTACATAGTCACAACCTTAGGAAGCAACTTTTTCTCTGATCAAATAGGTTTAGTCTAGGCTTAAAACTTTTCAAGTATCTTGAAAGATCATTTTCTCTATTTTGCCCGATTATTCATAATTGAACATTTGAAATTGTGTTTATTTGTTCTGAACAGAAGCGATAGAGCTGGTTGGTTGTTCAAACTTAATGAAAAGTTGCTGAATGTTATGAAATGATAACAGTGTACTTACCACTACTGGATCAAACTCAATTCCCGCTCTCTCGGCTAGATATTCACGAGTTTCTATCTCGGAGAAGGCAGCTCTGTAGGAGCGAGGAGCAGTCATCGAAACAAATGAATCAGCAACTCTTAGAATTCTGGCAGAAAGCGGGATTTCCTCTCTTTCAAGTGCGTCGGGGTAACCAGTTCCGTTCCACCATTCATGATGCCATCTGACTAGGAGTTGAACAGCTCTGGGAAACTGTCGTCTAGACAGCTCTTGTTCTCCTATGACTGTATGTCGTTGCATGTCCAGGCGTTCTTCTTCGTACAAAGCTCTATTAGCATTCAGGTAGTTTCTATTCATCACTAATTCGCCTATATCATGCAGCAAGGCGGCTTGTCGCAGGAATTGCCTGTCATAATCAGTTAATCCGAGCACTTTTGCTATTTCATCTGAGAGAATGGCTATTCTTGCGGCATGCGGACGGTCATAGCCCTCGATTCTGTCTATCATTGCTGATAGATTTAATAATTGTCCATCAAGATATGTTCCCTCTGCCATAACATTGAAACATAAGTTTTGCAGAAAAAAAGCTAAAAATCCAATTTAGTCAAATTTTTTCATTTATTATTCGGAGATTTTTTTCAATAATTCTCTCGCCTCTGTATGGTTTGGGGAGATTTCTAATATGCGTTTTAGCTCTGCTGCAGCTCTTCTGGGCATTTTGTATTCTATGTAGAATTCAGCAAGCATTAGTCGATAACTCGGATTTTGCGGCTCTAGTTTTATAGCCATTTGTAACTCATCTTCTGCCTTAAACCTCTGTTTTTCATCGAGTGCTAGAAGCTTACCATAAAATGCATGGTATCTTGCATTATTTGGTTCTAGTAATACAGCTCGTGCAATTAACGGATAAGCTTTTTCATATTCGCCTTTCACCATTAACTCGTAGCCACTTTCAAAGGTTTTTTCTGCATCGGCCTGTCCGCTGACTTTAGTAGTCTCATCGTCAACACGCGATTTTTCGAGTTTTGAGTCATAGGCTTTCCTAGATCTTTCGTCTTTTAGAGTTTCATAAGCGCGGGCTATTTCGCTAAATGCTTTCTGAATTTTTTGGTGAAGCTCGGATCCCTTTTCTTTGTGGAATTTATCTGGATGAAATCTTTTTGCTAATGAAAAATAGGCTTTTTTGATTTCGTCCGAAGAGCTATTGGATTGAACGCCTAAAAGCTCGTAGAAATCCTTTGCATTTTCTATTCGATATAAATAAGATCTCAATGCTTCCTGCTCGTTTTCTTCGGTTTCTCTGATTTCATTGATAGCCGTTTGTGCGATCTTTCCATGAGTTAAGGTAGCCGTTTGTGTTTTAGCGAGTTTATCAGTTGACTTTTGCTGTATATGTGCAGACTTTATAGCTTTTATTTGTTCCTCAGAAAATACAAACGGTTCGTGCTCACGATTTACTATTCTGGCGAGCCACAACGTGTACAGAATTCTTAGTAACTCGCTTTCTTGCATTGCACAGATTAACATCAGTTCAGCGATTGTAATTGGTTGATTTTCAAAGCGCGATAAAACGAAGCCTTCCGAAGGCAGCAGATGTATCGAATCTGTATACACTGCGTTCGGATAGATCTTCTCTTGGTAAGATGGAAAACATGACTTTATTCTCTGCAGGTCTGTTTTTCTAGCATGCTCGACCAATATACTGGTTAAGTTAATCTCGTAGTTGATATTTTCCTTAGCTCGAGCCAATGTATTAAAGTTCCATTCACCATCCTGCCATTCCAGTACGCTTTTAGTGATTTTTTCGACCTGGTTGGTAAAGGTCTCATCTATTTGCTGCTTTGTTAGAACGCGTTTAGAGATTAATGATTCGGCAAACTCTATGTCATTGAGAAAATTTGGAAATTCAGCCAGTGTCTCTTTTTTTATCTTTTGCTCTTCCAGAAGTATCGCGAATAGGCGATATGGTCGCTCATTTGAGGCAGCAAAAACTATTTTACCATTGCGAAAATAGACTATGGCACGCCTTTGTTGAAAATTCAAACGAAATGAACCATCAAGCTCAAAGCGAGCTGCTTCGTCGAATGCTTCGGCTAATCCCTTTGTCTTAATGTCTCCTGTAATTTGAAGTGATTCGATAGCCATTTCCTTCACATTAGCTTACACCAAAAATTGCAAAATTTTAATTAGGAAATTGCTGCAATCATAAGTATCGTTTAGATTCTAAGCGGGCTGTGATTACAGCAAGTTAGGTTTGATATGCTGAGGCTGTTCAACATCTAAATCCATATGGGCTAACATCTCCTCAAAGCTGATTCCACGAAAAAACTTTTCTTGATTGCACTAATTATGGTTTTGTTCTAAATTTTAAGTTTTGATCTTTTTATTTTATTGAAGGCAGAATTGACAGTTATAAAATTAAGACTTACAGATTTATATGAGCCTGTAAAAAGAGATTTTGAGAATTTAAGAAGAGATTTTGAGAAAAGGAGAAAAGAATATGGCGATTGATTATGCAAAAGTAGAAGAACTTTTAGGTGGAGAAGCAGAGAGACTTTTGGGGCACGTATCACAGACGATACCAAAAGAGAGCTTACATTTGCCCGGTAGTGATTTTGTAGACCGCGTTTGGAGTCTATCAGATAGAAGCCCTGCCGTGCTGAGGTCTTTACAGACACTTTTTGACAACGGTAGATTGAGGGGCACCGGATATCTTTCGATTTTGCCTGTTGATCAAGGAGTTGAACATTCTGCAGGTGCGAGCTTTGCTCCTAATCCTATGTATTTTGATCCGGAGAATATAGTGAAGTTAGCGATAGAGGGTGGCTGTAATGCAGTCGCATCTACTTTCGGTGTTCTCGGAGCGGTTGCACGTAAGTATGCGCACAAAATCCCATTCATAGTTAAAATAAATCACAATGAGCTTCTAACGTATCCAAATAAATTCGATCAAGTGTTGTTCGGGACGATAGAGCAAGCTAGAAACATGGGGGCTGTGGCAGTCGGGGCAACCGTTTATTTTGGTTCTCCAGAGTCTACAAGACAGATAACTGAAATTGCAGAGGCTTTTGCATATGCGCATGAGCTGGGCATGGCGACAATCCTTTGGTGCTACTTACGCAATTCAGCCTTCAAGACCGCAGAAGGAGATATGCATACGGCTGCTGATTTAACAGGACAGGCTAACCACTTAGGGGTTACCATTCAGGCCGATATAATCAAGCAAAAGTTACCTGAGAGAAATGGTGGGTATATGGCCATGGGTAAGGGCTACGGTAAGACGCATGAGAAGGTTTATACGGAACTTACAAGCGACAATCCTATCGATCTTGTCAGGTATCAAGTCGCAAATTGTTACATGGGACGTTGTGGCTTGATTAATTCTGGTGGAGAATCCAAAGGAGATGGCGACTTAGCAGCCGCAGTCCGCACGGCCGTAATAAATAAACGTGCCGGTGGTATGGGTTTAATATCTGGCAGAAAAGCTTTTCAACGTCCGATGAAGGATGGAGTTGAATTGCTTAATGCTATTCAGGATGTTTACTTAATGAAAGAAATAACCATTGCGTAAATATAAAAGTTGCAGAGATTAAATAGGCGTAG
>CAZALE010000014.1:10616-26623 GCA_964486055.1 uncultured Blastocatellaceae bacterium
AGGGAATCCAATTTGTCTGAGCGCTTCATACAAAACTATAGCAACGGAGGTGGCAAGGTTAAGACTTCTGACGTTTTTATTCGGCATTGGAATTTTTAAGCATCTCTCCCAGTTAGCCTTCAATAAACTCTCTGGTAATCCTCTGGTCTCTGGGCCGAAAACGAGGCAATCTTCAGATTTATATTCCCACTCTGTATAGAAACGCTCAGCTTTTGTTGAGAAGTAAAGAAATCTGGAGTTTGGAAGCGCCTCATAGAGCTGATTCATGTCGAGATGGCGGGTTAGTCTTACATGTTCCCAGTAATCGAGTCCCGCCCGTCGGAGTGCTTTATCGTCCATTCTAAAGCCGGTTACTCCAACGATATGTAAATAAGTGAAGGTGGCGGCACACAAGCGCGCGATATTGCCTGTATTGGGCGGTATCTCAGGTTCAAAGAGCGCTACATGAAGCATCAGACAATTTTTTATCACAATCCATCGTCTTTCAAAAAACATCTTTTGTCGATTGGATTTCATCAAGTTCAATCTAGTCAGATTATTCCGAGAGAAGTTATTATGATAAAATCCGCTAATGTTGCATCAATATACCGAAGGAGATTTAATCAAGTGTTTCGAAAGCTATTGTTGATTGTTTTATTTTCGCTATTTTTCGCTCACGTATTTGCACAAGATCAAAAGAAAGAACGGACTGAACAGATACAAGATAAAAGACAAGGTCAGGAGAATAAGAAATCTCCGCAGATTTTCGATCCTAATAGTAATAATGCAGAACAAATAGTTGATGGAGTTATTACTGTTTACGCTCTTTTTAATGACAAAAACAGGTTTGCTCAGATTCGGCGCACGACTGTAGAAACGGGAAAAAAAACAGTTATAAATCCAGATGGTAGCAGCGAGCAGATAAATTATACTTATCAGGCAATAAGAGGTGAAACTTTAGAAAAGGAAAGAATCAGAGTTGATCAACAATCTCCAACCATTAGGTATTCTTTAGTGTATAACCAAGGTGAGATCTTCGGTATTTTAGGGGAGACAATTTTTAAGCCACGCGAAGAGGTCATAAAAAACTTCGAAAATCAGATATGGCATAGCATCGATGCTCTCTTGCGATACAAAGAAAATGGATCAGAGGTCTCAGTGGTTGGAAGAGAAAAGCACATGGGAGTAGAATTCATCAAACTCCAACTGATCGATAAAAATAGAAGAAAAACCCTATTTTTCGTGAGTGCGAAAACTTTCAGGGTTATGTGGCTCGAGTATGAGGATGCTGGTGTAAATTACAGAAGGAAATTTTATGATTATAGGATAGTCCAGGGAACGTTAGTTCCTTATCGTTCAGTGCTTTTTCAAGCAGATAAGCAGATCGAAGAAACTAATTTACTGACGATCACTTTCGGACAGCGTGTCGAGGAAACCCTTTTTCAAAAATAATCAAATGCAACTTTCCACCCACTCGCAACGTGTAAAACTTCGAGTGGTTTTTGCGATGAAAAGTAGTGACAGCGATTGGAGAAAATCCGAGAAAACAAACTTCTGAGCAGATTCTCGTAAAAGCTGAATCTCTATCTGATAATGACTTGATAGAGGCCTTTAAAGATGGTAATGAGGATGCGTTCTTTGAAATTGTTAATAGGTACAAAAACGCAATAACCAATTATCTATTTCGAATATTAAATGATTATGAAGAGGCTGTCGATCTGGCACAGGAATCCTTTGTTAGGGTTTATATAAACTTAGATCGATATCATGGTGAATATGCATTTTCAACTTACATATACCGCATAGCTACTAATCTGGCAATAAGTGAATTGAGAAAGCGAAAGAGATGGCGATTATTCTCTTTAACGAGCGTTTTTCAGGGTAATGACGAGGACAAAGATTTTGAGCTAGAGGACAAAAACCCTTTGGCTGATCGCGAGTTGCTTGAAAAAGAGCGACAAAAGAGGATAGCCGTAGCGTTATCTTCATTACCAGAAAAATATCGTTTACCATTGATTCTATGTGACATAGAGGGATTGCCGTATCAAGAGATAGCTGAGATACTCAAGCTCAGGATCGGCACAATAAAATCTCGAATCTCACGTGGTAGAAAACTATTGAAAGAGAAATTACGGGGTTATTTAGATGAAAGTTAATGATTTTAAGGACTTCGAAGAGAAGCAAATAAGCCAAATTCTAAGTCAATTGGAGAAAGTTACTGCTCCGGCTAACTTTGATTTCCGGTTAAAGGCCAGAGTTTCTCAGGTTAAATTGAGCAAATCGAGTAGATCCACCCTTTCTTGGTTTGCTTATACTGCGATAGGTTTTCTGATTGTTCTTGTCACTACCATCTTTTTTTATCATTTAGTTTCTACGGTGAGAAGAGATGAACCTCTTGGGCTTGGTTCTTTCAGTAAAACGGGTGAACTCACTAGCACTGTTCCAGAAAGATATGAAGATGCCCTTGAGGCAGTCAGAGATAGTCAATCAATCGATGAATCGATGGCTGAAAAGAGATCTCCAGATGCTAGGAACGTTAATAAAACACCCAAAACTACCAAACGTATTAATTCCACCTACACCTCCGTGAATCGAAGGAAGTATGAAGTTACGGAACATTCAATCTCTCCATCAGCAGTTGAGAATCTTAAAGGATTTTCCCCGCTAAAAACTCCTGTTAATGATGCTGTTAGTGATAGTAGGCTGAGGAAAACGGATTCGTTTATAGCTCAGACGCTTCGTCAAATTGGGATTGAAGGAGAATTTGAGACGAATGGTTTCAGGGTGCATTCAGTCAAAGTTAATAGCATAGCTGAGAAACTTGGCTTAAAGATTGATGATATTGTATTGACGATCAATGGTAGGCCATTGAAGGCGTTGACGAATCAAGATGCGAAACTAGAGATAAGACAGATATCAGTAAAAAGAGCATCTCAAGAATTACAAATGGATCTTCAAAAATGATTTCATGGATTTTAGGTTTAAGTTCTTTGTCGTTTCGACTCGAATATAAAGCAAGCTAGAATGCTCAGGCTCTGACTTTATTTGGTTTTAATGATCTTAAGGTCTACAACTTACAAGTAGTATAGACTCACACAGCCAGCTAGACCTTGATGATGGTTTTCAGCTCACTTGATGTAGCAACCTCTACTGTTGTTTTTGCTGGGAGCGGCGTTTAAGTTCTTCTAGGAGTGTTTCGTTGTCGATCTGAGAGAGCGCGGAAGGTCCCAATGTCGAGACCTTTGTTGCCTCTTGTAATCTTCTTTGCTCTTCTTCACGGCGTTCTTCCTCTTCAGCTTCGCGCATGCCTTCTCTAAAGGCCTTTCTAGACTGACCTAAAGCCTTGGCTAGTTGTGGCAGCCGACTCGCCCCAAAAAGCAAAAATAAAACAGCTACTATTAAAATTATCTCTGTTGTTCCAAGATTCATACTTGTTTAAAATTCCATTGGATTTTTTAAGTAACTACGAATTTATTTTAGCTTAAAAAGCTTGAGCATTTCATCTTTTAACCATATGTCTATCTCGTATTTTATCCATGGTGTCTACCAGGGCTGAAGTTATGCCAGGTTCAGAAATTGAATGTCCTGCATCTGGAATAACTATGAATTCAGCTTCAGGAAACGCTTTGTGGAGTTCCCAGGCAGAGACCATCGGACAAACAATATCATATCTACCCTGGACTATTACCGTCGGAATGTGGCGAATTTTTTCGACGTTTTCCAGAATGTAGTTATCGCTGGGAAAAAAGCAGTTATTGATAAAATAGTGGCATTCAATGCGTGCTAACTGCAGTGCTTCGTGTTCATTTTCCCAGTGTTCTATTAGATTTTTATCAGGCAGGAGCTTTGATGTAGCTCCCTCCCAAACGCTCCAGGCTCTAGCTGCCCTCAATCGTATCTTCTCGTCTGAGCTTGTCAGTCTCTTGTAATAAGCAGATATAAAATCGTGTCTTTCTTCTTCAGGGATTTCATCTCGATAACGTTCCCAAAAATCAGGAAAGATTTCACTTGCTCCGTATTGATAAAACCACAACAATTCTTTTCGCCTAGTCAAGAAAATTCCTCTGAGAATTAATCCTAGAACTCTCTCTGGGTGATTTATAGCATAGGCGAGACTCAAAGTGCTTCCCCAAGATCCACCAAAAACATACCATTTATCTATTTCGAATTTTTTTCTCAATGTTTCGATATCAGAGATTAGATCCCATGTTGTATTCTCACGTAGTTCCGCATGAGGTATGGAGCGTCCCGAGCCTCTCTGGTCGAATAAGATAACGTGAAAGGCAGATGGATCGAAAAATTGTCTATAAAGTGGTATTAATCCGCCACCAGGACCTCCATGTAAGAAAACTACAGGTATACCATTCGGTGTTCCTACTCTCTCATAGTAGATGGTGTGAATATCAGAAACTTGTAGCATCCCAGCATCAAATGGTTCAATTTCCGGATATACGGTTTTCATTTGGTTATGTCCTTTCTTGAGATTCACAAAAACCGAAATTTTCGCAGTCAAAATATAACAATATCACAGGCTTACTCTAAGTCAATTAGCATAGGCGAATTCAGCGATATTCAATAATTAAACGCAATTCAGATTCTGGATAAGGTTTCAAATTTGTAAAGCATTGCTTTTATCCCCTTGACCAAAAGCCATCTGGGCATTAACCTAGAATGTTTTGTGATTATGAAGTTACGTATTCTGTATCATGGAAATTGCTTTGATGGAGTAGCCTCAGCTGCGGTTTTCACTAAATTTTATCAACAGGTGATAAATCCTGGCGCAAATGGTATCGAGTACTATCCGATGGTACATAGACCAAATAACGCATTTGATTTTCATGCTTTATCGAATGATGGTGAAAATGCAATTGTAGATTTTAAGTATTGTGCAGATGAGCGCGTTACATGGTGGTTCGATCACCATCAATCTGCATTTTTATCAGAAGCTGATAGGCAACACTTTCTCCGAGATACCAGCGGCAAAAAATTTTTAGATACCGAAAGTAAATCGTGCTGTGAATTGATTGCTAAGGTAGCTAAAGAGAAATTTGGTTTTGAGGACAAATCCCTTGAGGAACTTATAAAGTGGGCACACATAATTGATGGAGCATTTTACGAATCGCCTGCTCAATGTGTGGAGTTAAAAGAGCCAGCTCTTAAATTAATGCAGGTAATCGAGAGTGAAAAAGATCCTTTATTCATCGAAAAGATAATAAAGAAATTAACTCATAAATCAATTGAGCAGATTGTTGCAGAGGATGAAATTCAAGAGAAATTAAAGCCAATCCTGGATAGACATCTTCAAACTTTAGAGTTAATCAGAAAAAAGGCTAATTATGCCAAAGGTGTCGTAAGTTTCGACTTAGTTGATGATGGCATTGATGGCTACAATAAATTCATCCCTTATTATCTCTATCCAGAGGCAACCTATACAGTTAGTTTGGTCAAAAGTCCCTCACGAACCAAGATCTCAGTAGGTTCTAACCCATGGGCTCCACGCCCTCGCCGTCATAATATTGCCGAGATCTGTGAAAGATATGGTGGGGGTGGTCATGCAGTCGTAGGCGCTGTCTCTTTGCCTGCGGAGGATGTCGAACTGGGTAGAAAATATATGCAGGAGATAATAAGAGAGCTAGAGTTTAAAGACTAAATGATCTTGAAAATCAGATCAGTCTAAGAATCAAAATGGATAAAATAGACTACAAAATTCTCAAAGAGCTCCAGCAAAACGCCAGAATCAGTTTTGCTGAACTCGGTAGAAGGGTTGGGTTGACAACCTCTGCAGTAATTGAGAGAGTGCGTAAGCTGGAAGATGCTGAGGTAATAATAGGCTATAGAGCTGAAATAGATACATCTAAGATAGGGCTAGGAATCACCGCATTTATACGCATGAGTATTACAGGTGTTGATTACTCACACATAATCGAGGTAGCTCAGGCATCTCATGAGGTATTGGAATGTCATCGGGGCACTGGAAATGACTCTTTCATAATGAAGGTAGCAGTTTCCAGCGTCGAACATCTTCAAGAGCTCATTGATAGATTTACCCCCTATGGAATCACTACAACCTCGATTGTTCTCTCCTCACCGGTTAAAAACAGAATAATTGAGGTTGAGAGAATTTTTCGACAAAAAGTCTAAGATTTTCCCGTCGATTGTTTGCTGAAAGACTCAGAAGATTTGGAGGTGAGTATGTCGATTGCCGTTCCGCCTGCCATTTCAAATAAGGGAAGATCATTAAACTATCTTGATGTGATAACTTTGTGCGCGTTGGCTTATAAAGATACTGGTGCTAAAGCGGGAACCAAGTGGAAAGGTAGTCATCCGGATAATATTTGGAATGTAATTGCAGTAGAGGAGCATTCTAACGGTTTTAGGGCAATTTATGCTAGTGGTTATGCGAATGTTCTAGCTTTTTCCGGTACCGATTTTACAAGTATAAATGATTGGAAGAGCAATCTAAAACAGCATTTCAGTGGTCCAAAATCATCCCCACAATATAAAACCGCTCTCACTGTAGCAAAAGTTTACAAGCAACAACTTGATTTTGTGGTAGGTCACTCTTTGGGTGGTGGGTTAGCCAGTTGGGTAGCATTAAACTTTTGTATTCCTGCAGCCACGATAAATTCAGCTTCACTTAAGATCAAGAGCAAAGATCTAGGATCTAGTTTTAAGCCTAACCAGGTATATATAACTCACTACGTAGTGCCCGGGGAAATACTGGATGTCGTAGATGCAATAGACTTTGGTGTTACAAAGAAAATAGGGAAAGTAGTACATGTACCGATAGCCCCAAAAGCATTGGTTGATGCTGCAAAAACAGTTCTATCAGGTTCACGCTTTGGAGCAGTTGGTGCCGGTGTCGGAGTCACAGCAGCATCCATAAAGCTCCATCTGCTATCAAGTCTAGCAGGCTACAAGGAGCCTATCAGAATAAAATGAGGAATAGTTTTGTTTGAAGATTTGTATTTTAAAGACAGGGGAGTCGCTTTACCACACGGCTGCAGGAATGCAAATAATTTTTTCTGATGACCTAGCATTTGATGTTTCTACTCGTATTTTTAAGTGAAACGGCACTTAGGTAGTTGCTTGCTCTAATCTCTTTTTTAGTGTTTTTAAGTCACGGTTGAGATTTTCTAATAAGGTTTTCGAAAGGAGGGTAGCAGAAGTTTTAAATGGGATATCTCCTACACTTTGAATTCTTATTTTCACGAGTGTTCCGCCCTCAGAGTCCTCGAGTTCGTATTTGATTTTCATCTCGAATGGTTCATCGGCGGATAGCTCTAAGGTTTTATCTGGTTCATCTGAAATGACTACGATGGTGCTGGTGAATCGTCTATTCATGAAATCTCCTATTCGCTCAACCCTAGAGCCTTTTTTTAATTTCCCAGGGGTTAAGGGAAAAACATTTACGAGTCCGCCGATCCAAAGTTTGTCACACTTAGGATCGAACATAAACTCTGCAACCTTAGCTCTGGGAGCAGCTATAAAGATTTGCGCCTGAACATCTACGGACATTCTTACCCTCCCGCTAAAACCCTTTTTACTGATTGATTTAACGCAAATAAAATATATAACCAATCAACTATTTCTCAAAACAAGATCGAGCATTAAGAGCTGAGCTTTTGTTGTTTTTTTCGCTGGATGAATTTTTGCAGTGCGATTTCCCAGTTTTGCAGTGGTTCAAGGCCAAGCTTTTCAGTGAATAGACAGGCAAGCTTTGAATTTTTAGGCCTTGGAGCTGGACGATTAAGGCTTGTTGAACTGATCTCTTTTACTAAGTTTAAGTCCCATTGATTTATTTGACAGATTTTTCTACAGAAATCGGCGTAGCTTGCACCCTCACCTGAATTTGTGACATGAAAGGTTAATGGGAGATCCAAATCTAGGAGCTGGCGTAACCTAGCTGCGAGGTCTTCTGCGAAAGTAGGAGTTCCAAATGAATCGGCAATGGCGTTGATGGGGTTACCTGTTTTAAGTAAATCGTAAGCTTTGCTCAGAAAGTTGTTACCACCTTCGCCATATATCCAGCCTGAGCGAACGATTATTGAACGTGCATATGTATTGCGTGCGCGAATCTCACCTTCTAGCTTGGCTTTTCCGTAGACACTCTGCGGATTAGGGGTATCGCGCTGCGTGTAAAATCCGTCTTTTGTTCCATCGAAGACATAATCAGTTGAGACTGTAACAAAAAGCGCATCAAATTTTCTTGCTGCGAGAGCCAGATTTTCGACGCCTAATGCGTTTGCGGCAAAACATCTTTCAGTATTAGTTTCACTACCATCGACATCTGTATAAGCAGCGCAGTTTATAACTGCTTCTGGTTTGTAACTTTCGAATGCTGAAATAACTTGCGTGCGATTGGATATATCGAGTTGTTGTCTAGTTAAAGCGATTATCTCATCGCCTTGTTCCAAGCAATGAAATATAGTGGCGCGTGCTAGCATCCCGTTAGCACCTGTTATTAAAATCCTCATATCAGCCCCTTTTAATAAAAAGCGCTCTGTATATTTTTCTGTCTTTTAGCTCTACGGCTTTTTCTCTTTCTGTTTTGACTGGGAAAGGACTTTCGGTAACTTCGATGTACTCTAAATAATCTATCTTCCTGAATTTTTCTAACATTTCTTCCGCTAAGAATTCGACATCAGTCTGAAAAAAGATCTTACCATCGATAGCGAGGCGCTCTGCTAAGATTGCAGCCGTCTCATCTGTGATCATGCGTCTTTTAGCATGGCGTTTTTTAAACCACGGATCTGGAAAGTGAATGGTGATGGTTTGCAAAATGTCTTTCGGAAAATCCTGTAATAAACTTTTAAGTGATACCATCACATTCGTAAATTCATAATGAAGATTGGTTAGGCCTCGTTCCTTAGCTATTCGATTAGCCTCTATGACTAAAGCTTGACGAATTTCTAATCCCAGATAATTTTTGTTAGGTTCGAGTTCTGCCATCGATAGTAAAAACCTGCCTCTTGCAGAACCTATGTCTAGATGAACGGGTAAATCTGGATCTTTAAATAATTTCTTAAGATCAAGCGGTGGGGAGATAAAGAGGTAACGATCCGATAATGGATTCACGTGTTGGTGTACACGAACTCTTCCCATACTTCTGACTTTCACCTAAAACCTCACGTAATCCGTGATTAATAAAACAGTAAGTATTGCGAAGAAGACTAAGACACCCATAGCTATCATGCCCATGGCTTCAGTTATAGGACTTACCTTTCTTGGATCATCTGAGAGATTTCTGGGAATGGTCAATAGCCCATAAATAAATCCAACTATGAATCCTCCTATATGAGCGAAATTGTCTATGATTTTGTACGCCACTAGTCCGAAAGCTATCACGAATAAGATGTTAATTATTATATTTCTGAGAAAATTTGGTGGCAGGTGATGCTTTCTCCTGAATCCATAAATAGCTAAATAGCCAACGAGTCCCATTATTCCACCCGAGGCCCCAACCGATATACCCTCAGGCAGGAATACCGTGCTCATTATTGCCCCACCAAGAATTGATAATAAAAAAACAATAGCTAGTCTGGCGCTATTTGAAAATCCTTCTATCAGACTCGCAAAGCCATAGAGAGCCTGAGAGTTGAAATAAATATGTAGTAAGCCACCATGCAGAAATGCTGAGGTTAGGAATCGCCAATATTCATGCCTTTCTATGACGGCTTGTTTTACGAGTCCGGCAACAAAAAGAGATCTAAAATTCCCCTCTTTATCAACCAGATCAGAAAGCTGAAAGAAAAATACGCCCAAAATGCATGTAAGGATTATGTAAGTATAGATTGGTTTTATTCTCTCGATCTGACTTAAGAAGTTGTAAGCCTCAGGTGTCAGAGTAAAATCATCAATGTTGACTCGTTTAGCTTCGTAAAATCCTAATAATCCTGCGAGGATAAAGAATAAGCCTAGAATGAAAAAGATGTTCCTGAATAAAAGAGGAAAAAAATCTTTCCATGATAACCCGGTGGTTTCTGAGAATGTTATTAGCACGAAAATTAATAGTAGGTTGAAAAGCAAAATTACCGAACCGAGTAAAGTACTGCGCCAGGCTAGTTTTCTTATTTCTTTCTTGCGTTCTGCTACATATTGCTCGAGTGTTAATGACGGTTCATCACCTACAGGTGTGTTCGATTGATTGTCATCTTTATATTCAATTGGCATATGTTAATGTTTAAGCTTGCCTACATTGCAAGGCCGCCATCGGCTTGTATTACTTGCCCGGTGATATATCTGGCAGCCTCTGAAAGTAAAAAACATGCTATCTTGGCTACCTCTTCTACTGTTCCAAGTCTTCCCAGCGGTATCTGTGAGATTATTTTCTCTCGGTAATCCTGATTCATCTGAGATGACATATCTGTCTCTATTAGTCCTAGCGCGAGTGCATTTACGGTGATTTTTCTACTTGCAACCTCTTTTGCCAGGGCTTTTGTTAAACCTATCATGCCGGCTTTTGAGGCGGAATAGTTGGTCTGTCCTATCATGCCCACAATACCAGAGATCGAAGAGATATTTAAAATCGAGCCGCCATCATCATTGCGCATCATAGGACGTAGGACAGCTTTAGAAAAATTCCAAGCGCCTTTTAAATTTGTGTCAATTACCGAGTCCCAATCTTCTTCCTTCATTCTTAAAATCAGCTGATCCTTTGTTATCCCGGCATTATTGACCAAAAAGTTGATAGTACCGAATTCTGTAGTAGCTTGTTTGACAAATTCTGCAGCTGCATCGGTGTTAGCGACGTCGCACTGGGCTGTGAAACATTTTACTCCGAGCGATTCTATCGTAGCCTTGAGTTGCTGAGCCTCCTCAACGCTCTTTGCATAGTTAAACGCGATGTTTGCTCCGCGTGTAGCTAATTCTAAGACTATTGCTTTTCCAATACCACGAGTACCGCCAGTTACGATTGCTGATTTTCCAGAAAATTCTCTCTCACTCATAGACGTAATAGGCTTTTATACAAGATTTTCTAAAATACGCCAAGTTATTCATGGCGACTTTTGTCGAACACTTTTCTCCATTCGGTTGCAATGTAATCAATTACTTTGCAGTCACAATATGCCCCATTTGAATTCAGCCAAGATGTCACTCTAGCAAGATCTAGTTTATTTTTCAGGACGAATTGGAGTGAATAACTAAGATTATGATTGCAAGGATTTTCCTTCAGTCTATTCTCGATGTATTCAAACAGTGCTTCAAGCATCTGTCTTGAAAGCGGCAAGCGTTTAATTATATCTGCTAATTCCTCTGCGGTTAGCTGTTCTAGATTTTCTATCTCTCGCTTCCTAATTATTGGCATTGATACTCGGAGGGCTTAAAAAATTTGGTGGCGGGGGGGAGACTCGAACTCCCAACCTTGGGGTTATGAATCCCACGCTCTAACCAGTTGAGCTACCCAGCCAACCAAAAAATAATTATAAACTCGATGACGAAAACGTCAAGTGAACACGATGCGACATATGCAGAGCAGTGTGATTATGAGTTATTTAAACTATACTAAGGCTCGCGGTGAAGTCAATCTAAAAGCCTCTCAATCAATATATAACATCATTTATCCATCTAGACTGTATAAAAGCCTGCAAGCTATTTGCAGGGGAGTAATGCTAGCTCGTGATGTTCCAAAAGTGTTTGGATAACTCAATAATTTGTCTTCGTTTTTAAAGCGTAATTAAGGCTTTTCCCCTGTTATTTCGCAATGTGCATGGCTACGGTTTTGTTCGATCGCTGCTTAGAGTTAGCTTTTTATCATAAACTGAATTTAGTATTCTCCAGATATTGCTTTATAAAGGATAAGAATTTTTCTGCGTCGGCTCCGTCGATTATTCGATGATCATATGTCAAGGCGAAATAAGCCATGTGGCGAATCGCGATTAAATCATCACCTTCAGGTGTTGTTATGACCTTCGGACGTTTCTCGATTACACCGACACATAGGATCGCGACTTGAGGTTGATTGATTATAGGTGTTCCAAACAGCCCGCCGAAAACGCCTGGATTAGTTACGGTAAATGTGCCGCCCTGAACCTCATCGGGCGTAAGTTTTTTAGCTCTTGCTCTGTCTGCCAGATCATTTGCGGTTATTGCTAGACCTGCTAGGGATAGAGTATCTGCCTTCTTGATGACTGGAACGATTAATCCCCAGTCAAGGGCTACGGCCATGCCTAAATTTATATCACCTTTGTAGATTATCTGATCTCCTGAAACTTGAGCATTGATTACCGGGAACTTTCGCAAGCCTTGAGTTACGGCCTGGAAGATGAATGGCATGTAGGTTAGCTTTGTCCCATATCTAGCGTAAAATTCGTCTTTATGTTTCTCACGAAACTTAGCCACATTAGTCATGTCAATTTCATAGACAGTAGTGACATGTGCTGAAGTCCGTTTAGAAAATACCATATGTTCTGCTATTTTCTTTCGCATCACGGACATTGGTTCTACTCTGTCGCCAACTGACGCAGTGATGACTGGTGGCGTGTACTCGGGCTTCGTTGTTTGAGACGCTGGTTGTGGTTTTATCTCTGAAACTGGACTTGCTGTAGTCGTTGGCGTTTCGGCTGATTTCATCAAATCTTGAGGTTTGAAGGCTGCTCCTGATTCTATGTATGCTAAGATGTCTTTCTTTGTTACTCTACCGCTAATGCCGGTACCTTGAATCTTAGAAATATCAATGCCGTGTTTCTTAGCTATGCTCCGAACTAAAGGAGAGGATTTCTTTCTTCTTAACTCATCGAGCGTTAATTGTTTCCCATTCTCTTGGGTTGTAGCGATAGATTTTTCTGAGGTTTGAGCAGCTGCGGGCACTTCTTTCACTGTTTGGGTTTGTGCCTGAGCTGATTGCGGTGTGGATTCTGGTGTATGCGATTTGGTTGTTTGTGAAGGTAGATCAGAGATTGCTGAAGCTTCTTTTCCAATCACAGCTACGACTGTGCCTACGGGGACGGTTTCTCCTTCCTTGACTTTGATCTCTAGAATGACTCCTGACGCTGGAGCCGGGACTTCAGCATCAACTTTATCAGTCGAGATCTCGAGTATCGGTTCATCCTTCTCAACTTTTTCGCCTACTTTCTTAAGCCATTTTGAGACGGTACCTTCGGCTATTGATTCACCCATCTGCGGCATTACTACTTCGTTTACCGCAGCGGCTGTCTGAGGAGAGACTACGGTTTCAATAGGAGCTGATGCTGATTCAACAACTTCGGTGGAGTCCTTCATGGGAGTCATGATTTGTGAACTAGTCGCTTCCTTCTCTGATTGTGGTGTTGATGTCTGAGCTGCCTGTGAAGCTTCCCCAATCACTGCGACAACTGTGCCTACTGGGACGGTTTCTCCTTCCTTGACTTTGATTTCTAGAATGACCCCTGATGCTGGAGCTGGAACTTCAGCATCAACTTTGTCAGTCGAGATCTCGAGTATCGGTTCATCCTTCTCAACTTTTTCGCCTACTTTCTTAAGCCATTTTGAGACGGTACCTTCGGCTATTGATTCACCCATCTGCGGCATTACTACTTCTGTGCTCATCGTTTCTAAAACTCCTTGCTTTGCGTAGCAAAAGAAAATTATAGAAATTTTTGCTGTTAGACGGAAATTTCAGCCCTTAAGTTTTGTGATTTTGCAATTGTTTGAATTTTGTTTTAGCTTGAATTCTAGGTCCGAAGAATAAGCATCGGAGAATTTAAGATGAGAAAGGTCATGTTTTTTGTATTGCTTTTATCACTGAGCTTCATGGCTCAAACGAAGTATGAAGTTAAGAGCTTAACAGCCGAGGATTACGCGAGGGCTGAGAGATGGCTTGGTTACAATGTCAACTCACTTGTCTACAGAGCTGGCGTCAGGCCCAATTGGCTTGCAGATGGAAGATTTTGGTATCAAGTGCTTACACCCGCAGGCATTGAGTACGTATTGATTGATCCATCTGATGGCTCGCGAAAAGTTTCTAAAGAATTATCTGCGTTGGTGAGTACTGCAGCATCAGAGCAGAGAGACCCTAATGAATCAATATCTCCTGATGGTAAAAAGGCGGTTTTCATCAGAGACTGGAATCTATGGATTAGAGATCTACAGACCAATCAAGAAAAGCAACTGACGACTGACGGTATAAAAGACTTCGGCTATGCAACCGATAATGCTGGATGGCGGAAAAGTGATCGCCCAATCCTTTTATGGTCGCCAGACTCTAAGAAGATAGCAACTTACCAACAAGATCAGCGGCATGTCAGCGAGATGTATCTTGTTACTACGAATGTAGGGGCGCCGAAACTAGAGGCATGGAAATATCCTCTGCCGCAAGACAAGGAGATAATAAAAATTCATAGAGTCATAATTGATGTTGAGACAGGCAGAGTTATTAGATTGAAAATGCCACCTGATGATAGGCGTTCAACATTATGCGATGACATTGCTTGTGACGGAGACTTTACGGATGTTCAGTGGAGCAAGGACGGGAAAACTTTGGCTTTCATTTCTTCTTCGAGAGATCATAAAAGAGCAACATTAAGAGTTGCTGATGCAGAAACTGGTGAAGTTAAGACGATATATGAAGAAATAGTTTCAACTCAATACGAATCGGGACAAGGTGAAGCTAACTGGCGGTATCTGCCCGAGTCAAATGAATTCATATGGTACTCAGAGCGAGATGATTGGGGACATCTGTATTTGTATGATCTTTCAACTGGAAAGTTGAAAAACCAAATCACAAAAGGCGATTGGGTTGTAACGCGGATTTTAAGAGTAGATGAAAAAGCGAGGATCATATTCTTTGAAGCAAATGGACGAGAGAAAGGTAGAGATCCATACTTTTCCCATTTTTACAAAGTCAATTTCGATGGAAGCGGACTGAAACTTTTAACTCCCGAGGATGCTAATCATCAAATCCATATCTCGCCTGATGGGACCTATTTTGTTGATAACTACTCAAGACCCGAGACCCCACCAGTCTCAGTCTTGAGAGATATGCAAGGCAAGTTGATTTTGAAGTTAGAGCAGGCGGATATTTCTAAGCTGATAGAAGCTGGCTGGAAACCTCCAACTCCGATAAAAGTCAAATCGAGAGATGGTAGATGGGACTTATACGGTTTAATGTTCACACCGACTAATTTAGACACTACTAAAAAATATCCTGTCATAAATTACATTTATCCTGGTCCTCAGGGTGGTGGCGTTGGTAGTCGCTCATTTTTGCCGGCTCGGCAGGATCATCAGGCAGTGGCTGAATTAGGTTTTGTGGTTATCGTCATCGATGGAACATGTAATCCAGGAAGGTCAAAATCTTTCCATGATGCATGTTACGGTAATATGGCAGATAACACAATACCAGATCAAATCTCTGGCATCAAGCAATTGGCAGAACTTTATCCCTTCATAGATTTAGAAAGAGTAGGGATTTGGGGACACTCTGGTGGCGGATTCGCCACTGCAGCAGCTATGTTTCGATATCCTGAATTTTATAAGGTTGGAGTGGCACAGTCAGGTAACCACGACAACAGAAATTATGAGGACGATTGGGGTGAAAGATATATAGGACTCATGATTAAGGATGAGAAAACCGGAAAAACAAACTACGATGACCAAGCTAATCAAGTTTATGCGAAGAATCTAAAAGGTAAACTTCTACTAGCGCATGGAGGCATGGATGATAATGTTCCTCCCTACAATACTTATTTGGTGGTTGATGCCTTGATAAAAGCTAATAAGGATTTTGATCTGATAATCTTCCCAAATGCTCGACACGGCTATGGCCAGGATAACTTTTACATGATGCGCAGACGCTGGGATTATTTCGCTAGATATCTTTTAGGTGCAGAGCCACCCAAGGAGTATAAGTTTAAGCCGATGAATATAAAGTAAAAATTCATGGAAAAATTTGCGCATATCCGCAATTAAAAACAAACTCCTCGGAATCGTCTTAAAGGCTCGGTTACTGTTCCGAGCCTTATAATTTTTAGTGCTTCTGTAAAGTTGCCTTTATTAGTGGTGATTAGAAAGTACTCGGGCTAAAAGAGTTATTTTTCATTTGTTTATAT
>CAZALE010000015.1:0-841 GCA_964486055.1 uncultured Blastocatellaceae bacterium
ACCTCGAAGCGAAACTTTCGTGCCCATCCGGTGCAGCCGAAGAACTCGCAGACGACGCAGTGCCGGTCGCCTTCGCACTGGTGCCTGGTCGGGTCGCAGGCCGAGCCACCTAGGCCGCGGACCAGCACCTCGAACCACCAGCGGATGGAGCCGAGCAGGCCGGTGGTTATCGTCCGGTCGGGCTCGCGATCGGCATCGCCAGTCCACAGCTCGGTGAGCGCCTTGAGAGTGTAGTCCTTCGTCATCGGCGGTCTCCTTCGCGGCGCACGGCGTGCGCTGCTAGATCGTCACGACCACGGCCCCCTGCACCCGCCGGTGCAAACCAAGAACCCCACGCAGCGTCCCTCCCGGTGCGGTTGGAATGGTCTTGATCCAGATGCCAGCGCCCGGGATCGGTCAGCATGTATTCACGAATGCCTGTCAGGGATTTTTCCGCGCGGATGATATGTTCGTAATAAGGGCGCTGGCAGAGGGTTACGCCAGGTGTGCCGCGGTGTTCGTAGATCCGATGGGTGGCGGACGAAAGCCCACGCACGGCGACAGGCGGCCCCCACCCTCGATGTGCCGGAATGTTCGACGGGATGGGCGCACCTTGAGCGTGGGGCCGCGGCGATGCCGTGCCACTGCCGTGACGCAGGGCTCCTGGGTGCTCGGGCATGGGCACACACGTGCCCAGCGCGCGGCGGTTCTCCCCCGCCTTGTCGAGCAGCACTTCGATCGCCACGCCGTTTCCTGGATTGTCCTGCCTCAAAAACCGCACCGCCTTGAGCCGCCTGCCCGCCTGGCCATAGCGGGCCGCTCGCTTCTGGCGCTGCTGGAGGGCGAGCGGGTTGAAGGGGAG
>CAZALE010000015.1:851-18087 GCA_964486055.1 uncultured Blastocatellaceae bacterium
GGTGAGGACCGGCGCCCGCCGGCGCCCGGAATCGATTGCGGCCATCGTCGCCGGGCGATTCCCATCGGCGGTAAACGGCTGCACCGGGTCGAGCATCAGTGCCATGAGCAGCGGCACAAACTGATAGGTGCGCGGGCGAATCGAGATGCGGCCGAGCGAGCGGAACGGGGTGGCACCCTCCCGTAGCGTCAGACGTGCCGCCTGCCAGAGCAGATGCGCGCTGGCGGCATCGGCGACGTCGTCGGGTGTGGGCAGCGGAAACGAAGCCGGCGTGACGCGCTCGAACGGGAGGTCGTAGCCTGCGAGGTTACTCAGCCCTTTGTGGATTTTGACTGCGTCATCTCCTGTACCGGCAAGGGGCCGGAGCACCCAAACATCATCTGTCTCAGCGGGCAAAAGGACCCACTCGCGATTGCGGCAGCGAACAATTGAGCCAGGATTCATTGCAATTTCCCTTGTGTCCGGTAGCTGATGGATGCGACGAACCTGCAATACAGCGCGTCGGCTACCGCCCAGAGCTTCGACTCAAAGCCCAGGATTGCTGTTGACGTTTTTGCGCTAGACTTACTTTTCACCTGCTGCGCCATTTTTGAATTATCTTAGCATTTGGTCGCAAAGGCGTGCAAGAAGATAAATAATATCTATGGAGAGCCCTCTTTACGCGTTTTGATGATGAGGGTGAGTCAATAAAAGGAAACAAGATTGAAGAACGAATTCACGTGTATTTTGGGTGTTTTATAATAGTAGTAGGATCGAGCTGCTGAATGATTGTTAGGGGTGGTTGCATGGATGCTATCTTTTTAAAATCTCGATCAGATGCTAAAACTGATCAGTTTTTTGATTTATGAAGAGCTAAAGGCTTGAGGAAGGCCCTTAGCTCTGATTGAGTAACTTAGGATTTAAGAGATTTATTTCAACGTTGAGATGATGGAGTTGTAGCTTGAACCATTATCGATGAGCCTGCTTTAAGATCGAGGTCATCCTTGCCCTGGACGACGACAGATCCTGCTCCGGCTGAACCACCAATTATAGCTCCGATGGCTGCACCCTTTGCACCGCCCGCGATAGCACCTATTAGTGCTCCGACGGCTGAGCCTATGGCTCCTCGCTTAACTGTTTCTTTAGTTTGGCTATCGCCTTTAACAGCGCCTTCATTATCGATTCTTATTGTTTTGCCTTCAGTGTCGGTTACAGCCATCACGACGCCTCTAAAATCATGAGTTTCACCATTGGGCATTCTGATTGTCTCAAAGTTGAAGGTAATTTGTGGCCTTCCGCTAACTCTTCCTGATCGGCTTACTCCGGACAAGTATCCCTGAATGACTGCGCCGCGAAACTCAGTCGGGGAGACTACAGTCATTGTAAAGCGATCATAGTTTTTGGAGTTTTTGGTAGATATGTCATTTTCTAATGTTCCGGTTAGGATGATGCCGTTTGGAACGATGAATCTTTTATTTTGGTTAGCGTTGGTAGAACTTTGATTCGAAGAGTTGTAGATGCCAAATCTAGCCACGGAATCAGTTTTAGTGTAGTAACTATCGGCAGTTAATGTTTGTCCAAGGTAACCGACTGTTGCGCTTCTGGTAACTCGAAGAGTTCTTCCGCCATCAGTTATCAGGAAAGTAACTCTGTAGTCGTTATCATCTCCTATGTTAGTAATTGTGAGTTCTTGTTGTCCTCTCAGTGTAGCTCTTATTCTAGCCATCCTGCCATCAGGTAGTGTTTCAGTGCGCTCTATGCCATCAGCAGTAATGGTTATCTGTGGGGCAAGGGAAGATTCGAGAGTAACTTTCGCACTTCGCCCTATTTGTATTGCGATATTTTGTGGTGGTTCTAACAGTATCTCTATATCTCTTTTTGCTGCTTCTCGATCCTGTACATTGCTATTGCTGACGGCACGTTCAGCGATTTCTCCGACGTCATCGCTGCGGGAGTTGTCTAGTGAATAAGTGCCTGTTAGGCTAGAATTGTAGCGTAGCGTGCTCGGTTCTGCTTTCCAGTCCCATTGGACTCCGTAAATATTAGCAAGTCTATTGAATAGATCTTTCGTGCTATCCCAATCTCTCTGAATCGCGAAGCTTGGGCGAATCCTCATCAGATTTTCATCGAAGTTTTTAGCAGAATTAAGTAAATTCGAGACGTCATATTGACTATCACGTCTTTTATAAAGTTTATCCCTGAAATCATTGAGTTGTCGTTGTAGATCATTGAAAGACGTAAGTAAAGCATCTTCATCAGAACGCGAGATTCGCCTTCGTCTGGTCTCAGAGTCGATATTATATTTTAGATCGTCAAGCTTTACGTTAATTTGATTGAGAATATTACGGACCTCTCTTTCATCAACCCTCTGTGGCTGCGCTTGAAGCTGAAAAACCAAAGCAAAGAACACTGTCAATAAGCCAAATAGAGTCTTTTTTGTCATATTTTGTTTCTCCTTTGTAAGTTTTTGACGCAACTTTGATTTTATCAGAGAATCTTAAGTTGTCATTATTTTTTATTTCGTCTCAAAGTATCACCAGAGGAGAGATAAACCGCAATCGAGGAGAGAGTATGAAAGTAAGTGTGGAGTATCTTAAGGATGAAACCTTCGAAGGACGATTTTCCGAAAAAGGAAGCATAATGATCGGAGCTGACTTGAAAGAGAATTTGAATCCTACGCCTATGCAACTAGTTTTGTTGGCCGTTGGCTCCTGTTCTGCGATCGATGTAGTCTCAATCTTGCATAAAAAGAGGCAGGAAGTGAAAGGCTATAGAATAGAAGTAACCGGGGAAAGACGAGCTGATCATCCGAGATCATTTTCAAAAATCCATGTTCACCATGTTGTGACGGGAAGAAATGTATCAGAAAAAGCAGTTGCAAGCGCTATTGAGCTTTCAGACAAAAAGTACTGCAGCGTAGCAGCAACACTCAGACCCACTGCTGAGATAACAACCAGCTTTGAGATAATCAATGTCGAGTGATGCTTATTATCCGAAGCTTCGGATTTTAGGATTTGCAGTCTGCATTTGTGCAAGCTAAGACTATAACAGCGACAAAGGCTAATAAACTAGGTGTAGCTGTTTTGACTGAGAGAGTTTTTAAAGGGCACCATCGGGTTAAAAGAGTTATATCTTGACAAAATATATCATCTGCATGGTTTTTTGCTCGAGGAAACGAAATTAAGAAATCATCTTTAAACTATGCTTTCGTAGGGTTCCGCTGTGATCCTGTAGATTAGTTTGTTTACTCGATTGTTTCTAAAATTAGATCTTCTGAACAGAACAATCTGTCTGTGAGCTGTATCAACTTTTTAGCTCGATTAAGCCGGCTCTTAGTTGAACACTAGCTAATCAAAACAATCTCACAAACCATGAAATTTTTACTGAAAAATTTCTGAAAAATTCTGAAAAATTTGCTTGACTTTCCAAATGAAATAAATTAAAACTTTGTTAGTTTATACAACAAACTATAGCTTTTTGCTTTGATTTTGATTTTTCTGATTTAGGACTGGGTGAATCTAGTTTGATAAATAGATTTTGTATCTATTTCAGGTCATTGTGCCTCTATAAAGTTAATAACTTTCATTAGCTTTGAGTTTAATTTTCCCTTCGCTTAGAGAGCATTTAAAGCAAGGCAAAAGGAATAAAACTTAACAAAAATAATCGCAGCAAAAGGAGGATCAAAAATGTGTAGAAGAATGATTTTCATATTACGGAATGCGGTTACGTTGATTTTATTAGCTGTAGCCGTTTTTGCCCAGACTGAAACGGCAAGAATTCAAGGGACAGTCACGGATACAACAGGTGCTATTATTGCTGGAGCAACCGTTACTGTTACGAATCTTGATACTAACCGTGAGGTTAAGGTACAGACTAACCAGGAGGGATTTTATTCGATATTGTCGCTGCTACCTGGTCGCTATAGGGTCAGCGTTTCCCAAAATAATTTTAAGACCGTACAACAGGAAATAAGATTGGAGGTTGCCCAAACGGCTGTTCTTAATTTTGCTCTTGAAGCGGGACCAGTCAGCGAAACAGTGACTGTTACAGCAGAAGCTCCATTAGTAGAGGCTGGTAGCTCAGCAATCGGTGAGGTCATTGATGGACGCGAAGCGACTGATCTACCGCTAAATGGCCGTAATGTTCTCGAACTCGCTCGTCTCACGCCTGGAGTAACTCAAGGTGTGCCTGGTGGATTTGCCACTGGTGCCGGAGGAAATGCTGAAACCTACCGCAATGGAAACACCGGCGGTGCTGCGCTTTCAGTCAGTGGTCAAAGAACGCAAGCAAACAACTTTTTGCTCGATGGTGTTGATAACAATGAATCTCTGGTCAACACAATTAATGTTTTCCCATCGGCGGAGGCAGTTCAGGAATTTCGTGTTCAAACTAGTGTGGCGCCTGCGGAATTTGGACGTGGTGGCGGAGCCATAATAAACTCCGTCACAAAGTCTGGAAGAAATGATTTCTTCGGTAGTTCCTTTGTTTTCATAAGGAATAGCGCCCTAGATGCTCGTCCGACTTTTTATGACTCTCGTGCGAACCAGCGAAGAACGCCACTATTTCGCCGTGGGCAGTTTGGTGGGACTTTTGGAGGACCTATAATTCTCCCCAATATCGGTGATGGTGGCCCAGGAATCTTCAACGGCAAGGACAAGCTTTTCTTTTTTGTTAGCTATGAAGGGCTAAGGCAGTTCCTGCCATTTTCTCAAGATACCGCGACAGTACCAACTGCGGAGTTTCGTAACGGTAATTTCTCGGCGTTACCGATACAACTTCGTGATCCGCTTACTGGACTTAAGATTTGCAACACGCCTGGTGATCCTCAATGCAATGGTACTCCTTACAATCGTTTAGACTTGCTACCAGGTAATCGTCTAAATCCAGTTGCTTTGAATTACTTGAGAGCTTATCCACTTCCAAATCGCCCAGGATTTCTAAATAACTACGTCACCACTCGCAATCAGGTTACGAACACAAACACGTTCGACACGAGAATTGATTCAAACCTAAACGCTACAAATCAGCTCTTCGGCCGCGTCAGTTATGGACGCTACGATCAGACTACTACTTCGAGACTTCCTAGCCTGCCAGCAGGTTTCGGCTCAGGAACAAATCCAACCCGCACACGTGGTGTTGTTTTAGGTTTAAATACAGCCGTGACTAGCAGGGCATTTAATGAACTACGTGTTCAGGCCAGTCGTCTCAAGTATGGTTATATTCCACCATTTTTTGATGTTCCGCTTTCGGCTAACCTAGGTATTCCGAATGCAAATCGTGATAAACAACTTGGTGGTGGTGCATTGATCGGAGGGTATAACCAGCAACTTGAATACACTGGAGACTTCGGTCCTTACTTAGTTACTCAAGATACATATCAACTCGTAGATAGCTACAGTTATACTGTTGGAGCACACACCATCAAATTTGGTGGGACGCTCTTACGTCGCGATGTTGCCTTGTATCGTCCAAATCGAGGTAAAGGATACTTCTTCTTAATAGGAAATGGTGATCCAACTCAATGCGGTGGCGCCTTTTCAACGGGATTTGAGCAGGCAGATTTATTGATAGGATTTGTTTGTAACTATCAGATAGGCCCGCCTTTTGGCACAGTCGGCACCCGCAATTGGGAAAATGCTCTCTTCATTCAGGATGACTGGAGAGTAAGCAGCAAATTGGTTTTAAACCTAGGGCTTCGTTATGAGTATTTTACGAATCCCAAGGAGATGTATGGCAGACAGGCGAACTTCGATATAACTACTGGTCGGTTAATCGTGGCACGCGGTAGCGGAGATTCTCTCGTTAAGACCGACAAAAACGATTTTAGTCCGCGTATAGGGTTTGCCTATGACATCTTTGGTAATTCTAAGTCTGTAATACGCGGCGGCTATGGAATCTTTTACTTCCTTGATCGCGGTGGTATTGATAATCAACTCGCCCAAAATCCTCCTTACAGCGGATTTTCGGTGTTTAGTTATACAAATGGTGTACGCATCGCACTCTCAGGTCGGGCACCTAACAACTCGAATGACTCAAGGTTGGCTACAGGGCCATTGCCATTGGGAGATGTTTCAGGTGTTGATTTAAATAACCCTCGCGACGTAGACGTACTTGCGATTCTGCCAGATAATAAGACTGCCAATGTTCAGCAATTCAACATCCAATTTCAGCAGCAACTTACTAAAAGTACTGCTATCAGCGTAGCTTACGTAGGTGTGCGTGGTAGAAATCTTTCTCTCTACTATAATCTGAATGGTAGAATAGTAGAACCAGGCACCAATGTTCCTTGTCCAAGGCCACTTGTAAGTGGCAAGTGCTTCCCACTGATTAATCGAGTTAATGTTCGAGATGACAATGGTAAGTCACAATACGACTCTCTGCAGGTTCAAGTAGAGAGGCGCTTTACGCGAGGTCTTCAGTATCGCCTTGCCTACACATATTCGAAAACTAAGGATAATGGTGAGGGAGCCTTTGACGCTGTAGCCGATACAGGAATCAATTTCATAGAGCCATTTGCAACCTCACGTGTGGACTTTCCGCATGTGTTTTCATTCGAGTATTTCTATGAAATACCGTTTGGACGTGGGAAATTGTTTGGTTCAAACATCAATCCTGTATTGGATGCAATACTTGGCGGATGGCAGATAACTGGCATCTTCCGTGCTCAGAGCGGACAGCCATTTGATGTAAGAAAAAATGGAGTTCGTGTTGATTTGATAGGGGATCCTTATACTGGCTCAACGAGCGGGCCTTACCTGAATAGGGCTGCTTTTCGTGAGGCTCCAACTGGCCGTTTTGGCACTCTGAAACGTAATGGTTTGCGCTCACCTTCGACTTATCAATTCAATCTTGGAGTTACCAAAAACTTCAGGATTTATGAGGATATCAAACTACAATTCCGCTCAGAGTTCTTTAACCTTTTCAACACTCCACAACTAGGAGTGCCTAACACAAACATAGATGATACAAATCCCAACTTCGGATTCGGGATTATCAGGTCAACATTACCTTTCACCAATCGGCAAATACAACTCGGGCTTCGATTGGAATTCTAAATAATCTGAAATCAGGGCATCAGAAAATTAAGATGCCCTGATTTTTTATAGATATTCCCTTTTAGTGGTTTTCACTCTCTCTTTTTGGTATTTTTGACTTGTTTTAGAGTTTGATTGAGAGGAACCTGCTTCCAGAATAATCAGACAAATCTAGGTGGCGTTGAAGCTGTAGACTCTAAAACGATAATTTCAGGGGTAAACAAGGTTTTAAAATTATGAAATTTCCGAGAGCCAGTGGTATTTTGCTACATCCCACTTCGTTGCCATCAGAATATGGCATCGGAGACTTGGGACCTGAGGCATATAATTTCGTGGATTTTCTCAGTAGTACAAGGCAAACTTATTGGCAGGTATTACCATTAGGTCCGACGGGCTATGGTGACTCTCCATACCAATGTTTTTCAGCATTTGCTGGCAATACAAACCTAATTTCGCCGCAATTGTTGGTTGAGGATGGATTGCTTACCTTAGAGGAGATCAATGATAAACCTGACTTTCCCTCAGGGCGTGTTGACTTTGGACTCTTATATGACTGGAAAAATCGTATTTTATCGATTGCATTCGAAAGATTCAAACACACTAAAAATATAGATCTGAACAATGATTTTGAGACTTTTTGTCAGCATGAAAGTTTTTGGCTCGAAGATTACGCGCTTTTTCGGGCTATTAAAAAGTCTCAGCAACAGAGAATGTGGCTCGAGTGGGAAGAGTCATTGAAGTTCCGTGAACCTGGTGCATTAAGGGAAGCTAGAAAAAAGCTTTGCACGGAGATTCAGGCGCAAAAATTCCAACAATGGGTCTTTTTCAGACAATGGATAAACTTGAAAAGATATTGTGAATCTAAAGATATAAAAATCGTTGGGGATATTCCGATTTTTGTTTCATTAGATTCTGCAGATGTATGGTGTAATCCGACTCAATTTAAGTTAAACGATGATGGGACTCCGAAAGTAGTCGCAGGAGTACCACCCGATTACTACTCGCAAACTGGCCAACTTTGGGGAAATCCCATTTACAATTGGGAAGAGATGCTAAAAGATGGTTTTCATTGGTGGATCTTACGAGTCCGGGCAACATTGCGCCTGGTGGATGTCGTAAGAATAGATCATTTTCGTGGATTTGCAGCTACATGGGAAGTGCCTGGTGGAGACAAGACTGCTGTAAACGGGCAGTGGGTAGAAGTCCCCGGTAGAGAATTATTTACTAAACTCAGAGAGGTTTTTGGAGAGCTACCTTTCTGGGCTGAAGATTTGGGAGTAATTACTCCAGATGTCGAGGAGTTGCGCGATTCATTTGGGTTTCCGGGCATGAGAATACTTCAATTTGCGTTCGGAGGAGATGCCACGAATAGAGATCTACCTCACAATTATGTTAGAAATTGTGTTGCCTACACCGGCACTCACGATAACGACACGACGGTAGGCTGGTTCTTTTCGAAACCTGGTGAGGGGTCAACTCGTGACGAGGCACAAATAAAAAGAGAGCGTGAGTTTTGTTTGAAATACTTAAATTCAGATGGAAAGGAAATTCACTGGGATTTTATTCGTGCTGTCTGGGCAAGTGTTGCAGATACTGCTATCGTGCCGATGCAGGACATACTAGGATTAGGTACTGAGGCACGCATGAATCTTCCAGCTTCTACCTCCGGCAATTGGGCTTGGCAATGTAGAAAAAACGATTTTTCTGAAGCAATAACTCAGAAGCTGGCTGAGCTTACTGAGATTTACGGTCGTAACGCAGCGTGAGCTTTACGGGTCTGTGGGCAGTGGATGTTTACATAGTCTAAAACTAGCGTAAGCTCACGGATTTTGGAGCCTAAGTTTGTAAAAGATGGCTTCGGCGAAGCTTTTATCTAGGCGATATAAAAATTCGAGGAGTTGAGGCGTAGACTACCAGGCAAGGAGACTCGATATGAGAAAAAGAGGTATAAGGTACAGAAATCTTGGCTTTTTGTTTCAATTAGCGTTTCTCATTGGACTTATACATTGCACAGATACTCTCGGGCAGTTAGTGGTAGAAAAGATTGAACCGCCGAGCTGGTGGACTCCATCGACAGTAAATCCCATTAGAGTTTTGTTGACTGGCAAAAATCTGCATTCAGATGGATTGTCAATAAAGACAAGCTCTGGTGAACTACTCGCTTCAAACTTTAAATCTAGTCAGAACGGACATTATCTGTTTTTCGATCTCAAGTTTTCAAAGTCTTTGAGGCCGGGCAAATACAAAATAATTGTTCAGAATCTCAAAAAAGCCGAGAAAACAGAATTTGATTTTGAGATTCTTCCTAAATCATCATCGCAAAACAGAAATCAAGGGTTTACCCCGGATGATGTGATTTATTTTTTGCTTCCAGATAGATTTGCCGATGGAGATCCATCTAATAACGACCCACCGAAGTCAAAAGGATTATATGACCGAAAGTACGGTAGATACTATCATGGGGGTGATTTGCAAGGGATCATCAACAATCTCGGTTACATAAAATCTTTGGGTGCCACCGCGATTTGGACAACTCCCATATATGACAACAACGATAAGCCTGATTACAAGGAGGTTTATGAAGGGGCTCCCTTTACGACTGGATATCACGGCTATGGGCCGATTGATTTCTACGCTGTTGATGAACATTTTGGTGATTTGGTAACGCTAAAGGAGTTTGTCCAAAAAGCGCACAGCATGGGGATAAAGGTAATTCAGGATCAGATTGCAAATCACACGGGACCTTATCACCGATGGGCCGAAGATCCTCCGACACCAACTTGGTGGAATGGGACTGTTCAGAATCATCTCTCAAATAATTGGCAAAAATGGACAACAATGAATCCTCGTGCGACATACCAGACTCAACGTCGGAATCTCGAGGGTTGGTTTATAAACATCCTGCCAGATTTCAATCAGAACGATCCAGAGGTCGCCCGCTATCTAATTCAAAACAGTTTATGGTGGTTAGAGATTATCGGATTTGATGGAATAAGAATGGATACATTACCTCACGTCCCACGTTCGTTTTGGGAAAAATGGGCTTCGGCTATCAAGCGAGAGTTTCCACGTGTCGTCATTTTAGGTGAGTTATTCGATGGCGATCCTGCGCTGATTGCGTATTTTCAGGCTGGCAGATATGGACATGACGGCATAGACACAAACATAGACACGTTGTTTGATTTTCCTCTGTATTTTTCAATTCGCAATGCATTTGCACAGGGTAAACCCATTCGCGAAGTATCTCAAGTCTTTGCTCATGACTGGCTTTACCCGAATCCAGAAGTTCTCGCAACTTTCATAGGCGTGCATGATATGCCTCGTTTTATGAATGAGAATGGGGCAACAATTGAGGGATTGAAATTAGCCCAGACGTTGATAATGACATCGAGAGGAACACCAATCATATACTACGGCGATGAAATAGCGATGCCTGGCGGCGGAGATCCAGATAACCGGAGAGATTTTCCAGGTGGTTTCCCAGGTGATTTGCGTAATGCATTCACACCTGAAGGTAGAACAGCTCAAGAAAATGAAGTATGGAACCACCTGGCGCTACTTGCGAGCTTGCGAAGAGAGCTTGAACCCCTCAGACGTGGACGCACAATGGATTTGTTAGAGGAAGAACAACAAATGGCTTATGCTCGTGTGACCGAGGAGGAAGCCGTTCTAGTGGTGATAAATAATGAACAGAGACCTGTGCGTGTTTCTTTTGATGTTTCGATGATAAAGCCATTCAGAGAAAATGCGGTTTTAGTTGATAGACTTGGTAAGCTGAAGGACATAGAGATCAGAAACGGATTAGTAGATTTTGATATTCCTGCACGAACCAGCGCAGTTTTTACATTAAAGTCTAGATAAGGCTGAATTAGCTAGGTATTTTGAGATGCTGTTGGCCGAGGCAAGAACGTTTATGAAAAGCAAGGAGCAAAATGTATGAAAAGTAAACTCAGTTTTCTAGAGATTTGGAACATGAATTTTGGATTTTTAGGCATTCAATTTGGTTGGGGACTGCAGCTTGCCAATATGAGCGCGATTTACACTAAGCTTGGCGCGAATCCTGATGATGTTCCGATTTTATGGTTGGCTGGCCCGGTTACTGGGTTAATCGTTCAACCTATTGTTGGTTCTCTTTCTGACAGGACTTGGAATTGGTTGGGGAGAAGGCGTCCGTATTTTCTGTTTGGTGCGCTGCTTGCCAGTATTACTCTGTTTTTTATGCCGGACTCTCCCGCACTTTGGGTGGCTGCAAGCTTATTATGGATTTTGGATGCCTCGATAAACGTTTCTATGGAACCATTCCGAGCGTTTGTTGGTGACAAATTACCAGATGAACAGCGTACTACAGGTTTTATAATGCAATCATTTTTCATCGGGGTTGGAGCAGCTCTTGCGAACGCTCTGCCTTTAGTTTTCTCTAAGCTTGGAGTGAGTGGCGAGGCGGCTAATGGTGTACCATTGACGGTTCAATATTCATTTAAAATCGGTGCAGTAGTCTTTTTTCTATCGGTTTTATGGACTGTTTTAACTTCAAAGGAGTATCCACCAGAGGATATGGAAGCATTCAATAAAATGCGCAATGAGAAAAGAGGTTTGAAAGGCTTTTTTGGTGAAATTTTTAGCGCCTTGCGGGAGATGCCGGCAACAATGAAGCGGCTTGCCGTGGTTCAATTTTTTACATGGCTTGGTCTATTTTGCATGTGGATGTTTTACGGATTGGCTACCGCCTATCATGTCTTCAAAGCACCTGACAGGAAATCTCCATTATTTAACCAAGGAACCGAATGGGGAGGGTGGATGTTTTCAATTTACTCAATTGTTTGTTTTGCAGTTGCTTTCCTGTTACCACCTATAGCTAGAGTCCTCGGCCGAAAAGTAACTCATTCTATAGCGCTTTTCTTGGGCGGTATAGGGCTACTTTCTGTTTATTTTAGCAGCAACCCGAATATGTTGTATTTCTCAATGATAGGCATCGGAATCGCTTGGGCTTCGATTTTAGCAATGCCTTACGCAATTCTTTCAAGCGCTGTTCCAGCTTCCAGAATGGGAGTTTATATGGGAATTTTCAATTTCTTTATTGTAATTCCTGAAATCATAGCTTCTCTGACGTTTGGTAGAATTATTCGCACGATATTTGGTGAGGACTCCAATAATGCCCCGTTATATATGGTTTTAGCCGGTGGTGTTTTCCTGATAATTGCCTCGATTGCTTGCTTGATTTTAGTTAAAGACTTTCTAAAAACTGAATCTGAGATCGTAGAGCAGGCGGTAATGGGAGCTTGAGAATTTAGTACCTGCAGGGCAATAAATTTAGTGGCTCGATTCGATGTTGCCTGCATGGAGTTAAAAACTATTAAACCGAAAAAATATGAGCTTAAATACAGGAGTTGATCGGATACCATTTTGCCAGCAACATTTATGTTAACATCAGTGTCTAGTAATGGTTCTTGGCTGAAAAAAAGTGATATTTGCTTTTCATGGGTTAATGTTTTCAGGTTGTGTGTGATTTTATTATGTTTTTTAATGTAAATGTTGGTAAGAGGAAAAGCTTTGTTCGGTTAGACAACAAGGCTTGAAATTTTGTTTATCTTAGGCCTATCATTTTTTTGATTGTTTTCCCCTTGTTATGAGAAAAATTGATATAAGGACAGCTAAAGATCAAGTAGCTCGCTCAGACACCATTAGAAATATAAACAAGCTGGTGGTACTCAATTACATAAGAGAATTTGAGCCGACTTCACGGGCTGAAATCGCCAGGCACACTGCATTACAGCGCTCTACTGTGTCGTCATTAGTGACTTCTTTGATAGAAGAGGGATTGGTTAAAGAAGTAGGGATTGGTAAATCTTCTGGTGGAAGAAAGCCAATGTTATTAGAATTGAGTCGTGACGAGGAAGCTGCGATAGGCGTTGACATAACACCCAGCACGACTACTATTGCCACGGCTAATCTAGCTGGAGAGATTCTCGAAAAACATTCTTTCCCAACATTCGCTGATCGTGAGAAGACTGTCTCGAATATTCTGAGAGCTCTTGAAAAGATCAAAGGAAGATTAAGAAAAAACAATATTCAGATTGGTGTCAGTGTTCCTGGTGTAGTGGATGATATTTCTGGTGTTGTTATCTATGTTCCATTTTTCGGCTGGGAAAATTGGAAACTAAGAGAGGATCTGTCTGAAAAGTTGGGATTACCAGTGTTGGTTGATAATGATGCTAATGCAATTGCATTAGCTGAATCCTGGTTTGGTAGGTCTGAAGTGCGGGGCGTTAAGAGTTTTATAGCAGTCCTTGTTGCTGAGGGATTAGGAACTGGAATCTTTTTTGATGGGCAGATTTATCGTGGGAACAAGGGTGCTGCTGGTGAATTTGGCCATATGACAATTGGTAAACAGAGGAGCGAGACTGCTTGCTCGTGTGGCGGAAGATACTGCCTCGAGGCATTTGTTTCAAATAAAGCCACTTTGAATAGATACAACAAACTCGTAGGTAAAGCCGAAGATGATGTTGAAAGAGTTTTTGATTTGGCATTAAGAGGAGATAAAAAGGCCTTGGAGGCAGTCTTTGAAACCGTAGATTTTCTAGGACTGGGTGTAGCTAATTTGATCGTCGGGTTGAGCCCTGAATTAGTGGTCATAGCTGGAAAAATAACGAAGCTGTGGAATTTAATTCAACCTACTTTGATTGAAAAGATCTCCTCAACTATCAAGCAAAAAATACCGACGGCGAAGATTACCGCTTCGACTCTCGGTGAAAATCCAACTCTATTAGGTGCCATTAGCCTCAGCTTAGTGAAAAAGTTTGCGAAAATTGATTCGGCTGTATAGCATTGGACTGCGTCTTTGCAACACATTGCAAAAAATCAAAGCGTTTAACCATGATGGGCTTGATGCACTAAATTCTATTTAGGGTAAAATGCAGTTATGTATTGTTACTGACAATACTAACCTTCGCATTTAAACTATGATTATCAATTCCCGACAAAGCATCCTTAAAACTCTTCAATTAAAAACAGATAAAGAAAGAAGCGCTTAATGAATTAGCGCTAAAAATTCATGAAAATCTTTTGAAAGATGAAATCTTTGTTGCATTTAAAAACAAAGATGGGTATACTTTGTAGTAACTTCAAACAAAGTTACCTGGACTGGAGGTAGTGGGTAATGAAAGCGACGGTAGTCCTAGCTGCGATTCTATGTTTCTGTATTCAGGTTTTTGGGCAATTCAACACTCCTACAATTGATGGTGTCATTTCATTAGGTGAATATGGTGTTCATGTCGATGGGCAGAATCAAAAAAATACTGGCTCTGGGCAAACCTGGTATATGACATGGGATAATACGAATCTCTATGTTGCTGTGACTAATGCAAATTTAAGTGAGGGAGCTGTTATTTATATTGATCACAATCCATTGGCGGTTCCAAATGCTGGCACAAACTCTGATGGTAGTATAGCTGCTATCAATTACGACGGTACTCAGATTGTCAATCTACCTTTTCGGGCTGATTTTAGGGCTTACTTTAAGGATGGGTATAGAGACTACCGGAAAGCGGATGGGGCTAATGGTTGGACAGGACCGGTTTCTTCCGGAGTTGGCTCTTATGCCTCTTCGGCGTCAGGTAACGTACGCGAGTTTGCTATTCCATGGGCTTTAATCACGGGAAGTGGGCGTCCTTCATCATTTCTTTTTCTTTGTTATTTAAGCTCTAGCAGTGGTTTCATTTATGGCCAAGTTCCCCAAGGAAATGGGGGTGGCAATTTCAGTGGAAATTATAACAGGTATTACGCCGTTATTAATACCAACAACGGTGTAGCGACGAAACCTTTCAGCTACGATCGTTCGGTGGTCGGAGATAATAACGTTCAGTATCTAGGATTAAGGCATGATACATTCGACAGTTATTATCGAAATCCATTTGGGGCTGTAACTACGGGCTCTACAGTTAATTTGAAATTCAGGACTGACACAGGAGATGTTCAAGCCGTTTATTTAAAGGTTTATAAATACAATCCGGCGACTGACACAACTGACTCACCGATAGAATATCCAATGAGTTTTTTAGAGACGATAACGCAAGGTGCAACAACCTATGATGTTTATTCGATAAATTATGTTACTCCAACGACGCCATCGATAATCTACTACAAGTTTCGAGTTGTTGATGGCAGTGCTCAGGCTTTCTATAGTGATGCGTACTTAAATGATCATGATAATCTCGGTCAAGGTGGTGATGGAACAGCTTCTGCAACCGAGCCTTTCCCTGCATTCCAATTAACGGTCTATGACTCGAATTTTACGACACCTTCTTGGATTCGTGATGCGATAGTGTATCAGATATTTCCGGATCGCTTTCGTAATGGTGACATAACAAATGATTGGTGCAGATCAGGTTCTACAACGGGCTGCCCATCGCTTTATGGCGCCCCGCCTTCCTCAAACTACATATACACAACTTGGAACACGAAAATTTGCGATCCGCGTGACTCCTCCTTACCTTGCTATAACAACTACGGATCACAGTTTTATGGTGGTGATCTCAAGGGCATCGAAGACAAGCTCGATTATATAAAGAACATGGGATTCAATACGATATATTTGAATCCGATTTTCAAGGCTCGATCGTACCATCGTTATGACACAGATGATTACTTAAACATTGCAGATGAGCTGGGTGGTAATTCCGCCTTTCAGTCATTAATGGCAGCAGCGAATGCTAAAGGAATTAGAATAATACTGGATGGCGTTTTCAATCACATGTCACAAGACAGTGAATATTTTGACTACTTTCATCGTTCTTCAGTAGTTGGTGCTTGTGAAAGTTTAAGCTCACCTTATCGAAGCTGGTTCAATTTCTACAATAACAATGTTCCTTGCAATTATACTGACTATGAAGGTTGGTTCGGTTTTGGAGGGTTACCTGTTTTTAGAGAAATTGATCCAGTAAAAGATTTCTTTTATCGCACACCAAGCACTAACGTGACGCAGTATTGGTATAATCAGGGAATCAGTGGCTGGCGTTTCGACGTGGCAACAGATATTTCGCATCAATGGTGGAACGAATATCGCACATACGCAAAAACATATAAAGCCGACGGCGTCTTGATTGGTGAGGTGTTCCCAGATGCAAGTTCTTATCTAGCAGGGGATCAACTTGATGGCGTGATGAACTATCGCTTCAGGAAGAATCTGATAGGATTTGCTCGCGGTGTTGATTGGGAAGATAACGATAACAATGGGCAAAACAAAATCGTCGGACTTACACCTTCACAGTTTGATCGCGCTATGAAAGCAGTTCGCGAAGATTATCCCTTACCAGCTCAATACGCTATGCTCAATCTCATTGATTCACACGATACAAATCGCGCTCTTTATGTCCTGACTCTCTTGGGTGATACAGGCTTGACACAGGCTAAGGAAAGACTCAAGTTAGCTGCAATTTTTCAATTTACGTACATAGGTGCACCGATGGTTTACTACGGAGATGAAGCTGGTATAAATGCTCCATCGCAAGCTAATAATTCAAATGGATTTCCTGAAGATGATCCTTACAATCGAGCCCCGTATCCATGGCCTGATGAAGCGGGCAATCAAAACATTTATGGACCGGTCGATTCTAACTTGATAAACTTTTATACCCTTTTAGCTAATTTCCGCAAGAGCCATCCAGCAGTGCGCATAGGCTCTTTCGATACTCTCTTGATGGGTGATTTGACTCCAAGTACTACGGATAACAACACTTATGCTTTTGGTCGTGCTGCTGGACTGGATAAGGTTGTTGTTGCATTGAACAATGGAGCCAATACGAATTCGGTTTCAATTCCAGTAGCTGCCTACTTCAGTGATGGCACGGTTTTAAAGGACGCAATAAGTGGTGCGACTTATACAGTAACCAGCGGCACGGTTTCTTTGAGTTTACCAGCAAGAAGCGGTGTCATTTTATCACAGCTATCACCTACGGCCGGCACCGTATCAATAGCTGGCCGCGTTCTGAATTCATATGGCCGGCCAATAAGTAAAGCCTTGGTGGTGATAACTGACGAACAGGGTAATCAACGAAGCGCTCTAACCAATTGGCGCGGAGCTTTCATTTTTGAGGAAGTAGAAGTAGGCAAAACCTATATAGTGTCTGTTTCTCACAAGAGATATGAATTCAACCCGTCGTCAAGAGTATTATTCGTAACAGAAGATATTCGTGATGTCAACTTCCAAGCTATTCGCTGATGAAGAA
>CAZALE010000016.1:0-17676 GCA_964486055.1 uncultured Blastocatellaceae bacterium
GACTACGCCGCTCGAGAAGTTGTCTTCCAGCCATGTAGACAACAATTCCTGGAGCAATCTTATTTATTTGATCCCCAATGTTGTAGACAATGTGAACAATGTTTAGATCGAACTGCGGGAAAAGCGCAGGAATCATGTATCCTATCGGATAAATTCCCCAACCGGTTACAATGAAAATAGCCATAACTTTGTAAGCCCACTGTTCTTCAGGCTCTGCATCCTTGGCCATATTCCTGACAGTTGTAAAAACTATGTAAACAATTCCCAAATAGCCGATCGTTGAAATTGCCCCCCACAAAAGATGAGCCGAAGGATTAGCCACATATTGTTCGCCGATGAACCCAGTGACAATCATGAAAACATCAGCAACAATCAAGGCTGTAATGACCTTGCCGACTTTACGTCCAGCTGCAACGGCTAAGGGAATCTTAGCCACCAGAAGAGGTGTCGTAATCAACCAATCCATGTAACGATAGTTGATAATCCCAAAAAACGATTTTCTTATGATCTCTAAGTAGTTAGCCCCGCCTTTTGCTGCGTCTTCGGCAAGAAGTGGCAAGGTGGTTTCTGCATAAAGAGTCTTCATGTAGAAATAATGAAAAGCAGCTATTCCAACGATCAGCGCTGAAAGTGTTAAAGCCGTCCTGTACTCAGGCGCAACATTATTGCGTTGCGCTAAGAAGAAAACGAAAGCCGCTCCCATCAAAATATAAGCGACAAAAAAAGTAAAGTTGACAATCATCGGTAAAATGCCAACATCGTTGGCATTTATCAAACTAGTCACAAATCCGAAAAAGATCATCTGTTCCATATTCTAACCTCCCGGTAATTTCGGTCATATAACCAAAATTATTGCAATATGAACCGCACAGATCGTACATATTTTCAATCTCGGAAGATGCTTTACAGAGGGTATTTATTCTATTTGAGATATAATTATGAGCAATCAAAGAGTCAAGGAGAAATTCGATCAAACCGCTCATCATGCAAAATAATTTTATGGTAATACGAAAACGGATATCTTGACGAAGGCGTTTACCCGAAGGCAGAGATCACTGAAACGCTACGAGTCTATTGAAGACTAAAACGAGTGTTATTGACGAAACAACACAATTGTCAACGTTCTTCTCATAAAATCGAGGCATTGATTCAGTAGACACGTTACGTCCCATTAAGGTAATCAACAGATGGAGCGGTAACTAGCAAAAAGTTAGTAAGCGAGAAACCGAGGATTGCTGTAATTTTTTGCTCTGAATGTCATGAATCAACTAAGCTGATTGAGCCAAAGCAATTTGTTTTTTCGTAGTTTACCAGAACGCATAGGATCTCTGCCTATGAGCTAATTTTTTCGATTGATACAAATAATCAAATTAAAGATATGGCCAGCTCTAGACGATAGCTCTATTATCTCAAAACCAGATTCACTAACTATTTTTGAAGTTTCTCGATTGAAACAATCGTTAAGAAATCTTTGTGTGAAGATATTTATAAAGTCAAAAAGATACCCTAGAAAACCTTTCGGTCTGACATGCTCGAGAAGTATCAATTTTCCATCTTTCTTTATGACTCTCCTCAATTCATTTAATGCGTTGAGTGGATTGGAGATGGAGCAAAATACGAGCGTAGCTAATCCTGCGTCGAAGCTATCATTTGCGAATGGCAAACTCTCGGCATCTGCCTGAACTAGAAGATGTCGAAAACCTTTTTCCTTAGCTTCAATGAGCATCTCCGATGAAATCTCGCAGGCTACGGCAATCTTTGATTTTGGATAAAACCTAAAGTTCAGTCCGGTGCCGGCGCCTATTTCAAGTATTGCAGCGTTTTCTGGTAGATTACTTAAGGCTTCTAGACGCCATCTAGAAAGAAAAGTCCTTTCAAGTGGAGCCAAAAGTCTGTCATACTTTTTTGCTATTTTGTCGTAAATCATATTGTTGGTTTTAGGAAATACAAAACAAGAAATATCATAAAATTTTGGGGATCTTATGCCTAAGAAGGGAACTGTTTTAGTAGTTGATGACGAAGAGATAATGAGAGACGTCCTCGAAGCTTTATTAACCGAAGCTGGCTACAAAGTGGATCTGGCAAAAAGTGGTGAAGAGGCGATAGAGGCTTATACTCGTAAGCCATATGATGTTGTTTTAATGGACGTCTCAATGCCTGGTATGGGTGGTTTGGCAGCTCTGGAGGAGATTATAAGAATAGATCCAGACTCAATAGTGCTAATGATAACGGCTTATGCAACTTTTGATACAGCAGTTTCGGCATGGGAAAAAGGTGCGGCTGGCGTAATCAGAAAGCCGTTTCAGAATGAACAAGTTCTCGCGATGGTAAAGCGCGGTATCACGAAGCGGCGGCAGGAGGAGGAAAGAAAGTCATTGCGCGAAGCAATGAGCCGCTCTGTAAACCGAGAAAACTTTATATGGCGCTCTGCAGTCATGGAAAACATAATGCGGCTAGTGGAAAGGGTTGCTCCGGCTAGATCCACTGTATTGATAACTGGTGAGTCTGGCACTGGGAAAGAGCTACTCGCTAAGGCTATTCACCAGGTTAGTCCTAGAGCTGATAAGCCTTTTGTTGTGGTTAATTGTTCAAATATTCCATCCGAGCTGCTCGAAAGTGAGTTATTTGGTCATACAAAAGGTGCGTTTACTGGCGCGGTTACTGCAAAGAAAGGACTATTTGAGATTGCTGATGGAGGTTCTATATTTCTCGATGAAATTGGTGATCTAAAACCCGAGACGCAAGTAAGATTGCTCAGATTTCTACAAGAGCGCGAATTTACTCCGCTAGGTGACACTAAGCCTATCAAGGTCGATGTGCGTATAATTGCGGCTACTAACGTAAATTTGAAAGAGGCTATCAAGGAGGGAATTTTCCGTGAGGACCTGTACTATCGTCTATCTGTTGTCCCTATCGAGCTACCTCCATTGAGAGAGAGAAGAGAGGATATTTTGCCACTGGCTCAATACTTCATTCGCAAATATAACAAAGAGAATGGCCGAAACGTGAGCGAACAACTTTCGAGTGAGGTTTTGTCAGCCTTAGAAAGCTACAATTATCCTGGAAATGTAAGAGAGCTAGAGAACATAATCGAACGAGCTATTGTCATAACTCCTGCAAACGAAATAACGCTTGATTGTTTGCCACCCGAGGTTCAGCAGCATGAGCCTTATATGTACAAAATCCATGAGATCTCTCATTTAGAGGTCTCTGATGGGATTGACTTTTACGAAGCGGTTAAGCAATTTGAAATAAAGTTAATTCGCGAGGCTCTCGAGAAAACCGGCGGTAATCAATCTCGCGCCGCACGCCTGCTAAAACTAAATGTCACTACTCTCAACTCTAAGATTCAGGCTTATAACTTGATGAGAAAGCGATCTAAAACGGAATAACTCAGCAATATGTAACCAATTGGCCTATTCAGGAGATCTTCGTCTTCCTGATTCATATCAATTTGCCTGGATGTATTTTTCAAGAAACTTTACAACAGTCGGATAGAGTTCTAACCTATTCTTGAGTTTAGAGATTCCGTGTCCTTCGTCGTCAAATAATCTATACTCAACAACTTTGCCTCGTTTTTTAAGTGCCTCGACTATCTGTTCGGCTTCCGTATAAGGTACTCTCGGATCATTTTTGCCATGAATTACGAACAGAGGAGTTTTTATTCTATCGACTTTATAAATTGGAGATATGGAACGCAAAAACTCTAAGTCTCTTTCTAAAAAGCCGTATTCCACCTCTCTTTGTCTTCGCCTATATTCACTTGTATTTTTCAAAAAAGTTTCCCAGTTTACTATTCCAACAGTATTGACCGCAGCAGCCCATAGATCTGGGTACAAGGTAATTGCAGCCATTGTCATATAACCACCATAACTGCCTCCCATGATTGCTATTTTTTTCTCATCAGCATTACCAAAAGTTTTTAACCACTCTACGGCTGCCGCTAGGTCCTTTACAGCATCTTCTCTTTTGTAAATATCGTCAAGATGCGTATAGGTCTTTCCATAACCAGTAGAACCACGCACATTTGGGGCTAGAATCGCATAGCCACGCGAGAGAAAATACTGATAGATCGCATTAAATACAGGTCTCTCTTGAGCTTCTGGACCACCGTGGACGCTAACTATCACGCCTAGTTTCTTACTCGACTCTTTAGGTTTGTAATACCAAGCTGGGATTTGTAAACCATCGAAGGTTTTGTATTTTATCAATTCTGGCTCGGTGAAGCTTGAGCGGTCAATCCCTGCTAGATCACTTTCAGTTATTTGCTTTAATTCATCTCGTTCGACATCGTAGAGCCATATGTCGGAATTGTACCTTGAAGAGTTAAATGAAAATACTAGAAACTTCCCATCCTTAGAAAATTGGAAACCACTAGCAACGCCTTTTGCGGGTAATTTAATCTGACGACGTTCAGCAAGTATCTTTGTCGTTTTTCCATCAGATTTAAAAGCTCTCAACCAAAGCTCAGTAAAGCCGTCAGTATTTATCGTATAAGCAAAATATTTACCATTTTCTGGAAAGACTAAAGCCTCAACATCCCATTTATCGTTTGAATTCAGTACCGTGACCTTTCTTAAGTTGCTTAGTTTTATTTGCATGATCGCTGCAAACTCGCGATCTTTATTCGAGGTAAAGAGTATTGAATCCTTCAGAAGTGTTACATCACCAAATAATGATGCGTCTTTATGTGGGGTGAGCAGAGTTTCTTTTTTCGTTTTCAGGTCTATCAAGTAGAGATTATTGTCTAAACTTAACTCTGTACTAGGTCTAGAGACCACCAAAAGATTCCCATCAGCTGATATTGCTGCAAATGAATTACTTCCGTCTTGCTGATATATTAAATCTTCTTTGCCAGTGATAAGGTCCATCGAATAAATATCAAAGTAATTTCGATTGCGCTTATTAGACGCGTAATAAATTTTTGTTCCATCCTTGAGCCATCCTCCAAAGTTATGTCGCACCTTTGGATCATTTGTGAGTTGTTTTACTTTGCTTCCATCTAGGCTAATCCAAAAAAGTTGGGTATTTTCATCTCCGCCTCTTGCTTTGCCAAAAACAAGTCCGTCTCCTTTTGGAGAGAAGCTTACAAAGCTCACGTTATCATCATAGAAAGTTAATTGTCTTGGTTTACCATCGGCCAAATCTACCATCCAGACCTGTGAGGTCCCAGATGCGTTTGTTAAGTAGGCTATTTTTGTTCCATCTGGTGATATGCTGGGACCACTAGCGGAGCGAATCGATAAATATTGTTGAATTGTGTATTGAGAAAAACTAAAGATCGTCAGGAGCAAGATCAGAAAAGAAGCGAAAATTACTCTCATGTTTTCAGCATAGAATGTTTTGATTAATTAAGGCAAGTCGGTTCATGAGTTAACACTCTTCTTACGAAACACTTCTCTCAATGCATGTCCTGTATAAGATTTCTTTGATCTTGCAATCTCTTCAGGTGTCCCGACGGCGACGACATATCCACCAGCATCACCACCTTCGGGACCGAGATCGATTATGTAGTCGGCAGATTTTATAACGTCAACATTGTGCTCGATTACGATAACTGTATTTCCGGTATCTACGAGTTTATGTAAGACGTCCAGCAGTTTATGGATGTCTGCAAAGTGTAATCCTGTGGTTGGTTCATCCAAAATATAGATGGTTTTCCCGGTGGCACGCTTCGAAAGTTCCTTTGCCAGTTTTACCCTCTGTGCCTCACCACCAGATAGTGTTGTAGCTGGTTGACCTAGTTTTATGTAACCAAGTCCAACGTCTATTAATGTTTGCAATTTTTGTTTTATCTGCGGAATATTTTCCAGTAGCGGTAGAGCATCTTCCGCCGTCGTATCGAGCATGTCTGCTATTGATAAGCCTTTATATCTAATAGCAAGAGTTTCCTGATTATAACGCCTCCCGCGACATATGTCGCAGACTACATAAACATCGGGTAGAAAACTCATCTCAATGCGTTTTACTCCATCACCTTCACATGCCTCGCATCTTCCACCCTTGACATTAAAAGAAAACCTACCAGCTTTATAACCGCGTTCCCTGGATTCCGGCAGCATTGCATACAAATTTCTGATCAAAGTGAAAAGTCCAGTATAGGTTGCTGGGTTAGATCTCGGTGTTCTACCAATCGGCGATTGATCAATTTCAATAACCTTATCTATGAGTTCTATACCTTCGATTGAATCATGCTCTAATGGGTCAATTGCTGAGCCATAAATTTCGCGCGCTAAGGCAGCGTATAAAATGCCGTGAATTAGAGTCGACTTGCCACTACCAGAAACACCACTTACTACGATGAAATTTCCAAGCGGAAATTCGACATCTATATTTTTTAAGTTACGTGCGCGTGCTCCCTTAATTCGTATGAACTTTCCATTAGGTTTTCGCCTATACTTCGGTGCTTCTATCTTCAGTGATCCTGAGAGGTATTTGCCAGTTATCGATTCTGGATGAGTTTTAATTTGATCTGGGGTTCCCTGAGCTACTATGTAACCACCATGAGTTCCAGCGCCAGGACCTAAATCTACGACAAAATCAGCTTTCTCTATAGTTTCCTCATCATGCTCAACTACAATTACAGTGTTTCCTAGATCACGCAATTTCTGCAGAGTCTGCAGTAATTTATGATTATCCCTCGGATGTAAGCCTATAGATGGCTCATCTAAAACATACAGAACACCTCTCAACTGCGAGCCAATCTGTGCAGCGAGTCTAATTCTCTGTCCTTCCCCTCCACTCAAAGTTGCTGAAGGTCTATCTAAAGTCAAGTAGCCTAATCCAACAGCATCTAAAAATCCGAGCCTTTCTTTTATCTCTTTTAAAATCAAACCTGCTATTTTTTCCTCACGCTCGCTTAATTTCAGTTCATCTAATTTTCTAATGGCTTGTTTGATGGTCAGGCTAGTAAACTCGGCTATGCTCATGCCACAGACCTTAACAGCCAAAGATTCAGGACGCAGCCTCTTACCTTCGCAAGCCTCGCATTTAATCGGGATTATCAATGACTCCAGGGCTGCTTTGATACGTTCGGTTGGGGGATTTTCGAGCCTATCCTCCAAAACCTGAATTGCACCTTTCCATTCGGATTCATATCTGTAACCCCCAAATTTGAGATATAGATGACCATCGATACCGTAGAAAAAATCTTTTTGAATTTGTTCTGGAAGATCTTTGAAAGGGGTCTTTAATAATTCATCTACCTTTTTTTCTATTTGAAGCGATTGTTTTTTATCCTCTGGTTTCCAATCATTTTTTCCTAGGCCTCTCTCGACGTATTTTTCGATTATTGCAGCCAGTGCTGATTTAAGATACTTGGCGGCACTTTTATCCACGTCTGACAGAAAATTGATTTCCTCCACCGATTTAGTCACATCTGCAATAATTTTTGAGGGGTCTACTCTCATTACAACCCCCAATCCGTCACATTTTGGGCAAGCTCCATAACGAGAATTAAAAGAAAAAGAGCGAGGTTCAAACTCCGGAAGATTAACGCCACAATTAATGCATGCCATCTTCTCTGAATATAGTTTTTCTTCACCGTCAACTATTGAAACCAATACAGCCCCACTGGTAATCCTCAGTGCAGTTCGCACAGAGTCTTCCAATCTCTCTCGAACATCATTTTTGATTAATAGTCTATCAACCACCAGCTCGATCGTGTGATTTTTTCTCTTATCAAGTTTTATTTCTTCGTCTAGGCGCCGTATTTCCCCGTCTATACGAGCACGCAAGAATCCTTGCTTGTGCAACTTTTCCAACTCTTTCTTGAATTCACCTTTACGACCTCGCACTATAGGCGCAAGAATCATGACTCTCTCGCCTTCAGGTAGTTGTAATATCGTGTTTACAATTTGATTTTGTGATTGTCTTGTTATCTTCTCTCCGCAGACATGACAATGTGGTTGTCCAATCGACGAAAATAAAAGCCTTAAGTAATCATAAATCTCCGTAACTGTTCCGACGGTGGAACGAGGAGATTTTGATACTGTCTTTTGTTCTATGGAAATTGCCGGAGATAAGCCTTCGATGGAATCTACATCTGGTTTTTCTAGCTGATCGAGGAATTGTCTGGCATATGCTGATAAAGACTCGACGTAGCGTCTCTGTCCTTCCGCGTAGATAGTATCAAAGGCTAGCGAAGACTTCCCAGAACCACTTAATCCAGTAATAACGGTCAGTTTATTGCGTGGAATGTCAACATTGATGTTTTTTAAGTTATGTTGGCGTGCTCCGCGTATTGTTATTTCATGTAATACCATCTCTGCGCCAATCCGAGTAGTTGGATTAAAATTCTATTTTATCAATCTAACCCTACCAGCGAAAATTATCTTCTAATTTTCGTTAAGCTTTGCTGAATTCAAATCAAGAGACCATGATAGCTCGCCACTGAAAGCAGGTATTACTAATTTTGAGGTATTACGATTTTTCTGTTAAATTTCAAGATTAATACCTTGGATTTAAGATTTATGAATTTGAACAAGTTAGTAGAGGATGTGCTAAGTGGCAAGCCTCTCTCTCGGGAGCAGGCGCTAAGGCTTCTGCGTTTGCCAGATGAGGAGACATTGCAGTTAATTGATGCGGCATGGCGAGTGCGTCGCGCTATTTTCGGCAAAAAGGTTAAAGTAAATGTTCTGCTGAATGCAAAAAGCGGCTACTGTCCTGAGGATTGTGGTTATTGTTCGCAGTCACGTCATGCTCAAAGCATTATTGAGCGTTATCCGATGATGGATGTTGAGACTATTCTTGGAAAGGCTCGCGAAGCTTATGCAGCTGGTGCCCATCGTTTCTGCATCGTGACTGCAATGCGCGGCCCGACCTGGCGCGATATTGAGCGAGTAGCAGAGGCTACGCGTCGTATTAAAGCAGAATTGCCGATCGAGGTTTGCGCTTGCATGGGATTGCTTGATGATCCTGCAAAAGCCCAAGTGCTTAAAGAGGCTGGAGTAGATGCTTATAATCATAACCTTAACACTAGTGCTAATCGTTACAATGAAATTACTACGACGCACAGCTATGCGGATCGCATGCGCACGATCGAAATAATCAAGCAAGCTGGTATTTCTGTCTGTTCTGGCGTTATCGTTGGCATGGGTGAAACGAATGAAGAGATCATCGAGCTTGCTTATGCATTACGGGAGCTTGAGCCTGAGTCCATTCCCGTCAATTTTTTGATCCCAATTTCTGGCACACCGCTTGGTGACGGAACTACGACAGAAAAACTTACACCGTGGTATTGCTTACGTGTCCTGGCAGTGTTTCGATTAATAAATCCTAAGGCAGAGTTACGGGTCTCTGCTGGACGCGAAATTCACCTACGTACCTTGCAACCTTTATCAATGCTGATCGCCAATAGTCTTTTTCTGGGCGATTATCTGACCGAGAAAGGTCAAGCTGCTGAGGCTGATTGGCGTATGCTCGAAGACCTCGGATTAGAGCCTGTATGGGAAGCAGCTATTCTACAAAATCAGCGATGAACGAACGTTGGGCTGATATGCTCAACCATCTGGCAGAGCGTCATCTAAAGCGCGAATTGCGTGCAATAGAGCGACGCGGAGCAGTCATTACGCACAACGGAAGCATTCTTATCAACTTTGCCTCAAATGATTATCTTGGCCTTGCTTCTGATTCACGCTTGATTACAGCTGCACAATCAGCGCTTGAGCGCTATGGCGTAGGTGCGGGAGCATCGCGCCTGCTTGCTGGAAATTTTTCAATCCATGAGGAACTCGAAGCGGAGATAGCCAGATTCAAGCGGACAGAAGCCGCGCTCGTGTTCTCTAGTGGTTATGCTACTAATATCGGTGTGTTGACAGCTTTAGCGAAACCAAATGATTACATATATCTAGATGAATTGGTTCATGCGAGCATACACGATGGTGCACGTCTTTCCGGCGCACAAGTCGAGCGTTTTCGGCATGCAGATGCGGATGATTTAGAACGCCGATTAAAAGCAAATTCTTCACGTGGCGGTCGTATCGTCGTTACGGATGGCGTTTTTAGCATGGATGGCGATCTTGCACCATTGCCTGATCTAGTGGCAGTCTGTGAGCGATATGATGCATTGCTTGTGGTGGATGACGCGCATGGGACTGGCATCGTCGGCCCGAAAGGAAGAGGAACTGTAGCATATTTTGACTTAGAAGATCGTGTGCCAGTGCAGATAGGAACGCTGTCAAAAGCTCTTGGTGTTCAAGGTGGTTTTGTTGCAGGAAGCAAAGAATTGATTCAGTTTTTGATCAATCGCGCACGTTCGTTTATTTATAGTACGGGAATTGCACCTGCTCTTGCTGCTGCTGCACTTGAGGCATTGCGTATCGCAGAACAAGAAGAGTGGCGGCGCTGTACCATCGCAGAATATCGTCGTTTGCTCATGAATGGCTTACGTGCTAAAGGATATAATGTGCTTGGAGAAGCACAAGCACCGATGTTGTCGGTGATCTTAGGAGAACCAGAGCTGGCGCTTAATTTATCTCGCCAACTAGAGGTTGCAGGCGTGTATGCGCCAGCGATTCGTCCACCTACGGTGCCTCGTGGGACAAGTCGCATTCGTCTTGCACCCATAGCAACCCATTCATCAGAACAGATTGAAACGGTGTTGGCCGCGTTTCCTGAAATTGGAAAATGAAGATAGCAGGTATCGGCAAAGCAATCCCTAATAAACGCTCAGACAACACAGAATTAGAACAACGCCTTAATCTAGAAGCAGGCTGGATGCTACGCCGGACTGGTGTTAGATCGCGCCCTATAGCATCGCTAGACGAAGCTACATCAGATCTAGCCGTTCGTGCAGCAAACGCGGCCATCAATGACGCAAGGATTGATCGTAGTGAAATAGCGTTAGTATTGCTTGCAACTAGCACACCGGATTATCCTCTACCACCGACCGCACCGCAAGTAGCATATCGTCTAGGATTGATTAATGCGGGCGCATTAGACGTCTCAGGTGCTTGTGCAGGTTTTTTATATGCTCTGGCTTTGGCTGAAAGTTACGGACGAATGTTTAATAAGCCTATATTAATCATCGGGGCCAACGTTTTATCCAGAAGAGTGGATCCTCAAGATGCTGCAACCGTAAGCCTCTTCGCAGACGGTGCAGGAGCAATTATTCTAGTGCCCGGTGACGCAATACTTGGAATTTATCTGGGAGCAAATGGCAAGCACTGGGATGAGATCGTAATTGAGGTCGGTGGTAGTCGTAAACCAATTAGCACGGAATCTGTAATTTATGGACAGCATTTTATGAAAATGCGAAATGGCCCAGAGCTTTTTCGTCACGCCGTTCGCCAAATGGCTCAAGCTGGCATTCATGCCCTCAATGCTGCGGGTTTAAAAATTGAAGATATAGATCTATGGATCCCTCACCAAGCAAACAGCCGTATTATCCGAGAAGCCGGGAAATTATTAGGAATCGCAAGGGAGAAAACAATCGATATCACTGAGTGGTATGGAAATAGTTCAGCAGCGAGTATTCCAATTGCTATGTGTATAGCTCGTGAAAATGGTTTATTGAAAGCTGGTGACACCTTGCTTTTGACTGCTGTCGGTGCTGGATTACTAATGGCAGGAGTAGTCTTGCGTTGGTAAGCGCATCAATGAAAGACTTGAATGATAGCAAGTTCGAGGAGTGAGTTGCATGATTCTCCTGAGTTAGGGTAAAGAAGCCGGACGCATTAAAATTTGAGAAGCTGAATCTATGAAATACTCGCATGATGACTTGATCGCCTTGGATAAAACCTACTTGTGGCATCCTTTCACACACATGAAGCAATATCTAGCTAGCGAACCACTCATTATCGTGCGTGGGGAGGGTACACGTCTGCAAGACACGCTCGGACGTTGGTACTACGACGGTACGTCATCTATCTGGTTGAATGTTCATGGTCACCATGTAGCAGAACTCGATAAAGCGATCCGAGAGCAATTAGATAATATCGCACACTCGACGTTGCTTGGCATGAGTAACGTGCCAGCAACAATTTTGGCAAAAAGACTAATCGACATTGCACCATCAGGATTACAGCGTGTTTTTTATGCTGATAACGGCGCAGGTGCGATCGAGGCAGCAATAAAAATAGCTGTGCAGTACTGGGCTAATCGTGGTGCGAGCGAGAAGCGCTTGATCCTAGGTTTTGAAAATAATTATCATGGCGATACGCTCGGTGCTGTCGGTGTTTCACCCGATCCACTGTTTCACTGGCCATTCATGCGGCTTTTGCCTGATCATCCTCGTGTACCGTATCCGTATCCATATCGTAGTATGAGCAGCGACGCATTAAGCGAAAGTTTAGATGCTGCAGAATCGGTGCTTCGCAGCAAAGGACATGAAATCGCGGCAGTGATCGTAGAACCTGTTGAAGGTGCGGGCGGTATTATCGTTCCACCGAAAGGCTTTTTGCGCGCTTTGCGAGAGCTTTGTAATCGCTATGAGGTGCTTTTAATTGTAGATGAAGTAGCGACTGGATTTGGACGAACTGGAACCATGTTCGCCTGTAATGCTGAGAATGTAACTCCTGATTTATTATGTCTCGGTAAAGGAATTTCAGGCGGCTACCTACCAATCGCCGCTACGCTAGCAACTGAAGAGATTTTTCAAGTTTTCTTGAGCGAGGATCTTAGGAAAACTTTCTTTCACGGACACTCCTACGCTGGAAATGCGCTCGGCGCTGCAGTATCTCTGGCAAACTTAGATCTACTAGAACAACTCCTACCGACATTGCCGGAAAAAAGCAAGTATTTATCAGACCTTCTAGCATCACTTATCAATGAACCTTTCGTCGGTGAAATACGACAAGCAGGTTTCATGGTTGGTATTGAACTGGTTCAAAATAGAACTGAAAAAACTCCTTTTCCTTATGAAGCACAGGCAGGTTGGATTGTAGCTAACAGGGCGCGTGAGCTTGGCTTGCTAGTGCGACCGATTGGCAATGTTTTGATCTTCATGCCTCCGCTTGCTGCAACTCATTCAGAGCTCAAAGAAATGGTATCTTTGCTGTACGAGGCCTTTGCAAAGACGCGCACTAAGTTATCTTACATTACTGACAGAAGGGCTTTTCGATGAGTGCTGATATCATCAGCCGAATGATAGCAATCTTAATTATTGATCAGGAGATGCCCCGATGATGGGATTTTTCGTTACTGGCACGGATACAGGTGTCGGCAAAACGGTTGTTGCAACTGGATTGGCACGACTGATGACCGAACGCGGCTTTCGCGTTGGCGTGATGAAACCAATCGAAACAGGTTGCAATATCATAAGTGATGACAAGTTACCACATGATGGAAGCCTTTTGGCTGAAGCAGCGCGAATTGCTGGTGAAAACCAATGGGTTGTACCATGTCGTTATGCTGAGCCACTAGCTCCACTCGTTGCGGCCAGACGAGAAAAGAAACCAGTTGATTTTTCAGCCATCTGGCGGGCATGGGAATACCTGCAAAAAAACTATGAATTGGCAATAGTTGAAGGGGCTGGCGGCTTGAGTGTGCCAATTAGCGAAGGCTTTACGATGGCTGATCTAGCGCAAGAGATGAAATTGCCTCTGCTTATCGTTGCAAGGCCAGTTCTAGGTACTCTTAACCATACTTTTTTGACAGTTCACTACGCGCGTAGTAAGAATTTAAAGCTCATGGGTATTATCATCTCAGGCTACGATAAGGCGACCGAAGACATCGCTGAACAAACAAATCCGGAGATGTTAGAGGAGCTATGTGAGTTACCCGTCCTAGGATGTGTCCCAAAATTCCCAGAAATTAATAAACCAGAGGATGCAGCGCGTGCGGTAGGCGAAGGCATTGATCTCGAACGTTTTATCCAAAAACTCATCTTACTAGCAAAACAATAATCTAAAGCTTAAGAAAACTATAAAGGCGTTGCCCGAAGATTACTAGGAAAAGTCAAGTGCCGCATCGGATCTCAAAAAACTATAAGATGAGAGCTCGTTAATGACTGTAAGATAAGCAGAATCAAACCTTATTTTTCCTTTAATCCCTGAATAACTTTTTCTACTATTGTCGGGATTATTTGTCTTTCATTTGACATCTCTGTAAAAACTACCAAGATTAATTTAAGTCCGTCTTCAGTCTCCACGTATGCTGCATCGTGCCGAACGCTGCTAGTCAAACCTGCTTTTGACCATAGTTTTGCATTTCCAAGATTTTTTAATGCTATGCCTGTGAATCCTATATCTTGGCTATCTGGATCTTTATCTTGTTTGTATGGGTCGCGACGTAAAAGCTCCATCATTTGCTTTGAGTGTTCAGGATCGACAGCAAGCCCTAAGACAATCTCTGCGAGTAATCTAGCTGTCGAGTTAGTGGTCAGAAGATTACGGTTTTTCCCTTCGTTCCAATACTGACGCTCCCTACCGTATATGTCTTCACAGTATGTTTTCTGAACTACATTAATGTCACTGTAGCCGAGAGATTTAAAGTATCGATTCACGGCCTCCCGCTTATAAGCCCATTTTTTGAGTTCTTCAGCAGAGAGCTCAGATCCACCAGTAGCGTCGGTTAGTACGTCGACTATGAAATGAGTTGCATCATTGGATGAATCAACTATCATATCTCTCATAGCACGCCTTAGTTCAGGCGTATCAGTGAGTTTGCCATCCTTTAACCACTGATGAACTGCAACCAAGTAAAACAGTTTCACAACGCTTGCTGGATATATTTTTTGATCACCTCTGAAATCTGCCACTTTTAAATCTGAAGGATTGCGTAGGTCTATAACTGTGACGGCTATTTTATCCTTCTGCAAACCTTTCTCTGCAAAAACTCTTAGTGCATTTTCGACGGCTGAATCTAAAATCCGTTGAATCTCTGCCGACTTTTTAATCGAAAGCTGATACTTTTTCTGAATAGAAGCTGGTGAATTTTGTGTGAATACCTGTATAAAACAGAAGGGAATTAGCAAAGCGCTTGTTATTCTCGTCAGTAATCTCATAGATCCATGATAATAACCAAAATGTGAAGATAAAAACGAAACGACGTTTTGAAATACAAATGCTCTATCAATACTCGATTAATTTAAAGCAAAACTTTTGACAACTCAGTGGTAAGCACCTTATTGGTGTGCTCTCAGTTGTGATATAAGCAACTGAGAGCACATGCTCGCTGAAGCTAAACCGGCAAGTAAAGTTTGATGCTTAAATTGTGGCTTATTGCTAGCAAGACAATAAGCAGGAAGCTTTTTAAGTAATTGAGTGCGCTACGAAAAAAGAATTCTGAACTTACAGTGGTTAGAGCTTACTGCTGAAGATATGTTCTAAAATTCTAAACCTGCCACGGGAATTAACCAGTTCCTATAAAGAATTAGATGTTGAGACTTTTGATTAGCACTAGCTCATCTGGCGTAGAACTATACGTTCTCTACCAGCTTTAGCTGTACGCTCAGAGGTTAGTTTTTCTAATTCTTCAATGTGAATTTGCTCTTCTGCGATGCGTCCCTCCAACCAAAATTTCTGTGGTAGATCATGCTCATCGCATGCTGACCATGCGGACATATAAGCGATCATTGCTTCTCTCTCAAGTTCTAGATCTTGTCGAAGCATTTCCTTCAGATCAACTGATTGTCTGATTACCGCAGGTTCAACAGTAGGAATACCCCCAAGTGCTACTATCTTATCGCCTAATTCCTCTGCATGCTTGCGCGCTTCTTTTGAGTTTTCACGGAAAAACTCTTTGAATACCTCCCGATCTACACCGGTCACTAAAAAACTATGTTGGATGTATTGAATAACGCCTGCTAACTCCAGCGATAACGCTTTGTTCAAATGTTCTATCAGTTCTGCTCTCGACATTTTTATTCTCCTTTTTGAAAAATCAAGCTGATTTCAGACTACCTTAAAATTATCTCCCCTGTCAAGCTAAGTTCTTTATTTTCAATAAGATAGAATTGAAAGTCAATTTCAGTTTCAGTAAATAAAGGCATGGGCAGATGAATTTTGAGAGTGATTCAACTTAAAGGTTAATTTTGAGCAGGTTTAGTTCACGATTTGTGCTAATGGACTTTAGATACTTCCTCCCGAAAAATCCCTAAAAACTACAGCCAATAAAATTGATTGGGGCCATTTTGAAAAGGGCTTTGAGAAGTTTTATGCCAACCATGGACGTGCGGCAATGCCCATAAGGTTCACGGTCAGCGGTCTGTCGATCAAGTAAATGTCTAACCTTGGAAATAAGACATTGCCGCAAATGTGGATACAAAACCCTTAAACGACCTAGACTCTACTTTCCCTCCGAAGATGAATTGAATCTGTCCAAAACTCCCTTTCTGTATTCCACCGGATAAAAGTTCAACTCTGTTATTTCGTCTGTCACGAAAACAACTTGTGGCTCAAATTCATATCGCTTCGACTGCACCGTCAAAATATACGTTCTCCCAACTTCAACTTCTTCAAAACGATAATACCCAAATGCACTTGTCTGCACCGTACGGCTTCTGCCTTGTTCATCTGTTAAGATTACATAAGCGTTCCTCAGTCCTTTGCCACTTCCTCCAAATACTCTACCACTGATACTTACACTCGCCGCCGTCGGCGCCGCTACGAAAAGCGAGTAGGGTATAATAGCGAGCCTGCCGCTATTATCCACGATCGTCAACGTTGGTGTAAAATTTCCAGTCTGCGTCGGTGTCCCTGTTATCTGCACCGTCGAGATTGCCCCAGAAATAGTTTGTGATAACGTCAAACCCGAAGGCAATCCGCTCATTGTATATGTATAGCTACCCTCTGCGACGTCATATTGCGTAATCGTCAAATTATAATTTTCTGCAGCTCTCGCGTTTGGTAAAAGAGCTCTGAAACTACTTACCTCATAAGCCCCTATGTCAACTCTTGTCCGGCTAGCCCCTCTCTGGTCGATTGTGATCGCAAATGGTGGATTGTTTGTCGTACAATTAGGAACTTTTACGCAATTATCACCTGAGTTGATTGCAGAACTCTCGATAAATAAAGCTCTTGTCCAGGTCAGTCCGCCATAGTATCCCAACGGCGTTAATAATGGATCTTCTCCGACAATATCAGATGGGTCTAGGCTGCTACCGATTCCACTCGCGTTTCTAATCAAATTGTAACCCTGTGAATTGAGTGTCCCAGAGAAATCAGGACCAGTAAAAGAAGCACTATTATTCGCAATGATTGTATTCCTCGCATTGACTGTACCACTAAGGTTTCTAATGCCACCACCACCAAAAATAGAGGAGTTATTGCTTATTGTAGAGTTGATAATTGTTACTATACCAACGTTGAAAATGCCACCACCGCCGGTGCCACCACTAGTACTACCAGTAACAGAATTATTACTGATTGTAGAGTTGATGATTGTTACTGTACCACCATTGTAAATGCCGCCACCATCACTACCAGCAGAGTTGTTGCTTATTGTAGAGTTATTGACACTTAGTACGGCCCCAGCATCGTTGTATATCCCACCACCATCACCATCAGGAGAATTATTTTTGATCGTAGAGTTGATGATAGTAAGACTACCCTGATTTAAGATACCGCCACCAAAACCTGGACCAGAAATACCATTCCTGATAGTCAAACTGTTGATCGTCAGATTAGCCCCACTGTTTACTTGAAATACTCTCACAGAATTGTTCCCTGAAATCTCTATTCTCTGAGTGCTACCCTCGTTAGTAATGTAGAGTAATCCTAAACCTGGATTAGCAAC
>CAZALE010000017.1:0-13499 GCA_964486055.1 uncultured Blastocatellaceae bacterium
GAGGCAGAGCTCTAGTACAAAATGTAACTAATCGAGTTTTTACAACCGAACCCTTTGCCATTAGCACGCTGAAGATAAAAGGCGGAAGACGAGTCGCAACAATACTGAGGCTTTATCTTACCGGAGTTGCCAGAGTTGACGCCAGATTCATAATCGTAATTAGAATAGGCAATAGAAGCACGGCCGTATCCGTCTCATCTTCAAATCCAATACTGGTTGAGCCCGGTATATCGGCCGTGGACTTTCAACTACCAGCTGAACTAAAAGGAGCAGGGGATCAACCCGTCGTTGTATCAGTCTTATTTGCTGGAGGAGAATATTCAAGTCGGCTCGACGATACAGCCCCGAGAATTTTCATCCTCTGACGGGATTTGATTTCTTCTGACGGGATCTGATTTTTCGATCCAATCACGCCCAGCAATGACCTAAGCGCATGCTGGGCGTCTGGCTTTTCTCACACCTGAATCAGTAGAGGACCCAACAATTCTTCTCATTAGAAGATTTAGCAATTTTCTCGTTGTCAACATTCATACACGTTTATTGAACTCAGATCCTGCAGATATTTTTCTCGGATTCTTCAACCTAATCTCAGAGCTTCTCTTACTTAAATTAAAGTTAAGCTCGCTTTTCGGAAATAACATTGCATTGTGAAAAAGCATCGCTAGACTGCGTTTTAAATCATTTCAGGGCTTACGATCTAATTCATTGCAGTGAGTAAAACGACAGCATAAACACTACGACTACATCCCCTTGTTTCAACGTCTTCCGCTCTTGCTCTCATCTTCGATCACGATCACACCCAAACCACCAAAAGCCTATCTAAACATAGTCCAAGCTCTCAGTCCTCATCGTCATCATCATCTTCTTCATTATAGTCGTCATCATCCTCGTAGTCTTCATGTTCATCATCATCTTCTTCATTTACAGAAGCTCCTGCCATCAAGAAGTCGACTCGCGCTGCATACATCAAAGTCGTCCAGCCATCGCTATCTTTTGCATTTACGTCTCTGCCATTTTCCAAAAGATATTCAATCACAGCCTTGTCATTATGATATGCAGCACCCATCAGAAGTGTCCTGCCTTTGCCGTCCCTCTCATCCAAAAGCAGGTGCTCAAATAAATCTCCTGACTCTTGTAACTTCTTGTATCCTTCTATGAAATCAGCTCCCATAACTTTCACTCCCTCTGACTTCCAATAATTCGCTTCTCGATTCTTTAGCTATAAAACTTCATCGAAACTAATCTCAGTGCATTGCATAACACTGAGCATTTATCCGTTAGATATTCGAACTTTATCTTCCCAGCGGTAACTCTGCTCAAACTTCGTCAAAAGCTATCAGAAAATTAGAAAACAAAGCGCCTCTGTGTCAATAGAATTCTTCAGACACCTGAAATCAAAGTAAATTTACATAAACAAAAGCTCTGAGCTTCCTTTGATTTCCGAGGTAAAGTTATATTCAGCTTTTCGTATTTTCTCCTCTACTTCTCGAATTAGTCAGCTTGTTACATTGTCATATCCTAGAAGTCCGTAGCCTCAATAGATTGTGTTCCTATATTTCCAAATGGCATGCTGTAAAGAGTAAGACTGTTTCCCACGACTAAATTTCCGAATCTTTCGAATTCAATCGTCCTGTCAAATTTTCCGTATACAGTATCTGGACCGAATAAATATTTCTTTCCATACCACGACTTTCCCGATGCGTATTTAACTTCAAATATTCCTATAGGAACCTTTACTCTGACAGTTGTCCCCTTACGAACAAAGATAGTGAGAACCGGCTCTTTCGTAGAAATATCCACTAATTTCAAGAGAAAATGATTGTCTTGCCCAGCCATTATCTCGAAAGGAGCTATGAGATCTTCTGATGTGAAGATATCCATGACACCATTTTGAGGAAGAGGGAGTTCATAGATCGGCAGCTTTTTCAATACGTCACTGTCATCAAAATTACCATTGTCAAAATTCAGATTGGGCGGGGGTGATGATAAAACCCGTGGAGAGGGTAGCTTGATTGGAGAGAGTGATCTAGTTTTATCGTTTTCATCTTGTGAAGAAACAGAGTCTTCCTCGTCCTGAGAGACAAAATATTCCTCATCACGCTTATCAGCCTGAGAAATGGAGGACTGAGCGGAAGGTTGAATGGAAAGTTGATCTGATATCTCTTTTTCTGACTCTTTTGGTTTTGAAAAAATTTCCTCTGTTGACTTTTCCTTATTATTCTCTTTATAAATAGGTGATTTTTTAGTTTGATAATCAGGTGTTTGTGTAAATGCTATCGGTGCAGAGTCCCGAACCTGTTGTTTCCCCGGTACATCATTCATTTCAATAGCCATAAATAAACTAAGATTGCATAAGACGACGGACGCCACATATATGTACATTTGGTTATAATTAGTTTGTGTGGTGGTCTTACCAAAAACATCAGGTTCATAAACCTTATCAAATTCATTATGTCTTTTGAGATAATCGTAGTCTCCCTTTGAGTATGCATTGAGGATTCTTAAGCGATAGGTATTTATTATTTCTAGCATCTGGTTAAGTCTTTTCCAGGAAAGTCGCAGGTGTTCTTTATGACCATCTCTAAACTCTAGGGATACCCGTGAACCAGCATAGATGCCATTTATATACTGATTGATTACATTAACATTGTTTAGCGTGAGTATTGGACGGAAGTCCACTATATCGTAAGCAGTTTTAATGAAGTAAAGAGGTGTTATGTAAATACATGGTTTCAGCGTTGACGATCTCCATCTAACAAGTTTCGTAACACTATATCCAATCAAGAGACTGATGATAAGAGTGATAGGCAAATATATTGCAAGGAGTCCTTTATCTAGTCTTGATTCACTTGCTTCGCTAAATAAAATCCAAAACCAACCGAAACCACATACGATCGTTATCAAGCTGAGAAGGAGATGATCGGTAATCGACTCAAGTTTTAACTGGAATTGCTCCCTCTTTTTTCCCTCTTGTCGCTCAAGCAGCGATTTTTGAATATCTGCGGGGAGATCATTGTAATTTACTGTTCCTGAAGGTAAGTCTCTGAAATCATCAGACGAAGAGAATGATGAGGAAGTTTTTTCCTTATTTCGGAATCTGCTGGCTCTCATTTCGTCGTAGTCACGACGACGCTGCGGATCACCAAGAATGAAATAGGCATGATTTAGCTCTTGAAGCATTTGGTTTGCTATCTGCCAATCCATTGGTTGTCTTTGCTTATCAAATCTATCAGGATGAAGTATACGTACACGAGCCAAGTAGGCCTCACGTATTTCCTCCTGTGTTGCATTAATGGCGACACCTAGAATTGAATACAGATCCTTTTCAAAGTGCTGTTCCATTTCATTCTTACCCCACATTACTGTTTAATCTAGTAGCTCATTACATTTGTTGCGGCTATTATAGGTACTAGCAAATACATTGTCAATTTTTGGGGAATCCAAAAATCCCTCCACAATACAAGACCCAAAAACAACACACCCTCAGCCCCTACCCCACAACCGTCCCAAAATATTCCAGAGCACAAAAATCCATTATGACCAAGTACGATAACCCATTCATCAAAGTGCATGATACATCCCTTTAGCAAGCACCTCGCATGCAGCTCGCTCACAGACAAATTTACCATCCTCAACAATGCCGTAAAACTATCACCTTGACACAGATAAGCAACCAACGCACCTGTGTCCCATGCAAAAAGTGCAAAACACCCTCATAGTCGATCTTATCCACCAACACGCGACAAGTTTCTACCTGCGGGATCTCAAAGAGATATCTTGACTCGCCAATCAACTTAAAAACCGACACAAGCGCTCTGTAAGGATAGCTTGAGACTTGTAACCCATAGTGTTTGGCATAGACAACTGTCGGCTGACCAAGAAAAACCGACAATAGGGAAAAGTAGCCCTCGGTAGAAGGCTTGCTCTCACCTTTGTAGTAGGGCGAAAATTAAAATAAATGCTTTTAGGTAGCAATATGATGTGTTACGTCACATGTTTTTGAGTTTTGTTAGCTGAGGTGTTGAGCATAACCAAAATTGCTTGAGGATGTTATGTCTCCTTCATATCGCGATAGGTATTCGACTACACAAGACTTTTCTAATCTCCCATAAAAGTAAAAACTTGACTCAACAAGAGACGCTGACTACAATAGCTATGACATGAAATTAAACCATGATAAAAACATACGCTCTTTGTTTTTTAATCGATAAACGATCACCTTAGGTCTTATAAATACATAACTACCTGAAAATTTAACTTTACAGGTTGTTTGTTGTAGGAAAACAGGGAAGTTATGAATGTGTTAAAAAATAATCCATATAGAATTCTCGGTCTTCCTGCTAACTCATCTGAGAAAGAGCTTCAAAGGCAGATTGCCACGATAAGAAGGTTCGCAGAAATAGGCAGAGTTAAATCTTTTGATTACGATTTTCCCTTCTTTGGGGATTTAGTACGTAATCCTGAAAAAGTGCAAGAAGCGGCTAGTAAAATTGAACAAGCAAAGAATAGGATCCACTATGCTTTGTTTTGGTTTATTAATAATGGGTACACTGATCAAATAGCATTACATTATTTAAAGGAAGGAAGGGTTGATGAGGCTATCAAGACATGGCAAGAAAATCTAAAGAGCACAGTCGTTACCTCAGAGAATTTCTCCGTTATCAACAACCTATCAACTCTTCAACTTGGGATAGCGACATGTAATAATTCTTTTGACTTAAATAATTTTACCCATTCCATTAACCTGAAAGGCAGATTGATCCTATCGGAAACTTTTGATAACTTTGCCGCAACCGTTGTCGGAGAAAGCATTAATATAGAAAAAGAACTTATCTTAAAGGGGTTTGTCGATGAGATCTTGGCGCTCTCAAGCAGTTACTTAGATAAACCGAATGGCCTAGATGTAACACATCTAATTAGAGCATTCAGATCTTTTCCTGATGAAACAAGAAAATACGTTTCCGGTAAATTTACAGATGGACCTTTAACTAAGATAGAGAACCAAATTGAAAAAACTAAGCAAAAAAGAAGCGATGATCCAAAGAACTCAGCAGAACATGCCAGAGCTTTATATAAGAATGTGAAAGAAGATTTGATTTTTTTGAAAAAAATCTGGGGAGATACTGATATCCGTTATCAAATGATCGCTAATAAACTAGCAGAGGAAATTTTACAATGCGCAATAGATTTCTTCGCTGAGTACCGTGATAGCGATGAATATGACCCAGGTGAAGATTCATTGGAAATAACTAGAATAGCTGCAGCTATTGGTCCTACCGGAAAAACCAAAAGTCGTCTGGATGAAAATATACAACGGCTACAAGAGTGGATCAATGAAAGGGCAGAGAGAGAAAGACTAAAAGGGATAAAAAGGGATATTGAATTTGTAGCTAGGAAGCTCTCAGAACTAGAAGAATTGCCTGAAACAATTTCAAATGTAACAAGTTTTGTCATAGCTTGTAAGCCTAAACTTGACAATATCAAAGCGAAACTTGGTCCGAAAGATGAGTTATATCTGAAAATAAGCAGCGCTGTCGTTAACAGTGCCCTGAATGTCTTGGTTTCAATTGTAAATAAAAAACAGGAGTCCGTGTTGGAGAGTTCTAAACTTAGCACGTGGAATAGTTCTACATTTAACATTGCTAGACCTGAAGAAGAGACTTTAGCCTCTCTCTCTACGACGGTCGCAGCTGCAGCAAAAATCATGAATTTTATGGCAACCATGGACATGACACGCGATATAAGAAAAAGATTTAAACAGAACCAATCAATCTTATCTAGTCTCCAATCGGCCCTCTCTCGTAACCGAGAAGGCAAAAGAGGAAGTAGTACGATTAGATATATCTTCGCTGTACTCACTATGTGTGTACTAGTATATGTATCATACCCTTATTTAATTGAATTAATACCATCATCAGTGCTGGATTATACTACCAACTGTTGTATGTTAGTGGGAGTTATATTAATTTTATATGTAATCAGGATCGCATTTTATGCCTACAAATACCGAGGCATAAATTGATATTTTATGTTTTACTTTTAATTTTAGGTGATTACTCAGACATTTTTGAGTTAACGGACAAAATACTTACAACAAGATGATAATTAAGGTAGCAATGATGCATTCTAAAATTAAATTCAATGAAACTAAAAAAATTTTATTTTTAATTATAATCATAACTGGGATCTTGAGTAATGTCTCATTATCACAGACACAAGGTAAAAGCAAGGAGCTTAACCAATTACGAGCTCGTATCGAGAAGCTAGAGAAAGCAAATGCTAAATTATCAGGAGGATTAAGTGCGACAAATTATAATATTCAAAAAATCGAGAAGGAGATTGTAGTTACCCTCAATAGTTTAGAAACTCTAAAGAACGATCTGGCTAAAACTAATAAAGACCTGCAAGAAATTTCAGATAACCTAGACGTTAAAATCCAACAAACAAATGAAAAGACGGCGGTTGAGATTTCCGGCTTAAATGCAAAGATTAGCAAGAGCACACTATACTGGGCTATGGGAGCTTCTCTCACTATCCTTTTATTAGCTTTGCTTTTTGGTTGGTTTAAAAAACAATTGAGTAGAGAGAAGATTAGCCTATTAGATCAGATCAGGAAGATATCTGAAAACTTGAGGGAAGAACAGATTAAACTTGATGAGCAATTAATTAAATTGCTAGATACCCAGATACAATTGATGAGTACAAAAAGACACAGCTCATCAGATAGAATAGAAGAAACTGATCACTCTTTGGCGTTGAAAGTAGCAGATGAAATCATCCGCATCAAAAAGAATCTAAGTAATATGGATCCTGGAACAAAAGGATTAAAGCAGCTTTTAGCATCGGTAGAGCGCATCCAAGACAATTTTAAAGCTAATGGCTACGAAATTATTGATCTACTTTACAAGCCATACGACGAGGGGATGAAGTTATCAGCGACCTTTCGACTAGATGAAAATCTAAAGCCAGGTGAACAAATAATTACAAGGATTATCAAACCACAAGTAAACTACAAAGGCGTGATGATTCAATCTGCTCAAGTTGAAGTGAGTGTTGGGGAGAGTAGAAATACTTAGTTAAATTTCTAGCATCTTTAGACGACTGTAACACATGACTAATTACAATAGCCCTAGAGGATATGGATTCAAAAAAGCTGTTGAACCTGTAGATGCTACAAGACAAGTCGCTAGTAAATTTAGGAGGGACAAAAAGTCAGATAAAGAAATAAAACTAGGTGCCGTATTTAGGAATGATATTCTTCCAGGTAGGGAACATCGTCTGGAGAATTCTTGAATACGCTAGAGGAGGTTTTTGCACGAGAACATTTACACAGGAGAAAATAAATGAGATTAATATGGAGGTTTTGGTTTCTGAATAATATAGGAGGGAAGATATGAGAAGAACAAAAATTGACTATGGAATTGATTTAGGAACAACCAATTCAGCTATCGCAAGAATGGAAAATGGTGAACCGATTATCAAAAAAACGGATACTTTGAAAGACACAATGCCATCTTGCATCAGTTTCAATAAAAAACAATTAATTTTAGTGGGTGATGCAGCAGTTAACGCGCTGAAGCAAGATAAGTTAAGAGCAATGAAAGACTTCAGAAAAGAAAGCTCAAATACTTTTATCGAATTCAAACGTACGATGGGATCCGACAAAACTTACTATAGTTCTAACATGAATAGAGCTTATACCTCGGAAGAGCTTTCGGCTGAGGTCTTAAAAAAATTGAAGTCATTCATTATCGATGAAGAAATTAAGTCAATTGTTATAACAGTTCCGGCAAAATTTACGATAAATCAAAAAGATGCTACTTTAAGAGCAGCTAAACTAGCTGGCTTTGAACACTGTGAGTTACTGCAGGAACCGATTGCTGCATCAATGGCCTATGGATTAGATGCAACCATTAAGCACGGTTACTGGTTAGTGTTTGACTTTGGGGGAGGGACATTTGATGCTGCCCTGATAAAGGTTGAAGATGGCATTATGAGAGTTATTGACACTGAAGGAGACAACTATTTAGGAGGAAAAAACATTGACTATTCAATAGTAGACGAGATCATCATTCCCTATCTACAAAGAAATTTTTCAATCAATAGTATTATAAGTAATGATTCTAAACGAGAAATTTTGCGCGAAGCAATGAAATATTATGCAGAGGAAGCAAAAATTCAGTTATCCTTTAAAGAAACTTACAATATTTTATCTGATCTAGGGGATATACCAGGGACTGACGATGAGGGTAATGAATTTGAATTAGACATAACCATCTCTCGGGCTGACTTAGAAAAAGTGGTTAGACCTATCTTCCAAAAAGCCATAGATATTTGTAAAGATCTGCTCAAAAGGAATCATCTAAGCGGAAAGGATTTAGGATCTTTAATCTTAGTAGGTGGGCCCACCTACTCACCGATTTTAAGGAAAATGTTAAAAGAACAAATAACCGAAAAAGTTGATGTTAGTTGTGACCCAATGACTGTTGTCGCCAGGGGAGCTGCTCTTTACGCCTCGACTGTGGATATTTCAGAAGAGATAATTGAAAAATCCCGTGATAAAACTAAAATTCAGCTCAAATTAGGTTATGAACCTACGACCGTCGAAAACACAGAATTTGTAACCGTAAAAATACTTAAGAATGACGCTGAAGATCCTATACCAAACAAATGTTTTTTGGAAGTGGTAAGGACTGATAAAGCATGGTCTAGTGGCAAAATTACAATAAGTGAACAAGGTGAAATAGTAGAAGTAAAGTTAAACGAGGGAAAAGCTAATGCTTTCAACGTTTTTGTTTATGATGAGCTCGGTAACTTAATACCTAGCGAACCGAATGAATTCACGATAATTCAAGGTTCAAAAGTTGGTAGTGCAACATTGCCTTATCATATTGGAATTGAGGTAAAGAGTAAGTCTAGTGGAAAAGTTATTTTTCGTCCGATAAGAGGGCTCGAAAAAAACCAGACTCTACCTGCTACTGGAACTATAAATGGCTTAAAGACACAGAAGCAAATTAATCCTGGATCAAAATCCGATTTCATTAAGATTCCTATTTATCAGGGTGATCACGGCTCTGAAGGGTCCAGAGCCATTTATAATGAACACGTGTATGATGTTATAATCACAGGAGAAGATTTACCTTCCTTCCTACCTGAAAATAGCGATGTTGATCTGATTGTGAAAGTAGACAAGTCTGAACGTATAACGCTTTCTGCATTTTTCCCTTATTTGAATTTTACTCAGGACGTTGAAGTGCCCATTAATTCCACTCAAAAGGAAATTGATGCAAATTGGCTTGAAAATGAGTTATCAAAAGCCAAACAAATGTTAAATTTGATGAGACAAGAAAGTGATGCCATTGATAAAGATTTACTTAATAAGCTGTCCGATGACTTATCTGAGCTTGAAAAGCTTCTGAGACAGGGACGGAGCGATTACGATCGCAAAAAACAGGTATTAGAAAGTCTTCGAAGATGTTTGCGTAAGCTAGATGAAATTCAAGACTCAGTCGAGTGGCCAAAAACAGAGGAGGAATTAAAAAAGGCCTTCTATGACTTGGAGAAGGCGTTTAAAGAACTTAAAGGTGAATTAGATGATTTAAATAAGAAAAGAATCGAAGAAAATATTTTGCAATTCAAAGACCAAACCATACAAGTGATTAAAGATAAGGACGTGAAAACTGCAAGAGAGATGATTGATTTAATGCAGAGTCTTACACTAGCTATTGTCGATCAAGCCCTAGGAGTTCAAATGGAGATCATGATCCTGCAACAACTTAATGAAAAATTTGACACTCATGAGTGGAGCGACAGAAATAAAGCTAAAATACTGATAAGTCAGGGATTACAAATGGCAATAACTAATCCAAATAAGCAAAGATTAAGGGGTGTATTAGTTGAACTGTTTAAATTATTACCAAACACCAAAAATTCCATGTTTCCACCTGATGATAGTTTGCTGATAAACTGATGATCTAAATAATTAATTGATTACTCAAAAAGCTCCAGTTAGTGTGATTTTAAGAAATAGATGAAACCATGAAATCGAGTAAGCCTTTGTAGATTGATTTGCATGAATAGTATAGAAAGAATGAATGGAAGCAAAATGACCTGAACGAATCTTTATTCAAATATCTCGTCTCGCAGTCACGATAGTTTGCTCACTTACATGTACGGCCATGAGTAGACTATCACAGTCAGATATTAGCAAACGGTAGGGTTTATATTATCAAAGGCCTCTGTTCATCTGTTGAAGAAAGACCTCTGAGAAGCCATGAGGTTAATCAATAAATCCTATTTCCTACTTTAAGTAATGTGATTTAAATAATGTGAGTTACAGTAACACCGTCGCAATGATCAATATCCGAAAGTTTATCGTACATTGGGTTATATGAATTCAGTGATATAATCAGGGTTGGCAATTTAATTATGATAGATACCCTAAGAAAAGGATACAAAATTGCTGAGCGGTTTGAGATCCAGTTTCCGATCGGACATTGCTCCTTTGTTCAATGTTATCGTGCTAGGGATTCCTCAGGTAAGATCGTAGAAGTCGATCTGATCAATCTTGCCTCACTTCCTTCATCCTACTTTGATGAAAATGGTAAGCTATTGCACATTGATTTACTAAAGCAGGTTGATCACAAAAACATTCAGAAATTGCTGGATGAAGGAGAGATCGTCATTGATAAAATGAAGTTTGCATTTTTAGTCTACGAGTTTATAAGCGGCGAGACTTTTACAGAAAGATTGAAAAGAGAGGGAAAGCTCTCACATTACGCTGTGGTTCCAATCATCATCGAGTTACTTGAGGCAGTTGAGTACTTACATAATAGACCTAATCCTATCGTTCATAACAGAATAAACCTTGATACGATAAAACTAGACTACTCTTCAGGAAGGGAGAAACCTGTCTTAACAGGTTTTGAACTTGCGAGAACTATCTATCAAAGCGGAAAAAGTATTTCAATCAAGCATTTATCATTGTTCCATACTGCGCCCGAATTACTAAATGGAATTTTTATTCCGCAAAGTGATCTATTCTCAGTTGCTGCTGTTTTGTATCATTTGCTTTTTGGTATTCCTCCATTCTTTAGAGAAAACATTCTAAACCAACCAATTAACAAGCAAAAAGAGTTACTGGAATTAGAGAGAGGCAGACCTCTAAGATTTGCTTTTGTTGATGACGATGAGTTAATTGATGAACAAATCATGAGTGTGTTAGTGAAAGCTTTATCAGTTGAGATTGAAGACCGTTTTCAAACAGCAGATGAATTATCAAAAGCCCTTAAGCGTGAAGTTCCTTTGGAATTCGTAGACCCGCAAGAGGCCTTTACAAGAACGAAAAAGCAAAAGATTAAAAAACCAGGAACCGGATTTGATGAGGTTGCAGGAATGGAAAGTCTTAAGCAGCAACTTAAGGAAGACATAATTGATTTTTTAAATGATCCAGAGTTATATAAGGAATATGGTGTTTCAATGTTAAATGGAATGCTATTTTATGGTCCTCCAGGTTGTGGAAAAACTTTTATTGCTCAGAAGTTTGCTGAAGAGGTTGGTTATAATTTTCTTATGATAAGACCATCAGATTTGCAGAGCAAGTATATTAATGAGACCCAAGAAAATATAGCAAGAGTTTTCAAAAAAGCAGGGGAGGAAGCTCCAACGATAATCTTTATAGATGAATTAGACGCAATTGTACCCTCTAGAGAAGGGGATATACATCATATGCATGCTGCTGCTGTAAACGAGATGTTAGCTCAAGTAGCAAATTGTGGGGAGAGAGGCATTTTTGTCATTGGCGCAACAAATCGTCCTGACAAAATTGATCCTGCAATTTTAAGGACCGGTCGTCTAGATAAGCTTATATATATACCGCCACCTGACAAAAAAGCTCGTGAAGCCATGTTTAAGCTTTATTTAAAAGACAGGCCGATAGACCTCAGTATAGATTTTGAAGAGCTAGCTTCATTAACAGAGAACTACGTATCAAGTGATATAAAGTTTTTAATTGATGAAGCCTCTCGCTACGCTTTAAGAAACAGAACCAGGATATCAATGGAAATCTTCCGCAAGGTGATTAGTAATACTAAACCTTCTGTACCAGTCAGTGAAATCAGAAAGTATGAAGATCTAAAACTCAAGTGGGATAAAGAAAGACAAAATTTACAAACTGAGAATAAACGTGTACTGGGTTTCCGTCCTAAAATCTCACGCGAAGAATGAATATAGTTACAGTAATGCAAAATTAGCAACTATGTTATTTACTTTCTAAAGTTCCTTTTTGTAAATTTGTTTAGCTGGAGCATTCATCACAGAGCACTAATGAAATAGATACTAATGCAAATAAAAAATTCATAACTAATCCCTCCGAAAGATATAGACAGACTAACTAAATAACTTAGAAACCGTCTCAAAACGTTAAGATAAGGCTCAAATTCTCAGGAAGAGATGAGAATAGATGTGACAGATGAAGGCAATCCTGTTCCTCAACTGCTCTGACCAACTGATAGATGAAAAACTCCCCGCAGCAACGAACATCGGATTTTGAATGATATCTGATGTACATTTGCAGAAGATCTGGCAGGAAAGAGATACCAAAACGGAGCTGGTTGTATCAGAGCTGTCAATGCTACTTCCAAGAGCGGTGTTAATTTAAGATGTATTCTAACAAATCCTCCAAGAGCCGGCCAGAGACCTAAAAGAGGAAGGAAGGTGAATCCTGGTCAATATATCTTATCGACAAAAGCTTCGTCATTACCAAAAAGGGCTAAGAGATACTGAAAAAGCAGGCTGGACAAAGATAAAACGTGCATAGCAATACCAAATGGCACTGGGCCTGTTGTTGCAGTGTATATTAAGTATCTGATGCCACATGATCTACTACTGATCGCAACTATCTCAACACTGTATTGTGCGAAAGCATCCATGGCCCCTGGTCAGCCACTGAACCTATACTAGGGATCCATTACTAAACTTCTAACAGCGCCAAGCATTTAAAAAATTTTGCCTTCTCGGAAAAATTTAAGGAAACCGACCTCTTAGGATAGACACGTTTGCCTGTCTGGAGAAATCCTGCAGGATCACGCTTCAGTGCAAGAGACATTTGCAAAACTTGCTTAGCCTTGCGCAACTCTGCTACATCGTCACCTCGCTCTGAAGCTATCTCTCGAGATGAATTTTAAAGACATGTTTTGCATTTACAGTTTTGAAGACATGTTCTATATTTACAGTTATGTATTGTCCATCCTGTGGTAAAGAACAAATAAATGAAAACGTTAGATTTTGTGCGAAGTGCGGGTTTCCACTATCGGAGGTTTCACTTTTATTAGCTAGTGGCGGGAATTTACTAAGTAAACGACAAGAATCATCAAAAAAGAAAGGCATCAAACAGGGGGTTTTCATGATGCTGCTGACTTTAATTATCGTGCCGCTATTGGCTCTAGTGTTAGGAGATACATCATTAGGTGAAATACTAATTCCATCATCTGCTTTGATTC
>CAZALE010000018.1:0-11796 GCA_964486055.1 uncultured Blastocatellaceae bacterium
CTCGCCCAGACGGGAACTGGTTCCATAAATGGATCTATTCTGGATCCGCAAGGAGCGTTTGTGGCAGGTGCTACTGTTACCTTAGAAAACAAAGAAAGAGCTTTTTCCCGCACTACGACTACTAACGAGTCTGGTGCTTTTTCTTTTCCCGGCATCCCTCCAGGAGAATACGACCTGACCGTGGAGGCAACTGGGTTTAAAAAAGCAGTGCAAAGAATAAAGGTAGTGGTTGATACTCCGATAAACTTATCCATAAATTTGGAAGTAGGTGGTAAAGAGCAAACTGTTATTGTCAGCGGGAATACAGCTGAAGCATTGCTTAACACTCAAGATGCAACGGTAGGTAATACATTCGTAGAACAACAAGTAACTCAATTACCGACTGAAGCACGCGACATTATAAATTTACTTTCTCTTCAACCGGGCGTTACACGGGATGGCTATGTAGTTGGGAATCGTAGCGACCAATCCAATATCACTCTTGATGGGGTAGACATAAATGAAGCTCAAACAAATGATATTTTCTCACCTGTGCTTCGCCTAAACTCAGAGGCTATAGAAGAATTTCGCGTGACGACCACAACGGCGAACGCCAATCAAGGACGCTCCTCAGGAGCACAAGTCTCATTAGTGACTAAAAGAGGTACTAATGAGTTCAAGGGAGCACTATTTCTAGTGGGACGCAGAACTCAATGGGCAGCTAACAATTTCTTCAACAATCGTTCCGGAGTCCCTAGGGAAAAGTTTGATAAAAACGTTTACGGCGGGGCGATTGGCGGCCCGATAATTAAGGATAAGTTGTTCTTCTTCTACAGTTATGAGGGCGAAAAAACTGTCAGGGGTGAAACAGCAATCAGAGTCGTTCCTTTACCAAACCTTGGACAAGGTATTGTCAGGTTTTTGAATACTAATGGCCAGGTAGTCCAAATCACCTGTGGGGAGTTGGCAACCATCTTTCCTGCCGTGGTAACGTCTCCAGGTAATGCCTGCAATCCAGCTGCATTGGCTGTCTTAGCCCAAGCTGCTTCGAAGTATCCATATAACAATTTCGACGTAGGCGATAGCACGGCTGGGCAGCTGTTAAATACCGCTGGATATCGTTTCAACTCCGATAATAAGATTAACAACAACTCTCATGTGCTAAGACTTGACTGGAATATCAACTCATCTCAACAGTTGTTCTTCCGTGGAAATTACATATACGACGTGCAGACTTTCGCACCTCAATTTCCTGATACGCCAAAGCCTCGCTTGTGGTCTCACCCAACGGGCTTCGTTGTAGGCCATACCTGGACCGTAACAAACAACATAGTTAACAACTTCCGCCTAGGTCTTACAAGAGAATCTTTCAGCCAACAGGGCGATTCAGCAGAAAATGCTATATCGTTTCGCTTCATATATTCACCCAGGATATTCTCGCGCACCATTTCTCGTACAACCCCTGTTTACAACATAACAGACGATGTTTCATGGATATGGGGTAGACATACTTTTCAATTCGGAACCAACATCCGACTAATTCGTAATCAACGTCAAAGTTTCGCAAATGCATTTGATTCTGCAATAACCAACCCATCATTCTACCCATCCGGCGGCCAATCTGTGTCGAATCCTATAAATGCCTATCTCAATGCCAATAGAGGATATGGCATCGCCAGTTCTTCAGTAAGTCCGGTTCAAAATGCGGTGACGGCGATCATTGGGCGTTACACTCAGTACCAAGCCAATTTCACTTTCAATCGCCAAGGGCAACTACTTTCTGCCGGTACCCCGAGTGACCGCGAATTCCGAACAGAAGAGTACGACTTCTACGTACAAGACATTTGGAAGGTGTTTTCAAATCTCACACTCACGATCGGTCTAAGATATGGTCTAAGCCGACCGGTTTATGAAGCTCAGGGATATGAAACGAAACCGACGATTCCTCTAGGCGAATACTTCAGGAGACGCGCAGAAGCCGCTGCGAGAGGACAAGTTTATGATGATCCGATAGTGATTGATTTATCCGGACCTAAAAACGGACGAACCCCATTGTATAACTGGGATAGAAATAATTTCCAACCTCGCATAGCAGTCGCTTGGTCTCCAGATTTTGGAGATAACTGGTTTGGGCGATTAATTGGCCGCGAAGGAAAGTCTGTTATACGAGGGGGATTTGGAATATTCAACGATTATTTCGGGCAGCAAATAGCAGTTCGCTTTGACCTGAATAATACTCTTGGATTTTCATCCGCCTCACTAATAAGAGCAAACTTTTACAACCTTACCACTAATCCAGGACCACTGTTTACTGGATTTAATCAATCCGTAAGAACGCTACCTAATATCACAGTTCCCAGTAGCATAAGCTTTCCAAGACAACAGCCGAACAGGACCTATCCAACCTCAATAGAAGGTGGTTTAGATTCAGATCTTCAGGCGCCAATCCATTACACGTGGAATCTGACTTATGAAAGAACTTTACCTGGTGGATTCATAATAAGCGCGTCTTATTTAGGGCGTGCTGCAAGACACCTGTTGCAAGCCAGAGACGTCGCCGCTCCAGCAAATTATCGTGACCCAATTTCGGGTATGGATTGGTACACTGCCGCAACTCAGCTTGAAATACTCAGGCAAAGAGGAGTCCCGGTGAACAATGTTCCTGCTATTCCATATTTTGAAAATGTATTCCCAGGCATTGGCGCCATACTTGGATGCCCTGGAGCGAATTCCACACAGGTTGTCTATTCACTGGTCTACACCGGTCCAGGTGGCTGCGGAACGGATTATGGTAATGATTGGACCAGCGTGCAGTTGGAGCTTTCATACTTTTCATCACGCTTCCCCAACAGACATATATTCTATCAACCTCAATACGGTACCTACGGTGCTTGGAGCACGATCGGCAGATCCGATTATCACGGTGGTACTTTGACCATTCGCCAGAGATTACAGGACAGAATTACATTTGACTTCAACTACACTCTATCCAAATCGATGGACGAAGGTTCAGGTCTGCAAACGGATTTTGTAACCTCCGGTGCAGGATTCATTCTGAATCCATTCAGACAACGTGACATGTACGCTTTGTCCGATTTCGACATGAAACACATAATCAATGCAAATGCTATAGTTCAGCTGCCATTTGGAAAGGGCCAACCATTCTTCAGTAACGCAGGTAAGTTGCTGAACTTCCTGATTGGCGGATGGCAAGTCACAGCTATATATCGCTATAACTCAGGCACTCCGATACCAGCACCCTATGACGACACGAGATGGGCCACAAACTGGAATGTCCAAAGTTACACGACCAGAACAAAAAACATAAAACCCTGCCCGACTCGTGGCGGTAAGTTGTTCGGTTGCAATACGGTCGAAGCCTACCGTAGCTTCCGCAATGCTTACCCAGGTGAAACTGGAGACAGAAACGTCTTCAGAGGACCTGGCTTCTGGGTTCTTGACATGGGCTTTGGAAAAACATTTGATATGCCTTGGAGTGAAGAACACAAACTGCAATTCCGTTGGGAGATATTCAATCTGACTAATACTCAGAAAATGGGCGACATAGACTCAAGCCGCTCTGGATATGGACTTGCGCTCGACCCAGCTGGAACAGCTATAAGCCCACCAGTGAATCCACCGACCAATTGGTCAAACTTTATAGGTATCCAAGGCTCACCACGTAGCATGCAGTTTGTGTTGAGATATACGTTCAAGTAATCTCTGTTTAAAAAAGAAAACAGGGGGCGCACTTCTGTGTGCTCCCTGTTTTATTTTATTGTCAATAGCCTTGTCCGCGTCGAAATGCGGCCAGAGAACGAGGCTGGTAAGGCAATTACTGCACTTTCACTTGCACTTGACTTGGATCAATGTATTTCAGTTCGTGTATTGGCACTGTAGGTTTTCTTTGACCCAATGTTTGACTTAATCGACCTACAAAGAAAATAATCAAGCTTATGGAAGAAAAAAAACTCGAAGTAGCAACGCTAGGCGGTGGTTGTTTTTGGTGTATGGAAGCAGTCTTCGATGATCTTGAAGGAGTCGAAGATGTTGTTTCTGGTTATTCAGGTGGTCATAAAGAAAATCCGACATACCAAGAAGTTTGCACCGGCACGACAGGTCATGCTGAAGTAGTTCAGATCAAATTTGATCCTGATGTCATATCTTACGCTGATATATTGAGAGTTTTCTTTTCAGTGCACGATCCTACCACATTGAATCGTCAGGGGAACGACATTGGTACACAATACAGATCTGTGATCTTTTATCATTCGGAGAAGCAAAAGCGCGAGGCTGAAAAAATAATCTCTGAGATAACTGAAGCACGAATCTATGATAATCCGATAGTGACTGAGGTAACCGCATTTAAGAACTTCTATCCAGCCGAAGATTACCATCAAGAATATTTTGCTAAGAATCCATACCAACCTTACTGTATGACTGTTGTGGCACCAAAAGTAGCCAAGTTTAGAAAGCAGTTTGCCGAAAGACTAAAAAGAAAAAGCGCTGGAAACATATGAAAAATAGGCTGTCGGAAAAATCCCTGTCATTGACTGAATCGGTCATAAGAGAAATGTCGCGCGAGGCAAGTAAATACGGAGCAGTAAATTTAGGTCAGGGTTTTCCTGACTTTCCGGCTCCTGAGGAAATAAAACAGAAAGCCATAGAGGCAATCACTAATGATCATAATCAATATGCAATAACCTGGGGTGTAAAAGAATTTCGTGATCAGATAGCCCAGAAAACAAAACGTTTTCTAGGGCTTGATGTAGATCCTGAAAATGAAGTAACAGTTACTTGTGGCTCGACTGAAGGCATGATAGCGGCCATGTTAGCTTGCGTAAATAAGGGTGAAGAAGTTATACTCTTCGAACCCTTCTACGAAAATTATGCTCCCGATGCGATTTTATCTGATGCCAAACCGGTTCATGTTCCACTCTATCAGGCCAACGATCATTGGTATTTTGACGAACATGAATTGCGATCAGCTTTCAATAAAAATACAAAAGCCATAATAATTTGTAATCCAAATAATCCTACTGGTAAGGTGTTCACCCGATCTGAGATGGAATTCATAGCTGAGCTTTGTCAAGAATTTGACGCTCTGTGTTTTACAGATGAAATATACGAACACATAATTTATAACGATGATGGGGTGCAGAGAGAACATATTTGCATGGCTACGCTCGATGGTATGAAGGATAGAACCGTAGTTGTTAATTCATTGTCTAAGACATATTCTGTTACAGGTTGGAGAGTTGGATATGTAATCGCCCCGGCTGACATAACAAATGCAATTCGTAAAGTCCATGATTTTTTGACTGTAGGAGCACCGAACTGCCTTCAACACGCTGGGGCTCATGCCATGCAACTACCGGATAGCTACTACCAACAATTGCAAGCTGAATATCAGAGAAAAAGAGACTTTATAGTTCCAGTCTTAAAAAGTGTTGGCTTCAAATGTGCCCATCCAGAAGGTGCATATTACGTTATGACGGATATATCCGACTTTGGTTTCAATGATGATTTTGAATTTACAAAGTTTTTGATTCGAGAAATTGGAGTTGCCGTAGTTCCTGGATCATCCTTTTATCAGCATAAAAACTTAGGGAAACAACAAGTAAGATTTTGTTTCTGTAAGAAAGATGAAACACTCCAAGAAGCCGCGAATCGACTCCAAAAATTGAAACAGCTTCACTGAAAATCTAATTTCATCGATCAAATAATTCCCTTGGCAAGTTTTATCCCTAAACTACGAGTTTAAGAAAATAATTGCAGCTAGTCTAGTAGAGAAGATTCAAAGCTCATAAAAGTTTTTGCACTGGCAACCTTACTTAGGTGTTGTTCATTATTACGTTTGAACGTCTCACAAGGACAATTAGCAAAAGGAGAGGAGCAGTATGAGAGTGAAACTATGCTTTTTGATGTTGCTTACGTTTATATTGGGCCAAGCGATCATTGCCCAAAAAATCGAGATTATGGGTTGGATGAGTAATAGTTATCTCGGAATTCAAATGACCGACATAACTAAAGATAATTACTCGAAGTATGGATTAAATTCTGTTCAAGGTGTGGCTGTGGAAAAAGTCGTTGAAAACTCCCCCGCAGCCCAAGCAGGCTTAAAAGCCGGAGATGTTATCGTCAAGTTCAACAATGAGGAAGTAACAAGTGTAAGAAAATTGAAAAGATTAATTTCGGAGGTAGCTCCTGATCATCAGGTGAGGATAAAAATCCTTCGAAATGGGAGAGAGCAAGAATTGATCGCGACAATGGGCAAGCGCTCTTCCACAAATTTTCAGGGAGTAAAGCTTCAAATTCCTGATATAGAAGAGCTAAGAAAGAGACTACCTAAATCTGAAGATGACACGTGGTTCGATTACTTGCTCAATAACAAGCGGTATATTGGAGTCAACGTAATGTCATTGAATGATCAACTCGCAAACTACTTTGGCGTGAGCGATGGTAAAGGAGTGTTAGTAACTTACGTGGCTCCAAATTCTCCTGCGGCTAGGGCTGGTTTGCAAGCAGGAGATGTCATTGTAGAAATCGATGGGAAGGAAATTACCAGCGTCTTCGATTTGTCGAAAGCTATCAACAGCAATAAAGAAGGAAGCATAAAAATAACCATTGTGCGCAATAAAGCTAAGCAAACTTTTGTTGTTACACCGGAAAACACCGAAAAAATGCCAGAAAAATTACTTGAAGATGCATCTGAATCCTGAATAATGCCAAGCTTTATAACGCCTAACCCGCGCTCATGCCTTGTCATCACTATTTGATCGTTAAATATTTCGATGATAAGGCATGAGCATTATAATTATTTGATAGGCTGGACGGCCATTTGCCAAAAAGAAAAGGATTTACTTAGAGTGATTTTGAGTCTCTACAAGATGAATCAGCGATTTATCCAGCCTATTCACGTTTGGATTGATAAACTATCTTCCCATCAACAACTGTCAATAAAACTTTGACCTTAGGAATTTCATTTGGGTTTATCGAGAAAATATCCTCAGAGAGCATTACAAAGTCGGCTAATTTACCAACAGATATTGTCCCCTTAACATTTTCTTGAAATTCGGCGTAAGCGGAACCAACAGTATAAGCACGGACCGTTTCCTCAACAGTAATTTTCTGCTCCGGTATCCAACCATTCGGATTTTTATCATCTAACGTTCTGCGGGTTACCGCTGCGTATATTGTCATCATCGGATCTAACAAAGCAACGGGCCAGTCAGTGCCAAACACAAGTTTCACTCCGGAATCTAATAATGATCGGAAAGCATATGTGCCTTTTAAACGCTTTTCATCCAATCGTTTCCATGCCCATCTACCGTCGTCTATGACATGAAAAGGTTGCATTGAGGCTATCACTGATTGTGTAGCGAATCGTTTTATAAGATTTTCATTTAAATGTTGAGCATGCTCGATGCGAAATCTTCTATCTCTCTTCCCATTCTCCTGCTCCACCCTCTCATAAATCTTCAAAATCTCATCATTGGCACGATCTCCGATAGCATGAATCATTATCTGAAGACCAGCCTTATCAGCCTGCTTAACCCTATCAAACATTTTTGACATCTCATCAGAGGCTAGCCCCGTATAGCCAGGTTTATCTAAATAAGGCTCGAAAAACCATGCAGTTGAAGCTCCTAGACTGCCATCAGCAAATCCCTTTAAACCTCCTACTCTGATCATGCCGTCCCCAAAAGCATAATGAATGCCAGTCCTTTTCCACCTTTCCCAGTCAGGTAATGGTGAAACTGCATAAATTCTTGTTTTTAACTTACCTTTTCTCAGAAGTTCCTGGTAGACCCCAACATCAGTGCCAGCAGACATATCTTGCACACTAGTCACACCGAGCGATGCAGCGTAATTTGTAGCAGCCTCAGCTATTTCGAGTTTTTCCTCGAAAGATGGTTCCGGAATCACACGATAAACGTAGTTCATTGCTGCATCCTTTAAAATTCCAGTCGGATTACCATCCGCATCCCTAACTATCTCGCCACCTTCGACATCCTTTGTGTTTTTATCAACACCGGCAAGTTTTAATGCCAGACTATTAGCTAAAGCCATGTGGCCATCTAAACGATTAATGAAAACTGGATTGTCAGGCGTCACAGCATCTATCATTTCCTTGGTTGGCAAAATGCTCGGCGTCCATTTTTCATGATCCCAATTTCCATTCAAAATCCACCGTCCTTTCGGCAGCTTCGACGCATACTCCTTTATCCTCTGCACAAATTCATCCGGACTTTTTGCATCTCTTAAATCTACAGAGGTAAGCGAAGCGCCACCTTCCATAAAATGTAAATGTGAATCATTAAAGCCAGGAAGGATCAGTTTCCCACCAGCATCAATTACCCTAGTATTCTTACCTACCAATCGCTTAATTTCATCATTCTTGCCTACGGCTATTATCCTATTTGACCATACCGCAATGGCCTCAGCTTCAGGCTTTTCTTTGTCCATAGTTCTAACCTTCGCATTTATAACCACCAGATCAGCCATAAATGTCTGTCCATAAAAACTTACCGCAAAGAGCACCAAAACAGTTACATAATACACAAATCTCATATCGAACTCCCTCTATTCATTTTTTACTCGAATTTCTTGTAGTTTCTGATTATTGTATTGTAAAATCCCATGCGTAGAAAGTTTAATATGGCTGAAAATTCAGTCGCAAAATTACTTTTTGCTGCTGACTTTGCGGCAAAAAAACACTTAGGGCAAAAACGAAAAGACGGATTTGAAGCCTATATAAATCATCCCATCGAAGTAGCGAATTTGCTTGCTAATGTTGGTGAGGTGAGTGACGAAGAGACGCTGATAGCAGCTCTCTTGCATGATACTCTTGAGGATACCGATACAACTGCGGATGAGCTTATAAATCTATTTGGCGAGAGAGTTTATAATTATGTAGCCGAAGTAACCGATGATAAGAGCCTACCTCAAAATCAAAGAAAGAAATTACAGATACAACACGCTCCATATCTTTCAGCAGCTGCCAAACAAATAAAACTTGCTGATAAGATTAGCAACATCCACGATATAATGAATAATCCGCCACAAAATTGGTCTAACGAGAGAAGACTAGAATACCTCGATTGGGCAAAAAAAGTTGTAGAAGGTCTGCGTGGAGTAAATAAAAAACTTGAGGATTACTTCGATAAATTAGCATCAGAAGCAGAGATGCGCATCAAAAGCAACGGATAAACAGAATCAAACTTCAAGCATTTCCGTAAGAATTGTAGTTTTGCTATACTTAGCTAAAACTGAATCATCATTCATTTCGAGGTGGCAATGGTAGAGAGAGAAAGAATTCAGATGGATGTAGTTTTTGTCGGTGCTGGTCCGGCAAATCTTGCTGCAGCTCTTCACCTTAAAAATCTAATAAAAAAGCACAATGAGGAAGTTGAAAAAGGAATTAAAAAGGCAGAAAAACTTGAGGCCATAGAAATAGCCATAGTGGAAAAAGGGGCTAATGTAGGTGCGCATATACTTTCAGGCGCTGTAATGAACCCAAAAGCATTGAAAGAGTTAATGCCGGATTTTTTGGAACAGGGCTGCCCAATAGATACCGAAGTGAAATCCGATGCTTTTTGGTATTTAACCGAGAAAACAAAGCTAGAATCTCCCATCACTCCACCGCCTCTGCGCAATCATGGATATTACATCGTCAGTCTAAGTAAAATTTGTGAGTGGCTTGCCGAGAAGTGTGAGGAGGCCGGCATCAACATATTCCCTGAATTTCCGGCAACTGAAGTCTTGTATGATGCAAATGATGCCGTTATTGGGATAAGAACAGGAGATAAAGGAATCGGCAAGGATGGAAAGCCCAAATCGAACTACGAACCAGGAGTAGATCTTCTGGCAAAAGTAACCGTCTTGGGCGAGGGCTCTCGTGGCTCGTTGGCGAAGCAGCTAATCGCAAGGCTAGGGCTTGATAAAAATAGAGAACCAGCTGTCTATTCACTAGGTGTCAAAGAATTGTGGGAAGTCCCAGCGGGTAATTTTAAAGAAGGACACGTGGTGCATACGCTCGGCTTTCCATCTGATGCTCAAACTTATGGGGGTGGCTGGATATACGGCATGAAAAACAATATAGTCAGCATAGGATACGTCACTGGCCTTGATTATCTAGATCCAATGATTGACCCACACGCAGAATTTCAAAAATTTAAAACTCATCCTGCTATCGCTAAAATCCTCGAGGGTGGCAAGTTAATAAAGTACGGCGCAAAAACCATAAATGCTGGCGGCTGGCATACTATGCCAAAGCTCTACTCCGACGGGGTTCTGCTCGTTGGAGATACGGCTGCATTCCTGAATAGTCAGAAGCTTAAGGGCATTCATACTGCAATGAAATCTGGTATGCTTGCAGCAGAAACTATCTTAGAAGCCCTGATAAAAAATGATTTTTCATCAGAAGTGCTTAAACACTATGAGCACAAAGTTAATAACTCGTGGTTATACGACGAACTGCATTCAGTGCGCAACTTCCACAGCGCTTTCCAAAGAGGACGCTGGTCTGCATTGATAAACACCGGGTTGCAATTCTTATCAGGAGGCTTTGCTTGGGGATTTATTGATAAAGAAAGTCATCAACCGGGACATGAAAGAATGCTGAAAATCTCTGAAATTAAAGATGGCAAACGTTACCAAAATCTCAAATTCGATAAAAAACTTACCTTCGACAAATTAACAAATGTCTACTACGGTTCAGTCTCACACCATGAAGACCAACCAGCCCATTTGCATGTTCTTGATCCTGAAATATGCGCCACACGCTGTGTAGAGGAATATGGAAATCCCTGTGAACGTTTTTGTCCAGCTGCAGTTTACGAGATGCAACTAAATCCTAAAACCGGCCGCAAGGAACTCAAAATTAACTTTTCCAATTGTGTGCACTGTAAAACTTGTGACATCATAGATCCTTATCAAATTATCAACTGGGTCACGCCCGAAGGCGGTGGTGGCCCCAATTACAAAGGCATGTAAATGAAGGGTAAGCTTTTTATAATCAGCTCTCCCTCGGGCGGTGGCAAGGGAACGCTTATTCGTGAAATCCTAAAAATTGTCCCAAAAGTTACCTTGTCAGTTTCTTTCACAACGCGTCCTAAAAGGGCTGGTGAAGAACACGGAAAGGATTACTTTTTCATCTCAGAACCAGAATTTCTGAATTTAATTAAAAAAAATGCTTTTCTTGAGTATGCAAAGGTCCACGGCCACTTCTATGGCACTAGTCGAGAATATGTAGAAGAAAAACTAAATGCAGGACAAGATGTGATTTTGGAAATAGATATCCAAGGCGCTCGCTCAATAAAAAAATTACCACTAGAGACGATAAGTATCTTTATAATGCCACCTTCTTTTCAAGTTCTAAGAGAAAGATTAATCGCACGAGGAACAGAATCAGAGGGAAGTTTGAAAATAAGACTAGAAAACGCAATCAATGAGGTCGAAGCATACAAAGAGTTCGATTACGTAGTGATAAACGATAATCTGCATGAGGCAATAGAAAATCTTAAAGCAATATTCGTAGCTGAAAGATTACGTACTCAAAATCAACTCGACCAAATTAATCAGATTCTGCATTCTTTCAAGATAACTTCCAGACAAGATACAAATTGAAAGTATCTGTAAGAAATAATCAGCTATCTGGCTTTTACTGAAAGCTAGTCACTTCGTAAACAATTCAAAATTTTATCCAGCTCCCTATACGTCAGTAGAATCAACCACGGACTTTATCACCTCAGTTTGTAGTCTTGAAACAAAGGATTTAATTCAAACAAACGAGTCAAAGATCGAAAGACGAGG
>CAZALE010000019.1:0-11647 GCA_964486055.1 uncultured Blastocatellaceae bacterium
CTATCGTCCCTATGTTCACATGCGGCTTGCTTCTGTCAAACCTCTCTTTGCTCATCTTTACTTATCTCTCCATTCTAAAAATCAAATCTAAATACTCAAAAATGAATCTTATAAGCCCAAGACGGGGATTGAACCCGTGACCTCATCCTTACCAAGGATGCGCTCTACCCCTGAGCTACTTGGGCACCTTAGAAAAGTTTGGAGCGGGAGACGAGACTCGAACTCGCGGCCCTCAGCTTGGAAGGCTGATGCTCTACCGACTGAGCTACTCCCGCTCATCAATCTGGTGCAAGGGGTAGGATTCGAACCTACGTAGGGAAATGAATCCCGCCAGGTTTACAGCCTGGTGCCTTTGACCGCTCGACCACCCTTGCACACGGCATTAATCAGCTCACCGAGCTGATTGGCAAAGTTTGAATAATAGCAAATGGTCAATCAACCTTGCAAGTCACTTAACTAGAATTTTAACAAAATCTACAAAATTTTTCCTAATCACATTTTGCTCGTGGATGGAATTTTTGGTAAGCCCTCTGCAAATCATCTTTTTTAAGATGGGTGTAAATCTGAGTCGTCGATATATCGGAATGCCCTAGCATCTTCTGTACTATTCTTATGTCAGCACCATTTTGAATTAAGTGAGTCGCAAACGAGTGCCTTAAGATGTGTGGAGACAGTCCTTCGATACCTGCTTTATCTCCATATTCCCTAACAAACATGTAGACTTCGTAACGAGTCAATGGTCTACCTAAGCTCGAAACAAAGAGATTTTTTACTTTGGTTTCTTTTTTTAGTCTGATACTCAGATATTTTTTCAGCCACTCTGATGCTTCGCTCCCAACGGGAATTTTTCTCATCTTACTACCTTTCCCGATGCAGGTAAGAATTCGCAATTCTAAATCTACATCTTCTAAGTTTAAATTAACTAGCTCGGAGACTCTGAGGCCACAAGCATACATCAATTCCAGTATGGTACGGTCCCTCAATCCTATCTCTTGAGACGTATCAGGTATGGAAAAAACAGCTTCTATTTGCTCTAACGTTAAAAACTGTGGTAGTTTTTCTAGCTTAAACTGAAATTGCAAATTCTCGGCAGGGTTGTTGCTTATAAGGCCATCTATTTGCAAGAACCGATAAAATCCTCTGATAGCACTAATTAGGCGATTTATAGACGTTGGAGCTAGCTTATTTACATCTATTAGAAATTCTCTCAAATCCCTCTGTGTTAATGTCTTCAGATCGATAGAATGTTTTTTAGCCCAGTTTCTCAGCTTTGAAAGGTCTCTCACATAGCTTTCAATTGAGTTTCTGGAAAGTCCCTTCTCAACTTGCAGATATGTTACATATTCAGCTATTAAATCTCTCGACATGGGTTTGCGTCAATAAATCCAACAGCTTTTGAAGTTCTAACAATGAGCTTATGGCGGCCCATCTGAAGCGCTTGATCAATTTTATAACTAAAACACTTACTGCTCAAACACACTAAAAGTCTTTGAAGCAACAAGTGACAAATCTCAAGCTCAAATGCTAAACTGTTATTCTAAAAATCGAAATTTGGAGATGCGGAAAATGGGTAACAAAGTGAGACCATCGATAGTGGTTTTTATTTGCTTTATCTTGCTGGTCGTCGTGAAGATTTCATTGGGACAATCTCAAGCGCTAAGCGCACAAATTGAAGGAACGGTTACTGATTCACTTGGTGCCGTAATTCCCAACGCCAAAGTAACGGTGAAAAATATAGAGACTGGATTTGAAAGGAGCACTTATACGGCTGAGACAGGGTTTTACAAAATCCCACTATTGCCACTAGGCACTTATCGTGTCACGGTTGAAGCCCAAAATTTTAAGACTTTGGTTCGCGAGGGCATTACATTAGCCGTTGGACAGACAGCAACATTAGATTTTTCATTGGAGGCAGGAGGCGATATAAGGGAAACCATTACTATAACCTCGGATGCACCGATTGCTGATCCAGGCAAGATCGATGTAGGAAGGGTCATGAATACTCGTGAAGTACAAAACTTACCTTTAATATCAAGAAATCCTTACAATTTTGCACTCTTACAAGCGAATGTTACGGGACGTCCTAACTCCGAATTTGGAGTTCCTCGTATAAACGCTAATGGCTACGCGAGAAGAACAAATTACCAACTTGACGGTAATGTGAACACGCAAGCCGATCGCTCTGGAATCCGCCTGATACCAATTTCTGATACTTTTGTAAGCGAAGTTCAGCTAGTAACTAATGGATTTGCTCCAGAATTCGGAAACACTGTTGGGCTTATAATGAATGTAATCACCCCTTCAGGCACTAATGAATTCAAAGGATCTGTTAGCTATCGCTTCCGTCGCACTCCATTTTATGCCAGACCTTTCTTTTACAATTCTCCCAGAGATCTTCCCAAAAACAATGTTGACAATTTTACTGGAGCAATAGGAGGACCGATTTTTAAGGACCGGTGGCACTTTTATTCAGGATATGAATACATAAAACGCGACTTAGCAGTCGAGCCCGGTAGACTCGTAACCATTCCAGAAACTGCTAAATCACAACTAATAGCAGCAGGTGTTCCAGCATCAGCTTTCGTCCCTGCAATACCAGTGTCTCAAAAAGCTAACTTTTTCATCATTAGAACCGATGCTGAGTTAAATAAAGCCAATCGTTTAACAGCCCGCTACAACTATTTTGACAATAACTCCCCAAATAACATCGGCGGTGGCATCAATACGCTAGAACGTAGCATTGATTTCAAAGACAAATCATACTCGCTTGGGATTCAACTCGCTTCCTTATTTTCTTCCAACATCATAAATGAGCTGCGTTTTCAACGCTCTAAACGCGATTCCAGATTTCTACCTAACTCGAATTCAGGCTCCGGCCCATCGATCGTTATTTCTGGTATTGCAAACTTCGGCTCTCCTGAAAACAAGAACACCATTTCGCCACTGGAAGAAATGACTCAATTGCAAAATAACCTTACATTAATCGTCGGAAACCATTCTGTAAAAATCGGTGGAGGCTTTAACTACATATATGATTTCAGGCGTTCGTCTGTATTTGCGAGATATGTATTCCCTTCAATCCAAGCTTATATAGATGCTAAGACAGGGGTCAACCCACGCAGCTATTCGCAATACGTCGAAGCTTTTGGAGATCCACAGATCGAGTATAAATCTACATTCTGGAATTTCTTTGTTCAGGACGATTGGAAAATCACACGAAGATTAAAGATGAATTATGGCGTGCGTTACGACCTGTACGATATTCCAAAGGCTGATCCAAATGCACCGTTTCCAGACTCTCAAAAATTCAATGTCGATAAAAATAATTTTGCTCCTAGGCTTGGTATAGCCTACAGCTTACGGGAAGGAAAATTACCAACAGTAATTCGGGCAAGTGCTGGAATTTATTATGAGCCACCGCAAATCGATATTTACGCCCGAGCTCTACAGAACAATGGTAATCCAAGGTTTTTCAACTTTACTTTTACACCATCTACCGCCGGAGCTCCGAATTTTCCAAATACCTTAGGCTCACTTCCACCCGGCACAACACTTCCCAGACAAAGCATAGAGACGGTCTCAAAAGACTTTGAAAATATGTATGCAATTCACACTAATTTTCAATTGGAGCAGGCAATAACTCAAGACTTATCGTTCACAATCGGTTACATTCACTCAGGCGGTAGACATATACCAGTATATCGGAACATTAATTGTCTACCCGTTGGTGGGACTTTAGCCGATGGACGTCCACTATATGGAACCGTTACGATAAACTCGACCACTGGCGCAGTGACCGTAAGCTCCTGCACCAATAGAATCTTTCCTCAATTCCAAAACATCTTGATGGCTGAATCAGTAGGCAATTCTAATTACAACGCTGCCACTTTCCAATTAAATAAGCGCTTTTCTCAAGGCTATCAGTTCAGCATTAACTATACACTCTCCAAGGCTACTGACGATGCCCCAGAACAAAATCTAGTTGTGGCTCCTTCCTTAACGCTCTCTGATCCATCGAACAGAAAATTTGATAAAGGAAAATCCTTCGCTGATCAAACTCATACTTTCGTCATGAGTTTAGTGGCACAACCCACTTTTTCAAACGTAAAAAACAAAGCATTACGTTCTATATTAAACAACAACCAAATAGGTATTATCGTAACTGCTAACAATGGTGAGACTTATAATGTGGTTACTAATCTAGACTTAAATCGAGATGGAGTGCTCGGCGTCGACCGTCCAGTAGGAATTAAAAGGAATCAATTCAGAACGCCCAAACAATTCAATGTCGATATGAGATATTCACGCTTCATAAACCTGAAAGAGCGATTTAAGCTAGAAATATTTGGTGAATTTGTGAATCTCTTCAATATCAACAGCATTTTCCAATACAACAATACAACCCTGACAGCAAATAATGTAAACACCTCACTCGTTAATCCACTGACTGGAGAATTGCGTGGCTCTTTACCAGATTTCAAGGCTCTAGGAGCTACATCACTTGATAGTCGTCAATTCCAGCTCGGCTTTAAGTTTATCTTTTAGGCTATAAATGCTCTGCTTTTGTTATGCAAGAAAATAAAAAAACTGTCGAAGAGATACCAGAGAATCGCTGGATTTTAATATATCTGGCAATCATTCTAATTAACTTATTAGTATTGTTGGCTCTTTGGCTCTTTTCTAAATATTTTTCGAGTTAAAAGCAAATGAAAGCGCTAGATTGGTTAATAGTAATCGCTTATCTGATCTATGTGATATGGGATGGCATTAGACTCACGAAGCGCAGCAAAAGCACTCAAGGCTTTTTTCTAGCAGATCGAGGGCTTCCATGGTGGGCTGTAGGTCTATCGGTAATGGCTACACAGCTCTCCGCCATAACTTTGGTAGGGACTACTGGTCAAGCTTATGCCGATGGTATGCGCTTTTTGCAATTTTATTACGGACTGCCATTGGCAATGATCATACTCTGCATTACGCTTGTGCCTTTCTTTTATAAATCAGGCGTTTATACAGCCTATGAATACTTAGAGAGACGATTTGACGCTAAAACTCGTGCTCTTACGAGTTTTTTCTTTCTAATATCTCGAGGTTTAGGAGTTGGGGTTGTAATCGCTGCACCATCCGTGATTTTATCAATAGTGCTAGGATGGAATGAGGTACTGACTATCTTCGTGATAGGACTCTCGACAACCATCTATACCATGTTCGGTGGGGTCCAGGCTGTAACTTGGACTGATGTAAAACAGATGTTCATAATATTTTTCGGGTTAGGTGTTTGCCTATTCGTCATAATCTCACAGTTTCCGCAAGGAGTCTCTGCTACAGAGGGACTCTTTTTAGCAGGAGCACTCGGCAAGCTACAAACCTTTGATTGGCGTTTTGATTTAACCGAAAAATACACTGTTTGGTCCGGTTTCTTCGCAGCACTTTTTCTTTTCCTTTCATATTTCGGATGCGATCAGAGCCAAGTGCAGAGATTTCTCACTGCCAAATCTGTCTCACAGGGCAGGATCTCTCTTTTGATGTCAGCAGTTTTGAAAATCCCAATGCAGTTCTTCATTTTACTGATTGGCATAATGGTTTTCGTCTTCTATCAATTCCAAACTCCTCCCATTGTTTTCAATCGTGTTGAGCTAGCCAAAATTCAAGAAAAACCTGAATACTCTGTAATAGCTGATCAGTACGAAAATGCATATCAGGCGCGAAAACAAACCGCCATAAAGTTCCTAGAGACGCACAGTGATGAAAGTAAAAATAACTACATTCAAGCTCACAGGGACTTTATGAAGGCACGACAAGAAGCGATCGATTTCATTAAGAGAGAAACTAATAATCAAAATTTCAATGATGTAAATTATGTTTTCCCGATCTTTGTCGTAGACAACATGCCAACCGGCGTTATTGGTCTAATAATCGCTGCAATTTTCGCAGCAGCAATGTCGACAATCTCTGCAGAATTAAATTCATTATCCACTGCCACAACAATGGATTTTTACCGTCGTTTTTTCGCTAAAAATGCAGAGGATAAAAGCTACGTTATCTTCGGTAGATTTGCAACTTTCTTCTGGGGAATATTCGCATGTATCATAGCCACTTATTCAACCAATCTAGGCTCTCTGGTAGAGGTAGTCAATAAGTTTGGCTCTTTCTTCTACGGACCAATACTAGGGGTTTTTGTGTTAGCTATCGCAAGTAAAAGAGCAAACGGCAATGGCGCTTTCATAGGAATTTTATCTGGCCTACTGGCTGTATTTCTTGCCTCGAGTTACAGCAAAATTGAGTTTCTCTGGTTCAATGTAGTAGGTTGCCTCGTGACAGTCGCGATCGGCTACTTAGTAAGCATAATTACGAAGAACTCAGCATGAGAAGGAGTTCAATTTTAAAAATGAGAAGCAGATTCTTGCTCAGTCTGATCTTATTTTGCCTTATACTTTGCCTTCAAAGTGTAGGCGAATCTCAGATTCGTTCAATTTACGATAACGGAGCAAACGGACTTGGACAACTTTTAAAGCGTCTTCAAACCGTCGCAAGTGCTTTACACACCGGCGCACATCCAGATGACGAAGACTCTGCACTTTTGGCTTACCTTGCAAGAAAAAAACAAGCAAGGGTGGCTTATCTATCGTTAAATCGAGGTGAGGGTGGCCAAAATGCAATTGGACCTGAGTTATTCGAACCTCTCGGAATCATAAGAACCGAGGAATTACTTCAAGCTAGAAAACTAGACGGTGCAGAGCAATTTTTTACTAGAGCCGTGGACTTTGGCTTTTCTAAAACACTGAAAGAATCAGCCTCTATCTGGAACGAACGTATAATCTTAGAAGACATGGTCAGAGTTATAAGACTTTATAGACCTCTAATCGTAATCTCGCGCTTTTCTGGAACACCAGCAGATGGACACGGTCATCATCAACTCGCTGGATACCTGACCCCCATAGCCTTCGAATTAGCAGCAGATCCTAGTCAATTTCCAGAACAAATCGCAGAGGGATTACGGCCATGGCAAGCAAAAAAACTTTACGTTTCAGAAATCTCTTATCAAAACCAAAACGACCAAACTCAGCTAAATCAATCTAACCCTGTAATTGAGTTGAATACGGGTGAGTTCGATTTTCTCGTAGGAAGAAGTTATTACGAAATAGCAATGGAAGGCAGAAGCCAACATAAGTCTCAAGAGATGGGCTCTTTGGAATTACTCGGGAAGCAGGTATCTAAGTTGAGACTTATAAAAAGCATTGTGCCAACCTCTGAAAGTGACATCTTTGATGGTATAGATACTTCTATCAAGGGAATTTCTGAAATAAGCGGAGATAAGAGTGAAAAACTTAGAAATAAGCTAATGGAGATTCAATCTTTCGCGGAGAAAGCCTTGAACAATTACGATCCATTCAATCCCAGTCAGATTACTCCGTTTCTTGCCCAGGGTTATAAAAAAACCCAGGAAGCATTAACTCTTACGGAAAATCCCGACGCTCAGATGCTTCTAAAGCAAAAGCTAGTAGAATTTGCAAGAGCCTTAATAATGGCGAATGGCATCATCGTGGATGCGTTAAGTGATACTGAAACGCCGAATCCAGGTGATTCATTTAACATAAGTGTTCGTGTTTTTAATCCGCCACTGAAGGATATCAAAGTTGAATCGGTAGAATTAATAACTCCTGACAGCTGGTCATACGAGAGAATTGAGAACGCGCAAACCGAATCTCCGAGCGTGCTTTCCCTCAGCGGACGTGAACAACCCTCGCATGTGACGAATTTCAGGGTTGAGGTTCCGACAAATGCAGCACCGACGCAGCCGTATTGGCTATTGAAGCAACGCAAAGGATTTATCTTTGATTGGGATGAAAGCTCTGCGAAAGCACTTCCATTCGAATCTCCGTTAGTTCGAGCCAAGTTGAGCATATCAGTCGGCGATACTTCGATTACAGTTGAAAAGCCAATAGAGTATCGCTACGCTGATCCGATTAGAGGTGAAATTAGACGTCAAATAAATATTGTTCCCAAGATATCCGTAGCTTTCGACCAAGATCATATAATCTCCCCAATCAATGCGGAAGCTAAATCCATGCATGAGGTGACAGTTACTTTGACTAACCACGCCTCTAAGTCGACGTCTGGCGTCTTGAAACTAAGCTTGCCAAGTGGTTGGACCTCGTCGCCTGAAACCGTGAATTTTGCTTTGAAATCACGCGCAGAAAAAGCCTCCTACACTTTCACGATCCGAGTCCCGATAAGCGAACAACCCGGTAGTTATCGAATTACAGCTGAAGCTATCGTGGATGGAAGGATTTTTAATCAGGCCTTGCTAGATGTTAGCTACCCTCATATCCAAACTCATCGATACTACAAGCCTGCTGAGGTAATAGTGAAACGATTCGATCTGAAGATTGCCAAGGTAAAAGTCGGCTACATAATGGGAAGTGGAGATAAAGTGCCAGAAGCAATAAAGCGAATGGGATTAGATGTCACAATGCTAAATGATAAAGATCTCTCCACAGGAGATTTATCTAAATTTGATGTCATAGTAGTCGGTATCAGAGCATCACAAGTCAGACCAGATTTTGTTGCCAATAATAATCGACTTCTTGAGTATGTAAACAATGGTGGCACCTTGATTGTACAGTATCAACAGCAAGATTACGTTCGCCAAAACTTAACACCATTTCCAGCACGCATGGACCCCGTAAAGATTGGCAATCAAACAATATCTAACTTACGTGTTACAGACGAAAACGCTCCTGTAAAAATCCTCGTGCCTGACCATCCAATCTTCAATTTTCCCAATAAAATAAGTGAGGAAGATTGGAAAGGCTGGGTTCAGGAGCGTAATTTGTATTGTTTCACCCAATTTGACAATCGATACATTCCACTACTTGAGTCACACGATGAAGGCGAGCCAGAGAATAAAGGTGGGATGCTATATGCCGAAATCGGGAAAGGCAAATTTATCTATACTGCATATTCGTGGTTTAGACAACTACCTGCAGGCAATCCTGGTGCTTACAGAATCTTTGCAAACATACTAAGCCTTCCAAAGGCTGATAAATGAAACTTGATAAGACTTTTTCACAATTAATCTCTCGACCTCATTTATCTTCTCAGTTAACCGAGAGAAGACTTTTGAACATTCGGAGAAGGTTAATGGAGGTGACCAAATGAACGTAGAGAAGCAAAAATTTCCTGCTCCTGAATACGCAAAAAACGTGTTATCAGAATGCTTTGAGGACGCTAAATCGTACTTTCTCGATGCATTGATAGAGGTAAATTATGCTCATGCCATCATGCTAGCTGAACAAGGTATTATCACAACGCAAGAGTTGAAAACCATACTCTCAGCATTGAACAAAATCGACAGAGAGAAAATTCAAAAAACCCAGTATGACGGGAGTTTCGAAGACCTATTCTTTTTACTTCAGCGGGAGATACAAAAAAACTGTGAACAGGAAGATGCAGCAGGTAAACTACACACCGCACGTAGCAGGAACGACATAGACGTAACGATCTACCGCATGAAACTTCGAGACTATACCCTCGAATTACTATTCGAATTACTCAAACTCAGATCTAATCTGATTGATCTTGCCGATAAATACAAAGATGCAGTAATGCCAGCCTACACTCATACACAACCAGCTCAACCAACTACCCTCGGACACTTCCTGATCGCAATGGTAGAGAATCTTAATCGAGATACCAAGAGATTGATCAACGCATTTGACAACATAAACACCTGCCCACTCGGAGCATGTGCGATAACTACAACCGGCTTTCCGATAAATCGATTCCGAACAGCAGAGCTTCTAGGCTTCACAGCTCCTACTAGAAACTCCTACGCCTCCATAAGCTCAGTCGATTATTTCACCCAAGCAATGTCAGCTGTTATCGTCTTAACGATAAACATCGGCAAATTCATCCACGAGTTTTTGTTGATGGCTATGCAAGAATTCGATGTAATTTATCTATCTGATGGCTTCGTACAAGGCTCGTCGATAATGCCCCAGAAGCGAAACCCTGTAGCACTCGAGCACGTAAGAGCCATCGCCAGTAAAGCCTTAGGACAAGCTCTCGGCGTCATGACTGCCGTTCATAATACACCTTTTGGCGACATTAATGATGTTGAAGACGACCTTCAACCTCTGATTTACAAAGCCATGCACGACGCTATCCGAACCATAAACCTGTTCTCAGCTACACTTAAAGATGCAAGTTTTAACACTTCAAAACTTAAGCAGATGGCAGCGGAAAACTTCATCACTGTTACTGAACTTGCCGATGAACTAGTAAGACGAGAGAATCTCTCGTTTAAAATAGCTCATGAAATCGTAGGTAGAGCTGTGACAAAAGCCCTTGATTCAAATACTCAATTAACGACACAAATTCTGAACGAGGTAGCAAAAGAAACAATAAATAGGGAATTCAACTTAGATGAAGCCACGCTGCAAGAAATACTCTCGCCTGAGCATTTCGTTAACATAAGAAAAATATACGGTGGCCCCGCCTCAGAGGAATTAACACAGTCAATACTCTTCGAAAAAAATCAATTAGATTCAGACGAGGCCGAAATAAGACAAAGACAGAATCAATTAATTCATGCAAGGGCGAATCTCACCAGAAAGGTAGAAGAATTGCTTCATACTCAAGTCTAGCTTTACCCTTCAAAATAAACTCGTCATAGATAGAAACAATGGATTTAATCCAGTCCTCTAATACTGAGCAACAGCATGCATCTTCAATTCTGACCCATAAACTCGACTTTCATGCTTCGCTTGGAGAAAACTGAGACAGTAAATGCTTTATTCCTGGATTGGATAAAAAATCAAAATTTCGGAAACGCTGATCCAGTATTTAATAATCTGCGCTGATCTAATCATTAACATTAAGTTTCGATCTGAAGCAGAGATAAATCACACTTCATATACCTCAATAAATCCTCAACCTGTATGAATAGAATTTGATGTAATTCTAAAATTCAGACTTTATTAGAAGGACCCCAAACGTAAGATGATTAAAAGCAATCTAAAGCAGAACTCGCTTTCAATCTCACAAAAATCGGAGATCAGCATTAGAAAGAAAAACTTAGCTTTTAAGTTCTTATGCCTGACTGCAGCTTGTCTAATCTCGCTATCATGCAACTCTAAAACGCCCGATCTTCCTAGTGAAATCTTGGGTCTGCATATCGGTATGCCCAAAAGTGAAGCCCAAAAAATTCTCAGGCAAATAGCTGTATTTGATAGGGACGAGGAGAAAAATCAGCAAGTATGGCGACTAAAAGATAACTCGCGCTTCGGTTATCTAGCGGTCGGCTACGATCAAGAGGATCGGATTAGATACATCAGTGCCTTCGTAAACAAAAGCACTGTAAAAGAAAAAGTTTCATTCCAAGAAATTGGAGATCTTAACAAAGCTAAAAAAGAAATAATCAAACCACATTATCGCTACATATGGGACGTGCCGGCTAAAGATGATCGTCCGGCTTATCAGGTTATTGCTTACGGCGATAACCCAGATTTTTTGACAATTCTTTCCTTAAATAGCTCATCATTTACTGCAAGTAAAGAAGAAGATTGAGCTAAAAGGGATTCAAAGGAGGGACTATTATGAAAAAAAGTGTCTTTAAACCCCGGCTTTTCAAATTGTTATGTTTACC
>CAZALE010000020.1:0-11233 GCA_964486055.1 uncultured Blastocatellaceae bacterium
CTAATAGTTACGATTTCATCCCAAAAGATAAAAAAATAAAATTTTTTTGAAAATTTTCAATTTTTTTACAATTTGTAATGAGTAGATTAACCGACAAAATTCATAGATTCGTAGTAAATGCGATTTCATCTAGGCTTGATCGGAATCTTGACATAAAAGTAATGATTTGAGATTCTATAAGAGAAGCGATAGAGGGAAAAATGAGGATATCAGCACAAGAGGAATATGGTTTACGCTGTTTAATACAGTTGGCTTTGCTGAAGGAGGGAGAAAGTCTTACTTTATCGCAGATAGCTGAGCGTGAAGGGATTTCAGTAGCAAATGCGGGCAAACTGATGTGGCTTTTAAGCAAAGCTGGATTTGTGCAGGCTACTCGCGGCACAAAGGGTGGATATTGTTTAGCACGTCCTGCTTCCGAGATCAGGCTCAGCGAAGTTATAAAAGTCTTGGATGAGGATGAGATAGAAAATCATTGCAGTCACTTCACTGGATTATTAGATTTTTGTGTGCATAAAGAAGACTGTGGTATTCGTTCGGTAATCGTTGGATTACACGAAATTGTGAGAAACGCGCTATCTCAAATCACATTAGCAGAGGTAATAGAGCCTGAAAAGGCTGTTGATAAAAAATTTTATCACATACGAGGTATTCACAGAGATTGCAAGCATTGAGGATATATGGCAAAAGGAATAGAAATTTTAACAAATCGAGAATACAAGTACGGTTTTGTAACACCGATTGAAACTGAAACTATACCCAAGGGGTTAAGCGAAGAAACCATCAGGCTGATAAGCAAGAAGAAAGATGAACCAGAGTGGATGCTGGAGTTCAGGTTAAAGGCTTATCGTCAGTGGTTAAAGATGAAGGAGCCTCGATGGGGGAATTTTGAGTATCCTAAAATAGATTTTCAAGACATAACTTACTATGCGGCGCCGAAGCAAAAACCGAAGAGGAATAGCCTAGATGAGGTCGATCCAGAGCTTCTAAAAACTTTCGAAAAGTTAGGGATACCGTTATCCGAACAGAGAATGCTTGCAAATGTAGCTGTGGATGCAGTTTTTGATTCTGTTTCAGTCGCTACCACTTTTAAAGAAAAGCTAAAAAAAGTTGGCGTTATTTTCATGCCGATTTCTGAAGCTATCAGAGAATATCCTGATTTAGTAAGAAAATACCTTGGCTCAGTCGTGCCCGTAAACGACAATTTTTATGCTGCATTGAACTCGGCTGTATTCTCTGATGGTTCTTTCGTTTATGTTCCCAAAGGTGTTCGTTGTCCGATGGAGCTTTCTACATATTTCCGCATAAACACGCAGGAATCAGGACAGTTTGAGAGAACATTGATAATAGCTGAGGAAGGGGCTTATGTGGCTTATAATGAAGGATGCACAGCTCCTCAGTTTGATACTAATCAGTTACATGCCGCAGTCGTCGAGCTTATAGCTTTGGATAATGCTGAGATTAAGTATTCAACGGTTCAAAATTGGTATGCAGGTGATGAAAACGGAGTTGGAGGTATCTATAATTTTGTTACAAAACGAGGGGCTTGTCGTGGTAAAAACTCGAAGATTTCCTGGACTCAAGTAGAAACCGGAAGTGCGATAACCTGGAAATATCCGTCCGTGATTTTACAGGGTGATAACTCAATTGGTGAATTTTACTCTGTGGCATTGACTAACAATAAGCAAGTTGCCGATACAGGAACTAAGATGATCCATATAGGCAAGAACACAAAAAGCACAATCGTCTCAAAGGGCATTGCGGCTGGCTATTCGAATAATTCATATAGAGGTTTAGTTAAGATTTTACCGAAAGCAGAAAATGCCAGGAATTACACGCAGTGTGACTCAATGCTCATTGGAGACAAATGTAAAGCCAACACTTTTCCTTATATCGAAGTGATGAACAATACAGCGAGAGTCGAGCACGAGGCCACAACCTCTAGAATCAGCGAGGAGCAATTGTTCTACTTACAACAAAGAGGTCTTAAACAAGAAGACGCAGTTTCATTGATAATAAATGGTTTTTGTAAAGAAGTTTTTCGCGAACTACCGATGGAATATGCAGTAGAAGCGCAAAAGCTTCTAGGTCTGAAATTAGAGGGATCTGTAGGATAATCCGAAATCCACATGAGGTTTTAACAGATCAAATAAGCAGGAGATTTTATTTACATTTTTTTGGAGTTGGAAATGATGTTATTAGAAGTTAGAGATTTACATGCAGGAGTTGAAGGCAGAGAGATATTGAAAGGACTGAATTTACAGGTAAAAAAGGGCGAGGTCCATGCGATAATGGGGCCGAATGGTTCAGGGAAATCTACGCTAGCAAAGGTAATAGCTGGACATCCGAACTATGAAGTTCTAAAAGGTGGGATAACTTATGAAGGAAAGGATTTACTGGAGATGGACCCAGACGAAAGGGCTAGAGAAGGTATTTTTATGGCGTTTCAATACCCAGTTGAAATCCCCGGTGTGTCAAACTCGCAATTTCTCAGATTAGCTTACAATGAAAAAATGAAACATCTGGGGTGTGAAGAGTTAGATCCAATCGAGTTTAATGATTTATTGAAAGAGAAAGCAAAGTTAGTTCAGATGGATGCGGATTTTTTAAAACGCTCCGTAAATGAAGGATTCTCGGGAGGAGAGAAAAAGCGGAATGAGATCTTGCAAATGGCAGTTTTAGAGCCAAAACTGGCGATCCTCGATGAAACCGATTCTGGGCTTGACATAGATGCATTAAGAATAGTTGCTGATGGTGTCAATAAGCTGCGTACCAGCGAAAATGCCATCATTTTGGTGACACATTACCAGAGACTTTTGAATTACATAGAACCGGATTTTGTTCATGTTTTGGCAGATGGACGTATTATTAAATCAGGTGATAAGAAGTTAGCTCTCGAGCTAGAGGAAAAAGGGTACGATTGGATAAAGGCTGCTGCTTAAGAAAGGGATAAGAAAATGATTACACAGGTGAAAAGACAAGATCACTACGCTGAACTTTTCCTGAGAAGCTTAGATAATAATGATCAGCCCGAATGGCTCAAAGCTTTACGATCGAATGCGTTTGATTATTTCCTGATCAATGGCTTTCCGAGCGTAGAGGATGAAGAATGGAAATATACGAGCACCGCACCGATAGCTAGGGAAAAATTTGAATTGGCTGAGAAGACGGCTGAGATCCCATCAATCGAAGATCTTTTAATAAGCGAATCAAAAGAAAGCTGCATAGTATTTTTTAATGGACAATTTACTAGAGAGGCATCAAATTTATCAGCTTTAAAAGACATAAAGGTTTTATCGTTTTCAGAAGCACTTAATGATAGCGTCTCTGAAAAGTTCATCAGAGAAAATCTGGCTAACCATGTCAGTTACGACAAAAATGGCTTCACAGCTCTGAACACCGCCTTCATCGATGAAGGTTTGTTTTTACTGATTCCTGCTAACTATCGCCTAGAAGTACCAATTCAGCTACTTTTTTTAGCTACGCAGGAAAAGCTTGCATTTCCGAGGATTTTGATAGTAGCTGAAAGACAATCATGTTTAACCTTGGTCGAGTCATACTTTGGATTTGAGTCAGAAAAATACTTCACGAATTCAGTAATCGAAGTTACGCTTTCAGAGGGTGCGGAGTTAAAACATCATCGTATTCAGCGTGAGAGCCATGAAGCCTTTCACATAACGAACACCACTATCCAGATAAGTAAGAATGCTACATACGACTCTACGAATATAACCCTAGGGGCCAAATGGTCGCGACACGATATTGTTACGAATTTTCATGGAGAAGGTGGGCAGGCGTTTGTTGATGGGCTTTATATGGTTAGCGGTGAGCAGCATACTGACACACACTCAGTAATTGATCATCGCTTCGCTTATTGTACTTCAAGGCAAAATTACAAAGGAATAATAGATGGAAAGTCCAGAGCTGTGTTTAATGGTAAAATTTTTGTGCGTGAAAATGCACGTGGGACAGATGCTCATCAATCCAACAAAAACTTACTTTTATCAAATGAAGCAAGAGTTGACACGAAACCTCAACTAGAAATTTTCAATGATGACGTGCGCTGCTCGCACGGTGCAACTGTTGGTCAACTCGAGGATGAAGAGATTTTCTATCTTTTAAGTCGGGGAATAAATCCGATGCTAGCTCGAAATCTTCTAACCTACGGATTTGCTGAAGAGATAATCAATAAAATTACAATCGACTCAGTCAAGCAAATGCTTGATGAGACGCTTTTAAATCGTTTGAGTGCGAAACTATGAAGCAAGCAAAAAAAGCAAGTTGTTTTGATGTTGAGAGAATAAGAGAGGATTTTCCAGTTTTATCTCAGGAAGTAAACGGCCAGCCACTTGTTTATTTAGACAATGCTGCATCTTCACAAGTTCCCAGTTTAGTAATCGAGAGGATTAAGGAATATCTGAGCAAGGAACACGCAAACATTCATCGGGGTGTGCATTATTTATCACAAAAGGCAACGACCGCCTATGAATCTGCCAGAGAAAAGGTACGACGTTTTATCAATGCAAGAGAAGCTTCCGAGTGCATTTTTGTCAGGGGTTGCACAGAAGCCATAAATCTCGTGGCTTATTCTTACGGGAAGGAGTTTATAAATGAAGGTGACGAAATTTTGATAAGTCAGATGGAGCATCATGCCAACATAGTGCCATGGCAGGTGATAGCAAATGAGAAAAAAGCTACTCTGAAAGTTATCCCGATGAATGAAAATGGGGAATTGCTCTTAGATACTTATGAAAATCTTCTGAATGAAAAAACAAAAATTGTCGCTATAACACATGTTTCCAATGCGCTTGGTACTATAAATCCAGTTAAGGAGATGATCGAAATCGCCCACAAATTCGGAGTTCCGGTGTGTGTGGATGGAGCACAGGCAATTCCGCATTTTCGCATAGATGTTCAAGAATTGGATGCAGATTTTTACGCTTTTTCGGGACACAAAATGTTTGCTCCGACTGGAATTGGAATTCTGTATGGTAAAAAAGAGTTATTAGAAAAAATGCCTCCTTATCAGACAGGCGGAGGGATGATTCGGCGTGTTACCTTTGAAAAAACAACTTACGCCTCAATACCAGAGAAATTTGAGGCTGGGACTCCAGCCATAATGCCTGCTATAGGCTTGGGAGCAGCGATTGATTATTTAGAATCGATAGATTTTTTATTGGCCGCAGATTATGAAAAAGAACTGCTGGACTATGCGACTCAGAGGCTTTCTACGATTGAAGGACTTAAAATCATCGGTACTGCTAAGAATAAAGCGTCTGTGATATCTTTCGTAATCAACGACATCCATCCCCATGATATCGGCACGATACTAGATAAATATGGAGTTGCTATCAGAGCTGGTCATCATTGTGCCCAGCCGGTCATGGATTTTTACAAGGTTTCAGCAACGGCTAGAGCTTCATTCGCTTTCTACAATACAAAAGAAGAAGTTGATAGATTAATTGAAGGAATCCAAAAGGTCGTAGAGATTTTCACATGAATATGTCGGAACTAACTGAGCTTTATCAGCAAGTAATTCTTGATCATAATAAGAATCCGAGAAATTTTCGTGAAATGCAAGATGCAGATAGAACTGCCGAAGGTAATAATCCATTGTGCGGAGACCAATTGAAACTTTACGTTAAGATCGAAAATGACATTATCACGGACATTTCTTTCATAGGTTCTGGATGCGCTATTTCAAAAGCTTCAGCTTCTATGATGACCCAAGCAGTTAAGGGCAAAAGTCGAGAGGAAGCTGAAAAGCTCTTTGATGAGTTTCATCGAATGGTTACTGGCAAACTCGACGTTGAGCTAGAGGACAATAATCTAGGCAAGCTTAAGGTTTTTGCTGGAGTCTTAGAATTTCCCGCAAGAGTCAAGTGTGCCAGCTTAAGTTGGCACACACTGCACGCAGCCTTGAATAACGAAAAGAGTGCATCTACTGAATAAGAAGTCCAAATAAACCTCATTAGAAATATATTGAAAAACAATTCTAATTAGTCACCCCGAAAAGTATTTTTGGTAAGCATTTTTTAAGACATGGAAACTTGCACACTTTCCAAAACATAAATTCGATCATCCTTGCAGAAAGTCGCACAAAAAAAGAGACTAATTAGCACTTTGCATTTATCATTCAGAAAGAATCGTCCAAAAATTTTGATATTGCGATTAAGCAATTTGCTTGACAAAGAAATCAAATTCGGATAAATTAGCTGCAAATTCGTGTTTGACATAACGCTCTACTTATAATGCTCGTGAACTAAAGGCCTTTTGAAGACTTTACAAGCCTGATAAAGCCTTTCTAAGACTTTAGCTTTCTCAGCATTGCATTTTTGAACAATAAGAAGTTGGTTTATTTAGGTAAGATCTATGCCAAACAAGAAATTACCATTACAGGCTGATTTTTCCATTGGCGGGCGAGGCTCTGTGAATACAGCACGAAGATTGGGCAAGCATCAAGACAGTTCGCAAGTAGTGACAAAGTTTGATTTTTTAAAGAAGCCGTCTACTTGGTGGATTACTGGTTTGTTTTTAATTTTCACTTTCGGAACTTTGGGAGCTGGATTGAAATATCTTGAAGATTCAGCGCCTCAGCGATTTGCAAACAGCAAAACTCGCGATTCTCAACCTCAAGAATTGTTTTCTCTATTGAATCCCGCTGCTACAAATCCTTCTCCGACGCCGATGTTGCGGTTGTCAAAAGAATACATCTACGCAGGTGGCTCAGGCAAGTTACTAGTCGTCGAAGATGCCAATGCTAATGCCGTGCCGCCTTCTGACTTAGGAATCTGGCGACCTTCGACCGGATATTGGTGGATAATGAATGGTCAAACTTCTCAGTATCTTAGTCAAGCTTTTGGGATGAGCGGCGACGTCCCTGTTCCCGGAGATTATGACGGTGATGGCAAAACGGATTTCTGCATATTTCGACCATCGACTAGTTCTTGGTGGATAATGAAAAGCTCCGACGGCAATCATTACTCGGTTACCTTCGGACAATCTGGCGACATTCCTACTCCAGCGGATTTTGACGGAGACGGTAAAACTGATATTGCCATTTATCGGGCGGGAACTTGGTACATCAATCAAAGCTCGAGTAACACAGTTATCTACCCGCAGTTCGGCCTTTCTACCGACAAACCGGCGGCAAAGGATTACGACGGCGACGGACGAGCTGATCTCGCCATTTGGAGAAGCTCAAATAACACCTTTTATTCCATAAACAGCAGCAATAATTCGCTGCAAACAGCAACTTTCCCTCAATCAAGCACGACGCTTGTCAGCGCTGATTATGATGGCGATGGCCGCGCCGATTACGCTATCAGAAACGGGGCGAATTGGATAATCAAACAAAGCTCAAACGGGCAGACCCAAACAATCACCTGGCAGCAAGCTACTGACATCGAAGTGCAGAACGATTACGACGGCGACGGCAAAGTTGACGTTGCGGTTTGGAGGGATTCCAACGGAACTTGGTATATCAGACAGAGCTCAAACGGCGAGCTTAGACAGGTTCAATGGGGCATGTCAGGCGACATTCCAGTCCCAGCTTTTTATCGCCGTTAGAAGCTAGTTTGAGTCGCTTTAAGGCTCACAGTTTTAAAATGTAAAGTTTTTTCGAAAGCTTCTGGAGTTAATGAACGCCATGCTTAAGTCGAAAATACCAGTTACTTTTCCGATATTAAAAAAGTTTCTCGTGTGGTCATTTCTATTTTTAGTTGTTCTCGCTGTTGAGACAGTGATTGAAATTGGTGCACAAACGCTGTCCTCGCGTCCTGAACGCGGCACCGGTGGTAAAGGAACTCAGTTGGTTTCTGAGATTGACAGCATCAACCTACAAAATGGAGCAGTTTCACTTGAAATCCCTCTAGCTTCTCTTCCACCGATTGCCGGTGGAAAACTCTCGTATACTTTAAAGGCTTATTACAATAGTAAATTGTGGAACGCTCTCCGTAGCGAAGCCTACGGAACACCACAGGAGCCCGGCTGTCGCCCAAGATATCACACAGAAGATATCGCTCCTGAAGATGGATGGAAAATTGGCGGCGGTTATTACATCTATTTCCGGGATGCACGCGAAGACTTCAATTACCTAACCCCTGACTCTGAGCTATGCTTCGGCTACGACTATTATTATATGCAAGGCAGATTTCTTAAGCCGATTTTGAGAATGCCTGATGGTTCGGAACACGAGATGCGGATTTGGGGAGATTATCCGACTTATGACTGGCGGGGCGAGCGCGAGCATCTGCGCAACTATTACCGTTACATGGGTAACAATACGACGCCAACTTTTGATGTGCCGACTCGCTTATATACGGTTGATGGGACTTTTATCACGGCAATTGTCAATCCACCTTCATATCCGGTAAGTTCTATTATTTATCTTAAAGATGGAACGCGAGTGGAAACAACCGCTGACGGACAGCGCATTATAGATACAAATGGTAACAGCATTCATTTAGGTTATAACAGCGCAGGCGATTACAAATTTGCCAGGGACGAGCAAACTGGGCGTGAGATCAAGTGGTCAAATTCTACTTACAATGGACAGACAGCAACTAAGGTTGAATATCAGGCAGTTGGAGGCACTTGGCAAACCGTGTGGGTTGTCTGGGGAACGACAACTGTGCAGGGCAAGCTTTACAGCAAAAGGGATTGGGATGTGAATCACATCGATGGCATATGTTACAGACATGTCGAGTTGCAATACTCTTTCGATGTGATAAGAGAAATCATTATGCCTGCTACTGAACAATCGACCCCACCGCAGAAATACACTTTTGCTTACAATTCCGACCAGACCACACAGGCAACGACTAACGATGTACGCTGGGCTTGTGGGCAGCTGCCACAAAGCTACACGCGCACGGTTTCGTTGGGGACAGGCGAATTAAGCCAGATCACTACTCCTACTGGAGCGCAAATAAAATATACCTATTCGAATGATGGCAAGCACAACATTGGCTCATTGTGGGAAAGTAGTGTGGATGAATTCATAAGGAACGTCATCACACAAAAGCAAGTGCTGCACGACGGTGAAACCGACACTTGGATCTATGACATTGATACTTCCGTAATGGCTTCTAGTGGGTCGGTCACCAATCCGGATGGCTCGTTTTATTCCGAACAGTTTTATCCTGTCAATCCTCTAAATCCAAGCCTTTCCGACGTAAACGGGCTCGGCGGATTGACCTACAGGACTAATCAGTCAGGGAAAATTATCACGGAGAAAAGTTGGACTTTGCTTGGCGGATCATTACTTGCCTTTGGTTCAGTTGATCAAAAAGTAAGCTACAATCCCGTGGTTACGACCGAATACACGAGCTTGCTCGACGACCAGGGCAACCGTGTTAAAATGAGCGCGAAAAAGTTTCAGTATGATTATAACGGTGAATTAATTCAGACAATCGAGTACGACTGGTTCGATCCGGCGACGGTTACCTTCGTTAACAATTTTCCGCAGGGTGTTCCAGCAAACGCGATTGTGTTAAGAGTCGTCAACAACAGCTATTACAATCAGGCAGCTAGTGCTACTGATCTAAACTCTTATCAGCAGCGCCCCCTTGGTGCGAATTCAACAGCGATTCTCGGCGCATTAAAAGAAACCTCAATTGGCGATAGTATTGTCGCACAAAGCATAACCCGCTACAGTTATGACAATCAACCATACGGCACAGCTCCCACTAAAGGAAATCTGACTCAAATCAGCAGCTGGGACGACAGTAATAATCAATGGATCAACTCAAATTTTCTCCATGACGCTTACGGCAACATAATTTCAAAAATAGATCCAAACGGCAACGTCACGCAGATCTTTTACGAAGACGCGACGCACGCGATGCCAACGAAAACCGTCGTTGATCCTAACAACGGAAGCGGACCGCAGATTACAACGACAACATATGATTTTTATACCGGAGCGGTTTTGACGACGACCGACATTAATGGCAATGTTTCCTCGATTGATTACACCAATCACATGCTTGGCGCGGTTGATCCATTCGGCAGACCGGGAACGACTTACGGTCCATACGTCAGCATTGACGGCGTCATTAAACGGCAAACGATCAAAACCTACTACGAGGACAGCGCCAGAAGAATTAGAGTCGAGACCGATTTGTTTAATGAAGGCGATGCATTGTTAAAGACTAGAGAAACACGCGACCAATTAGGCAGAGTTATTCTGACCGAAAAGAATGAGAATGGGAGTTCTGATTATAAAATATTCACACAAATCGTCTATAAAACAGGAGATCGAGTGGTACTGACCTCGAATCCACACCGGAGTGTGGCGTCTACGACTGACGGCTGGACGCGGACGACAACCGATGTTCTAGGCAGGACCATTGAAGTAGCGACGTTTTCTGCTGCGGCACAGCCACCCGTGACAGGAACAAATCAGAACTGGACAGGCAGCGTGATTACCGTTTATACGGCGAACACCACCACCGTCACCGATCAGGCAGGAAAGGTGCGGCGCTCGATCGCTGATGCTCTCGGTAGACTCGTCAGAGTGGACGAACCGAACGATAGCGGGCAGCTTGAGGCAAACGGCTCTCCAGCCCAGCCGACCTTCTACGAGTATGACTCGCTTGGCAATTTACGGAAGGTCATTCAAGGAGTGCAGACAAGAGAGTTTTTCTATGATTCACTTTCGCGGCTAAAAGAAGCAATCAACCCAGAGTCCGGAGTGGTCAAATACACTTATGATGCGAACGGGAACCTAAAGACTAAGCGGGACGCTCGCGGTGTCAAAACAATTTACGATTACGACGGGCTGAACCGCGTGATTAGGCGTTGCTATCGCAGGATCGGAATAAATGCACCGCTCGGGCAAACAACCTGCTTCAATAATACGGAAACACCAGAGGCAAACTCATCAGATGTTAGCTATGTTTACGAAGACACAAGCGTGACGAACTTAAAGGGTGTATTGACAAAGGTGAGCAATGGTTTTTCGACGACCGAATACACTGAGTTTGACCAGATGGGTAGAGTTTTAGCGCATCGTCAGGTGACAGACGGGCAAGTTTATACGACAGGTTATGTTTATAATTTGTCTGGGGCGTTGGTTGAAGAGAGGTATCCTTCGGGCAGGGTTGTGCGGAATGTGCTAGATTCGAGTGGGTATTTGGCGCAGGTGCAGTCGAAGAAGAACCAGGAGTCAGGATTTTTCAGATATGCGCAGCATTTCAGTTACACTGCGTCTGGGGCGGTTTCGTCGATGCAG
>CAZALE010000021.1:0-9050 GCA_964486055.1 uncultured Blastocatellaceae bacterium
AACTTTATTGACATTTGATTTTTTTTCTTGATAGGATTCCGTTAGAACTCTTATTAGAGGATTAAGAGCCATGAAAACGGTGAGGGTTATAGGTTTGGTTTGTTTAGCGACTTTGGGCTTTTTCTCTAGCATTTACTCTCAAACGATGAGATGTGAGAAGAGCAATGATGGGAAGCTGAAATGTAAACCTATTTCCTTCGAGGAATTCAATGAAGAAGCTAAGAAGAGGCTGGAGGCAATGAGAAGAAATGAAAAAATCCTGAAACGCATTTTTGAAGAAAACGGTCTCAGCAGTGATTTTATTGATTTCCAAACTTTATCCTCACCTTGCATGCTTTCAGAGCTGGAAAACAAATTCGCTTTAACTTTTTCGTTGTATCCAAGCTATACGCATCCTTTTTCAACGTTGAAAGGAGCAATAATTGCTTCTGAAGTTATCTTGCCGGGAAAGCTGAAATTGGAAGCAGACACGGCGATACTTGCGAAAAATATTTTCTTTGAGGGTGATGAAATAGAAATAAAGGGCAATCATGCTATTTTTCTTATAGCAACTAGAGGGATTTCTGCTGGAGGAAAGACGATAAAGATAGATACAAGCGGAAAGGGAAGGAAAGAATGGTTAGAGTCCTTTGTTGGTGGCACTAATAATGTCGATAGGAGTGGAGTTCCTGGAGCAGATGGTAGACCTGGGAGAAATGGTGCTCCAGGATTGTCAGGGGCAGCAGGGGCAAATGGAGTGGATGGAAGTTGTGATGGAAATAGAGACGGAGCAGATGGTTCGCAAGGAGCGACAGGTGCGGTAGGAGAAAATGGCGAAGATGGAGAAAGAGGTGAACACGGAGGAAATGGTCAGCCAATAATTATCACGATCTCTCGAGACAGCAACGACACATACGTTTTAAACAGCAGAGGTGGTGACGGAGGTAATGGTGGACGTGGAGGAGATGGAGGACGAGGTGGTGATGGTGGCCCAGGCGGCAACGGAGGTAGAGGAGCTGTCTGCGGAAGTGGTGAATGCGGTCAAGGTTTAGTAGGAAAAGGAGGTAATGGCGGACGCGGGGGAGATGGAGGAAGAGGTGGTAATGGCGGCAACGGTGGTAATGCAGGAAATGGCGGTAATGGTGGAGACATAACCATTCTGTATGACGATCCGATAGTCCTTTCCAGAGTGCTTTATGATAACACCGGCGGTGTAGCTGGCATACCTGGTATAGGTGGAGTAGCAGGCGTAGGAGGAATGGGTGGTTTAGGTGGTTTTGGAGGAGAAGCCGGAAATTCCTGTAACTCAAGGGGACAGCATGGCGATCATGGGGTTCCTGGAGAAGCAGGTGTTCAAGGTATGGGAGGCGCAGGAGGGCTTCCTGGAAGCAGAGGGATTTTTAATCATCAGCAGATAAGTGGACCAACGGGTTGGGTTCCGATAGGTTATCCCGGTAGATCATGCACGGAATGGTATTGGGTGTTTTATATCTGTTTTCCGGTTGGTAGCCAAACAGAAGAACCACCACAACAAATGAAGCAAATGATGTCAGAAGCTTTGTTCAGGTCTTATCCTTTTTTACGAGAAGTTGAGAAAGTTCCGGTCGAAAGCAAGTTTTCTTGTAAAGGAAAAAAAGCATTTGGCTCACTGCAAGAGCCGGAATATAGATGCGTAGAAGTTGAAAGAGTGTATGCAGGCTGTTGGTGAGCCGACTTTTTCTTGCATAAGGGAATTATTAGAAAGAGAAAATGATTTTTAATCCGGTAGATCAGATCCGCTCTTTTCAACGCGACAGTAGCCGCATTGGCCGAAGAGTTCAATGGGAACGATTTTGGAGTCTGCGAGGGATCGGTGAGGATGATTAGTTATCGTGGGCAGATCTTTCGTAGAAAAGGCATGGCTACTTCCTCGGGTGGGGCACATGTTTTCGTTTCAGAAAAGTTTAGGAGAATCGATGAGGTTTCTCAGAATTTATCCCAGAATGCAAAGAAGACTGCGCCAATTATCAACAAGTAAGCTATAAAATTATTCCATTTTAGGGTTTCACCAAACATAAAATAAGCAAGAACTGTGAATACGAAGAGTGTGATGCATTCCTGCAAGATTTTAAGTTGAGTTACTGAAAAGACGCTCGAACCGATACGATTGGCTGGTACTTGAAAGATGTATTCGATCAATGCCAGCATCCAGCTCATCGCAATCGCCAGCCACAAAGCGCTTTTTTTGTATTTTAAATGTCCATACCAGGCTAGTGTCATGAATACGTTTGAAATGATCAATAAGACGATCGTTAAAAATACTGCACTTGAATTCATAGAAATTTAAAAAAGCTCCTGACAAGGTGCTCTTTTCTATTTTTTATTAAATTAAAATCTTTCGATTTTCGCTAGTCGAAAGTGCAGGTTCATTTTTGTAGTATGAGAGAGAACTAACAGGATCATTGTTTAAGAGCCTGCTTTTTTGTTGCGATAAACTCTAGATAATCTGTGTCTTCTTCCAGGGGCATATAGCGATTTACGAGCAAGGAGCTGGTTCTGACGAGTGACATTGTTCCCTTGCGAGTGTACAAAGGCCCATGCTTTATCCACGGAGGGCGATAAAAATAGCTTCTCTCGCACATCAAGAGTTTCTCGCCAAGATTCGTGTTAAGATTCATATCGCCGAAGATTTTGAAACTTTCCTCGACACAAGGATGATGTCTTGGGCGTGATTCACGCCAATTCGGCAATATGCCGACAATGAAGAGCATTTCGCCTGTTTCAGGAACAAATCTAAGCATTTTTGTCATTATGCCGGCTTGCGGACCTTCGGCAACGGTTGGCTCCCAACTCATTTTTATCGTATCTTTCAAAATTATGCCATCCATCGAACCTTTATCACCTAAGTTTATGCCAAATTTTGCATCCCACATGACTATTGCTTCGCAACCCGCTCGAGTTGACATTTTTCCATGAGAAGAGCCTTTCGGGTGATAAGAGTAAAATTGCTCCGTGAGAGTTTCTTCACCTATCGTTAAATCGCCGCTCAAGATGAAAAGGTGTTCCGGCGTTGTTAATGTGAAGTCAGCATCAGCGTGCCAGCCAGGCGGGATTTTTATAAGACCGCTTAGTGCACCGTCGAATTCATCGACGCTAAAAACTTTAAGCTCGAGGCCAGGCGGTAAACCCTCTACCTCCAGAGGTTCATACGGTATTTCATCGAAATATATGAACTCTACATGCTTTCTTTCCCAAACCATAATCTATTTTCTGCTGACGAAAAGTTGCCATGGAAAACGCCATTTTTTCGGGATCTCTTGTTCAGAAACGTAGCCTGTGCCGTCATCAAATGGGAGCATGCTAGCTTCAGAGAAGCCTATCTCTTTCAGAAGCTTTATGTAGTCAAATTCATGGAAAACTCGCATAAAGACTTCATTGTTTCGCTTCGAATGTCCGAAATAACAGAATTTGCCAAACATTCCACCTGGAGCACTATGAAAGTCTAGGTTCACATACAAGCCGCCAGGCTTGAGAATTCTATAAGCCTCGCGTGTAATCTTCTCTAATGCGTGCAACGGAAATTCATGTTGAATGAATGTTGTATGAACTAAGTCAAAGTATTCGTCTGGATAATCCGTTTTTTCCATGTTTTGCTGCGAGTAAAAGATTTCTCGACCAGACTCAACCGCTCTTAGATGCGCTACCTTCAGGCAAGGTGCCGAGATGTCGCATCCATGCACTTCCGCATCCGGATAGAGATCTTTGAAAGGATAAGTGCTTTTGCCAACGCCACAACCAAAATCGAGAATTCTCTTGTAATCGCCCTTCGGAACTGCTTTAGCCATCCTGAAATGAAGATCATCTTCATGTACAAAATGAGGCACAGTTGTTTTACGAGCATATTCATAAACAAATCCTGCTAGCTCATCGCCCGAAACCCCTCCGGGATGCTGGTGAAAATCTACAGCTTTGTAATAACGAGGAAACTCTATTGAAGGATTCAATCGCAAATGTTTACTAGGTTGAATTTCATCGAGCACTCTTAAAAGCTCTTCTCTTTGTCGATTTGCTATAGCTATAATTCCATGGCCAGGATCAGAGTATTTGAGCCTTTGTATGTGGCGCTCAAGCCAGCCAAAAAATGAATAAAGCGAACCCTTCATCATCTCTTCAGCTTCTTTGAAAGTGGTGGGTTCTTTTGTTCTGCGTGTAACTTTCTCTTGATATTCATCATAAAGTGCCCGATAAATCTTGCTTCCCCAGTACAACTTTGCTCCAAGCAAGAAATCCTGAAAAGCCTTGGCCGAACGATCTGGCTTTATACCAATTGACCTTTTTTGCACAGGTTTCGCCATAAACACCTCACTAATCTATCTGAAAATCTCTTTCTACTTTGGAAGAAGCTCTCTGCAGAATCGGATCAAGTAGCCGCTCAATGAAACAATCTCTTTCCGAAGGTTCTAGTCCAGACGGACATTTTTCTATTTCCTCCAGAGTTAAAAAACCTTTTTCTTCCAATAGCGTTTCTATGGCTTTTAGCCGATCTCGCAAGATATAAACCTCACTTGCCAGAACAGTTATGACCCCCATCAGCCTGTCGATTGCATCATCACTGAAAAAAACTTGCTCTTTCATAAATACGCCTCCTACAATTGTTATACGTATATTACATTTCTTTTGAGCTAATAAGTCAAGTAAATCAGATAGAAAATCATTGCAGAATTCTTACGTGGCAGAATTCTTACGTGTAATACGCAGAAAACATGCAGAAGCGATACGACATGATGTTTAGACTTAATGTTTTATTCAGCTTATAAGCTATTTGTGACGAATGAGTCTTCTCAGACCTGAAAATTTGCTGAGTTCATCAGAGAAGAATGAAGAAACAAGAAAATGAGAAGTCTGTAGGAGTTTTTAGCTACACACTACCCCGCGCTTGCTACATATTCGGCCATGAATCTTGCCTCCAGCGAGGGTTTCCCAAGTTCAAAATCAAGAATATTTGAGCGAGATGAAGAAAAAAACATGTTCTTGACAAGGGAGAAAAAGTCTGAGAAAATCAGAATCCAGTTTAAATTTACTGGATTCAAGCCATGGGGCATTTTTATCCGAAACTTGCGTTTTACCGAATATGGCAAGCTATTCGCTGGCGATTAGGTCAACGAGTTGCTGCGCCTGAGCTGGAATTTGGCGATGAGGAAAGTTTTGCCAGGTTCTATGACAATCGTGTTACGGATTGCATCTTTTTGTCTGATCCATCTCATTATGAATACCCTCGTGCGAAGTGGATACTAGATCGAGTGTATGGAGGAAAGCTTCTAGAGGTTGGTTGTGGCAACGGTGGGATGACGCGGTTGCTCGCTCCCAAAGTAGACCAAATCGTCGCGCTAGATGTCTCTGGTCCTTCGCTTAGAGAGCTTGAAAAGCTAGGACTTCAGAATGTGAAGATCGTCAAAGGACTTGTTGAGCATTACGAGCCAGACTGTTCATTCGAATGGATAGTCTTGTCAGAAGTGATTGAACATGTGCGTCAACCTGCGCAGATCATCCGTCGTTGTTTTAACTTGTTGGCACCAGGAGGGACACTTCTGATAACTACACCACACGGACACTGGGAGTCAGATGAACATCTTCATGAGTTTGATCTAGTTATTTTTAGCCGGCTTATCACTCTACCTGAAGCTGAAACTGTTAGACTCGGTTATCTTCGCGATCGTGAAAACAGGCGCCGATGGTTGGTTGGAGAGATAATTGCACCTAGTAGCCCGGCTGTGCCTCTTCCAGATCGAAGGCAGATCGCCAAAAAACGAAAACAAAGATTGCACTGATGCTCGTCTCAAAGCTTTACGCCATTCAGTATTCGCTTCGGCAACATCTCACGGGTTGGTGGTGGGTCATACGTCATGCAAAACAACCTAAATGTAAGCTGGAGCGCGCGCCTAATCGCGTTCTATTCGTATTGACCGGTTTGCTCGGCGATTCTGTCATGTGCACACCCGTAATTGCGGCAGCGCATCACCTGTGGCCTGAGTCTAAGATCGTTTTGCTTGGTAAGCGTCAAAATCTGGAACTCTTAGCTGCTTGTCCTTATATAGACGAGTTTATAGAAGCGACTGCCATCCCTTTCACACTAACCAAGCGAAAAGATGTTTCGGTTTTGGCCGCTAAGTTGCGAGCATTGCATTTTGACTTAGCGATCATCCTTTTAGGCGACCAATTTGCTCACTTACTTGCAAAGGTAGGAATCCCAATCCGCGTCGGCGTCAAGGAACATCCGCTTGCTCCTTGCTTGACGCATCACTACCCGATTGGCTCGCCGCGCACTTGGGGCGCTGAGGAGAGACTTGGCGCTCTGCGGTGTCTGGGGTACAAAGTAGAGTCCGGTAAGCCTAGACTCTGGGTTGATCGGGATGCGCGAGAGAGCGCTTCGCTTAAGTTACGAAGCCTTGGCGTCGAAGCAGGGGAAAGATATGTTGTCTTGCATCCATTTGGAAGTGAAAAGCGGCAATGGTGGCCGCTCAACCGTGCAGCTCTTTTGGCAGAGGCTATGTTTCATGAGCTAGGACTCAAGACGCTGTTGATCGGTGGCCCTGAGGTTCGCAGCGCAATCAACCAGAATTCGCCAGCGTGCCTGCTAGATTCTACTGGGAGATTGAGCGTTCAGGAGTTGCTGGCGGTGATAGAGCGCGCTGAACTGGTCGTGACGACCGATAGTGGACCGTTTCACATTGCCGGCGCCCTTGAAAGACCAGCGATCGGACTCTTTCGCGGACGACGTCCGGAGCACGCAGCCGCTTACCCGACGGCTAAGGTCGTTTTCGGACAAAATCCCGAGTGCAGCACTAAATGTGATTGGGATCGATGCAGAGACATCCCTTGCCGACAAATGCAATCGATAACGGTGGAAGAGGTTTTAAAGGTGATTCAGTATGAAGGAAATTCTAAAAACAGCTTTCTGTGAATTGATCGATTACATGCAGGCCAAAGCGCTCGGATAAAGATCTGCCCGCTGAGAAATCCACGATGCGTCGCTTGGGTAGTCGCTATTTGCGCTGCACCATTTGCGACTGGAACCAAAGGGTTGGTATCTTTATATGAAAAGCATTGAGGTCAGATGACTAGTCAGATTCGCCATAAGAAGAGCGGCAAGATCAAAGTCTTACACTTCACTGATATAGTAAATCGCTTCGATTTTATCGACAATGTCATTCGTTACGTTGATAAGGATAAGTTCGAAGTTGGATTATGTTTGACCAACCCGAACAGCAACATTCAATCAGCTTCCTATCCCGATGATTTCCCTTTGTGGATAATTGAATCAAAAGGAAGGAGAAGCTTTCCGCGTGTTGTGCGAGAGCTTGCTCGTGTCTTGCGCACCTGGGGCGCAGACATCATTCATACGCACCACTATGATCCGGCTGTCATAGGTTTTTTGGCGACTAGGCTCTACCCACAGACAAAATTGGTTGTTGGGCGGCACTATTCGGATGCGATCTATCGCATACCATCTAAGGTAAAAAGGCATGTCTATTTGATGGTCGAAAATGTTGTCAATAGGGCGGCAACGCGCATTATCGTGCCGTCGAAATACATACGCGAGATTCTAGTTGATTGGCAAGGAGTTGCTGCCGAGAAGGTCGATGTGATCTATTACGGTTTCGATCCAGAAAAGTACTCGTTGCCGCGCGAGGATGAGATCAAGATATTGCGCGCCGAAATGGGCTTGGAAGGGAAATTCGTGATAGGCACGTTCGCGCGGTTGCATGAAGAGAAAGGGCATAGGTTTTTACTCGAAGCCGTATCACATTTAAGCGTCGAATTACCTCATCTGGTCTGGTTGATTGTCGGCGATGGCCCGGAAAGGCGCGATCTGGAACGAAGGGTAGCGGAAAAAGGGCTAGAAGGAAGAGTTGTCTTCCTCGGTTGGAGACGCGACGCAATCAAGTTGATGGCGGCCATCGACGTCGTTGTGCAGCCGACTTTACATGAGGCTTTTAGTCAGGTGATGATCGAGGCTCTGTGGATGAAACGACCGCTCATCATCACCGAAGTAAGTGGTGCTGTTGACATCATTCGAGACGGAGAAAACGGCATATTGGTTCCCAAAGAAGATCCGACAGCTTTGGCTAGTGCAATTTCACGCTTGGCTTGCGATCAAAGTCTCAGAGAGAAGATAGTAAATAACGGATACGCCTTAGTTAATGAAAACTTGCCCATGACAAAGATTATCCCTTATTATGAGCAATCTTATTTCAAGGCGATTAATGGATCTTATTCTTATTTGACTAAGGCAACGCAGTGAATATGTTGGGAGAAAAATTGCCTGTTGAATTGATCAAACCTCAGCTTAAGAGTCAGGTTAGAGAGATGGGGCACAAAATTTATCACCAGTGTATTCAGATCATTGCAGATAGTTTTTGTAAGCCCTTAGGGGAGACGATCTACACCGATTGGCGAGTGGCTAATTCTTATTGCCTGAGCATGGCAGTGTGATTGCCATTCCAGAGGCTAAGATGGACTGTCTTGAAAGGAGAAATCGAAGGATCGGTTGACTGTTTCATGAAAACGTCTTGGTCAGTATCTTTGGTTATTCCCGTTCGAAACGAAGAGCAGAGTCTACCCTCTTTGATCGAATCGATCAAACAGCAAACTTTTGAGCCAGCGGAGATCATCATCGTCGACGGCGGATCGGTTGATGGAACCGTCCGTGTAGCCAAAGAGATTGCCGGAAGAGACCCCCGGTTTAGAGTGGTTGAAGCCGGACCGGCGACGCCGGGGCGCGGAAGAAATGTCGGCGTCGCTGCCGCTCGCTATGACTGGATCGCTTTTACCGACGCTGGCGTCAGGCTAGAACCCGATTGGCTTGCCGAACTAGTTAAAACCGCAAGCGCTAATCCGGATCTTGATGTCGTTTACGGGAACTATGAGCCGGTCATATCGAGCTTTTTTGAACGTTGTGCGGCAATCGCTTATGTCCCCCCAAAGCAACCGAAGGTCAATGGAGCGATACGTGGTCCATTTATTGCTTCGTGTTTGATGAAAAAGGAGGTTTGGGCGAGAGTAGGAGGCTTCCCCGATCTTCGAGCGGCTGA
>CAZALE010000021.1:9150-10752 GCA_964486055.1 uncultured Blastocatellaceae bacterium
TTGCGATCCCCTTTTTACTTCTCGGAATCCTTCATAGCGCCTGGTGGTTTGGCGTACCCGTTGCTGGGTTCATCTTGCGCGTCGCTCGAAGCATTTGGCGACACAGGGATGGAAGAGAAGTAGTCTGGTTGTTCAATCCATTGCAATTTGCTCTCGTCGGGGCGATCATCCTCGCCATCGATCTGGCAACGTTTGTCGGATGGGGGCAAGCTTTGCTTCAAGCCTCTAATTTCACAAAAAAACTCGACTATTAAGCGTCTCTGTTAATATCTATGTTTTAAAGGAGTTATCAGTGGAATGCGAAAGTACAATGTTCTGGTTACTGGTGGAGCTGGGTTTATCGGCTCACACTTAGTTGATGCATTGATAGAAAGAGGGTATCGAGTCAGAATTCTTGATTCACTGGTCGAGCAAGTTCACGGTGGTAAATTGCCTGAATATCTTAACAAGGAGGCGGAGTTTATAAGGGCTGATGTTTGCGATGCGGAAGCAGTCAGAAAGGCGTTGGAGGACATAGATGTTGTATACCATCAAGCAGCTGAAGTGGGTGTTGGGCAATCCATGTATGAGATTGTTCGATACGTCAGGGCTAATGACTTAGGAACAGCGATCTTACTTGAAGAGATGATCAAACGACCTAAGCAGTTCAAGAAATTGCTGGTGGCTTCTTCAATGTCTATCTATGGTGAGGGAGCTTATCGAAATCCTAAAACAAATGAAATTGTATATCCGCAACTGCGAACTGACGCACAGCTAGCCTGCCATCAATGGGAAGTAATGGATAAAGATGGGGCGGAACTAGAACCTATTCCTACAAAAGAAGAGAAACCTCTTTTCCCAACCTCTGTTTATGCTGTCAGCAAACAGGATCAAGAGCAATACTGTTTAGCCGTAGGTCGCGCATACAAAATTCCAACGGTAGCACTTCGATATTTCAATGTTTATGGAACAAGACAAGCTTTATCGAATCCTTACACAGGTGTTTGTGCTATTTTTTCGGCAAGGTTATTAAATGACCAGAGACCCTTGATATTCGAGGATGGTAATCAGACCCGTGATTTCGTACATGTGAGCGACGTAGTTCAGGCGAATCTTCTTGCACTCGAGACAGACAAAGCTGACTATCATGCAATAAATGTTGGTACAGGCAGACCTACTTCCGTAAGGCAAATTGCTGAGATGCTTGCAGAAGGACTTGGAAAGAAAATACAACCTGAGATTGTTGGAAAATATCGCGAAGGTGATATTCGGCATTGTGTAGCTGATATAACTAAAGCAAAGACTTTGCTCGGATATGAACCGAAAGTTCGGCTTGAGGAAGGTCTGAAAGAGCTTTTAGAATGGATAAAGGACAAAAAGCCTGAGGATCGTGTGGGTACTGCAACTGTTGAATTGATGACAAGGAACTTAGTAAAATAACCGTCAAAGCCTCAATTCCTTCCAAATTGGAAGGGTGCTTTAGATGTAATGACTGATTATGTCTTATCAGGGAAACATGTTTTTCTTTCATGATCAGCCCACTGTACTGGGGCATCCTAGAAACCCGCGTACTTTGTACATCTGTTACTTTGGCCTGCGCGAGCCCCTGGTTCAAACTCAAGT
>CAZALE010000022.1:0-9387 GCA_964486055.1 uncultured Blastocatellaceae bacterium
TCCAGATAAAAGAGCCGGGGGCAATAGGCGAACTCGTTGAGCATGCGAGCAGGTACATAGAAAGGATTTATATGAAATTGATCATCTACGTTCATAATCCGAAATGAGTTTGAAATTCTCTACTCAACGGACATTTCTGCAAACTTAACGTTTTCCTCTGCAGAGCCCCCAAGAAACTCTGAGATCAAACGCAAAAATTCCTCACAGGTATCTTTTTGTATGGGGGTAATTCCATGTGCAAGAATTGAGTGGTTGCGAGCAGACAAAATTTTCTTTAACTTTTTCTCCATTTCTTGAAAGCGTTTGCCTCGAGGGTGTCCCGCTCGCTCAAGCAGGCGAAAAACCGCATAAAGAGGTAGCTTGATTTTTCCGGTCCGTTCTTCTCTGTATTTCCGTTTGAACTCATCGCGTAGATCTTCAGGCAATTTCTCTTCGGGAACGTCGCTCGCACTCTCAATACGCAATGGATCTTCTCGCAAACATACCTGCCCCTCCATTTCAAGTGCACGATAAAGCCGCGCTACAGCATCATCATACTTGCCCTCATCGATGCGCCGCTTCGCATTAGCAATCAGATCAAAAACCTGAGACCTCGCAGGATGCTTGAATCCATGAGTGTTTTGTTGCAGATCTCGTAGCCAGCGCAAATTGCTCTCTACGCTATCAAGGAACGATCTATAAGATTCCCTGGAACCATATTCCACATAGCTCTTAAGCTGCTGAGCGGCTTTCTTGAGAGATTCAGCCGCTCTTTGATGTTCGAATCTGTCCCATGCGCTATAACCTTCACATAACAGTTCGACGATTTGCAAAAACTGCTTCAAGGTCGGATCGAGGTTGGGGCGTGCCAGCAAATTTCGCGTTGCTTCTAAAGCGGCTATGAACTGATAAGAATTGAAGGCCTCAGCAATCCGTCTTTTCTCTTCTACGGCAAAGAGAGACCAAGGATTAATACTGGTGTAAACTTGCTCTGTACCATCAACTACGATTCCAAGCCCTTCTTTCGTGCGTTTGCTCCCGCCAACGTAAGAAAACATACACCCGAAGCGAACAGCAGCTAGCCCCAATGCGACAGACATTGATTTAGTTCCACCAGTATAGTCAACGACGATCTCTTCAGGGTTTATCCCCCAATCTTTAAGTTTACGAAAGCACTCTTGCGCTTTCTCATAGCAGTGAACCACATCATTATAGTCTTCAACTAGCACCTTATGATCCTGTTGAATGCATTGCTCACCGAGCTGATTTGCGATTCCATCCTTTATTTCCTTGATTTTTTCGACGGATTCTTGAGAACAAAGAAAGCAAACGAACTGTGGTTTATGCTCGACGATCGTTGTGATAAGTGGTTGCGGTGTTCCACCAACCGTAGCGATAAGTCCTTTTGCCATAACAGCCTACTTGAACATTTTCAAGTATTCTTCAATCCTGCTTGGTAAAGGCACATAATTCCTGATACCAAGCCTTTTCTTTTGATTGCTTTTCGCGACCGGCCGCGCGAACTTTGTCTATGATCGCCTGTGCCATGCGCTTTTTGCTCGCTGTTGAAACATTAGATTTTTTCCATTCTTGATAGAAAGCGTTTATTTGTCCCGCCACATCTTGGTTTCTCAACGCCATTAAGCGATTTATAAAACCCTCCACCTGCGAATTTTCTCTTTCAGCCAAGATCTCTGCCTCACTTCTCTCGAAGCACGCACGGCCATAGCCGCTGGAAGTTTTCGCTCCAATGCCATCTTCTGCCAAAGCTAGCGCGAGTATTTCAAACGCTCTTTCGAGAATTCTCTCTATGCCCTCTTCGCAGGATAAAGCTACAAGGTATCTACCGGATGCGGAGACGAACGGAATTGGATTTGGACTGTCCCAATCTGCTGGAGCTTCGCTTCCATCGCCATAATAACTGGCGTGATGGACAGTCATGATTTCTTTGTGCAGCGGCAGGGTCTCTATTTCATCAGGAACTAGAAGCGCATCGTGGAAAGTGACGAGTCCGGCGAAATCTTGCGAACCGAAAACGAGACTATGAAATCTACCGCCGCGCTTCCATTCACCGCCAAGTTTTCGATGTGCGTAAGAGGCAGCCAGACCTTTTAGCGCACTCCCCGGTATGAAGGGCACACCGTAAACGCGATGAAGCACGATCGAAGTTTCCAGGACGCTTTCGCCGCCCAGCCCAACGATCATCCGATCATCAACTTTGAGCACTCGGCATTTAGCTCCTATTTCCTCAAGCACACTTTTCCAGCGTGCAAATTTCGCCCGGTAAACTTCCGGCAGTTTCACTTTGACAAGTTCACTGATGAGCTTCTGCTTGCATGTTTCAGCCGATGTTTCTCGTGTCTCTTCAGTGTCATGTCCCTCGATGAACTTATCGAGCCACAGACTTGCGTTCACATCAGTGGTAAAACTGATTTCGCTCAAACTCTGTCTTCGGCTAGTTTGTCTGCACATTGTCTTCAACCTCCAAAACCGAGACTGAAAATCTTTTGAACCAAAGCAAGGCCGCTAGGACATCCTGCGTCAAACGCAAATAGCCAATCAGTTCAACCTCTCTGCACTTCTTTACGAACTCGTCAGAGCTCAATCCTAGAACTCCTGATAGATCTTTGAGCAAATGTCCATTCATCTCTCCGCCTTTGCTTTTTGACTTCGCTTCCAGAAATGCTATTGCCTGCGCCAGCCCAGCTGTGCGAACAAGGACAGGTAGCTTCTGTGCCATCGCACCATATTTGTCTTTTTCAGCTTTACTCCTGCTACGATGTGCCGAAACTTTTTCATAAACGAGTTGAGCTAATTTCTGACTACGCGTTAGCATTGTCATTCCCTCCAGAATAGAGAATTACGCGGCAGAGCCCGCGTCCTACAGTAGTATGTCCGCCGAGCCAAAAGGGCTTTTTAATGAGCTCCTTGACTTTTTGGACCACTTGATTCGCCCTGTCACCGTTCGCTATTGTTGACAGAACGCCACTCAAAATCGTCTCGGTCGGCAATGCTTCTTCGTACCAAAGTGCTCCACGAACGGTGGTCTTTTTCTCGTCGTCGAGGCGGTTGCGCGCTGTGACTTCGGTGGCAGTTTCAGCAAGAAAACCCATCACATCATCCGAAACGATACAAAATCTTTCGCGAAAGAAATCTTGCCATTTAGCAGCGGCAAAGATTTTCGGAGCGAGGAATTTAGCCCAATCTGTGATACTCGCTCCGTCGGAGGCGTTCAAATCTAGATCTTCCAGGAAAACCTGGTCGCCTTTCTTCAATTTTGATTCTGTAGTGACGAAGCACCTTGTCTCATCGCCTGGTTTTTGCACTTCGCAACTAACTTTAACCTCACAATGTTGGCAATCGCGCTTGAAGCGTTCCAAAATATAAGGCGAAGTAACCCAAGCAAACGTGCCATAGAGACTTCGCACCGGCAAGCAAAGGAGTTTCTGGTCAGACAAAATAGCCAAACCGGATTTCGCGGTTGATTCGCCACCTTCTCCAAAAACTTCTCGTGCTACTGCTTCGCCCAATATTGCCTCGCACAGATCGCGCAACGTGCCTTTCAAAGTCGAACCGGGCAAATAGGGCAAGTTCGTCGCTTTTTCGCGGGCAATCGGCAAATCAATCACACCGACGCCTTGACCTGTCCCCGCATGAAGCGGAGAAAGAACGTGAACAAATGTTAGGCAATTCATATCCTTTCACTCCTTTCGAAAATCTCATCTGACAAAGAAATCAAGAAAAGCTTCGAGAACATCGGTCTTGTTCTGAAGCACATCTAGTCCGTCTTTGGTTAGAGCTGCGGCTTCTTCGCTATCTAACTCAGCGTCAACATCGAGTTTCTTATTTTCCACTTCTAGCTCTAGCCCTCCTTTCGGCAACCTTGGCGTTTCCAGAATCAATGCGATTGCAACAGCGCCGTCCTCGCAGGCTATCGGGCGCAGAATTAAAGGACTCGCTAGACGATCGAATTCTTTGGGTTTCAAAGTTGCGTCGGGAATTGCCCCCTTTTCCTGTGGGAAGTGGAAAATGATTGGCAGTCCAAACACAGCCCGCGGAAACTTTCTAACGATAGAGGTTTGAAGATTGCCGCTGAGACGGCGAATCTCATCAGGCTCAGGCCACTTGCTCTTACCATACGGAGATTCAGTCTTCTTATCGCGCCGAAACTGGCGAAAACTGCGCAATTTTTCTACTGCCACTTCCCACGCTTCTTTAACGTCCTTAGCCGCACGTATCCTAAAAACAGTTTTTTCTGAAAGATGAGGCAGTTCGGCATGGCAGGCTTTATTCGGTAGAAGGTGCTTTTTTAGATCTTCCCTGATTTGATGTTCTGCGGTCTCTTTTCGATATTTCTTAACTGCTTGCTGTTGTCCATTTTCCTTGATTTGCAACAACTCAATTGCTCCGAAGCCACGTCTTGTGCGTCCGCCAATGCCACCAAATGTCTCCCAAGCCCATAGAGCCGCTTCTACTTCGCTTCTCAAGTCTTTTGGAAACGAAAGCTCCACCTCAAATTCGACCTTTTCTCGAAGTTTTTTAGGCATAACGCCGGCTCGTTGTTCTTCTCGGCTCGGTTGGAGCGCGAAAGCTGCGTAGGCGATCTTTGCCCATTCGTCAATCGCTTTGATTCGTTCTCCTTCCAGTCGAAAAATATCCTTCTCATTTCCAGTATCTGTTACTCTAACCTTGACGAGGAGCTTCGATTGCCGAGCGTTTTCGCCACCGCTTCCGAAAATCTCATCTTCACGTGCTTTCATTTCTCCGATGGTTCCCGAAGCACGCATTGCACGCCACCAAAAACGGAGTTGCCCACGAACAGAAGTCTCTCGAATGAGTTTTGACGGGTCGTTCTCGCGCGACATCACCCCACCGCCAAAAAGCGGCGTGACGAGACGATACTTGCGAATTTGAACGACTCGATGCTCGTCCAGCGGTTTCCCGATCGTCTCGAGACTTTCGATCTCATTGCGCAATTTTTCGCTGATCTTTCTCATTTTAAAACCTCCTCGAGTCTCAAAAGCTCACCGTCCCAGACGCCAAGAGCTGCAAGCCCGAATCCATCTTTACGATCCTGCTCATCATCGCTTATGCAGGAAAACCATACTTCCTCGATCCAGTTCCGGATCGCTTCTTCGCTGCCATCCAACTTGAAATAAAGCACCGTACCCGCGGGAGAAACCCGACGAGTACCTTTCGGCTTCCCAAGCTTGAAATCCCAACCGGAAATCACTTGATAACGGTTGACCGCTACAGACTTGATCTCAATGCTCACGAAATGAACGCTCTGAAGCCAGGTCGGTAAGAACCCTTGCTCGAAGACTGCGGGCGTAAGCAAGATGAGGCGGCAATGTTTCTGTAGTAAGATCTTTTTTTTGATCTCTTCCGGACAAGGTGGGAATGGTGTTTCAATCTTTCGCCAGAATGCCAGTCGCCTTTCACCGCCAATAGGCGCAATGCCTTCTTTGATCCTCGCGTCGAAGTTCCCGTAATTTACCTCCAAAGCCAGGGCGTATCGCTTATGTCCTGAACCGTCCGGCTGTCTGCGTATGAACTCAAGCCCACGTGTCTCAAACAAACCACCCTCCTGAGCTGCTTTCGTTCGGCGGTCAATGACGACATGCGTGCGGCGATCCTTCTCAAGACCACTTATGCCAAGCTCAGAAAGACGCATTTCTTGAGCTTTTGGCTCACTGAGCCATATCTCAAATGCCGACCGGCGCCAGAAACGAGGCGCTTTTGTATGTGGTTTACCTTTTTGAAATTCGCTAAGACCGCAAAGGTGCAGATCGAGATTCGCCACGAAATCTCCTTGCTTCTCAATGGGCAATAGAGGGACGAGTCTTGCCACATCCTCTCTTTCTTCAGCTTGAAAAATGATGCAATCAGCAGGAGCTGGAAATAAGAAATCCGCACTATCTTCGTTGATCTCGGCAAGCAATGGACCACGAACTGAAATTTCGCGTTGCAGCTCATCGGCCAGACTTGCGTCGAACCCATTTCGATCGCCGTTAAGCCTCGCGAGTCCAGCGCGAGTTCTTAAAGCACCGGTGATAGTTGATGGGAAAGGAAACTGTAATGAATCCGCTCGGTTTCCTGCGTCAGCGCCAAAAGGTTTTCCATCACGAACGATCAATGAATCTCGCGGTTCTATCAACCACATTTCCTTGCTCATAATCTACCCTCCGATTGTCTCTTTGCATCGCCGAAGATCTTCGCGATGACCAATTCATCGGCGAGTTGCTTGATGCCGTTTTCTCTTTCGACAATCTCTAACAGCTTCTTGTATCTCTCTTCGTCGAAGTCCTTTTGCCCCACTTCACTCAGTTTGCGCTTAAGGATTCGCCGCGCTTCGGCCCTTTTCATCTCTTGCCAGGCTCCTCGTTCGCGCACTGTTTCGAGCTGCAACGCAAGTTCGCGTAAAGCATAAGCGGTCCGGCGTGAAATCTCGCCGCGTTCGTCGAAAGCGACCAATTCTAGGAGCCGCTCGTAAATCTCTGCCGTCTTGCCGGCTATCATCCGCGATGCTCCACTTCGCCTGTCAACGATGATAGCCATGGCATCTTTCCCTCTGACAGACTTCGCTTCTTGCTCGGCTCGGCGTGCAAGTTCAAGAGCGTCTTGCAAAGGTTCAAGATGATGAACAACAGCGATGCCGATTGAGAGCGTCGCCGCAACGCCCTCTCCTGCCTTGAACCCTTTCAACGTGGATTTGAATTCATCTGACAACTCCTTTGCACAGTGCAGCACAGTATGAAGCGGTAAAAGCGCCAGCACATCGTCGCCGCCGGAATAAATCAAACTGCCTTCGTACTTCTTATTCACGATGCTCTTAACCTTGCGTGCAAATTCGCTCAGCGTCCTCGAAAATTCGCGGTGCTGATCGGGCTCTTTGAGAGCGTCAATGACCTTGCCCATGTTGTCACCATCGGCATGCAAAAGCGCATAGTATGGCGAAGGCTTTCTATCTTCGCCGAATAATTCCTTTAAAAGCTCCCTCACAGCTTCGCGCGCTTGCTTTATCGTCTCCGGATCGCTGAAAAAATCGCTCATCCGTTCCTCGAAAAGGAGGTGCCCATCCATCTCACCAAACACAGGATCTTGGCGTGGAACAGTGTGAAAAGCTGCTTCTTCAAGCCCAAGCCCCTTCAACTTATTTTTGAAAAGGTTCACTGCTTCCCGCGCCTTGCCATCTCTTTTCACGGATTTTATGAGAGGGAGCGCAGCAACATGGGATGTGCTAAAGAACCTATCTGCACCGCTTCGATTACCATGACGCTTGAGCAGTCCTACTCCGCAAAGGCGTTCGTGTTCGCGCACACCGTAGAGACTGAAGAGATTGCGAATCTTCTCCTCTCTCGTCCGATGATCATCGCTGCTTTTCGGATAGCGGTCTTCAGGTATAACAGATTCGCGTGCTCCATCGAGGGCTGATTTCGGCACGTTCGAGCTCCACGCATTTTCCTTACCGCTCCCGATCCGAGCGACTTGCCGGAAGTCTCTAGTCGCCTTCCGCGCGGCCATAACATACTCAAGCTTTGCACGCGCTAACGCATAATTCCCGTCAGCAAATTCAACCGCTGCCCAATAGAATTCGATCATGTCTTCGATTTGCTGCTTTGCAATATCTCGTTCGAACTCGCCACGGACATTTCTGAACGCTTCATCTCTTATTTCCCGCAAGCGCTTTTTTACCGCTTCCTCGACATCGCGGCAGAAGCTTTTTATTTTCTCAAAGTCTTCTGCTTCGACACGGGCTACGATCTTGTTTGGCGCGTCCAACTCGTACTGCTCATTAAAGAAAGGGAAGATCAAACTCTCTGCGCCATGGTGGTTCTTTATTTCTAGCACCGCTGATCTAGCCAGCTCGCAAAGGAGCCAGGAGCCAAACCACAGGTCCCGTGTTCGCCTCGCTGTAGCAATGAAATCTTGAACAGGACCTATGTGAATTTGTATCAGATATTGCATATGCTCTCTCCGGTACTTCTTATTTAAGGAAGAGTATCATTTGAAACGATTTACTTCAAAATCTATCTAGCTTTTCAAGTCTTCCAAACTCATAGCCGATCTGCTCGATTTCGCTGCGTGTTAAGACTTTCCCTTCGGACAGTCGCCCTTTTAAGCGAAAAACTAACGCAACATCGGTCGGGGTCTGCTCAACTTCTACTCTCTGCACTTGGACTGGATACTCAAACAGCTCAGACAGAATCTCAGCCGTAGAAGCGTGTCCTATGGCTGAGACAATTTCTTTCCCCTCTACAACAAAATCTCTAATTAGCTGACGTGCTTCGTCTGGCTTGATTCGCTCAAACCTGAACTTGCCGTAGCTCGTCAGGATAGCGGCGTTAAGCAAAAGCAATCTTCTGTGTTCGCTCATCCCAATTTTTTGTCAAGTTTGTCCAAAACAAATTTGTCCTCTTCAAAGTGCCCGTAGATACGCTTGGCGTCTTGATCATGCCAAGCATCTATCTCATGAGTTGAGGGAAGGAGTTCGTCTCCTCTCAACTTTTTGAAATCCAGCGATTGAACATGTTGACCAGTTTCAAGGTAGCGGGTTAAGTCATCAATTTTTTTATTGATCTGAATAAGACGATCAGGAGAAAGTCCTTCAATGCTTTTGAGAAAGCTCTGGGAATAAACGATTCGATCCGAAGGCGGTGGAAAAACGCACTCTCTGTAAATCGAATCGCGCGACCTTTGCCAGACGAGCTCGCCCCACTCGGAAAGCGTGTATTCGTTATCGATCTGAAGCAGAAAGGTTTCGGGTAGCTTCTTTATTTCTTCTTGATCAACTTGCAGACCCAGGGAGAGGCGACGAAACACCCGAAGATGATCGCGGACAACGTTTTCAGCATCCATTCTGACCGGCAGTCGTGGAATTCTTAGCAACTCCTCACTTGACTCGAAAACATAAAAAGTCTCGTCTGCGTAGAACAAAGCCAGCGTCTGCAAAAATCCTTGCACGCTTTTGAAGCCGCCTGTCAGATTAAAGATGACTCTGTAGCCATTCCTCCTGTAACCTTCAACTGTCTCTTCGCAAAAACGCACGATGTCAGCTAGAGCGACCTGAAAAGACGAAAGATCGTCAGTTCGCAAATCTTTCTGGCGATGCACTTCGGCGATTATCCCTTTGCCTGTCAGCCAATCCTTTGCAATGTTGGCTGTGACTTCCCCTAGCCACGTATCTGTGCACAGCAGAAGATGAAAATCGCCCTGATGATGGAGAGTTCCACCATAGATTTTGATGATGCCGTTCAATTCAGCCGACATCTTCGCCGCTGTTGCTGAATCAGCGTCTTTAAGCTTGTTTTCTGCTTCCTCGACAACCTTTCGCAAAACAGAAAGATCATCTGCAGAGATCTCGGATTCACTTTTCACGTTGGAGTTGTGAATTATCTTCTGCACATC
>CAZALE010000023.1:0-9034 GCA_964486055.1 uncultured Blastocatellaceae bacterium
GGATTACAGAGAATTCGAACTTTCTAAGAAAGCACGAAGTCATCAGGAGAATCTACCTGAGTAAGCCTTTAAGATTTGACAGCTAGGAATGTGTATGTTTTTAAAACATGATTTAAATATCATCTTGAAATCGATTCTGATTCTTTGGTATCTTTACGAAGGAAAAATTGAGTAGAGGAGTAAGTGCAATGAAGGCAAAATTTGCTTTGATTATTTTGCTTTTGTTCTTTGTTCTTGCACCGTCCGTTTTAGCTGGAGGACAAGGAAGCGGTTGTCCTTACGTCTGCCGTGAAGAATATAAGCTATGCAAGAAGAAGAAAAATAAGAAAAGGTGTAGGCTCGAATATCGACGCTGCCTACGGGGTTGTCCTCGCTAATTTTTCGAGTCTAAACCTTGGCTCGGTTTATTTCGCAGCTGGATTACCATAGATTTTCGATTGTTTTTGAGGGCATCGTTTTGGCTATTATTCCTTAGATGCTGATGGCCTAATTGGGTGGGCAAGAGGATGGTTTTGTCATTTCTATGTAAACCGCTAGTAGAAGTCACGGAATTTTAACGATCAAAAATCTCAGAGACTTCATTAAAAGCCTTATATTTTCCTCGTGTCGTGAAGTTAGTTAAGTGCAATAAAGATCTTAATGAGCCTCTCAATCCTTTGCGCTCGAAGTTGGCAAGGGTTACTGAAAATCTAGATGCATCTGTGCTTGAAACTAATCTTCAAAGTTTCTAAACGAAAACAAGGATGCTGTTGCGGTGGCTGCCTGCGGTCTAAGTTCGTTAGAATGCTATTTAAAACTTCTAAACGACGGAGCTGAGAATTTCTAAACTGGAAACTGAATCGAGTGTCATTGTTTTTCCCAATATGTCTCGAACTAAAATTAAGTAAGTTTTCCTCAATAGAGCAATTAAAATTCATGGAAGATAAAATCTGCCCATTATGTCAAAACAAGTTTCATTGTGGCGCTAAGGACCAAAGATGCTGGTGCTTTAGCGTTTCTTTAGATTCATCTACCCTAAGGAAATTAAATCAGCAATTCTCAGAATGCCTCTGCCTCAAGTGTCTATCTAGCTTTAAAAACAAAAACTGCCAGGAATTTCCAAATCACAATGAAACTACCCTCAGCAGAAATCAAACTTAAGAAGTCATGGCTCAGATCATAGAAAATCGTATCGAGATAAAATATCCAAAATTTTGGATATCTTTCTAATTTATTGGAAGTTATTAGGAGGGAACAAAGTAAACACAAAGACCTGATTGCTCAATAACTTTAGTATTTTCAAGGGCTTACATGTATATTGAGTTCATGGCATGCTCATTGCGTTAATAGTTTATGAAAAACGCCCAAAAATTTACAAACTGGGAAGTTCTACGAGCGTTTGAAATTGCTGTTCAATGGAGGAGACAATATGAAAACAATCGAAAAGTTATTAATGATTTTGAGTTTTGTTGGTGTTTTAACCTTTAGTATTTTTGCGCAAACACCAACAGGAACGATAGAAGGGGTTGTAACCGACCCGCAAGGTGCGGTCGTGCAAGGAGCGACCATAAATATAACAGATGTTGCCACTGGGCGAACGGTTACGGTTACTAGTAATGAAGAAGGGCTTTTTACTGTTCGTTCACTAACCCCAGGGCGTTACACTGTAAAGATAGAAAAAGAAGGTTTCAATACCGCAACCGTTGAGAATGTCGTAGTTCAAGTCGGTCAGGTTGCGAGAGTAGATGTTGGCCTGAAAATCGGTGCAAAAGAACAAGTAGTTCAGGTTGATATAGGTTCAACCGAAATTCAGGTTGACACTACGAGACAGACTGTTGACGGGGTTATTACAACACGTCAAATCAGTATTTTGCCGCTTAATGAACGCAACTTCCTCGATCTAGCAGTATTGCAACCCAGCGTTACCCCGGTTGATGGTGGAAATATCGACCCAACAAAGGAAAACGCTTTTCGTGCGGTTAGAGTTAATGGTGGTTCAGGAACTGGGACCAGAGTCCAAATTGAAGGTATAGACGTGACGGATGAGACCGTCGGTACTACGGTAGCTAACCTCTCGACAGATGCAGTTCAAGAGTTCAACTTACAACGTTCTTCCTTTGATCTCTCAACTTCTGGGTTAACGACATCTGGTGCAATAAGCATTGCAACTCGCTACGGCGGAAACAAGTTCTCAGGAAGCGGCTTCTTCTTCAAACAAGACAAAAAATTCGATGCGCGTCCTGCATTTGAAGCAAAGAAGCCTGAATTTAACCGTGACCAGGAAGGATATCGTTTCCAGGGTCCTTTTATCAAGAATAAGCTTTTCTTCTTCTCAAACTTTGAAAGGTTCAACCAAAAGGACTTTAGCTCCTACGTTTCGGCAGACTTTCCTGGTTTCAACGGTACTTCAACGGTTCCAATCAAAGCTAGGTATGCTTTAAATCGCCTTGATTGGACGCCTAGAGATAATGTGAAGATTTTTTACCTGCACAATTTTAATGACGATGATTCTACCAGTAGAAGCTTGGGAACTGTAAGGTCTCCGTTTCAAAATGTTGACTGGACCAACACTCATATCCTCGGATTAGACTTTGTCAGTTCAAAATTCACACATTCTTTTCGCTTTGGTTATGTTAACTTCAATAACAGAATCGAAAGTAGGGAATTAAGTGGATTTACTTTCCCGAAGACATCTCAAGGAATTCCTTACCTTTTGGAAGTTGGCGATCTCGTAGCGGGTCCAAATAATTTGGCCCCACAGCAAACCTACCAGAATAACTATCAGTTCAAGTATGATGGCAGCACTGCCTTATTCAACAAACACACACTGAAATACGGAGCTGATGTAAATCGCATTATTTTAGGTGGTTTTGCAAACTTTGCTGGTCCTTTGACTGTAATAGGGGATTTCAATGCTGGTCCTGTAAGTGGCTCTCCGACTGACCCCTTAAACTATCCGCTCATAGATGCTTCAACAGGTCCAAATGCAGGATTCTTTACTGCTAGACCTGCCCACAATCTACCGTTTGGCGGAAAATACAACACGCGCTTTTCATTCTATGTTAATGATCAATGGAGAGTGTTGCCTAATCTAACTTTCAATTTAGGGCTTCGTTACAACTACGAAACGAATTATTTTGCAGATCGCAATGCCCCAAGACTGCCACAACTTGATCAGTTTGGACCGAGATTAGGTGATGTTGCTAAATTCCCGAAAAATGCTTTTAGCCCTCAGCTTGGCTTTGCATGGGATGTTTTCAAAGACGGAAAGACCAGCATTCGTGGTGGATTTTATTTAGCCTACGAAGGTTACATATTCAATAATTCACTCTTCGATGAATTCGCAAGAATCACGACTGGTATCGGACCGACTATTCTCTTCTTGTCAAGTCCAATTGTCGGCCCAGATGGCAGACCAATAAATATAGGTACCGTTCCTTTCCCAGGCTGTAATCCTGCTGCCGGCGATTACAGTTGTTTAATTGGACAGCCTATAAGGAATGTTTTGGATACTTTGGGACGAATACATACCGCAGTGCAAGCAGCTTATTCCAATGTTCAAAACTATGACCCCAGAAGAGGTCCCTCTGAATTTGCTAACACTAATGGGGTTACTTTTGGCGGACAAATCCCCGGAGACTATAGAATACCTTACTCAATTCAGTTCAACATTGGGTTTCAAAGGAAAATCTTCAAGAACAACGTTATCTCGGTTGACTATATCTACCAACGCGGCATAGGGCTTCCTATCCTCCTGGTTGATATAGAAAATCGTCGCGATGCTCGTTTCTTCAATGAATCAGCAGCACGCACTCGTGTTGCAAACGTAGTTTGTCCGGGTCAGACGGGATGTAATGCCACAACTCTTAATCCTACGTTCGTTCAGAACTACTTAAACAATAATCCAGGTACTCGAATAACTGCTTTTGGCTTAGCGAGTGATTCAGTCTTTCCCGGAAGAAGTAGTTTAACAAGAGCACGCCTCTTGACAGGTGGATTTTCGACATATAGAGCCTTACAAGTCTACATGATCGGAAATTTAGGGAAAGAAAACCTCGGAATTTTCCAATTTGGAGATACCTCTCTAATCAAAAACATCTCCTACACTGTGGGCTATGCTTTAGGCAGTAACAAATCGACAGGCGGTGGAGAGCGTCCAGAATTCATTGCTAACGTGACGAATAATCTGAGATTCAATGATGATTTCGGTCCAAATGGATTGGATCGCAAGCATATCCTAACTATTAGCGCTAGCCTCGATCTTATTGGCGGATTTCGTCTAGATCAAATTTATCGTTTCTCAACTTCTCCACCCATATCGCTGTTTGTTCCAAGACTCCTCGGTGCAAATAGCATCTTCACATCTGATATAAATGGCGATGGTGGTATTGGTGGGGGACTTCCACGCGTTGATCTCCTCCCCGGCACGAATATAGGAGCCTTCGGTAGAAAGATAAAGAGCATTCGTGATTTGAATAAAGCAATCTCAGCCTTCAATGCTCAATATGCTGGACGCCTAACTCCGCACGGACAGCGCTTAGTTAACGCTGGCATATTCACTGAAGCTCAAATGAGAGCATTGGGAGCTGTTATTCAACCGATTCCTTTAGTCCCTGATTCAAATCCTGATCCTTTTGAAAATCGCTTCACCGCCGATTACAGGCTAAGCCGCCCAATTAAAATATACAAAGAAAATTGGGTGTTAGAACCTAGCCTGAGTATCTTTAATGTGTTTAACAACGCTCCTAAGGGTGTTTATGCAGGACTAGACGGAACATTTGGCTCACTGAATTTTCCCTATACAACTCCTAGTGATAGAGCAGCCTTGGATGAAGTCAGAGGCTTAGTCTTCAGGCGTCGCCAGGTGCAATTTGGTATTCGCTTCACTTTCTAAAGTGAAATCTCACCTGCTACATACAAAAGGCAAGTCTTGTGCGATGACTTGCCTTTTGTGCTTTCTATCTCGAAGGTCTGCAAATTCTTGTGAAGAGTTATTTTAGCTCAACTCCGTAGTGAATCTTGTCAAGAGTGCCGAATAATACTCTATAAAACAACGTCATAAGACGAAGTTGCTTTGTTTGCTGTGATTTAAACAATCTGTTATGATTCTGCTGGTAATTGCTTTAGCTCTTAAGCCGAAAATTTCTATTTGAGAGAGAATCTTCCCTGTGACGGAGATCTCTGATTCTTTCTAAATTTAGGTTAAAAAGTATGTTTCCCGAAGCATACACATTGTCACCCAAGACCGTAGCCGCCCCAATTTATGACTTTCCTAGAAGCCTCAAAAACCTACTTCAAATAAGCTCAAGGCTTACCCTTTTATTTATTTTTTTCTTAGCGACACAGGCAAATAGAGGTCAGGAAAATATAACTGAAAATCAGTTGCAATCGCCAGCTTCTTACGTGGTTGATTTTTGGGGAATAGAAAATGGATTACCACAAAGCTCGGTTACTTCAGTTGTTCAGACGAGAGATGGTTATATTTGGGTTGGAACTACAGGTGGATTAGCACGCTTTGATGGGATAAGCTTCACGGTATTCGATACTACCAATACCCCTATTTTGCTCACTAGCCGCATTTTTAAGCTATACGAAGATCGAGCTGGCATTCTCTGGATCGGTATGGAAAGAGGCGGCATAATTTGTTACGCTAATGGAAAATTTCAATTGCCTAAAGGACTTGAGGAACTGCGCGATGAAACCATCACGGCGATCAAAGAAGATAGTACAGGCAGTTTATGGATTGGTACAGAAAACTGGCTTTTTAGATACAAAGATGGAGAGTTAGAAAATATCTCGCAAGTTACTAAATTACCTCGTCGAGCGATTTACAGCATCATTGAAGGAACCAACCAAAATTCACTATGGGTAGGTACTGCTTCGGGACTCGTCCATCTTGAAAATGGATACGCTAAGACATTTACACTCTCAAAGAAATCTTCGCTTGATCTTGTCAATGATCTTGTCTTTACTGAGAATGGGCTATATGTTGCTACTAAAGCAGGTATATTTCGCTTCCACAATGGTAAATTCGTCTTAAATAAGGCACTTAAGAATTTTGAAGTCAGAGCACTTTATAAAGAAAACGATAAATTACTATGGGCAGCCACTAAATCTGGATTGTTCTTAATAAACACCGAAATCGGAGAGCCTGTTTCATATAACTTAAGCAGAGAATTGCCTGATCGTAGTTTTACGACCATCACTCGTGATCGCGAAAACAATCTATGGATCGGAATGAACACGGGAGGCTTAGCACGATTAAAAGTAGCTAGTTTAATCGTATATGGTACAAAACAAGGGCTTCCTGCAAGCGCACAAAACATTGTTCCGATCACACAGGATTGGCAAGGAAATATCTGGATGGGGCTAGCTTGTGGCGGACTGGCTCGTTTAGTCAATGAAAAATTTGTGGTCTACACCTCAAAAGATGGGTTACCAAACACCTGTGTTTGGTCTTTGTTCGCTGACGAAAAGGAAAAAAGCTTGTGGATTGGAACATGGAATGGAGGGCTAGTTCGCTTTAAAGATGGAAGATTCACTCGCTACGATTATCAAAATAGTGGATTGACAGGAAAAGTGGTGCTTGCGATCTATCGCGACCGCAAAGGCACCCTCTGGGTTGGCACTTATGATGGAGGACTGAATCGTTTCGTGAACGGAAGATTCATAGCTTATGGTAAAAAGGATGGATTGGTTAGTGAAGATGTACGTTTTATCACCGAAGATAGCTCTGGAGCTCTTTGGATTGGTACAACCGGCGGGTTGAGCAAGTTTGAAAACGGGCAATTTATTAACTATACAACCGAGAATGGCCTTTCTAGCAACAATGTTCGCGCCATATATGAAGACTCAGATGGAGTTATCTGGATTGGAACCTATGGAGGTGGACTGAATCGCCTGAAAAATGGATATTTCACTCATTATAGTAAGCGAGACGGCCTGCCTGATAATACGATCTCACGCATTATTGAAGACGAGAAAGGCAATCTTTGGATGAGTGGTAATCGTGGAATTTTTCGTGTTAACCGTCGCGAATTAAATGATTTTGCCGAAGGAACTGTCGATTCAGTAGTGCCAGTTTATTATGACAATAGCGACGGAATGCAAACTAGTGAAACTAACGGCGGAGGACAACCAGCTGGCTGGCGTACTCAAGATGGAAGATTGTGGTTTCCAACCCTGAAAGGAGCCGTTGTTATTGATCCTCGAAAAATAAAAACCAATAAACTCACACCGCCTGTTTTTATCGAGGAAGTGATAATCGATAAAAAGCGGATTGAAAATCTGGAAAACATAGAGCTGACCTCTGGAGTTTTTAATCTCGAAATACGTTACACTGCTTTGAGTTTTGTTGCGCCTGAAAAAACTCGCTTTAAATACATGCTGGAAGGTTATGATAATGGGTGGGTTGATGCTAACTTCCGCCGCACAGCATTTTATACGAACTTACCACCGGGGAATTTTCGCTTTTATGTAATTGCTGCCAACAACGATGGGGTATGGAATTCAAAAGGAGCAACACTTCAGATAAAAGTATTACCGAGATTCTATCAAACATGGTGGTTTTACACGTTGGTGATATCAGCTGTATCGTTGTTTATTTTCATTATTTACAGCATTCGCATCGCTCATTTGAAACAACTACATGAAACGCAGGCTTTGTTTTCAAGAAAACTAATAGAATCACAAGAAAATGAGCGAAAGAGAATAGCAGTAGAGCTTCACGACAGCTTAGGGCAAAGTTTGATAATTATTAAGAATTACTCCGCATTTGCTTTAAAACAAAGATCTAACGGACTGAAGATGGCTGAGCAATTGAACAAGATAATTGCCATGACCACTCAGGCATTGGCCGAAGTTCGCCGGATCTCCTACGATCTTCGTCCTTCCTATCTAGAACAGCTGGGTTTGAAAGATGCGATCGAGGCGATGATTGAGAAAATTGCTGAATCTTCTGAGATTAGCTTTTCCTGGGAGATAGATGACCTTGATGGGTTATTTTCTGAGGGAGAGGAAATAACCCTTTATCGCATAGTACAAGAAGCGCTTAGTAATATTGTTCGCCACTCCGGTGCAACAGAGGCCACGGTCGAAATCAAAAAAAGCAAGGGGAATATTACCTTAACAATTTCTGATAATGGACGTGGATTTGCTTTAGACAAGCAACTTGAAAATAAGAGAAGTCATTTAGGTTTGATAAGTATTGAAGAAAGGAGTCGTATGCTTGGTGGCACTTGCTCAATTCGAACCGCAAAAGGAAGGGGAACGACTATTAGCATCAATATTGCTTTGAACAATCACTTTAAGAATTAAAACAGATGAGCGACGAGACAATAAGAATCTTGATTGCCGATGATCATCCGATTTTCCGTCTTGGTCTTCGGGAGATAATAGAATCAGAGTCAATGTTTAAAGTTGTTGCTGAAGCTGAAAATGGAGAGCAGGCTTTAAGGTTATTAGAACAATCAATCGCAGAGATAGCTATTCTTGATATCAATATGCCATTGGTTGATGGGTTGGCTGTTGCACGCAAGCTAAAAAAGGGAGGATCTTCGGTCAAGCTAATCATTCTGTCGATGTACAAAGATGAAAGACTATTTAACTTAGCACTTGATTTGGGGGTTTGTGGTTATGTTCTGAAGGAAGATGCAGTAGAAGAGATTATTGACTGCATAAGGACCGTTACTCAAAATCAGAAATACATCAGTCCATCCCTTTACGAATTTTTCTTTAAACGTGCGACAGGTAAAAGCAAACTTTCTAAGCTTGATCTTCTGACATCGACCGAAAAACTCATTCTTTATATGATTTCTGAATACAAAACTAATAAAGAAATCGCTGAGGAGCTTTCTATCAGTACACGGACAGTTGAGAATCACCGTTTCAAAATAGCTGCAAAACTAAAGCTGAAGGGTAAAAATGCACTGATAAAGTTTGCCACCGAGAATAAATCCAAGTTGCTGAAGAGTAAAAGAAATAGAAAATAAAAAGCATGGAGTATTTGATTTTAAAACAAAAGCTCGAATCAGAAATCTTTCGAATTAAAAATCCT
>CAZALE010000024.1:0-8137 GCA_964486055.1 uncultured Blastocatellaceae bacterium
GCAGCGAAATCGAGCAGATCGGCTATGAGTTTGGAAGACTTGAAAAGCTAGATAGCGAGACTTGAAAGGCGCTGGAAGGCTGTCCCATCAAAGGGAAGCTGATTTGCTCGTCCCGGACAAGGCGAAACTTGAAAGATGCTGGAAGGCTGTCGAGAAATTTGCGAAATCGAGATAAAGCTGGTAGAAGTATTGACTGAGCAAAAACCTAGCCTCATCAGTGAGCTTCCCTTGACCGAAGAGGATACGTGTCTTTTGAAGCAAATTGTCTCAAATCATGCTTCTGCTGCGGTTGGAAACACTACTTCGTCTATGAAAATAGAAGATATTGCTCCGCTAGCATTTTCTTGTTACTTGGTGGTGATGGGTGTGGAAAACTATGACGAAGGCACTTTCTGGAAAGCAATTGAAAAAGCTTTGGGACGAAGTGGCTCAAAATGGCAGAAGCGTTGGGGGGAGGTTTTTCTCGAAACGCTGAAAAAGAACCATTTGAGCATTTTCTACTTCCAAGGGGCGCATAAGTATGTCTCTCAAATCCTCGCGCATGGCGGCATACCGGATTTTTGCCTTCATGACTTTTTTGAAAAACTTCTCTGGCCGACAGTTGATGGAACATTCGATGCCGATCCAGGACGAGCTGAAGAGATCATTGCCGAATGGCGCTTGAGGCCAGGTTTATATCAATCCACCGATCAGCCAGTTCGGCGATTTATCGGATCGGGCGGAAAGACCGCTGCAGATTTCCTCGCCCGCTGCATTGAGATGGCTCGCATCGCCTATGATGAGGAGATGGTCCCACAGGCATCGGAGTTAGGTCTTCCAATTAGAGTCGTCGAGAGATTCAAAGAATGGCTCAGCAAAAGGGGTGATCTCAAACACTCTAAACGAAATGTGTTCTTTCGCCGTCCAATCATCTGCCTTGATGATTACGGCGAAGTGCAATGCATCTTGCCGGAACAAATTCTAAATGAGAATAGCGAAACGAAAGAACTACGTTGTCGAATTGTCGCCGATGAGCATGAGTTGTTTTCTGAGCAGATACCATCCTACAAAAGGCAGAAATGTGTACACACAGAAGAGAGGGAATTCTATTTGCCTCCTGCGAAGAAATATGAAGTCATCTTGCAAGGCGAGACAAGGCGTTTGCGCGAGTGGAGCTTCGAAGGGATGCATCCTGACAAGTGGATGGCGTTTGATGAAGGTAGGCGATTGATCACAGCCCAAGAATTGCCACGAGACAAATTGTGGGTAGTTGTTCCGGATGGGATGGTTTTCAATCCGGAGGTTCCGGTTTTAGAAAGGATAAAGGGGACTGGTCATTGGGGTGACTATGTATTTTGGTGCGTAAATACTTCCAAAGCTGAAAACCTTTACTTGTGCGACAGGTTAAGCCACAAGAAAAAGCTACCATTGCGATCTGAAAGAGAGCCATATCTAGATGGCACGCCGCTACCGTCTGTTCAATCACGAGGATTGCCGGTTTATGCAGGAAGGCTGCCCGAGATAGTCATACCACTTGCTTCATCTGATGAGATATCACGATGGGATTTGTTTGTTGAGCGCCTGAGCCAGTCGGCAGCGAAGCAGAAAAAGTGCCTCCCCCTTCGCAGAGTAACTGGGTCCGAGAGCGATGGAAATTCAGCAGTGGTTTTACTCGAGGATGAGCAATTGATCGGGAAAGTCAAGTTAGGAATTTATCGCGTCAAAGCGCGCGGTCCACTCGGTCGAGATAAGCAATTCGATTTCGCCTTCGTTCAGCAGTTGGAATACGAGTTCGACAGGCAGATTTACTTGGAAGGCGATGAAGTTAATCTGACGCTGCTCATCGATCCGCTTTGTGAGCTCGAATCGAGTAAGGATGAAACAAAAGTCAGCGGAAATAACGGTGTGTTTGAAGTGATCTCTTCCAAGCATTCGCAGGCGTTAGAATTGAAGTTAAAACTTGGTGAGATTGAGCTACCGCTTACGTTCGACATTCCTTGCCTGCGCTGGGCTTTACGTAATGAAAGCAGATCTTTCAGTTGGAGGTCGGATTCCATTGAGATTCAGATCGAGGAGTTAGAGGCTAGTGAAATGAGTTTGCGCGTGCAAGCTCCTCTCCCTAGTGGCTCAGTAGCTGAATTATGTCTTGATGGAACGAATCACGCAGTGAAAGGAGAAGTTCGTAATGGCAAGGTCCAATTTTATTTAAGGCCGTTTCTAGATTCGTTAAGAGGCTTAGGCAAACCTTTAGCCTGTTTTTCTTTGCGTTTTCCAGGGATACCTTGGAGGGATTATTCATTATGCCCGCTTCAAGTCAGAACTTGTTGGACAGTCGAATCCTTTGATTATGAGCATGAGCGAACAGGAGGAGTGCGCACTTTGATTCTAGGCTGGCGGGACAAGGGGTGCGTTCGGAATCGGCGCCTGCGCCTGTGGGATTTGTGGCGGCCTTGGAGGGAGCCAGCTGCTTTCGATATCCCTGATGGCAAATCGGAGCTAGAAATAGAATTACCTGTCTGTGATTTCCCTGCCGGAATGTATCGCGCAGAGTTTTACGTTGAAGACGAGTATTGTACACAGCAACGCTCACTTTTCGTTCCGGGCGTGAATGCGATGGTCTTTGACATTCAGATAGAACCAGCCGGGGATATCGCAACAGAAGGAAGTCTATTTCAGTCTTGGCTCACGCACAGACTTGCCGGGAGAGATCGGGCTTTTGATTCGGCTTCTATGCAAATTGGGCTAGAAGATGCAGAGTGCCTAATTCATACAATGGTCGTAGACCAAGAAAAAGCAAAAGCGCTCTGGCTTGCAATGCCTGAGGCCATAAGACAAACCCTGCAAGATTATCTTAGGGAAGTTATCAAGTGTTGCGCTGAAAAGTGCCGTGACGATGAAAAAGCGCTTTTGCTTGAAGTTTGCAAGCTTTGTGGAATTTGTGATCAATCTCTCATCCCTTTCAAGCCCGGGACCAAAGTAAGGTTCGAAGGGAAAACAGCGGAGTATAGAGGCATTAGATGTCAAAACCAAGAAGACTTCATCTGGCTCAAGTACAGCGATAGTGAACGAGGGATCCCGCTTCGTCGCTTAGATGAATTAAGTCCAGAAAACAACGATGCTCCTCTTAGCAAGGCTAGAACCAAAAAGAAAAACTAGAAAGGGGAGAGAAGAATGCAGCAATTGAACCCATTCAATGTAACTAACAAAATACGTGAAAGCTACGTTCGTTACTTGAAGACGCTTTATCCAATTAGCGACCCTGAGTTACGAAAGCAGTTTGAGGAAACCCTATCCAAAGAAGAAAAATTCGTAAAAGGACCTTATCTGGAAGCCACTCCGCCATACCGATTGGGCAAGACCCTTCGCGAGTTGATTGAAGAAGGACTTCTTTCGCCCCTTTTTGCTGAGTTGGATAGCGAAGAGTTGCCCTTAGATAGACCTCTCTACAGGCATCAGGAGGAAGCGATACGAAAGGTCATTCAGGGAAGGAACTTGATCGTTGCCACAGGCACCGGGAGCGGGAAGACCGAAGCATTTCTCATCCCAATTCTTCATCATCTCCTGGAAGAGAAGCGTCATGGTACTCTTTGTCCGGGCGTGCGCGTTCTTTTATTGTACCCGATGAACGCGCTCGCCAACGATCAGTTGAAGCGCTTGCGATCGCTATTGCGGAGATGCGAGGTGATCACTTTCGGTCGCTATACGGGCGAAACGCTCCAAACGAAGCGAGAAGCCGAAGAGGATTTCCGAAAGAATTTCAGCGGCGAGCCTCGAATCCCAAATGAGCTACTGTCGCGCGAAGAAATGCAAGCCTCTCCGCCGCATATTCTGCTTACCAACTACGCCATGCTCGAATATCTGCTCCTTCGCCCGAAAGATTCGGTCTTTTTCGATGGCGAATTCGCGCGATTCTGGAAGTTTTTGGTGCTGGACGAAGTTCACACCTACGATGGTGCCAAAGGCATAGAGACAGCGATGCTGATACGACGGCTCAAAGATAGAATTGTGCGAAGCGAACGAGGTCGTTTGCAGTGTATAGGCACGAGCGCCACACTCGGCGAAGGGAGAATGGATTTCCCGCAAGTGACCAGATTCGCTGAACAGCTCTTCGATGAGTTGTTTGAGTGGAATGAACAAGATGACTCCAGGCAGGATGTAGTCGAAGCGAGCCGCGTATCTCAGGGTGAGTATCCGCAACCGTGGGGAGCACCGAAGGCCGAGTTCTACTTGGAAGTCCGCGAAATCCTAAACTCGGATCCAACCAGCTTAAGTGCCGTTGCGGCGATAGCGCGGAAGTGTGGCGTTCCTGAAGAAGTAATTTCCTTGGCGGAAAAAGCTTCCGATTCAGCGCAGCATTTCCTATTCGAAGTTCTCAAAGGGGATGCCAATCTCGCACGGTTGCGGGCGTGTCTTGTCGAAGGATCTGGCATTCGTCCCGTTCTGCTCGCGAAAGTAGCTGAGCAGTTGTTTCAAGGCGAAGAAGACCCTAACTCGTTCATCACCGCTCTGATTGATCTTGCAGTTCAAGCTAGACCTAAGCAAGAGCATGCGCCACTGCTTCCAGCACGATATCACCTATTCGTCAAGGCTCTTGAGGGCGGGTTCATCGCACTCGCGCCCAAGAAGAAGCTGTTCCTCGATCGTCAAGAGAAGGTAGATCATCATGGAGAGGAGTTCGTCGTTTTCGAAGCAGCAACATGCAAAAGGTGCGGTGCAATTTATCTCGTTGGGTTGCCTGAAGGTCGCCGCTTCAAGCAAACCCAGAAGATCACCGAGGAGAATCAAGAAAAAGCTAAGCTCTTTCTACTTGAAGAAAGGATCATTGATACGGTAGATGAGGACGAGGAAGTAGCAGAAGCAGGGATAGAGACGCAAGACTCACTCGAAGCTTATCACCTTTGCATCCGGTGCGGCGCGATAGATAAAGTCGGCAGCCTTAGTCCGATTTGCGATTGCGGCGGGCGATGGCAAAGACGGATCATTAAAGCCTCGAACGAAAAGGGCGTGGTGACCCACTGCCGGGCGTGTGGTGCGCGCAGCCAGAATTTGGTGCATCGGTTCTTAACTGGTCAAGATGCGCCAGCAAGCGTTCTGGCGACAGCCCTTTACCAAGATATCCCTGAGCGCGAAGTTCAACTTTCTAAAACTCACGAGGAAGACGAATACGGAGAGGACATGAATTGCACCCGTGCGCGCCGGTTGTTGATTTTCTCTGACAGCCGACAAGATGCAGCTTATTTCGCTCCTTACCTTGGCGAGATAACCTACCTGCCGATCCTTTGGCGTCGTTTGATGGTTCTGACCTTGAAAAAGTATGAGCATCTCGTAAAGCAGAATCTGTGGGGAGTAGGCGATCTTGTGGAATATATGCAGCGTGAAGCGGAACAATATAAACTCTTTGAAACGCATTTGAGCCGTCAACAGCGCATTGCTGAAGCCTGGAGATGGGCGCTGTTGGAGCTAATTGCTCGTGACCAACGCAACAGCTTGGAAGGGCTCGGACTCGTGAGGTTTTCGTTGAAGAAACCAGATGGCTGGACGCCCGGCAAAACTCTCTCCAGTTTACTTACACCTCCGCCTTATGCTCTCACGCAAGATGAGATTTGGGAACTTTTCGAGACGCTACTTGATAGTTTTCGCCTGCAAAGCGCTATAGCCTTCCCAGACGAAGTCTCGCCTGAAGACGAGATTTTCAAACCTCGTAACCGCAGTTATTACTTCCGACAGTTCGGTGCTTTGCCGAAAAAGGGCGTGTTCAGTTGGAGTCCTTCTGGAGCGAGCAAGATGAATCGGCGGATAGATTTCGTTCAGAAATTGTTGAAGAAGTGCGCGCCAGCTGGCGGCGTGTCGCCGCAAGAGGTTCTCAATTTGATCTGGAGGAGTTTTGAGCAAGCTTCTTTCTGGAAGCCCTATTTTAGCGATTCACAACTTCCAGAAGCAGGACGTGTTTTGCAAATTCGCCACAATTTTTGGCAAGTGATCTCAGGTGAAGACGCTCCATGGTACGTGTGTCAGACATGCGGTAACATAACGACGAGAAGCCTGAGAGGCGTTTGTCCAACCTACCGTTGCGAAGGGGAGTTGAAAGCATGCGATCCGAGCGAGGTAAGAAGAGATAACCACTACCGGCACCTTTATTTGAATCTCGAGCCAACACGCATGGAGGTCAGAGAGCATACGGCACAGCTTACAGGTCGTGCTGCGTGCGAACTTCAAAACGATTTCATGCGTGGCCAGGTCAATGTGATCAGTTGCTCAACGACCTTCGAGCTGGGGATAGATGTGGGATCGCTCGAAGCTGTGTTCTTGCGGAATGTTCCACCAACGCCGGCTAACTACATTCAACGCGCGGGACGAGCTGGCCGTCGGACGGATTCCACTGCATTCGCTTTGACTTTCTGCCAACGTCGTCCGCACGATCTCAAGCACTATGCCGAGCCGGAGAAGATCATCAAGGGCACGATTCCGCCTCCAAGGTTTGAGGTAGGCAACGAAAAGATCATTCGCCGCCACATCCATGCTGTTACCCTTGGCCAATTTTGGAAGCAGTACAAAGAAACCTTCGGCACGGTGGAGAGTTTTTTCTTCTCAATCGGAGGCGCGGAGATCAAAAGTAGCGAAGAGTTCTTTGAAAAACACCCGCTGATCAGCTTTCTCCAAGAAAAACCCGCAGAGCTTCAACAAGCCTTGAAGCGAATACTTAAAGATCAAGCTGAAAGATTCGACTTAGAGAATTGGAAATGGCTTGAAGATTTCGTCTTCGGCCAGAACAGCGCGCTTCGCAAAGCCATGGATGAAGTCTATGATGATATTCGACAGCTCGAATCATACAGAAAGGAGTTAATCGAAGATAATAAACCTTCCGATTATATCTTGAGGACTATCACGACAATCAAAGACAAAGATGTGCTCTCGTTCTTATCTGCGCGAAACGTGCTTCCGAAATATGGCTTTCCCGTTGATGTCGTCGAATTGGAACTATGGCATCACGGCGAGGAGGCAAAAAAGCTAGAATTAACCCGCGATTTACTCATAGCTCTTTCGGAGTACGCACCGGAGAGCCAGATCGTCGCTGCCGGAAGGCTCTGGACAAGCAATGCCATCAAGCGCATTTCAAAACGAGAATGGAGGAGGTACAAGTACGCCATTTGCCCAAATTGTGGTTGTTATCAACGAGTGGACGAAGCCGCAGGAGGCGAATTGCCGCTGGCTTGCGGCAGTTGTAAAGAGCCAATGCAAGGGAAAAAAGTGAGAGGCACCTTTATAGTCCCGGAATTCGGTTTCGTTTCATGCAGTGCTTCCAAAAAGCCTTCAGAAAGCAGGCCCGAAAAAACCTACACGACCCGAGTTTATTACACCAATGAATACGCTAAAGAAGAAAGTTCACTTGTCGTCTGTTTTGGTGAGATTGAGCTATCAGCAAAGGCTATAGTGGATGGTCGGCTCGCCGTGTTGAATCGTGCCGGGTTTAAGGTCTGCTTCAAATGTGGTTATGCGGAGAGAATGAGCAGTGAAAGGCGGAAAAACAATGTCAAGGAGCATAAGACTCCTTGGGGCAAGGCATGCAATGGATATTTGGAGGGCCCAATAGACCTTGGTCACGAATTCAAAACGGATGTCTTGCGGCTCGATTTTACCTTGCACGGAGAAGTCCTCAGTCTCCTACGAAAAGAACAATCTCAAGGATCCAGCTCCTATCAAACTTCGATACCTGGTGGAAATAGCTTTTGGTTGAGCCTGCTCTACGCTTTACTTGAAGGGGCAAGCGTCTCTCTCTCGGTCGCTCGATCTGACCTCGACGGCTGTTTATATCCAAACGGCATCGGGAAAAACCCATCCATCGTACTTTTCGATAACGTACCTGGTGGAGCCGGACATGTCCGCCGTCTCACTGAGAATGAAGACACGATCCATCAAATGCTCCTTGCAGCGCGCGATCGAGTTAACGGACGCTGCGGTTGCGGGTCAGAGACCAGTTGCTATGGTTGTTTGCAGAACTACAAAAATCAGCCTTTTCATGACGAACTCCGGCGCGGAGTTGTGCACAACTTTTTGCGAATGCTAATAGGAAGGTGACGATGGCTGACGCGATCGCAGAGCAGTTACCTGCTCGCATGCTCAACGAGTTCGCCTATTGCCCCCGGCTCTTTTATCTGGA
>CAZALE010000025.1:0-8079 GCA_964486055.1 uncultured Blastocatellaceae bacterium
TTGCCTGAGAATCGCGATTTCGTCAATACTTGCTGAGAGATTAAAGATCATCGTCGAGCTGCTAGAATAAAAGCTTATCTTACCCGGATTTCGATTTTCAATACTTTCCATTTTCCTTCTTCTAGCAAATACTGGTTGTTAAAATAAGTTTTACTGGGTACCGTATTAAAACTCCCTCCTATCTCCAGAACAACGTAGCCGTTAACTTCTGAAAGCTTATGTGAATATGATGGAGAAGTTCTTGAGACTTGAACCAAAATTGGGCTTATTTGCTCCTTACGCTTGATGAAAGTTGAGAAAATTGAAGCCATTTGATCTGGTGTGAATTGTTGGCGAAAAGGCTTAGAAGCACGGGATTCAAGAAATTCTGAGAAATCTTCTTTTTGAATTGCTTCATTAAAATCAAGGATAGTTCCTCTTAGCAAAGAAATTATCTCAGATTCAGAGATTTCTGCCCTTTCATTAAAATTTTTACCCGAATAATCTTCCTCTGATTTGTCTTGTTGAGTGGAGAAATCTTGTTTGATGTAAGTAACGTTGTCAAGAACCATCCGATTACCTTTGGGTGGCGTATTTATGGTGAGTCTTTTTACCTCAAAACCGAGGAATTTCATTCGTATAACCTTTTCAGCTTCATCGATGTCTAACGAGGCTCCTGTATATTCAGCGCCAATCTGTTTAAAATTGGCCTTACCATTACCCGCAATTTCTAAAGTTGAACCATCGGATCCTTTCCAAGCACCAATGTACTCAGCCGGTACAGGTTTGTCACTACCACTATCAAAGCAGACACAACCAAAACCAAAGAGAAAAATCACTATCCAAGCCGCTAAAGAAGCGCCCGCCTTTTTAAGATCTTGAAACATAAATTTCCTTTCTGACCTTCCTTCGAGTTGTTTTCAAACCGAGCAACACATACCTAATCGGTAAGGCTATCCACACAAGCAGCCGGTTTCTTTGTCACGAAGATATTAATAGTTTCGTAGTTTGATGTCAATGATTTTCTGATCTTTTTGTGTAAACAAGAATTTAATTTCTCGAGAGACTTTACTCGTTCGGCGAGAAGATTAAGACATCGTCTGTTAGGTGCGTCTCACCACAGTACTGCGGCGCTATATTCGGCTATCAACTCGATTCGGTTAGACAAAAATTCAAAAGGCATGAACGCGATGTCGAGTCAGCCCTCAACTACGCCGAGGCTCGATACTACAATTTTAATCATAAACGGTAAACACGGCTGTCCCATTACTTAAATCTGGCAGACTTGAAATCGTTACTCTCATGCTTTGCAGAAACCATTGCTTTCATACACATCTAACGAAAGCGTGCGTGTTGACTAAAAACTTAAGCTCGCTGCAAAGAATTTGCAAGCAGGCTCGCAGAAGCAAGTCTGAAAAACATTAAAACTATTTACAGACAAGGTTCTAATCAGCTTGAAAAACATTAGCTTTCTGCAAATACTTGACGATGATGATAGAGCATGAGTAGAGAACTATGGGATAGTTTTAAAGCTTGACTTAAAAGTTCCTAAAAGTAAGATGAATGCAACTATCGATACAAAACATGAAAACTGATGAGGAGTGTAACACTCAACCCTAACGCGAATGCTTCAGAGTCTGATTCTTCGCAAGGCTTTGCTCTTACAAGATTAAAGTCAGATTGTAGGTTTTTCGCTGAAAATGACTCTAGTTTTTTTCTTCAACATAATTTTGTGTCTTCAAATAGATGTTTTGGTATGTTAAAAAGGTTATGTTGAAAAAGGATAGGTGTGCTTTTATGAGGGACTTAACCTTTTTGGTGTTGTTGTTTTGTTGTTTTTCTTCGGCAAAAGCGAAGGTAACAAGCTATCTAACCGGGAATCCAGAGGATGTTAATCCGCCTCTTTATGGGCCGGTTCTGAATATCGGCGGTGGAGGAACAGATGTTGATCCCGCTATCCAATGGATGATAAACAAAGTGCGTGGTTGCGACAACTGTAATGTAAAGGTTGATGTAGTTGTCCTGAGAACCTCTGGTAGCAATGGATACAACGCCCCGATATATGCCATGAATGGGGTTGACTCTGTAGAGACCTTGGTCATAACTAATAGAAAAGATTCTTTAAAAACCTACGTAGTCTCAAGAATTCAAAAGGCAGAAGTCATTTTCTTTGCTGGTGGTAATCAATGCGATTATGTAAGGCTTTTCAAGGGTACGAATATAGAAAGAGCCGTAAAGTCGGTTTACGCAAGAGGAGGTGCTATTGGTGGTACCAGTGCAGGAGCAATGATTCAAGGCAACTTTGTTTTTGATAGCTGCAATGGGAGTCCGATCTCTTCGGAGGCTCTGAGTGATCCGTATCATTCCTATATAAGCTTTACGTACGACTTCTTTCAGTGGAATTACATGCAGTCAGTCTTAGTTGATACTCATTTTTCCCAACGTGACAGAATGGGAAGATTGATGAGTTTTCTTGCCCGGCAGATTCAAGATGGTAGAGCACAGCAAGCTTGGGGACTTGGTGTTAATGAGGCAACCAGCGTAATTATTGATCAGAATGGAATTGCTCAAGTTATGGGAAATGGCCCGGCCTATTTTGTTTTAGCAGATCATAGTCCAGAACTGTGTCAACCTAATCAACCCCTAACTTTTTCGAACTTCAAGATTTGGAAAGTTTTAGCAGGTCAAACTTTTGACTTAAACAATCGCCCTTGGAGTGGTTTTTATCAGATCAGCGTTCAAAGTGGGAACTTGAGTGGAAATCCATACTAAGAACGTCTTGAACTAAATCAGGTTAGCTCGCAAGCGTAAATTTGGCTTTAGCATGGCGATGTTTTAGATTAGCGAAGTATGTCGGAGGGAAAGATGCCACGGCTATCATCGTCAACAGAAGACACTGCACATAGCAGCGTGTAGCTAAGGTAAGAGGCCAAGTTCTATAAACCAGCCGTCTGATTAGGTTCACTGTGCTCTTGCGCCGAAGATCCCTGCAAATTTAACACATCCCCACGACTTTACCTGAAGGATACTTCAACCAACGCCCCAGACAAATTATAAACATAACCTGTCGTATAAACTTGCCCGTCTGTCACCTGACGATGCGCTAAAACTCTACCCATCTGGTCAAACTCAGTGTATTCGGTCGTCGAAAAACCATTGCTCACCTTTGTCAATACACCCTTTAAGTTCGTCACGCTTGTGTCTTCGTAAACATAGCTAACATCTGATGAGTTTGCCTCTGGTGTTTCCGTATTATTGAAGCAGGTTGTTTGCCCGAGCGGTGCATTTATTCCGATTCTGCGATAGCAACGCCTGATCACGCGGTTCAACCCGTCGTAATCGTACACGGTTTTGACACCGCGGCCGTCCCGCTTAGTCTTTAGGTTCTCCTTCGCATAGCTGGTTAAATTATAAAGGTGTTTCGAGCAAAATTACGTAAGGTTATTGACGATATAAGATGATTTTGAAAAAGCCTCGCAGGATTTATCAGAGTGAATAATTCTCTGAATTGACAGCTTTGGAACTGCCTGCTACATTTAGGTATTGGTAGTTGCAGATTGCCATTAGCGAAAGACGAACATCCATTCGTTTTTCTCGTGCATTAGCTATGCGTTAATTTATTGAAGATTCACGTAAGCCTCTTTATGTTAGAATGTTAGATGCCGCAAGCCAACATTTAAGAGAGACGAAGCAACCCCAAACGGCCGGAATGACAACGCGCGTCGTCAAAGGCTCGCTCTGGACGCTGGCCGGACAGGTGGCGCCGCTCGGCGTTTCGCTCTTCACAACGCCATTCACCATCCGGCTGCTCGGCGCGGAAAGCTACGGCGTGCTGATCCTGATCGGATTGATTAGGTTTTTAACCCTATGACCTATGGGAATTCTTAAGCTGGCTAAGCGTGTTTCAAGGTCTTTGGCGAATGAACGGGGATAAGCAATAAAGTCCAGTCGGGAACATTTACATAAATGCTCGAAGGTTCATTGAAAAACAACTCGGTCGCCAGCCTCGCAATATGGGATTTCAGCGGGCGATTGGCAAATTTTGCAGTTCTTTTCGTCGTCAATCTCTTGCTTACCAGGCTTTTGATGCCGACGCAATTCGGTGCATTCGCGATTGTAATCGCGATAATATCCTTTAGTTCGATTTTTATTGATTTAGGTTTCCGCTCAGCGATTATTCAAAGTCAGGAAATAACACAACAACAACTATCAACCGTTTTTTTTCTAAATTTAGCGATTGGCCTTACTCTATTTGCCGGGTTTTATTTATTATCGGGCTTCATTGAGCGTTTCTACGGAATTGACGGACTTGCTGACTACATAAAGATAACGTCGGGAATTTTCATTCTGAATTCATTGTCATTGGTTCCCGGCGGCTTAATGCAAAAGCGACTCTACCTAAAGTCACTGTCGATTGTAACTACAATTGCCGCGGTTATTTCCGGCGTTGTTGCCGTTTACTTGGCGCTTACCGGATGGGGTGTGTGGGCCCTGGTGTCACAACAACTAATATCCGCGGGGGTTACCTGCATTTTTTTATTCATTTTTTCAGGATGGTGGCCGCGGTTGCAATTCTCTCTTGCTTCAATCGATCAGCTTCTCAGATACGGGATACGACTATTTTTTGCAGGGCTTTTTGAGACGATTTTTACCAGGTTGGATATTTTTATCATTGGCAAGCTCTTTCCGATAGAAAATTTAGGATTTTATAATCGGGCTCAATCGCTTGACAATTTAATCAAGAATTTTGCTTCCGGCACAACAACCTCAATCGCTTTTCCGATTATTGCCCGAATGTCACAGCAAGACGAGCAGGTTAGAAACTTTTATATTCGTTGCCTGAATATCATATCCTTTCTCTCGTTTCTGTTAATCGGGAACTTATTTTTAACGTGTTTTGATATTGTGGTAATTCTTTATACCGAAAAGTGGATCGATGTCGGGTATTACTTTCGAATCATGGTGCTTGTTGGCTTTGTCTATCCGGTTAGCTCTGTAATGGTAAGTCTAATTGCTGCACGTGGGAATTCGGGCGGCTTTCTCAAATTGGAAATACTGAAAAAGGCCGTTCTTTTCCCTGCCTATCTCTCCTTCTTTTTTGGCGGGGTAATGGTGTTCCTTGTTGTTCTTAGTTTGCTGATGTTGGTAGCACTGTGCATTAATGCAGAATTTGTACGCCGTGAAATAGGCATTTCGTTCGGAGAACAGATCTGGACAATCTTTAGATACGCTCCTCCGGGACTGGCGGCCGGTTTAGGAGGTTATTTTGCGGGTTTCTTCATTCAAAACGTCTTCGGTCACTTATTGGTTGTTACGATCGTTTTCTTGACTATTTATTTAGCTCTATGCTATAAGTTTAAGTTGCCCGGAGTAGTTGATGTAGCCGGCAGGCTCCGTTCGCTTAGATATGCTTAACGTAACCCAGACCTTTCTTCCCCCAATTGAAGAATACACAAAATTGCTCAATTCCGTTTGGGAGTCGGGATGGCTGACGAACCGCGGAAAGCTTGTATGCGAGCTGGAGCAACGCCTTTGTGAATATCTTCGTGTTAGTAATTTGCTTGCCGTAAGCAACGGGACAATTGCACTTCAGCTCGCCATAAAGGCAATGGGTTTGAGAGGCGAAATCATTACTACACCATTTTCGTATGTGGCAACAGTCAGTAGCATCGTTTGGGAGAACTGCATACCAGTTTTCGTGGATATTGATCCAATCCATTTAACGATTGATGAGAATAAAATAGAAGATGCGATTACGAATAGGACGTCAGCGATTCTTGCCACACATGTTTATGGAAACCCGTGTAATGTCGACGCGATAGAAGATATTGCGTCCCGAAAAGGCCTAAAGGTTATCTATGATGCAGCTCATTGCTTTGGAGTGAAATATAAGGGCCGCTCGATACTTGAGCGTGGGGACGTCTCTACGCTCAGCTTTCACGCAACAAAGCTTTTTCATACCGGCGAAGGCGGCGCTGTTGTTGCGGCCAACGAAGACGTCCGAAGAGCGATTTTTAATCATCACAATTTTGGCCACAATGGACCGGAAGAGTTTTTCGGGCTTGGCATTAATGGCAAGATGTCCGAAATCAATGCGGCGATGGGGCTCGCCGTGCTCAAATACGTTGATGATATAATCGCCAGGCGACGTTCGGTCTGCGAGACATACGATGCTGCGCTCGCGAATCGCGGCGTGGCCCGGCTCAATCTTCGCGAGGGCACGGAATGGAATTTCAGCTACTATCCGGTAATTTTTGAAAGCGAAGAGCGTCTGATAAAAGTCAGAGATGAAATGAATCAAAAAGGAATCTTTCCCCGGCGATACTTTTATCCCTCGCTAAACAGGTTGCCCTATCTTCCGTATGAAAAAATGCCGGTTGCTGAAGATATCAGCCGAAGGGTGCTTTGCCTTCCGCTTTCCGATTCGTTTACACCAGCTGATGCTCAACGTGTTTCTGAGGTAATTAAATGATGTCCAGTTTGCTGATAGTTGGCGCGGGAGGATTTGCAAAGGAGCTTTTAGTTGCTGTTCGTGAATGTGGACTATATAGCGAAATTCTATTCTTCGATGACGTTACTGAAAACAGCGAAAGTATATTCTTGGGCTGTTTCCGGGTAATAAAATCTATCGAAGAAGTCGAGCAACGCTTTGCAGCGGGTGAGCGTAAATTTTCTGTAGGAGTCGGCAAGCCTAACGATAGGGAATCACTTACGAAAAAGTTTGAAGCTATCGGTGGCGTACCCGAAACGATAATTTCGCCTTCGGCAATTATTGGGGAATACGATAACGTCATTCACAGAGGCACTTGTATTCTTTCCGGATCGGTAATTGAAACTTCGAATACCATTGGGCAAGGCGTGCTGTTACATGTGGGTTCCTTCGTCAGTCACGATGTAACTATAGGCGATTTTTGCGAAATATCTCCGAGGGCAAACCTTCTGGGCGGCGTTACGCTTGGAAAACGTTGTCGCGTGGGAACAAACGCAACGATACTCCCGCGGGTTAAGCTTGGCGACGATGTTACAGTCGGCGCAGGTGCGGTTGTAACGAAAGACGTTCCGAGCGGGGTTACCGTAAAGGGTGTTCCGGCCCGTTGATCGTGTTTTTATGGCAGAGAATTCAAGTCCAAAGGTCAGCGTCTGCATGATCACCTATAATCATGAACCCTACATCGCACAGGCGATCGAGGGCGTGCTGATGCAGGAAACCGACTTTCCCTTCGAACTCGTTATCGGCGAAGATTGCTCGACCGATAACACAAGGAAGATCTGCGAAGACTACGCCAGACGATTTCCTGATAAGATCCGCCTTCTCGCCCGGGAATCAAACCTCGGAATAAGCAAAAATTTTGTCGACGTGCTTCATCACTGTCACGCAGAATACATTGCCCTTTGTGAAGGTGATGATTTTTGGATTTCTCCGGTCAAGCTTGCCGAACAAGTTAGTTTTCTTGACGCTAATCCAGAGTTTGCGGGCGTTACCCATCCCGCATTTTTGTTGAAAGAGCACGGGGAGATTAGCGAAAAGCAGATCGTCGGTTATGATCGCGACTGCCTTTACCCCGAGGATATATTGGCTGGAATCAATATGGTGACGGCTTCGCACCTCTTTAGGAATTTGCCTGCTCTTAGTGTCTTGGACAAAATCCCCGATGTTTTTGATTGGGTACTGCTTCTTTTAATCTCTGACAGTGGGCCGATTAAGGTATTCAAAGAACCGTGGAGTGTTTACAGGATCCATGGAACGGGATGGTCCGCGGGACTTGATGCAATAAAGGTAACCAAAGTTATTGGTGCTGCTGAATGGCTTAAGGAATATTTCTCGCCGCGTTATTCTACCGAATTCGATCGAATAATAGCCCATTGGACAGCCGACAGAGCTTTTATTAGTTTCAAGAACCGGGACGTAAAAGCATTCGAAGAAGATTTTCGGAAACTAAGAAAACTTTCTGAACACCTTTCGATAAGGAAAAAGTTGGCACTGATGCTTCGACGGTTTAGGCTGTTCTGTTTCGAAACGAAGTGAATAGATCGATAATCTAGTTTAGGAAGATTTCTTATTGTTCTTATATGCGAATCATTAGGTCAATTAGATGGCGA
>CAZALE010000026.1:0-6849 GCA_964486055.1 uncultured Blastocatellaceae bacterium
CCCGCTTGTCCGACCATGCTTTTACCGAGAGTCCTAATTTTCATGTTGTAAACTCTGATGCTCATTTTACAAAAGCATAGTCTCCCTAACAAATGCAATGCTCACTCCGGAAGTCTCACACGTCAATGTCTAGAACAACTCGCCTGTTTCGTTGCCAGCATAGGCTGCCCGGTGGAAGAACCTGCGTCCTGTGGTGCCGCAACATCTGCATAGACCAAACTACGCTCGCTACTACTGTGAGCACGCGCGGTATCTCGGCCCACAGTGACCCAGAGGATGATGTTTCATCAATGTGAAAAAGCTCCCACTAGAGATTCAAAGACAGCCAGATTGGATACTGTCATGCTCATAAATTACATCAACTCCAAAAGTTTGAAATCCCCTTTGATACCACTGGGTATAAATATAATTGGGTTATTGCCTCTTCTCATGGCACATAATGCCATGGTGCGATCTCCACTCATAACCGGAGGTTGTTTGCTTTCATGAATGATTCTGCGGTATTGAACGCATTGAAGAAGAGCGGACTCCCAGAGAAGGAGAGGGGGCTCACAGGCCCGATGGTCATGAACGAGTACTGGCGGCTCTTCGCGTCGAAGGCCGAGTGGGGGTCGCGGAAGAGCTGGTAGAGGTCGAGGGCCGTGCCGGACGAGCCCACCAGCTGGCGGAGCGACTGGAACTCCTGGCCGAGTCCCAATCCAAAGCCGAAAAAGAAGATGCGGAGCTGTTGGAGGATCTCGGGGTGGAGGCTCGAGAGCGTCTGGCTGATGAAGAGCCAGCCGAGACCATACTTCCGGGTGGTGCGGGTGGCGTCAATCAGCACGCTGCGCACTGCCTTCGCAGCATCGTCCTCAGAAGGAAGCTCGCGCGGAGCCAGCCGGTGAGCCTCGTCGATGACGACCAGCGCGTTGAGGCTCTGATTCTCTTTGTAGAAATACTCGGCGGTCTGGGAGAGACCATCGAGAAGCCGCTTGATGACGAGCGCCTGGATCTTGTCGTTCCAGAATAGCCCCTGAGCCTGCTCCTTCGAAAGGTCAATCACCAAGATCGGCCGGGCAGCACGGTCCGAGCCATCCTCGTTAGCGAGCGAGAGCAGCCACGCCAGGGCTTTGTTGATGCTCTTGGCACCGGAGCGGTCCTCGCGAAATAGCTCGGCGACCGGCACCCAGTAGTCTTCGAAAAACTCTTTGGGATTGGCCTCGTGCAGGGCGCTATCAAAACGGGCTCGCGAAGTCTCGCTTCGATAGAAGACCTTCTGCACTTTGTCATCCTGCAGCATTTTCCAAACGGTGTCGAAGGACTTGCGTTCATGCAGATCGGCGAGCTTGACCCCGGCTTTCTGTAGCTTGTCGGCCAGCACGCCACAGGCTAGTTCACGGTTCTCGCCTCTAGGCACGGTCAACCGCTCGAAGAATTGCGACTCGAACAGGATTTGCTCGAAAAGCTCCCAGCGGTCGAGAATCAGATTTCGCACCGTGAGCACCACCGGGTGCTTGCCGAGCTTCCTCACCACGTCACCCACTGGAAGGGCAAATTCGCCGCTCTTCCCTCCCTTGCGCATGTCCCTCGCGAATTCTCCCTGCGGGTCGATCACGAGCAGCGCCATCTTCGGGTAGCGCGCGTAGGCTAGCAGGATCATTTTGGCCAGCACCGACTTGCCCGAGCCGGTCTTGCCGAAGATGCCGAGGTGGTAGGCCTCCCCGGCGCCATCCGGCCCGCGGTCGAAGTGTTTGAACCAGAGCGGGAGCTTCGGTTTTGAGCCGTAGACGTGGCCGAGGTAGAAGATCTGATCCCTGTAGGGGCGCAAGAGTTCATCTAGGACATCATCGGTCACGAGATGGATCGGCGTGCCTGTGGCCGGCACGGTGCCCAGAATGCTCGGCTCGTATCCGGCAGGTCCGCCCTGGCGAAAGACCGCGCTGATCACCATCTGGCCGAGGTGCGTGTCCTGGCGCTCGCTGACCGCGTCCACACGCCCGCGCTGGCGGATCAGGCTGCGCATCGTTGGATCCTCGTGCCAGATATTGCGGAGCTGCACTTCGGTAATCTGTCCGAGGGCGTAGTGTGGGCTCGTGTCCTGAGTGAACCGAAACAGCGCGAGTTCTCCGACCAGCTTACGCGTGGCAGCCGGACCGAGGATGTCAATAGCGAGCTGGGCGGTCGAAGAGGGCGAGCCCACAACGCCGAGCCGTTCGGTCTCGTCCACTATCTGATCAAGATTCTTGCGGTAGTTCGTCATGGCCTATCTCCCGCTCTCACTTCGATAGCCGTGTAAAGCAAAGAAGACCTCACCGATGTCGCCGTTGTAACGCTCCGACACCCGCTGGGTGGTCACCTGGCGGAAGGCAGGGATGGCCCGCGCAAGCGCCTTCGCGGTGCGGTCAGCCAGGTAGATCGGGTAGGGCTCGAGCATGGACGGTGTTGCGCACTGATGCTTCAGCCCCTGGACGACTGTCGCCAGCCGATGCGTGTTCGACGCCACGCTAGCGGCGACCTCGACCCGCAGCGCTGGAAGCCAATCGTGCGGCTTGTAGTAGAACACCTTCACCGACTGCAAGGCGGAAAGGATCTCCGTCCAAACCTCGTTAGCCTCCTTCTTCAGCTCGAGAGGGAGCGTGCCGGTGTTCAGATGCCATGTGACGTTCCCTTGCTGGTCGCGTGGATGCTCGAGATCAACCGGCTTTGTGAGTTCGCCAGGGTTGAGCAAGATAGTTAGAATCCCACGGTCGTCGTAGCCCGTCGGCCACCCGAGCCGTGTGCCGATCTCACGGCGCGTCGAGTACTTTGGTAGGGCGATGTAATGCTTGTCCGAACGCTCCGAGCGCAAAAGCTCGAGGTAGGCGGTCAGGTACTTGTCGCAGCGCTCGAGGAACTCCGCGGAACAACTAAGTTCCTTCGCATCGAGTACTTTATTGAGTGCCTGATTAAAGTAGATGATAGGCAGCGTTAGCGTTCCGTCGATCATCACGACGTCATGCGGCGCACTGGTGGACAAAAGAAGCTCCTCCCCGAGCATGACTGCACGGAGAACGGTAGCTGTGTCTTCGAGGTGCGGCTCAGCAGCGATGAAGGTCTTGTGATGGGGAAGTTCCCAATGCCGTTTCTCGGAAGGCGGCGTGAGACCTTCCACGGCCACCGCTGCCGCCGCGGCTAAGTCAATGGTGAGAAGTCGGTCGATCGCGTAGGAACCGTCGGTTGCGCATGTCGTGGGCAGCGGCGGATACCCGAGAGAGGATTCCGTGATCACAAGGCCAGACTTCTCAAGCTTCTTGCGTAGCGCATTGCGATCCTCCCTGATCTTCTGAAACGAAGCGAGTAGTTCATCCGCCACCGTCGCCGTCTGGTTCAGCACCTCTTCGACGAGGGCAGCTGGCAGATCGGCAAACGGAGTTTGGTTGGGGAATTGACCACCTGCCGTCATGGTGCCCTCCATAGTCGATAGCTCTCCGCCTCGAAGGTGCGGTATCTCTGGTCACGGGCTGCCCTCGGCAGCATCCACCGATCCCTGAAGTATTCAAAAATCTGGGATTCGGAATAATGATACCACTGCAAACGAGAGTGCTCTCCCCGAAGAAACTCCCGGCAATTGCGCGCGAGCGGGATGACAAACACTTCCCGTTTGATCCCGTGGCAAAGCCAGTCGCTTGACAGCCCAAGCGCGCGAAGGCATTTTTGAATTACTTCCCGGCGATTGCGGAAGCCGACCCCCCAGCGTTCTTGTTTCGCCGTCGGCTCACAGTGTTTCTCTACAAACTCGGTGATGGCTCCGTATAGGCCGTTGGAAAAGTGAAATTCACCGAAGCCCTTGGTGAAGCCCACGCTCTGATAGAGAAGTCTATTCCCGAGACGTAGCCTGTTATAGACAGAGGACCGACCAAGAGCCGACGTCGTCGTGATCAGCGCCAGACGGCCATCATGCACCTTGCGTCGGATGACAGAACGTACGCCTCCGTACTTTCTTCTGAATGCACGGCGGACTGTGTCGCTTACGGTCAGCATCGCCACTAGCTTGCCACATAAGAGATAAGAGTAGGGTGGAACTGCTCCCAACACGAAAGCGTCCATTACGCTCGTCAAACGCTTCTTACGCTCGAAAAACGTCCATCCGATCCATGCATCTCGTGGCTGAAGACTAAAGACCGGATCACCCAGTCCGATCAGACCGATTAACTTTCCGTTGTGATCGTCAAGGACAAGGAACCGCAAGCGGCGTCCATAACCCGACGAAACCGGAATACTCCAATGTAGGCTCGCATAGCGGAATAGGAGTTCTTCCTCCGAGCCTGGCATTACCTCCACCAAGCGAGGAGAAATCCGCGAAGGAACAACCTCGTGTCCCGATGCAATGTAGCGCAGGAGATTCTTCTCGACTCGACTTAGCCTCTTTCGAGCCTGTTCGATCCGATGCTCGACAGCGGTCTTGTGAAGCTCCCGGATTCTATCCTTGGACAGTTCCTCCGGAGGCAAGATCGCGCCGTCGAGTACGCGGAACCCCTGCGCTCGTAGAGATCGAATGATCCGGTCACGGAGCTCTGCACCGCCCAATGGGAGTTTCACCAATCGATTCATATCCTCATCTCGTTTGCACGGGTTGCCGGCCACGCCCGTCGGTCCCAACGCTCCGCATCAGGCGCGGCGGGCGCGCGCCCAACCCGACGGCCCAGCACATCCCAACCCGCCCGCCGTCGCCTGCATGCGGTAGTTAGGCACAAAAAGTTCATAATTCAAACTCACTTCGAGGCAGCCCTGACTGACGGATGATGGATTGAAGTGTGCCAATGCGGATTTCGTTATGGTCTGGCGCAGGAACCGTTATCGTGCCTTGTGGCAGTTTCTTCTGCATGACGATGTGGCTACCGCGTCGGCGCACTTCTACAAAGCCATGTCTGGACAAAATAGCGCACACCTCTTTGCCAGAAAGGACTCGAAGCTTACCCAAGCCCCACCTCAACCTGGGTTACGAAAATCTCGCCATGAAGACGTTGCTTGACCTCTTCGGGAGATGCGGTCTCGAAAAACAACTCCAACGCCTCGCGCAGATTGTCCCGAGCGTGTTCGACGCTGTCCCCTTGGCTTGCGATATTTAACTCCGGGCAAAGTGATACATACCCGTCACCCTCGCGTTCAATAATCGCTGTAAGTTTCATTGATGACCTCCTATCTCCTTAAGATTGCTCTTCACATAAGATTAACAGAGACTTTTCTATTTCTCAATCAATGTCTGGTAGTATCCCAAGACGCGGTCTTTGGGATTATAGAGACGGTGGCGAATTGAACATGCCTGATTTGGATTTTCGGGTTTTCATCAAGGAAGTTTTGTATTTCTCGCTCCAAATACTCATTTGCCAAGAGTAGACCTGTGTTGTCGCCTATTCTGATCGCCCGAAAATCCTGATCCGCCCGTACCGATAATGTTTTGGCTTTCATGCGCCTTGCCTCCTGCTTAAGGTGCCTAACGACAAAGCTCAGCCGGCCGCCGGAGCGCCAGCGAAGGCGGATCGGCTGCAGCGGGGGTTAGGCGTTCTGATCTTTTTATCACGAACATTCATTCTCTCAAATGCGGAGAAAGGTAAGGATAAAGCTTGCTGGCCTTAAGCTTGGCTTTTTCTTCTTGAGAAAGAAACAGTGGCGAGCCCGCTCGGTCTAATGCTGCATGTGCATAGGCTGCCATTTTGTAATCGCCATCGGATTGATGATAAGCCCACTCCAGTTTCCCGGCTATGACCTCTGCTAACACCGCCCTGATCTCGATGTCCGAAAGGTCTTTTTCTTCCGGAAGGTTTTCTACTAAATCGAAGCAGGCTTCAGCGTGGGAACTAAAATCTCTGACAATAGTGATATTACCCGCTTTCACTTCTTCAGCAGGACTTTCGATAAACCGAGCTGCGCTGGTTTGAAACCACTTCCTAATCTTTGTATAAGCCTCACGTATTGTTATTTGAGCTGGCTTTGGGTCATCAGGAGCAAGTCCCATTTTCCTACCTCCTTCCTGTTTCAGTATTAGTGGCCCAACATTTATTTTTAAACTTCTTCCACGAATGGTAGCATTCTATATTTATAGAAGCTGGGTGTCAAGGTATTTCGTGAAAAAGCCCTTGAAATTGGCTTATCTACCCAGTATAATAGGGCCATTTTTGATGATTCTACCGAATCGCTCCAATCTCGGAGTTTATTATGTTGAAAGCCTACGAAGCGTTTCTCGTGCAGACCATAAAGCCGCAATCTGTTCCCTTGTATCTAAAGTGGGTATCGGACTGCTACGCTTTTCTGGATAAACCTTCTTCTACTCGCCTCAACAGCGAGCAGAAGAAACAGTTTTTGGTGCATATGGCGAAACGTTACGAGGACTGTGAAGCAGGCTGACACGGCCTTGAGACTGTATGATTACTTCCTTTCCCGGCAGAAGCCAGCCACCGTGGGAAAGCCTTTGGTCGATGGGAGAGAATGGGGGGACCTGGAGGAGAAAATGCGCGAGGCTCTCAGGCTTCGCCAGAGATTCCTCAGCACGGAGAAGACGTAGGTCACCTGGGTCCGCAGCTTCCGTGCCTTTGTACAGGAGAAGCCGCCTTCATCCCTTCAGGGGAGAGACCTCCAGGATTTCCTGAGTTCCCTAGCCGTTGAGAAAAAGGTCTCCCCTTCCACTCAGAACCAGGCCCTGAATGCCATTGTCTTTTTTTACCGCCATGTGCTTGAGAAGGACATAGAAGGTGAGATCAGCGCTGTGCGCGCAAGGCAAAGGAGGCGTCTGCCGGTTGTGCTGACGGTCAGAGAAGTCCAGGCATTTTTGACCATCTGTCGGGAACGCCCCGGCTCATGGCAAAGCTCATTTATGGGTACGGACAAAGCTGA
>CAZALE010000027.1:0-6611 GCA_964486055.1 uncultured Blastocatellaceae bacterium
TGCTTCTGGTGATAGATGAAGAATGTAACAGACTGAATAATTACACTGAGAAATTGATAGAGTTGGCTCGCATAGAGGCTGGAGATTTGCGTTTGTATCGTCGCTGGACAGCTTTGGATGAAATAATTAACACCGCAGTCGAAAATTCGAGGCAGATACTTGCCAATCATAAGCTGAAAGTTAAGCTTTCGGAAGAGTTACCTGCTGTTTTGGTAGACTCTCATGCGATTGCGGAGGTGATTTATCTATTGATTGATAATGCTGTGAAATATTCTCCTGAGCAAAGTTTAATATTGATAACGGCTAGCGCAATAAACGATGCTGTAGAGATAAAGGTGGAGGATGAAGGAATAGGTATTCCTGTAGAGTTTCGAGAGAAAGTCTTTGATAAATTCTTCAGAGTTAACGAGGGAGGAGCCAGAAAAGGCGTTGGCATGGGGCTAGCAATAGCCAAGAGTCTTATTGAAGCACACGGTGGTAGCATAAGGATCGAGGACACAGAAAAGCGTAAGGGCACTCGTTTTGTGATCAGATTGCCGATCGGTGATAATTAGTAAGAATCATTGATTTATGCAGGAGAAAATAGCGAGGATTTTGGTTGTGGACGATGAGTCGCAAATAACTCGTGTTTTGCGTTCGAGTCTATCTGCTCAGGGTTATGATGTGTATACTGCGCTCGATGCTAACACTGCGTTGAAAATATTCGAGGAGTGGCATCCAGATCTGATAATTGTAGATTTGGTGATGCCACAGATGAACGGTATTGAATTTTGTCGTAGAGTGCGTCTAGTTTCTCAAGTCCCAATCATAGTTCTTTCTGTTAAAGGAGACGAGAGAACAAAAGTAGAGGCTTTGGATATAGGCGCCGATGATTATGTAACGAAACCCTTCGGAATAGCTGAGCTTCTAGCCCGTATAAGAGCGGCATTACGCAGATCTAATATCGCATTTCCAGAGGCAAGTGCTCTCATCTCAATCGGTGACTTTAAAATAGACTTGGCACAGAGAAAAGTTGAAGTTCTTGGTGAGGCGATACGATTGACACCGAAGGAGTTTGAATTATTACTCTATTTTGCTCAAAATTCGGGTCGAGTTTTAACTCACAGAAAACTTCTCAGCGCTGTATGGGGTGGCAATTATGCTGAGCAAAATGAATACTTACGAGTTTTTGTAGGTAATCTCAGAAAGAAAATAGAACCGCATCCGAATCGCCCTAAATACATCTTGACCGAACCATGGATTGGTTATCGTTTTAATCCATATGGCGAGGGAATCTAATTGCATTGAAATTATTAATCGGCCATCAATATAATTCAGCCTGAAATTACTGATGATAGAAGCTTTCCTCATTCTCAATCTCAAAGCTAATCGTCCCATAAACTTTTTGACAACACTCATGTTCATAATCTAACCACAATATTCCAGCATAAATAAAATCATTACTAACTTTTTATTTAATCTTTACAGTATTTTTATAAAAGAAATTTTACTCTAGATCTTGAAAGAGGAGGAAAGCGTGATTACTTTCGGAGTCATCGGGGTTTTCATAAACTATGTGATTTCATGCTTGGAGGATCGCTTATGATAGCAGATTTTATCTTTGTCATTTCAACGATTGCTTTTTTTCTGATAACAATTGCTTACGTTTACTGGTGTGAAAGGTTAGGTGACAGAAGTTAGCTTTAACTTTAAGCGAAGGTTAGTTGAGGATTTATGGATATGGAAAACTTAATTGGTTTATTAGTAGCTATTTTGCTCTTCATTTACTTGCTTTATGCTCTTCTCAAGCCAGAGAAACTCTAGCATTTTCCTCAAAGGATAAATTTAGATGAGGTTGATTGATTATGACACTTAATGGTTGGATGCAAATTTTAATATTTTTCGGTACTTTGTTAGTTTTGACAAAGCCTCTCGGGTCGTATATGGCCAGAGTTTATTCAGGCGCGAGAACCTTATTTGATCCAGTTTTACGACCTGTGGAGCGACTCATATATCGTGTAACGGCCGTCGATGAGACTCGTGAAATGCGATGGACAGAATATGCCGTTTCTGTCTTACTTTATAGCGTTGTATCCATGTTGCTTCTTTATGCTATTCAGCGTTTACAGGCTTTTTTACCATTTAATCCGCAGGGCTTCGCCGGTGTAGCTCCAGATTTAGCATTTAATACCGCAGCAAGCTTTACGACTAATACGAATTGGCAAGCCTATGCTGGCGAGGCTACGATGAGCTATTTTACACAGATGGCAGGCCTTGCTCATAACAATTTTACTTCTGCAGCTGTTGGGATGGCGGTAGCGATTGCTTTGATACGAGGCATCAGCCGTAGAGAATCTGAAACCATCGGGAATTTTTGGGTAGATTTAGTTCGTGGTCTTTTATGGGTGCTATTACCGCTAAGTCTGATATTAGCAATTCTGTTGGTTTCTCAAGGTGTGGTGCAGAATTTTCGAGCTTATGATACAGCGAGTCTAATCGATCCACAAACTGTGCAGAATAACGATGCGAGCCAGGAGATAGTTTCAACTCAGATTATTCCTCAAGGTCCAGCTGCCTCTCAAATCGCTATTAAGATGCTTGGGACGAATGGCGGTGGGTTCTTCAATGCAAATTCGGCTCATCCATTCGAAAATCCAACTCCTTTCTCCAATTTGTTGGAGATGTTAGCCATTTTTTTGATACCAGCTGGATTAACTTACACTCTTGGACGCATGACCGGCTCAGAACGGCATGGATGGGCGGTTTTTGCTGCGATGAGTATTTTGTTCTTCATAGGTGTATGGATAGCTTACTGGGCTGAGTCCCGAGGTAATCCAATAATGGCCGTCAGAGGAATCGATCTCACGAGCAGTGCCATGCATCCCGGTGGCAACATGGAGGGTAAGGAGGTGCGTTTTGGTATAGCTAGCTCAGCACTTTTTGCTACCGTCACGACCGACGCATCTTGTGGAGCAGTGAATTCGATGCACGATTCCTTTACTCCACTCGGCGGATTTGTACCGTTGGTAAACATGCAATTAGGAGAGGTGATCTTTGGAGGTGTTGGAGCTGGCATGTACGGAATGCTTGTAATGGTAATTATTTCCGTTTTCATCGCTGGTTTAATGGTCGGTAGAACACCTGAATACCTAGGTAAGAAGATTGAATCATATGATGTCAAAATGGCGATGCTTTACATCATAATCTTCCCGCTAGTGATCCTGATCCTAACCTCAATCTCACTCAGTAGTTCGTTTGGATTAGACTCTATCGGAAATCAGGGTCCACATGGCTTGACTCAGGTGCTATATGCTTTTACGTCTGGAACCGCAAATAATGGTTCGGCTTTTGGCGGGTTAAATGCAAATACGCTTTGGTATAACACCAGCATCGGATTTTCGATGCTCCTCGGACGTTTCTTCATGATGATTCCTGTATTAGCGATCGCAGGTAACTTGGCTCGTAAAAAGATTGTTCCACCGTCGTTAGGAACATTTCCAGTTACGACGTTCTCATTTGTGGTGCTTTTAATCAGTGTGATCATAATTGTCGGTGCTTTGACATTTTTTCCAGTTCTCAGCCTGGGACCAATTGTTGAACATTTCCTTATGCAGGCAGGCAAACTCTTCTGACTATGGGAGATTCGATTTATGAAAAGAGAAAAAATTCAGACTTGGGATAGGCATATAATTCAACGTGCAGCTGTGGAGGCATTTAAGAAATTAAATCCGCGTTGGATGATTAAAAATCCCGTAATGTTCGTTGTAGAGGTTGGTAGTACATTGTTGACCATAAGTTTGATGCGAGATTTAATGACCACGGGTTCAGTAAAGCTAGGCTTTGAGTTTCAAATTACATTGTGGCTATGGTTTACGGTTCTCTTTGCGAACTTTGCTGAAGCGATGGCTGAGGGCAGGGGAAAAGCTCAAGCAGATAGTTTGCGAAGAACGCGCACCAGCATACGTGCTCGTCGGTTGCGTGAGGATGGACAAATCGAGAAGGTCGCTGGTTCGGAACTCAGGCGTGGCGATATCGTAGTCGTGTCAGCTGGGGAATTTATTCCTGCCGATGGTGAAGTAATCGAGGGTATCGCTTCAGTAGATGAATCTGCCATTACAGGAGAATCAGCTCCAGTCATACGCGAGGCCGGAGGCGATCGATCGGCTGTCACGGGTGGCACACGTGTTCTTTCCGATGAAATTAAGGTTCGAGTGACTAGCGATCCGGGACAGACTTTTCTGGATAGGATGATAGCACTGGTAGAAGGGGCACAGCGGCAGAAAACACCAAATGAAATAGCGCTTAACATTTTGCTCGGAGGACTTACGATTATTTTTCTGCTCGCTGTCGTTACCCTTCAACCTTTCGCGATATATTCTGGAGCCCCACAAACTCTGTTTGTTTTAATCTCACTTCTGGTGTGCCTTATTCCTACTACGATCGGAGGTTTGCTCTCAGCAATAGGGATAGCTGGCATGGACAGGCTTCTTCAGCGTAATGTAGTTGCCATGTCTGGTCGTGCCGTCGAAGCTGCCGGCGATGTGGATACGATGCTTTTAGATAAGACTGGTACTATCACCCTTGGAAACAGACAGGCTACAGAGTTCATAGCGTTTGATGGCGTGACTGAGCGAGAATTAGCTGAGGCAGCACAACTATCGAGTCTAGCTGATGAAACTCCAGAGGGTCGTTCGATCGTTGTTTTAGCGAAAGAACGTTATGGATTGCGTGGGCGCGAGTTAAAGGGAGCTACCTTTATACCCTTTACTGCTCAGACGCGTATGTCTGGCGTTGACTACGAAAATCTCCAGGTTCGCAAGGGAGCTCCTGATGCAATTGCAGAGTATGTGCTTCGCCAAGGTGGGCAGATTCCTGAAATGATGAAACAGGTGGTCGAGCGAATCGCTCGTGAGGGAGGAACTCCGTTGTTAGTAGCTGAAAAACAACGCCTATTGGGTGCGATTTATCTGAAAGATATCATTAAGGCTGGGATTCGCGAACGGTTCAATCAGTTGAGAAAAATGGGAATTAAAACCGTGATGATCACAGGAGATAATAAACTGACTGCCGCTACGATAGCGCGCGAGGCTGGTGTTGATGATTTTCTAGCTGAGGCCAAACCGGAGGATAAGTTAGCGCTTATTCGCAGAGAGCAGGCTGAAGGGAGACTTGTAGCAATGATTGGCGATGGGACTAATGATGCGCCGGCTCTTGCTCAGGCTGATGTAGGAGTAGCGATGAATACGGGTACTCAAGCCGCTAAGGAAGCAGGAAACATGATTGATCTTGACTCGAATCCTACTAAGCTCATCGAGGTGGTTGAAGTAGGTAAACAATTGTTGATGACCAGAGGTGCTTTAACTACTTTTTCGATTGCGAATGATGTAGCTAAGTATTTTGCTATCATACCCGCAATGTTTGTCTCTACTTATCCCGAACTTGATGCTTTGAATATAATGCATTTGCATAGTTCTGAGTCCGCAGTGCTATCAGCGGTGATTTTCAACGCCTTGATCATAATAGCGTTAATACCGTTAGCGCTTCGGGGCGTCCAATATCGTCCTATGCCAGCCACAGCGCTCTTAAGGCGTAATTTTCTGATTTATGGAGTTGGTGGTCTCGTAGCTCCTTTCATCGGAATTAAGTTAATCGACTTGATAATTGTAGCTCTAAGTTTGGTTTGAATCGCATAGTTTCGTTCTTTTAAAGGGAGGAATCATGATACAAAGACATGTCATAACAAGCGTTTTAATAACTTTTGTAACCACGGTGCTGTTAGGGATAGCTTATCCACTAATAGTGACGGGAATAGCTCAACTTCTTTTTCCTGAGAAGGCAATGGGGAGCTTGATAAAGTCAGAGGGCGGGCGCATCGTTGGTTCTAAATTACTTGGACAACCATTTTCATCGCCTGGATATTTTCGAGGGCGTCCGAGTGCTGCTGGTGTTGCAGGTTACGATGCATCATTCTCGACTGGCTCTAATCTGGGTCCGACCAATTCAAAACTTTTTGAAAGAATCGACAAAGATCTGGAGCGGTTGCGAAAAGAAAATCCAAATATGCCCATACCAATTGACTTGGTAACCGCATCAGGTTCAGGACTTGATCCGCACATCTCGCCAGCAGCAGCTGAATTTCAGATTCCGCGTGTAGCGCGTGAGCGTGGTGTAAGCGAGCAAGAAATAAGGAAATTGGTTGAGCGGCACACTGAGGGCAGACAGTTTGGGTTTCTTGGCGAACCTAGGGTCAATGTGCTTGAGCTGAATTTAGAGCTAGACAAATTGTATCCGATGAAACACTAAGTTTCACATGGTTTCTATCATTCAAGGTTTAGGATAGTATTTCGATATGGCCACTACAGAGTTCAAACGACCATCTCCTGATGTGCTATTGGCCAAGATTAAAGATAGTGATAGGCCGTGGATGCGTGTGTACATTGGTGCAGCTCCAGGAGTGGGAAAGACTTATCAGATGCTCGAAGATGCTCACGAAATGAAAGAACGAGGGATAGATGTTGTAATTGGACTCATAGAAACGCACGGTAGAGCTGACACCGAAGCTCTAATTGGTGATTTGGAGATAATCCCACGCAAAAAGGTCGAATACAAGGGGAAAATATTAGAGGAACTCG
>CAZALE010000028.1:0-6539 GCA_964486055.1 uncultured Blastocatellaceae bacterium
TCGTCGAAAAAGAGCGATTCAAGGTTTACGTCCTGATGGGCGGCGAGACGGCTGATGAATGGGATAGTGATCGAGAGCGAGAGTAAACGAAATGGTTGAGGGGGGCGGAAAATATGATCCAATTAGAACTTGATCGAATCTTTAAGGCTCTGACTGGTTACAACCCGCTTTGTTGGCAAAAGCGGCTTTATGAAAAGCTGCTCTCGGGCGATGTCCCAGCCTCGATCGATTTGCCGACCGGAATCGGTAAGACTTCGATCATCGTAATTTGGCTGATTGCTTTTGCCGTGCAGGCAATTATGCGCAAAGCTCCGTGCTTGCCGCGCAGGTTGATATACATCGTTAATCGCCGCACCGTCGTGGATCAAGCTACGCAAATTGCAGAGAAGATTCGCAAGCGGTTGCTTGGCCAAGAGGAGGTCAGTCCAGATGAACGGGCAGTCCTTGATTGCCTAAAAGAAGCTTTGCAGCAAGTCGCCGCGATAGAAAAAGAACTGCCGCTTGCTATTAGCACTCTCCGAGGCGAACTCGCCGATAATGAGGAGTGGAAAGCCGATCCCACTCGTCCCGCCATCATTATCGGCACGATAGACATGATCGGAAGCAAGCTGCTCTTTTCTGGATATGGCGATAGCTACCGGATGCGGCCACACCACGCCGGGCTGATAGGTCAAGACGCTCTCATCGTTCACGACGAAGCTCATCTCACACCTGCCTTCAGTGAATTGCTTCGCGCAGTAGAAGCAGAACAGCTACGGAGCAACGAATCTAGACCAATAAGGATTATTGAGCTTTCGGCCACACAGAGAAAAACTCAAGGCGAAAAGTTCTGTCTTGAGGAAGAAGATTCGCAAGACGACTTTGTGCAAACGAGGCTGAATGCCGAGAAGACCCTTCACATTCATAGGGTAGAGCGGGGAAAGCTCGTTGAGAACATCGTGGAGCGCGCGAAAGACTATCAATCTCGCCGAAACAAGATTCTCATTTATGTCCATTCGCCGGAACAAGCAAAAGAGATAGTGAGCAAGTTGAAAAGAGCACTTGGCCAAAACGGCGGCGATCGAGTGGCACTACTCACCGGAACCATTCGAGGCTACGAAAGGGACCAGCTCCTGCAAAACAATCGTGTGTTCCGGAACTTCATGGATGCACAGAGCCAGATCGAAGAGACGCTTTATCTGGTCTGCACCTCCGCGGGCGAAGTTGGAGTTGACTTGTACGCGCATCACTTGATCTGCGATGCGACGACATTGGAGTCATTGATTCAGCGGTTGGGGCGAGTCAATCGCGATGGGCAGCATCCAGCGCGCATTGATCTGTTCGTGGAAGAAGAAGAAACACAAGGACCATATCTTGCGACCGTGGAGCTTTTGGAAAAGAGTTTACCCCAAAAAGGCGACGGCTTCGATGTCAGCCCGCGGGCCTTGATGGAGTTGCTGAACAGACTGAACGATCTAAAGAAAGAAGAGGTCTTTTCGCCCAAGCCCAAGATCATTCCTGTCACGGACCTTTTGCTGGATGCATGGGCGATGACCAGCATCCGTGAGGAATTACCCGGCCGCCCGTCCGTCACAGCTTATCTTCATGGAATAGAAGCAGCTCCACCCGAGACTTACCTGGCTTGGCGTTCCGAAGTGATATTTCTAGCTGAGAGCGAGACCTCGGAAGACGATATAGGCGAATGGTTCCAGCATTGTCGCATCGAAAGCCGCGAGCGTTTGCGCGACCTTAGCGATCGAGTGTTCAAAGAGCTGAAGAAGCTCGCCGAGCGTCACAAGGAAGCAAACCTGCCGGTACTCATCATTGACGATAGCGGCGAAGCAAAAAGGAGTTCTTTACAAGAGTTGGTGCAAGGAACCGAAGAGGCTATTCGTTTCCGTACGATTGTATTACCAGCAGAGGCTGGCGGATTGACCGAAGAAGGAATTCTCGATGGTAACGCAGGGCCGAGAAATGGCTTAGATATTCTAGGTCACGACGGAAAATGCCTTCGGTTGATCGTTGAGGGCGCTGGAGGAATATACCGATACCGCGAGCTAAGCAGTGGAGAAGAGTACACCGAACTGGATGGTGAGTATAAATTGATCAACAAAGCAGTACGGCAAATCTCCAAAAATCTCAGCAAATCAGTTTCTCTTATTCTTCCACTGCGACTTCCGGTCGAGGGAGACGAAGAAGCCACAGCTCGCTATTTGGTATTATTGGCGGAAGCCAAGCAGGCTGCTACAGACGACCCCGAGTTGGCGAGTTACGAATCTGCCCCAAGGCTCAAAGACCACTTGGAAGTTGCCGCTGAAGTCGCTAGTCAGATTACCGAAAGCTTGGGGCTGAGTGACTCATTAAAAAAAGCGGTCATAGAAGCGGCGAGGCTTCATGACCTTGGCAAGAATAGAAAATGCTGGCAGTCAGCGGTTTTCAATAATGATCCAGACGATCCTTGGGCAAAATCTGGATCTCAAGGCATGGATTGGCGACGGCTCGCGGGCTATCGCCACGAATTCGGCTCCCTACTGGACGCTAAGGAAAAGATAAGGGACCATGAGGAGCGCGATCTCATCCTTCATCTCATTGCCGCTCACCATGGTCGCGCCCGACCACATTTCGAGCCTGACGCCTGGGATATGGAACGCCACACAACCACCGAAAACGAAGATGAGGCTCACGAAGTCATGCGCCGATATGCGCGTTTGCAACAGCGCTTCGGGCGATGGGGACTTGCTTGGTTGGAGTCGCTGGTTCGCTGCGCCGACGTTGTTGCCTCGCGGCAAGCAGCACAACAGGAGGACAGGGGAGATGAGTAACCAGCTCGGCTTTGCGGTCAACGTTGATATCTTAAACCCAGGTCAGTTTTTTGCCTGTTGCGGACTATTGGAGCTTGCTCATCGGTTATGGCCTGGAATCGAAAGTCATTTTGAGGTTCGGGGAAGCCAGACCAGCTTTATAGTCCAGGCTCCTACTAGTGATGGATTGAAATGTCTACTAGATCATTTATGCCGGTGTGATATCTCCGGATTAACCGAAGAAGAGCAACAGGAAAGGCGCCAATTAGAAGAACGAAAAAGGCAAAATAGGTTGTCAGATACTGAGGAGGAGCGCCGAAAAGAACTAGGAAGACAGGCTAGAGAGGGAAAACTTTACCTAAAAGATCCTTTCCACTTAACATTGGATTGGTGGCAAACAGAAAGCGAAGACGTCTCTCCCAAAACCTGGGCAGGCCGCCAAGAGATTCACAAAATAGCACGCGCAGCGCAAAAGGCGCTGTGTGAAGCCCTACGCAACAACCTAAATTTGTTCAATCTGCTTGATTACGGCTGCGTTCTAAGAACGCCATCTGAGTACGCTCAAGAAACCCGCGGTACAGCGAAGCCTGTAGAACCCTTTTGCTTTGATGCCAGAAGGTATGTGCATGCATTAAAAGTAGGTTTTTCTCTGGATCTTCAAGATGCGGAGATCGTAGCTTATCCAGCAGTTGAATTGCTCGCATTGATCGGTCTACAGAGATTTCGCCCTGTACCCTCGAGCGAAAGGTGGTCGCTTGAATACACCGCTTGGTTCCAACCGCTCGGTGCAGTTGTTGCGGCAGCTGTTGTCAGCGGGGCTATCCCGTTGGCGCAGTCTAAAAAGTACCGATTCCGATTGATGTTTCGTGATGATCAGAAGCGCTACAAGGCTTTTGGTCGAGCATCGAAAATCTACTCAATTCAATAGGAGGTCAAACCATGAACGATTTACTGACAAAATATGACGAATGGCTTAACGATGACAGCGAGGTTGCGGCGCTAGTCTTGCGCCAGTGGCTCGTGCCTGTCGAAGGCAGAGATGCGGTGATCTTCCCGCCGACCTATGCCAAACCCGAAAGAGTCAAGGAAGAAGATTGGCTCGGGTACAACATCGACCGCTTCTCCGATGGCACGAGTGTCTGCCAGATTGATAGCGTCGGTTCGCAGGCGAACAGGATCGAACCGATTTTCAAAAGAACTTCATATAGCAGTCTTGTGCCACAAATCACCATCCGAGCAGGCGGAAAAGAGATCAACCTGCTTGATGCAGGGCAACGAGCTGCTGACGCCATCGTGAGGTTTTCGACCCTTGCAGATGAACTCAGGTCGGCTTTCAAAACTTGGCAGGACGACGGAAACGCCGAACCGCTCGCCAAAATCGCGCCAACTTCCATCGTCTTCGGTAGCTGGGATTCTCGAGATACCCAAGCAAAAATCCCTCGCGTCCTAAGCTCTGTCATTCGTGCATTCAGCGTTGAAGTTCTCCATCGTTCAGCGCAATACATCCCACCGATTGACTATGTAGCGGAAAATCTGGTTGATGCTCCCACGGATGGGAACGCTCAGAAAAGATTATCCGAACTCGGTTTTAGCCACGCTCCGGCACCGTGGACGCATGGCGGGGTGATTGCCAAAGGTGAAATCCGTCGGGATGCAAAATTGAATCTTGTTGCTATCCGAACTTTAGGGACTGGCTCAAATGGGAATCCGCTCAAGCTAAGAAGATATATCTTCGGCCTTGCTTTGGTGGGTCTTACTGCACCCCAGGACTTCAATCTGCGCGAAGGTTGTCAACTGGTCCTTGACCAAGGAAATCCCTCTGAATGTTCTCTTGTTCGGTTCAATGGTTCGCGAGAGGAATTTAAACTCTCTCACAAAGATGCACTTTGCTACGCTCAAGAAGCAGCGAAAGATTTCGGGGTCGGGCAGAATAAGACCGGGGAGTTCAGCCTAGAATCGGCAAAAAAGCAATTGGCAAAAACAAAGGAAGATCGTAAAGCCGGACAGCGAAAAAGCACTGCAACCTCAGCCGAAGCCACTTCCGATCAACAACAAACATCCGGAGGAAATAACAATGGCTGAACACTTATGCATCTCCGTTACCTTCCTCGACGATTTGTTTCACGGGAAGGTGAGCGATGAGGAGCCGGAGTGGCCGCCATCGCCCTGGAGATTATTCCAGGCGTTCGTAGCCGGCGCGCTGACAGGTTGTCGCAAGAACGGTTGGCCTGACGAGAGGGAAGAAGCGTTGCGCTGGCTCGAAAAGCAACAGCCGCCGCACATCTTCGCTCCCGAGGCGATTGAATCTACGCCCTACACGCTCTTTGTTCCAAACAACGACAGCGATAGAGAACCTGAGCGAGGAAAGCGTCTTACATCGAAAATGGTCCGTCCACACCGGATGATCAACGGGCGAACGTTGCACTACGTGTGGAGGATTAATGATGAAGAATTGAGATCCGCTCAGCAACACGTGGATGTTCTCATTCGAGAAGCGCGACACATTCTCACTCTCGGATGGGGAATAGATCAAGTTGCGTGCAGCGGAAAAATCCTAAGCGAGAAGGAAGCCACTCAACTGAATGGGATTCGCTGGGTGCCATATCCTGAAGTGTGGATACCACAAAAAGTACGCCGAGTTCCCATCGAAGGATCCCTCCATGATCTCTTGCAGTGCTACGAGACATTCTGCGGGAGCGTAGGAAAACAGTACCGCGCGCGCCAAGAACCGATCGCTTTTCGGGAAGTTGCTTACTTGACAGCTAGAGAAACTGCACCAAGATCCTATGCATATTTTGAATTACAGCACTACGATGGCGACAAGTTTGCGGTCTTTCGCCAGGTAGATGCGGTCAAAGTGGCGGCTATGCTTCGCCATCTCGCTTGCGAAGAGGCCAAGCGCGATTCTCATCAGTTTCCCGGTAGCTCCGATCGCTATGTAGCCGGCCACACAACGAGCAAAGACGACGCCTCGCCGCGCTTTTCTTATCTTCCGCTGCCTACGGTGGGTCATCCTCACGCTGATGGAATGATTCGACGGGTAGTCATAGCTGAACCCTTTGGCGGAGATGGACGTCATGCCCAATGGGCTGCGCGACGGTTACAAGGCCGTTCGCTTACGGATGATACGGGCAGTGAGCGAGCGATCATGCTTCGCGCCAGAGAAGATCATGTTTTGCGCTGTTACCTTGGCCCATCGCGATTTTGGTCGAGCATCACTCCGGTCATCCTGCCAGGCTTCGATGATGGGAAGTATAAGAAGGCCGAACGGCTTCTGCTGAAGGCCATCGAGCAAGCCGGCATACCTATAGACGCAGTAGAAGACGCCATTCTTCGCAAAGCGCCGTTCTGGTCCGGATCGCAGCATCCGAGCCACTATCACAGGCCGGATTATTTGCGCAATTACTCGGCCTGGCATGTGCATGTGAGGTTCAAAGGCGATTTTCGCGGCCCAATTGCTTTGGGCCCAGGCCGACATTGTGGATTGGGTCTGTTGGTAAGCGAGAGAGTAGAGTGAAATAGCCGAGTGATGTTAGAAAGGAGCTTTTATCGAAAAGCGGGTGAGATTCTATGAGCAACGCGCGGTATCGAGATCTTGTTGTGCAAGCGTTGGCTACTGCCCCATCAGAAGCTAAGTTGTGTCTGGTGGGTGTGGCAGCGACTAAGATTGTTGCTTTCCAGAGCAACGACCTTACAACCCAGAGCATAACCGTCGCGCGTTATGTGCTCGAGTCGCGCGCTTTGCCCGCAGTCCAGCAA
>CAZALE010000029.1:0-4925 GCA_964486055.1 uncultured Blastocatellaceae bacterium
CCATCGCCGGGAAGAGCTTCTTGCCGCTCCCGATGACCAGGGGCACGACCGTGAGCACCAGCTCGTCCACCAGGTCGGCAGCCAGGAGCGACTGCACCATCGTGGGGCTACCATAGACATAGATGTAGCCGCCGGGCTGAGCCCGCAGGTCGGCCACGGTCTTCAGAAAGTCCTTGCCGCGGATGATGGTGGTTGGGTGCCAGGTGATGTCGGCCTCGGTGAGCGTGTCGGAAACCACATACTTCTGCACTCGGTTGATCCAGTCGGAGAAGTCGTCTCCGGAGCGGCTGGGCCAGGCCATTGCCGACACTTGATAGGTACGCCGACCCTGCAGGAGGGCGTCGCTCTGCTTTGCCAGGGCGTCGAACGTCCCGCCGATAACCTCCGGGTCAAAATACTTCACCATCCATCCGCCGTGGGCAAAGCCCCCGTCGGTGTCTTCACTGGGGGCGCCGGGAGCCTGGACGACACCGTCGAGGGTGATGAATTCGGTCACGAGTACCTTCATGGATCCTCCTTGTAAAATTTATGCTCGTTTATAGGTTCTTTCGAGCGCCGCAAGGTCAAACTTCTTCATCGTTAGAAATGTTTCTGTAACCCGGTCAATGATCGCCTGATCGCCACAGGTCATGATTTCATGCATGAGCCGGGGAGAGACTTGCCAGGAAACGCCATATTTATCCATGCACCACCCGCAGGCTTCTGCTTCGGGTACAAAAGAGAGTCGCTCCCAGTAGTAGTCAATCTCCTCCTGCGTGTCGCAGTCGATCATGAACGAGATCGCCCCGTTGAATTCGAACCCATGGTCGTAGCCGCTATCCATGGCAGCCATCCAGGTCTCGACCAGCCGAAAGTCCGAGAACATCACCGTACCTTCACGTTGAGGTTCCATGCCAGCAGGATAGCGAACGAGCTGACCTGGCTCTGACCCCGGAAACACCGAGCGATAAAATGCCCCGGCCTCTTCAGCCTTGCCGTACACCTTGCCGGTAAAAAGCAGGCAGGGAACGATGAATGGCCGGGGATCGCCCTCGGGATTGCTGAGGATGAGTTGCCACGATACCCCATAGCGATCCTGGATCCAGCCATAGCGCTTGCTGAAAGGATACTCGCCCAGGGGCATCAGGGCTGTGCCGCCCTCGCTGAGGGCACTCCACAGGGCATCGAGGTGCTCTCGCGCGTGGGCGTCCCGACTGGGATCAAAGTTCACGAAAAAGGAGATCGCAGGGTTGAATTTAAAGAGCGGGCCGGCGCTGATCGCCATGAACGGCTGGCCTGCTAAAGTAAACGCCAGCAGCTCGCAATCGCCCGAGGGGGTGTTGCGCACCATTGCTGTATAGCGGATTTCGGCATCTGGAAAGACCGAGCAATAGAATTCCGCTGCCTCGCGGGCTTCTTTGTCAAACCAGAGGTGTGGTGTGAGTTGGACTTTCATGGCGATCCTTCTTGAGTGATTGATTACAAGTTTACAAGTAAATTTACAAAATGTTGGGTTTAATATCGTCGCGCACGCGCCGGTAATGCAAGGCAAAGCACCGTTGCGGAGCGGCTTTCATGATCATCAACCGCACGTCGTCCCTGGCAAAACCGAGAAATTGTAACCAACCATTGCTGGCAATTTTCGCGCCGCTTACCTACCGCCGGAGGCAAGTCATGTGGATGGATTACGACCCCGCACATGACTTCAGCAGATTCAAACCCTAAGTAATCCACGGAATCCTCTCGAAGCGTAGTACGATTCGGCGCTATTGTGATAGACGAACACACGACCATAACGAAAATCGCCAAAGATAGCGCCGCCGAGTTTTCTAATAGTATCAGCCGTCTTCAACCAGCTCGATGTTTTCGTATCAAATGGCCCAAATTCCTGCAATTTACGATACTCTTCTTCTGTCAAAAGTTCAATTCCCATTGCAGTTGCCATTTCGATGGCACTGTTCTTTGGTTTGTGTTCTCTTCTTGCCTCTCGCGCTTCACGATCGTAACAAAGGCTTCTACGTCCCTTTGGACTTTCAGGGGAGCAGTCACAGAACATGTATTCGCCCGTTTCTTTGTCGAAACCAATAACATCCGGCTCGCCGCCGGTTCTCTCCATTTCATTGAGTGCCCATAGCTTCTCAGGATACATTTCTAATCTCGCTTGTATCCTCGCCCATTCCAGTCCTTCATGGCGATTCATATTCTTTTCAAAGCGATCTTTCAAAATGTCGAGAATTTTATCGCGTTGCTCAGGTGAAAGTTCTTGCTGATTCATCATTATCATCCTCGATACCATACTTTCTAAAGCCCACCTGCCCAACGGGCGAGATCGTCTGAAGCGCGGAATGGAGCAAGGTTCATCGAATGAGCATGCTACGGTCCTTCGAGTGCAACTAGACGCTTTCTCTCAATATTTCAAATGGAAGCCCGAGCCGAAGGCAAGCGGTGACCGAGCAACCAGCCGAGCAGACCCAGCACGGCATAGGTCAACCGCTATACCCATCTTGGTGGCCGCGTGATGCCACGGTTGACCAGAACGTCTGTCCGAACACGCCAAGGAGCAGGACCTAGCAACTCCTACGAATCTTTCGTATAGTGTACTCACAAACCTATCAGAAGTTCAAACTAACAGGGATTACCTTCAAAATAATTGAGTATCTTTGGTTGCTCTAGACAAAAAACAACGATCGAATGCGGTAAAGTCAGAGCAGAGAGAAGAATCAAAAAAACCTCTGAAGCTGATGCTGAAGCAAATCGATGCCAGATTACCAGCATTAAAAGCAGAGAACTCAGACTTATGGGCAAAACGCGTAGATGAAAACGCCAAAAGTTATTTTTTGCTGAAGGGATGCTTGGTAAATCTTGATTTTCATGAAAGTGGATTCTCAGGAAATGTCGCCACGAATGCACACCGACAAAATAAAACGTTATCGCAAAAAGCGGAGATGTAATAATCCAGAAAAATATGACAAGCAGTAAGGACTCAAGAATAAATAAAAGGGATTTTCTGCCTTTGAAAACAAGGCTTATTATCGAGAAGAAGATGCCAAGTAGGAAAAGAAGCGGCGCGATCGAGATGATTAATTTTGCATTTTCACTAAGACCCGATAGAATCGCTAGGCTTTCCGTAGGGTGAAAAAAGAATGGAGCAAAAAGCACGATTAGCCCTCTTCCAAGCGAGGCAATGAAAAAGAATTTTCCGCTACACCACGTTTCCCAAACTGTATCTCCGCTTCCGAAATGCCATACCGAAAGAAGAAGAAAAACAGTAAGAGTAGCAAACGGAAAACTCAGCCAAAAAGCAACAACACACAAAATTAAAAGCAAGTAAGCCGCCAACAGAAGCAGGTTTAAGCTTGTTTTTCGAGCTATTTTGCGTAGAATCCAAAAATCTTCAGCTCCGTGGGGAATTCCAAGCAAAAATGCACTTGCAAAGAGAAACCAGCTTCCCCAGATTGCTGCATTACTGCCGAGAGCGATGCTAAGCAGCCAACCTGCGGCTAGGCTCATCCATGGAATCAAGTAAAGCAAGATCAGTTTCCTTCGGGTCATTGGATTTTACCAGCCTCCTGCTCAAATGACGCCATAGCGCTTTCAAAAAAGGCGTTTTGGGAAGTACAGAAATAACCTTTGCGTCATCAGCAAGCGAACTTTCGTCCATCAAAAATCGAATGAGCGCATCAGGCTGATCCAAAGAAAACATTTTCAGGAAAGATTTTTTGGCGGCAATCGGATCAAGGGCAATCAACTCAAGAAAAATGGAATCGAGAAAATCATACTTCAATGAGAAGAATCCTTGCGGAAACCTTTCATGTTTGATTAAAGAAGAGGCAATTTGAGAGACTTGGCGCTGAATTCGATGGAATGCATATCCGCTCGAGGGACGAATAGCACCGCCGTTTATGCCGATACGAAAAACCCGACTGCCACATTTAAATTCTTGTCTTGCGATCGTCATCGGAAGCATTCCTTTTTCTTCTCTTTTTACAGCAAAATCAGCGCCGAAATTCTCTTCGATATATTCTCTCAGCAAACGCTGATGAGCCGCAAATGAGAGTGGTTTTAGACTGAACGAAGTGCTTTCAATCAGAGCTTCGTTTGCAGAGTATGGCAAAATATAGATGAAATTTACGCCTGAAGTTGAACCATGTGCACCCTTCAATCTAAAGTCCATCAACGTGATTGTTTCAGCATCGAAGATAGGCTGTTTGAATTCCGTTAGGAAGCCGAAAAATGTTTGATAAAGAGCAGACCGAGTCTTCAAGTAGGAAGGAAAGCTGCTTCTAGCATCGAAAACTATCTTTGCCCGCCAAACGCCTTTATTTGTCAAAACTTCGACTGCATTGAGACTTTCTGTTATTCGATAAACCTCTTCGCCGAGAAATAGAGAAACTTGATTTTGCTCTTTCCAGCGTGAGTGAAAATAGTCATAGAAATCAGGAGCATAAATTTGGCGATAAGGCATTTCCGGCGAACTCTGAGTTGTGGAAAAATGCCAATCAAGAACACTCCATTTTTGCCAAGATTTTTTGACAACCGGATTTAAAACAGGTAGCGGTTTCGCCCAACTGCACCAACGTTGCTCTCGCGAAAAATCAGTTCTGGCATCGAGCAAAACGATCTCACCTGAATAACACTCAGCTTCTAACTGAGAAGCTAGGAGAGTTCCTGATAAACCAGCTCCAAGAATGAGAATTTCTGTCTCTCTCATCCGATTCTATTTAGTTAGCTCAATGCTCGCTTCTCGTGCTTTGCTGGTTTATCAAATGCCTGAGATTCTTTAATCTCAAGCATCTGATGTTTCGAGTAAACCCTGATTTTATCTCTTCAAAGCTGCTTTTAAGCTTTTAGGCTGCCGGCAGCGGTTCAGCCCCAACAACTTGTCTTGTTGGACTACGCCGCTCGAGAAGTTGTCTTCCAGCCATGTAGACAACAATTCCTGGAGC
>CAZALE010000030.1:0-4680 GCA_964486055.1 uncultured Blastocatellaceae bacterium
TTACCGAATAATCGAAGCCTATATCAGGGCTGTTATTTTTGTAAATCAAGCTTTTAGTATCAGTTTCCTCGTAAACTTCGAGTTGCACCTCGGGCGGCTCTCCAATCCATTCGACTCTTTCGCTAAGCCAGGGATTTGGGGGATTCTTTACATAACGCATAAAAAACTCACGAGAAAACTACTTCTTTCGACAATAAGCTTCATCTGCTGTGTTTTATGCTTTACTAGCCATGTCGAGTGTGCAATATTTGATAACTAACTTTTATCTTGTGATTCAAAAAACACACATCGCTCGATTTGTAATATATGATACAGTGTTTCATAAATAAAACGCAATTGCCTTTGATTAATTTAGAACTGTTCAGAGCTTTTTCTGGACGCGGCATTGAATATTAGAGCCATTTTTGAAAGATCTGGCGTTTGAAAGCTCTCAGGAAAAGAAAGCCTGAACAGAAATTCTAATAAGTAGAAAGTAGAGAAGCATTAGTTTGCATACTTGGCTCGATCTGATACTTGGCAAAGCACGTTAATCTACACTGATTTTGGATTTGGCCATGCGATCTTATTGTGATTCATTAAATGTTCAGAGTTTTAAATTTAAGATTAGAGCTGAATCGTTTGGCGTTTTACGAATTTATGCGGCTTGTTTTTAGATTTTTCTCGGATGCAATCCGGTTTTTGTGTGCCTGCTCAGAACTTCTAGTCTAGTGGTCTCATCTAAAAGCCCTGATTCGCCGTATCTGAAACTATACTAATTTTTTTGAGTATGTTAAAAAGAGTGTTGATTTGTAGTTACAAATGGAATGATTGGAAATGGGTTTAGTAAATGTAAATCAAGTGCGGGCGGAGCCATCGTGTGATGCAAACGAGCTGTGATTATTCAACAAAAGTGCATGTGAGTTTTCGGGAAACGGTTCTAATATGGGTAAAGATAGGTTTTTTGAGCTTCGGTGGTCCGGCTGCACAGATTGCATTGATGCATAGAATGATTGTAGACGAGAAGAAATGGATCGATGAAGATAGGTTTCTGCATGCCCTGAATTACTGCATGTTACTCCCTGGTCCTGAGGCTCAGCAGCTTGCTACCTATATTGGTTGGCTATTGCATGGTGTAAAAGGGGGATTTGTGGCTGGGCTTTTCTTTGTTTTACCTGGAGCGATGGCGATTTTATTGCTTTCTTGTTTATATGTTTTTGTGGGGCATTTGGAGATAACTGAAGGTATCTTCTTTGGACTTAAAGCTGCAGTTTTAGCGATTGTATCTCAAGCTTTGATTCAGATTTCTGCTCGAACGCTTAAGGGCGTTTTTAAACCAGTGCTTGCAATTCTCGGATTTTTGGCGCTTTTCATTTTCGATATCTCATTTCCGATTGTCATACTCGCAGCTGGAATGATTGGTTATATTTTTGCCATCGTTGTAAAGCGGGGAACTAATCATGATGGAATTCCGACTGGAGAAGAGTTGAATGCTCAAACGATATCGAATGCTCACAGAGCCGCCCTGGTTTGCCTTTTGCTGTGGGGACTAACGGTTTTTGGTCTTTTAGGTTTCTTAGGTTACGAAAATGTTTTTACTCAGATTGCCGTTTTCTTTTCAAAAATGGCAATGGTTACTTTTGGCGGCGCTTATGCGGCTTTGGCATATGTCGCACAGACGACTGTCCAAGATTTTAAATGGCTCACTGCAGAAGAAATGATCGAAATTCTCGCATTAGCTGAGACGACACCAGGGCCGCTAATCTTGGTTACTCAATTCGTCGGGTTCTTAGCTGCTTATCGAAAATCAGGTCTCGAGCCTAGCATGCTTGCTGGTGCATTTGGTGGATTTTTGACTACGTGGGTTACATTCTTACCGTCATTTCTTTGGATTTTTGCCGGTGCGCCTTATATCGAAAAACTGCGTCGCAATCTACCTCTTAGTGGTGCATTTGAAGCGATCAGAGCAGCGGTCGTCGGGGTCATAGCTAATTTAGCACTATGGTTCGCCATTCATGTCTTATTTGCTAAGCAGTATCGCATTACGAATTCACTAGTCAATATGACGCTATCCGAGCTCTCTAGTGTGCATTGGACGTTGCTTCTCCTGACTATATTTGCCTTCTTCGGCATTTTTGTGTTGCGCTTAAAGATTTTATATTTGTTAGCTATCTGTGCTTTCCTCGGCGTTATCCTTCGATAAGAATGTCATTAATGCGGGGAAGTTTGTTTTTAAGGGAAACTGATGATGTAGCGTCGTATCAGAGACATTTGAGCTGATTGAATGGTTGATTGTAGAGTGTAAGTAGCTATTGGATTTTGTTGTGTGTTAGAATCCGGTGCTGAGCTGATATTTCAGCTCGAGTTGATGTGGTGCGGAAACGAATCTTCATTGCCATAGATGTTTCTGAGGATGCGAAGCAGGTTATTGCCGCGCACATAAACTTATTGAGGCGTGAGTTTCCGGATCTGAGAGTTAATTGGGAGAGAGCTGAAAAACTACATTTAACTCTGAAGTTTCTAGGCAAGACAGAAATAGTACTGTTGGAACAGCTAAAACATCGAATATCGCTCGATGCTGCCAGCGTTGAGAGTTTCTGTTTTACTATAACCGGAAGTGGAGTGTTTCCTGGCATTCGAAATCCGAAGGTGTTGTGGCTTGGAGTTCAAGAACAGTCCGGCAGTCTCAGAAAATTACAAAGTTTGATAGACAATAGTTGTGTCGCACTAGGATTCAGACCAGAGCAAAGAGAATTTAAACCACATCTAACGATCGCTAGGATACGCGATTCTCAAATGGCGCATAAGCTAGTCAGCTTTCACTTAGAGACAAAATTTGAAGACAGAGTGGTCGAGGTCAGAGAGGTGGTAATATACGAAAGTCTACTCTCTCCGCAGGGATCAGTCTATAAGGTTTTATCGAAACATCCCTTGAGATAAATCTGAGCGTCTTTAGTCTCCGAACATATAACACCCAAGCTCGAGCTTACCGTCATAATGAGCGATTAAATAACAGCTACAGGGAAGATCAGCAGTGAATCTTTGAAAATTAAAGATCGGCAAAAGCTGATAAAAATCAGCCGTGTATGGCTTAGAAACTGTCCATTTTAGAATCACCTTGTAGGTGGAGCATAAAATAAGTTACGAAACCTGCCGGATTCCTATCAAGTAAAAGCTCACCAATGTGCGTTATACACTAGTTTATTTTACGGAAACTGCATCCATCCAATAGATGTAACCAGGGTTTCCACGTGCCCATGAGTAGAGAAGATATTCTACGTACTGATCTTCTTGTTTTATTGGATCGTATGGATTCCAGCTGTCATTTTGGTATAAACTGAAAAACCCCTCGAAGTATAGAACTTTTAAGAAAAAGACCGTGAAATTCGCCAATTTTTCTGCCACAGAGGCAGCAGGAATAAGATCTGAGAGACTAAACTCTGGTAGATTCAATTTTTTTCTGATTTCGCCTTCTAATTTACTTAATGCCGCCTCAGCAGCAGCTTCCCCAAGTTTTTTCTTGTAGTAACCGATTAGGTAATTGCGAATTGCTTTAGAATCTTCTTTTATCTTAATTGGATCAAGTATTCGCTTCGCCATAGGGCTCCTCTTGATAGACTTTATTTCAATAGGATTCCTCTGAAGAGACCTCATTTAAAGTCATAATTGCCAAATGATTGCTTGCATAATTTGCACATAACAAAATTTCTGATTTTAGCTAACAGAATGAGATCACGATAAACTCCTTTTGCTCTAAAATCTCTTCAGAAATACATAGACTTGCGGCTGTGGTACAAGCTGTCGTGAGAAGTTGCAAAGTCAAGGTGACGGGTCGAATGAGCTCAGAGCTTTTGTTTATGTAAATTTACTTTGATTTCAGGTGTCTGAAGAATTCTATTGACACAGAGGCGCTTTGTTTTCTAATTTTCTGATAGCTTTTGACGAAGTTTGAGCAGAGTTACCGCTGGGAAGATAAAGTTCGAATATCTAACGGATAAATGCTCAGTGTTATGCAATGCACTGAGATTAGTTTCGATGAAGTTTTATAGCTAAAGAATCGAGAAGCGAATTATTGGAAGTCAGAGGGAGTGAAAGTTATGGGAGCTGATTTCATAGAAGGATACAAGAAGTTACAAGAGTCAGGAGATTTATTTGAGCACCTGCTTTTGGATGAGAGGGACGGCAAAGGCAGGACACTTCTGATGGGTGCTGCATATCATAATGACAAGGCTGTGATTGAATATCTTTTGGAAAATGGCAGAGACGTAAATGCAAAAGATAGCGATGGCTGGACGACTTTGATGTATGCAGCGTATAACGGTCATAAGGAAATAGTCGAACTCTTGATAGAAAAAGGAGCTGATGTAGCTGAGGAGAGTACAGGTTGGTGTCGGATTGGAGATAATTTGTATCCAGAAGGCACCACTGCTTTGATGATTGCAGCGTATAAAGGTCATAAGGAAATAGTCGAACTCTTGATAGAAAAAGGAGCTAATGTAAAGGCAAAAGGTATATATCGCTGGGGGGCTTTGATGTTTGCAGCTAGAGGTGGTCATAAGGAAATAGTCGAACTCTTGATAAAAAAAGGAGCTAATGTAAATGCAGAAGATAGCGATGGCAGGACGGCTTTGATGATTGCAGCTAGAAAGGGTCATAAGGAAATAGTCGAACTCTTGGTAGAAAAAGGAGCTAATGTAAAGGCAA
>CAZALE010000031.1:0-4644 GCA_964486055.1 uncultured Blastocatellaceae bacterium
TCAAAATACCTCTCCCCGCCCACGCTTTTCAAATCGAAATATCGGCGCGCTGCCCGGGAGAATACCCTATTTGATTGGGTATCAAAGTTAGAACACGTATTTGGCGGCGCATAACATCCTTATAAACTCAACCTCTAACTGAACTTATGCCTACGAAGTCGCTCCTTTCAGCAAGCAATTCCTCATAAAGAGAGCGATATTTCGTTGCTCCGACTTCGATCAAATCAAACCTCTTCCGCGCGCTTTCACGACAACGCGCTGCCAAATCCGTCTCTTTTCGCATCGCGTTTAGTTCTCTTAAAGCCTTCCGATAAGACTCTAAGCTGAACTCATTGATGACGACGCCCACGCCATCCGATGTGATCTGTTCAGCGATATCGCCAACACCACTGTTGGCGATTATAGGGATGCCGCATGCAAGGTATTCCGCTATTTTCGTCGGTGACGAGGAAAGTTTTGAATAGCAGGGTTTTATGAAAGATATAGCAACATCAGCTGCGCTCAAAAGTTTTGGCAATTCCGAAGGTGGGACACTCTCAACCAGGAAATCCTTTTCTCTCATGCCTCTTCCTCTCAATCTTTGGATGATCCTCTCTTTGTCTCGCTGCGTCAGAATTAGAATAAAGGCATCCTCTAGCTCACGAGCAACAGAGAAAAAGTCAAGCATTTCCTCCGTTAAGTACCAACCACCAAATGAACCGACGTAAGCGACTGTTGTTCTGTCTCCTATTCCTAATGTTTCCCTTGTTTTTTTCCTTGTTTCTCCGTCGGCGACTTCGAAGCGCTGCAAATCAACACAGCACGGTATAACCTCGACAGGTCGTCCCTGCTTATCCCTACCGGTTGCACTCGATTCTGGGAACAAAATGTCGCGCGCTTTCTCGGTCAGCACTACGAATCCATCAGCTTGTCTCAACAACCAGTTCTCGACTCTCTTAGCCAACTTGTAGAGCAACCCGTTGGGACGCCAAAGACCGGCATCCACGTATTCCTCCGGGAAGAATCCTCGAATATCAAAAATGATCTTCGGTTTATGAGAACTGCAAGAACGTGCCAAAGCCGCCATCAACATTGGAACGTGAACTCGTGCGTGAAGGAAATCTAACTTCTCGCGCCTAATTAAACGCCAAATATGAAGTGCACCGCACAGAATGTCGAATGCTGTTGCGGGAATGGAAGGGGTTTTGTGGTAGGCAAGCGCCGTCCAATGGATTCCCTGTTCCCAGAGTGCTTGTTTCATGACAGCCTCGGCCTCTGATGACCATTTTCCTCTCTTGTCCGGTTCGAACGTCAACAAATGAACCTCAACCCCCCGAATCGACAACTCCCGGAGATAAGGCAAGACTTGAGTTTGAACCAGGGGCTCGCGCAGGCCAAAGTAACAGATGTAAAGAGTTTTCTTATTCACTATCTGCCTCGTTTAATCTGACGTAAGGGATAGGAGAGAAAGTACCCAATTTCAGCAGGGTTTGTAATTAGACTCTTGAGTGTATACCTTATGAATTTTGAATAGTTACCAGCATGAAAATATGATCCAGCTAGCATTCTGTATAAATTTCCATAGCACTTTTTAGCACTAACATTCGTATGTTGAGAAAATGCTTTTTCGAAAGCTATCATCATATCGTGTTCCATTAAGTCAATGTTGTGGTGCATGCTGATGCTGTGTATTCTATATTTGACTAAGACCTCAGGTATGAAACCTATTGGATATAAGCGCGCAAGTCTACAACAAAAATCCCAATCTGCAGATGTTGAAAGACTAGAGTCAAAACCACCTAAATTATCAAAAATCTCGCGCCATATCATTGCTCCACTCCCTGCCGCTAAAACTGATGATCTCAAGAGTAAAAGCTCTTCGAATACCCAACCAACAGCACCATTCATTCTGATATTTAATCTTTGTCCATTTGAGGCTATTTCTTCAACCCCTACGTGAACTAATCCTAAAGAACTATCCCTTGTAAATAAATCTACTTGTTTTTCTATTTTTGTGGGAAGCCAGATGTCGTCAGCATCTAAAAAAGCAATCAAATCTCCTTTGCTCTCTGCAACTCCAGTGTTTCTCGCTATAGAAACCCCTTGATTAGTTTGAAAAATAAGCTTTACCTGATTCGCATATTTCTTTAGCACCTCTCGGGAATTATCCGATGATCCGTCATCGACAACTATTATTTCAATGTTAGAATAAGTCTGAAATAAAACACTCTCAATCGCCCCCTCTAGAAAATTCGCATAGTTGTGATTGGGGATAATCACACTAACGAGCGGTTTAATCATGACTTCAGCTGACCCTCCTGCACACAGCTAATAACACCGGGGCATCTTTAATCAACGATTGATCAAACTCATAATCATTCTCTGAGGGATAAAAGGGTCTATTCCACAAAATCTCGCTTATTCTCTCACGGATGACAACTGGTAGTTTGTTAATTACTCTCCATAGAAAAAGCTTCGTCTGGGTTAGCGGATCTTTAGATAATCTGATTTGATCAGAGTAAAAGGGTGATATTTCTATTTTGCCACTAAGTTTCTGCCCTAGAAAGGACTCAACCAGAAAATACGAGTCTAGCTCTATTTTCAATTCCTCAGGTGTATATTCGAATACATGGAATGGATTAGTAGGTTTGCCATTAACCGGTTTTGTGTAGTTTGCATTTGGAGTAGACAATACTAATAGGCCATTCATCTTAAGTACTCTTTTTATTTCTTGGAGAAATTGCTGCCTTTCATGCAAATGTTCTATAGTCTCAAAAGATGTTACAACATCAAACGTTTCATCAGGAAAAGGTAATCTCAATGCACTTGCCATGAGTACGTAAATCCTATCATCACAGCGACTCTTAGCCTCTAGCAAAGCTTCCCATGAAACATCAACTCCAACAACTCTGTTAGCTTTTTTTCTGAGAAAAGGTAATCCATAGCCAGTTCCACATGCTACATCTAATAAGTGTTTATCTTTTACAAACTGTAGCGCAAAGATATATCTAGCCACATGCTCCCCCCAGTAAGGTGAGAGTTTACCAGCTTCGAATTGATTAGCACCTTGTATTCTCTCAGCAACTCCCATGTTATTTAAATGCCTATGATTTTTCGATATAATAACTCGTGTTGCTTAGCCACTTTTTCCGCCCCCATGTAGTTTAACAGATAGTCTCTACCTTGCTGTGCTATTCTGCTCAACGAATCGTAGTTATCAATGGCATGTTTGATTGCGATTTTTAATGCTTCGCTATTACCACTTTGAATAATAATACCATAACGTCCGTTATCCAGGATATCCCTTATTCCCCCCACATCGGTGGCAATTATTACCTTTTTTAGCATTAAGGATTCAATAACAGCTGAAGGTAGGGCTTCCTCCAGGGATGGATGTACTATCAAATCGCAGGCAGCTATTATATCAAGAACGTCATGCCTCCAGCCAAGAAATACAACATGTTCCTCGATGCCAAGTGACCTCACATGCTTCTCGAATTGCCCTCTATGAGGTCCATCGCCAGCTAAATAAAGCTTTAATTTTGGATATTCGCTTACTAAAGAGCCGAGTGCTTCGAACAAAAAATATAATCCTTTTCTATCAAATAGCCTTCCTATTACTAACATAGTGAAATAGCCATCCATGTTCAATTCATGCCTTTTGGAGACTATCTGGACATCCTCTATATGGAATCGCTCAATTCTTTGTCCGTAGGGAACTACGCTTATTTTGTCCTCTGGCACAAATTCTAACTGCATTAGAGTTTCCTTGACTAACCTGGACGGGGCTATTATGTGATCTGCAAATCTATTGATTATTGACTGCATGGCGAGATAGGGGATTCTTTTAATACGAGGCTGAAGCTCATGGATCGACACTGAATAATGACGGGTCAGAAGCGTTCTCAACCCTTGACTTTTTGCTACTATGAGACCAATCAAGCTAGGAAAAAAAAGATGAGCGTGAACAAGATCAGGACGCTCTTTTCGACATATCCGCCAAACCTTATAGGCAGATCTGAACAAATGACGACGAGGATCAGGGGGTAAACTATAAATCTTATACCCCCTGGATGTAATAGCCTTTACGTAACTCGAATTCTCATCTCCAAAGTTTATAAACACAAAATCGAATAGATCCTTATCAACAAAGTCTATCAAATTGTTTATGTAGTAATTGTCGAACGGTATCTCAGCTATCTGAAGCACTTTTAGTTTTTTCATTGTCAGTTGTTAACTATGAGATGCCCTTTAAAATTCTCATGATACTTTAAGACTGCAAATCTTATCAGATTTACTCCATGAACACAAATTGAATAAAGCTAGCGTAAGAAGTAATTTTTGCTGGATGGAAAAGATGATAAAGTTTTGCTCCATCATCTGGCCAAAAAGTAGTTTTTGTATTGGCAATAATCCAACGTGAGAAGCATATCTGATTCGGCTGATTAAAAATTCGACTAATTAAAAACGGCTCGCTATCGAATTAAAAGCGATCAAAAGATCCGTTCATCTAATGAATCTTGGCTTATTCTTAGATGATCAAAATTTAACTCATGATGAGCGAGAAATTAAGCTGGCCCCGAATCGACAACTCCCGGAGATAAGGCAAGACTTGAGTTTGAACCAGGGGCTCGCGCAGGCCAAAGTAACAGATGTACAAAGTAC
>CAZALE010000032.1:0-4521 GCA_964486055.1 uncultured Blastocatellaceae bacterium
GCTTCCTATCGCCGAACAGGTGCGACGGGCGCTGATTCGCAACCGCGTTGACACTTCCCATTCGGAAGCGATCACGGGCAAGACCAAAGAGGGCGTGCCTCTACAAGGGCATCGTCACGCACATTACTTCGTCACCGACGAAGATGGTGACGGATTCTTGGATCACCTCACCATTTATGCCCCTTGCGGCTTTGATCGAGGTGACCTCGAAGCGCTCACACGCACGCGCACGATCTTTCGTCGCGGCAGTCAACCTGACATCCGAATGATGCTCGTCGGATTGGGCGTGCCGGGAGATTTCTCGCAAAATGTAGGGCTTCTTGCGCAGGCGCGGAAGTGGCGTTCGGTGACGCCCTTTTCGCTCCCGCGCTTTGCAACCAGAGGCGCCGGAGGACGCCCGCGCCCGCGCGACCTGCCCGAAGCGCAACTTATGCGCGAACTGAGATTGCGAGGATTCTCGGAGCCAATTTCGATTCAACGCATCCCGGGATTCTGGACCAGGAACGGTCTGTTGATCCCATGGTCGCAGTTCGCGGCTGAGCGACTCAACGGCAAGAAGGGACGCGGCATTTGTGGGTTCACGATTGAGTTCGCAGAACCTGTTCAAGGTCCCCTTGCCCTCGGTTTCGGGTGCCACTTCAGTTTGGGATTATTTCTACCGTTTGAGCAAGAGTGAATATGTTGATCGCAGGTAAACTCTCAGGAATTCAAGATTTTCTGTTCGATGTGGCGGCAGAGGGAGGGGCGCAGGCGAAGCGTTTGCGCGCGCGCTCATTCTTCATACAGCTTTTGACCGAAACGCTTTGCTTGCGGGTTGCTGATGCTCTCCAACTCGATCTCCAAGAATCGCTTGTTTTCTGTAATGCCGGAAAGTTTCTGCTTTGTGGCAAAGGGAGGCTGGAAGATCTCCGAAAAGTTGAGAGGGAAATAAACGAAGAGCTTTTGCGCATCGGAACAGGCAGACTTTCGTTTGCTCTAGCCGTGGTGGAGGAAGGGGCCGACTCAATTATAGACAGTTACCGCACGGTCATGCAAAGGTTGGGCTTCGCTAAAAAGCGTGCATGGGCGAGCGCTTGCGCTCCTGAAGGAAAATGGAAGACGGAGAAGTTAAAGTTACAGCCTATCAATCCACCGTGCGAGCTCTGCCGCCAAGAAAGGGCAGAAAAGGAGGATCGAGATGAAGAGATCGTCCACCGCGTCTGTAAAACCTGCCACGACATGCGCCGAATTGGAGAGCAATTAACGCGCGAACAGAATAAGTGGATTATTCTGTTTCCTAGCCAGAATGGCGAATTCAGTATCGGCAGTTGGACATTCGATTTTAGAGATAAACCGACAATCAGTGATAACGAATATGCAATATCGCTTGCTGGATCTGTGGGCGCAGCGTCTCAAAAAAGGATTTTGCAGCGACGCTTGGTGCGACATATTCCTCGAACAGGCCGTGGACCAGTTGAGTTCGTTGAATTAGCTGAAAGAGCGAAGGGGGATCGTTTGCTTGGCCTTCTCAAAATGGATGCAGATCACCTTGGACAACACATTCATAATCTACTCGCTGAGGCGCATGATCTTTCACCACTCTCATCTTTCAGCCGAGAACTGGACGACTTTTTTGCCGAGACTTTGACAGCGAAGATGAAAGAAGAACCCTGGCGCAATCTTTACACCGTTTTTGCAGGAGGCGACGACCTTATGATTGTCGGTGCATGGAGCGAAACCTTCGATTTCGCGGCAGAGATTCAGAAGATTTTTGCCGAGCGGTTCAGCAGCAGAGGTCTGACACTTAGTGGTGGATTAGCGATCTTTAAACCGAAGTTGCCGATCAAAGCCGTAGCTGCAGAAGCTGACGAGTTGCTTTTCAAGGCGAAAGAGATTCTCCTTCCGGGCGAAGAGAAAAGTCGTGATCAATTTGCAGTCTTCGGCCAAGTTTGGAAATGGCGCGATCATAAGGAAATTGCCGAAACAGCGAAAAGTCTAGTTCGCTGGATTGAGGAGAAGAGATTCAAACGGGGTTGGCTTCACACTTTGCTGCGCTTGGCATTGCAACGCCAGGCCGAACCGCAACGGCCCGAAAGCAGACTGGCAACGGCTCACCTTGCCTATTTTTGGACACGCAATTTTGATCCGAAAGATTGCGAAGTGTGGGAGTTCGGCAAGAAATTAGTTAACCATTTCGATGCATTGGATACTGTTCAAGCCAAGTATCTTCCAGCAATAACAAGGTATGCGTTGGTTGCCACAAGAAGTAAGGAGGACAGATAAGCTATGAACAAGCAAAAACATCAACACAGCAAGAGTGGATTCAATAAACCCTTTGCACAGCATTTTCAGCAAATGCAAGCATCCGGCTCATCGCAAGGTCATTCAAGGGAGAGATCACTTGATGAAGTTTGGGGAGGAAGTTATCTGCAGAATGGCTATTTCGATGGGAACGGTAATCTCCTAGAAGAGCTAGTACGGCGGGATAAGCTTACACCCTTGATTGAGGCGATGATCAACTCGCAACCAAAGCTCACAAGTAGTCAGCTACGCCGGTTCTTCCAACACTGCCGTGCCATCGAAACTCGCATCCTTTCCCAGACATCAGGTTGGGAGAAACAAAAAGCAGAATTTCTCAAACTCGACGCCGCGGCAGCCGATGCTTATGGCAAGCAGGAGAAGAAAATCCCGAAGATCTTCCATGATTTCATACAGCGAAATGTCGCTGCTGTTAAAACGGAGAAGGACTTTATGGAGGGTTTCCTAAAACACTTTGAAGCTCTAGTAGGCTTTGCGACCCAGCATTTGGAGAAGGAAAGGAGATAACCTATGAAAAAGCTTGGACAAAAGCAAATCACCGGTACAATTTTTCTCGTCAGTGGCACGCGTATCGGCGGGAGTGACGATCTTCTGCAAATCGGTGCCGTTGACTTGACCGTAATCAAACATCCTACGACGCGCAAACCCTATTTGCCAGGCTCTTCGATCAAGGGCAAGATGCGCTCGGAATTCGAGAAGCGGCTAGGAAAATTCAGCGGACGAGATCAGAACGAGCCGTGTGGATGCGCAAGCAAGGATTGTTTGATCTGTCGCGTCTTCGGTCCGCACAAGAAGCCGAATCACGATCTGGGACCGTCCCGCATCATTGTTCGCGACGCACAACTTGTCGAGGGTGGTGACCTTGAGATCAAGGCGGAAAATATCATTGACCGTAAAACGGGTACCGCACAGCATCCACGCAAAGTAGAGCGCGTTGCCGCAGGTGCGAAATTCAAATTCAGCATTGCCGTCCAGTACTGGGATTTAGATAACGATGTCCGCTATAAGAACGAAGCAGGCGCTGATGCGCTGGTTGAGTTCGTTAAGGATGGACTTCGGTATCTCGAAGAAACGGGCATCGGTTCAGGGACGAGCAAAGGCTATGGCCAGATAGAGTTTCAGGACCTACGCCTCGACGGCACTCCGTTCACACTTTAAGCGGGGAGGCAGGCAATGAAGCTTTATCGCATAAAGTTACGTCCTCTGTCTGCGTGGCGCACGGCATGGCAATCGGATACAGTCGCTGGGCTCCTGTGTTTGATGGTTTCTCGCTTCGATGGTGCCGATACGCTGCGAGAAGAGATCCTGCGAGAATGTGAAGCTGGGCACCCGCCGTTTGTGTTGTCGGACGCATTTCCTTTGGATTATTTGCCCGTGCCTGAGATCGCTCGATTCTCGCTCAAAGGAGAATCTAAAAAACTAAAAAGAGCCTCTCTGCTCACGCGAGAAAGTTTTCTGCGCTCGCAACGAGGCGAAGCTCTAACCGGAGAAGACCTCTTAAGCGATGAGATCGTTTGCCGGACTCCCCACCTTCACAATACGCTCGACCGTCGAAGTGATACGACCGGTGCTGCAGGCAGCCTATTTTCCGTTATGGATTACTTTGGCACTTTGCCTACAGAGAAGTTTTATTTGAGTATCTACGCGCGCGTTCGCGATGATTACTTGGAAAGATTGCGCGAACTATTTGGCCGTCTCGCTCAAAATGGGTTTGGAGCGGACATCTCCACGGGCAAGGGGCAATTCGAGATCATTTCAGATTTAGAAGATGCGAGCTGGCTCGACGAACTGTGTAACAGTGATCCGGTGGAAGAGCGAAAAGGCGTTGTTGTCTTGTCAACCTTTCAACCGGCTGAAAGTGATCCGGTGGACGGCGTTTGGGAAAGCTTCGTCAAGTTCGGCAAGGTTGCTCCGGATTTCGGCACGGATCAAGTTTTCAAGCCGCCCATGCTGATGTTTCGTCCGGGTGCTTGTTTCAAAACAAGCAGTGCTAAAGAGTTTTTGGGTGGAATGGTAACAGTATCCAGAGTTGGAACAACCGAGATAAAACAACTTTGCTATGGCTTGGCTGTTCCGCATGTTTGGAGGGAGGTCGTATGACAAGAAGATTCGTTTTGTCACCTGTTGGCACGAGCATTTTAACCAATACTGCACGCCTGATAAAGGCTGATGTGCAGAAGATAATTCACAACTCCAACGTGAAAAGTGAATCCGAGATCTCTG
>CAZALE010000033.1:0-4246 GCA_964486055.1 uncultured Blastocatellaceae bacterium
TTACACCTATTTTGACGATCAGAGATGGGACAGGTAGATTCGAGAGAGTGGTTTACACACTGAATGTTGGATCGAACATAGGTGTGAAGGTTTCAGGTAAGGAGTTTTGAGGGGGAAGATAGTTTAGAAGTGGTAGAGACAGGGCAGATGGTTGTAGTATCTGTTAAGTCTGGCAGATACGAATAACCGTTATATTTATTGCGAGCGACATAGTTGGACTAGACTTTTATCCTTCAGGATACAAACAGAAATAGAAGGGAAGGAGTGACACGGTTTTTTATATTGTAGAATCAGGAATTAGATGAAACGCAACTCAGGATGCGGTAAGATGCTTTGACCGGATTTCAGAGCAAGAAGAAAAGTCTTACTTCTTTTAAAAGCAACATGTTTTTTAAATCCCTGCCTAATTTTAAGCCAACTCACTAAGAATTTCAGTCAAAAAATTCACAAATATGATTTTAATCATTTTTTCAGGTTTCAGTCCCAGCTATTGTTAAAACTGAACAGGCTAGTGGTTTGTTTTGAAATCTAACAGCGGGGGTCATGTAAGAAAAATGAAAACATTGTGGATTCTTTTGGCGGGGATTTTTGTTTTTTCATTTGCGGTTCTCGGGTGGGTTGGAACGGAGATTTTTCGGCAAGCTCCGCCGATTCCACGAGAAGTCGTTACCATAGACGGACAGATTGTAATCGGACCGGAAGAGATTCAAAATGGGCAGAACGTTTGGCAAGCGATGGGTGGAATGCAGGTTGGATCAATCTGGGGACATGGCAGTTACGTCGCACCCGATTGGACGGCAGATTATTTGCATCGGGAAGCTTTGTTTGTTTTGAACAGTTGGGCGCAAGAAGAATTGGGCGTAGCGACTTTTGAAAACTTAAGCACTCAGCAACAAGCCGCTCTACGCCAGCGTTTGCAAGAAGAATTCAGAACAAACAGATATGATGCAGCCACTGGACGTTTGACGATCGAGCCAGTCAGAGCTCGTGCGTTTGAAGAAAATTTGAAACATTATTCGCAGATTTTTACAAACGGCAACACGGATTATGCAATTCAACGAAACGCACAATCAGATCCAAAGAAACTGCGGCAATTAGTTTCGTTTTTCTTTTGGACTGCTTGGGCTTCTGCTGCGAATCGTCCCGGCGACACGATTTCGTACACGAGCAATTTTCCTTCTGAGCCTTTGGTAGGAAATGTGCCGACTCCGAGCGCAATTGTATGGACCGGTGTTTCAGTAATTATACTGCTGGCGTCTATAGGTTGGATGGTTTGGTTTTACGCTGCTAAGAAAATGGAATATGCCAGCGAAAACGTTCCCAATGAAGACCCTCTCGTTGAGCTGCAGCTTACGCCGTCGCAAAAGGCGACCGTTAAATATTTCGTGGTCGTAACGTTGCTGTTTTTGATTCAGATTATAATGGGCATTATTACGGCACATTACGGCGTCGAAGGTGGAGGTTTTTATGGTTTTCCGCTCGCAGAATATTTGCCATATGTAGTCACGCGCTCGTGGCACACGCAGCTTGGAATTTTCTGGATTGCCACGGCTTGGCTTGCTGCTGGTCTTTTCATAGCTCCTTATGTCTGTGGTTACGAGCCTAAATATCAACGATTAGGTGTGAACGTCTTGTTTTTTGCTTTACTCATCGTTGTTTTAGGTTCAATGGCTGGACAGTATGCTTCAGTGATGCATTACTTACAAGGAGATTTATGGTTTTGGTTTGGGCATCAAGGTTATGAATACGTTGATCTTGGCAGAGTTTGGCAGATTGCTTTATTTATCGGTTTGTTACTGTGGCTTTTTTTGATTGCTCGAACGGCACTTCCTGCGCTTAAACAAGAGGGAACTCCGAAATCTCTGACAGTGCTATATCTTCTGACGACTCTTGGTATCGCATCTTTTTATGCACCCGGACTTTTCTGGGGAATGCGCTCGCATCTGACAACTGTTGAGTACTGGCGTTGGTGGGTTGTGCATCTTTGGGTCGAAGGTTATTTTGAGGTTTTTGCCACTGTGGTTATCGCTTTCCTGTTTACAAAACTTGGCCTGATTCATCCTGAACGAGCTGCTCTGGCAGCGTTGCTCGCAGGCGTGATTTATCTAAGCGGTGGAATCATCGGCACGTTGCACCATCTGTATTTTGCCGGAACGCCGACAGTAGCTCTAGCATTCGGCGCAGTTTTTTCGGCCTTGGAAATCGTTCCACTTCTTTTAGTGGGCTATGAGGCGACGGAGAATCTGCGGCACGTAAAGGCTCGTCCCTGGCTCTCGAAATACAAATGGGTCGTGTACTTTTTTGTCGCTGTCGCGTTCTGGAACATGGTTGGTGCAGGTATCTTTGGTTTTATGATCAATCCGCCAATTGCACTCTATTACATGCAGGGTTTGAATACGACAGCAGTTCACGCACACGGAGCTTTATACGGCGTTTATGGCACGCTTGGCTTAGGATTAATGCTGTTTTGTCTACGTGCCATGCACCCTTTGACTCAGTGGAAAGAAAAAACAATCTGGTTTGCTTTTTGGGCGATTAACGTCGGCATGTTACTGGAGATTCTGCTGAGTCTTCTACCTATTGGTTTGATGCAAACGTATCAATCAGTCTCCGTCGGCTATTGGTCTGCACGTTCTCCAGAATTCATGCAGACTGATGCAATGCAGCTGTTGCGTTGGATGCGAATGATCGGCGATACGATTTTTGGCGCCGGCGCAATTGTCTTTGTTTATTTCACGCTCGATCTGATTTTCATCAGGAAAAAGCCGCAAGGCTTACAGCAAGCTAGCCTTGAAATTGAAGCTGCTTGAAGTGGCTTCAAAGAATGAAGTTTGAAAAAGAGACTAGAGGCGAAAAATCGAAGGAGCATGAACTATGTTGATTGATAAAACAAAAACCGTACGAGACCTGGTCATCGAAAATCCTACATTGGCGCACGTGTTTGAAAAGTTTCAGATTGATTATTGCTGTAACGGTCAATTGCCGCTTGATGAAGCCTGCCGCCGAGCAGGAGTCAAGCTGGACGAGGTCTTGCAGGAACTCGAACAAGCGGCAACACACACGGCTCAAAATAATTTGCCGGAGACGGATTTTAATAGTATGTCGCTTGCTGCTTTGACAGATTACATCGTGCGAAAACATCACAAATCTGCGCGGAAGCAAAGCGAGGAAATTGCTATTTTATTCGAGAAAGTCTGTTCGGTTCACGGAAAAAATCACGCAGAACTTCTCGAGATGCAGAGAGTTTTCAGCACGCTGCGGCTGGAGCTCGAAAAACATATGCTGAAGGAGGAGCGGGTACTGTTCCCGTATATTTCGCTTATGGAGAGCTCGATCAATTTTGGACAAGCTATTCCACCCGCACCTTTCGGCTCAACGAAAAATCCGATCAGAGTGATGATTGCCGAACACGATGTAGCGGGTGAACATTTGCGTCAAATCCGCAGGCTCAGCAATCAATTCGTTGCGCCAGACGATGCCTGTATCACATATCAAACGCTTTACAGCAGGCTCGAAGATTTTGAAAGAGATATGCACTGGCATACTCATCTGGAAAATAATATTCTGTTTCCAAAAGCGATCGAGATGGAAGCATCGGGGAAATCGGCGGGGCCGGGCCTGATAAGCGAGATAAAATGCGGCTTGCACGAATGTAGCTCCCACGAAGGCATGCTTCACAGTAAAACATGAGTAATTTTCCTTCTTGTCGACGGATTTCAAGGAAAATAGCCTACCGTGTCCTTAGCTTTTTTACCTGCTCCAAACTTCCGAAGATCTGCATGTCCCGAGTATGGCCTGCCAATATGTTCTGCCGGATCTTTCGGTAAAGCCATTCTGAATAGGAAGGCCAGCTTGATTGACTAGAGCTTGACGCCGCTGCCCAGCCCAATTGCTGTCAACTAAATTAATGAGACCAATCAGATCTTGTGTATAGAGCGAATGAATACTAGTGATTAAATCCAAAATTACATCTACTTATTTTGTAGAAGGGCGAAGAGATTATCTTTGCAAATCTTTTTGGATAGATTCTACCTTCTCTTCACTAAAGGGGTAATTCACCTCGTATAATTTCTCTATCGTTCTGTCAAAATTGTCTTGATTTACCCGACGCGCTAACGTAGTTGTGGCTAAAGCTCGGATATAACGTTTTCCTTTACATTATACGCAATTTACATTTAAAAACTTTATTCGTTGCCTGAGAATCGCGATTTCGTCAATACTTGCTGAGAGATTAAAGATCATCGTC
>CAZALE010000034.1:0-3976 GCA_964486055.1 uncultured Blastocatellaceae bacterium
AGTGTCAACGCGGTTGCGAATCAGCGCCCGTCGCACCTGTTCGGCGATAGGAAGCGCTTGCTGAACTGCGGGCAAAGCGCGCGACTCGAGCACATAACGCGCGACAGTTAATCCATTGCATTGAACTTGCAGCGACACATAGGGTCCCAATTCCGGAGACGTCAAGTCGTGTGCAGTAGCTAAACCGGAAAATCGAGCCTGCTCAAGAGAAGCGTAGACTTCGCCTTCCACCGCACCTTTTTGCCGAGAGATTCTCTCCGGCCTGCTCCTTGCAGTCGAGAAGTACGACATTTGATATCCCCCTATCATCAACCTGGTTCAGGTACGAAGATTCCCAACCCGAAATGGCAGGAATCGCCGATGATCAAAGGCCCTTTCAGAGGTTTATCAAATTCGATTCTGAGCAGGTAGCCGGGGCGCATCCAAGGCGTGCCCGTCTCTCTGCGCGCACGCCGTCGCTCGCGCGTCTCATGCAGATTGACCCAAATCGTTTCACTGATTTTTTCGACTCGCGTGACAGAGCTTCTGCCTTCGACTAATTTCCCGACGATTCTTTCCAAAGTCTCCCCCCTCCTCTCGCGCCCGTTTCTGCGGAAACGATGCCGTTCAGCAGGCGGGACGAAAGGAGTAATGCTTCTCCAAACTCGCGCTGACCCCAGAAACCCACTCGGTGGAGACATCTCGAAAGGAAGCGGCACAAGACGCACTTTCCATCTGGGAGCTGCAGGTTCCCATGAAATCGGGCGCTCCGAAGCTTTGAGAAGAGCTTCGATTTCCTCTTGCTCGAAAGGCTCGTCGCGCCAAACGATCAGCCTCGTCGGATTACCCTGCTCATCAGGCCAAAGCAAAAAATAAGCATGGCGATGTCCGACAAGAGGCTTCCCTTCCTCGTCTTTGCCGCACAGGAGCGCGAGCCTGTGGCGAGCCTCTCTATCAAGCCGCTCGTACTTTCCTTCCGAGTCCGGCTTTAGCGCGAGCGCTAGATTCTTCACCGCTCGACCGCGAAAGCGCTCCGCCAATTTAACCCAGAGGCGTAGCGGTGGGAAGACCCGTCCACCTACGGCGAACTGGATGCACCTTATCTCCTGAGAGCGTTTTCGCCGAACAAGACGAGGCAATGCTACTTTCGGTAGTGCGGGAAGCTTGGCGTAAAACCAACGCGTACCGGCCGGATTGGGTTTCTCCCGAATCTTTTTATCGCCGGTGCGACAAAGCAGGGCTTCGAAATCCAAAGGATCGCCAGGGATCTGTGCAAGGACTGGCACGCCATCGCCCTTTTCCGAGAGACGACAATTCACTTCTTTGCCCTTAGGGAGTGCACCACGCCGCCGCATCAAGCAAAAGCTTTCTGCTCGCCCGAAGTAGATGACTCGTTCGAGAAGCCGATCCAGTAATTCGAGTTGTTCGTCTTCGAGGTTTAAATTCTCCCAGTGCCACAGGACTGCATCCTCAGGATAGACTGCGCGGTAGTGGTCTTCTACAAGTGTCCTCGAAGGCTTTTTGTAGCCTCCAGCTTTTTTGCTTTTGTCGGTCCACTCGATCGCAGTCGGATGATATTGTTTGATCGCGAGACCACGCCATGTCCAAGGTGGGAGATAAAAAGATGGAAGCGAAGCAGCTAGGGCTTGGAGCAAAGGCCAAAGCTTATTTTTTCGCTCTTCCTCTTCTTTGTCATTGCTCCATCCCATCTCGCGCGCATACTGAAACCACCGCATGGCGAGTGCGCGCAACAAACGATAAGGAGAAGGTGGCCACTCGCCAAATGGATCGCCAAAAGCTCCCTGCTTCCACCGCGTTGCATGGAACCGACCGAGAGGGAACCTCTGTTCGATGGTGAGAGCCATGTCTTATTCCTCCTCGCCTTCTTCGCTTTCTGCCCCTTCTTCAGCTTCCTCCTCAGATCCGACTTTGAAGAGTTTATTCGCCGGGTAGTAAACGCGCGTTACAGGATCGTCACCGAAACCGCAGTCGCGAATCAAACTTTTTACATCGAAGCCGAACAGATCATCTTCAGAAGGTGCTGTTTGATAGCCTGCACCACCTTCGAGCGTGATTTTCAGATTGCCAGACCTTTTGAGGAAACAGTTCGTGCGGAAACGGAAGGGTTTCCCAGTCAGTTGCTTGATCTTCCAAAGAGCTAGGCCGAGAAGCAACTTCTTTTGCGCATCGTTCAGCCCCTTTCCATCTCTTCCCATAGACCGCAAAAAAGCGAGGTCGAGGATGAAAGTTGCGCGTATCTCCTCTGCGGTTTCCTCATCGACGGCGAAGATCGGTTGCCCCGAAACCGTTTTGCCTAGACGATCGAATTTGACGCCGCTACGCCCCACGCGCGAAGCGCCGAAAGCCTCATGCGTCGCCGTCAGAAAACGCTGAATCTTGATCTGTTCCTTGGCGAACATCACACCATGCACGAGCGAATTCGGATCGTACTTAAAGATCGTGCGATAAATGTTCCACCAATCCTCCGGATGGATGAAGTATGTCTTGTCTCGTTTCACTTCGGTAATACCGAACTCGCGGCGCAAACGGTCGCGAAAGACTTCTCCGGTCCATTCGTTGGAATTCCAATTGGGCGTGCCGAACAGCCCGTCCAGGAAATAGTCTGAAGCTATTCGGTGTCCTTCTGTAAAAGTGGAGTTGACGGGCTTGTCGTGCGGATCATTTTGATCAAGTTCGATTTGGCCATTTTGAACGGAGAAGTTGCGATCTGTCACGCAAACGATATAGGGCAAACCTTGAAGGTCCGCGTGTAGTTCGATGTCGTTTGGACCAGCCAAACAAACAGCCTCAAGATGGTTCGCCATGCTGGCCGAACTATCCACGATGCAGACCTTCTCTTTGAGACCGTTTTGGCGAGGCGCATCGTAGATTACGTGCCCAACTTCTGGGAACCCGGCGGGTTGGAAACGATCTTGATCACCGACGGGTTCTAATCGTGCTTTGATGACCATGCAAACAGGGCCATCGGATTTCAACAATTGGTCGAATACATTGTTCTGGGTCATTTTCATACCTCCTCAGATTTTTCGGGTTGTAGCCATCGCCTCAAACCGGAGACGATATCACGAACATTGATTGGAACAAGCAATGAGGCAGCGATCGCATCGTGCCTCTGTGTCTCTACCAACGATGGCGCAACGATGGGAAATTTCGCCGCAAGATAACGGCTTTCGCAAAGCTTGATCGCTTCCTCGAGCTCTCCTTGGCGAATCAGGTTGAGCAACCGGCGCGCGATCAAGCTCTTGGGTTTCAGTCGTTCTGGAAACAGCTCTTTACCTGCCAATTCGATCCGGCTCGGGCAGAAGAACGGTCTAAAGAGCGCGCTCAAAAGATAGTGACCATCTGCAGTGTGTTCGTTGAGACTTCGGTTATCTGTATCCCGCTCTTTAGGCCGCGACCAGCGAATCAGAGAAAGCGGTGGTATCCAGCGCCCGATCATCTCCCAATCGAGAGCGCCTTCGAGAAGCGCTTCGACTTCAGCAGCGTTGCAAAAATAACGTGCCGCAAGAGGCAACTCTTCCGTCGGCTCTGCGTCCACAAGTCGTCTTTCGAGGACATCAGCCAACACCTGAACGACATCGCCGTGATGCCAGACAGCAGATTGCGGGCGCTCGGTTGGGAAAAAGGGGGCACCCTTTTTGTCAACACAGACGCCGAAGACATTGCACAGAATGGGTATGTCTGTGTTGGTGCCGATGGAAGCGATAGCGCACGCGATACGAACTTCGGTCGGCGGGTCAGGCCAAGCTTTGTCAAACCAAAGCGAGGATAACCGAGGCACAGCCGCGCAACTTTTCCGCAAACGCTGATTGCGATCTATGCGCGTCTGTACATCAGCGAGAAGCAACAAAAGCTGTTGCCAGCGCTCGGTATCGTCAGGGCGTTCGGCGATTTTGACGATTGCCTCCTCGACGGGCCCACGCAACCCCTTGAATTGCCCGCGTTGTTTGCTATCGCTCGGCTCATACGGCAAACG
>CAZALE010000035.1:0-1644 GCA_964486055.1 uncultured Blastocatellaceae bacterium
AGATTGGGATGGACAATCCGCCAGCCTCGCCGCAGGTCTTCGTACAGGCGATACTCAGTGAGTTCGGTGAAGACGTTCCACACGTCGCGTGCCGCCACTGAGTTCGGATCCAGTTCGGCGTTCTTGGCGATGTCGGCGATCGTCAGCCCCGATGCCCCCACGACCGCCGAAGCCACCCGATCGAACTCCAGCTCACGCGCATTCCGAAGTGCGGCATAGAGGGCTGCACGCAAGAGCACGACATGCACGAAATCGTTGAAGTGTCCTGCCTGCAAAGAGGCGTCCTGCCGGTTGTCGGTGAAGGTAAGAAGTTTGTCCTGAGCAGCCTTCGTCTGGGCCGCATGCCGCAGGAGCGAGCTTGCCAGAACCGTCGTGGCGCTGGAACGCCCTTCGCTGGAAAGCGAGGCAAGCTTCATGAACTCGCGTTCGCGGGCCGTATAAAACTCTCCGCAAGCCAGGCACAGCGAGAACGGCTCCGGCTGCCACCACATTTTCTGTGCGTCGGCTTGTGGGATACTCGTGAAGGTCCCATCCGGGCGCACCCACACTGGCTGCGGTACCCGGCTCCTCCAATTGCGCTTGAGCTTGCCATTTGCGTCATACCACTCCTCGGGCAACTGGTCGGGGGACCAGTCTTGCTCGGGGGGCGCCAGCATGAGGTATCCTGCCTGGTCGCCTTCTTCCTCGTCAGGCTCCGCCCCGACAGGATAGGGAAGGAACCGGTCTTCCCTCCGCACGGCGTGGTAGTAATCCTGGCCGCATTGCCGGCAGAACTTGATCGGCAGAAACAATTTCCCCTCCCCCGCCTGAAGCTGACCTTCCAGGGAAAACTCCCGTTTGTTGGCCTCCTCAAGGGTTGCGTACAACGCGCGGCCCTGGCTGACGAACTGATGGAGTTTGAAGGCCAGTGCTCGATTACCGTCTGGCCCAGTGAGCGACCCGCGAACCAGCACCTCGCGGAGCCGTTGCTCGCAGATGTCCCGATCTATCCCAGTCTCTTCCGCAAGCTGCTGGGCCACCTCCGACAGCGGCCGTGGCACACGGCGCTTGAGCCTTCCATCGGCTTCCTGCTCAACGCCCAGTTCATACTCCATCCAGCGCACGAGTGGATGGCGGCGAAACGCCTCGAAATCATCGGGGATCGGCGTCTGAAGTGCCGCGCGAAGTTCCTCGCTGGAGGGCATTCCCCCCTCGCTCAGGGGTGCCAGCGTCTCTTCCACCACATCATCGGGTGTGAAGGGGTGACCGAAAAACAGGCTCGCAAAGTCGGCTACCGCCTGCCGTCGTTCCAGGGAGGTGGCGTCCGGTCGGGCGATCATCGTGGCGCTGGTTCCGATGTGGACCAGGTTGGGTCCCGCGCAGCGCTCCTTGAGGCGGCGCACGAGCATCGCCACATCTGCCCCTTGACGCCCACGGTAGGTGTGAAGTTCGTCGAACACCAGGAAGCGCAACCCAGAGGTCGCCAATGGCGAATGGCGTGATTCGGCGAATGGCGAATGGCGAATAGCGAATGGTGGTCCGGCCTCATCTTCCATTCGCCATTCGCTATTCGCTATTCGCTCCAAAAAGCGCTGATCCTCGGGCCGAACGAGCAACAGCTCCGCCATCACGTAGTTGGTGAGCAGGATCTGCGGCGGCCGACGG
>CAZALE010000035.1:1654-3587 GCA_964486055.1 uncultured Blastocatellaceae bacterium
CGCTCCGCCTCGCTCGTATCGCCCGTGTACTTGGCAAAGGTGACCGGGAACGGCTTTCCGGTTCGTCGTTCGTAGTGTTCCTTCAAAGCCGTGAGCGCCTGATGCTGGGAGTTCACCAGCGCATTCATGGGATACACGACGAGCGCGGCCACCCGCTCGCCGGTGTTGGGGTTGCGGATCAGGCTGTCCACGATCGGCAGGAAATAGCACAGGCTTTTGCCCGAGCCGGTGCCGCTCGTCACCACGAAGCTCTCCCCTACGAGCGCCTTGCGGATTGCTTCCACTTGATGGCGGTAGAGGCGAAAGGGACGCCCATCGGGCAGTCGGAAGACTCTGGCAGTCTCTTCGGCGATCAGAACTTCGCGGGCCAGCTCGTCCACGCTCGGCCCGGGCGCGTAGCTGGGGCTCAACTGCACCAGCGGCTCGGGCCAGAGGTGCGCTTCCTCCTCGAGCGCCTGATCCACGAACGCCTGTGCCCGTTCGTCGGCGATGACGAAAAACGACCGGACAAAGTCCCGGTAGTCAGCGAGGACCGAAGAATGAAGATCGAAAATTGTATTCATAACTCTTCCTCCAGAAACCATTCGTAAGCTGCACACACCCGAATGGTGCCGGCCGACACCTGAATTGCTTGGTCTCGCGTCAGCACAATCAGAATCCGCTCGGCGCGAGGATGGGTGCGAGCTGCTGCGTCGAGGGCACGCACTTCGCGTTCGAGAACCTCTGGCTGGGTCGGGTCCGCACATACCTGGATGAGGAGCTCCCGCTGGCCGGGAACGCGCGCGAGAAAATCTACCTCGAATCCTTCATCGGTCTTGACATAACCCACCTCCGCTCCTCGTGAGACCAGGGCGTTTAGCACCGCTGTTTCCAAGGCACGCCCCAGATTCGCACGACCGCTCGTATCGAACGCGTAAATCAGCCCTGGGTCAGCAGGATAGATTTTGCGCGGATTGGCATTACGCTGCCGTTCAGAGTCCGTCGCCAGGGGCACAAGCGTCAGCAAAAAGGCATCCACCAGGTATCCGAGAAGGGCGTGTACCGTGTCTTTGGAAACGGCATACCCTTGGGATTTGAGGTCGCGGTAGAGAGCGTGCGCACTCTGGAGCGCGGCCGGGTTGCGCAGACAAGTCCGAGTAATCGAGCGAAGCGCAGCGATCTGGCTCACCTGGTAGCGCTCCACCACATCGCGCAGAAGCAGCGTGTCCACATAGCTCTGGAGCAACTGGATGCGCAGCTTAAGGTCCAGCCCCTGCGCCTCGGGGAACCCACCCACCTGCAGATATTCGAGCAAGCGCTTCTCGATGAGCGAGCGCTCGGCTGCACTCAGGCGGGCGACGGGTTTGGTCGGCTCTTCGTTCCGGTGACGAAGGAATTCGCGGAAGCTAAAGGGGCGCAGAACCGTCTCGAACCCTCGGCCCCGCAAGGAAGTATGGACCTCGCGGGAGAGAAGACGAGCTGAGGAACCGGAGACCACCACCGCGACCTTCTCGGTGTCCATCAGGCGCCGGATGAACCGCTCCCAGCCTGCAATCACCTGGATCTCGTCGAAAAACCACCACACAAGTTCGCGGCCCCGCAGCTGGGGAAAGGTGCGGTAGTACTCTTCCACGAGCGCATCGAGCTGGGAAAGCGGCAGGTCCGCCAGGCGATCGTCATCGAAGCTCACGTACACCGCCCGTTCTGGGGCAAGCGCTTGCTGCTGTTCCTGCTGCACTTGGCGCAAGAAGGTGGTTTTGCCGACCCGCCGCATGCCGAGCACTGTATGGACCTTGTTCTTGATGGCAGGAAGCCGTGCGTCCCTTCGGGTCAGACCTTCGAGCCTGACCGGCTCTAAGCCAGCGGTCAGCTTCTCTTGCAGGATGGGGTGCAACGCCATAGAGGACAGGATAACAGAAATGTGTCATTCCGTAAAGGTCACATGGCGAAAATA
>CAZALE010000036.1:0-749 GCA_964486055.1 uncultured Blastocatellaceae bacterium
GCTCCGCTGTGCACGCTCGAAACCTTCCCCGCGGCTGAGGCAGATCGTCTGACGCTGCCCCTGCGGCTTACGAACGGCTGTCACTACCTTGACCTCACGCACTGGTGCGATGGGTCTTCGCGGAATCCTTTCAAGCTCTTTGCTGGTCAGCAGCGAACTGTGGCGATTGCACGACAGATGCTTGAGGCCTTTCGCACGCTCTGGAACGCGCGCCGGAACGACATGATCCAAGACCCCTTTAGCCAGACGGTGCCGCTTGGAGGGAGCAGCTTCAAGTTCGACGCACGCAAGGCGTGGACACCGATCAACGCGGGATACTCCCCAGATGAGCAGGGTCACGATGTGGAAGCTTCACCAATCGTCGAGATTTTGGGTGCGATCGGGCTCGAGCATGCCCGTCCTGACGAATTCGAAACACGCCAAGTGCGGTATGCAGTCTGGAGAGGACTCTTGCCACCACTGCTCGCGCGTGCAGCCCTCGGTGGCGTTTTCGTGGGAATCCCGATGCGCATCTTCCGCTTTACGCTGGATATGTCTGGTAAGAACAAGGTGGTCACTTTTGCACAAGAGGAGGCATAACTATGAGTCAACAATCGAATTCGCAACAAACTCAATATGACTGGGCCATCGATCCCAAGGGTCCCGTGGCTCTCAAGTTAAAACAGCGGCTTCTGCCCGTCGAGGAAAGCGGGATCATCTTCCCGCCAACCTACGCGGACATCGGCTACAACATCGACACGCTCTCCGAC
>CAZALE010000036.1:759-3555 GCA_964486055.1 uncultured Blastocatellaceae bacterium
CCCGAAGACTGGTTCGTGCCGCAGATCCAGATCGTCATCCGCAAGGAGGACTGCGGGGAGTGCGAGGCCTGCAAGGGGAACGCGGAAAGCGGAGAGGGCAAGAAGGGTAAGAAGGATGCCTGCAAGCAGCCGCGTGAGGTGACGCGCTCTCTCCTCGACCTGGCACACCGTGCTGCGGATGCGGTCGTGCAATCCTCGCCCGAGTTGCTGAAGCTCGTCGGACGTGCCTTCAAGGAGCTTCAACAGGGTGACGCTGGCCGGCTCTGCGCCATTGCGCCGACGTCGCTGGTGTTCGGCGTCTGGGATTCGCGCGGCGACACAGGCGAGAAGCGCCCGCGGCTCGTGCGCTCGATCATCCGGGCGTGGGACGTGGAGGTCATTCACGCGGCGGCTCAGTTCAACTCGGTGTGGAAACTGCTCGATGAAGAACAGCAAGAAGCGCTCGAAAAAGAGGCGAAGGCGAAGAAGGTGAAGCTCTCGGAAAAGGGCCTCAAGGATGCGCCAGCGACGTTCCGCAAAACAAAGATACCGCAGTACGTCAACGGCTCGCCAAATCCAGAGGCGAGGGTTTTAGGCGGCGTCCTTGTGAAGGGCCGAATTGAGCGCGAGGTAACGGTGAACCTCGTCGCGTTGCGGGGGCTGCGCGGCGCAAATAACGACGAAACTGCCGCGATCCAGAAGTACCTGCTTGGCCTTTCACTCATGGCCGCGACCGCAGACATCGAGTTGTTCCTCCGCGAAGGCTGCCTGCTCCGATATGCAGAGAACAGTGACACTTGGTACCAGGTGCCCCGACGTGGCGAGCCTGTGCAGGTGAAGGACTTGAACGCAGAGCAGATCAAGGACTATGTGAAAGCTGCGGCTGAGCACTTTCGCTCGAAGTGGCCACAGGTCTTCGCGAACAAGTGGCCTGAACTCAAATACGAGTTCAATCTTGCCAAAGCAAAGGAGTTGCTCGCGAAAAAGACAGCTGAAGAAGGTGAGCAGCAGGAGTAATCGGCAATGAGCGCACTCATTCTTCACATTCGCCTGCATGATGGGTGCTACCATGGCGAGGGGGACTGGCCGCCCTCGCCTGCGCGCTTGTTCCAGGCGCTTGTCGCTGGAGCAGGGCTTGGTGGCCCGATCAAAGAGGACGAAATAAAGGCTCTCGAGTGGCTGGAGAAACGGGACCCTCCGATTATCGGCGCACCCCGTGCCCGGAGAGCAGATCAGCGGGTTCTCTTCTATATGCCCAACAACGACAGCGATCGGATCGAGGGTGACCCTGCACGCATTGCTGCGATTCGGACTGCCACCAAAACCTTCCGACCATATTTCTTCGATCCGAATATCGAGTTTTTGTACATATGGAAAATGAGAGACATAGACCCGAAAGACCAGGAAAAAGCTAAAACCATCCTTTCTCTGGCCGAGCGTCTTTATCAATTCGGACGCGGCATAGATCTGGCTTGGGCTTGGGGAGAGATCTTAAACGACCAGCAACTCGAGGAACTTATCACTAAATACGATGGCCATATCTTTTATCCATCGGGTGGTAAAAGTGAGATCCTGTTGCGATCTCCACGCTCTGGTTCGCTCGAAAGTCTCGGAAAGCGCTACCAAGCTTATTGCCAGCGATTCCGTTACACTAGGCAGGATCGAAGCGTAAAGGTCTTTTTCCGGAAGCCACCGCCGCCACTGTTCCGAATGGTAGCATACAATAGCCCACCTTCGCGTCAACTTTATGACCTCCAAGAGCCGGCTTCCGGCGAGGCATTCGCTCCGTGGCCCTTGGAGCAAGCCCACTCACTCGTAGTACTCATACGCGATGGCGCAGTCGAGAAACTCAAGCAAGCGTTGCCTAGTCGTCAAGCGGAAGTGGAACGTGTGTTGGTGGGACGTAAGCCTGATGGCAGCAATGCTTGTCCTCCTGAGCAGCGAGTGCGGCTCATCCCGCTGCCCTCTATCGGCCATTTTCATGCCGATCGCCAAATTCGGCGTGTTTTGGTTGAAGTGCCGCCGAAGTGTCCGCTTCGCGCCGATGACGTGTACTGGGCGTTCTCCGGACTAGATGTCGTCAACCGAGAAACGGGTGAGGTGCAAGCCACTTTGATCCGGTCCGATGATCAGGAGTTCCTGCAACATTTTGGTATCAGCGATAACCAATGCTACCGCCTATGGCGTACTGTCACTCCTGCTGCATTGCCTGTACAGCGTCGGCGAATCGAACCCACACGAATGCGACAAGAAGCGAAGGCTGGAGAAGAGCGTCTCAAGGAACTGCAACGGGCAGCCGCAGCGGTAATACAAGCACTGAGGCATGTCGGGATTCGCACGCGCGTTGATACTATCCGAGTACAACGTGAACCCTTTGAAAGCAATGGCGAACGTGTTGAACCTTTCGCCGCAGGCAGCCGCTTTTCGAAGCATGAACTTTGGCATGTTGAAATTCGTTTCGCAGAGGGTATTAGCGGACCTGTTGTAATCGGCAACGGACGGTTCATGGGATTGGGATTGATGGCTCCAGTTAAATCCGAAAGATGGAGTTAATTGCCGATTTGCATGGACTGAAACTATAGCGTTCGGAGTTAGACCATGGATTCCTGTTTTCTAAGGCGTAAGGTGGCTATGAAAAGCAGGTGGGCTGAGATTCGATTTGAGGCAATCAGTTCGAGTTCTAAGTCGACAGCCTTTGCCGCTGAGTTAACCGTCGCGCGTTATGTGCTCGAGTCGCGCGCTTTGCCCGCAGTCCAGCAAGGGCTTCCTATCGCCGAACAGGTGCGACGGGCGCTGATTCGCAACCGCGTTGACACT
>CAZALE010000037.1:0-3530 GCA_964486055.1 uncultured Blastocatellaceae bacterium
TCCCCCCTTGACAAACCCCTGCAGGATGGGCTATAATAGCAGCGAACCTTTGGAAATGGCGAAGGAAGCGATGGTAATGCAAGGGATAAGTCCGCAGAGACAGAGTTTGATAAGGGTTCCGAGCGTGCGGACGGGTGAACGCTGCTCTCTATGCATGGTGATGCGCTGGGAAGGCTTTGGGCTGCGGGATGTGCGCCCCTTGCTGAGGGGGTACAAGAGGTGTCTACTGACAACTGTTCTTATAAGCAAGTGGTTCGTGATGAGGCGGACAGGGCTTGCTCGAGAAGTCGTGCGTGGACTTTTGGGCATGTTGGTGTGGTTTGTTTTACTACCGATCGCCTTTTCTCAGATTACAGTGAATCTAATTCCTGGGGATTCAAATCATGATAATATCATTGATGACGCTGATCTTGTGAATGCTTTGTTCTATTTTGGAACGCAGTCAACAAATAGCGATTTTAATGGAGATGGCGTTGTAGATGATAGCGATATCAACATAGTACTTTTCAACTACGGGTTGGTGGGGGCGGAACCATTGAGAGGAACAAGATATGCCGCCTACGGCAATATCAACCTTAAGATAGATGTAAATCTTGTTGGGTATCGTAATTACAACATTCAATTACCTATTGTACTTGAAGCCCAGAAACTCGGCTCAGATGCTATTTATAGGGCAGAAGTCGTGCTTTTCTCCAATCCCGCCACCGTACAAATTTCTGTGCCAGAGCCCGGGCGTTATCGAATCCAGGTGTATGTACCTGATGGCATATGGCTTCGCACTCAAACAGACACGAATGAAGCGTTCAAAATTGTCAGCCCACAAGCGGGACAAGTGCTTAGTGGTGAGGTGTCCGTTCGTGTGCAAATCCCTTTTCTACTATATCAGTATTCTGACATAGAGTTAAGCGTGGACAATACCCCAGTGGCATGGGCAGGTGATATTGTTGAGTCACCCTACGAGCCGTTTGTTGTAAGTCTACCTATCTATACCGATGAGTTTGCTAATGGTGAGCATGTGTTGACGGTTCGAGACATCTATGGTCATGAAAAAAGTATATCGGTGATTTTTTATAATCAGGTTTCCCAAATATACATCGATCCAATTTTTGACCCATCCACACAGGATGGTGAGGTTCCCACCGTTTGTCGTATCCGCGCAAGTTTACAAACATCGCAGTCGTGGGAAGTTCGCATCCTTAGCATTGATGAGCCGCCCGCTGTGGTACGAACCTACAGCGGCACAAGCGCATTCATCGATGTTGTATGGGACGGTAACACTTCTTTGGGTACCGAGGCTGAAGATGGGGTATACGAGGTCGAGTTCGTTGTGCAGGGAGGGCTTCATCAACGCAAAGGTAAAACCAATAAGAATCGAGTAGGTGAAGTCTTTATCCTGCTGGAAACCGATACAAGCATTTTTCCAGGGGGGGCAACTTCTTGGAAGGAGTACTTAAATTTCATAAAGAATAGATTGCGCCTTGTTGGACCACCCTATGACAACCCAAGTGTGATTGCTATCGATTCCCGTGACATTGCAAAACCATCGCTGAACAACAGTACAGTAGTCAAAAGAATCAATAATCACTTTAGAATAAGATTGCAATTATTTTATGTGAATTCTCACGGAGGCAGTTTACCTCGCCCTTTCTTTGGAATAGGTCCTTATACATGGTACAGTACTATATCAGGGGGAGGAGTAAGAGGGCTTGTCTCCTTTGATCTAAGTGTATTAACAAGAAGCGTGGGTTATGGTAATTGGGTAGACCCCCCAGCCTTGGTGTGGATTGACTCATGCAAGTCTGCTGGTGGATCTATCGATGGAACTATTGGTGCAGATGATTTTGCCTTTCAAAGTGCGGTTTTTAAGTCAGGCAGCCTACAGTATGGTGCATTCCTCGGATGGAATGGTAATTGTTATAACTATGGGGCATATGCGCCGCCAGACGATTGTTGGACATTTTGGCGGAGACAGTTCTGGATAGAAGCAACAAGCGGACGCAACTTCGGCACGTGCTTATCGCGCACTAATACATTAACTCGAAATCGAGGTTTCGGTTTTTGGTCTTACGGCTTCCGCCCTAATGAGCGCAATCGAATGGTTGGAGAATTTTCCACCAGTTTGTAGGAGGGTTTTTCTGTGCATATTAAGTTTTCGGTGAAACTAATGAAAAGTAGAATGCCGTTTCTGATAGTGTTTATTATTGCTTTTATACTATTTTTGTTTTTTATTTATTTGAAAATTTTCGACTCAGAACATTCAAGCAGACCTGACAAAGAGCGGCAGGAATTGATTATTCAGAAAGCAACTACTCTAGGAGATGCGCTACGTCGATATGTTAAACAACACGAACATTTGCCGCCTGCCAACAGATGGGAACAATCGCTGAAACCTTTTCTACCAAGAAGCTTCACTTTTGATATCCCATCCGAGCCAGGGCAGCTTCCACGACGCTTTGCAATGAACAGCAGATTGAGCGCTTTGCCTGTAAGAGATGTTCCCTCTCCCTACTGGGAACAGGTCGTTTTCTTTGAGTCCACCAATCTCCAACCCTCTGCGGCGGACGAGATGCGTTCACTGCCTCTGGAAGATCAGAGTAAAGGCTTTGTAGTTGTTTACGCAGATGGAGTACCTGAATATATTTCCGCAGAACGCATGCATACATTTTTAATTAAATACGGAATAAAAAGATAAAAGAAGTACAGAAAGAATCGAAATTGATCTCAAATTAATCTCAGCCTGCAGCGGTTAGAGTCTGTTTAGGAACCATCGCTTGCAAGATAACGCATCAGACGCCTTCCGCGAATTCTCCCCTGTTGTCAGTCTTGGTCAGATTATTTACTTTGCCTATTGTGCGAACCGTCTCGATGAGATGAAACGCTGGGGTGAGGAGCTCAAGCCGTGGATCGCTCAGAGCCCCTGCTCTCCCTATGTCGTGTGGATTCATCAAGCTTACTCTCATTCCTGTCCGTATATATGGGAGCTGATACGCTAAGTTGGAAGCCATCAAAGTGCAGCGCGGATGTGCGTATGGGCTGGGATGGTGAGAACCGTCGGGTGTGGGTGGAGGATGGCGCAGGCAGGCGCGACTACACCTACGACGCTTGGGGGCGCGTGCGGGAGCAACGCGGCTGCTGTGGCAGTGGGGAAGGCATTGAAGTGGTCGCGGTCTCCGCTGAGTATGACCCGGCAGGCAGGAAACGCTTTGAGAAAGAGTTGCGGGCGGATAACAGCGTGGTGCGCACGATAGAGAACGGTTATGACAAGTTAGGACGGTTGCAGAGTGTGGGCGACAATCGGGGCACGGTGGTGTATACTTATGACAACGCGACGGGACGGCTGAAGCGCGAGGACTATCCGAACGGGAGTTATGTAGAGTATACCTACTATGGTGCGGACAACCCGTCGCAGGTGGGCTTTGTGTGGAAAGTGGAACACAGGAAAGCGGATGGCACTTTGCTGATAGGGTATGAGTACACCTATGACCTGTTGGGTCGTGTGGTGCAGAGCGTGGAGCGTCGTCCTGATAATC
>CAZALE010000038.1:0-3503 GCA_964486055.1 uncultured Blastocatellaceae bacterium
CACGAAAGGAGTGGCTCGATCAACTCCGATTCAAGGGTCACAACGGGCGAAACTTCGATGTGTTCTTGCGGTATTGCCTCGTAAACTTGAGAACTGGTCGTTTGCCGCAAGACGAACCGCGCAAATTCCTTTACACCTGCATCTACGCCTGCCGAGCGGGCGGCGAGCGCGAACTCGTGAGGAGCCCGGCAATCGCGGTTGCCTATGCGTGCCAGTCCTCGCTCGAAAAGAGCACGAATTTCCATAAGGGTCGCCGGATATTCCCACAAGGGCGCCCAAAACTCCGCTCGCGCAAGTCCAACCTCACCCTCTGTTCTCGGCGAAGGTCTATCGGTAACAAACGGGAAAACGGCATAGGGTCGCGATATCGAACTCAACCGTCTACTGACGCTCCCCACAAGCAAGAGCGCTCCTTCTAGCGCCAGCAAGAACGACCAGGGTGAGATTTTTCCTTCTTCAAACCAGTCTTGTCCGCTGTTGAAAGTTTTGTTGGCGTACACAAACCAAGTGCCCGTGGAACTCAATTCAGGAAGCTCGGGTTTGCCCTCGGCCCAGAGCGTGTGCTTCAACCAGTCTCGAACTTCCTCGGTCGCACGCGGTCGGACCAGTTCTTTGGCCTGTTTACACGCTTCGGCTAAATCTCGTTTGCCGATGTTGCCACCCGTTCCAAAAACGGGGTTGAATTGATTGCGACCCACGCCTACGATATGAGCGTCGAGATGGAGGACTTTGTGAACTTCCTCTTTGCTCCTATGCTCCCAGATCTTGCGATCTGACTTTGCTTTCGTGTCCGCCTTTTGAGAGTTACTCCACCAACGCTCATACTGTGGGGCATCCCAATCATTTAAGAGAAACTCCTCGATATCCTCCCTTGAAAGATCATCGCCCACGATGCAGAAGCATCCATTTTGCCAGCACCCTCGCACGGTGGGCCATTTCTTTGTAAGCGCCGAGAGTAACCCCAAACCGACGAAATATCCGCCCAGATTATCGGGGCGCACGCCTTCGCAAGGAATGATCTTGAACTTACTCATCTCGATCTCTCCTCAATCTTCCAGGAACTTGACTCGCTTTAACATCGGCAGCACGAATCAATGCTTCGAGGAAAGCCAGTCGGAACGGGCCCAACTCACGCGGCTCTTTTTCGGGGATAGCATCTTTAGCGACTAATTCCCCGGGGATCTCCGGCCCGAGCAATTCGGCGACCATTTGTACCCAACTCGGCTCCTCGAGTTCGAAGAAGTCAGCATCCCATTTGCCAGCAGATCCGAAAACACTCAGACGCAGATCGAGAGAAGTACTGTCTTCCAGCCATCCGTCCAATTTAGGTAGAAGTTCTTCCGAAGTGATGCCGAATATTTCCTTAGCGATTTCGTCTTCCCTCTGCTCTGCTGTATAGGTTGGATTCTGTGTCTGCGCGGCAACTGCTTTTCGCCTCTTTTGTGTGCTTCGCAGGACGGTGCGGACTTTGCCGTGATGACATGCGACGAGATAAACCGCAAGCGCCGTCCAATCCTCTGTACCTTTTCGCCACTTCTGCCATGCCGCAAGAGCGCTTGCCGCTTCGTGCCTTAGTCCGGGAAGAAAAGGGGCAGCAATTGTTTTTTTAATGCGCTTTTGCGAGTCAATCGGAAGATCAGAAAGTTTAAGTTTTTGCTCCAAGCCGGGAAACTTTGCCCAAAATTTTCCATCTGATTCAAGCTCTTTGAGCTTCTCTAAAAATCCTCGGACGAAATCCGCTTCCGGACCATTTGGATTCTTTTTCAGGAACTCCTCACTTTTCTCCTTGATTTGGAGAAGCTGGTCCCTGCCGCTCTGCTGCCACCTTCGCAAAGCTTTTCCGACATCGTGCCACCAGGCCGCGCGAATAACGCTGGGACAACATTGTTTCCAGATCTCATCATCATCGAAATTTATAGCCGATACTATTTCTTTCGCCTCTGCTTCAGCATCCTTCAGATGCTCAGGCAAACTTACCCAATCCGTCTCGCTCAGTTGATCATCATCTAGGCTTTCTTGCACATTGATCATCAAGGCATTTGACGAAGCTTCATCTTCTATGACACCTGGCTTATCGCCGGATTCTCCTGTCCACCCAAGTTCAGGGTCATAACCACCTTGAGATGTTGACAAAAGAAGCGTCATCCCAGGTTTGATCTCGTCAGCACGTAATGCTTTCCAAGCGCGTTCTTCTGCGCTCCACATCCAGGCCACGCCGGACTTGCCGAGAAGGTCCTTCAGCCTGAAGAAACGCACTGGACAAAGTTCATCTCTTCTTGGCGGCGGCTCGTCCTTTCCTGGCTTATCTTTAAACTCTCGCCAGTAGACATAGACATCAGCCTCTCGCTCGATGTTGCGCACGAAGTTGGAAACGTCCGTAAAGCCGCCTGCAAGATCAGGCTCGGTCGAAAACAGACCATGAAGATCGTGCGGACGAATTACGTAGACATGGTCGAAGGTAAGTAGCTCCTTTCTCTCCTTTTCACCCAGACCTTCAATGTAACGAGCTAATTCTTTCGGACCGACATCTTTGCCTTCCAAGGCTTTTAAGTGCTTTCTTGCTCGTTTTAAGTCTTCGGGATCATATGGTGCAGCGTCTGCATCTTTCACATCGACCCAGAAGATTTCAGCCTCTTCGTACTCGCCGCGACGATTGCAGCGTCCGAACCGCTGGACTAGCGATGACCAAGGAGCAAGTTCTGTAAAAAGCGTTTGCGCCGAGACATCAACGCCAGCCTCAACTACTTGTGTCGAAACGATGATCGTCCCACCCTCTTTCGGCTCCGCAAGAAGCTTTTCCACCCTTTCTTTGCGCTCCCAAGGGCGAAACCGAGAATGGATCAAAACCAACTCTGGTGTACTACCAGCTGGGACTGATCTTTTCTTTCTGCCTTGTTCGTGTCTCCCAGCTTCTATCTTTTCCTTCAAAGTTTGATAAAGCTCGACGGCTCGCGGGACTGTATTGACGATGACGAGCGTTCGGCTGCCTGCCTTGTGCGACTCGAGTACCTTCTTCGGTAGCTTCTCTGTATCTTGCGCTTTGACTCCGGCAGGCCGCAGCTTTTTGCGTGCACACATCACCTTGTGGATCGTTTCGCTGCTTTCTCGGTCCAAGTTCAAGCTACGTACCTCTTGCACATCTTTATCCAAATCGCAATCGGCCGTTCGCAACCAATCTCGATCAATTGTTGCGCTCATCCACAAAGTCTTGACTGGACCAAAAGCTCCGAACAAACGGCGGAAGGCCTGAAGTTGTACAGACGTCGCCAACCCACTGCCCATCAATTGAACTTCGTCAAAGACCCATAAGCAGTCATTGTTAAGCAAACCAAAGTGCACAGGCCAACGATAACGGCTCATCGCATAGCCACGATTGAGCACACGCGAAAGCAGCATATCTTGCGTGCCGACGATGATGTATTCACGCTCAGGGTTGCTATCCCACTCGTCAGCCGTCTCGCCGCCCATCAGGACGTAAACCTTGAATCGCTCTTTTTCGACGA
>CAZALE010000039.1:0-3362 GCA_964486055.1 uncultured Blastocatellaceae bacterium
TGGTGAGGAGATAGGGACTTTGCCAGCGTTGCCCGGCTCACCACAGCCCCGCACCGCAACACTCGGCTACACCACCGACACAGTCCGCAAACAATTCACCGGCTATGAAAGAGACAATGAAACAAATCTCGATTACGCGATAAATCGTTACTACTTTCCGATTCACGGAAGATTTACCTCTGTTGACCCATACAACATCACTCTCGAAAAGGAGAAAGGCAAAGATGAAGAGGAGAAGATAAAGATCCTTGTGGTTTATATTTTGCAACCGCAGATTTGGAATAAATACAGTTACTCGGTTAACAACCCGCTCAAATTTACTGACCCAGATGGACGTCGACCCATCACGGAGCAAGAACGAAAAAACATTCAAAACTTTATTCAATCTGGAATTGATTATGCTAACAGTGAAATTTCAGATGCCAAAGTAAGAGAAGAGTTTATACAACGGGTGAGAAATGCTGCAAAGATAATAGAAGAAGCGATACTGGCTGTTCCCAACGATGCAAAAGAAGACCCTAAAAACCTTCGGGCCGTCCTTTACGCAATCAGTAAAATTGGATCTCCCGGTTTTACTCAAGCGGAGTCGAACTATTATAGCTCTAATGGGATAACAGTAAGATTTGGCGGGTCATATAACTATCTTGTTACAAGTTCACCAGGGACTAACAAATGCAACTTTTTTGTTGCGGTTGCTTATGCGAAAGGAGCTGGAATCGGTTGGCAAACAGCATCAAACCCTTCAGGCTTTCAAGTTAACAGAACATCTTGGGGAAACTTTTATCCTCCAACGGCGAACGACCTCGTTACAAACGGTGCAAAAAACTTTGTAAGTGTAGACGCACCTGGTCTGGGCGATATAGTCGCAGCAAAAGGTGTAAACGGCGCTCCTGGTCATACAGGAATAGTGATTGCTGGAGATATTGTGGTGTCTGCAAATCCAACGAAAGGAGTCCGAACCGGCCAATTTCCTTCAGCCACCGACGTAAATACAGGTGTGAACTATTTGAGGTACAAACCATGAAAAGGACAGCTTTAATTTCAATAGTCGTTCTTACGCTTTTGCTTGTTGTTGCGGGTTATGTGCTGTGGCGCACAAATATCCTTTTCCGGAGAGTCAGCCCTGAACATGTCTTAATTAATGGTGTAGAATCAAATCACACGAAAGTCTATAGATCGATTAGTGGCGATTACATCGTTTTCTTAGATAGCTATGACAACATCGGCGAGATTTTCGTTGTTTATAAATCTACAGGGATGGTTTCAATGGCTTCACGGCTCAACTGGTCATTTGAATTGCCTTGGTTTGTCTTTGCCCCTGATACCGTTACTGGGTCGATCGTGGTTGGGCAGTTTCAAGCTAAGCTCTCCGGTGGGCTTAGCGACCTGTCCCCAGAAAGAGTAGCCTTTCGGGCGGGAGAAACATCTGTAGATATCCGCTTTTGAAGTAAGGCTCTAATGGACGCGATTCAGAAGCTATAAACGTGATTAGGAATCAAGCTCAGACTTTGCTCAAGCGAAATATATGGATATGGCTTTGGTAGATTCACTTTGCCCGATCCGTTGCTTGCTAGTGCTAAAGCCGAAAATCCGCAGAGCTGGAACGCCTATGCCTACGTCGGGAACAATCCATTGAACGTAACCGATCCGACTGGGTTGAAATGGTATTACAACTCGGCGGAGGACAGATATAAATGGTATGGTGATAACGATAAGGTTGACGATGGTTTCGTACCGGTTGTCGGGACGGTTGGAGCTGATGAACGGGGCGTTGGCAGTTTTATTTATGAGACCGAAAATGGTTGGGTTAGGCTAAACCCCTATGAGAACAGTTTCGCAATTTTTGACACGAGAGAGGCGGCCAAAGGCGACTTTGAGAGCGTCTACCAATGTAATTGCCAAGGTCTTGCCGAGACAATAGCTGATGAATCGGTCAGGAAAGTAACGACGGTCGGGATCGCGGCAGTCGTCGCGGTGGCCGTTGGGACCGGAGCCGGTGTTGCTATGGCCGCGACGGGTACAGCGGCAGGAGCGGGGATAACTACGCTTGGACTTACCAGCGCGGGAACCTCAACGGCAACGACTGCTACCGCAGCGACGACAGCTACCATCGCCACAATTCATGGAGCAAGACAACTTGCTGTTCGTGGCTTTACTCAAGCAGAAGTAGCTGTAACCAGAACAGGGACTCAAATGCTTCAAAGGGATGGAGCCAAAGTTTTTCTCAAAGAGATTGCACCCGGCAAATATAATGTGATCGTCGAAGGACAACGAGGTGTAGTTACGGCTTTGAAAAATATATCCTATAAGTCAGTTAGAAGGCTTGCTCAAAATTATGGTTGGTATTCACCGATCAAATAGTGCGAAGCTAAACGGAAGGTAATCAAATGAGTGTCGAATATCAATGCTGTTTTTGCGGCCAATCCATTGAATCGGTAGGGTTTGATGTGGGGGGACTTCTTTACACTACTAATGTCGACGGTTCCGAGGATAGGCATCACAGTCAGCAATTGTGGTGTCATACAGAGTGTCTCAAGCAACGATTACATCCGTCTGTTTCGCTCTATGTTCTTGAAATTGCGGAAATCGAAGAGCGTGAATCGTCGTATCCGTCCGTAAACCTTCCATATGATTCTGAAACTTAAACAGAAATGAAGGAACTACTGACGGAAGTGCTGGAAAAGCGCCGCCCCGATTTGTTAAAGCTCATCCCGCCTTATGGGGAGATCGACCTAACCGAGTTCGAGCGGGATGAGGTCATCGATGCTGTTGCTGACGAATTCATCGCGACCGGACTTAAAGGTGACGAGAGCCGAATGAGCGAGGTATACGGTTGGATGATCTGATTGGGGTTTTGGCCTCGGCCTCAGATGAGATTGCTTCGCCTTGTGACGGTTAGCCATGATGCTTCTAACTGGTCGGCGGGTCGGAAATTGAAGAAAAGCCTTGACAGCTTTTTGTGAGGCTGTCTTTTTCTTTGTTCACGCCTTTTGCCTTTGTTGATTGTTCAGAACCGTATCGAGAAACTGGAGGCTGAATTTTTGCTTTTCTCGCGGGAGGAGCTTGACCTACTCGAACTTTCATTGAAGCTGCTATGCGGCTTCGGGCTTTACCGGTCCTGCGTTCGATCAGCGTCCAATCGGCTCAGCACTGGACGTAGAAGGTCGTCCCCGGCACGGGCGGAACAACCGTTTTCGTATATGACGCTTCCAATAGACTGAGTGCCGAGTATTCAACCGTCATCGAACCGACGGCAACCGCCAAAACCAGTTATTTGACAATGGATAACCTCAGCAGCCCGAAGATAAACACGGATGCGAACGGAGCGGTTGTATAGTTCTAGAAGTAGTAGCGGTTAAATC
>CAZALE010000040.1:0-3192 GCA_964486055.1 uncultured Blastocatellaceae bacterium
CAGCGGCAATAGCGAATGGCTTACCAAAATCTGACTACGCGCCATTGTTGGATAAGCCGACGCCAACGGCAACGTGACCGCGAGGCATGATTATCATCCGTTTGGCGAGGAGATAGGGACGTTGGCGGAATTGCCCGGTTCGCCGCAACCTCGCACTGCGACGCTTGGTTATCAATCTGATTCAGTCAGACAAAAGTTCACCGGCTATGAACGGGATAGTGAAACGGAATTGGATTTCGCGCAAGCGCGTTATTACAGTTTCCGGCACGGCAGATTCATGGGGGTTGATGCAGGACCGTTCACGCTAGCTGACCCGCAAAGCTTTAATCGCTATGCTTATGTTCAAAATAGTCCAATGAAATTCATTGACCCAAAGGGGAAAGAACTTTATTTGAAAGGAAATGCCGCCGATGACTTCCTCAATTTTTTGAGGGAAAAATCAGGGCTAGATTTGGTGAGAGATCCGAAAACTGGTAAGATTACAATAGCAAAGGGCAGCAAGCAAAATGGGGGGTCAAAGGAGTTTGCGAAACTGTTGAAAAATATCATCAGAGATTCAGCTAAACTCACTTACGAGGTAAAACAAAGTGAAAGCGTAAAAAGCACACTTTACGACAACGGAGAAGATGTTGTCATGGACACGCAGAAGAAAACAGTAAATGGATTTGTTGACTTTGAAGACATCAAAGAAACAGATAGACAAGCTCCTGAATTAGCCGCAACAATTGTTGCACACTTTCTATATGAAGGGCTGAGGCTGGTTAATGGTGCCCTTTTACAGGCGATTACACCAAAGGATTTACTTCACTAGAGGGTGGAGCGCATCTTAACGCGCTTGTATACGAAACAAGGATACTTGCCGAATACACTAAACAAGAGGAAAAGTTGGCGGAAAGACGTGACGTGGATTATCCGAAAACTGGTGTCATCAACTTTATTTACAATTCTGTTCAGTATGATGTGCTTATCAAGTCAACACCAACTAATGCAGTTACTATTGACAAAATAACTAAGACGAAGCCCATTCGTGCGCCACAATATCCGCCGGGACCATAAGGAGAAATAGTATGAAAATCTTTTTTACAATTGCACTCGCTTTCTTATGCTTGATTGGAACTACTTTTGGACAAAGTAATTCGAAGAAACAAAGATGGCTTATTTTTGAGGGAACAGTTATGCAGATCGGAAAATCTCCCGGAATCTTGTGCGGGGTAACTGCTCCATACCGAATTGCTAAATACAAAGTAGATAAAGTGTATGAAGGCAGATACGAGAAAGCCGAGATAATCGTGCACCACCTTTTTTGTCGCAGTGATGTGTTAGAGGACTTGAAAGAAGGCGATAAAGTTCTAGTAATGATTGATTTACGCAGGCCGCCTGCACAAATTTCAATAGACGGAGAAATTCTGAGAAGCAATGATAAAGTCGATAAATACTATGCGGCGAGGCGAGTTGCTAAGGTCACAACTTGTTGCGACTTTTAACGGGTCCGGGTAGAATGGGAACGTTACCGGATGGCAGGACACTTCAAAGTGAGGTAGCTTACAAATTAGCAGATGTTGATAGAACAAAGGCTCTAATAAGTTTATTCAAAGACTGAGATGCCGGATTAGGTGCTGTAATTACCGGAGACCCGCCACGATTTGGGTTGCCAGACATTCAAAATAAGTCGTTAAAGAATATCTCTATATAAAAACCACATGCATTTTCAGCAGAATTATCCAAAGGCGGCCCAGGAAAGACCCGGGAGGCAGAAAAACTAATATGAAAAAAATTCATTCATTAAATACTTTGGTTTATTAGGAAGTTTTTTAGTTCTAGCTTGCATTGGTTTTCAACAAAATGAGCTTGTTGTTGGGCAAGAAAAAAAGGACGAACAACCAGTTCAGCAACGAGTTCCCGACGACTTAACCGACAATTTATATTTTCCAACTTTTGTCCATCGTTGCTTAGATAAGAATGGTGTGATTAACAAAGAAATAGATATTCCAGACGTTCCACTCCACAATCCGTATTTTGTGCGCGGGGATTTCGATGGAGACAACAGTATTGACTATGCAGTGATAGTAGAAAGTCGAAAGAATAAGCGTGAAGGATTATTAATTTGCTTTCGTAACAAGGAAACCAGAGCTATCCTGCTAGGTCTTGATCCAAACAACCCGCCACCATTTTGGCTTTTGATGAATTGGGATGTTGAAACATTAGAAGAAGTCAGACAAACATTAGATTCAAATGGAAAACCAGTTGGCATTAAGCCAAAAGGCGAATCAATCGTAATGAAAGGAGAGGACTGGATTGGTATCATCTATTGGGACGGCAAGAAGTTTCTTTGGAAGAAAGTGATTCTAAAATGAGGGCGGTTAAAAAATGAGGATCAGCGAAAGGTCACAAACTTTAGAGAGCAACAAAAGGATGTAATTTGACCTTACGCCCTTTGTTTTTATGACTAGTCTTCTAAAGTTGTTCAAGAAATGACAAATAGTTAGAAAATACGCTTGCGGCAATTGACAGCTTTTTCGGAGGATGTCTTTTTTGTTTGTTAGGCGTTGGCCCAGCGGGTGGCTTCGTGGTTGAGGATCATTCCCTCGAGGAGGACCTTGACTATGCTCTTTTCTTCTTCGGGGAAGCGGGTTGATTTTTGGTGCTACGAATTTCTTTTTTTCGCGCTGTGACGACTGGCTTTTCCTTTTCCGGGAAGTGGGAGACGGCCTCGAACTGGAGTTTCAGATCGTTCGACGGTTCCACATTGTGTTTGTCGGTCATCAGTATGAAGGGAAAGACATTCTTTGTGCTTAATGTGATGGGACAACTGATTGCAGGATCCAGCAATCAAACATCGCAGACACTACAAATCAGCTATTTGACAAACAGTCACGGCGGCAGCCTGCGGATCAACACGGATGCGAACGGGGCGGTCGTATAGTTCTAGAAGTAGTAGCGGTTAAATCGTGAATTAGAATGGATAGGAAGGCAGCCGTTACGGCGCGGTATATTTCTAGGAGCATCAATGCCTGAATTGCAAATAGTGTTGCAGTGATTGATTAACTATGAGTGATGTGGTACATTTCTAGGAGCTTGAATGGCTGAATTGCAAACTACAATTGACGTGTATGTTACGGTGACTGCACGGCATGATTATCATCCGTTTGGTGAGGAGGTTGGGACGTTGGCTGTTGTGCCTGGTTCGCCGCA
>CAZALE010000041.1:0-3168 GCA_964486055.1 uncultured Blastocatellaceae bacterium
CTATTATGAAAAAAAGTGTCTTTAAACCCCGGCTTTTCAAATTGTTATGTTTACCGATAGCGCTAACATTGATTTTCGTATACATCTTGCTGCAGGGAAAAACATTTTTCTACACTAGCTCAAATCAGAGTGTCGAAGCTGCCACGCCAGCTTCTGGAAGTCTTACGGACACAGTAGGGGCTACCATAACCTGGTTAGGAGATCGAACGGGGAGTCCCCCAGCCGCTAACGGAGAGGATAGCTGCACGGCTGGAGATGCTACTGCAACAAACTGTGATGTGTTCACTTTAAACATACCACCTGGCAACTGGAGTGGGAAAATAATACGAGTCAGATTTCAATGGGCCACTGTAGCTAATGATTATGACATGGTGGTAAGACAGGAAACTAACGGAACGCCAGGTATGCAAGGGGCCTGCATTTCTGGCTGCACTGGCACTCTTGATGCCGTCGTCGCTACCAGCGGCCAGGGAACTACTGACTTCGAAGAAGTCATTTTAGGGCCACCAAATGACGGTGCTGTCTATTATATACGTGCGGTTTACTTTGCCGCTGTCGGTCCAGCTGACCAGTATCTTGGTAAAGCTACTGTAGAATCAATACCTGTTTCAGTACCACCTCCTAGTGCTTGTCCACTACCGACATTCGACAATTATCAACCACCTGTTGGTTTTCCAAGAAGGGATCAATCCGGAGAGCCTTCCATCGGAGTCAATTGGAATACAGGAAACATACTAACAATGTCTAGACTACAGGCCAATCGTACCTCATTCGATGATTCAACATCACCAGCAGACCCGATCAACGGAGTAAAGTGGATGAGTAAAACCTCACCAGCGCTCGTAACAGGCTTTGATCCAATATTGTTTACCGATTCAGTAACTGGGAGAACGATAGCGGGAGAGCTACAAATAGCAGCCGGCTCAACGAACGGTTTTATTTCAGATGATGATTTAACAACTATTCTGGCAACATTTCAAACGGGTGGCGCGACACAAGGAGTGGATCATCAAACCATAGGAGGTGGCCCGCCTAATCCAAATATTTCTGGGCGCCAACCTACTGGCAGATACCCGCATCTTTTCTACTATGCTTCTCAATCAATTGCTACCGCAACCGTAGCCACTAGCTTCGATGGTGGTTTAACCTATGAACCAGCTGTACCTGCATATACATTAGCTCAGTGCGGTGGATTACATGGACACATAAAAGTCGCTCCAAATGACGGAACAGTTTATTTACCAAATAAGGGATGTGGTGGTAAACAGGGATTTGCAGTTTCTACTGACAACGGCTTGACTTGGACTGTTAGGACGGTTCCAACTAGTACTGCAGGTAGGACTGATCCATCAGTGGGAATAGGTTCCGGTGGTCGAGTCTATTTTGCATATACAGCTGGCGACAACCATCCACATGTAGTAGTTTCTGACGATAGGGGCATAACTTGGAGAAATGATTATGACCTAGCTCTGGCTGTCTCGCCAAATCTAACTGCTGCAGTCTTCCCAGCGGTGGTTGCCGGAGACAATGATCGCGCAGCAGTATTCTTCCTAGCTACTGACTCCACAAATCCTGGTAATCCTGTAGGCGATGACAGTGGAACTGCCTATAAAGGGACGTGGTATCCATACATTGCCGTTACTTGTGATGGAGGACAAAGCTGGTCCGTTATCAGAGCTGACAATGATCCATTAAACCCAGGAAAACCCAATCCTGTGCAACAAGGTGTGATATGTACCTTTGGCACTACTTGTCCAACTGGAACACGTAACCTACTGGATTTTAATGACATGACAGTTGATTCGCGAGGACGTATACTCGCTGTATACGCAGACGGATGTAACTTTGGACATCCTTGCATAAATATAACCAATAATAGCGCTGACAAATCGCAAAATCAGGGCGTAGCTAGGCTAACTATCATACGCCAACGTGGTGGAATGAGGCTCTTCAGTGCCTTTGATCCAGGTGGTCCTGCTCCACCACCAGTGTCACCACCAGTTTACGTAACATCCACTCAACGCGGAAATAAGTTAAAGTGGCCAACACCAGATGATGGAGGAGCTCCTATTATTTCTTATCGAATATACCGAGGATCCGATCGACAGGGTGAAATGCTCATTGCCGAGGTTAAGCCTACTACTCATGAGTTTATCGATCGAAAATCACGTGGCGCTGGTAACTACTATTATCGGGTTACCGCAGTAAATGATTATGGTGAAAGCCCACGTAATTTGAGGTTCTACCCGATGAAAGAAAATGAGTAGCCCTATTGCAGTGAGGTAAGAGAGTTCTCTTACCTCACCTAACTATGTACTCATTGGCGGCTACATTCTCTCCCAATAAAGCTCTGGAAATCAAAACTTTTGAAAGCGAGGTGCTAAAGCATGAAAACCAAACTATTATTAATCAGTCTGATCGTGGTTGTTCTTACAGCATTAGGAATAGAAACTTCTGAGGCGGCTACCTACATGGTAACTAACTTTAACGATTCAGGACCTGGGAGTTTACGTGATGCTATCACGATGGCAAACTCAAATCCGGGAGCTGATACCATAATGTTCAATACGGGTCCAGGCACCATAAATTTAATGTCCCCGCTACCATCCATAACTGACACTGTCGAAATAATAGCTGGTAGCAATCCCACCGTAGAATTAAATGGAGCTGGCACTCAAAGTGCAGGCAGCGCCTCCATCGGATTCTACATAAGAGCGGGCAATTGCAAAATCCAGGGATTTATAATAAATCGTTTCGGTGCGGCTGGTATAAGAATGGATACTGATGGATCTGGAAATGACAACGGAAATATTATTGTCGGTAACTACATAGGTACTAACTCAACTGGAAATTCAAGTTCATGTGGATCCACACTTTGTGGCAATGTAAATAGAGGTATATTGATTGTAGGAACCACCGGACATCTAATTGGCGATGGAACTACTGCCGGTCGCAATGTAATCTCGGCAAATCAAGGAAACGGAATCGAAATAACTGGAAATGGTTCAGCTATAATTCGTGGGAATTTTATCGGAACAGACGCATCCGGTAATACTGATCTTGGTAATGCGAGAAATGGCATATTGATAGCAAATTCTTCAAATAGCACGATCGGAGGCTTAAACTCAGGTGATAGAAATGTCATATCTGGAAATGACACCAACGGAA
>CAZALE010000042.1:0-2804 GCA_964486055.1 uncultured Blastocatellaceae bacterium
AGCAGACTGAGGTGCGGGATGCAGCGAACAATGTGATTGGCAGATATTTTTATGATGGCGATGGCCGGCGAGTAAAAAAGATTGTGCCGGTGACGGGCGAGACAACAATATTTGTGTACGACGCATCAGGGAGACTAGTGGCGGAATATTCAACCATCGTTGCCAACTCAACAGACGCCAAAGTCGCGTATCTCACGAACGACTATCTCGGCTCTCCGCGGATAAACACCGACGCAAACGGTAACGTCACCGCCCGGCATGATTATCATCCGTTCGGTGAGGAGATAGGGACGTTGGCTGTTATGCCCGGCTCGCCGCAGCCTCGCACCGCCGCACTTGGTTATCAATCTGATTCAGTCAGACAAAAATTCACGGGGTATGAAAGGGATAATGAAACTGAGCTCGATTTCGCGCAGGCGAGGATGTATAATCCGCGGCACGGACGATTTACTTCTGTTGATCCACTATTAGCCTCAGCGAATGTTGCTAAACCTCAAACATTTAACCGCTATACGTATGTTCTAAATAATCCGTTAGCATTAGTAGATAGAACAGGAGCATTTCCAGAATTCACATTTTTTGTGTACGTTCGAGCATTTGCTCCGTTTGAGTGGTTTGGACCCGGTAATATAGCAAGAGGTGATAACAGAGGATTTTCAACCGATCCTGAGGCAAGTTACAGGATTCAGGCTTTTTCCATAATAACTGCTGCCAATGATGGTCGCTATTTTCCAATGTCTATGACGCGAGCATCGGAACCTTCTATTTCAGAAACAAACTTAGGGTTCATTTCTTGGACCGCTCGCTCAGAGTGCAATATCAATGACCCTAGTGGAAGTTATTATCCCGATGTTTTGCTTGGTGGAAATGATTCGTTGGGATATCATATGTACGGCAATAACGATGCCATACCACTTGTATCTCCGGATATTGATTTGCACGTGCAATTCAGATTTAATTATGTCGATCAAGGTGATGGAGTTGTTGATATGAGAGTTACCGGAGTGGTTACTGGAGACCAGTTTCCGGCGGCAGAGGCGTTTATCAGGGACTTCAGTGGAAACTCCGTAATGTTAGGTGTTTTTGCTCCAACCGTCAGCAGTGGACCGGTTATGTCATTGCCCGGTAACGGAACTTTGCCGATGATCGATGTTAATGTTACTGTTCGAGTCAAGAATGGAGTGTTTCAAGGTGTTGTCGAGAATGGGAATGTTATTCCCCTAGAGGAATACAATGGACGTTTTACCAGTCAACCGCGGGTTAGGAAGAATTAATAGTATCCGAAACTCGGTAAAGCTATGGTTGGCTGATAGTAATGAGGTGCTTATGAACTTTAAACTTTTTCTTTTCGGTGTGATCTTGCTAACTATGTTAGTAGTCAGCTCGTGTTTCTTCTTTAAGTACCCCAGAGACGGCATATATCTGATTCCGAAGGGTTACACGGGCGATGTGATAATACTGTTTAATCAACCGGACGGTGTCGTCCCGGAAGTTGAAAATGGTCTATATGTCTATAAGATACCAGAAAATGGCATTATGAAAGTTAAGATAAAAGGATACACTGGAATTGTAAATTTGGCTTATTATTATGTTGATGAAAATAACGAAAGGCAGAAGATAGAATATCTCCGTATAACAGGTAGCACAGATATATACGGTAAACCGAAGGATAAATTTGACGGTGCTATAAACCAGGATGAATATGAAAACGGGATATTTGTAATGAATGCCGGAGGATTAGGCAGCTTTAATACGAAAAGCGATCGTATTCAATTTACTACTTTCACTGTAGGGCACCCAAAAGACAGCACACGTCTGTACGATAAAATGCAGGAGAGGCTTACCGAAATACAACTCAGATTTCTGCGAGATCACTAACTAGGTTTAGTAACTATGGAAAATTTAGCGAATCTTTGTTTCAACTGTACAGCTTTGTTATGAGGCTAGTGTTTTTAATGGTATCTTACGGTGAATTCAGCAGAACGTTTGCCCGCTAGAGCGGAGACGATATTATTGACGGCGAGTTTGTGATTGTCTGGGAAGCTCGTCTATATTTTCCCAACTCTTCAAAAACTTCTTGTTGTGTCAGCGCTTTATAGTGCCGACAGGCATTCGAAGAAGCGAACGGGACGAGGATACCGAAGAAGTGCGACATAGATCTGAATCTTTATGGTGCGCAGCGGATTTGACTGTGGTTGATTAGTAGATGAAAACGTTGAACAATCGCCAGAACGGTTATGAGTACGATGCGGCGGGAAATACGATCAAAGACGTGTAGGGCAAAAAATTCAGCTACGATGGCGAGAATAAGCAAGTGAAAGTTGAAGCTGTTGCTGCCAACAGAAAACCGGTAAACACTCTAGGCGTGTATTTCTATAGCAAAGATGGCCGCAGAGTGAAAAAGATTGCGCCTCGCTGGCAAGAAATTCTCCAGTAGAAACCTCAAGATAGCAAAGATGGTCGGCGAGTAAAAAAGATTGTGCCGGCGACAGGCGAGACAACAATATTTGTGTATGACGCATCGGGGCGGCTTGTGGCGGAATATTCAACCATCGTTGCCGATTCAGCAGACGCCAAAGTCGCGTATCTCACCAACGACCATCTCGGCTCTCCGCGGATAAACACGGATGCGAACGGCAACGTGACCGCGCGGCATGATTATCATCCGTTTGGTGAGGAGATAGGGACTTTGCCAGCGTTGCCCGGCTCACCACAGCCCCGCACCACCGTACTTGGTTATCAATCTGACTCAGTCAGACAAAAGTTCACCTCGTATGAGCGTGATAACGAAACTGAGCTCGACT
>CAZALE010000043.1:0-2797 GCA_964486055.1 uncultured Blastocatellaceae bacterium
GCTTCAATGGGGCCACGTTCAAATGAACGTGGAAATCATCTACTTCAACTGTTATGTTTTTGCGACCAGCTAGCTTCAATGGGGCCACGTTCAAATGAACGTGGAAATACTCATAAAAAAGCGGCTGATATTCAAGCTATCGATGCTTCAATGGGGCCACGTTCAAATGAACGTGGAAATTTAATACTTACGTTGAAATCTCGATCGTTGCCGCATTGCTTCAATGGGGCCACGTTCAAATGAACGTGGAAATAAAAACGAAAGCAACTTGATTTTGGCATGTCTAGTAAGGCTTCAATGGGGCCACGTTCAAATGAACGTGGAAATGGACTTGAACCCGATGCCCCGGAAGCCAATCGTATGCTTCAATGGGGCCACGTTCAAATGAACGTGGAAATCTAAAAACTCTTCATGAAATGTTCGGCTTCTTAGAAGCTTCAATGGGGCCACGTTCAAATGAACGTGGAAATTCCTTTAGATAAACAAACACAAAAAGATATCTTGAAAGCTTCAATGGGGCCACGTTCAAATGAACGTGGAAATAGCACGGTCTGCAACTGATTGTCAAACAAGGCTTTAAATCGTCCTTTGCGAGCGGCTAATCTTTTCATCATCAATTCTACCTCAAGAAGTGTTATTCGGCAAACTATTTTTATGCAGAGATTGAACTTATTGCCTTCGAGCGCATCCCCGCGTTGGCTGCATCATCTCAGCGCTCGCAAGCAGTCCGAATGCAGCCTTTCCCGACCTTAAACTATAATGGCGATCCTTTCTTCCTGTTTAATCGCGCGCCCCAATGTCTCGATGCTCCACCGACCACGACCATCGGCTGGACCAACATCTATCAACATAACGCGATCCTCGCGGTGATCTATGATACCTGTCAGCGCCTCGATCATCATAATGCGCTCAGCAGGCAGAAGATCGCACTGAAAGACGGAGTATTGAATCGGATCGCCATACCCGCGCATGGTACGATAGACGCGCCGCCACCGGCGCGGGTCTGAAATGTCGTAACTGACGATGTAGCGATTGCGCATTGAAGCCTCCTTCGCTAGGAAAGGCGCTGTAGCTGAGTCCTCCCTTGCCCGCATCAAGCGGCAAGGCTTTGTTGTAACACCTCGCTAAAGCATTCTCTCAGGTCTCGCTCATCGTGTGCAGAAAGGCGGATAAGCGTTGATTTCACCCATCAAGAAACGCCCGAGCAGTCTCGCCTGCACTTCGAAGATACGTCGGTAGCTCATCTGGTAACCGAACAATGGATGCGTGACGAGCGTGTCCAAGCGCCTCTCGTAAGCTTCGATGACGCGCTTTCTTCCTTGCTCGGTCAAAGCGACCGATCCGGCGCGCGCGATGAAATCCGACGGGCGAATCTCACCGTTATTGATGAGCGAGATGGCCACCGAATCGGCAACGATCGGGCGAAATTCTTCCATCAAGTCGAGCGCCAAAGCCGGGCGACCGTATTTCGGTTGATGATAGAAGCCGAGATAAGGATCGAAGCCGACGCCAACTACTGTCGCTAACAGATCCTTGAGCAACATCGAGTAGAGAAACGAAAGGAGCGCGTTGATTGGATCGCGCGGCGGACGACGGTTGCGCGATTCAAAATCGAAGGCAGGCGCGGATGCTTCATCATCCGATTTGAACATCTTCGAGAAATTGGCGAAGTATTCGCGCGCCGCCGTGCCCTCGACGCCGAGCAGCGTTGCCAGAGAGATTGCCGTTTCCGCGCGCCGGCGTAGCATGGCCAGTCGGCGCAACGTTGCTTCTACGGGCGCGCGCGCATTGCGCCGAAGCAGCGTGCGCGAGTTGCGAATCTTTCCCGCGACAAAGGCGCGCGCAAGGTGCAAGCAGGTTCCATCTTCGCTCGCTGCCTGAAACTGTCTGCGACGCAGTTCGATGTTCTTCGATGGCGGCGGCGTGGTCACGGCAACGAGCCACCCACCATAGGAAAGGTGGATGATTATCGCATCGCGTGCGACGAGTTCGCGCAAGGCTTGCGCTGAAAGCTGCACGTTGCCGAAAAGACAAAGATGCGAAACTTCGATCAACCGCGCCGTCGCCACCACCTCACCTTTGGTGCGGATCTCAAGCACTTCGCCATTCAACCCGATCTGATGACCATGACCTTGCACATAGACTGGCAGTTTATCATCGCGCCCCGGCACGAGCCGGCGTACTGGTGCCTCGCTTTCAGTTTCGCGCAAAAGGTTCGTCTCATCCGGCAAACAAATGCCGACGAGCGAACAACGCGGGCACTTTGGTGAAGCGACGAGCGGCGGCGGGATTTGACCCGACTGGGCGACGCGACGTGCTTCTTCGAGCAATCGAAGCGTGCGCGCAATCAGCTCTTCGGTGAACTCGATTCGAACGCGCGTGCGCGTCTCGGCGAAGTAGATGATGCCATAATCGGAATCGTATCCGTTCTCTCTGAGGAGCAATCCTTGCAGACAAAGCTGCACCAGATCAGGCTCGTATGCCCCTTCTGGGACGCGATCACGATCGGGTGGCGAGCCGCGTTTGTAGTCCACGGGGACGAGTTTTCCGCCATCGGATTCGATGAGGTCTATGCGCGCGATGGCGCCGAGGCGTTCCGAGCCGAGCGTGACCGAGCGAGCGTGGATTTTGTCTTCTGGTGAGAGCGCTTCTGGGACGTCACCCTGCGGCCTATCAACACGCCGATGGACCAGCCTGCCTTCGAGCGTATCGGCATTATGCGCCCATTCTTGCTGTACGTACTCCAGATAAAAGAGCCGGGGGCAATAGGCGAACTCGTTGAGCATGCGAGCAGGTA
>CAZALE010000044.1:0-2715 GCA_964486055.1 uncultured Blastocatellaceae bacterium
CCCCAGCTCCTCGCCGAAAACCTCCTTCAAAAACCCCAAGGATTTTTCGCTCAAGGGTTTTGCCACTTTTTCGTGCCTCGCCTTGAGGTAGAGGAACATGGCGTAGGGCCCCTGTTCCTCCAAGACGGCGAGGGCTGCGTTGAGCACTTTCTCTTCTATAGGCTTGCCCCCTTGATCCCGGACCGAGGCCAGCTGGCGTCCCAGCTCGGCGCATTTGACGTTCAAGTTCTTGGCACTGCTCACGGCTGGCCACCCCCTTGGTTTGCCGGCGAGGTGGGGTTGACGGACTGAGCTTGACTCTGTTGCGCGCCGGTTCCTGAATCGGATCCTGAATACACGACCCTCACGCGTCCCATGCCGCGCGTCCCCATGCCGCCGATGCCCAGGTGCTCCAGATAGGGGTGGGCTTTCGTGGTTACTTTGTGAACGTCATCCGGATTCGGATCCCGATTAGAGTCCACCGTAATCGGCTGTCCGCTAATCTGGAAATAGGCCGGATTCTTGGCGATGATCTCCCACACCAGCACGGTGTTTCGCGGCAAGGCCTCATAGGAGAAAAGGGCCCGATCTTCTGCCGCACCGGTAGCCGGATTGATAGAGACCGAGGTGCGCACCTCCAGGTTGCTGTTGACGATGTGGGCAAAGAGGTGGTCGGGCACCAGGGCGAGTCGGTCCTGGATGTAGCGGGGGATGCTGAGTTTTGCCAATTGCGTCTTGACACGGTTTATTTCGTCTTGGTTGTACTCCTTGGTTTCCAACAACAGCCAACCCAAGTTGAGGGGTCTATCGGCTTTTTCGACGTAGACGGCGTTGTCGTTCACCTCTTCCAACTCAGGCACGATCATCTTAAGCGCCATGGGCGCCGTCACCCACATGGGCCCCTTCCAGGTGGGAACAGGGAAAAGGAGCACGTGGGCGTCGGTGAAGGCGGCCAGGCCGGCGAAGCCGCCCTCCTGCCCTGCGCCGCGGGCGAAGCCGAAGACGGTGCAGACGGGGCAATCGGGCTGGCGGCAGTGGCCGCGGTTTTGGTCCAGACCCAAACCGGCACAGTCGGGGTAGTAAGGCTTTTGCCGTCCCTGGGATTGCTGTCCGGACTGGGAGGCTTGGCGACCTTCCTCGTAGGCCATCGCCACGTAGGTCCGGTAAACCCCCGCCAGGCTGGAGCCGGGGATCTTGGGCACCTGGGTGACTGGGTCCCGTACGATGGTCAGGTCCACCCGGCCGATCTGGGCACCTCCGGCGCCCACGTGGATGGGGTCCAGAGCGATGCCGACTTGCAGAAACTTTTTGTAACCTTCCATAGTCCCTACCCTCCTCGTTCTTTCATGACCGTGAGATGCCAGTCCAGGGCCCATTGGAGCGTGCCCTGCACGGCGGCCTCGGTTAGGGCTTCCAGAGGAGTCCCTTTGGCCTCCAGGTGGTGCACCAGGAGTCCGCGGAGCGTGTCGCACAAAAGACCTTCCGGAACGCCTTCCGGTGGGCCCCATTCCTTCTCTAGCCGGGCCAGTTCGCTTCGCAGGCGCTGGAGCGCGGTCTGGCTGGGGGCTATCCGTTGAAGGAGCTCCCACACCTCCCGCATGGCGGCCCAGTCTTCCAGGTAGCGTGGAGGCGCGACGTCAAAGCGGGCGGCGGCGCTTTCCATAAAGAGGGTCTTTACCCGAGCGGGGAAGACCTTGACACCATCGCCCGGCCGTAGATCGGTCACGTGGCGGTAGACTTGCCCGTTGGGGTGTTGGAAGTCTTTGGGGAAACGGGGCTTCTGGTCCTCCACGGCAACGTAAGGATAGAAGACGTCCGGGCGGCCGTCGGGGAGGTCTACCGGGACCATCCTGAGGGTTTCACGGCCGTCCTTGCGCCGCAGGCGCAAGGCGACGGCCCCGCTCCCGCGCCCTACCTCCCGAACCTGCCAGGTTTCCCCGCCCTTTGCGAGGGCGTCCTCCACGTTGCGGGCCGCTTCCACCACCGCTTGGTAGGGCACAGGGCGCGGGAAGCCGATCAACCCCACGCGGAAGGGGAGGCGGTCCCACACGCGGGCAAAACGCTCTCTCCACCGGGCGAAAGCCAGGTCCACGCACTCTGACGCTACCTCCAGGGGCACCAGCACCCGGAAGCGCAGGGGAGAGACGTCCACGGGGATTACGGGATGGTAAACCCCCAGGTGCCCGTGGGGTTGCTGTAGCTCACTTGCCTTAACCACGGTCATATTCCAGTACTGGCCGGGTGTATCTTCATCCTCCAGTACGATGTCGGCACCCTGGAAGACGTTTGCTCCTTCCTCAGCCCGCAGGAGCCTCGCCAGGTTAGAGGCGGTTACGAACCCTCCTAAACTCCTCACGTAGAGCAGGCTGATCGGCTGTCCTCGCCAGCGGCCGTTGTAGAGCGTGAGGTCGTGCCAGCCGCTCGGATCCTGCGGCGTTAGCACCAACCGCCGTACCCGCCAGGGGTTGTTGCTACGGGCGGCAATCTGGCGGAACTCTCTCAGAAGGTCATGGAAAAATTCCTCTGCTTCACGCCAGAAGCGGTAGACCCGGCCGGGAGAGGGGAGCTTGCGGAAGAGCTGATGTGCCAGCCATTTGGCGCGTTGATCATCGCCCAGACTGTTCCAAGAAGGCGCGTCCGCGCGGTCTTCAACAATCTGCTCATAGAAGGTGCGCCACAATCGTTCCTCGTATTCGTTCGGCTTTTCGTTTTGCCTTTTTGGGTTTAATTTACGAA
>CAZALE010000045.1:0-2707 GCA_964486055.1 uncultured Blastocatellaceae bacterium
TCGTCCGTGCCGCGGATTATACATCCTCGCCCGAGCGAAGTCGAGGTCGCTTTCATTATCCCGTTCATACCCCGTGAACTTTTGTCTGACTGAATCAGATTGATAACCAAGCGTTGCGGTGCGGGGCTGAGGCGAACCGGACACAGCAGCCAACGTCCCAATCTCCTCGCCAAATGGATGATAGTCGTGTCTTGCGGTAACAGCGCCGTTTGCGTCGGTGTTAATGCGCGGAGAGCCGAGATGGTCGTTGGTGAGATACGCGACTTTGGCGTCTGTTGAATTGGCAACGATGGTTGAATATTCCGCCACTAGTCTCCCTGATGCGTCGTACACAAATATTGTTGTCTCGCCGGTCGCCGGCACAATCTTCTTTACACGTTTCTTATTATTGGCATAGTCTTTCTCGACTATTGTCGGCATTCTTCACTCTGCGGCCATCGCCGTCGGGGATGAAAAATCCTATCTCATTGGTCCTCACCTCAATCTTCTTCACATAACTACCATCACCGCACGCTCAGGAGGCTGACCTAATTCCACAAATGGTAGCCTGGAATCATCCTAGCAACGCAAAGCAAAGGCCAAGTAAATGCAGCTATAGGTCAGGGAAAACAAATTTCCCTAATTCAGTTTCCAGGCACCCTTCTCAAAAGTAACCAGTAAAGGCAAATGGGTGAGAATACTCATGTCTATTTTACCTCGGAATGACAGTGGACGAATCAGTGAACAACGGCCGTTCTCAAATCGAGCAAGATCGGTTCTGACTGTATGTCATCCAGCCACAATAAGCCTACACTTTCCCATCGCGTTTGGAGTTTGTGACCGAAGGGCTTTTCTGTTCGGTCATTGCCGCTCCTTGATTCCAGATTTAAAGACCAAACTTGACAGATAGCACGTAACCAAACGATGGACATTTGCTTAATGTTTTTCCAAGTTTCTCTTTTATCCAGAAAGTAGTTGTTTACCGGGTCCTTCGGTAAGGAAAAACCGACAGAGTCTTCCCACTTCCAGAATTCATTCGGCATTAAGACGCGAACTTTATCAAGAGGCGGCGAGGGCTGATCTAGCTCTTTACGAAGAGTGACCCATTCTGCAGAAGTATCAACTGATTCTCCATGATATTCCAAAACAAGATTTTTCAAAGATAGTAGGTCGTCAGGATTTTTAGCCAAAGCAGCGCCGCGTAGCACAGGAGGTCTGGCCTCCAATAAAATAACAGGCCTTGACCCACTATTTAGTAGCTCCAGTTTCAGGTTTACAATCAACTCAACCACAGAAGAAGTTTCTTCTACGTTAATCGATTTAACCTCACCCCGCAGAACAACAGAATAGAAATCTTTTGATCTTTTAGCTTTAGGCAATTTCTGACTTGCAACGTTGGTTGTGAGCATACCAACCAACAATATGAATAAATAACAAATATTCATAAACTCCCCCTCGCACTCGCTCTTTATGATCATCTCCTACGGTAATAACCGCTTTGTCCGCTGGTTCTGCCTCTGATGGTTCTGTAATCCGTTCTCGGAGATTGAAGCGAAGCAGCTGCGGTAATTTCATAAGGTCCTGTCACACCACTCTTACTGAAAGCAATGAGCGTTCCATCATCATTTCGGAAGATGAAGATAGCGAAATGGGTTGCTACATTGTCAGCTTTTGCATAGCGAATAATGTCTCCAACTCGCACCTCACTCTCTGGAATGTTTCTAGCTTCAGCCTCAAGCCTAGCATCAAGGATATTTGTTCCTATCAATGGAACATTATCCCCCAATCCAATTCTGCAGGAAGTACCAGAACAATCATTATCACTCGGACCATATTTACCTTCAGATGCAAGTTTGGCTAATTTATGCTTGTTTTCATTTTCCCAATTCGCCTGTTGAGTAAGTCCGACCTCGACCTCCGAAAATACACGTCCGACAATGCCGCCTTGGTCCGCCAGACGAATGTTATTTCCATCTCCAATCTTCTCAGCAAATTTCGCAGCTTCCTTTCCACTCAAGCCAAGCTGCTTCGCAAGTGTCGCGCCATTGTCATCGTCTTTCGTCCTTCTTGCCGTTACGATAACTCTATCAACTTTAACTTCTCCGTTCCTGTAAGTTTTACAACCTCCGTCGTCATTCTTCTTGCACACTGTTTCGGTTTTAATCTCCCACAGCCCTAACGGATCAATGTAGAGATAAGGGTTGTTTAAAACGTAAGCATAGCGATTCCACGATTGAGGATTGTAAGCGTTAACACTAAGCAGCGTTGGGTCAGGAGAAGTAAAGCGTCCGAAATTGTAGCCATACATCCTCGCCTGAGCATAATCAAGATCGGTTTCGCTATCACGCTCATACCCGGTGAACTTTTGTCTAACTGAATCAGATTGATAACCGAGCGTCGCAGTGCGGGGCTGCGGCGAGCCGGGCACAGCAGCCAACGTCCCAACCTCCTCACCAAATGGATGATAGTCGTGTCTTGCGGTAACAGCGCCGTTTGCGTCGGTGTTGATCCGCGGTGAGCCGAGATGGTCGTTGGTGAGATACGCGACTTTGGCGTCTTGGGTTGATGCGGCTTGAGTGGAATATTCGGCTACAAGTTTGTCCACCGCGTCATAGACGAACACCGTAACCTCGCCGGTTGCAGGGACGATCTTCTTTACTCTCTTTCCGTCGCCGTCGAAGAAATATTGGCCGATCACTGCGTTGTATTGGTTGCGGGCGGTCTGTCT
>CAZALE010000046.1:0-2704 GCA_964486055.1 uncultured Blastocatellaceae bacterium
AACACTAAGCTGCGAAAATCTATATCGTCAACCTAATAGCGGGACCTTCAAACAAGTTCTGTAGAAATCAATCTACTCAAAAATATAACCTGTAAAAACACAATATTAAGAGTAATTTCCTGAAGATGATGCTGTATTTTTTGAGAAATTATCAAAATCAGCTCCTATATGCTATTGCCTCCAACTCCTCACCAAAATCACCATAAATCATGTTAAGTACTACCTCGAGAATATGAAACCACCAACAAGATCGTACTTTTTGATTACTATGTAATGAAAAATTGCCCTCCCGAACCATTTTAGAGGTAGTATAGATCCAATGTGCAGGGAAGGATCGAGTTCGAATTTTAATATCAACGTAACCTAATTTTCTGAGTAAGATCTCCAATGCTCGAGGAGTAAACAAATGAAGGTGCCATGGAGGTGTTAATCCTCGCCAATATCGGCCAAACCATTGGCTTCCTAAGCTTTTTACATTTGGCATTGCAATAAGCAGTGCCCCCTTTGGTTTTAAAAGCCTACTACAATCAGTTAAGAGTTGGACTGGATCGTATACGTGCTCGAGCACATGACGCATGACTATCACATCATAGTAACCCTCGTGCAGATTTTGAGATGTTAGATCTCCATCTAAGATGTCCACCCCAAATTTCTCTTTACCAATACGAGCCGAAACTGGATTCCATTCTACTCCCAGCACTTCCCAACCCCATTCTTTCATAAGCTTCAAAAGCCACCCATGTCCACATCCTATCTCTAAAAGCCTACCGTTTCTTACATAAGCTGGAAAGGTAAGTCCCAATCCATAGGTTGAACGATTCAGGATCGGTGGAATCAATCCCAAAAATAGTCCAATGATCTTGTCAAGCCCAGCCGGCAGATTTGCTTTCTTTAGTGGGTAGCCCTTGTAAGCATTAAGAACCAACTCTCTGATCCAATTTTTCCTTGAAGCACTTAGAGTTATAACATCAGGTGAGTCCAAAGTTTCATCATAATATTGCTCATATAATAGGTTGAGTTCTTTTGCTGTAGGTTGGGGAGATATCCAGGTAAACCAACAATCAGTGCATCTGAGGTAATCGTAAGTTCCTGGTGAATTACAAAAAAGTCCTCGCAATTAACATAGATTAACTTCCCTCTCTTGCCACAGCACAAACAGTTCGTCTTATTAATCATGGTACTTTACCTTTATTATCTATTATCGCCCGAAAGCTTTTTCACAAGCTATCAGATAGCGTTTTTCATATTCTAAAAGGGAGAACTTTTGTTCAACAGTCTTCCTTGCCTCTGCAGCCATTCGTGTCCTATTCTCTTCACACTCGAGTAGAAAATCAAGTTTTTCTCGTATAGCTTCAGGATTTCTTATAGGTATCACAAAACCATTTATCCCGTCGGTTACAACATCATATGCACAACTATTCTCAGTAGTAATTACAGGTAGTCCACAGGCCATGGCCTCTAAAACTACGAGTCCAAAAGCATCGTTAATTGAGGGAAAAACAAATATGTCGCAGTTTTGATAGTAAAACAATAATTCATCATGAGAGGCCGAACCTAGAGGCTTTATCCTTTGATCATCATATCTCTCTAATAGCGGCATCATCTCAGGAAGAATTGGTCCTACAAGATATAACTCAATATCCCTGCGTTTTAGTTTAATAAAAGCTTCAAGCAGGTACTGAACGCCCTTGAGCAACTCTATTCTTCCAACATATAAAATTCTTATCTTCTCATTCTGCTTCTTAAATAGTGATTTTGGGTGGAATCTTTCGGTATCCACTCCGAATGGTGTAACTATTATCTTATCTGAAGTAACCCCATTTTCTATAAATGACTTCTTGGCATAGGTTGATAAAACATTAATGAAATCAGCTTCCTCGTACTCTCTAATCATCTGCTCGATTATCCCTTTGGAGAAGCGAGAATAAAACCCTTTAGTAAATTTCCTCCAAATATCATATTCTTCATCAATTATTTGAGTCCATTTTTGAATATGGCTCATTTGATGCTCTAGCATAACTCTAGAGCCTTTACTTTTCATAGCCCTGATGCTTTGAAGGCTAATTTGAGGCCATCCGATGAATAGATCACATTCTGTCAAATTCTTGGAAATTATTCTATCTGCAAGATAGAGGAATAATGCTCTAGGATGTTGTGTGAATTTTAAATATGGCAACCGGGTCCATAATGCCCACGTAGCATACTGCATAATTCTATAAAATTGTTTCTTTTTAACCGAAGACTCAACGTTCTTTTCATAATTTTTTATTAGAAATTCAGGATAAATATGAAACGATTGTTTTAACTCATACTGCTTTTTTAGTAGGTCAATGATATAAGAGGAATGCTGTCCAGGTCCTATACTTATGCTGACTGTTTGTTTGTTCATGTCAAATTATAAGCTACAGATATGAGATATTACTAACTAAACACCTTAAACTCAAAATTAAAATTGGTGTTATTTTTCCCGCTTATTATGAAAATGATTAAATTTAATTGAATTGTCTGGGGTTTAATCCCTGTAGACAAGGGCTAAGTTTCAGAAAGCCATGGCATTATCTAGCTTAAGACAGCCCCAAGCTATGTAGACAAAATTTCATTCTTAGATTTCATATACCTGATATCAATGAATTAATTAGCTCACACTTGTTCTTCATCAGCGAATAGCTTGGAAGTTGACATCACGAATATCTTCTGTTACGAA
>CAZALE010000047.1:0-2601 GCA_964486055.1 uncultured Blastocatellaceae bacterium
GCAATAGCGAATGGCTTACCAAAATCTGACTACGCGCCATTGTTGGATAAACCGACGCAAACGGCAACGTGACCGCACGGCATGATTATCATCCATTCGGAGAGGAGGTTGGGACGTTGGCTGTTGTGCCTGGTTCGCCGCAACCCCGCACCACCGCACTTGGTTATCAATCTGATTCAGTCAGACAAAAGTTCACCGGCTATGAACGGGATAGTGAAACGGAATTGGATTTCGCGCAAGCGCGTTATTACAGTTTCCGGCACGGCAGATTCATGGGGGTTGATGCAGGACCGTTCACGCTAGCTGACCCGCAAAGCTTTAATCGCTATGCTCATGTTCAAAATAGTCCAATTAAGTTTACAGATTCAACAGGTAGAAAAATTGAACTAAGCGGAAGCAACGCGCAGGACTTTCTTAATTATTTGGAGAAAAACTCCGGTCTAAAATTTAAAACAAAGATTAAAAACGGGGTAATAATTATTACTGGTGCAAGTACATATAAGAATTTTACAGGCAAGGTAAACAAAGAATTTGCGAATGTAGTTAAATTGGAAGTTGAGAGAAAAATACTATCTGAAGCACTTGGCAAAAGACAAGATATTCGCTATGAGCCTCGGTCGCAAAACGCCCAGATAAGGACTGGTGAGGTTATATTCTTTGTTTATACTGATGTTCAATTCGATGTTATCATTCAGAACGATGGTTCTGCATTCGTAAAAAGGATTTCTCCACCGACAGTTAAACGACCGAAAAAGTGAGGTATGAAATGGAAACCATTATTAAAATAAGCACGTTAGGAGCTTTATGGGTGATTATTGTATTTGCGAGTATGGTACTAGCTCAAGAGAGACTAGATAAAGTCGCAGAAACCAAAATAAAGATATTTCTTGAGACAAGTCAAGAACTACGTGACTATTCCAATCATGGCTTCACTAGTTTATTCAGCGGGAATTTTCGTCCAATTCCTAATGATATTCAAACTGAATTAAATAAAAACCTTCCGGAATATAACTTTTATGTTGCCGAAATGACTGTTTTGATTGACTTTCTTCCAAGAAAGTATAATTTAATTCTGATTTTTGATATTTCTACAACGGAGGTAAAAGGTTTTGTGTGGGGCGATTACTGGATGTTACCGCCCTCAAAATCGTTTTCATCAATACTTAAAGGTTTTCGAGTAAAATCAAGAGAGGAAGCTATTAATCGAGTCAGGGCTTTGGCAAGCCTGATAGTCTCGGCGAGCCACGATAATGTCGGAACTGTCGGAAACGCAAAAATCAAAAAAGGAAAAGTGAAAGTTGAAATGATAAGAGGAGGAGGGGTTTTCGCGGTGCTGGAAGCTAAAATAAACAGTAGTTTGCAATTTGGTAGCTTGAGTATTACCATGGTGGCTTGATTACTTACTGAGAACAAAAAAGATTTAAGCGTTTCGCATAAAATAAATCTTAATGGTTAGGACTCAAGGTTTGCAATGGCTTTAGTTGAACACTTTCTGATTGAAGGGCTTGAAATGATAAAACCGGGCGTGGCAATGCTTGGTAAGCCGGACAGTTTGTTTTTACAACGGTTCAGTAAGGTGTGGTTATTAAAAGTGATACAACAGTAACAGGAATATAGCACGTTTTGAAATCAGACCATTCGTTTTATTCATTGCTGTTTTATTCGCTGGATGCCTTTATCCTCAAGCGAATATTCTTCAGGCTAAGTTTAAGCAGGATAATGTTTCAGAAAATAAAATCCAAGGTGAGATTTTATTTAACGGCGAAAATATAATTGTGATCGAAAGCGTTGAAAGCAATCTTGAACGAGCCCCTTTTGACATGTCTAAAAGCGAGCGTTGTTTTCAGCAAATTGATGCAAAAGTAAAAAAGAAACTTCCTGATTTGGGATTTAAGGGAAATACGAAATATTTTGTGCTAGAAGATCAAGGAAAATTCACCTTGATGTTAAGTAAAGAGCAATATGCAACCATAAACCCTGATTTAATGAAGAAATTCGACTCCCTAGCAAGTCTTACTGACTCCAATGAACTTTATTTTATTAAGAATAATGATTATGAATATTTACTACTGATTGGTCATAATACGGGCGCATCCGGGTATGGCCACTATTACCGTCACCATACTCTCCTTCCGCTGGCGAGAAATAAAGCTATTCTCGAGTTTGATAGCTTGACCCATAGTCCGGGAAAAATCAGAATAGACGATTCAGGTACGATATATTATGTACAAATTGATAGTGAGACGGTTGGAGCTATTGAAGATGTTGAGTCAAATAAATTCCCCGTAACTGTATCTATTTTTACATTTGACGGCATCAGTAAAAAAAAGCGGAATTCAAATATGATTGTCGAAGTTTAGAGGATACATTCAAAATGGAAACTCGGCGATGAGATAATATATCTCGATTCATTGAACTATTATTCTATTCGCTCGAAAGCTCATCGCTTTTTATTGGCTACGGGCCCTGGAAGGAATGGAGTCTGGCATTCGATAATGCAATTTCTCGCGACCAGTTGAGGGCTGGGGCGGTTTCGTCGATGCAGTTTGGGAATGGGCTTTGGGAATCGGCACAGTTCAACTCCCGCTTGCAGCCGACGCA
>CAZALE010000048.1:0-2543 GCA_964486055.1 uncultured Blastocatellaceae bacterium
GGCGAGAGTTGCCAGCCCTGCAGTGAGCATGAGCGCAAACATCCTCATTTTTCTCTTTTGCATGGTTACTAGCCTCCTTCGTTAGGGGTTCCACCACGAAGGGCTATAAGGACGAGTTGAACCCATAAACTTTACCTTGCTCTACCCATTCTTTCGCCATGCGTGCATAGTGACAGAGCCACACCCGCTCATCTTGCGTAAATGGTTCTATCCACGGCAGTGCGGACTCTCCCGCCAGTGTTGCCAACACCTCCAACAGGACTACCACGCCCATCCCTGTGGATGAAATCTGACTCCGGTCATCTTTGATGGTCTCCAATCGCTGTATAATTAGCGGTACAACACGAATTCCTTCATCCACGAGCAGTTGCCCAGTTGTCCGATCATCACCTTGTGCTTGTATCAACTGGTCGATCAACTGAGCAGGGTCCCGTGCTGTTGTACCTAACCTTGCATAGCCCTGCAATCCTGTAATATCCAGATCCTGATAGGCGGCCCTGACATCCATGCCGCGCTTGGCATAGTGAAACAGCATTCGCCCATATTCCCCGACCAGATAAAAGACAAATCTGGATTTTGCCGTGATGTGCTTATCTTGTTTAATGGCTTCCCAAAATTCCTCATATCCCTGCTTGAGCTCCGAACGGCTCAGCTTAGCTTCTTTTAGCATCACCTCCAGCCGCCGCTCTAAGTCAGTCGCCGATTTCACCTCAGGTACCGCCTGCACAGCCTTAAGGCGAATAATGATGGCTCTCAATAATGTTAAATTGGGAGACACTCGCTCTGCCAAGCGTTTGAGTTCATCTGGCAACGGTTCTCTAAGCGCGAGGTCCGTCTGCTCCCATCGAGCAATCCGTTCCCATTTGGGCAGATACTCTTCCAGAGTGGGTAGGACGGACGGATCGTCTATATGCATGTGAGATAGTGCGACTAAGGCTGCTTCGATTAGCCCCGCTTGCTTCCCACTGTCGATCCATCGGAAGTCGGGTTTATTGGGGTAAGCCCCGGTAAGAATGCGTAGAGCCAATTCCTTCCGCTGTGCTAAAGGCACATCTTGGCAGCGTAAAACCACGAAGATCTTGTAGAGATCGTGGACATCGTTTGGGTTTAGCTGCTCGACCTGTTTGGCGAACCGCAGGGCCTGGGAGGTGATCTGGCGTGGCTGGGTTTCTGGCTGGGAAGTCTCGCTGGTCTGCTGTGCTTCCATCAATAGCCAGCAGCTCATTAAGGCAATACTGCTCACGAGCCACTTCTGCAGCTGTGTCTGTCGCATGTTCATCAGCCTCCTATCTCTTAGTTGGTACTACTGGCAACCGTATGGTCGTGATAGATCCGTTAGTAGGTCGGAATGGGCAGATGTGTTCCTGCCCGTGCTGTTATAATGCCACGGAAAAGCAGTAAGCCGCTCCCGTGGATTGCCGTACTCTAAGCCCTCCGGAGCGCAGGGGAGAATACCCTTGATCAGAAGTAAGGGGCAAACAGAAACACTTTCCCCTGTTGGATGTACTCCTTCGCCCGACAGGCGTAATGCCGCACCCATTCGTTCTCGTCGTGAGTGAACGGCTCTATCACAGGCAAGGCGTGCTCGCCTGCAAGCGTGACCAGAACCTCCTGCAGCGCGATCAAGCCCATTCCTGTGCCTTGGACTTTATCCCGATGTTGCAGCGCCCAGGCAATCTTCTCCCACACCAGTGGCACTACAGATGTGCCCATGTCTAATAAAACCTGCGCCTTAATCTCCTCGACATTGCTGAGCACTTTCCACTGCAGTGATTCCTCCACAATATGCCGAACTACCTGTTCGCGCGGCATTTTAGCCAGCTGCACTACGGTTTCAAAACGCTCGCGGGGAACGGTATAAATCGGTTCGGAGCCAAACTGGATGATCTGAGCCGCGGCTGTGATGTCGATTCCCTGCCAGCCAGATGCCAAGAGCATTTGCATGTACTGCCAAAGGATCCTCTCATGGATGCCTGCGCCCAGATCGGCTGCCCGATAAGTGAAGTGGATTTCCTTCTTCAACTCAAGCAGCCACTTATCCACAGAACCTTCAAAACCCGCATACCGCACCATAGTTTCCAAGCGATTGATTAGATCCGCTGAGGATTTGACCGTGGGCACCTCACGCACCGCTTTTAGGCGTGCCAGCACCACACGCGCCGCGAGCGTGTTTGGGATTACCCCGCGTTGCTCGTGAGGGGGCTTCTGCTGCTCCTCCTCCCACTGCGCCAATTTCGTCTCCAACAGGGCTATCGACTCGGTATCATCCAATCGCCCGATAGCCGAGATCGCTGCATTCAGCACATATCGGTAGTTGCCGTCCACGGATGGATCGTGCGTTAGTGTTGTAATGGGAAACTTACACTCGCCGCGAAGGTATCTTCGCGCGTACTCCAGCCGTCGTGTTCTGGGGATATCCTCGCTCCGAAGCAGGAGCGTAATCTTAGGTAAGTTTTCCTTCTGCTTCGGGTCTAACTGATCGATGTCAAGCCTGTGCAGCCACGCCGTGGGGGCAGATAGTACCCTCTGTGGCTCTCCCACCG
>CAZALE010000049.1:0-2495 GCA_964486055.1 uncultured Blastocatellaceae bacterium
TTGCCACATATGCGCCACCAATTGCAGTTTCCTTGTGCATCGCGACGCATACAGGTGATTTTTTGGGCCGGTTGATCTCCCAACTCAATAGACACGTCGAGTGCTCTATTTTGCAATGTTCGTTGCAAAGCTCTCTCGTCTTTAATCGGCTCATCCCATTTCAACCGCGCATAGGTCCTCACGGTGACAGGATCGGGTAGCGGTGTAGGTTTACCGATGGGACCGCCACAATCACCATGATAGAGCGTGCAGAAGAGTTGCTTGAATTCCCCTTGGGTTTCAGGCGTCTGGTTGAAGGTTATAACGATCAATCGAGGAGAGGTACTTGGAGACGACATCCGACTGCTTCCACCGAGAGGTTTAACATCGAAATCAAGCGTGCACATGCAAAATGGTTCGCCAACAAACGGTGGGCGTGGGTAGAGTTCCACACACGACGGGCTGATGGGCCTCGGAAGTGGTCCCAGACCGCCTTCACCTCCACCGCTTTTTTGTTTCACGTTAAAAAGCAGCACGGCACCATGCTTCTGAAAAAGCTCGCCCAGTGTCGGGGATTTAGCTCTGCGCGCCGCGTCAGCTTTTTCGCTTTCGCTTTTCCCAGAAAGGATCGCCCCAAATTCTTCGAGCGTTAACTTGTCTAAGTCGGTCGTTTTCTCGTCCGGGGCAAGCCTCAGCGGACTGCTCTTGGTCTTGATAACCAATTCGGTGGCCTCGACGAAGCGTTTAAACTGTTCAGCCGAGACGCTTCCCTTGCGGCACAGGAAAAGGATGCGGATGGGTGCCGTTTGAATCGCAAGAGTTTGGTCGCTGGCGTCCCTAAAATCGCCGGGTTTCTGTTTGGGTAGTGTTTCCTGATTTTGCGCCAAGGCTCCTTGCGACAGTAACCACTGCGCAAAGAACCAAAAAGGCTCTTAGCACACCAAAGAAGTTGCGACTCTTCAATGTTGTGTTTGTCGTTTTGTTCGTCATCATACACCTCCATTTGATTTTGACAGGTAGGAGAGCCGCACGTGCTCGCTGCCTAACGGTCAGCATCAGCGGCGGCGCGCAGTGCCGCCCGCTGCAACTGCTTGTGAGTATACCGCGAGCGTTCATCGCTACGGTCGCTCGCCAGCAGCCCAGAGAAAGACACTGCCATTTCAGACACTCCCGTCCCGGCGCATGTGGGCACGGTCGGATTTGGCATGCACGGCGCGTACCGCGGTCTCTCCGCGTGGACAATGGCCACCTAATTGACCCCGCCGCTGGAGCTTGCGTGCCACGAGGTCTCTGTGCTCCGGAAGACGAAGGGAAGGCGACCTCGCCCTCCTCTACGACGCGCAAGCTCGCCGCTTCGAGGAGGTCTGCCGCGCTGCCGTTTCTGACCACGCCCCAGGATGCGGCGCGGAAAGACCAGGGAGCAGGGGCGGCACCAGCGGCCCAAGCGCAGGCATCACGGTCGTCAAGAATTCGCAGTTCTCGGGTGGTCCCAAGTAATGAGGGCCCACCCTACCGCCACGCCGAGCGATACGGGCGAACTCGCGCATGGCAGTTGCCATGTCCGCCGCCTAAAAGGCGCTGTTCAGCGCCACCACCGCGCTGAAACTTGTGTCAGCGAAGGGGAACTACTCCAGACCACCTTCCCGCACCCTAGCCCGGGCAAGCGTTGCAGCCCGATGGCCAAGAGCCCCGGCGGGGCGTCGAGAGCGGCCAACTGCGCGCCGCGGAAGCTGGCCAGCAGCGCCAGGAGTTCCGCGTCACAGCCGGCGTCAAGCAGACGCGTGCCCCCGGTCACACGGGCGGCATCAAGAGCCGTACCAAAAAATGGCAAGCACACCTGCTCGACGTAAGTCGCCCCGTCCTGAGCACGAGCTTTTCAAAGGTAACGTTGAACCGTTGCCCTACCGAAAGGTCCCACCCCGGAAAGCTATGTGGGTCCCGGAAGGACTGATAGAGCTCCAAGGCGCGCTTGTCCCCACCCGCAAAGTCACGCAGGCGGTCGAATTCCTGTTCGTATCGCAAGCCCGAATCCGAAGGCGAGGATTCGCAACTGCTGAAGAATCTCGTTCTCCAGGCCGCCTAGCGTCTGGCTGATGAAGAACCATCCGATCCCGTACTTCCGCGTCTCTCGCACCGATCTGCGTAGCAAGGAGCGGGGCCGATCAGCCTTCGAATCCTCCTCCAACCTTCCACTTGGGACATGACGGTGGGCCTCTCCAGCAAGACGAATACGTTGGCGCGCTGCTGCGTGCTCAAGCTTGACGTCGCTCACGACACAAGGATGTTCAGGAGCTTGACAAGGACGAACCGTTGCAGTTTCTCGGTCTGGTCGTAGACGCAGAAGGAAATCCGTTTGCATGTCCTCTGCTTAGCCATGTTCCTGGCTAGCTTCTAGGAAGGGTCCGGGATTCCGTCAGGGCTGAGACCATTTGCACTGAGGAATGCCTCCACGGTGTTAAAGGCATTGAAGAAGAGCGGACTCCCAGAGAAGGAGAGGGGGCTCACAGGCCCGATGG
>CAZALE010000050.1:0-2323 GCA_964486055.1 uncultured Blastocatellaceae bacterium
TCTTGGGTCCGGCACGCAGGGCATCGAAGACCCCAAGCCTGACGCCGGCGTAGAGGATCTGGCTCCGCCATCTTCCAAAAAGAATGTCCATCACCGATTGCCATGGATCGCTCATCGCACTCTTCCAATATCTTGAATGCTTCCTAACGCCTGAATTAAGCTGCGCCCCGAAGCAGCATCGGCTTTAACGAATGTTAGGCGTGTTTACCATATACAGCCCAGATGAGTACCTTGAGGCCCGACATGTCCACGTGCTCAGGCTTCGTGTAGCATATGCAGTTCTTGCCGTGCTATGCTCACCAATTCGCTCCGCGTAATGAGTGATTAGGTCTTCATTGTTGATATACACGCTGATGTGGCGCTTTTGGATGGCGAACGCGAAAGTGTCTGAACCAACTTCATAGAACGGTAGCCTGTGCTTCATGGACTCAACAGCATTCGGCGCAACGCTAAGAATGGACTTCCGCAGCTCGATAAGCAAATCCCGCTTTACCCCGTCAAAAGAGGCAATGTATTCATCGACTGTCGTTGCATCAGAGTGCATGCGTGTCTCCTTTCACGCCTAACCATTGTTCATATAGTTTCCGCCTAACACGTGTTTACCACTAACTGCGAGAAGTATAAGCACCAGCAGGCAAATTGTCAACATTTTTGCCTTCATTTTTGATCCCTATCTGCCATTGCGAAAGCCATCGGCCTTACTGCCTCTTCAAGACGTCAACAAGATACTGAAGATCAGCCGTCCATTTACATGTGGGGTAGCGAGAACATCCAACGAACCATCCATATTTACCGTCACGGACTACAATCCCCTTGTGTCCATTTCCACATGAAAGTCCCTTGAGAAGTGGGTTCAAGTCATCGAGCTTCAGCCGGAATCGCTGTCTACAGTCCTCGCTGTGGTATTTTGGACAGCCCAGAAACAAACTTCGCTTCTTACTTTTTCTGATAACAAGGGGAATGCCATGGTCGGGGCATTTTCTCTCAAGTAGTGAAACACTGTGATTATTTGTCACCACGACCTGCTCGAGCATGGATATAAACCACCTCAATGCGTTTGAAGCGTTGAGGCGATAGATATCAAACGAAGGATGGCGACTCGGGCGAAGAGCTTGGATGAACGCAGTCTCGTCGTCTACTACGACAATTGAGTTGCTCGGATACCACTTCAGGCGACGGATGTCTGCGGCAGCTAACAACTGGGCTTCTCTGCGAGATGGGCGCCATTTCTGCCCAACGAACCAGCAGATCTTTGCTGTGCGGGGCGCGTGCAAGCACAGTTGCAGCATTGGATTCCATTTGCGGCCTGCTAGTATATCTATCTTCCTGGCGGACTTGAGGCGTTCCTCTAAGCTGGCGAGTGTATCAGTGTCTCTGTAAAGAGCAGGTGAGGACCGTCCGTCCCCGGATTGAACCTGTGCATTAAAAACCGTCCCTTGCATCTGAATCGTCTCAATCAAAACATGCACCGTGTCGTTGGGATACAGCTTATCTTTCAAATACTGTGCGTTGCCAACAACCACGAGTTTCCCGCGCGCCCGTGTGACGACAACGTTAACGAGCCGCATGGCCGATGATCCGAACCCGCCACGCCGAAGGCCGGGCGCTTGTGTGGCGGACCCTCTACACAGTCGAAGACGACGACGTCCGCCTCCGAGCCCTGAAAGCGGTGCACTGTTGAGGCGATGGCGTCTTCCTCGTCAAGTCCAAAGTCCCACAGCATGCGACGCAGTAGCTTAGCTTGCGCACTGAACGGCGTGATTACAGCAACGAGCGGCTCACTTTCGGCGCACCTACGCCCTGACTCTCGCGCAGCTGCGACCGCTTCCCTCGCTACCTCGCATGCGAGTGCGGCACTTACCAGGTTGTATCGTGACCGGGATACACGCGCACGGCCCCGGTTACTGCTCCCCTTGTAGCACACGCTTCCATTGGTACTAGTGTCCACAAGCACAACAGGTTCGCCAGGGTAGGGCCTCCCCGCAGCGATCGCGCCGTGTCTGTCAGCAACCCCTCGTGCATCTTGCAGCATGTTCCGGTAAACGAGCCTGTTGGCCAAAACGGATATCCCAGGGTGCATGCGACGTTGCATCACAAGGGGTGTCAGATAGGGAGGAATATTGCCTTGGTCGACCCGGTCGATCAAGCCCGCATGGTCAAATACATCTCGTCTGAGCCATTTTTGAGCGAGCTGTGTATCCGACAGGGAGATGGGCGGAAGCTGCCGGAAGTCGCCCACGATCACCAGCCGCGAGGCGTGTAACCCGGCCAACATAACCTGCGGCACCCACGCCATGCTAGCCTCGTCAACGACCACAAGATC
>CAZALE010000051.1:0-2285 GCA_964486055.1 uncultured Blastocatellaceae bacterium
TTCATCAATACCCCAGATCACTCTTCATTAGTTTTCGTTGTCGCCTCCATGAGCTCTGTGGGAGGTTATGTATTAAATTTCTGTTCGGTCACTCTCGTGAGATTGTATTTATTTTGTTAGCTTGTCGCGATGTGCTATTCTTACAATTCTATAAATATTTTTACATTACTTGATGAGGTCCTATAATGCATAAAAAAGCAGATGTTGATTTAATTAGCATACTAAGATGTCCGGTTTGTAGATCTAAGTTAACTCAAGAGATGAGATGTACCGAATGCGGGAATCAGTATCCAGTAATCCGAGGCATACCGAGATTTGTTAATAGCGAGTTTTATGTAGAAAATTTTGGATTTCAATGGAATAAACATAAAAGAACTCAATTCGATAATGGAAAAGAAAATCCTTCTGAAAGTTTTTTAAAAAAAGTAGGCTTAACACCTGATCTAGTGAAGGATAAACTAATATTAGATGCCGGTTGTGGAGCTGGTCGTTACTCTGATGTGGTGAGCCGTTGGGGGGCTAATGTAATAGCTGTTGATTTAAGCTCTGCTGTCGAGGCGAGCTATGAAAATCTTTCCCATCTAGGAGTTAGAGTTTTACAAGCAGATATAATGAATCTACCTTTTGCTGAGGAAAGTTTTGATATAATTTTTAGCATTGGAGTCCTACATCACACCCCCGACACTAAGAAGGCCTTTCAGTCCCTGGTGCCCTTATTAAAACCGGGCGGTTTTATGGTTATTTGGTTATATAGTGCCTATAATGACGAGTCTACGAGAATGAAGTTATCCAATTTTTACAGACGTTTTTCATGGAGAATTCCAAAAAAGCTGCTCTATAGTATATCTTGGTTAGCTATTCCATACTACTATTTGAATCAAATTCCTTTATTAAGAACTTTCACTGGGAGAATGTGGCACATATCTGAACACGAAAATTGGAGATGGAGGGTTTTAGATACATTTGATTGGTACTCACCAAAATACCAATGGCATCATACCTATCCAGAGGTTTTTAGTTGGTTTGAGGAGATGGGTTTTGTAAATATTCGCACTCTAGAGCCCCCTATTACTGTGAGTGGTTTTAAACCAAGATAATAACCTAAGATAGAAAATGAGACACGCTAAGATAGTATATGTTCATGGGCATGGTATACATCCTAATAGGTTAAAGTTGTTTCCATCAATTGGTTCAGAGTTCATTCGCGCTGATCATAAAATACCTTGGCTACACTTAACCAATCCTCCCATGACCCGGAAAATACTAAGCTTATTCATGTCATCCGTGTTCTTTCCAGAAAGAGATAGTTGGGATTTGATTGTTGGTGACGGACCTCAGCACTTGCCAGTAGTGATGAAGAAACTTAAGCTACTACGCCCAGATCAAAAAATAGTACCATACCTAGCAGGAGAGTTTCCATATTTTCTAGCTACAGGGTATTACGGCGAGAGAAAAACGAGAGTTTTGTTGAATTGGTTTTCCAATTGGGATGCATATCTTTGTTCCGGTGAAATGATTGGTGAACTAGTCAGCAGTCTGCTTCCTAAAACTAGACAGAATGAAATATTTGTAGTTGACAACTTTGTTCGGCATGAAAGAATAGTTGAGTTAAGTAATTTGGAGCCAAAGCTAGATAACTTTGTGATGGTATTTGTAGGACATGGACCATCTGGTCACAGGGTTTATTATAAGGGACTCGATTTAATGTTTGAAGCCTTTAAAATTGCTAAGAAGCAATTGCCTCAGCTTTCTTGGATAATAGTCGGTGATTGGGATGAAGAGATTAAAAGAGTTTATAGTAAAGACTTAGAGGGCGTTGAATGGATAGGACCAACATCTTCGCTGAAAGATGTACTTGAAAAAGCTACGCTTTATATACACTGTTCTAGGGGAGATGCTTCTCCTAATACCGTGGTGGAAGCGATGATAGCAAGCGTGCCTCCATTGATATCTCAGTGGACTGGAAATAGAAAAAGTGTCAGAGAAGTTGATGAAAGGCTCATAGTTCCTCTGGATGCAAATGTAATAGCAGAGAGAATTCTTTGGTATTTTTCCCTAAAAAGTAGTGAGAGGAAATATCTAAGTCAAAAGTCAAGAGAAGTAGCAATAAGAAATCATGAAGAGTCGAAAATCATAGAACATTTTAAAGCCACAGCTACAGAAATGATCGATTACCTCTTTGAAGGAAGATTGAAAGTACGTTGTTAAGAAATATTTTCTTTGGTTAGCGCCTCGTCTTTCGATCTTTGACTCGTTTGTTTGAATTAAATCCTTTGTTTCAAGAC
>CAZALE010000052.1:0-2226 GCA_964486055.1 uncultured Blastocatellaceae bacterium
CCCCCTGGAAGCTCCCCCCGGGGAGCCGGGCCACGAAGGTATAGGGGTTTTCCCCCAGTAGGGTGAGGCGGACGGGAGGCAGAAAGAGCCTTTCCCCCTTGGGAAGCTCCACCTGGGTCTCCTCCAAACGGAGTTGCCGGAAGACCACCCGGATGGCGGGGGGAGGCCCCGGTTTCTCCGGGATCAAGGCCTCCCAGGTGGGCCGGACCTTAGCCCCCCTTACCACCAGTGATACGGGAAGCTCCTTGCGAAGAAGTCCCAATAGATCATAGCCCAGGCGCACCTCCTCCGCCTCGAGGGCAAGCCCTTCCCCCTTAAGCACCACCCCCCTTAAGCGCAGCCCCAGGAGGAGGTGCCCCCTCACCTCCTGCACCTGGCCCTTAAAGCCCGCCAGAACCAGGCCCCGCTCCACGGCAAGACGCAAAAGGGAAGGCCAGGCCAAAAGGAGGAGGAGCAGGGCGAACCCCAGGAGGAGGAGAAACCCCCGCCGCATCCCTATTAGCATAGGCACCGGAGATGAAAACCGCGTGGCAAGGAGGGTGACGACTCCCCGCTCTAAAGAGCAGGGCTACAAGATACGGGCTACGCCCGTGACCACGGTTCGTGTAGAGCATTTACTGCCACCACAATCCCCGCAGGCTCCGCCTAAGCCTTTGCCAGGATGTTCTGTGCGGCCGCTATGTCCCGGTAAAGGAAAAATCGCCCTGTACCCAGAAGTGCCTTCCGCGTATTTAGCCTTAGGAGGAGGTATACGCCTTACAAAGCCTGTTCTAGACCTCTTCTTCCCCCAAGGGGAAAACCACATGTCCCCCGAGGAAGCCTTACATGAAGCCCTGCTCCTTTGGGGGGATGAGTGGACAGACCCCCTGGGTGAAGCTGTCCGAACACTTTAGCCAGCAGGCTGACAAGCCCGTAGGCGGCATTGGTCTTCACTGTCGGGGTGGCTCTCCCAGGACCAGGTAGATGCGCAATCCGCTGGGTGCCCTGGGGTCTTCCCTGACATACAGGTACCTGGAGGGGTCGTTCTCAATCTCCCTCGTAAACCTCTCGGGAGGTCTATCCGGCAAGCAGTGCCAGCTTATGTCTATGGGTACCTTCTGGCCCAGAGGAAGGAGTTGAGGCCCTTTCAAGCTGTACCGTGTGATTTCGGGGTAAGGTAAGGGGTCTGGGATGCGCACGGTTTGGCCTGGGGGGAGAAGTGTTACGAACTCCTCATTGCCTCGATCATAACTCCACATCCGCCACTGCTCCCCCATGTGATTCGTCACCATCACCCCCTGACAAACACCCCCGGCTTCGTACATCACGAACAAACTCGGAATACGCTCAGGAACAAACCCCGGGCAAGCGGTAAGCAGGAGGGAGAGGCCCGCAAGAAGCCCAAAAAACCCAACTGTTCTGAGGGACCTCATCTCTTTCACCTCCGGTACATGCCGTATGCTCCGCTGTAGAAAGAGCCCATATCGGTTACATTGACATACCGCCCTTGTGGTATGTCCCCCGCACCTTTTGTTGTCCACAGGAGGACACTGGCGGAAAACCAACCCTCGTGCACAATGTATGCCTGGGACATGGCGTAGTGGCCCTCAAGCCCCAAAGCACGACCAGTAGCATAGAGGGCAATAACAGGTTCGTTGTCCCGTCCAATCTTACCCCGCACAATGTCCCGCACACGCCAGGTGTGTTGGGAGAAGTCAATCAGGGAGATTGGTATACCTACGACAGTGAGTACTGACCCAGCATAAGCCAGGTTCACAAATGCCTTGTGGCTACCCCGCATCTCCCAGTTTTTCCCTTCTGGGCTGGCGTGGTAACTAATCCATGTGTTGGCCCCAGGAATCATATTGGTATCCCGGGTCATACCCTGCCCCATGAAATGCCAGGTGTCCGTGTAGCGGGCAATCCTGGGCTGGTAGTAGTTGATGCCATCCCGTGTCCCGAGGAGCACCGGGTCGAACATGATTTGGGCGAGCTCCCTTTCAGAGCTTGGCGGTCTTCCGTTCACGGTTACGAAATGCACATTGGGGCCGCTTCCAAACCGTTCCCGGTGGAAGGCGTACCAGTTGAAGAGCCGAACTATGGACATGGGGCCGCAACCGACATAGTCCAGGCGCATTAGCCCGCTAGGACCAAAATCCCAAGCACCCCAAGTACCGTCCGGCAGATAACGATATTCTGCTATTGTCTGCTCATTCCCAAACGGGTCTCCCTCTAAAAGACCATTAG
>CAZALE010000053.1:0-2217 GCA_964486055.1 uncultured Blastocatellaceae bacterium
TAGCCAAAAGGCCAGGCTTCCCAGGGTGAGGCATCCAAGACCGAATCCCCAAAGCGCGGCGAGGCCAGAACCTTCAACAACGGCCCTTGCCGGTAGCGGTCCCAACCAGAGGGCCGGGATCAGGCTAAGGAGGAGCGCCTTGATGGCGGGTTTGTACACGCTAGGCGGCCAGGTGGCAAACTGGACGAGCCCAGCGTAGGCCACCGGGAGCAGGTTCTGGACCCTGAGGCCCCAAAGGGACGTGGAGGCCAGGGTGAGGAAGAAGCCCAGGGCCACAAGCGAAGCGCCCACCAAGGCACATAGGGCGTAGAACCAGTTCACACCGAGTAACGCCAGAACGCTCAGGGACCAAAGGAGGTCGCCCAGGCCTGTCGGCTGCAGACGAAGGGAGAGGAGGTAGGGCAAGAGAGGAACGGGAAGCGGAAGGTGGACTTCCAGCTCTCCCGTTTCTGCCAAACGAGCCAGGCCCAACACCCCGCCCCAAAGTGCCTGTAGAAGCCCCAGGGCACCAAAGGTCATCGCCCAGGTGAGCACCAGGTCCACAAAGCGGAATCCCCGGACCTCCGGGAAGCGCAGGAAGAAGAGGTAAAAGACCAAAAGCCAGAGGCTGTTGTTGATCAGCCTGGCCAAAACGCTTGCCCAGAAGCCCGGGGGGTCCTGCCATGCCTCTAGAAAACGGCTCCATAGCACAAGTGGCCAAGCTCTAAACCATCGGGACCAAGCCCCCATCTACACCTCCCCCCTTTCCGACAAAGTGGCCAGGGCTCGAGGGAAAAGGCGGGCCAGGAGACCCAAGAAGACTAGGGTCCAACCCAAGCTGGCCAGAAGCCAAACCGGCTCGCCTCCGGCGGCTACCCGGGCCGGCAGGTAAAAGGTCGCGGCGAAAGGCTGGAGTAGCAGGAGCGCTCCGCCCTGCGGCCAAAATTCCAAGGGCAACACCACAGCCCCCCCTAAGAGCCGCAGCATCTCCAGGAGAACCCCAAGGGCCATGGGGGAGGTGGACCTAAAGGTCAGCAAAGCGAAGCTGAGCTCCAGTAGGAAGTTCAGGATGAGGCCCAGAGCCAGGGCGGGAAGGCTCCAAAGGCTTAAGGAGGCGGGTAGGCCCAAAGCCCAGATGACCGCGCCGCCCACGGCGGCCACCAAGGGGACCTGTAGGAGGGCGGTGGCTAGGTAACGCTGAAAGCTGAGGAGGACAAAAGGATAGGGAAGGGCCAAACGTAGGGCTAACTCTCCCATCCGGGCCTCCTGGTGAAGTTGGCTCCAAAACCTGGGCACCCCCATGTAGAGGGCCTCTGCCGCCCAGAGGTACCCCAGGAGCCATGGTGGCCCTTCTAGGCTTCCCCAAAGGGAAAAGAGCACCACGTAGACGATGAGGGTGTAGCCGAGATACAGCGCCATCCCCGGCCAGCCTCTCCAGGCCTCCCTGAGGCGAAGTCCCAGGACGGCTAGGTGCGAAGCCAAGCCTCCATCACCTCCTCTAGGCTGGGTTCCTGGACGGAGACTTCCCGCACGCTCCCGAGGGCCAGCATCCGGGACAGGAAGCCCGGAATTTCCTCCGGGGAAACCTTGGCCTCCAGAACGTACCCACCTTCGGAAACGGTGGCTCCTGGAGGGGGATTTCCCTGGAAAGGTTCGTGGAAGAGCACCTTGACGCGGCGGAAATCTAGCCCCGTTCGGAGGGCAGTAAGATCTCCCAAGAAGGCTACCTCTCCACGCCGCAAAACCAGGGCTCGCTCCAGGACCCCTTCCACTCCCGAGAGTTCGTGGGATGCCAGGATGAGGGTGACACCCCGGTGGGCTTTGAGGGCTTCTAGAAGATTTAGAACCGATTTGCGCCCTAGCGCATCTAGGCCGATAAAGGGCTCGTCCAAAAGGAGGAGTTCCGGTTCGGGTAGGAGGGCCAGGGCCAGTTCCGCACGGTTGCGTTGTCCCAGGGAAAGGCGGGAGGCGGCAACCCCAAGGATAGGGGTGAGGTCCAGGGCCTCTGCCACCTCCTGGATCCTGCGCTTGGCGTGCGCCCCGGCAAGCCCGTAGAGCGCTCCCCAAAGCTTGAGGTTTTCCTCCACGGAAAGCAGGGGGGAAAGACGAGACCGCCCACCTAGGACAAGCCCATAGCGTTGGGCCAGCCGGGTGCGGAAACGCCAGGGGTCCAGCCCCCAAAGCCGGACTTTGCCTTCCCGAGGCAGGAGAATTCCGGCCAGAACCTTAATCAGGGTA
>CAZALE010000054.1:0-2139 GCA_964486055.1 uncultured Blastocatellaceae bacterium
AGTCGAGCTCAGTTTCGTTATCACGCTCATACGAGGTGAACTTTTGTCTGACTGAATCAGATTGATAACCAAGTGCGGTGGTGCGAGGCTGCAGCGAGCCCGGCAGAGCCGCCAATGTCCCTATCTCCTCGCCAAACGGATGATAATCATGCCGTGCGGTCACTGCGCCGTTTGCGTCGGTGTTGATTCGCGGAGAGCCGAGATGGTCATTTGTCAAATAGCTGGTTTTGGCGGTTGCGGTAGGTTCGATTATCGTCGAATACTCCGCAACCAACCTGTTGGAAGCATCCTAAACGGAAACGGTTGTTTCGCCCGTGCCCGAAACAATCTTCTTCATCCAATGAAAAGCTGATTGGACGCTAACCAAGTGCGGGCAGCAAGTCCGGAACCCGCTTCGCAGTTACAAAGAAAGTTTGAGCAAGTAACGCTCTTACCGTGAGGAAAGCAAACGTTGATCCTTCAGTTTTTCGATGTCGTGCTGGATAATCAACAAATGCAAAAGGCGTGATTAAACTTCGCACCTATTTTGTTTAGACCTTGATGACTACCCTATTATCGTGTATTCGAAGGTCGATTTCCTCTTGTGACAGATCACACTTTGCGTTTTGCTAAAGTTTGTCTGTGCAAGTAATAATTGACTCGCCGCACCAAGGAAAAAACCAGTCCCTTTTGATTGACTTAGAATAACCTAATGGTATTTGCCAATGTAGTTCTCACTCCGACTAGAACGAGATTTTTACTACATCTTGGTATACATGAAAGTTTATTTCACTTGGCGAAACAGACACTTCGGCTTGTAAATCGAGTTTTTCTGTTCCTGCAAGGCTCACTGAACATTGGAAACAAATGACGAACGAATTTGTTTTCACAGACTTGGTATAAGACGACGGTACGGGGCTGACCGGAACTCCAACGTTTTTGCCTTCGTTCAATATCCTATAAACAGGAAACCGTGCGGTTTCAGAGTCTAGAAATACTAAGTAATCTCCGTTTCCTGATCTATAAACCCTACTGGTCGTTGATTCAGTTCCATTGATGAAAACTTTTGAATCTGGCAGTCTAATATATAATATTCCCGACAGCCACAGTCCAAATAACGACATTGCAAAAACTGAGAGAACAACGACTCCAATTCTGATCATTATTCTTTTCATGGTTTATATGTCAGATATTTAAATCCGCTGTTCTGGGAGCTTGTCGGAGAAAATCTTCCAACCCTTACCCCATGATCAGGATTGGCGGAAATCACTACGTCTCCAGCAATGACTAGTCCAGCATGACCATGATTGTAACTGGTTGGAATTCCCAGAAACGTGTTGGCGGTACCAGCTCCGGCCACAATATCACCGAGTTGAGGCGTACTAGTCTCGACAAAATTTGCGGTGCCATACCATGCCAAATCATTAGCTGTGGGTGTATATACGTTTCCTCTCAAACTAACGTTTACCTGGTAACCAGCGCTATTGCCATTGTTTCTCCAGCCTATGTTAGCACCCTTCGCATAGGCTATGCCGACGAAAATGGTGCATTTGTTAGATCCTGCTCCTAAAGTCACGTTGGCGCCGTTCGAATTGAATCCAACGCTTCCCCGATTGCTCCACTTTTCAGCATTTTGGGGATCGCCAATTTGCCCTATTGCGTAAAGGACGGCTCGAAGGTTTTTAGGGTCTTCTTTTGCATCGTTGGGAACAGCCAGTATCGCTTCTTCTATTATCTTTGCAGCATTTCTCACCCGTTGTATAAACTCTTCTCTTACTTTGGCATCTGAAATTTCACTGTTAGCATAATCAATTCCAGATTGAATAAAGTTTTGAATGTTTTTTCGTTCTTGCTCCGTGATGGGTCGACGTCCATCTGGGTCAGTAAATTTGAGCGGGTTGTTAACCGAGTAACTGTATTTATTCCAAATCTGCGGTTGCAAAATATAAACCACAAGGATCTTTATCTTCTCCTCTTCATCTTTGCCTTTCTCCTTTTCGAGAGTGATGTTGTATGGGTCAACAGAGGTAAATCTTCCGTGAATCGGAAAGTAGTAACGATTTATCGCGTAATCGAGATTTATTTCACTATCCCGTTCATACCCCGTGAACTTTTGTCTGACTGAATCAGATTGATAACCGAGTGCGGTGGTGCGGGGCT
>CAZALE010000055.1:0-2106 GCA_964486055.1 uncultured Blastocatellaceae bacterium
GGCGAGACAACAATATTTGTGTATGACGCATCGGGGCGGCTTGTGGCGGAATATTCAACCATCGTTGCCGATTCAGCAGACGCCAAAGTCGCGTATCTCACCAACGACCATCTCGGCTCTCCGCGGATAAACACCGACGCGAACGGCAACGTCACCGCCCGTCATGACTATCATCCGTTTGGTGAGGAGATTGGGACGTTGGCTGCTGTGCCCGGCTCGCCTCAGCCCCGCACCGCCGCACTTGGTTATCAATCTGATTCAGTTAGACAAAAGTTCACGGGCTACGAACGCGACGAGGAAACCGACCTCGACTTTGCCCGGGCTAGGATGTACGGCCACAATCACGGGCGTTTTACATCACCCGATCCGTTTGGGCCTTGGGCTATGTCTCAAGATGAGAGGGCGGCATTTTATCTGGTTCCTCAGCAATGGAACAGGTATGCATATGTGTTGAACAATCCGGTACGCTTAACTGACCCGACCGGTTTAGAAGTCTATGACAGTTCGGTATCAGAGGAGCAACAAGCGATAATAAGGAGAGCTCTACAAAATATCGCGAAGTATGGCAACAAGGGGCAAAGAGCGATTGCAAATTGGATTTTAAATAACAATATCCTAATCTCGCTCATTGACCGAAGTAGCACGGTCGATGGAACCGCTGGGTTGCAACCGGGCAATGGCGAGGCTTTGAGTCAGCGCCTTGAGAAGGGGTACATTTCTAAGGAAGAAGCAGCGAGTTATCTACAGATCAGGCTGAACGAGGGCATCGTTGGCAGTAGCGATTTTGCTCAGGTTGTTCTTGAAGGTGTGTTAAATCATGAAGGGAGACATGCATGGGTGGATGCTCTCGCAATTCAGAGCGTATCATCAGATTGTGGTCAGCGTTGCTACTATTCGATTTCGAACTTCACCGATGAACTAAAGGCATTTCAAACCGAAGCCACATACCTATTAAATCGCGCCAACGCCGGAAATGCTGCCGCGCGTGAAGCTGGGCTGGGAGCGCGGGGACGATTCAACTTACTGAGTGAGGAAAATGGCCGGTTGCGGGTGAACGAGGGGAGGATACGCCAAATTCTTAGCGAGATTTATGGGCTTGACGAAAGCCGCCAAGGACGAACCACAATACAAAGTCTAGAAAAGTCAGGCGTGAGAATCCCGACTAGAGCTAGACGATAATCAAACAGTTTTATCTTATGAAAGTTGCGTATTTGGTCTTCTTTCTTTTTATTACTATCCAGCTCTCGTGCCCTAGTAATGGTCTGCGAGAACGAGGTGACAAGAAAATCAGCGATGCGTTCATGGATGTTCCATATTGCGAACTGATCCGAAATCCATCGGCTTACGACGGGAGAAAAGTTCGAATTGCGGCAACGTATAGATCAGGCTACGAATGGTCAGAGATCTATGATCGAGACTGTTTTGACTTCGAGAGAAGGACTTGGGTGGAATTCGAGAATCTGGATGCGGAAAGTCGCAGGGTCTTGGAGGATCTAAAAACTGAGAGCTCGGAAGGACGAACACTGTCAGTGATATTTGCGGGGACCTTCGAAAATTCGAAAGGTAATTATGGGCATCTGAACGATTATAAGCACTTGCTGAAAGTGTCCAATGTTGATCGTGCAGAACTTCTTTTTGAAGGCAGTAAGTTACCGACAAGCAAAGAATAAAAGCCGCGCTAAATGCATTGAAAAATCCTGTCAAAGTTGTAAATCAAGCTGACGGAACGATTCGTTATCTCGGAAAAAATGCTGTCGTGATTCTGAACAAAACCAGAGAAGTAGTCACTACTTGGACAAAAAACAGAACGGGCGGAAGAATACAACCTTAGAAACCATCATGAGTAAACAACTATCTCAAGAAATGTCAGAAATGTTATTTGAAATCATTGGGAGGCGAGGTCCTGAGCAGCTTAGACTGCTCAGACAACTTCTCTTTTTGCGAAAAATAAGTCTTGAATCAGACGCCGTCGTGGCGGCAGGTGTTTGTGTATGATCGCTATGGTAACCGCAGATTCGATGAGGCGGGGACGACGACATTGGGTAGTTGTCCTGCGGCGCAATGCAATCCGCAGATTGATCAACTGACGAACAGATTTGCAACAGG
>CAZALE010000056.1:0-2030 GCA_964486055.1 uncultured Blastocatellaceae bacterium
CAGCTCTCAGCGTTGGCCTCCGTGTGATAGCGGACTGGACAGAAGAGGAAATATCTCTAACCAAATTTAGTGTTCAGATAATAATAGATTACGAAATGCCGAGCCACCCAATGCGATTTCATAACTCCACGTTATCGGATTGCCCCGATCACCCACGCGTGCTGAAAAGGCAAGCTAAAATGAGATAAGTCGCCATCGATGCCTCCGAGTTTCGATTTGTACTTATAATAATTCAGAGTTAAACCCCCTCGACAATACGAAAAGCTCTGCCATCCCAAAAGATATAAAGATTTCCGCCCTCAAAAACAAAAACAATGGACTCTCCTTTCGCAGTTGTAGCGATCTTTTTCCCTCCGGGAACGTCAGCAATGCTTTTGGTTTCCTCTTTCGTCGCAATCTCCCAGCTTTCCGTGATGAAGTTGTCATCTTCAAAGGTCGAAACCGGCGGTTTAGATTTGGAAACAGAACCAAATACAAAAGTTTCTTTTGAGTCTTTGCAAATAACTACGCCTCTTTTTCCTGTATTTTGTCCTTGGACGAGCACGGCGTAATCAACCAAACCGTTTCCATCAAAATCTGCCCTTAAATAAAAAGGATTGATCGAAGTCGCTATTTCAAGTGCTTCTCCAACATTAACACTTGCAACGCATTTTTCAATTATGTCCGGAATCCATACTTCTTCCTCTTGGCCCCGATTACGAATATTATTCTCTATCGGTACGGCACCATTCTTTTCACCGTTGTTTGCAATAATCTCTCCTGATTGACAAGCCAAAACTATCACAATTAGAAACACTAAAACACTTGATAAAAACACGATTTTCATAGTCATCTCCTCTTTGTTCTAGCGCGAAAAGTAGAAACTTCTTGCATCCCTACATGAAGGTGATTCGTATGTTTCTTTTCTGTTCTTGGTGGAATTGGAGGCAATCCAAACTTAGATTGGTCACCAGTATAAACTTCATTTCGGTTTCCACTGAAACCAATTCTTCCCGTAAAGAGATCAATCAAGGTTTTTGTCCGTTCGACATCAGCCTTTTCTACGGCATTGTTGCCTCGAATCGGTTTTCCATTTTTATCCATATAACGTAAGTCAATATCGTCCCCTTTGTGTCCAGTGTGACACGGTCTTTTCCCACACATGCCCGGTTTTCCAGTGCTCTCAGAGCCAGCCGTGAAAACAAGCTTTTCATCATTAGGATATAATTTGTTGTAATCGTAAGCAGCATTAAAAAGATTCATTGCAGCATCGATATTTAGATATTCTTCAGGAACATTTTGCCCATCGGCGACAATGAATCTAGCATTATGATGTCTTGAAAGTTCTCTTACATTAATTACACCATTCTCATTGGCTTGATAGTCAGTAATATCGTAAGCATTATTTGAGCCGTAAACTCGAAGGTTATTGCCAATTCCCACAGCAATAACTTCAAAGCAGATTTGCCCTTCACCACATTTGTCAACCCATTGAAAGGGATTATCTTTGTTGCCAGATGCAACCCAAAGCTCGCCGTTGGGGTCAATATAAACAAGCGGGTTACTCAAAACATAAGTATACCGATTCCAACTCTGTGGCATTTCTAATTTTGTGCTTTCAAGATTTGGATCTACCGAAGCAAAACGCCCGTGATTTTTGCTATACATCCTCGCCTGGGCGAAGTCGAGGTCGGTTTCATCGTCCCTTTCATAGCCGGTGAACTTTTGGCGGATGGTGTCGGTGGTGTAGCCGAGCGTAGCGGTGCGGGGCTGTGGTGAGCCGGGCACAGCGGCCAACGTCCCGATCTCCTCACCAAATGGATGATAATCATGCCGTGCCGTCACCGCGCCGTTCGCGTCGGTGTTTATCCGCGGGGAGCCGAGATGGTCGTTGGTGAGATACGCGACTTTGGCGTCCGCTGAATTGGCAACGATGGTTGAATATTCCGCCACTAGTCTCCCTGATGCGTCATACACAAATATTGTTGTCTCACCTGTCGCCGGCACAATCTTTTTCACTCTGCGGCCATCGCCGTCGTGGTAATATTGGC
>CAZALE010000057.1:0-1985 GCA_964486055.1 uncultured Blastocatellaceae bacterium
CAACTGAGGAAAAACGACCGACCCTAGGCCAATAAATTCGAGCATTAGCAAAGTCCAAGTCGGTTTCACTATCCCGTTCATACCCCGTGAACTTTTGTCTAACTGAATCAGATTGATAACCGAGCGTTGCGGTACGGGGCTGTGGTGAGCCAGGCAATGCTGGCAAAGTCCCAATCTCCTCACCGAATAAGAGTTTGACAACGGAGTTTGATATTTATTGATGGCGGTATATTATTTTCAAATAATTTCTATCCTACCTGTTATCTTAAACTCGTTTTTAATAAATAAAATGGAACACCAGCAGCGTGCTTTTGACAAGGAGTTAATCCGAAACTGGGAAGAAGTCGGAAATTCGCTCGAATAAGATAATATAAATTCAAAACGTTTATCTCGCCTCTGCTCGTCAAAAAGCGCGTCGAACTCGCCGTTAGATGAAAACTACTTTTTTGGAATGTTTGCTGAATAGAAATAAACAAAGTGCGTCGGATTATATGCCGATCCTTCTTCCCATTCATAGTTATATCTAATATAGATTATATGATTTTCTTTAATATATTCCGTTGGCACTTCAAATAAGACAGAGTTTCCCGACGCCACCCAACCTTCTCCACCATAATTGTCGTCTTCGTAAAATCCACAATAGCTTGTTTTGCAGTTTTTTCCTAATTTACTTATCCTAAGCTTTTCTTTTTTTGAATCTCCCTTTGAAACAGTGAACCGGCCTCGACTCATAAAGTATTCAACTCCGTAACAAAGCCTGACTTGTTTATTATCCACAAAAGCAAATTTAGTTTGCCCATTGAGTAAAACAACTTTTTTCATATTAGCCGGAACAGTCGGAATAAAAGCTCGCACACAGACTTTTATTGCCCAATTTGAATTATTTGTGAGCCTCAAAAGGACGTTGTTTTCAGTTTTACTATCAAAACTCAAATAAATATGCGGCTTCGTTTGGTCTATTCTTGTTATATTTTGTCCATATAAAAGAGTGCAAAATGCAGAAACAATCACCAAAAGTTTTGACATTGAAAATAAGTATTGAATCTTAAACATATTTTTCTCTCCTCTCTTAGTATAGAATCAATTTTCTTTATTCGCTCTGTCCAAACCATATCCTCCATTAGCTTTAGGAATAGCCAAATATTTATCAATATTCTGCAATGTTTTTTTGTTGTCGCTATTTCCCCAACCGCTTTCCCAGATCGTTACTGCATTTTTCCAACTCCTCAAACTAATTTTGTCAAAACCCAGTGCCTTAGTTGCAGCAATCGACACTTGATAAGCCAGAACCTCAGAAGCGTAATGACTATTCATATCACTTTGAAGGACCTTTAATGCGTCTGGGGTAAAATTGCCGCTTGAATCAGCATAGATAAGCGGAATCTGCCCAACTAAATCAGCAATGTCTGCAATGTGCGAACCTTCATGACTCAAAGCCGTTCCAAATTCCTTGGCATCTAAGTTTTTTAAGCCGCCTAATTGAGCTAAATCAAATGTAACAACAGTATTTTGTCCCGTGGGATTCGTTGCAGTAACATCCTTCATTAAATCGCCGTCATTGTCTCGAATACCGCCGACTGTATTAGCAGGTTTCCCTTGTGCATTAGTCCCAAATTGCACAATTACACCGTTATCAACTCCTATTTTCCCGTATGAATTTATTGCTCTTTGCAAGTTCTTGTATTCCTTAGATTTCTTATCAAGAGTTTCTAATCTTTTCTGCATATCGAGTCGTTGGTCTTCGAAGGCTTTGCATTCATCTGCGTTGCCTTTACAAATATAAAGACCAAAAGGATCAGTATATTTCAATGGATTATTTAAGGTATAAGAATATCTAGCAAATGATTGTGGATCATCAGGTATAAATGAAGATAATGCTGGATCTACCGTAGTAAATCGCCTGTGATTTTTGTTATACATCCTCGCCTGGGCAAAGTCGAGGTCGCTTTCACTATCACGTTCGTAGCCGGTGAAGAACATGTAAT
>CAZALE010000058.1:0-1948 GCA_964486055.1 uncultured Blastocatellaceae bacterium
CCCTCCTCCACCCCCTCTTCGTGGAGCTCATGGAGGCCTACCCGCCCGCCCCTGGGTTTGAGAAGGACGGGAAGTGGGACTGGGAGAAGATCATTGAGGAGATCCAGAAGGACGGCCACGGCTCCGTGCAGAACCTCCCCTTCGTCCCCGAGGCCATCCGGCGGGTCTTCCTCTCTGCCCACGACATCCACCCCTTGGACCACGTGCGCATGCAGGGGGCGGTGCAGCGGGCCTTTGACGCCGAGGGGTACGCCGCCAACTCCTTGTCCAAGTGCATCGCCAAGGGCACATTGATTCCCACCTCCAAGGGCCTCATCCCCATAGAGGAGATCGCTCCGACCCACCCGGAGGACACCTTCGCTCCGGTGGAAGGACTTTACACCGCCGAGGGGTACCGCATCACTGCCCACTACTACGCCGGGAAGAAGCGGGGTGTGAGGGTACGCTTGGACAACGGGTCCGAGCTTGTGGGGGCCTGGGAAAGCCATCGCCTCCTCACCCCGGAGGGCTGGCGCTTAATGCGCGATCTGAAACCCGGGGACGTGGTACTAGGTAAGCTCGTTCCCTCCCACGGGCCCGGCGGGCTACCCCTTCCCGAAGCCTCGGAGTTCCCCCTGAAAACCAACGCCCGCAACCTGCCCCTTCCCGAAAGGATGTCCGAGGACCTGGCCCTCTTCCTCGGGATGCTGGCGGCAGACGGGTCCACGGTGGAAGCCACGGGCTTTGTGGGAATCGCCACCAAGGACCCTGAGGTGGCAGAGGTTTTCAAGAGGGTGGTGGCCAAGCTCTTCGGCGTAGAACCCAAGTGCACGCTGGACAAGCGCACGGGGGTGAAAAACCTGTACCTTACCTCCCGGCGTCTAGCCCGGTTCGTGGAAAGCCTGATCGGCAAGGGAGCCGCCCAGAAGCGGATTCCCAGGCAGATCCTTCAGGGAAGCCCAGAGGAGAAACTGGCCTTCCTCCGCGGCCTCACCCTAGACGGCTACGTACACCCCAGCCTGGGGCTTGTGGTCTACGAGGGAAGGAGCCAGCGCCTGGCCTATGAAGGGGCTGAGCTTGCCCGCAGCTTCGGCTTGCCCAAGGTCTACCAAGGGCGGAAAAAGGTCCTCGCTCCCAAGGAAACCTACTACGTCTACTCCATAGCCGTTGCCGGGCCTCTCTTGGAACTCCTTGAGCCCATAGAGGCCCACAAGCGAGCTAAGGTGGCTACTCGTTACAAGGTCTTCATCCCCGAAGAAGCCCTCGCGGCCACCCGCGTGAACACCGATCACCCTGGATACTCCAACCTGAGGTCCGTACGCAACAGGGGCGTACAGGTGGTCTACAACACCACCGCCGACCGTCTGGGCTGGCCCACAGATATCCTGGCCCACCGGGTTGTGGAGGTGGAGGAAGTGGGCGAGGTAGAGATGTACGACATTGAGGTGGAGGAAGTCCACCGCTACGTGGTCAACGGCCTTGTCTCTCACAACACCATTAACCTCCCCAACCACGCCACGGTGGAGGACGTGGAGGCCGCCTACCTCGAGGCCTACCGCACGGGGTGCAAGGGGATCACCGTCTACCGGGACGGCTCCCGGGAGTTCCAGGTGTTGACGGTGAAGAAGGAGTCCAAGGAGGCCCAGGAGGAGCCCGCGCCCCAGGCGAAGGCCGAGGAGAAGGCCCCCTCCCAGGCCTCGAGGGAACCCCTCTACGAGCGCCCGGGCAGGCTCCTGGGCTTCACGGACATGGTGAAGCTCATGACCCCGGAGGGGCAGAAGCGGAGCTTCCTGGTGACGGTGAACGTCCTGGAGGGGAAGCCCATTGAGGTCATCCTCACCTCCGGCAAGGCGGGGGACGAGGCGAACGCCGACTCGGAGGCCCTGGGCCGGGTGGTCTCCATCGCCCTCCAGCACGGGGTGCCCCCGGAGGCCATCGTGCGCACCCTGAGGGGGATCAACGGGGGGCT
>CAZALE010000059.1:0-1844 GCA_964486055.1 uncultured Blastocatellaceae bacterium
CCAACATAACCTGCGGCACCCACGCCATGCTAGCCTCGTCAACGACCACAAGATCAAAGCGTCGCTCCGCCAGCGGTTCGCTAACCGACAGCTTCGAAAACGTTGTTCCAATGACGACAGCCTCCGCCAGAATTTCATCTTCGAGTTCTCGGAGCAGCTCGTAGATCCTCTTAAGCTGCAGTGTGATCGACGAGAGGCGCTGATCGATCTCGGTGAGCCGTTGGCGCGATGTGGAGGATGATCGTGCCGTCCGGATTTCTTCGCGGCGAACCCTGCGGAGGTATCGCCGCTCGGCTTCGAGCCTGCGTCGCTGCTCTTGGAGCTTTGGCTTGCGAGCAGCAGCGATCCCAGTTACCGATACACGGTCGTCCTCATACAACTGTGGAAGCCTGGGAACTCCATAGCGGAGGATCCGTCCGGTTTCCAGATACTCCTTGGCAAGCGGTGCCTCTATTAGATCGAGTATCGCGTTGTCAACCGCGACGTTGGTGTGTGATGTTATGAGGACTGTTTCGTGAGCCGCCAGAGCGGCTTCCACGATGGCCGCGATGGTCCATGTTTTGCCAGTGCCTGGCGGACCCCAGATGAACGAGCAGTCATACGTAATGGAAGCATCAATCGCACGTTGCTGATTTCGGTCAGCGCGAGCGCGGAGAGGAGTCCTTTTTATCTCAACGTGACTGCACCGGCGTGAGGGTTCCCGAATCCCTATTGCCTGGGCGACGATAGCGTGGTCAGGTGCTTGGATGAGCGGCTCGATAGCATCCTGCAGGGCTCGTATCAGAAACGTTAAGTCCACGTTGAGTCGAGCCTCAGGAATCTCCTCTCCAAAGTCTTTAACAATCGCCACTAGAATGTGAAATCCCTAGACAGCGATCACTGTACAATCGTATCTTGCTTCGTTAACGATTATCTTTGCTGGAGAGTTATCGGGCAGGACGACATCCTCGTCCGTAGTGAAGCGGTAGAGCCAATCGCCCTCCGGAATCCCGAGCAGCTCGCCGTCGAAGAGGCGGATTGTTTTTGTGCCAAAACGGCGAATGGCTTCTATCTCATCATCGAGTGCGCGTATGCACTGAGTAACTACTGCCTGCAGTTTAAGCATAATCACTCCTGTCTATACCTTTCCAAGTCTACACGGCTCGTGATCCTGGACCTAATGATAAAGTGTGAATGTTAGCATCTAGAAAACTCATCAAAGCCTGATTCACATAGGCAAAATTATCTCCATTGCTCAGGCAACTCTGATGTTCCCAGGTCAAGTGTAGCTTCCCAGCGAGCCATCCTTTCAGGATATGCGTAACGACAGCTTTCACTTCGGGGGCATTCCCACACAGGAACATATCGTGCGCGCCCGTGCGCTCGAAGGTGTGGCGAATCATCTCGTTTACCTCGCCGATCCCTCCGGGTCCAAGCTTGAGCTTTTCGCGCAGGTACTGCTGGTTGAGCACCCATGCCATTAAGGCGAGCCACTTCGCACCCCAGTTCTTGTATTGCGGGTCGGAAAAATGTGCCATATCCATACCTTCTGGTGCCAGGTAACCATCCAAACTCGAGGCGATATTAACGAATACTTTGCTCACGGTTTTCCCGTGATCTATTCAAGACCTATCCAATGCCGCATACTATTTGTTCCGGTTTAGCAGTGACACCAAGCAATATTCGTTGCACACTAATCTTCTCCAGTCCCACATGGCCGAAAAATGCTACCGCACCCGCAAATAGCGGCAGACCTGGGCGCCGGTGCTTGCCTTCGCCGCTGAAACGAGCTCGAACGGCAACGGCTCGTCCATCGCCGGGAAGAGCTTCTTGCCGCTCCCGATGACCAGGGGCACGACCGTGAG
>CAZALE010000060.1:0-1832 GCA_964486055.1 uncultured Blastocatellaceae bacterium
TCTCACCAACGACCATCTCGGCTCTCCGCGAATCAACACCGACGCCAACGGCAACATGACCGCACGGCATGATTATCATCCATTCGGAGAGGAGATTGGGACGTTGGCTGCTGTGTCCGGTTCACCGCAGCCTCGCACTGCAACGCTCGGTTATCAATCTGATTCAGTTAGACAAAAGTTCACGGGGTATGAACGGGATAGTGAAAGCGACCTCGACTTTGCCCAGGCGAGGATGTACAGCTACAATTTGGGACGTTTCAATTCACCAGATCCTGTAAGGATGCTAAAGGCGAGGATTGCAGAACCACAACATTGGAATTTATACGTTTACGGAAGGAACAACCCAGTGGTTATGGTTGACGTCGCCGGAGAGTTCCCTTATACATTTTATGTTAGATCCTTTGCGCCCTCTGGCGCATTTTCTGGGAGTGGGTTTCACGATGATGGAAGGGGCTTTAGTACTGATACCAGTTCAGAAACAACCTCTCGTATCCAGCAAAAAGTAACAATTGATCCGGCTACCCAAAGCTTGAGAGATTATCAAGTTAACAGTAGCCCTACTGTTTGGAATGGAATTATTCAAGCAGTCGAAACTCCTACTGGATACGTAACAGAACATGCATTTGAGGTACAAAACGAATTTTCGATAGTTAGGGTAAAAACCGAATATAGCGGACAAAATGCGATTACCAAGCGAATTCCTTTTATTGGTAACGCAATTACTCCCGCGATTGATGTCCAGGCAAGGATTGTAATTGCAGAGAACACAAAAATTGGACAAGTCGTCGTCAGTGTGAATATCACAGGAGACAGATTTCCAGCTACTGAAGCTTTTATTTCGGATCAAAAAGGAAACAAGGTGTTCGTTGTTGGGGCAAATGCATACGGGAATCCATTGAATGGCCTTCCCGGAAATCCAAGGCTGCCTGTTGCGTCCGCTAGCCTTGTAATAAATATAGACAAGGAAGGTAACTTCACGGGAGTAGTGTATCAAGGTAAAATGTATTCCGTTGCTGATTGGAATAAGAATGCTCTTGCCACACAGGTACAAATTGAGGATAGAGAAAACCAAAGGTGCAATTGTCTTCAGTAAAAACATGTCGGTAATTTTAAAGGTTATATTTTGCTTGGTAAATGTCGTTGTCTTTGCGTATGTTTGGCTCTGCGTAGTATTCTTTTTCATTCCCTTGGCCAACTTGTGGTTCGTACCGGATGAATTTTATGCAGCCTACCATCAGGCATCGCTTTCCGCTCAAATCATGACGCGTGTAATTCTATACGGACTTGGAATCGTTGAGCTACTTGCCTTGCTTGCGGTTCTAGGTTTAATAAATTATGGGGTACTGAAGCTTTTGTCCTTTAGGGAAGCCTGGCAAACCGCGAAGTTGATTTTCCTAATTCAATCATTAATTGGAGGTATTTTGCTGATCGTTTTGGCATTCATTTCGCATTAGCGACTTAGTGGAGATGGTAAAAGTTTACTGTTTATTAACATGCAATGCTCTCAGTTTTAACGACGGGAGTGCTGGAGTCTTCGTCTATGGCAACGATAACCAACTAGTCGAATGTGAAACTCAAGAGAATGATGACAACGACGCTGCTGTCGAATTCCCCTGTTGCGGTGTTTAAGCCAAAAATCAAGCCTTAAACCAATAGTTTGGTAGGTTATCACTTTGAAAATGTAGAAAATGCGTTGTGAAACGCCGAGGTCATAGTTTTAAATATGAAGGAGAGAATCTACCGATTGAACCCAAAGATCCGCAGAATCAAACCATCAGCCAATATTACCACGACGGCGATGGCCGCAGAGTGAAAAAGATTGTGCCGGCGAC
>CAZALE010000061.1:0-1823 GCA_964486055.1 uncultured Blastocatellaceae bacterium
GGGAACGGCAAAGGCGTTTGCCGTGGTGCTGTGCGTGTCGTTGGTGGTGCCATTGCGGTTTGGGATGGCGTCGGTGTCTGATAGACTTTGGTCTCTACAAGTATCCAGCGACGAGCAGGCTCCCACCATCGTAATCAATATTCCAGACGACTCAATGTGGTTGAAAGAGGTCACGCCTCAGGTTACCGTGCACGACGACACGGATCCCGCCCCTGTTCTGAGGGTGTATCTGGATGGTGAACCGTATAAAGTTGGCACGGTGGTGCGGGAACAAGGTCTGCATGAACTTCGCGCCATCGCCCAGGATGCTTCGGGCAACGAGTCTGAAACTATTGTTTACTTCCAGATACTGGAAGAGCCACACTACATCGCTACGCTATCAGTGGTTGAGTACCGTTGGTGGGAAGAGGGCGACTATGCGGGTCTCGACATTTGGTTGCTCCTCCACGGACCTTTTGTACCAGATAGGCGATTACAATCGCGGGGAAATTATCCTGAAGCTGTGCCTGTTTGTGTCGTGAAACCCTTAGATTTCTCGCTATGGGTTCTCGATAGCGAAGCCAATCTCCTGAATGTAGGGGAGCCTATCTTACCCCATGAAGTCAAGGAATGTCCCGATACCCCGCTGCCAGCCCCGTGCGGAGCGGTGTATTATGATTATACGGAGGATAAGGTTGCACTCCGTTTTTATGTGACACCTGCAGAAAGGCGATTACGACGGGGACATCCTGCGATGATAAAGGTTGTAGGCTTTGGTACAGTACGGGTGGGAGATTTCACTTTTGAGACTGCTGTAAGCCCTGTTGCCGATTTGACACTCAAAGAGACCGTAGCGGCGATAATAAGCAGAGGCAATTGCACTCCTTGTGTGCCACCTGCATCGAAACCGCAGACCTTGTCGAACAGGCGTTGTGAGTGTCAGTGGAAATCCTTCCCAGCGCGTAAGCTTCGCCCGGATATTGACGGGGATACGCGAAGTCGCGGCTGTGCCATCAGTCCAGGATGGACAGAAGAGAAGTACCGCATTCATGCCCGTCCAAGCCGAATTGACGGTTGGGGCTATGCTTTTGATATGTGTGAGGCTCAGAATGCGATGATTCCTACACCGCATCATCGCGGAGTGGTGACAAGTGGCTTGATGGCAACGCCTGCAATTATTCATAGAGGACCTTGTTGCTGCAAGAATGGTCCGGAAATCACCATCAATGGGACTGTCTCGTTTGGTGTTACGGTACGGACACGAGGAGACGCCCGTGCTCAAATAGCAGGAGTTATCCGCGTTGCAAATAACATAGCTGACATTCAAGCTGCTGGAGGTTTAGATATAGGCAGCGGCGCACGAGGAGGTAGTGTAAGTATCGGACCAGTGACGGTCCCGATTATTATCCCTTCAAGTAATCCTGGCACTGGGCTGTTTTCTGATAGCAAAGTCGCTACAAAAAAAGCAAGTAGCGTCTCAGTTAATTGCTTTACGGGCGTCTGGATATCGATGACTGCGAATGGGTATCCACTCCACGCAGAGGCACAAGCCGACTTATATACAAAGACAAAGCGTGTGGAGTTTTTTGGAATCTGTCCTGATTGTGGTCATAGCGGTCGATGGATACTGCCATAAACTTGTTGTGTTTACCATCATCAAAGGTAGCCCGATCCGGGATGTGCGTACAGGGGCAAATGCCTATGCCGTAGACTACAGTTATGGCCTGGTAGGCAACCGTTTAACTCGTACGAAGGTGGTCAACGGTCAAGTCGTGGCGTCGAAGAGTTTGCAATACAACGCAGCGAACCAGTTGACGGCGTTGAATGGTCAATCGTGGGAGCAC
>CAZALE010000062.1:0-1732 GCA_964486055.1 uncultured Blastocatellaceae bacterium
GCGTCATACACAAATATTGTTGCCTCGCCTGTCGCCGGCACAATCTTTTTCACTCGTAGCCGAGCTGCTGGAAAGTGAATCGAACACAGTAAAGGCGAAACTATGAATTCGCATCTCAGATTCAGCAAAAGTCCAAGCAGCTAAAACTATTGTTGCCGTGAGAAAGGCAAAAGTTTATCTCGCAGTTTCTCGACACTGTTATGGAAAGCAGCTAGCAAAAGTAAAAGGCGTAAGCAAATAAAAGGACAACCTTTCGAAAAAGGCTGTCAAGCGCAATTTTTATTTTTCGACCTGTTTTGCAATTAGAAGTATTACAAAATAACCGAAAAGAAAAAGATATTATTTGTAGCCGCCGTAACTACAACTATCAATGCCTGAAGGCTTCATGTGAACAACAACTTTCTTTCGTTTTAACTTGCCTTTTTGACTTTTTGTTATAATTTCGATTGGAATGTTTGCAACGCAAAACGGGTTGTATCTCGCAATCAATCTGTATTTTCCTGCTGGCACTGAGCTAAAAGCAAACTTGCCGTTTTCGTCGCTCGTCGCTTGCGCTATTAACTTTTGCCCGTCTTCAGTAAATATTCCTATGCAAGCATCAGGAATAGAAACGCCTTGCCCATCTTCAACCGCTCCTGAAACGGAAGATAGAAGTAACGGCTTCGGGTCAACTTGATTTTTATTTTCATAACTCAAAGTAGTTGAACAATCATTCTTGTTTTGTGTAAGAACGGCTTGGCTAACAACAACCAACATAAATAAAACTAAACCTACATTTCTGATCATAATGATCTTTACCTCTTTTTCTTTTCCAGGAACTTCTGAGATGCGCGTAATTCGCCGTTAATAATTTGTTCCCTTTGTTGTGCATAACGCTCAGTTGGAATCAAAGCCTTATTGATGGCTTGCATTTTTTGAACTAAATCGAACGGGAGAGGATAACGGTTTTTCTTTGGTAGCGCCGCTAAAAGAGCGTCCCTTTCGTTAATTTGTTTTTGCAGTTTCACCATGTCTGTTGTGTTATCAAGCGCATAAACAGCGTGAGATGCTTCATGTCCAAATAATTCTGCAAGCCTAAGTATCTCTCCGTTCTTGCCAAAAAGTCCCTCAAATTTGTTAAATCCTTCAACCAGATTTGCTGCAGTCGGTTTTTCTAAATCTTTTATCTTGCCAAAATCCAACCTAATCACCGCTTCGCTAAAATCATCCTCTCCTTTAAACTCGGTTATCTTAAATTCGCCAATCGTCCCTGACTTGTCTCCAAAGCTGAAATTTTCAATGAAGAAAGTGCGCTCGTCAGATTGAAGCCTCGAATATTGTTTTTGCAGTTCAGGGTTTATGTAATTGCCTTTGTCATCCTTCGCGTTTGCAAGTTCAACAACCTTTTTCCATTTTTCCAACTCCTTCTCACTTAACCGGCTTGTGTCAATTATCATTCCCGTTGGGTCGACGAAAAGAAGCGGATTGTTTCTCGCATACACATAAAGATTGAGTTGTTGCGGATCAAACACTCGCGTTGGAGTTACAGTTATGGGGTCAACCCCGGTTAATCGTCCGTGCCGCGGATTATACATCCTCGCCTGAGCGAAGTCGAGGTCGGTTTCATTATCCCGTTCATACCCCGTGAACTTTTGTCTGACTGAATCAGATTGATAACCAAGCGTTGCAGTGCGGGGCTGCGGCGAACCAGGCACAACAGCCAACGTCCCAACCTCCTCACCAAACGGGTGAT
>CAZALE010000063.1:0-1702 GCA_964486055.1 uncultured Blastocatellaceae bacterium
AATAAGAGTTCTAACGGAATCCTATCAAGAAAAAAAATCAAATGTCAATAAAGTTCAAGTTCTGGACTTCTTTAACTTAATTCTTCTGAAGCAGCGTTTAATCACGGTTATCCTCAATTAGTTAAGATTTCTTTTTTCTCTGCTACTTTCATACAGCCTACCAATCTGCTGCTTTCATGCACTCTAACAGAAGGTAGCTATATCTTAAAAGATCTACCTCTCGCTAGCCAATCATCATCTCCGATCCTCGCACACTCCAAAATCATGTCCTTTAACACTCCAGCCAGTGTAGCTACTGTCATGATTCTTGCACATCGTTGCGATTGAATGCTAAGATAGTGCAAAAAAATGGGCAAGCAGACGAAAAACAAACTTGGCACAGAAAGATCAACAGCGATCCTCCACCATGAGGCGACGCTCCTGATGGCTGCTAGGAACTTTCGTGCCTCGACGAGAGCGACAGAGTACGAGTACAGCTTGATGAGATTAATCTTCTCCGGGCATGTCTCCGATATCCTCCAGAATCATATGTCCTACGCCGTCGAGGAGCACTACACGTACTTCGAAGCTGAGCAGACGCAAGTTGCCAAGTGCTTACGGGATGACCAAAACTCTTGGGTATGTCAGAAATCTTCGTGTAACTCTCAGCGTGAGGAAAAATCTATAAACTCAGTTTCAATCGCCTACTGTCAGAATCATCGCTGGATTTCGATCTTAGGCAATAGTCACCATGTATTCCCCCTTAGTTTGCTGGCCAGAGCAGCAGATAAGATAATTACCATTAATAAACCACTGATTGATCTCATTACCTACCCTCTAATACAAAGAATATCTTATGCCCAAAATTTTCGATAACATCGAACTTAGCCTACTCGAGCACTTAAGACTTATACTGATAGAAGCGCAATCAGCAGCCTTTTGCGTGGGCTACCTCAACCTGCGCGGCTGGGATCAATTGGCCGACCTTGTGGACAGATTGCCGGGTGGCACAGAAGATGCCGCCTGCCGCCTACTCGTCGGCATGCACCGCCCGCCCGAAGAGGAGATGAAAGCTCTCGCCAGCCTCAGGCGCAGCCATGCAATCGTGGACGGCCCCACGCTCGCACAGCTCAAGCGCCGCATGACCGAGAGCTTCAAGCAGCAACTGGAATTCGGCGTGCCCTCCACCCAAGCCGAACGCACCCTCCGGCTCCTGGCCGCGCAGCTTCGGGCACGCAAGGTGTTCCTCAAAGCCTTCTTGCGGTATCCCCTTCATGCCAAGCTGTACCTCATTCGCCGTAGCGATCCCGTTACTCCCCTCATCGGCTTCGTTGGCAGCAGCAACCTTACCCTGGCTGGGCTTTCCCAGCAGGGTGAGTTGAACGTGGATGTGGTCGAGCAAGATGCTGCAAAAAAGCTGCAGTCGTGGTTTGACGATCGCTGGCGCGATGAGCTGGCTATAGACCTCAGCGACACACTCGCCGAGCTGATCGAGCATAGTTGGGCGCGCACCGATCTGGTCCGTCCCTATCTGGTCTATCTCAAGATCGCCTACCACCTCTCGGAAGAAGCGCGCCAGGGCGAACGCGAGTTCCGCCTCCCGCGCATCTTCAGCGAGAAAGGCACGCCGCTGCTCGACTTTCAGGAGCGAGCCGTCTCGCTTGCAGCGCACTACCTCTACCGACGTGGTGGCGTCTTGCTCGGCGATGTCGTGGGACTGGGC
>CAZALE010000064.1:0-1636 GCA_964486055.1 uncultured Blastocatellaceae bacterium
TCGTGGTGCGGTGCTGCGGCGAGCCGGGCACAGCAGCTAACGTCCCGATCTCCTCACCAAATGGATGATAGTCATGCCTCGCCGTCACTGCGCCGTTTGCGTCGGTGTTTATCCGCGGAGAGCCGAGATGGTCGTTGGTGAGATACGCGACTTTGGCGTCTTTTGTATTTGCGACCTGTGCCGAGCACTCGGCTATGAGTCTTTCGCTCAAATCGTAGACGAAGTTGTTCATCTCTTGCATACGCTCAACGCTCTCTCGAATTCGCCGCGAGCTAGACGCGAAAAGAGTACCACTGAAAAAATACTGTCAAGCGCAGAAGCGGATTTTCTAACTATTTTTTATTTCCTAATGATGTTTAGAAAGCAAAAGGCAAAGGCAAAAGGCGTGAGCATCGCCGAGCCTTTTGCTTTAGAAGATTGAAAAGTTATTGATTGAGCGAACACTTCTTGGGTTTTATTCCAAAAGCACCGCTGATTGTAATTAGAGAAGAAAAATACCAATCGTCGTTTTCATACACAGCTTCAACTTGCGATTCCAGTATTTTCTTTTTTCCTTTTTCTACAAACTCACCGCAACCTTTTATAAGACCCCAATCATTGCCCGGTTCAATCAAATAAACTCCTTTTGGAACAAACTTTGACAATTCAGCTCGCCCAAAAGAATCAAAAGTTTTGTTAGTTTTCACGAAAGATTCTCTAGAATCAGCTCCTTTTTTGGTCAGTAAGTCGTAAAGCCTTTCGTAGTCTTTTAATTTTTGAAGTTCAATTAACATCTGCAATCTTTCATTCAATCTTTCTCTTGTATTTTTTGAGTCTTGCGCGAAAGCAAAACTCGTAAAGGTAAGACAAATAATCAAAAACAGAAGTAGTGTAAATATGTTTATCTTCATGGCTCCTCCTAACGAGTTCTTCCAAACCCTTTTAATAAATTTCCATTTTGGTCTTTAAAACGGATGTTTGACGTAGGTCGTATAAGTGTTCCGACAGGTTGCCCTTTTATAGATGGAAAGCCTGATTCCTTTGTTGACATATTTTTATAATTGTCAGCTATTTTGGCGAGAACACCGGCTTTATCTGATGACTTGTTAAATTCGTCTAAAATCCGAAATTGAAATTCGGGATTTGTGTTGCCGCCCATTACCATTTTGTCCGTAGCCGTTGCAAGTTTTGCAGTAACCGCCCAAGCCTTAACCTCGTCGGTTATATCTACCCCAACAAAACTTCCGATGTATTTGCCGCTCTTATCAACAAAGTTTCCATTTTTGTCGGAAACAAATCCAAATTCGCCACTATCAAATTGTCGGGCGTGCTCAAGTTCGTGTCCGATAGTTGCATTTATCGAGAATTTCTCTGAGCCATTGCCTTGATTAGCTATGTTGATAAATACATCTTTTCCATCTGTAGTAACACCACCTTCTCTTCCGTTACTGTAATCAATTCCGCTTTGATCAAGCCTGATGACATAATTCACGTCTGACTTCTTCAATTGCTCAATTGTCGCAAGTTCCGAAGCATATTTTTTCGGATCTTTGTTGAGAAACTCAACATATTTTTCAAAGGCTTTTCTGGCATCTTTGTCCCAAGTGGTTGGGTCAAGAATCATCCCCGTCGGGTCAATAAAAGCAAGTGGATTGTT
>CAZALE010000065.1:0-1607 GCA_964486055.1 uncultured Blastocatellaceae bacterium
GTGTGTGGAACTCTACCCACGCCCACCGTTTGTTGGCGAACCATTTTGCATGTGCCTGCTTGATTTAGATGTTAAACCTCTCGGTGGAAGCAGTCGGATATCGTCTCCAGGTACCTCTCCTCGATTGATCGTTATAACTTTCAACCTGACGCCTGAAAACCAAGGGGAATTCAAACAACTCTTCTGCACGCTCTATCATGGCGATTGTGGCGGTCCCATCGGTAAGCCTACACCGCTACCCGATCCTGTCAATGTGAGGAAATATGTGCGACTGGACTGGAATGGTCCGATAGAAGATGAGAAGACTTTGCTAGTCGTTTTGCAGAAAAAGTCAATTGCAGGGGCGATTAATGTGGGTAACCAACCACAACAATACATTGCCTGTATGCGTCGCGATGCACAAGGAAACTGCAATTGGTGGCGCATATGTGGCAATCTCGGCCCGAAAGGAGAGTATCGTTGTTACGACATAATCAATTTCGGGCCAGGGATAGGCTGGCAGGTAGCTTGGTGATGAAGCGAAAAAAAACGAGAAACAAAGAACGCAACCAAAAACAGAAAGGAGGTAAACTATGATGGGCATAACATCTAACACACGCAGCTTCTTCGGTGCGCACATGATTTTTCTGGTTTTTTCTGCGCTGGCAGCGCTGTTTGTTCAAGGTGCGCTCGGGCAAGAGAGGCCGCGGCCAGTCAAGCCAAGACCGATTCCTACTCCACATCTTTCACCTGCGGAGCTAAATCTCCAGAAGGCGAACGCAGAATTTCGCAAAGCGGTTATTTCTTCGATGCAAGAGGCTGCCGTCAAGGCGGGCGTGAAGATTCGCACCGACAACTTCGTCGCCATTCCGTTTGACGACTCGGGTACTGTTGTGGTGAACGCGATGATCGAAGGCGCTGAGAGGTTGAACATCGAAGAGCTTGCTAAGGGCGCCGATGTTCTCTTCGTCTATTCTGGTGCAAAATTGGGCTCTGCTGGAAGGGAAGTAGACCCCGGTTTCTACGTTGTGCGGATGTCACAAAATCCTGCCAGTGGGCAGTGGGTCGCCCAATTCAAGGACTTGCAAGGTAGGGTTGTTTTGGAAGCTGAGGCAATCGTTGAGAAACCGGACTCAAATGCTGCCAAGATGCAACCAATATGCACTCTCGGACCACATGGCGAGCTGATTCTCTTTGACGAACACGATCAGTTCAAGAATCTTGTCATCAAGCTCAGTTCCACGAAGTGTCCTTCGTGCGCGGGGCTGCGTTTTGTTTTTGAATCTCGCAAACTGCGCGAGGCAGCCTGGCAGGTCGTGAAAACCAAAACGAAAGAGCCCGTCCCCAGAGAACAGGTGGTGCCCGTAAGCCTAGGACCGATCCAGCAACCCAATGCCTGGATTATTATGAACTGTGGCACGAGCACAAAACCAGAGTGGTGCCGGTGTTCTATCATTGAACAAACGCATGACTATATCTATGTTGGTTGTGTTGGCTTTGACAATGGTAAGATTTATGCTTTTCTTTTTTTAGGGATTGAGGAGGTGGAACTATGCCAAACGGAACAAGCACAGCAGTAACCGAGGCAACTCGGCTTGGGGAAATTGGCTTCCCCGAATTCACCGCTA
>CAZALE010000066.1:0-1553 GCA_964486055.1 uncultured Blastocatellaceae bacterium
CGGCGGATTACCGGCAACCTGAACGCCTCCACCAACAGGTATTACAACGTCTCTCTTAGCATCTCCCGGACTTCATCATTCCAGATTTTTTTCTGAAACTCCTCAGTTAACTTTTTACACTCCGAGCCATTGGACACAACTATTTCTTTCATCTTATCTATAATCATTTGAGCGAAACAAATGTTAATCATCTTTCCTCAAACGTCCGATTAAGTCTTCCAAAAGAAGTCCGCGCTCGTTTGGCTCGTCATTTATTTTAAGCCCTGTTTCACAGAACTCGTTTCCAACAATATCGAAGATTTCATCAAGTTCGGTGTCTGTAAGTTCTATATCTTGAGAGGAAGTAACCAAGTTAAGCATATCTGGACGATGCTTTTTAATTACTTCTGTTAGCAGCTCTCTCATTTTTGGTTCGAGTTTTAATATCATATACGACTATCTATGGGCGAACCCGTGTGCTTGCGCTATTTTTCGCCCAAGTAGTAATTATTTTTCCCGCTTGATTTATAACAACGACCGCATCTTTTCCTACAACTTTGAGCCGTCCTTCACTTTGGACTATAACTTTAATAGGATTTTTTAACGTGTTCAAGATAGCCCTCGAAGAAACTCCGACTCCGCTATGCGAAATTGCCGAGTTGATTCCGTGTTTTGTAAAGCCTATAACGGCTCTCCCAATGACGCTTGCGGTTTGAATCGAAGTGGACGTTGTAGCAGTTGTTGTTACGGCTGCCGCCGTCGTCGTCCCGCCAACCATCGAGCCCGTCGCAGCAAGCCCGACTCCGCCAGTTACCCCTGCAACGACTCCAACTGCCGCCACAATCGCTACGGTCGTGCCTTTCCTTTCAACGTTCTCGGCTATTGAGTTCGCCAATTCCTGACAGCTATTGCAATTATAAAGACCGCTAAAACGCTTTGTCGCGTCTGCTTGCGTATCGAATTCCTGCCAATTGTTTGCATACGGATTCAGTGTTATCCATTTTCCGTTTGTACTCTCATAAACGAAACTTCCAGCTTGCCCACTGCTGCCGACAACTCTCGTGTAGCCTGCTTCAATCTCCGCTCCCTCATCAAACCACTTGTAGCGATTCTGCTCTTTGTTGTAATACCAATCAAGCCCTGTCGGGTCGGTGATGTTGAGCGGATTGTTGCCGACGTAAATATATCTGTTCCAAGTCTGCGGATTATTAGGTCTTCCACTTTCCAGAAGCGGGTCAACCGAAGTGAAGCGTCCGTGTCGGAAGTCATAGTAGCGAGCCTCTGCGAAATCTAAGTCAGCTTCGATGTCTCTTTCATAGCCGGTGAATTGTTTGCGAACTGCGTCGGTGGTGTAGCCGAGTGTTGCGGTGCGGGGCTGCGGTGAACCGGAGACAGCAGCCAACGTCCCAATCTCCTCACCGAATAAGAGTTTGACAACGGAGTTTGATATTTATTGATGGCGGTATATTATTTTCAAATAATTTCTATCCTACCTGTTATCTTAAACTCGTTTTTAATAAATAAAATGGAACACCAGCAGCGTGCTTTTGACAAGGAGTTAATCCGAAACTGGT
>CAZALE010000067.1:0-1538 GCA_964486055.1 uncultured Blastocatellaceae bacterium
CATTCTCCATCTCAAGCTCAGGATTCCCCGTCTCAAATTGTTTTTTGCCACTTTCTCCGTTCTATCGGAACAACTCATGCTCCTACTTGCGCGAAACACCTTCGCTGATGCCAGTTTCCATCGAAATCGAAACAACCGACTATCCATCCATGTACTTCCTTATCGCCTCCCTCTTAAATTCAATACTGGATCTTTTCAGGTCCCCTTCTTAAAACGACTTTTCTGCCCCGTTTAATTAGACCAGCTCGGTTTCCTGTCTAAGAAAACCTGATAACCTCAACAAATCGCAGAACAACTCTCGATGGAAAAGCAGTAACAATAGGCGTAAACGAGATTTACGTCTTTTCATAATGTCAAAGTCAGACTTGCTAATTTTCCATTTTGCCAATCTTCAAAATACTGGTAATTACTATTTCCAAATTATAATCTTTTTGTCGTTGTTAAAAGGATAAAACTCAATGTAATTCTGCCCAATATATAAACGCGGATTGATGTCATCATTTTTTGCTTGAATTTCTCCCAGAAACACCGGCTCAAGTGGCATATGCCAGGAAAACAATCCAGTTTTAAATCTTGAGAAATTGGAAGAGTTAACATTCCCCACTCTATTCGTCTTTACTTCTATAGCATAAGCTCCCCAAAACACCTCGCCACTTTGTAACCAGATTACAAGAATATTATCCGGACACTGATATAAGGAGGATCCTTTAAGCTCTTCGTCTCCAAACATTGCTTTATCGATGCTTATCTCCCAGCACCAATGCCTCCGCAAATAAACAGTGGCAATTGAAGTGCCAAGTAATAAAACTATCAATATTAAAATCACAATTCTTTTCATGGCTTGTAAGTAAAGTATTTATTACTTGCTGAGTTCATAATTCCAAATCGCACACCGCTTCCGCTTGCCGAAATCACCAGTCTACCGTAAACAGCAATTCCTAAATGGCCACCTGATGCTACGACATCACCCATTCTTAGGTTATCTCTAGTAGTCTCTGCAAAATTCTTCATGCCGTATTTATATATTTCATTCGCAGAAGGCAAATCATATGCCCCTGTTAAAGGACCTCCTGCTGACCAATAATAATTGTATTGATAGCCGCCAGGATTTTCCTTGGTGTTAAAACCAATCCCGCCACCGCTATCGCCTTTGGACAAAACGTAAACTGCTGCAATAAAAAAATTGCATTTGTTTGCGTCGGCCGGAGTCGTTACTTTAACTCCCTGACTGGCGATAGACATACTTTGACCTCCAATCGCAGCACGATTTGCAAATCTCACATCTCCCAAATAATCAATCGCCCTAAAGACTACTCTCAAATTTATTGGATCTTCTTGTCCTGTGGGGACAGCATCGATTGCTCTTTTAATTTCATCTATCGCTTTGGCAATAAGCGTCGCTAGATTCTCATCATTGGCCTCAATTGCTTTGTGCCGTTCTTCTTCCAATCGCTTTAATCGCCTCTTATCCGCTTCGTTCAGAGGTCGACGTCCATCTGGGTCAGTAAATTTGAGCGGGTTGTTAACCGAGTAACTGT
>CAZALE010000068.1:0-1481 GCA_964486055.1 uncultured Blastocatellaceae bacterium
CTCAATAGCCGAGAACGTTGAAAGGAAAGGCACGACCGTAGCGATTGTGGCGGCAACCGGTGTAGCGATTGGAATAGGTGTCGGCGTGGCGATGGCGGCGACCAGCACGGCAGCAGGAGCGGGGATAACTACGCTTGGACTGACTGAAGCAACAGCGACAACAGCAACAACTGCGACGACGGCGACAGTAACAGCTACAAATGTTGCAAGTAGAGTAATTCTTAACACTGCCGACGATATAATAAGTGCCGCAGGAAAACTTACCAGGTTGAAAGGCGGAGTAAGACAAGGCTTCATTCAAGGAAATCCACAACAAATACTTCAAAATGTTACACAGGGAGCGACTAGATTGCCTAACGGTGGATATAGGCTTGCCGATGGCACAATAATCAGGTTAGCTAACTCCTCAAGAGGCGGTGATCCTACTTTTTACATAAACAAGGCGGGACAATTGTTTAAGATAAGAGTGCAATTATGAAAGACTATTATGAACAACTAAATACTTTCGTTGAAGATGAAACTCGTGAGCAAACGACTTCATATTTCGATAAGTATTGGCTCAATAAAGAGGAATACATTGAAAAATGGCTTCCTATTCAAAATAAAATCTTTGATAGTAAAGCCAAATACTTTCCCGATATGATGTTTAATAGCGACTTCCAGCTTATCGCTTTGAGAGGGGGACTTATCTTCACTGAAGAGGACTTTTATTTACTGCAAAATTGTATGAATCAAACAGGTGATAAATACTTCGTCATAGTTCAAAATTGTAGCGAAGAAAATCCTCATCACGAACAACCCCCTTTAAGATTCAAATATCCAGCTAATGTAACTTGGGATGAATTGATGTCTGGCGGACTCGTTTCGCTAGAACTCTTTCAATATCCTTTCAAGGAATACTTTGTCTTTGGAGATACTGGAACTTGGGGAAAATACGTAGCTAATGACTACGAAAAGCCGCTAGATATTATTGGTTTCAAGAAAAACTACTCTGAAGTTTTCAAAAGAAATTTCGAGCAACTGATAGAACCTGAAATCATTACAGAGTGGCTACCCGACGTTTACAAGCAGAAATTTCAGATATTTTGAAAAAGCTGGAAGCGGTTGGAAAACTTTAGTCTCGATCATCTAATCAAACTGAAAAGGCGTGAGTTCAATCGCGCCTTTTGCTTTTCGGCTTGCCTTTGCTGGCGAACGAAATCTGAGACGAACCCAACAACCTTATCTTGCTGACGACGCGGCGTTGGAGACTTCGTCGAATATCTTTCGGACTCGGACCGAGAAACGCGCTTTCGACTTGTTGTTTCGGCGTCCACAAGCTCGTCGGCGGATGAAGAGGATTATTGGCGTGGAAGAGACGCGTTTCGTTTATAATGCGAGGGGGAGACTGGTTGAAGCGTATTCGACGATAATCGAATAAACCGCAATCGCCAAAACCAGCTATTTGATAAATGATCACTTGGGCAGCCTGCGGATCAACA
>CAZALE010000069.1:0-1409 GCA_964486055.1 uncultured Blastocatellaceae bacterium
GTTTCTCCTGTGACTTCTGGAAGTACCGTGGGGCCTCCACTGTTTTGCCATCCGAGGTGATGAGGAAGTGGGGGTTGGTGCCCAGGTCTATGCCTACGGCCCTTTCGTTTGGGGGAAGAGGCTTGGGCTCCACCTCACAGGTGAAAACGATGTACCGGTGGTCCCCCTCCCGCTTTACGGTAGCGGTCTTTACCTTGCCTTCCAGGGGGCGGTGTAGCTTTATCTTCACCGAGCCGATGCCGTAGATGAGAACTCGTTTTCCATCCTTTTGAAGTTTGACCCCGGTAGCCCCGGCCTGGGGGAAGGTGAAGGAGTCGTAGCGTCCTTTTCCCTTGAAGCGAGGGTATCCGGCTTTCCCTTTCTCCTTCAGTCTGCGGAAGAAGCCCTGGAAGGCTTTATCCACCCGCTCGGTCACGGGCAGAGCCCGTATCTTGATGACGTTCTGCAAGACCTGGGAATGAATGCCTCTGTACTCCGGCAGCTCGGCCCGTATCTCGGGTAGATACCTCTTCTGTTCGTAGAAGCCTACGGTCTTTCCTGCCTTCTTGTAGGCACCCCTGCGTTCTTGCAGGGCGGCGTTGTACAGTTGGCGGCAAAGGTCCAGGGTTTTCTCCAGGTCCCGGGTTTGGGGCTTGGTGGGGTAAAGGCGGTATTTGAAGGCTTTAAGCATGGTCGTCCTGATAGTGGCGTGTGGTGCGTTCTTCGGGCACGTGCGTATGCTAGCACATTCGCCGCCCACTATGGTATGTGCCCCTTCGGAGCACGTGGGGGAGTCCATGTATCTCCGGTTTAAAAACCAGGGGAAACAAGGTAGCCCTTTGGGCTGACATAGCTCCCCCACACCTCCTCTTTTTTGTAAAATGCCCCCATGCCGCGTCTGGTGGCCTTGGTCAAGGGAAGGGTACAGGGGGTAGGATACCGGGCCTTCGCCCAGAAGAAGGCCCTGGAGCTTGGCCTTGCCGGCTATGCGGAGAACCTCCCCGACGGCCGGGTGGAGGTGGTGGCGGAAGGCCCCGAGGAAGACCTCCTGACCTTTCTCCACCACCTCAGGCAAGGCCCGCGCCTGGCCCGGGTGGAGGGCCTGGAGGTCCAGTGGGCCGAGGAGACGGGGCTAAAGGGCTTCTACGTGTACTGAGCCCAGGCCTGGGGCCTCACCCCCGAGGCCAAAAGGGCCTCGGCCAGGGCTTCCCGGAGTTCCTTAAGCCCGGTGCCCTTCACCGCGGAGACCGGCACCCCCCCTAAGCGCTCCCGCAGGTAGGCGAGGTCGTAGGGGGCGGCCCGGTCCGCCTTGGCCAGGGCCAGGACCCTGGGGGCTTCCACGTGGAGGTCCTGGAGGAGGGCCTCCACCACCCGGTAGCGCTCCAAGGCCCCCTCTTCCGAGGCGTCCAGCACGTGGATCAGGAGGTCAG
>CAZALE010000070.1:0-1287 GCA_964486055.1 uncultured Blastocatellaceae bacterium
AAATTTATAAATAATATTATATACGTAATTGAATTTACAAAAATATAAAATGGGCGCATTGTAATTCAAGTGCAACACCTTAATGGGGAATAGTTTTGGTTTCACAGAAAAAAACATTTCATGCGGTGTTTTATACTGCAAGCATTTTCTTGCACGATGATTTAATTTAATTTCTACGTCTTGTATTAATTTGTCTAAATTTTCAATTTTTCCTAAATCTATTCCTTTGGGTAAATATTGTCTAATTAATCCATTGGTATTCTCATTTAAACCTCTTTGATATGGTTTTCCGGGGTCAGTAAAATAAACTCTGATATTTTTGATTTCTTGAATGATTTTATATAAACCATTATGTAGCATTTCTGTTCCATTATCATAAGTAATACTTAAAAGTTTTTCTTTTGGAATAGAATTGAATTTTCGCAAAACTTTTTCTTTTGTCTCTTTAAGTTTTTTTGATGATACATAAAGCATTATAGTATAACGACTCAATTTTTCAACAAAAGTAAATACATAGCCAGAACCTTTTTTCCCTTCTATGGTATCTCCTTCCCAATGTCCTATCGTTTGAATTTCTGGTCTTTGTTGTATTGTCCAAATGTCTAAATTATCCCTATTTTTCCTTATTTTACGCCAGTTTTTTCGATATTTTTTTCCTCCTCTTCGCAAATATTGAACGAGATTCCACCCCATTACTTTCTGATAAAAATAAATATAATTATAAATAGTTTTAAATGATATATGAAGTTTTTTATTTTTAGGATATAACATTCGCAATCTACCAGCAATCTGTTCTGGTGAATATTGTAAAAAAATCAAAGTATAAAAAATGAAAATCCAAAGTCTTGTATGATTCAAATATCTTAAATATCTTCTTGTCTTTCTTGTTTTATACCAAGCCTCTGCCTTTCTGGCAGAATAAATTATCTTATGATTTTCAGTATAAGAATTTCGCTTTAATTCTCTACTAATAGTAGAAGGTGCTCTATTTAAATGTTTTGCAATTTTTCTTATGCTATGACCTTGCTCATACAAAAATTGAATGACAGCTCTTTCATCTATTGTAAGATGGGTATAAGTTTTAGTTGTGTTCATGGTGGTTCTCTCCTTTATTCCATATTAGTTGGGAATCACTATGAACATTTTTTCTAAACCTTCTTAATAAAAAAACTAAAAAATCCGTTGCACTTCCTTTTACAATTGAGTTTTATGTGAAAATTTCCCAAATTAAAATAATTGCCATTGTATAAAATTTTATTTAAATGGCTATATGTCTAATCCTAAAAC
>CAZALE010000071.1:0-1260 GCA_964486055.1 uncultured Blastocatellaceae bacterium
AGCAACCGCCTCGTAAGCGGTAGGCCGCCGGTTCGAATCCGGCCACCGGCTCCACACCAGAACGCAAAAACCCCCGCCTTACTCTCAGGGCGGGGGTTGCTTTTGACCAATAACTGACCAATAAGGAGCTTAAGCCTGGGGGTAGCCTCCATGACCCTTGAGGAGGGTTTGAAGGTCTAGAACATAGCCCCGGCGTTCCTCCTCAAGAACATGGCGGTACACCCTGAGGGTGATGTCAAAGGAAGCGTGCCCGAGGCGTTCGCTTACCACTTCCAGGGGCACCCCCCGGGCCAGCATGAGGGAGCCCCAGGTATGCCGGAGGTCATGGACCCTACAAGGGCGGATGCCCGCTTGCTGGCAAATACGCCTTAGGGCGTGATTGGGATAGTCAGGATGGACCGGAGTCTTCCCGTCCTCCCCAGGGAAAACCCAGGCTTCTTTGAGCGCTTCCGGGGGAAGCTTCTGGGCAAGCTCCTCATAGCGGGACTTGAGGGCTTGGAAAAGGTCAAGGGGGAGAGGAAGGGTCCTCCGCGACTTGGCCGTTTTGGGAGTGCTGATTTCACCCCCTGAGCCCACCTTGCCCCAAGCCCTTTGCACCTTGAGTTCTCCCTTCTCAAAGTCAATGTCCCCCCACTTGAGGCCAAGGGCTTCCCCCTTCCTCAACCCCAGGCCCAGGAGGAGGCGGAAGAAAAGCTCAAGGGGGTGGCCCTCAGCGGCCTGGAGGAGGGCTTCAACCTCGTGGGGCTCAAGGGCCCTTCCCGGCTTCTCGGGAGGCGCTTCCCTTCCCTGAGCTTTACGGGGTGGCCTTACCAGGCTCACAGGGTTTCTGGCTATGAGCTCAAGCCGGACAGCCTCGTCAAAGAGGGCCCGGAGGAGTTGGTACACCTTGAGGGTTGTCCTGGGGCTAAACCCTTCCTTGACCAAGAAGTCCATAGCCCCCTGGATATGGGAGGGTTTGACGGCTTGGAGCTTGAGGCTTCCCAAGCCCCTACCTTTGCCCCGGAGCTCAGGCATGACCAGGCTAAGGTCTTCCAGGTAAACCTGAACGGTCTTGGGCTTGACTTCCTGGGCCTTCCGTTCAAGCCAGGTTTTGGCCCATTCGGCGAGGGTGAGGAGGGAAGGGTCAACATAGGTGCCCCTTTGCAGGCTTACCCGAAGCTCCGCGAGCTTTTCGGCCACTTCCTGCTTGGTCTTGCCGTAGACGGAACGGGTCTTCTGCCTGCCGTCAGGCCATGTGCCCACGGTCAAGATGCCTTCCCA
>CAZALE010000072.1:0-1255 GCA_964486055.1 uncultured Blastocatellaceae bacterium
TCGATATTAAAAGAACAACAATTTTGTTGACTGCAATTTCTCAGAAGTAAACCTTATTACCTTCAAACTTGAATGAAATCCTTCCTGCAATAGCGGTAGGCTTTTTGTCAACTTTATAAGGGTTGAATTTCCACTTTTCAATCGCATTAAGAGTCGATACTCGAACCAACGGATGTCCACTTGTAGCTCTTGAGCAAACAACTTCGCCTCTTGTGTCAATTATAATCTCTACTGTAACGATTGTTGTCCCCTTTGCGTGAACAGGCTTAGGCTTTGATACCTTCTTAGCCAACCTCTTTAAGTCAGATGTTTTAAACCATTTCAATTCGCCAGTTTCGAACTTTAATGGATTATATTTTGATAAACATTCAAAAAAGTCGTTTTGTTGACTACAATTTCTTGTCTCAGGCAGTTCTGCCAAACTGAGCTCGGATTCTTGTGCCTTAATCCTAGGGAACTGAGGACCGATGAAGAAACAGTTAATCAATAAAAATCCGGTCAAAACTACATTTGTTCTTCTAAGGGTTTTCATAATAGCTTGCCTCATTATTTTTTCCTACTAGAATTGAAGTTTCTAGTAGCTTCCTCTTCAGCTCGTTTTGCCTCTTTTTCAACATCATTTCTTCCGTGCGCACCCTTTGGTGGCTCTCGACCTATATTGCTTAGATAAACATGGGCTGCTAGTTCATGGAACATTACGACAACTATTTCCAAATCGGTTTGCTCTTCATAGATATTCACCCTAGTTTTTTGGTCGTTTGAATAAATTGGATAATCAAAATTGCTAGGTGGATTGTCGAGCGGATATGTTGTCCAACCTCTAAAATCGAAGCCTTCTTGTTCTCCAAATGTAAAATCTGTCCCTATTTTTTCTTTAACGGATACTAAAACAGCAGTTTTCCCTTTCATTTCGGCGTAATAAGCAGGAACAGCTTCGTCCTTTTTTATGAAGCGCAATTCTACGATAGCATTTTTGTCGCCGCTTATTTTCTGTAATATCTGAAAATTCTTTGAATTGCTCTTGTACTTTTGATCCACAGCCACACCAAAAACGCCTTTAGCAAAACCGTTCTTTCCATCACCCACAACTAGCTTAATCTTGTCACGATCCTTTTCCTGTAATCCCTTTTTAAGTAACTCTAGGCGCTTTCGTGCTTCCTCCTCGGTTTCGGCTTTGATTTCTAAGTCTTCTCCTGTTGGGTCAATGTATCTTAAAGGATCCGATCTTGAATAAGAGTACAAGTTAAGCCGCTGT
>CAZALE010000073.1:0-1233 GCA_964486055.1 uncultured Blastocatellaceae bacterium
CACCTGGGGGGCGCAGGCGGCGAGGGCGAGGGCGAGGGCCATGAGGTACCGCTTCATGGTACGGAGTCTACCCCCCTTTTCCCCGTAGGCTGGCCAACACTTCCCGCAAGGCGGCGAGGCGCTCCTCCAGGCGCTTGGCCGCCTCGAGGTCTTTCCCGGCGAGGGTCCGCTCCGCCGCCAGGCTTTCCAGGAGGGCGTAAAGCCTCTCCCTTTGCTCCCGCACCGCCTTCAAGGTCCCTTCCAGGCTCTCCCGGACCTCCGGGAGGAGGTGGGGCGCCCTGAGGCCTTCCTCCAGCTCCTTCTCCTGGCGGTCCAGCTCCCTTAGGGCCCGCTCCACCTCCTTCCAGTCCACCAGGCCCCTGAGCCGGGCCTTGGCCCAGTCCAGCCCCTGGGGCCTGGGCCAAAGGAGGGCCAGGAGGGCGAGGGCGGCGAAGAGGAGGAGGGCCTCCAGAACCCAGGGCATGCCCCGCTAGGACTGGCCGAGCTCCCGCTTCAGGCGGGCGAGCTCCTCCTCCAGCTCCTTTTCCCCGGAGATGGCCGCGAGCTCCTTGTCCAGGTCCTGGCCGTCCAGGGCCTTCAGGGCCTCGTGCCGGTCCTCCATGGCCAGGATCCGGGCCTCCATCTCCTCAAAGGCTTCCAGGGCGGGGTGCTGGTCCAGGCGGGACTCCATGCGCCGCACGGCCTCGGCAGCCTCCACGCCCTTCTTGCGGGCCAGAAGGAGCTTCTTTCTGGCCTCGGCCTCGTCGATCTTGGCCTCGAGGGCCTTGAGCTGGGTCATGAGGCGGTCCAGGAGGGCCTTTTGCTCCTCGGCCTGCCCCTTGAAGCCTTCCGCCAGGTCCAAGGCCCGCTTCTTCCGCTTTAGGGCCTCCTTGGCCAGGTCCTCCCGGCCGGCCTTCAGGGCCTCCTTGGCCTTCTCCTCCCAGAGCTCGGCCTCCTTCAGGTGGCTTTCCACCTCCCGCTCCAGGCGCCTTTGCTCCGCCATGGCGGCGGCCACCTGCTCCCTGGCCTCCTTGAGGGCCTCCTTCATGTCCAAAAGGGCCTGCTCAATGATCTTCTCCGGGTCCTCGGCCCGGCGCAGGAGGTCGTTGAGGTTCGCCCGGATGAGGCGGCCGATGCGGTCCAGTAGGTTCATCGCGTTCCTCCAAATAGAGTATGCCACACCGGGCCCTTGACCCGGGGAGGGAAGGTGGTAGAATGGCCATGTAAGTATGCGCTTACATTCCCCTCCCGCCC
>CAZALE010000074.1:0-1215 GCA_964486055.1 uncultured Blastocatellaceae bacterium
CCGCCGAGGACCCCAAGGCGGCCCTCGCCCGCCTCTCCCGCCTCCTGGGAGGCAGGCTCCTTTGGGTGCGCGGGGCCAGGGAGCCCTCCGAGCCCGGGGAACCGCTGAGCGAAGAGAACATAGGGGGTACTGGTATATAATGCTCCCATGACCCGGACCACCGAGCTGGGAAGCGAGACCGTGGAGAACATCCTCAAGCGGCTTCGGCGCATAGAGGGCCAGGTGCGGGGCCTGCAGAAGATGGTGGCGGAGGGCCGCCCCTGCGACGAGGTCCTCACCCAGATGACCGCCACCAAAAAGGCCATGGAGGCGGCGGCCACCCTGATCCTGCACGAGTTCCTAAACATCTGCGCCACCGAGGTCTCCGAGGGCAAGATAGACCCCAAGAAGCCCGAGGAGATCGCCACCATGCTGAAGAAGTTCATCTAGCCCATGCCTCGGCTCCTCTGGCGGCTTGGGCGGCTTCTTAGGGCCCTCTTCGCCTGCGAGGCTCCCGACGACGCCTTCGCCCTGGGGGTTCTGGCCGAGGACGAGCGGGCCCTTTACCTGGCCATGGACCCCCGGGACCGGGCCCACGCGGTGCGGGTGGCGAAGAGGCTCCTTAAGGCCCACCCCGAGGCCCCCGCCTTCGCCGTGCGGGCCGCCCTTCTTCACGACGCGGGAAAGGCCCTAAGGCCCTACCGCCCCCTGGAAAGGGTCCTCACGGGGCTTTTCGCCCCGCCCGTGCCCCCTTACCCCTTGCGCCGGGGGCTTTTCGGGGCCTTTCAGGTGCGCCGCCACCATCCCCTCTATGGGGCAGAGCGGATCCAAGACCCAAAGGTGCGGGCCCTGGTTCTGGAGCACCACGCCCCCCGAAGCCCCTGGGGGAGGCGGCTCCACCAGGCCGACCGGGAGGAGTGATACCACCCCATGTTGCGCCGCACGGGGGCTCCGGCAAAGGGTTCTCAAGGGGCTCCCCGGGCTAGCCAAAGGGTGTGAGCCCGGATGGGGTTCCGGGCCGCATCCCCTAAGTAGAGGGGGTAAATGCCCCTAGTCAACCCCGGCCCATTAGGAGTAGGGTATCGGAGAACGGAGGAGGCCTTATGGACGAGTTCACCTGGCGTGTGGGCGGCCCTCAAGGGGGCGGCATAGAGACCGCGGCCACCCTCTTCGCCCGGGCCGTGGGCAAGGGGGGCTGGTGGGTGGCCACCAAGCGGGAGTACCACTCCAACATCA
>CAZALE010000075.1:0-1214 GCA_964486055.1 uncultured Blastocatellaceae bacterium
GCGGCATCGAGCACGAGTAAAAAGGAGTTACCCTCGGCGGCGTTGAGCACAATGGAGAGCACGACGCCCTCATCCTCGGCGGCGGAATGGGGAGCGGGGACGAAGACCGGTTCCCCCGGGTAGCAGTTTTCCTGCCACCACACTTTCGAGCTACGTTCCCGCACATCTACTTTCACGAGCTGATTGGGGAAGTCAGTTGGGCGATCCTGACGACTGCTGATACCATACGCGTAGCGGTAGTCTCTGGCGTTGCTGAGCCTGTAGTTTATGCGTGGCAGCTCGATGGATTCGGTTGCCAGGAGTTCATAGTCGGCGGTTGCGCCGTTGGCCGGCAGGCGGTAGCGGCGCAGCTCGGCGCGGGGGACGGGATCTCCTGCGCACAACCGCTGCAAGTACAAGGCCTCGATGATGGAACTATCCGTGTAGGCTGCGATATCCACGAAGATGTGGCCGCCTTTCTCGAAGGCGTTGACGTGATGGAAGGCGAAGAACGCCTCGCTGTTGTAAGATCTGACCGAACCATCGCGCTTGTTCACCAGGATGAAGCGTGTGCCGCGGCCCGGCTGCCACTGGTAGTTTTCGATGAACGGCTTGCCAGCCAGAAGCAACCGCAGGGGGTTCACCACCAGCGGGAACTCGGCCAGGATGACATAATTTTCCGTCATGCCGAAGCTATGCATGTAGGCGGGCTCCCGCACGGGCACAACTCCGAGCAGTTCGCGCTCGAGCTTGCCTGCAGGGATGCAATAGACTTTGTACTTGCTGATGCGCGATAACTCGACGATATAGTTGATGGTGAGCGAGCGCTCGAAGTCGAAATGGGGATGGGCCGTAGTTATGGCCCCCGACATTTTGTCCTTGCCGTAATCAAATACGCCGAGCGTTTTCAGCGTGTGGGGATCGAACTCGATCGGGAGGGGCGTTTCGGTCATCGCAATGTAGTGATCGGCGATTCGAGCGACGTTGACATTGCAGTTGTCCGTGAAGGGTTGGCGAAAGAACAAGGAGAATACGCGTTTGAAGATCGAGCGGCACGGGTCGGTGGCAAATCCTGCCATGGTGATCTTGCCCTGCGATGTGCTCTCGCGGTAGTCGCGGCTGTGCAGGAACTTGTTTGCATACGAGACGAAGCCGTCCTTGAAGGTGAAACGATGAAGCATGCCCAATCCATCGAACCAATGGCGGAAGGTATGTTGGCCGACTTCGAACTTGGC
>CAZALE010000076.1:0-1213 GCA_964486055.1 uncultured Blastocatellaceae bacterium
TCACGGACGCTTCACCACAACTGACGCTTTACTTTCGACCGGTGAACCAGATGATCCGCAAAGTTGGCATCGTTACGCATATGCCCTGAATAATCCGTTGTTCTACACAGATCCGACAGGGATGTATGTTTGTAAGGGAACTAAAGATCAGTGCGAGCAATTCGCAAAAAGACTAGCCGAGGCAAAAGATTATCTCAAAAAAATTGAAGAGAAGTATGGAAAGGATTCTAAACAGTATAAAAAGGCCGAAGCTGCGGTAAATTCCTATGGCGAGGATGAAACCGGTAAGAAAACAAATAATGGCGTCTTTGTAATTTTCAGCGAGAATGATGGAACAGCCGCACGGACCACAGGAACCTTTGCCTATAAGGGGAGACTTCAAAGAATAACTGTTCGTTTTGATGGGAAGGCACTAGATAGTGATTCTTCTCAAGCATTAGTTGCTCATGAAGGTAGTCACGTCGATTATTTCCAAACTGTTGGTGATATCAAAAGTAAATATGACTTTGAGTTTAGAGGACTCGAGGTTCAATCGCTATTTCTTGAAGCACAGTTTCCCGATAGTGTTCGTAATTTAACAGCAAAGGACGGGGCAAAATATCCTATTTGGAATCCTAGCTGGGAGGGACCTGATAAGGAAACACTTAGAAGTAACGCGGTGCGGGGTTGGCTCGCCGTCCCCGTAAAAAATGGTGGTTATGGCTTAACCCCGCCTACACCTAAACCACCACCAACTAAAAAACTGCAAAGGAGTAAAAGAGGGTGAAAAAAATAATATTCGTGTTGGCAATTATTGTTTGCTTCGTTTTTTCTGTGTCGACTGAAGCTCAGAAAAGGGAGACAAGCACAAAGGATGTGCGCATTATTAAGAATCGCCCCAGTGTTTATATCAGATTTGAACGTGAAGGCAATCGTAAACCACTTCATACTGGAGATAGCAACAAAGGGGTTTGGTTACGACTTCATAATAACTCTAAGTGGCGAATCTGGGTTTGTATGTGGGATGTCCCCAAAGAATATGGAGAGAAAGAACTTACATACGAAGTTGAAAGATATGAAAAATCAGGCAATTGTGAAGAAACTCCGTTATCAACTGATCCAGAGGGTAGCTGTCCGTTGGAACTTATGAAACCTGGTGAATCAGTTTTGTTCAGTGTTCCGCGTGAGCATTTGGCTGAAGGACTGGCGATAAAAGTTAATTTTCTTTATGAGT
>CAZALE010000077.1:0-1193 GCA_964486055.1 uncultured Blastocatellaceae bacterium
ATGAGCAAAGAGAGGTTTGACAGAAGCAAGCCGCATGTGAACATAGGGACGATAGGGCATGTGGATCATGGGAAGACGACGTTGACGGCAGCGATAACGAAGGTGTTATCGAAGAGGAATCCGAAGGTGCAATATAGGTCATTTGAGACGATAGACAATGCGCCTGAGGAGAGGCAGCGAGGGATAACGATAGCGACGGCGCATGTTGAGTATGAGACGGAGAAGAGGCATTATGCGCACGTAGATTGTCCTGGTCATGCGGACTATGTGAAGAACATGATAACGGGAGCGGCGCAGATGGATGGGGCTATATTGGTGGTAGCGGCGACGGATGGGCCGATGCCGCAGACGCGGGAGCACATCTTGTTGGCGCGTCAGGTGGGGGTACCGGCGATGGTAGTATTTATGAACAAGGTGGATGCGGTGGATGATGAGGAGTTATTGGAGTTGGTTGAGTTGGAGGTGAGGGAGTTATTGAGTCAATATGAATTTCCTGGTGATGAGATACCGGTGATACGTGGATCTGCGTTAGGAGCTTTGAATGGGGAGGAGAAGTGGGAGCAGAAGATAATGGAGTTGATGGAAGCGGTAGACAGTTACATACCGACGCCTGAGAGGGAGATAGACAAGCCGTTTTTGATGCCGGTGGAGGATATATTTACGATACAGGGGCGAGGCACTGTAGCGACAGGTAGGATAGAGAGGGGGAAGATAAAGGTGAATGATGCGGTGGAGATAGTAGGGTTAAGGCCGACGCAGAGCACGGTGGTGACAGGAGTAGAGATGTTTAGGAAGATATTGGATGAGGGGGTAGCAGGAGACAACGTAGGGTTATTGTTAAGGGGTATAGAGAGGAAGGCTATAGAGCGGGGTCAAGTGATAGCGAAGCCTGGGAGCATAACGCCACATACGAAATTCAAGGCAGAGACGTATGTATTGACGAAGGAGGAAGGAGGCAGGCACACACCGTTTTTCAGTGGTTATAGGCCGCAGTTTTATTTTAGGACGACGGATGTTACAGGTACAGTTAAGTTACCTGATGGGGTAGAGATGGTTATGCCAGGCGACAATGTGCAGATGGAAGTTGAGTTGATAGCGCCGATAGCTATGGAGAAGGGATTGAGATTTGCTATAAGAGAAGGCGGAAGAACTGTAGGCGCCGGTACCGTTACAGAAATTATTGAGTAGGGTTT
>CAZALE010000078.1:0-1170 GCA_964486055.1 uncultured Blastocatellaceae bacterium
GCCCTCCTGCGCTTGAAGGACCTCGAGGAGCTGGACGAGGCCGTGACCCAGGGGATCCTGGCCCTGGAAGGGGTGGAGCGCACGGAAACCCTCCTCGCCTTCCGCGCCTACCCCAAGCGGCTTTTGGACCAGGGCTTCTCCCTGGGGCAGGGGTAGTGCCGGGGCCCTTCCGCTTCCTCCTCCTCCTGCAGGGAGGGCTTCTCCTCCTGGGAGGAGGGGGGATGCTCTTTTGGGGCTTTCCCACGGTGGGGAAGCACCCCTTCGGGGAAACCCTCCTGGGGCTTTTCCTCTTCCTCGCCCTGGCGGGCCTGGAGCTCCTTTTCCAGCGCCTTTTCCCCGGGTCCTTCCAGGAGGCGGAGCGCCTCCACCGGGAACTGGGCCTGGCCCTGCGGCAGGCGGGGGCAGGCCCCCCTATCCTCCTCTTCCTGGCCTTCCTCTCGGGCCTGGCCGAGGAGGTCTTCTTCCGGGGCTTCGCCCAAAACCTCCTTGCCCTCAAGGTGGGGCCCTGGGCGGTGGTCCTCCAGGCCCTCCTCTTCGCCCTCCTCCACCCCGCTCCCAGGAAGGCCCTGGCCTACACCCTCTACGCCGGGGCGGCGGGCCTCCTCCTGGGCCTCGCCTACCTCCTCACGGGAAGCCTCCTGCCTGGGGTCTTGGCCCACTTCCTCCACAACGCCCGCGGGTTCTACGAGCTCGCCCGCGGAGGCCAGCCCTGAGGCGGACCTAACCTTTTAAGGTCCACTTTCCTCCCACCCTCGGCCAGGGCCGAGGCCACATTTTCCCTCCTGGGCCTGCTATAATGGGCCTATACCTATCCAAAGCGGCGCCTAGCCCTATGGAGGAGGGTCTTTCATGAACGAGCTGGAGCGCATCCGCCGCCTTCAGGACCTCGAGGCCTACCGGGCCCTCAGCTGGGAGGGCTCCTTCGCCGACTACCTCCGCCTCCTCAAGGAGGACCCGAGGCCCCTGAGGACCAGCTTCCAGAGGGTTTACGACATGATCCTGGCCCAGGGGGTGGAGGAGTACACCCTCTTCAAGGAGAAGCTCCTCCACTACCGCTTCTTTGACGACCCCTTTGAGGGGGGGAAGGACGCCGTCTTCGGCCTGGACAAGCCCCTCATGCGCCTGGTGGCCACCCTCAAGGCCGCCGCCCACCGCCTGGGGCCGGAACGG
>CAZALE010000079.1:0-1134 GCA_964486055.1 uncultured Blastocatellaceae bacterium
ACTCGGCTTGGGGAAATTGGCTTCCCCGAATTCACCGCTAAACTGGTGAAGGATGTCTTCGATGCGCTCCTGGGCGCAACCCTGCGCCAGATGGAGGCATACAGCGAACTGGTCGCTGCTACGGCAAAGACTCTGCAAGAGTATGTTGCCGAGAACAAGAATCTCGTGAGCGGCGAAGAGGTCTGGGACTGGCTCACAACAAACCTTCCAGGACCCGCTAAAGATGTCGCAGATAATCCCACTAACTATCCAGACCCACAAGCACACGCGACGCTGGTTTGGAAAGGTGTGACGCTCACAGAAACTACAACGGGCGATGGGCCAAAGGAAATTACGAAGATTAAGGACAAGGTGGGGTTGCCAAACTGGTCCCCAACCGGTGGGGACAATAAGGTAAGTGAGAATGATGTCAAGACTATCACCGACAAGGTTCGCGAGATCATCGCCGGCAACCGCTACAAGCTCCTCAAAGAGATGGTCAAGATGGGCATCATCCGGCTGGTGGTGGACTACGGCGAGATCGAGACGAAACTTACCTTCACCACCTATGGTCAGAGCGAAGCCCTCCGGACGGCAAGCACATATAACACGACGGCGTTCAATTCCTATCTTCGCGGTCGCCGATGCGAGGGGATCCAGGTCTTGCTAAGCGGTCACAGTCTGACTGTCAGAGAAGTCGTTGATAGCGACGGCGGTACCTACTTCACGTTCAAGGATCTCGATGGCAATTTCCTTGAGACCTGCCGTGCTTATGATGTCTGCTAATGTGTGGATAATACGTGTGCGAATTCCTTTGGGTCTTGGGTAGGCAGTTATCGTTAAACAACCATTGCATCCGGAGTCACCGTATGACCATGTTGTGTGTTACATCCAATTTTATCGCGCGCCGTCGCTGAGCCGGGCTGTCGGGCAACAGCCGGCCAACTCGAAATAATAACCATGACTATGGTGAACGTGGGGTACCAGTCAACCAATTACGGGGTTATAAGCGGTGGCAATTTTCGTCTGCCTGTTGACATCAGTTGGCTAGGAAGCTTAAGAGCTATGAAGGTTCATCTCAACTGGAGACTTTTCCGAGAAAAGGGCAAAACCCCAGTGTAATCCAGGGCACGGCCCTGTAAAGAAGACAAGAGG
>CAZALE010000080.1:0-1107 GCA_964486055.1 uncultured Blastocatellaceae bacterium
CCGCTAGAGGATCCGCTTGCCGAGAAGGCTCAAGGCCAGGCCCACCATCATCTCCGCCGTGCGGTTCTTCTCGTCCAGGATGGGGTTCACCTCCACCAGGTCCAGGCTTCGCACCCTCCCCGAATGGGCCAGAACCTCCATGAGGAGGTGGGCCTCCCGGTAGGTGAGCCCTCCGGGCACCGGGGTGCCCACTCCGGGGGCCAGGGTGGGGTCCAGAACGTCCGCGTCCAGGGAGACGTGGAGGGGAAGCCCCTCCAGGTAGGCCAGGGTCTCCTCGGCGATGCGGGCCATCCCCAGGCGGTCCACCTCGTGCATGGTGTACACCCGGACCCCCATCTCCTTGAGGAGACGCTTTTCCCCGGGGTCCAGGCTCCGCACCCCGATGAGGACCACGTCCCTAGGGTCCACCGCCTGGAAGGCCTCGGTGAGCCGCGGGTGGCCCAGGCCGCAAAGCACCGCCAGGGGCATGCCGTGGATGTTTCCGGAAGGGCTCGTCTCGGGGGTGTTGAAGTCCGCGTGGGCGTCCACCCAAATGACCCCGATCCGCCCCCGGGCCACCCCGGAAACCGAGCCCATGGAAAGGGAGTGATCCCCCCCGAGGACGATGGGGAAGACCCCCTCAAGCCCCCTAAGCCGGTCCCGGAGTTCCAGGGCCGCCTGGCGGATCTCCTCCAGGTAGGGGCCCTTCCGCTTCCTCAGGGTCTCGGCCAGGGGCACCCGCACGTCTCCCAGGTCCTCCACGGCCAGGCCCAAGGCCTCGAGCTCTTCCAGAAGCCGGGCGTAGCGGAGGGCGGAGGGCCCCATGTCCACGCCCCGTCTTCCCGCCCCGAGGTCCATGGGCAAGCCCAAGACGGCCACGCGCTCCATGGCCCAGAGGGTACCAGAAAGCCCTATGCGTTGCTCGGGAAGTTTATGCCCTAGGAAGGGCGGGCTTTCCGCGCTATACTCGTAAGGATGGACTACGCCAAGGTGACGAGGATCAACCTGGCCCGGCTTCTAAAGGAGGGGGGGACCGCCCGCGCCTCCGGGGTGGTGGAGGAGGCCTTCCAGGTAGGGGAGGAGCGGTTTCCCCTCCAAGGGGAGGCCTCCTGGAAGGTGGCCGTCTCC
>CAZALE010000081.1:0-1071 GCA_964486055.1 uncultured Blastocatellaceae bacterium
CCGAATCCCCCCCGCCCACCACGGTGAAGGCGCCCTCCAGGTCCGCAATGGCCCGCCCCACGGCCAGGGTCCCCTCGTCAAAGGGAGGCACCTCAAAGACCCCCATGGGCCCGTTCCAGAAAACCGTCCTCGCCCCCTCCAGGGCCCGGGCGAAGGCCTCCCGGGTCTTGGGGCCGATGTCTAGCCCCATATAGGGGATGGGAATGGCGTCCGCGGGGAAGAAGCGGGTCTCCACCCCCGCCTCTATGCGCTCCGCCGCCACCACGTCCTGGGGCAGGTGGACCCTCACCCCCAAGGCCTCGGCCCGCCCCAAGAGGTCCTTGGCCAGCTCCAGCCGGTCCTCCTCCACCAGGCTCTTCCCCACCTCTTTCCCCAAGGCCTTGAGGAAGGTGAAGGCCATGGCCCCGCCGATGAGGAGGCGGTCTATGCGGGGAAGGAGGCTCTCAATGACCCCGATCTTGTCCGAGACCTTGGCCCCGCCCAGGACCAAGGCGTATGGCCTTTCCGGGTCCTGGAGAAGGTGGGAGAGGGCCTTCACCTCCTTCTCCATGAGGAAGCCCGCGTAGGCGGGGAGGAGCCTCGCCACCCCCACCACGCTGGCGTGGGCCCGGTGGGCGCTCCCGAAGGCGTCCAGGACGAAGGCCTCCCCGAGCCTGGCGTAGCGGGCGGCAAGCTCGGGGTCGTCCTTCTCCTCCCCCGGCTCAAAGCGCACGTTCTCCAGAAGGAGGACCTCCCCGGGCCTTAAGGCCTCCGCCTCCCGCCCCGGGGCCAGGGAGTGCTTGGGGTCAGGCCCCTTGGGGCGGCCCAGGTGGGAGAGGAGGACGAGGGAAGCCCCCCCGGCGAGGAGGTGGCGCAGGGTGGGGAGGCTTTCCAGAATGCGGGTCTCGTCCTGGACCTTCCCCCCTTGGATGGGGACGTTATAGTCCACCCGCACCAGGACCCGCTTGCCCCTAGGGTCCAGGTCCAAAAGGGTTCGCATCTAAACCCCCTTCTTCAAGACGAGCTCCACCAGGTCGGCCACCCGGTTGGCGTAGCCCCACTCGTTGTCGTACCAGGCGAAGACCTTCACCA
>CAZALE010000082.1:0-1055 GCA_964486055.1 uncultured Blastocatellaceae bacterium
CGGGGATCTTGATCTTCTCCTTGGTGCCGGGCTTCACGCCGGTGCGGGCCTTGCGCTTGCGCACCTCAAAGGTGCCGAAGCCGGTGAGCTGCACCTTGTTGCCGCCCGCCAGGGCCTCTTCCACCTTGCCCAAAAAGGCGTCCACCGCGGCCTTGACGTCCTTCTTTTTGAGCCCGGTGGCGGCGGCCACCTGATCCACCAGATCCGCTTTGGTTACCGTCTTCTTTGCTGCCATTCTTCACCTCCTTCCCCTTTTCCCTTCCGGGCGGACTATATCACGCCTCAAGAGCCTCCCGCAATACCCTTGGCCATTTCTATACCTGTGTGTAGCTATGTGTGATAACGAAAGCATTGGCTCTAGCGGTACCGGGGGGGGAGAAGTTGCCGTACCCGGGCCTCTACCTCCCGGGTGAGGTTTTCCAGCTCCTGGTGGGTGACCTTGCTTTTCCTTGGAACGGGGATGGGCTCCCCGTAGACCACCCGGATGGGGCGGCGGAGCCGGAAGAGCTTCCTCCCCACGGGCCAGGCCTCCTCCGTGCCCGTGACCGCCACGGGCACCACCGAGGCGCCCGTGCGCAGGGCGATGGCCGCCACCCCGGTTTTGAAGGGCTGGAGCTTTCCGGTGCGGCTCCTGGTGCCCTCGGGGAAGATGCCGAAGGCCATCCCCTTTTCCAGGGCCCGAATGGCGTTTTTGATGGCGGCGAGGTCCCCCGCCCCCCGCTCCACGGGGATGGCGTAGAGGCGCGGAAGGAGCCAGGAGAGAAGGGGGAGCCGGAAGACGTCCGCCCGGGCGAGGAAGCTCACCGGCCGCCTGACCCCGGCCCCGATGGCGATGGGGTCCAGGATGGAGAGGTGGTTGGCCGCCAGGATCACCGGGCCCCTTGGGGGCACCCTTTCTGCCCCCTCCACCCGGTAGCCGAAGAGGAGGTGAAGGAGGGACCGGGCCAGGCACCAGGCGGCCCGGTAGACGGGGTTAGGCTTCGTGGCCTCCACGGCCCTCAGTCTAAGGCGCGGAGGGCGCGGAGGGCTTCCAGGTGGGCGAGCCTCAGGGGCTC
>CAZALE010000083.1:0-1046 GCA_964486055.1 uncultured Blastocatellaceae bacterium
TTTGAGCTCCTCCCTGGGCTTCCCTTCCAGAAGGCGGTTGTAGGCGTAGCGCACGCCAGCGGAGAACCTGCGCATGAGGTCCAGGGTGGCCTTGTGGTCTTCTCCAGAAGGGAAGACGAGAAGAGCCTGGACTCCGGTGAAGGCCTTCGCCCTCTTCTGGGAGGTGCGCTTGCGCGTGGCTTTGGGCTTGGCCTTCACCTGGGGCCTCCTGGGAGGGAGTATAGCGGTTCGCGGCTTTTGCGTTGTAGGAACTTGCCAAAGTGAAGCGACGGGGAGCGAAGGTGTGCGAGCGCTGGGGTGAAGGGGTGTGCGCTATTTCCCAACTGTTTGCACCTCCTCGGCGAAGAGGGCGGACAGAAACCCCTCCTTCCGGCCCTCCAGCTCCCCCTGGGAGAGGGGCCAGAGGGTGAAGAGGGCTACGCGGCCCACCAGGTGCTCGGCGGCCCGGGGCAGAGCCAGGACGTTGGCCGAGCCCGTGAGGAGGAAGCGCCCGGGGCGCCGGTCCCGGTCCACCAGGGCCTTCAGGGGGAGGAAGAGGTCCGGGGCCCGCTGCACCTCGTCCAGGACCACCCGACCCTGGAGGCCCGAGAGGAACCCCTGGGGGTCCAGCTGGGCGGCGGCGAGGAGGGTCAGGTCGTCCAGGGTGAGGTAGCGGTCCAGGCGCCCTTCCGCCACCAGGGCCTGGGCCAGGGTGGACTTCCCCACCTGCCTCCCCCCGAGGAGGAGGACCACGGGGCGGTCCTCGAGGGCGCGCTTAATGGGCTCAGCCAGATACCTGGGGAACACGGCCCATCTTAGCCGGGTCTTGGCTGAAAATCAACCGCGCCGCGGCCGAAATTCCACCACGCAGCGGAGGCCGACTCGGGGGTGGGATTAAGTGGGTGCAAGTTGCTTGTGCGACACGGGTTGCCCGAAACAAGGCTTGGAAAGCTTCTTTTTGGGGCTCCGCCGCGGCGGGGTGCTTAGACCCTTTTCCCCCCCAGGTACACCGCCTCCACCCGCAGGCCCTCGTCCAGCACCACCAGGTCCGCCCGCTTGCCGAGGGC
>CAZALE010000084.1:0-1045 GCA_964486055.1 uncultured Blastocatellaceae bacterium
CCTTCGGGCTGCCCCGGCCGACCCACCCACCCATTCCTGGTGAAATCCAGGGCTTTATGTTAAGGTAAGAGAGGAGCTTTCTCCTCCCGTGAGCATCATCCCCATGGGCCGACGGTATACGCGATGACTGAAACGTAACGCAGGCATGGACCCTGTCTGGCTATCGAAATCCGGAGGCGGATTATGGCGCTTGAAGATTTCTCCGAGTATTTGAAAGGGAAATCGTTCGATGAGATCCTTCATGAAGGGCGCAAAGAAAGCGCCGAGCGCATTTTCTCTGAGGCCATCGTGCCTCTGGCATTGCTGCTATCCCATGAGTTGTTGAAGATCCTCCTGTTGCCTCCTGCAGCGGAAACCGGAACACCCGCTTCGACGGAGAGGACCCGTTGATCTATCTGGATACCTCCGTGTTGCTGGTCTTCACGCTGGCCCGGAAACTGGAGCCCACACGATTTGAGGCGGTTTCGAAGCTATTCCAGCTCATCGACCAGGGCGCGGTTAAAGCAGTGACCTCCTTCTACGCGCTCCATGAGCTGCTGGTCATCGCGATCACCCGCACGGAGCCGAACTGGGAAGCGGGCAGCGAATTTGCCCGTCAGGCCTTCCTCGCGCTTTTGAGCACCCGCTTGCTTTATGTGCCGATCCCTCGCCGCGAGGAGAAGCTGCTCCGGGCCAGGCTCTTCGCAGCGTTGAGAGATCCGACGGATCTCCCACATGCGATTGCCGCCCATATCGCAGGCTGCACGGCGATCGTGGCCTACGATGATCACTTCCGGGCGATCGAGCATGTGATTCCCTATAAAACGCCGGAGGTCATTGTTGCGGAGCTGGAAGCACGATCATCCGGCCTATAGCCGGCCGGTGTTTGCCACCCCTTCCCCATTCGGGTTGCAGGTTTCGGGAACCCGCTCCTGGAGGCGAGGGATGTCCACACCCGGACCGGCGGTCAATTTCGAATTCGGGGGGATGGATTTTTCCACCGTGAACGCGTATTTCCGCCTCGGCCCTCACGTGGAGGAAGCCCGGGCTCGCCGCCAGCCGATCG
>CAZALE010000085.1:0-1024 GCA_964486055.1 uncultured Blastocatellaceae bacterium
TATTAGCCACGATCCTGTTTTTGGCCAGCTGTGCTGGGGGGGCCGTAGGCACTGCGGCCTCCCTCTACCTCGCTCGCTTAGACAACCCCTTCTACCTTGGCCTGCAACACGCCATCGGTTGGGGTGCCTCCGTCTTAGCCCTCTTCACAGGCTACCTTCTGGATCGGACGGACCGCAAAAAAGCCCTCACCTTCGGGCTTCTCTCCGGCAGTCTCCTGCGGTTTCTTTTAGGAATAAACCTCGGCCTCATTGGTCCATGGACCTTTCTCGGCCTTTACCTGGTAGGCAATATCCTTGAGCTCCTTCTGGAGGTCCGGGTCCTGGTCCCTAGACTCGTACCGCAGGAACGGGAGAAGGCCCATGGGCGTCTTTACACGGCAAGCCTCCTTGCCGACCTTCTCGGCACCCCCTTGGGCGCCTTCCTCTTCGTCCAGAACCCCTCCTGGCCCTTTTTGCTCGGGGGCGCGCTAGGCTTTATGGCCCTTCACTTCGCCGCTAGGCTCCCTCCCATACCGCCCCTTGGAAAAGCTTCCCCGGGGGTGCTGGCCGGCCTGAGGTGGCTGTACCAGGAAGCCTTCTTTCGTCGGCTAGCCGGAACGGTCCTTGGAGCCAGCTTCCTTCGGGTCATGCCCTTCGCCCTCCTTCCCCTTTGGGCCCTCGAGGTCGGGTACGGACCCGTAGGGTATGGGCTCCTCAGCACCGCCTTCTCCTTGGGCGGGGCCTTAGGGGGGCTTTTGGCAGGGAAACTTAAAGGCAAAAGGCCGCAAAAGGTGCTCAGTCTCCTTTTCCTTATGGACGCTGGGGCCATCTTAGGTTTGCTCCTCAAGCCCCCCCTTCCCCTGGGTCTACTCCTCGTAGCCCTCCTGGGGATAAGCGCTATCCTTTTGGGAGTGCAGGAGGTGGTGCTAAGGCAAGCCTTGGCCCCGGATGCCCTGCTGGGCCGGGTAGGGGGTGGAATGAGGTTCCTTAGCGGCTCGGCCGGGCTTTTGGGGGCACTTTTGGCGGGGGCAGTGGGGGGAAAGGT
>CAZALE010000086.1:0-1007 GCA_964486055.1 uncultured Blastocatellaceae bacterium
CGGCCTGCCCCTGGCCGAAGCCCGCGCCTACCTGCTCCTCGGGGCCCACGACCACGACCCGCGGATCGAAGTCCTCCAGGCCAGGGGAACCCCCTTTGTTCTCATCGGCACCTACCCCGGGGTGTTCTGGGTGGCCCCCGACGACACGGAGGGGGGCTACCAAGCCACCCGGCACCTCCTGGAGCTAGGCCACAGGGAGATCGCCCTCCTCACCGGGCACCTGCACCACCAGGCGGGGCGGGACCGCCTTTTGGGGTACAAGAGGGCCCTCCTGGAAGCCGGCCTCCCTTTCCGCCCCGAAAGGGTCCTGGACGGGAACTTTGAAGCCCTCGCCGCCTACCGGGCGGTGCGGCGGGCCTGGGAAGAAGGCCTGCGCTTCACCGCCCTCTTCGCCGCCTCGGACGAGATGGCCCTGGGCGCCTGGGCGGCCCTCGAGGACCTCGGCCTAAGGGTGCCTGAAGACGTGAGCCTGGTGGGCTACGACGACCTGCCGGACCTGGAGCGCAAGGTCACCACGGTTCACCAGGACATCCCCACCATCGCCCAAGAGGCGGTCCTCCTGCTCAAAGAGGCCATGCAGGGGGGCACGCCTAGGGGCCAGCGGGTGCCGGTCTACCTGGTGCCCCGGGGCACCAGCGCCCGAAGGGGGGTGGGATAAGGGACACCGCCAAGGCAGGCTTTTCGGCTTCAGGCAAGCGGCTTCAGGAAAGGAGGTGCAAACAGTTGGGAAATAGCGCACATTACTTCACCCCAACGCCCACACACCTTCGCTTCCCGCCGCTTCACTTTAGCGAGTTCCCACAAGGCGAAAACCGCGAACCGGTATACTCCCTCACAGGAGGCCCCAGGTGAAGGCCAAGCCTAAAGCCGCGCGCGAGCGTACCTCCCAGAAGAGGGCGAAAGCCTTCACCGGAGTCCAGGCCCTCCTCGTCTTCCCCTCCGGAGAAGACCGGAAAGCCACCCTGGACCTCATGCGTAGATTTTCCTCCGGGGTGCGCTACGCCTAC